>NZ_CP039847.2:0-160294 GCF_009914215.2 Acetobacter pasteurianus | reverse complement strand
AGGAAGAGTCCCCACATGGATCTTATCTAGACCTAGCACTGACTATCGATCTGCCCCTGCATTGACCTCACTTTCGACCTCACTCTGACCTATGATCTGTCCACACTTTGACCACACATATTTCAGGGTCTTCATACACCATTGCACCCTCAGTGCGGCGGCTACGCCGCCAGGATTGGGCAAGCTGGAAAAAGAGGCATTAGTGAGGGCTCCCTTTGTGAGACGGGACTTCGCATCTGGATGAGGGATAGGAGTGATTTTTTCGTGGTTCGTCGCATGATGGAGGGGGATGTTGACTGCGTAATCAGATTTCGCGAGGATTAAAAGATGACCCCGATATCAAATACAGCAATGACGTTCGAAGGACATGAACTCGAATGGGTCGAGTGTGATGGCCGGCCATGGCTGCTTGGACGTGCAGTCTGTGACGTGCTGGAAATTCAGCGCCATCGGAGTGCGTTGGAAAAACTCGACGAGAATGAAAAACGACTTGTTACGATTCCGACTGCTGGCGGGCCGCAGAAAGTCGTGGCTGTGAGCGAAAGTGGACTCTATTATCTCACGTTTGCTTCCAGAAAACCCGTAGCTAAGAGGTTCCGCCGCTGGGTCACGGAAGAAGTTCTGCCCCAGATACGCCGCACTGGAGAATATCGGCCTGATAAAGGTCAAGATGACGTTGACCTTCGATCGGCTGGTCTCACGCAGGAAGATCTACGTCTTCTGGCGGAGCTGAAAGAGGGTGATATCTATCAAGCAACACGCCACCTGGTGACACGCATGAACGGCAAATTTTCTGTCGAAAGAGCGTTAAGTGAAGCAAAACGCCCGTGGTCCTATGATCTGGATATTCTGGAACTCATTCATCTGGTGAAGCTCGTGCAAATTAGTTGGTTTGCTCTTGGGCAGAATAGTGAACGGTCTGATCAAATGCGCCAGTATATGTGTCGTTTGTCCGCAGTTATGAGACTACTCGATGATAAGTTTGGGACTGGCCCCTATTTTGAGCCGGTAACGTCTGCATCACCAGAAAGATCATAAGTTTCATCATTGAGGGATTGGAAGGGAAGCTCTTGTAGTTGGGATGTTAAATCTACTACCTTCCAATCCATAATTTCTTATGTTGGGATATTAAGATGAACAGCCAGGACTTGATTGAACGTATTGTTGCTGCAACGGACATTCAGAAGAAGGATGCCAAAACGGCTTTGGAAACAGTTTTTGCTGCGATTACTGAAGCTGCGGTCAAAGGCGATGACACAACTATTGCAGGATTTGGCAAATTTGTGGTGCGTCAGACGGCGGAGCGTAAAGGTCGCAACCCGCAAACGGGTGCTGAGCTGGTGATCCCTGCATCTCGTAAACTCGCCTATACACCCGCAAAGGCCGTCAAGGATGCTCTGAGGGTGGAATAGACTATTTGTGGTAACTGTGAGCCGGCGCTGGGGGACGGAGCATTTCAGCAGCTTTCTCTTTTTCCGGACGCGGTCTCTCTGGTGCGCATATTTCCCCCTCGCAACACGTGGCGCTATTATGACCTCTCTGTTCAACCGGATCTGTTTGGGGGAGCAGCGCTTATCCGGCGATGGGGCAGAATAGGGACCCCCGGAAGGGTTAGGCTTGATCTGTTCCCAGATGCGGGAGCTGCGGCCAATCAACTGGCTGTTTTGTTTCGTAAGAAGCTCAAACGCGGTTATATCGTGCGGTCTTGAGTGTTCTTCTCATCTGGTTAAGTCTCTTCCAATTAGAGTTTGGCTCATAAGTTGCAGGTTATAACCAGATGCGTCGAAGTGTTGTGGCTGCATACATGGAGGGATCGAAGAATCGTTGGTTGATGCGCTTGGCTCGTGATTTCAGGCTTTTGGCGATTTGATTGACGGTTTTTGGGGTAGCTTTTGATCTGCGTTTTGAGCAGATCGGGGACTGCCGTCCCGCTGGATGACTACGCGCTCGCGTTCAACCTTTCGAGGAAGAGGAAGCGGCGCATGTTGTAGACGATATTGGCCAGCCCGATCCTCATGGTGGCCCGGGTGATACCGACAGTTCGGATGAACAACCCCGTCTGTGATTTCTGGTCGGCAAAGACGTGCTCGACGCGTGATCGGATCACGGACTTTCCAGCATTCGATTTCTGGATATGTCGGGGCATAGGCTTGAGATGCGGCTTTTTTCTGTGAACCTTTGAGACAAAACCCTCTTTGTCCATGAAGTCCTCATTCGCTTTCGAGCGATAAGCTGTATCAGCCCAAACGCTTGAGGCCGTATTGGTTTTATCTAACAGCCCCTCTCTCAATCGCGCACCATCACTGGCGGCGGCATCCGTCGTCTTCCATTTTCGGATGAACCGAAACTTCCGGTCGATGGAGACGTGGGATTTGTAGCCAAAGAACGGGATGGCGAGATCGCTCGACGGTATGGTTCCATCGTCCTGCCGCTTCGCCTTCGTGAACTTAAGTGTCCATCGTGCATGACGATCCTTATGCGACATCTTTGCGGGCTTGTCCTGCCAGTCTTCTGGAATACGTCCTGCCCGGAGATCCGCTTTCTCAGCGTTCGTATTGCGCTGCTTTGGAGCAGCCACCAGTGTTGCATCCAGGATCTGGCCGGACATCGGGAGATAACCGGCGTTCCGCAGGGTCGCGTCAAATCGGTCAAACAGCCTTTCAATGGCACCCGCCTGTGTCAAACGCTCACGAAACAGCCAGACCGTTTTGGCATCCGGCACGCGGTCCGACAGCCCCAATCCCAGAAAGCGCATGAACGACAGGCGGTTGTTGATCAGATACTCTGTCCGTTCATCAGACAAATTGTTCAACGTCTGGATGACCAGAATTTTGAACATCAGCACCGGATCAAACGGCGGACGTCCGCCTTTACTTCCGTCCGAATAGGCTAGAGCCAGCTCCAGATCAGGGCGGAACACCTCAAAATCCACAGTCCGGGAAAAGGCCTCCAGCTGATCGCCAAGCCCGCTCAGCCGAGCAAGGCGCTCTTCAACATCAAAGAAACCAGGCTGCTTCATCTTCCACCATCCCCAATCAACGCCGAAGAAATGGAATCACACAGAACAGCTCAGAGACAAAGGGTTTTTCGAACCCTCCAGGTTATCGTGGTGCACCGCGCATTTTGCTGGCAATCCTTGAGCACCTTGGCGAGATTTCCAAACAAAAACAGACAGATTAATACCGCATCATCAATGCACGCATATCCCGTTATTCCTGTTTGTTTAGCGCATCTTCATAATGGTTTAGCGGGATATTGATATTATCGCAGGTAGATTAAGACGTAGGAAAAGGATTTGTAGGACAAGACACGGTTTGAATGTAAAAACAATTTAGATTACTTTAAATAGAATAAAATGAAATTGCTCTCCATTTTAGAATTGAGAGACCTGACGTCTTTCTGCAATATGTGGTAAAGAACCTAAAGCACACTAGAACACTGAGCGGATATTCAAGATGCAAACCATGATTATCGGCGAGAAACGAGAACGTGCCCTTTCTGGAGAAATTCAAGCAAACGCCGTAGAGCGCAGAAGGCATAACAATCAGCGTGCGCATGACCTGCTTGCTGGCGAACCAAAGCTGAAGACCCTTGTCGCACTCGCGAAAAAACAACTCAAGGCCAAACAGGTCTGGATTTTCGGTAGCCGCGCCAATGGGACAAACCGGCCAGATAGCGACTGGGACATTTTCCTCGTCCTCCCCAATACGGCCACTGATAATGATCTTAATCCCGTTACGACCTGGTCTATTGGGCGAAGCGCCGGGTTGATTGCTGATGTTGTCGCTGAACGCGATATTGAAGTCCGTTCAGCAATCAACGTGCCGAATACTTTGTCGTATGTCTTACATCGTGAAGGTGTTCGCGTTGCCTGAAAAGTCTGATCCCATTGCGAAAAAAATCGGCGCGCAGATATGGTTGGCAAGCTGTTACCTTCATGATGCAAAAACACTTCTTGAGGCACGCAGCCGAAATGCAGTCAATCAACTCTTTTATGCGGTTGAGGCGCTCTTGATCGCAACGATGACAGCCGAAGGACTACATATTAACCGGCATCAACAACATCAATTAGGCGCGATACTTGATACCATGCCTGATGAAAATCCATGGAAGCCGGAATTTCGTCCACTAGAAGTATTAACAGGATATGCCACCACTTACCGGTATGCGACACCTGGCGGCAGGATTCCCAAAGCCCCACCCCAGGCAGATGTTGAGGGCTGGTTAACAGCGACATCCCGTCTCCTTGAAACTGCTAAAATGCATTTCGATGTTACAGTTGATACTGGAGAATATAACTCCATGGCTGGAGTGATTGATCCGCCTCGTTGATGATTGCTCTTACCCAGACGGCAATTGCATTCGGTCGCATTGATCAGCATCTCCGTCATCACCCTCTTCTCCCAGCCATCCTCTTTCGGGAACGGCTTGAAGCCTCACGTGCCTGTGCAGCTGTCGATGGCCACCTCATAGATCCCTGGCGACTTGCCGCCGAACTTGAGGGCTTGAGAGTGGTACCTCTCGGCTCTGATGTCTTTGAGCGGGGGTCCTCTGTTGATGCGGCACATGCTGCTTTTGCACAATACCAATGGCTCGTTAAGCCAGATGAAGCACAACGCAACGCGATAGAGAGCGCCCTGGGGTGGCTTTCTGAACACAGCAAGGCATCAGGCCCTCTTCTTGGCGCTGCTACTGCATTTCATGCCTGGGTAGAAACTGGTCATGCCCGTGCCCCGATGCGCGCAGCCTTGATCCGACATTGGCGACGTACGGATATCCTTCATTTTCCGCTTCCCCTTGTTGGCGCCAGAGCTTTTATAGCGGATGCACCTTGGGAACCATCAGAATGGATCCCGTGCTTCCTCAACTGTCTGTATGATGAAATGACGGCCGTAGAAAACCGTACGCGTAAACTCGAACGAAGCTGGCGTCACGCACGCATGCAATCAGGTGCCCAGAGAAGCACATCGCGTGCCGATAAGGTCATAGATATCCTTGCCGCATACCCACTGATATCTGCAACGCGCCTCTCGGACGAACTGGGGTTATCTCTAAAAGCGGCTTACATCTATCTGGAACGATTTCTGTCAGATGGTCTGATTGTTGAAGTCACGCATCGCACCGCAAGGCGATTATTCGCCCTGAAAGAACTTGAACCACTCCGCGAGATCGTGCGCCCTCCCAAAAGACCCCTACCTGGCAGGAAACGCGGGCGGCCGAAAAAAAGCGAAAGTCAGGAGACCACTCCTCCAGAGGAGGACGTGGACATCCGGCCCCCAGGACCAGTGCCCACGTTTGCACCCATAAATTATGAGGAGCTGGAGCGTGCGATAGAGAACGCAGAACGCATCATACGCCGCTATCGTGCTGATTAGGCACAGAGTGTTCTATCCAATCTGTGGGCCTCGCGATTTTGGCCCATTTGATTGCGGGGCCGTTCCTTCTGACGCAGACAGTTTCTGACTGGCCCGATCGAACCACGATTCAGGAGATTGTGTCTGTTCGGCACTCATTCCATGCCCTGCTCGCTGATCCTCACGCAAATCTAGGTGTTTAGTCCCGGGGTTTGATGGTGTGATATTTTCACGAGAGTGGAAGGAAGCATTATGGGACAGATACGTCATGGGAGCGCCACGACCACGCACGCCGTGCGAGCAGCAATACAGCGATCGCAGGCTTCGCTCGCGGCGCTGAGCGAGGAGTTCGGGATCAACCCGAAGACAGTGGCTAAATGGCGGAAGCGACAGAGTGTCGAAGATCAGAAGACAGGTCCTAAAGAGCCGCGCTCAACGGTCCTGTCCGAGACGGACGAAGCGATGATCGTGGCCTTTCGCCGGCATACGTTGCTGCCGCTGGATGACTGCCTTTATGCCCTGCAGGCCAGCATTCCCTATCTGACACGCTCGGCCCTGCATCGCTGCCTTCAGCGTCACGGGATTTCACGACTGCCGGACATGGAGGGGGACAAAGCCAAACGCCAGCGCTTCAAACGCTACCCGATCGGGTTCTTTCATCTCGACATAGCGGAAGTCCAGACCGCTGAAGGCAAGCTGTACCTCTTCGTTGCCATTGACCGGACAAGCAAATTCGCTGTCACACAACTGGTCGAGAAAGCTGATCGGAAGACGGCCTGGGAATTCCTCGAACATCTCCTGAGCATCATCCCTTACCGGATCCACACCATCCTGACCGACAATGGGATCCAGTTCGCTGACCAACCCCGTAATCGCAATACGGCCTGGTCGCGTCCCATGCGCTTCGACATGATCTGCGAAGCCCACGGGATCGAACATCGTCTGACGAAACCCAATCATCCCTGGACCAATGGTCAGGTTGAACGGATGAACCGGACAATCAAAGAGGCAACCGTCAAACGCTTCCATTACGACAGTCATGAGCAGTTGAGGACACACCTCAACGACTTCATGGCAGCTTATAATTTCGGGCGAAGGCTCAAGACGCTGAGTGGCCTCACGCCTTACGAATACGTCTGCAAAATATGGACTTCAGAGCCAGAAAGATTCATCATCAATCCAACCCATCAAACCCCGGGACCAAACACCTAGCAGAATGACACCGTCATCCGAACTCATGCGACCTCCATCAAAATGGGCTACTACACGCCGTCCACAGGAGGCTGGAAATTCATACGCGTTCACGCTACACTCTGTCTGCATCGGGTTCGTTTATTGCTTATGAAAATATCTTTTCTACAAAACAGACTTTTTCATAATCTGACCCGATGTACAACCCTTCCGTGAGATTTCCGCGTCGATCATATGAATCGATGAAATCCCGCAATCAAAAGATGTATTGTATTTACTTTTTTGAACACCAGAGTATTCTGCATGTTATCTTGATTTAAACAAAGTAGTGGACACAATATGAGTCGTTTTATTTCATTACGTGCTTCTATTGGCGGGTTTGTCGGTATAATAGCATCTTATTCTGCTGGGTTTATCTTAATGCCAATTGAAAGTGCCGCCATTGTTGCACCTATGGGTGCATCGGCCGTCCTTGCATTCGGTGTTCCAGCCAGTCCTTTAGCAACACCTCGAGCTGTGATTTTAGGAAATGTTCTTTCAGCAACGATTGGCGTCATAGTTTCACTTATTCCCGATGTACCACTTCTCATCGCCTGTGCTCTTTCAGTAGGGCTCGCAATCGCTGCAATGAACGCCTCAAAATCACTTCATCCTCCGGGTGGCGCATCGGCACTCACAGCAACGCTCCTCCATCCTGGCAATCATGATCTCACGACTGGTTTCTTATTTCCTTTTGTGCCAGTCGGCCTGAATGCTGTCGCTTTGACCATCGCCGCTATTGCTTATCATCGGATTACCGGTCATACGTATCCACATCGTCCTCAGGACGTCGAAGCTTCCACAGTAATTCAAAATTACTTTACACGGGAAGATATTTACAATGCGTTGCAATCAATGCCCGATACGCTTGATGTCGAGCCCGGTGACATTGAACAATTATTAGCTATCATTGATAAAAATAAATGCGACTTAAAATAATATATTTTTATTCTATATTTTTTCTTTCCATCATTAAGCCCTAATGTGCCCGCAAAGACTAATTAACTGAGCATAATTTAAAATCACTATTTCCGAACCGTTTACTTCTAAAATTTCACCACGAAACCGTGTTATAATACGGGATAAATTTTCAGGTGTCATGCGAAGCTCGGCTGCCACCAAAGATTTGCTATGCGGAAGTACGACTTTTTTTCGATTGTCCTGTATAATGGAAAGTTTCACGAGATAACAGAACAAACGCTGTGAACCACTACAATGATAATAACAACTCGTCTGATTGATGTTATTCCTAAATTGTTTTGCAACATATTCCAGCATAATACGCGCGAACGATGAATGAAAAGAACACAATACGTCTATAATATTTGCATCAATCTGAAGCATCGTCGCTGCTGAGGCACAATAAGCTTCCAGAAGATAAGGTTGTCGTGTTACGACCGCTGCAGGAAGAAGAAAGTCACCGGTTATCATACTCATAACAGTGATATTTTCTTTCTTTTCTGGATGCGGACTCCTTAAGTGTATGATGCCATCAAACACAATCCACAAATTTTTTGGTTTATCGTTTTTTTCACAGATGACAAAAGAACGCGTTTTTCACGCTTTGAAACACCATCAAAGAGTCTCAGAGCGCTGAACATTTCTTCAGGTTCCGATGGAATATTCTGATTTTTATTATGACTTCTCATCATTTTGGACACATACGGACTCTGGAAGAGGATACGTTAAACAACCTGTTGGTTCGACAACAGCACCAGGCGTAAGAACGCCTTCCTGCGTGTTCGTCAACGACAGGATATGGATCACCGTCAAACCTTTAGAAAGAAGATAATCTGAAATAATGCGCCGATGACACCGCCACCAAAGAACCTCTGCGCACATTAAAACAACCGTTTCATATCGGCTCGCTTCGATTAAAGTTGCTAGACCTTTCTGAAATTCATCGCTTAAAGCATAGTCGGCATAATTATGAAAACTTTGCACACGCCAGAATGCATTAATCGTAGGTGCAACGGTTCTAGACCGCGGACGTCTCCCGCCTAACTCCGGAAAATGACGATAAATAACGTTTACTTTCCCAAGCGCTTCAGACAGGACATTACCATTGTAATCCCGATTACGCCTGGAATACGGAAACGCACGAACATCCGCCACGAATGTAATATGATAATGACAAATAAGTGTTATAAACTCGTCAAGGGAATGCGTAGAGTGACCAATCGTATAAATCGTCTTACATTTAACCTTGGTCATTTTACAGTGTCTTCGGTTGCATAAGGAAAATTACCATGTCTTCACAAACCTTCAGAATTGGCGACATTGTTTCATGGAACTCTGAAGCCGGTTATGTCACAGGTAAAATTACGAAAATTCACACATCACCATTTCTCGTCAATGGGTATCATCATCATGCGTCAGGCCAGGAACCTCAATACGAGATTGTCAGCCAGAAAACTGGGCATATAGCATTTCACAAAGGGTCGGCCCTACAGCTACAGATGTAAGTGTTCATATACTTCACAAAGAATGAACTGGATCAGAATCGTAAAACTCCAGTTTTAGCCGGACCAAACCAGATAATTTTAGGTAATGCGTCTGCTCCGGTTTGATAAGGCCTGGTTCACAAGGTGTCAGATGCCTGACTTCTCCAGTGTCAACGTACACGAGCGTCGCAGTTCCTTCCAGAATACGGATAACTGCCCATACGCCAGCCTTCGTGGCATGACGCTGACGCAGACCTGCGGGAAGAGTTATCTCATTGAACTCCGACGTAATACGATACGGTTTCATGGCTGCTTCCTGATATCACGAAAAACAACCTTTATCGCATCGATATTTCCACTATGGTTTCTTATGATATCCATATTGAATATAACAACAATCTGCGAACCATTCCGTCTTAAAGCCGGCACGGTGAGTGTACGATCTGAATTAAAACCTGTTACTCCCTGCTCCACGACATAAGACCAACCTTTCCAGTGCCGTTCACGTAATTTTTCCGGTATAATCAGATCAAGTGACTTCCCAATAGCTTCCTCCGCCGCAAAACCAAACATCTGAACTGCGTTGTCATCCCACAACTCGATGATGCCTGAGCGATGGACCCGGACAATCGCATCGTCACAAATAATGGGAGAATTCTTTTGATCTGTTTCAGCAAAACTTAAATTCGGCATGGAACATAATTCCTAAAAACGTGATAACGGATGAATACTTTTTATACGTTAGCGTCAATACCTATATGTCCTGCTCATCCAGAAATTTCTGGAGAACAAGAGCGTGATTATGAAGCGGATCATGCGCAGCATAAAGAAGAGTGATCCTCCCTTTTTTCATAAGGTTCTCAAGTTTTTTGATGTCGGAATTTCCTTCAGAAAGCTCATGACGATACCTGAGTTTGAATTCATCCCAGTGAGCCGGGTCATGATCAAACCAGTGTCGAAGATCGGAGCTTGGAGCAGCATTCTTTAACCAATAATCCATTTTAACATCTGATTTGTGCAACCCTCGAGGCCACAATCGATCCACAAGAACACGAACGCCATCTATTTCCGAAGGCAGATCGTAAACTCGTTTTATCCGAACGTCGTGTCGAGATTTCATGAGAGACTAATCCTTTTTGGTGTCCAGAGACACACTCCTAAAAAGTCTTTGTGTCCATAGCGGGTAAAGCGGATACAATTTGATGATAAAATCACCACTCATGACCAAAGCACCACCTGCAAAGACAACATCACCAGGCAGGCGCATCCATTGCCAGAACAATGTCGTATCATAGAATGCAGCACTCCGTGCATAAGCGTAACCATGCTCGTAAACAGCCAGGAGCTGCGACCAGCCAACGGGGAAGAAATTCAGAACAGTCCAGAGAATGAGACCTGCATTGTATAGCCAGAATGCCAAGATCCCTGGTCGCTCAGAAAACGTTTTCTCACCGGCATGGATATAGCGCAGACAGAAGTAAATCAGACCAATTGCCAGTTCACCAAAGGCGCCAAACAAAGATGCATGTGCATGATTTAACGTTAAAAATGTACCATGTTCATAATAGTTGACCAATGGCGCATTCAGGATACCTCCTCCATAAACGCCCGCACCAACAAAATTCCAGAAAGCAGCGCCAATAATGTACATATAGCCAACGCGATACTGGAAATCTCCGTGAGCATTGATCAGGCGATAATGATGAATACCCTCCATGATGAGCAGAACCAGTGGAAGTACCTCAATAAACGAAAACATTGTTCCAAATGGGATCCAGATACTGGGCTCTCCTGCCCAATATAAATGGTGTCCAGTACCAATCACCCCACCAAGAAAGACGAGAATGACTTCAAAATACATTCCGCGCTCGGCCAGCTTTCGTGACACCAGCCCCGTTGCCATAAGAGTCCATGCCGTCATGGTTGCAGCAAAAAACTCAAACGATTGCTCAACCCACAGATGAACGACCCACCACCTCCAGAAATCAGCCAGTGTAAAAGATTTCTCGATTCCTGTCAGAGGCACCATTCCACAGACGTACAACAGGGCAATATTTACTGTTGAGGCCCAGATCAGGTGTTCAAGCCGGATACGACCTGTCCAGAAATCACGAGCAGCATCTATCCAGCCAGGCACTGTTGGCCAGAGAGCGCGCATGACAAGCGCACTCCACACGATTAAACCTGCAAAGAAACCAATCTGCCAGAACCGACCAAGTTGGATGTAAGAGAGCCCCTGATTGCCGAACCAAAACCAGTTTGTATCTATCGCTCCCATAATACCGAGATAGTCTCCGACGAGACCGCCAACCACAACAAATGCCGTAACCCAGAATAGAGCATCGACAAGCCATCCCTGACCTCGTGCTTCTTCGCCTCCGGCGATGACCGGGGAAAGGAACAGGGCAGCTCCAATCCACGACAGGCCAATCCAGACTATAGGTGCCTGAATATGTACATCACGCATAAAACTGAACGGGATGTAACGATTGACATCAAAACCATAAAAGCTAGACCGGTCGTAATACATGTGAGCCATGATCGAGCCAACAAGTATTTGTATAAGTATCAAGGCCGAAACCAGCAGAAAATATTTCCATATTTTTCTCTGACTCGATGTTAATGGACGTGCAGGAACCAGAATACACTCGCGTAAACTAGTATCAGCATCATCAAGCCAGTATTCATAGATAAACAGAACGACACCAAATGCGAGAAAAACAAAGCCAAAACTCGCCCACGTCCATATAAATGTGGCCCCCGTTGGTGTATTCCCAACCAACGGTTCATACGGCCAGTTCTGCGTCCATGAATAGGTCTTGCCAGGGCGATGCGCCACAGTCGTCAAAGCTGAATACATGAGAAAATCGGCTGTTTTTAACGCAAGCGCTGGCGTGAGAGCCTGTGTCGCATTCCAGCCGGAAGAGCGGTCTGTCCTAAGAAACGACGCCGCTGTTTCATCACGTATTTTTACAAAAGCGTGGGATACGGCATCGGGTAACACAACCGTGTCTTGTGTCAGATCGATGCCACGAAGATCCTCACGCATATGGGTTGTCGCAACCGTCTGCTTTTCCGGAGACAGATGGGAAAAGGTCCTCTCTCCGACATCGTGTGCATAATTTTCCCGTGTTGAAAGCGCAATATTTTTTAGTAAGGATGCTGTGTAATCTTCTCCATAATACGAGCCCATACCATACAGACTGCCATAATCCATCAGGTCTGCTTTCTGGAACCCGCCTTTACCAGCGATAATGTCATCTGCAGTCATGATGACATCCCCGGACCGGGAAACAAATCTCTGAGGCTGAGGTGGAACACCCTGATATGTCCTGAGTGTTGTCCAGAACAGCAGCATCGCGGTAGCAAACCCGACAACAAGTAAAACCCACTTCAGGACAGTGCTGACAGGATCCCTGTCAGCACGATTGACTAATGCCGTCTTGGACATCCTGAACGGACTTTCTGGCTAAAACTTTAAGAAAACAGAAAAAAAGCGACCGGACGACCTCCTCCTTTCTGAGAAGGTCGTCTGACAGGTTTCAGATCACCAGAGCCGGATCAGATGCGGAGCCAAAAATCTCATAGCGGATCTGAGAGCCTGACAACTGCTCGTTACGCAAAGTTTCAATCATGTCGCGCATGAAAGAATCCGGGCCACAGATGTAATAGGTCGCTGCGTGATCAAGGTTTTTGCGCAGCCAATCTTGTGTAATATGACCTGAATGAACCGTAATACCCGCAGAAGAGACAGCTTCTGGTATTGTTCCCTTGCTACCTGTCAAATGACTGAGTGTTCTATGCAGCCATCCTGATGAAGCAACATTGGATTGCGCAACAGGCTGTCCTGGAAGGTTTCCCGCAGGAACATTGCCCTTTGCAAAAAAGAACTCAGCTGTCAGTTTTCCTGCAGTCGCCAGAGACGTCACAAAAGGCACAAACGCTGCCAGATCAACTGTGTCGGCTCCCAGAACATAATGTATTTTACGACCAGAATGTGTTGCGACAAGATCTTCAATCATAGAGATCAGCGGCGTGAGACCAACGCCTGCCGCCAGAAGAACGACCGGGGCATGACTGGCTTCATCCAGAAAAAAATCACCCGCTGGATTAGCGGCCTGAAGAATGTCACCGACCTGCACACTGTCGTGAAGCCACGTTGAGACTACCCCCTGATCATGACGCTTGACAGTAATACGGTAATGGTCGGCCCCAGGTGCTGAAGAAATACTGTAATTACGTCGTTGTGACCCGTGACCCGGAATATCAAGTTTGAAGCTCAGATATTGGCCGGCCTTATGATGAAAAAGCGGCTTTCCATCGACTGGAACCAGATCAAACGAAGTGATGAAAGGCGTTTCTTTGTGCCGTGCTCGGACCGTGAATTCACGCCACCCCTTCCAGCCTCCAGGAGCATGTTCGTGCTCGTCATAGATCTGTTTTTCTCGACCGATCAGGACATCTGCCAGAAACCAGTAAGCTTTACCCCATGCATCAATAATTTCCGGAGTCGCCGCATCGCCGAGAACGTGCTTGATAGCACCGATCAACGCGTCTGCAACGAAAGGATAATGCTCAGGCAAAATGTTCAGGCCAACATGCTTTTCGGCAATGCGCTCGACCATGCCGCCCAGCTTTCCAAGATCATTGATATGCTCGGCATACGCGAGAACAGCCAGCGCCAGTGCTTTGGGCTGCTCCAGATCCCGCTGATGGGAGAGATTAAAGAGATCTCGAATTTCGGGGTGCGACAGAAGACGCTTGTACATTTCTTCCGTAATCGCAAGACCGTGCGCTTTGAGAGCTGGAACTGTCGCAACAACGAGAGCGCGTGTTTTTTCGTCGAGTGGGGCGGACATTGTGATTCGATCCTTTAAGGTTCATAGTCCATACACCTTTTGTGTCAGACATCTTGGAAAATCTGTCAAGTAGATGCATGCTGTAGGTATGAAACTTAATTTGCAGACCGATTATGCGCTCCGTGCACTGATCTTCCTGGGTAGTCGAACTGATCGACTGTCTTCCATTCGGGAGATCGCTGAGACCTACAGGATTTCTGAAACTCACATGGTCAAAGTGATTCATCGTCTGGGTAAAGGTGGTTTTATTGAAACCCTGCGTGGTCGCAATGGTGGTATCCGTTTGGGAAGGTTGGCCGAAACGATACGTATCGGTGCAGTCGTAAGTTATATGGAAGAAGACATGAGCTTGCTTGATTGCCTCAGCCACAAAACTTGTGAAAGAGAGGGCACGTGTATTCTTATGCCCTCATGTCGACTCCGAGGGGTTCTGTCAGAAACAATGCAGGCGATGATGTCCGTTCTCGACCGCTACACTCTGGCCGATATGATTACTCCGTTTGAATGTGAACGACTCATCAGAAATGAAACAAAGGATTAATATGTCAGGATTAATGGAATACAAAAAGTGGATGGATGAAAATCTGATTACATGTCTTATGAATGCAGAAAAGTCAGGTGATCAGGAAATCGTCGAAACAATCCTGTTCTGGTTAGCACATATCAATATTGTCGACGAGATTTTCCGCGCACATCTAACGAAAACGAAACACGTTTATTCAAAAACTGTAGTTGATAAACTACCTTCAGCGACCGAACTGATCACAAGTGTT
Organism: Acetobacter pasteurianus; assembly: GCF_009914215.2. Taxonomy (NCBI): domain Bacteria; kingdom Pseudomonadati; phylum Pseudomonadota; class Alphaproteobacteria; order Acetobacterales; family Acetobacteraceae; genus Acetobacter; species Acetobacter pasteurianus. The sequence continues at coordinate 145,634 of NZ_CP039847.2, read as the reverse complement.
CGTAATACAGACAATTGGCTGATAAATTATGAGACAAATCTGTCTGAACATGATCGACAGGCAGTATTTGACTTCACATACTGAATTGCCCCGGGTTTTGTGGAGACAGAACGACCCGAGAGGTAAGAAGGATTCATGAGCACCAAATCGAAGCGTTTTCCGCCTGAGTTTCGTGAACGTGCAGCCCGCATGGTTCTGGAGGAAGAGAAGAACCATCCTTCGCGGTGGTCCGCGGTGATGATGATAGCGCCAAAGCTGGATATTCATCCTGACACGCTGTCAAAATGGACCCGTCTGCATGAACGTGCCAATGCGCCTGCGGTGAGTGACCTGCCTGATCGAGAGAAGATCAGGCAACTGGAGCGAGAGAACCGCGAATTGCGGCAGGCCAATGAAATCCTGCGTAAGGCGTCGGCATATTTTGCCCAGGCGGAGCTCGACCGCATCTTCAAGCCATGACACGCTTCATTGAGGAGCACCGGCAGACATATGTTGTCGGGTCAATCTGCAGGGTTCTGTCGATTGCACCATCTGCCTATTATGCAACTGTTGCCAGACAGAAAAATCCGTGTGTGCGCAGCCAGAAAGACAAAGAACTGTGCGATGACATCCGTAGAGTGTGGAATATAATTTCTGCGTCTATGGAGCGCGCAAGGTCTGGCATCAGCTCAACGTGAAGGCGTGGATGTCGCCCGCTGCACGGTAAGCGGCTGATGCGCCGGATGGGGCTGAAAGGCGTCATTCGTGGCAAGGGGGTCAGAACCACACGGCCTGATCCGCAACGTCCGTGTCCGCAGGATCTGGTGCAGCGCCAGTTTCATGCTCCTGCCCCCAACAGACTGTGGGTTTCGGATTTCACGTATGTTTCCACTTGGCAGGGCTTTGTTTATGTGGCCTTCATCATTGACGTCTTTGCACGGGTTATTGTGGGTTGGCGTGTCTCCTCAACGGCTCATACCGACTTCGTACTGGATGCCCTTGAGCAGGCTCTGTGCCAGAGGCAGCCTGAGGGAAAAGTGACCCACCATTCCGACCGCGGCTGTCAATATGTGTCCATTCGCTACACGCAAAGACTGGCTGAAGCGGGGCTCGTTGCTTCTGTCGGCAGTGTTGGGGATTCCTATGATAACGCCTTGGCAGAGACCATTAACGGACTTTACAAAACCGAACTCATCTATCGGCAGGGGCCATGGAAAAACAGGGAAGCTGTTGAACTGGCAACACTTAAATGGGTCGACTGGTTCAATAATCGGCGGCTCCTGTCCTCCATTGGAAACATCCCGCCAGCAGAAGCTGAGGCACGCTTTTATGCACAACAGAAATCACATGCATTAGCCGCTTAAATCAGATAAAAAACGTCTCCACAAAACCCGGGGCAATTCAACGTGGGATTTGTAGCCAAAGAACGGGATGGCGAGATCGCTCGACGGTATGGTTCCATCGTCCTGCCGCTTCGCCTTCGTGAACTTAAGTGTCCATCGTGCATGACGATCCTTATGCGACATCTTTGCGGGCTTGTCCTGCCAGTCTTCTGGAATACGTCCTGCCCGGAGATCCGCTTTCTCAGCGTTCGTATTGCGCTGCTTTGGAGCAGCCACCAGTGTTGCATCCAGGATCTGGCCGGACATCGGGAGATAACCGGCGTTCCGCAGGGTCGCGTCAAATCGGTCAAACAGCCTTTCAATGGCACCCGCCTGTGTCAAACGCTCACGAAACAGCCAGACCGTTTTGGCATCCGGCACGCGGTCCGACAGCCCAATCCCAGAAAGCGCATGAACGACAGGCGGTTGTTGATCAGATACTCTGTCCGTTCATCAGACAAATTGTTCAACGTCTGGATGACCAGAATTTTGAACATCAGCACCGGATCAAACGGCGGACGTCCGCCTTTACTTCCGTCCGAATAGGCCAGAGCCAGCTCCAGATCAGGGCGGAACACCTCAAAATCCACAGTCCGGGAAAAGGCCTCCAGCTGATCGCCAAGCCCGCTCAGCCGAGCAAGGCGCTCTTCAACATCAAAGAAACCAGGCTGCTTCATCTTCCACCATCCCCAATCAACGCCGAAGAAATGGAATCACACAGAACAGCTCAGAGACAAAGGGTTTTTCGAACCCTCCATCTTGTTATATGCGTCTGCATACTGATGCCGCTGCGCGTATGAGAATGTGTACACCATGAGCCTGCCGCCCCTGATCGAAATCGGGGGCATTATACTGCACAGGGATGGGGGCTCAATGTATCAAACACGGCACATAGCAGTAAAAAAACTTTATTTTCTACGCTAACGAATATGAAACCCCACCGGAATCCGCCCCACCATGGGGGCGGACGCCGGTGCGGCACAGTGCAACCCACGGGCAGCGGCCAGCGCCTGTGCATCCAGATCATCATAGCCGGTACTCTGTACCAGTCGGGTGGCGGCAATACCCCCGTCTGCTGCCAGAGTGACCTCCACCACGCCTTCTCCTTCTTCGTGCAGATGCCGGGCCATGGGGGGATAATGCGTCTGCGGTGGGGTGCAGGTAAGCGTGCGCGCCCCGCTCCCTTTGGCCACATGCGCCACCGATGCCGCCGCCGATTGCACAGCAGCAGAGCCCTGAGCCGCAGGAGGTGTCGCTCCCTCTGGAGAATGCGAAGTCGGACTGGCCTTGGGTGGAGGTGGCACAGCCGCCTTGTGGAGCATTGGAGAAGACGGAGCCGAAGGCCGGTGCTCATGTGCGGAAGCGGCCTTCTGCGCGGCAACAGGCGCGGGCACACTCGCAGGCGGCAAGATATCGGTCATGGGCGGTACGGGTGGTGCATCCGCTGGCGTGACTGGCGCTTCCAGCGGGGAGGCAAGCGCCTCATCTGGCAGCGTCATCTCAGGGGGCTGCGCGGCATGAGTGAGGTTAGCCGCAGGAGGCACACTGAGCGGTTCTGCTTGCTCAGGAAATGGAGCGGGAACAGATTGCGGTTCCTGCGGCGGGGTCACAGAAGCGGGGTTCGCGGTGCTGGCGGGCCTGCTGGCCGGAGATTCAAACACCATCTCCACAGCTTTCTGCCCCGGTGCTTCAGGCGGATGTCTGGGGTGCAATGTCACCAGCAGGCAGGCTGTAATCACCCCGTGCCCCGCCACTGCCGCCAGAAGAGCCAGACTCCACACCCGGCTGGTCCGGCTCTGGCGAGCAGAGAACACGGCCCCCTCCGGCGGTGCCAGAGGAGGACAGATTTCCGGCGCACGCACGTCTGGCGTTAATGCACCGTCATCCTGCCCCAGTCTGCCGTGCGGTTTCACCCGTCCGCGTTCCTTTGTCCTTTGGTCCTGAACCGCCCATACCCACAACGCAAGGCAGATACACCCAAGCGCCCAAACGGCTGCGACTCCTTGCCACTCATGCCGCCTTACACGCGTGCCTGCCTGTTTTCCGCCCGTTTTCTGCGTGGTCTGTGTGGGCTTTTTCCGTAGTTTTATACCTCTGGCCGTTGCCTTCAATCAGAAAGATTACTTTCGCGGCAGTCACACGTTTGACACAAAGCCCCCAATAGACAAATAAAGCAAAGCCCCACCCCATTTTTGGGCCATCCTACCATGGCCCGCACAGACAGGAGTTCAGGCTGCTCTGATGGCTCGCCCCTCCCACTCTTTGCATACACTGCTGAAATGGCCGCTGGTGGTGGTGACACTGGTGGGCTTTCTCGGCCTGCTTGCCCTTCAGAGCTTTGCGCAACCGGATGAACTGCCCCGCACCACCATAGTCCGCCTTCTGGGCATGGATATTGCCGCTTCCCTCTCCGTCCCCGATGACGTTTTGGATGCAACGCCCGCTGGTGCAGTGTTCTCTGGCTCTACATCGTCTCACACAAGGCAGAAGGGTTCGGGCCTTACCTCACCAGAAAGTGCGGTAGGTCGTGCCCACCACATGGCTGCGGCCATGGCGGGTAAATCCACCCAGTCGCATTCCGGCCATCACCATAGGGCGGATGGGTGTCCACTCTGTCCGCTGCTCTCGCTACCAGCGGCGCTTCCCATGGCCGTAATGCTGGTGCCCCCACCCGTTCTGCGGTGGATGCGGCGTGGCAGTCATGCCTCCACCCCACGCGCACCGCCGAGCGTTTTGCTTGGTCTGCCCCCCTCATGTGGGCCTCCTGCCTGAACCAAAGCCTCTTCACGCCTTTCCGGCCCCATAACCGGAAAAGAGTTCTGTACGCTTTGTTTTCAGGATTGTTCTCATGATTACACTTATCAACCCACGCCGCGTGCCGACGTGGGCGTGGGTTATTGCCGCGGTGTACGCGGCCCCCACCATATCCGCCGCGCAGGCGCAAACAACGGCTGCACAGGGTAGTGCCAGACAAAGCAACACGGCCTCTGGCAGTTCCGTTGTCACCTTGCCCCGGCTGGATATCTCAACGGATGAGGAAGAAGAAACCTCCCTCTCCGATGCCCCGCTGACCGCGTCCTCGCCCGATGCTAGCTCACAGCGCATGTCCCGGCTTTCCAGCCCGGATGTGTCCTCGCTGTTCCGTAACCAGCCGGGGTTCAGTTCCTACGGCGGCGGGCGGCTGGCCAATCTGCCCGTGCTGAACGGCATGGCGGATGATCGCGTCGCCACTATTGTGGATGGCGTGCGCATCTCTCCCGCCTGCCCCAACCACATGAATCCCGCCCTCTCCTACATTGATCCGGACAGCGTGCAGACTGCCACCAGCATTGCGGGCCTGACCCCTGTCAGCAGCGGGGGCGACAGTCTGGGCGGCACCATTGATGTGGAACGGGCAGACCCGCGCTTTGCCCGCAAGGGAAAAATTCTTGTGACAGGCCGGGTGCGCGGTACCTACCGCAGCAATGGCGGGGCCTACGGGGCTTCCGGTTCCGTCACGGTTGCCAATCATCTGCTCAGCATCCGCTATACGGGTTCTTATGATCAGTCTGGCAATTATCGGGGGGGTGCGGGCATGGGCACCGTGCACTCCACCAATTACCTGACCTATAATCACGCCGTAACGGTGGGCCTGCACAAGGGCAACCATCTGGTGGCCATTACCGTGGGGCAGCAGGATACCCCGCGTGAGGGCTTTGCCAACCAGTATATGGACATGACCAACAACCGCTCCACCTTTGTAAACGGCAAATATACCGGATCATTTGACTGGGGCACGTTTGAAGCCCGTGGCTACTGGCAGCGCATTACCCACGCCATGGACATGCTGGCGGACAAGGGCGGCCATTCCGCCACCACCGGCATGCCCATGAACAATGACTCCCGTCTGGCGGGTTATTCGCTCAAGGCCACCATACCGCTGGGGCGTTTCCACACGCTCAAACTGGGCAGCGGGTTTGACCATGTGGGGTTGAATGACTGGTGGCCCCCGCTGCAAGGTAGCATGATGATGGGGCCAGATACCTACCACAACATCAATAACGGCCACCGCGATCGGCTGGGCCATTACGCCGAGTGGGAAGCCCACTGGACGCCCCGCGTTTCCACCTTGCTGGGGTTCCGCAATGATCTGATCATGATGAACACGGGAAACGTAGCTCCCTATTCATGGACCGGCATGATGAACATGACGGATGCCATGGCGGCCCGCGCCTTCAACGCCCGCAACCGGGAGCGGACGGATGTGAACTTTGATGTCACCGCCATGGCCCGCTGGAAGGTAACAGACAGCTTTACGCTGGAAGGCGGCTACGCCCGTAAATCCCGCGCGCCCAACCTGTATGAACGCTATGCGTGGGGCCGTGGCACCATGTCTTCCAGCATGATCGGCTGGTTTGGCGATGGTAACGGCTATGTGGGCAACGTGGATCTGAAGTCAGAAATCGCTAACACGGCCAGCGTGACGCTGGACTGGCATGACCCCACTGCCGCCAACAGATGGGGCCTGACGGTGCAGCCCTATTACAGCTACGTGCGCAATTACATCAACGTGGTGCAGTTGAGCACCTTCTCCAACGGGCACCATCTGCTGCAATTTGCCAATCACAACGCTCAGACCTACGGCATTAACGCCTCTGGCCATTACACGTTGTGGGACACGGCGCAATATGGCAAGGGTGAAGTCACCGGTGTGCTCAACTGGGTGCGTGGGCAGGATGAGGTCACGCATTCCGGCCTGTACCACATGATGCCGCTTAACGGTACGGTGGCGGTGCATGAAACGGTGGGACACTGGACAGGCCGGGTGGAGATGAACTTTGTCAAACCCAAGGACACGGTGGACTGGCTACGTGGCGAACCCCGCACTGCAGGCTACGCCCTGCTGAACCTTGGCGGCAGCTACACGTGGAAGATGCTAACGCTGGATGCCGGAATTGATAACGTGCTCAACCAGCCCTACTATCTGCCGCTGGGTGGTCTCTCTCTGGGCGATACACGCTATATTGGCACCACTCGTGCTCTGCCGGGCATGGGTCGCTCCTTCAATATAAGCCTTTCCGCCACGTTTTAAGACCATACATTCTCTGCCTGCGCAGAAAGAGAGCCTACAGGCAGAGAGTGAAAGTGCCTTTATGGCGGTTACGCACCTCCCCGGTTCCAGTTCAACTTAAGACCTGATATTATGAGGACGCTGGCACCGGTGTGGTCTGTGCAATCAGATGGAGGGTTCGAAGAACTCTTATTTTGGTAAGGTTGGCTGGTATTTTTCGAGTTTTGGCATACTGATTGATGATTTCTGCGATGGCATCTGATCTGCGTTTTGAGCAAGGAGAAGGCTTCCTGCTCTGGACTGCTATGCTGTGGCACTGACCCGTTCCAGAAAGAGGAAACGTCGCATATTGTAGATGATATTGGTCAGCCCGATCCTCATGGTGGCCCGTATGATACCGACAGTTCGGATGAATAGTCCGGTCTGTGATTTCTGATCTGCAAAGACATGCTCAACGCGTGATCAGATCACGGACTTGCCTGCATCGGATCGCTGAATATGACGGAGTCATGGGTTGGGGCGCGGCTTCTTCCTGGGAACCTTCGAGACGAAACCCTCTTTATCTATGAAGTCTTCATTGGCTTTTGAATGATACGATTTATAACCAAAGAATGGGATGGCCAGATATGTTGCGGGTATACTCCTGTCAGAAAAATTCTGCCCAAAAATATTTGCGCAAATCATGTATTATAATAACATAAAAAATATTTGTAATTTAAGATGCCTTTTTGTAACAAAAACACGTTAGATAATGTGCACATATGGAAACAAGTAAGGGTCTTACGTCATGTCATTACGAGTCAGATTTGATCCTGAGTATGTTGGAGAACAAATCGGACAATTATGTTTTGAAGAAAATCGTAATGTACAAGAATTAGATTTATACTTAGCTGGCGCAGCTTATGCTGTATGTTTGTCTTTAGGAAAAGAAAAGCCTTGGAAACAAAAAGATTTTGTTAATATTGGTTTATCTATTGTTCGTTCCGGAACTAAAAGATTTCTTGATCTTACAGAAAAAAACATATTGGTAAACTCGGTTCCACAAGAAAATGATATGAAGTATATGAAAAATTATGTGGGAAAATAAAAAGTTTATTTTCTGTATTTTGATTGTTTCGAATTTTTCTGACTCCGATGCTTTTGCCAAAACTGTTAAAGATATCGTTGTAGGGAAAGTTATTATCCACCCTTTTGCACAAGATCAACTCGAGGTGGGTAGTAATATACATGGCAATCAGCACTCTTCTCCATCTGCTAGTGGCCCTCATATCCGTAACGGGGTAAGAATTAATATAGCTAATCAGGTCAAGATCGGTGCCATTTGGGACTTTGGGGCGGCTCCCGGTGGACAAATGCGTCTATTCGAAGGTGCTGCCAGCTATACTGGTTTGAAACATTTTCAATTTTCTGTCGGAGTGTTCAATCCGAGTTTTGGACTGTCATCAATGCAGTCCAGAGGTGATAGCATTTTTCCTGAACGGGCAAGCGTTGCAACAATTACCCGTGGACTTGCCGCCGGTGCAAATCGTCAGGCAGTGCAAGCGTTATTTTACGGAAATTACTATCATTTAGCCATTTCTGGAACGGCTGGGACAGCTGGCCCGGGAAAAGACGGTAATCAAAGAGCAATTGTTTTTAGATCTGTGATTCTACCGATACATACCCAAGAATTCCTTATGCATGTAGGTATATCAGGTGAGTGGGTTTTTCGACCGTCTCATAAAAATTCTATGGAAGAAGGTGTATCATTTTCAGATACACCTGAAAACGACGATGGATTAAATGATAAATATATAAAGACAGGTAATATTCCAGCAAAGAGCTCTGGTGCTTTTGGTTTAGAGGGAGCTGTTGCATGGAAGAAACTATTAATAAGTAGCGAATACTATAATTTAATTGTTAATGAAAATAAAAACTCTAGAATAAACCGTCAAAATTTTTATGGATGGTATATTACTGCGGCATATACATTGGTTGGAAAGCCGCGAGCATGGAAACCCACATCTGCAAGTTTTGCTTCTCCATCATGTGATCAGAAAGTCTCTACCCTCTGCCATGCCATGGGAGTCATAGAACTGGCGACAAGGTTTTCTCAAATGGATTTAGAAAATAGTGATGTATCTGGGGGCAAGCAAAATATATGGAGCGTAAATATAAATTGGTATCCCTTGGATATCATACGAATTTCTTTGGATTATTCACACACAAAATATTACGAAAAAGAAAATTATCATAATTTTGATAGTATTTTATCAATGTTCCAAGTGTATTTTTAATTAAACTTAAGTATTTGTTGTGTAAATGGTTATAGGGGGCAGGTAGTGAAGCTGGAGGGTTCGAAAAACTCTCTGGTTTTAGGTCTCTCTCTGTGATTCCCTCTTTTGTGTGATGATTGGGGGGATGGCTCATGAAACAGTCTGGTTTTTTTGATGTTGAAGAGCGGCTTGCTCGGTTGAGTGGGCTTGGTGACCAACTTGAAGCATTTTCCCGGACTGTGGATTTTGAGGCGTTCCGCCCTGATCTGGAGCAGGCTCTGGCCTATTCAGACAGGAGCAAAGGCGGCCGTCCGCCGTTTGATCCGGTGCTGATGTTCAAAATCCTAGTCATCCAGACGTTGAACAATTTGTCTGATGAACGGACAGAGTATCTGATCAATGACCGTCTCTCTTTCATGCGCTTTCTTGGTCTGGGGCTTTCGGACCGCGTTCCGGATGCCAAAACGATCTGGTTATTTCGTGAGCGTCTGACCGAGGCAGGCGCCATCCAGCAGTTGTTCGACGCGGAAATCTCACAGAAGGGTTGTACATCGGGTTAGATTATGAAAAAGTCTGTTTTGTAGAAAAGAAATTTCCATAATCATCAAGAAAACCCGATGCAGACAGAGTGTAGCGCAGGCGCGTATGAGTTTCCAGCCTCCTGTGGACGGCGTGTTGTGGCCCGTTTTGACGGGGGGTGCATGAGTTCGGATGGGGGCGTCATTCTGGTGAAGCAGGCTGATGACATTCTGGGTCTCAGCCGCCGCTTTGCTGCCTGTTTTCGCGATAAGCGGCATCCTGCCTTTGTGGAATACCGGGTTGAAGACCTTGTCCGTCAGCGGATCATGGGCCTGGCACTGGGCTATGAAGATCTCAATGATCACGATGCCCTGCGGCATGACCTGATCTTTGGTCTGGCCTCGGGCCGTCTGTCAGGAGGCCGGGCAAACTGCGCAGCATTGGCTGGCAAATCTACACTGAACCGGTTGGAGCGCAGTGGGCACAAGGCAGATCGTTACTGTCGGATCATTGCTGATCATGAGGCCCTGGCGACCCTGTTCGTCACGCTCTTTCTGGACCAGCATGAGCGCGCACCCGCCCGCATCGTTCTGGATGTGGATGCCACCGATGACCGTATCCATGGCCATCAGGAAGGCCGTGCCTTTCATGGGTATTACGGCCATAACTGCTATCTGCCGCTATACATCTTTTGCGGGGATCATCTCCTCAGCGCTACCCTGCGCACGGCAGACAGGGACCCGGGGAAGGAAGCACTGGCAGACATCCGCCGGATCGTGGAGCAGATCAGGAGCCGTTGGCCCCGGGTGCGTATCCTGGTGCGTGGGGACAGCGGTTTCGCCCGGGACAGTCTGATGACATGGTGCGAAGACAACCACGTTGACTTCCTGTTCGGGCTTGCAGGCAACACCCGCCTGTATGACCGGATTGCCTCTTTGTCCGCTGAGGTTCGTGACGAAGCCGCCACGACAGGCAGAGCTGCGCGCGGTTTCGCCTCCTTTGACTGGATCACAAAGGACAGCTGGACGCGCCGCAGGCGGGTCGTGGCCAAGGCCGAATGGCGCCACGGCAACCGCTATCATCGCTTCATTGTCACCACGCTACCGCAGGGAATGTCCGACCCCCGCCATCTCTACGAACAGATTTACTGCGCACGCGGGGATATGGAAAACCGCATCAAGGAATGCCAGATGGATCTGTTCTCAGACAGGACCTCGTCCCACACCATCCGGGCCAACCAGCTCCGGCTGTGGTTCTCGGCCGCAGCCTATGTCCTGCTGATCGCTCTGCAAAGACTGGCCCTTGGCCAGACCAGCCTGGAGACGGCGACCTGTGGCACCATACGCGCACGACTGCTCAAAATCGCGACACGTGTAACGCTCAGCGTCCGTCGGATTGTCCTGTCCATGCCGGACATGTTCCCCTGTCAGCATGAATTCGCCCTCGCTCATGCACGATTGCGAAGGCTCCGGCAGGCCATCTGAAGAAACAGACAGTGCACAGACCACATAGCTTCCACCAACACTGCCTTCTCAGGCCGTGACACCCTCACTGCGTTCAGAACCCGCCGCCAGAAGCACAATATCGTCAATATTCCAGATCGGGCTCCTGTGGGATGACTGAATTCTACAAAATAACCCGAAATTGCCTCAAGTGTGAGAAATCAGCGTCGAGCGCTTTGACGCCACCCTGCGTAACGCTGGGTATCTGCCGATGTCCGGCCAGATCCTGGATGCCACGCTGGTGGCAGCGCCAAAGCAGCGCAATACCAACGGGGAGAAAGAGGATCTTCGTGAAGGGCGGATCCCACAGGACTGGCAGGACAAGCCGGCAAAGCTGTCCCACAAGGACAGGCACGCCCGCTGGACGCTGAAGTTCACGAAGGCAAAGCGGCAGGAGGACGGGACGCTCCCGGCCACGGACCTCGCCATTCCGTTCTTTGGTTACAAATCACATGTTTCTATCGATCGAAAGTTTCGACGCGGAAATCTCACAGAAGGGTTGTACATCGGGTTAGATTATGAAAAAGTCTGTTTTGCACAAAAGAAATTTCCATAATCATCAAGAAAACCCGATGCAGACAGAGTGTAGCGCAGGCGCGTATGAGTTTCCAGCCTCCTGTGGACGGCGTGTTGTGGCCCGTTTTGACGGGGGTCGCATGAGTTCGGATGGGGGCGTCATTCTGGTGAAGCAGGCTGATGACATTCTGGGTCTCAGCCGCCGCTTTGCTGCCTGTTTTCGCGATAAGCGGCATCCTGCCTTTGTGGAATACCGGGTTGAAGTGAATTGCCCCGGGTTTTGTGGAGACAGAAAGACCCGTGAGGTAAGAAGAATTCATGAGCAATAAATCGAAGCGTTTTCCGCCTGAGTTTCGTGACCGTGCAGCCCGCATGGTTCTGGAGGAAGAGAAGAACCATCCTTCGCGGTGGTCTGCAGTGATGATGATAGCGCCAAAGCTGGATATTCATCCTGACACGCTGTCAAAATGGACCCGTCTGCATGAACGTGCCAATGCGCCTGCGGTGAGTGACCTGCCTGATCGAGAGAAGATCAGGCAACTGGAGCGAGAGAACCGCGAATTGCGGCAGGCCAATGAAATCCTGCGTAAGGCGTCGGCATATTTTGCCCAGGCGGAGCTCGACCGCATCTTCAAGCCATGACACGCTTCATTGAGGAGCACCGGCAGACATATGGTGTCGGGTCAATCTGCAGGGTTCTGTCGATTGCACCATCTGCCTATTATGCAACTGTTGCCAGACAGAAAAATCCGTGTGTGCGCAGCCAGAAAGACAAAGAACTGTGCGATGACATCCGTAGAGTGTGGAATAATAATTTCTGCGTCTATGGAGCGCGCAAGGTCTGGCATCAGCTCAGACGTGAAGGCGTGGATGTCGCCCGCTGCACGGTAGAGCGGCTGATGCGCCGGATGGGGCTGAAAGGCGTCATTCGTGGCAAGGGGGTCAGAACCACACGGCCTGATCCGCAACGTCCGTGTCCGCAGGATCTGGTGCAGCGCCAGTTTCATGCTCCTGCCCCCAACAGACTGTGGGTTTCGGATTTCACGTATGTTTCCACTTGGCAGGGCTTTGTTTATGTGGCCTTCATCATTGACGTCTTTGCACGGGTTATTGTGGGTTGGCGTGTCTCCTCAACGGCTCATACCGACTTCGTACTGGATGCCCTTGAGCAGGCTCTGTGCCAGAGGCAGCCTGAGGGAAAAGTGACCCACCATTCCGACCGCGGCTGTCAATATGTGTCCATTCGCTACACGCAAAGACTGGCTGAAGCGGGGCTCGTTGCTTCTGTCGGCAGTGTTGGGGATTCCTATGATAACGCCTTGGCAGAGACCATTAACGGACTTTACAAAACCGAACTCATCTATCGGCAGGGGCCATGGAAAAACAGGGAAGCTGTTGAACTGGCAACACTTAAATGGGTCGACTGGTTCAATAATCGGCGGCTCCTGTCCTCCATTGGAAACATCCCGCCAGCAGAAGCTGAGGCACGCTTTTATGCACAACAGAAATCACATGCATTAGCCGCTTAAATCAGATAAAAAACGTCTCCACAAAACCCGGGGCAATTCACTCTAGAGAATCTGCAAAATATCTATCATTACACATTAAGTATTTATTATTTACTTAGGTTATATTCTGTTTCATCTTTGAATGCATCAGTGTAAAGACAGTAATTGATGATCCTAATGCGAAAATTGATGCCACAAGAAGTGCTACGGCAAAACCATAAGAGAAAGCATGATGTGCATGCTGAATGGCGATTTCTTGATTGGAACCCTCTAAACCGGAAATAGCACTGGGTAGATCACCGGCAACGATGGCATCGGCGAAGTCTGATGGATGATGGCAACCAGTGCCACATCCAAAGGCGGCAACCCATTTCCTTACCATTGTTGCGAGTATGCCGCTAAGCATGGCAAAACCAAGCAAAATCCCGGAAAATCGTGAAGTCGTACTGATCCCTGACGCCATGCCAGATCGTTCTTTTGGCACAACACTCATGATAGCTTTTTGTGTTTCCCCATTGAGAAGGCCGCCCCCACTTCCAATGACGACCATGCCAGCCATAACAATGATCCATGATCCGACATATGCTCCCCATGCTGTTATTCCATTGCCAATGGCGACGCATGACAGACCACCGGCTAGAATACCGCTCGAAGAGATATGGCGTTCCAGAAGACGTCCAATATGTGGGAAAATCAACATTGCCAGGGCAAAAGGCAACATGGCGAAGCCGGCCTGAAGTGCTGAGCGGCCTAAGCCGTTTTGGAGAAATAGCGGAAGCATTGAGGCCATAACCTGAGCGGATGCTGCATAAGCAAACATCGCCCAGACAGCTCCCAGAAAACGGGGATTGGAGAATAGGCCAAGATCTAACATCGGACGTGATTGGGCACGTTCAGATGCTATGAAAATGCCTAAGGAGATACTTCCTCCAATAAAACCATTCAGGGCGTTCCATGAGGTCCAACCGCTTGCCTGACCGTTAATCATTCCCCACGTCAGACCGAACATGAATGCAGCGAAAAATATAATCCCGACCGGGTCCAGTCTTCGGGCATCAGTATCACGTGATTCTTTGACCAGAATAAAGACTGCGCCAGCAAGTAGGACGCAGATTGGAATATTGATATAAAACGCCCACCGCCAACCGAGCGCATAGGCAATAATACCACCAATAATAGGAGCAAGAACCATGGTAAGGCCCATGATACTTCCCCAAATGGCCCATGCGCGGTTCCGTTCATCTGGATTATGAAACGTATGTCCGATGATCGCTAAAGCAGGTGCTAACAAAAATGCAGCACTTACGCCCTGTAAAGCACGGGCCAGATATAGTGCTGTGGCAGATGGGGCGGCTCCGCAAAACAACGAGGTAAGGGCAAATGTCGTAATTCCAATCAGATAGATGCGACGGCGTCCATACCGATCTGCAATGGCTCCAGCGGGCAACAGGAGAGATGCGAAGCACAGAACATATGTGCTGATAACCCATTCAATATCCGCGAAACTTGCACGAAACTCGCGAGCAATGGTTGGCAGGATGATTGCCACCACATTGGTATCAAGCACAGTCAAGGCACAGCCAGTTGAAGCCGCCAGAAGGACAAATAACGGATTGGTTACGCGCGAGGATGTCATCGAGGTCCCCATCGCTTCACGATAGCATTAGAAGTTCCGATAATCAGTTCATCATGATTGGCTTGAAAGAGTTGTGTCATGGCGATGTTCCGTTGCAGAGCGCATTAGTCTGTAACGCTAGGTCATGCCTTGGTTCTCGTCATTGGTGGTTATTTTCGTTATTATTAGGTTTTGCCTAATAATGCGGGGAGGGGGATAGAGGAATGGAACTGAGACATCTCCGCTATTTTGTGGTCTTGGCGGAAGAACTTCATTTTACACGGGCGGCAGAACGGCTGAATATTTCCCCGCCCACTCTGACTGTGCAGATACAGGAAATTGAGCGCACATTATCAGCTCAACTTCTCAACCGAACAAAGCGTTCTGTGACGCTTACATCTGCGGGAGAGGTTTTCCTTTCCGAAGCACGGCGCGTGCTCAAACAATTTGCAACAGCGGAGAACGCCGGTCGTCGTGCTGGGCGCGGTGAATTGGGTCGGATAGAGATTGGTTATGTTGCGTCAGCTGCTTATACGGGGATACTGCAAGACCAGATGAACCAATTTACGCAGAATTATCCAGACGTGCTTTTAAAAGTACGTGAATTCCCCATGGATAAACTGCCTCAGTTGGTTGCGGACGGTGACGTAGATATCGGTTTTGTAAGGCTGCCTATGGCGATGCCACAGCTATTGAGTCACCATGTATTGATCCGCGATCACTTTTGCCTGGCACTTTCCGTGATTCCTGGTGTCGAAGAAAAGTCGGAAGGCCCGGTTACGCCGCACGAAATTGCCAACGCATCTTTTATATTGCCCGAGCAGGCTTTCGGCACATTTCAGGTCGCAAGTCGAGGTGGATTTACGCCCCGTATTGTTTCTACGCCAGGGAGCTTACTGGCTGTGTTGACACAGGTCTCAATTGGCAATGGTATTTCGGTTATTCCCAGTGCTTTACGAAGTGTCGTCAATTTGCCGGGCGTTGTTTTCCGCGATATTGTGGGAGAACCAATCGTTTCAGAAATTGCCGCCATTTTTCGCTCAGATGAGGTTGCACCAGCCGTACGTCATCTGATTTCTCAGATTCAAACAACAATAGCCTGAAGATTATCGGGATTTGGCATCCAGCCACGCACTGACTTTGTCGACGACATCATTTTCAATGCCAAAATACCCATGAGGTGTTAAGGAGCCACAATTCTTTTTTGATTTTGTTATTCCACCAGAAACCATGAACACGCGCACTTCAGGGCTTGCTGTCATGCCGGAAGCAATCTGTTGGGCGGCTTGAGGCGGTGCGACATCGCATCGATCATCTTGGTTGGCCACAATAAGAACAGGTACTGTCACTTTTTGCGGGGTTGCACTAAAAACAGTTTCCTTGCTGCCTCCCATGACTGATACAGATTCACTGAGCACGACACCTGCAATAGTTCCTGAAGCTGCATGCGCGGTACCGTTTACGGCAGCGATTGCGCCTTGGCTGGTTCCAAAAAGAAACACAGGCACTATTGCCTCTTCATGTGCAAAAGCAATGATACTTTGGATCAGTCCTGCATAGGTCGCGGAACTGCGCTGTCCTCTTAGATTAATATGATTGATTGTATCTGGAATAATGACTGCGTAGCCTTGTCTGTTCCATAGCCGGCGTGTTCTGACAACAAAGTTATGATCGTGTCGGATTACGCCATTTTTCCCAAGGCCAATATCACCAGAACCGCCAGGAAACATGATGATTGTTCCTCGGTGGGTTGCCGGGATGCAAAAGAGCACTCTTACGTAACCACCTCCTTTAAAAGGTATGCTGTAAACCTGTTCATTTATATCAGAACGTATGGTGCTGACAGAGTGTGACTGCTCAGGACGAGCATAAGCTGTCGTGCAAGGTATTATTAAAAAAATAATTGATACTAAAAAGACATATAAATATTCAAGCATTGCTCAGCCACAACGGAATAAGTTTCTTCATTTTTCTTACTTGTTCTAAAACAGATTTGCCACAAGGCAATAAAGTCTGAACTTGCGTGTTGTGCACAATGCTATGAGTTAAATCGTAGTAATGTGGAGACAATTGTTCTCACAGATAAGCGGCTGCGCTATGCATTGCATGGATTGTATGGGATGTAGTGCAATACAATCTTGTCGAATATATGGAAGCCGCCACGCATGTCAGCCTATCCTTATCTGGCTCACTGGAAAGAAGAAATCAGTCAAAGCCCGAATGCCATTTACCTGACACTTGCTGATGCCTTGGCTCTTTCCATCCGGAGAGGTGATTTGCGGGAAGGGGATAAACTTCCCCCGCAAAGAACGATTGCAGATTATCTTGGTACCAACCTGACAACTGTAACGCGTGCATTTACCGAGGCAAGGCGTCGTGGTCTCATTGATGCAACCGTAGGGCGGGGAACCTTTGTGCGCGTCGGTGCCGGTGAAAGCCATTGGCGCCATACCGGACCTGCGGTGGTTGATCTTACCATGAATCTGCCGCCTATTCCTCAGGATCCACCGCTCCAGCGTATTATTCAGAGTGATATCTCCGCTATCTTGAAGCAGCAGGATTTGAATAGTCTCATGTCCTACAGGGTAACTGGGGGCACTATTGAGGAGCGTCAGCTTGGCGCAAAATGGATAGCACCTGTTATCGGTCATCGGCGCATAGAAGAAGTTCTGGTTTCTCCCGGTGCGCAAAGCGCATTAGCAGCAATTGTCAGCACGCATACCCAACCAGGAGACGTGATTGTAACGGACCGTATTGCCTACCCAGGGATCCGAACCATTGCAGCGCAATTTGATCTTATTCTGGTTGGTGTAGACAGTGATGCTGAAGGCATGATGCCAGATCAGCTAGACCGAGTGTGTTCGCAACATCATCCACGACTACTCTACTGTATTCCCACCATTCATAATCCCACCACAGCGACAATGTCACTGCAAAGGCGCAAGGATATTCTCGCAGTGGCGCAGCGTCATCATTTGCACATTGCCGAAGACGATCCTTACAGCCTGTTGATGGATGAGCCACTGCCAGCGTTGGCAGCTCTGGATCATAGTCGGGTCAGTTATATTGCTACGCTTGCCAAAACATTGAGCCCAGGCCTGCGCACAGCCTACGTCGCCTTGCCGAATGCAGATATGACCCGGCGTGTGACAGCTGCCATTCGGGCGATCGCTCTGACAAATGCAGGTTTATTGAGCGCGCTTACTGCGCGGTGGATGCAAACGGGGCAAGCGGAAACGATTCTTCATGCCATCCGCAAAGAACTTCGCCTGCGGCAATCCATTGCGCGAAAGGTTTTAGGGGAAGGACACTGTTTAGGGGAAGGACACTGCATGAATCCGAACGGTCCACATGTCTGGCTGAAATTGCCTGATTGGTGGGGCAGTGCGGACTTTGTCGCTTATGCACGCCGACGTGGTCTTGCTCTGGTCCCCAGCACAGTTTTTACAATTAGTGGTGAGCCACCACAGCGCGCGCGCATCGCGCTTGGCAGCGCACCAGATGCAGCAAGTCTTGAAGAATCTTTAAATGGTGTGGTGTCCGTTCTTCAGCATAAGCGTTCTCCCGGTTTCGCCGATATTGTATGACATGGTTTTGGGTTTGGGACTCAACGGACTCATTTGATTTCGTTGAGTCTCGCCTGAATGTCCGAAAAACAAAAAAGTGCATCATTCACGAATGCGTGATTAAAAAATGACGATAAAACATATAGTTATGCGCGTCATTTGGAATTGTATGTCTTGAATATTATTTTTGTATGTTTCTGTATGCCTTTGTAAGACAATAAACTGTTAAACTTGTTTTATTTGTACTTATTTCTAAGTACATACAATATTTTGTCATTTGGTTATCCCGTGTCACGTTCACTTCGGCACAGCGGTCAGTTCCGGTTTCTGGCTGGAGATCGCATCACACGGGAGAGATATCATGCCAAAAGTCGAACATGCACCATATCAGGATGGTGATTGCTTCGTTAATTATGAAAACAAGGTTTTTGAAGACGTCAAAGCCAAACCAGGCGAAAAAGCTCTTATTACTTTTCATACCGTCGCCAATGAAGGTTCGGTTGGGTTTGTAAATCTGCTTCAGGCCACACGTCTAATCCGCAAAGGCTTTGAAACATCCGTTCTGCTGTACGGACCAGGTGTTACTCTTGGCGTGCAGCGCGGTTTCCCACGTCTGGGTGATGAAGCCTTTCCAGGGCACATGAACTGCAACAAGCAGATTGCAAAAATTATTGAAGAGGGCGGCAAAGTCTATGCCTGCCGTTTCGCGCTTCAGGCGCTCTACGGATACGGTGAGCAGAACCTGATCCCAGGCATCACGCCGATCAATCCGCAAGATGTGCTCGACATTATCCTCCTTGCGCGTCGTGACAACGCTTTCATCCTCAATACCTGGACTCTCTAAAGGCCAAAGGAAGGACCGCAAGCCATGTCACGTATCGTTCGCGCTGCTGCCATCCAGATCAGTCCCGTCCTCGGCGATGACGGTTTGGGGACAGCCCGGAAAGTCTGTCAGGCCATCCGTGAAGCCGCCGAAAAAGGTGTGAAGCTGGCGGTCTTTCCTGAAACCTTCGTGCCCTATTACCCCTATTTCTCGTTCATCCAGCCAGCTTTCCGTTTCGGCGGCGAACATCTGGAACTTTATGAACGCGCCGTCATCATTCCTGGTCCGGTGACGGACATGGTGGCCGAAACCGCACGTGATACCGGCATGGTCGTCGTGCTGGGCGTGAATGAGCGGGATTTTGGCACACTCTATAACACGCAGATCGTCTTCGACGCGACAGGTGAGATCCTTCTCAAACGTCGCAAGATCACCCCAACTTATCATGAGCGCATGATCTGGGGGCAGGGTGACGGGTCAGGGCTCAAAGTGGTGGAAAGTGCCGCTGGCCGCATCGGGGCATTGGCTTGCTGGGAGCATTACAATCCCTTGGCGCGCTACGCGCTGATGACCCAACATGAAGAAATCCACTGCGCCCAGTTTCCCGGTTCACTGGTGGGGCAGATCTTCGCCGATCAGATGGAAGTCACCATCCGTCATCACGCTCTGGAATCCGGCTGTTTCGTTGTGAATGCCACGGGTTGGCTGACGGAAGATCAGATCAAGGATATTGCGCGAGACCCTGCACTTGAAGGGCCGCTGCGAGGAGGCTGCTTTACCGCCATCGTCTCTCCCGAAGGTAAGCTTCTGGCCCCGCCTTTGACGGAAGGTGAGGGGATGGTGATTGCCGATCTTGATTTCGCTCTTATCACCAAGCGCAAGCGGATGATGGACTCTGTAGGGCATTATGCACGGCCTGAACTGCTTAGTCTGCTTCAGGATCGGCGGCCTGCCCGTACCGTTCATTACGTTGGTGAAGCCGATCCGGTTTCCACATCTACAGATGAGGCTGCGTCATGACCATTCCGACGCTCGGTACACTTTCTGGTCGCAAGCTCGTTACCGATCTCCAGTCCTTCGGACTGCAGATCGGCGAGCAGACTGGCGGCATTGCCCGCAAGGGAGGCGCTGGTCCTTCGGATCACAAGACGATCACCATTGCGGGCCAGACCGTCATGGTTCCGGTCTATACGTCTGGCGCGCAGCATTCACCGTTTCAGGCCAGCCCGCCAGACCAGCACGGGACGAGCATGCTGCTACGCGATGGGCGGGCAGTAGGTACGATCTATTTCCCGGCTGCCCCGCGCTTTTACGGGCTGAGCACGGCAGACGGTATTCCCTACTGGAAGATCGCGCTACTGCATGGCCGTGACACGCTGGCGACCACGGTGCACCAGACCTGCATCCGCTATGCCGACCGGCGCACATCCTGCCAGTTTTGCGCCATTGGCCAATCGCTGGAGGCGGACCGGACGATTGCTTACAAGACACCGGCGCAGCTTGCCGAAGTTGCCAAAGCTGCTGTGGAACTGGACGGCGTGCGCGACATGGTGCTGACGACCGGCACGCCCAATGTGGTTGATCGGGGTGCTGCCGTGCTGGCGGAGTCAGCCCGTGCCATCAAGGCGGCGGTGGATCTGCCGCTTCAGGTTCAGTGCGAGCCGCCACGTGATCACGGCTGGTTCCAGCGTTTGCGGGAAGCTGGAGCCGATAGTCTGGGTATGCATCTCGAAGCCGCCACGCAGGCAGTGCGTGAGAAGATCATGCCGGGCAAGGCCACGGTCAGCGTCGATCGCTACATGGACGCTTTCGCCAGCGCCGTGCCGATCTTCGGTCGTGGGCAGGTCAATACCTACATTCTGGCCGGTCTTGGCGACAGCCCCGAGGACATTCTGGCTCTCGCCGAGCGTCTGATTGCGCTGGGGGTCTATCCCTTCGTGGTGCCGTTTGTGCCCATTTCCGGCACCCCACTGGAAAATCATGTCCCGCCTTCAGCCGAGTTTATGAAATCCGTGCTGGCACCGCTTGGGCGGATGCTCCGGGAAGCGAACATGAAATCCACCGATATCCGGGCCGGGTGTGGACGTTGTGGCGCCTGTTCCTCGCTTTCGGCGTACGAACAATGAGCACGATCCTCGAAGGTATGGAAGACCGGCCGTTCATTCCGACGGAATATGTTGTGCGCCTTGCCCGCACGCCATGGGAGCGTGCCGGTTATCATGCGCTCCGCCGTGAAGTGTTCTGCAGTGAACAGCATGTTTTTGCAGAGGATGACCGCGACGCGATTGATGAGGACGCCATTCCCATCATTGCCGCCTGCTGCATGGCGGGGATGCCGGACCGGATCGTGGGGGCAGTGCGCATTCACGAAGCAGAGCCCGGTGTGTGGCGCGGTTCCCGGTTGGCCGTGCATGCTGATCACCGCAAGCTGGGGCGGATCGGGGCGGAACTCATCCGCATGGCCGTCAGTACGGCACACGGTCTGGGGGCTACACGGTTTTTGGCCCAGGTGCAGGAACAGAATGTGCTGTTCTTTCGTCGCTTGCACTGGAAAAGTCTCAGCGTCATTACGCTGCATGGCCTGCCGCATCACGACATGGAGGCTGATCTGTCACGCTATCCGGCGCACGGTCTCGATCAGACCTGGCTGCTGCGTCCGCAACCCCGGATACGACAGGTGGCATGATGGCACATGAGCTCACCACACTCCTGCGCACGCTTCGTATGGGGCGCTCTCTTGCGGCTAAGCAGGATATTGCAGAAGTTAGCGCGATTTTAGGGACAGGTGCCAAAGCTGTCCGTCTTGGCGATGACTGCGCCGCGATCCCGGATAGCGATGGCTATCTCCTGCTGGCCAGCGAGGGCTTTCAGGACAGCTTTGTCCGCTCAATGCCGTGGTTTGCCGGGTATTGCGGCGCGATGGTCAATGTCAGCGACATCGCTGCGATGGGCGGCCGTCCCGTGGCGGTGGTGGATGCGTTGTGGAGCGATACGTCCGAGGCGGCCGCGTCCATCCTGACGGGTCTCCATGACGGTGCGAACACCTACGGTGTGCCGGTTGTTGGTGGACACACCAACATGCGCAGTACCCATAATTCGCTCTCAGTGGCAATCCTTGGTCGTGCCCGTCATCTGCTAACCAGCTTCGACGCCCAACCGGGCGAGGTGCTGATCGTTGCCATTGATCTGCGCGGTCGCTGGCACGATCCGCACCCGTTCTGGGATGCCAGTTCCGGGCTATGCGGCACAGAGGGAGCGGCCCGGTTGCGTGGGGACATCGAACTTCTGCCCACTATTGCCGAAGATGGCCTGAGCCGTGCTGCCAAGGACATCAGCATGGCCGGTCTGCTGGGGACCGCTCTCATGCTGGCCGAATGTTCAGGCATCGGCATGACCATTACGCTCGATGACATTCCACGGCCTGAGGATGCTCCGATGGAGCGCTGGCTGTCTGCATTCCCAAGCTACGGATACCTGCTGACGGCGCGTCCCAAAGATGCCCACGCGATCATAGCCCGGTTTTGTGGACGTGGCATTGCTGCTTCTGTCATCGGGCGGTGTGAGAGCACGCAGCGGCTGGATGTCATATGGGCGGACGAGAAAGAAACCTTCTGGGATCTCGCCCGGTCCTCACTCATGGGATTTGCGCCATGAGTCTGTCCATTGGCATTCTGACCCATTCGACCAATCCGCGTGGCGGCGTGGTGCACGGCATGGCGCTAGCGGAAACTCTGTGTGACGCGGGCCACGATGCAACGCTGATCGCACCGGACGTGACAGGATCGGGTTTCTTCCGCAAACCCCGTTGCGCAACCTGGTGCATCCCAGCCGCGTCTGTAACTGATCTGCCGACACTGGTGGAGCGTCGTATTGGCGAAATCAGAGACGCATTGCGCGGACAGCATTTTGACGTGCTGCATGCGCAGGACCCGATCAGCGCCAATGCTTTGGCCGATCTGGTGCGGGAAGGGCGGATACCGGGCTTTGCCCGCACGGTCCACCATCTTGACCATTTCACGCACCCGGTCCTTGCCGCGCGGCAGGAACGGGGGATCAGGGCGGCGGCCGAACTGTTTACCGTCAGCACAATGTGGGAAGATGTCCTGCGCAACGACCATGGCCGCGAAGCTCCGGTCGTGGGCAACGGGGTTGATCCCGTGCGCTTTTCACCCGTAGCAACCGCGCACGATGCCGCGTTGCGAGCGCGGTATCATCTGCCTGCCGGTCAGCACCTGATCCTGTCCGTGGGCGGGATCGAGCAGCGCAAGAACACGCTGCACTTGCTCGACGCATTTCTGGCCCTTCGTTGCGAACAGCCTGATGTGCATCTGATTGTGGCAGGCGGGGCCTCGCTGCTGGATCATTCTGCCTACCGCACCCGATTCATGGAGCGTCTGCGCGAAAGCGGTGCGGCCGATCATGTCACCATCACCGGGCCAGTTGCTGATGAAGACATGCCTTCATTCTACCGGCAGGCGGACGTGTTGGCCTATCCATCCGTAACCGAGGGGTTCGGACTGTGCCCGCTGGAAGCCCTGGCTTGTGGAATCCCCGTGGTGGTGCCAGCCGCGCTACCTTTCACGGAACATTTTTCGGCAACGGATGCGCTGTGGTGCCAACCGGCGCACCCCGACACCTTGTTCATGGCGTTGCGCGACGCCCTGCGCGTCGAAAGCCGTGACCATTTCCGGCTCAGCGGCCCCGCAACAGCCCGCCGTTTCGACTGGGACAGCGTCGCCAGTCGGCATCTCCCCGCATATCGGCGTCTCGCGGCATTACAGCACGCTGACGTCCCGGCTTCAGGAGTTTTGTCACCATGCCCGAAATGACCTTTCGCGTGCGTTGGCCCGATGGGAACGAGACCGACTGTTACTCCCCATCGCTGGTCATAAGGGACCACTTCACACCCGGTCAGGATTATCCGGTCCGGGAGTTTCTTGAAAAGGCGGATACGGCTCTGACCCAGGCGAGCGAACGGGTTCGTGCCCGTTACGGCTTTCCGTGCAGTCGCGCCCTTGGCCAGCTGCACGTCATTCAGCAGAGCAGTGCGCCTTTCCTTAATCGACCCGATGCGCAGGTGCGCGTCCTGTCTTTCAGATACTGAGACGAAAAGAACGACCATGACACAGAACGAAAAAAGCATTCCTGTTATCATCGTGGGCGGCGGACAGGCTGGGCTCTCCCTGAGCTGGTATCTCTGTCGCGAAAAAGTGGATCATATCGTTTTTGAATCCAAGACCGCCTGTCACTCATGGGACGATGAGCGCTGGGACAACTTCTGCCTGGTCACACCGAATTGGCAATGTGAACTTCCCGGCCACCCATACAAGGGAAAAGATCCACACGGCTTCATGGTGAAGCAGGAAATCATTGAATACGTCAAAGGCTTTGTTAACTCGTTCAATCCCCCGCTGCGTGAACACACAGCCGTCACCTCCATCACACGTCATGAGGCCGGTGGCTATCGTGTGGTGGCGGGCGGTGAGACCTGGCACACAAAGCATGTGGTCATCGCCTCGGGAGCGTACCAGGATGCGGTGATCCCCGGATATGCGAGTGCTATCGATCCATCAATCTTTCAGGTTCACTCGCAGGATTACCGCAATGCGGCCCAGTTGCCTGAAGGGGCTGTCCTGGTCGTGGGCAGCGGTCAGTCCGGTGCACAGATCGTCGAGGACCTGTTCCTTGAAAAACGCAAGGTCCATCTGTGTGTCGGCTCCGCCCCGCGTGTCTCACGCTTTTACCGTGGCCGTGACGTTGTGGACTGGCTGGCGGATATGCACTTCTATGATCTGACGGTGGATAATCACCCCTTACGGGAAGGGGCGCGGGATAAGACCAACCATTATGTCACCGGCCGCAATGGGGGGCATGACCTTGATCTGCGTCTTTTTGCAAAAGAAGGGGTAGGATTGCATGGTACGCTTGAGACAATCCGTGATGAGGTTGCGCATTTTCTTCCAGATCTAAAGCAACATCTCGACGATGCGGACAAGACCAATGCAGACATCAAGAAATCCATTGATGCCTATATTGCTCGCGAAAACATCAATGCACCGACGGAAGCGCCTTACGTACCTGTCTGGCAGCCTGATGGAAGCAACACGCCGCTCGATCTGAAGGCCGCTGGAATCACATCGATCGTCTGGTGCATCGGCTTCCGTCCGAACTACCGCTGGATCGATGTGCCCGTCTTCAACGGTGCTAACAAGCCGGTCTGGCATCGGGGCGTGACGGATGCGCCGGGCTTTTATTTTCTTGGTCTGCCATGGCTGCATACATGGGGCTCCGGGCGGTTTTCCGGCATTTCCCGTGATGCTGCGTGGCTGGCCAGCCAGATCACCGGCAAAGACGTGCCCATAGCCTGATCGGAGTATGCGCCATGCTTCCATGGACAACTTATGAAGCGATGTATGATGCGGCACTGAACCAGCCAGAGGAATTCTGGCTCAGTGCGGCGCAGCGTATCACATGGAAGCAGGAGCCTGCGATGGCCTGCCGGGAGCGAACAGACGGTTGGCATGACTGGTTCCCTGACGGCACGCTCAATACCTGCCACAATGCCGTAGACCGGCATGTGGAGAATGGTCGCGGTGAGCAGGTAGCGTTGATCTGGCATTCTTGCGCCACCAAGGAACAGCAGGTCGTGACCTATCGCGAACTGCAGGACAGGGTGGCCGGATTTGCCGGCGGCCTACGCCTGCTCGGAGTGGAGAAAGGCGACTGCGTTCTGATTGCCATGCCGACCATGATCGAGACAGCCATAGCTATGTTGGCATGTGCGCGGATAGGGGCTGTGCATGTTGTGGTTTTTGCCGGTTATGCCGGACCGGAGTTGGCACGACGGATTGATGATGTGGCTCCGAAAGTCATTATCATTGCCAGTTGCAGCTTTCAGGGACAGACGCCCATTCCGTCTGCCCCTGCTCTGAATGATGCACTTGCTTTGGCAGCGTACCTGCCACAGGCTTGCGTGATTGTGCAACGCGCAGCATGTCGGACATCATTGATGCCATTGCGGGATCATGATTTCCATACGCTGGAACAGTCCACGTCTGTAGAGGCCGTCGTGCTACGCTCCGAAGATCCACTCTATATTCTTCACACATCTGGCACGACGGGGCACGCAAAAGGCATTGTGCGTGATAATGGCGGCCATGCTGTGGCTCTCGCCTTGTCCATGGACGTGATCTACGGCTGCGAACCCGGTGATACCTTCTTTACTACATCGGACCTTGGCTGGGTTGTTGGTCATTCCTATGGTGTTTATGCGCCGCTGATCAGCGGCTGTACCAGCGTCATCGTCGAAGGCGGTGCATCTGCGTCCGCCATTCGCACGCTCTGTCATGAGCATGGAGTGAAATGCCTGTTTACCACGCCCACTCAGATGCGTCTCATGCGACAGGAGAGCCGTCATCTGTCAGAGGTGATCCTGCCCGCTCTTGCCCGTGTTTTCGTAGCTGGAGAGTATGCGGATCCGACGTTGCTGGAGTGGGCTCGATCCTACTTTCGCACACCTGTGGTCAATCACTGGTGGCAAACGGAAACGGGATGGAGCATCACCGCGCATTTCTTCGGTCTACCCGAACGTGAGCCAGTTTCTCTCATGAATGACATCGGGCGGCCTGCGCCGGGATTTCGTCCGGCCATCGTGCCCTCCATACCCGGTGAGCAGTGCGGGGAGATCGTTCTTTCGCTGCCGTTACCGCCTGGGTGTCTCGCTGGAATATGGAAGAATGGGGCTATCCGTGTTCCGTCCGCTTATCTTGATGAAACGCGCAGGTATTACCGCACCTTCGATGAAGGCATGATTCAGGCCAACCGCGCAGTTCATATGCTCGGACGTTCCGATGATGTCATCAAGGTTGCAGGAAGGCGGATTTCCGGCGTGCAGATCGAAAAGATCATCGCCACCCATCCTGCCGTTCACGCGTGTGCCGTGGTCGCAATTCCAGATGAACTGAGAGGGCAGCGACCTATCGCTTATGTCGTTCCTGATTCCGAGGCGGAATGTATGCCTTCTTCCGAGGAAATCGTTGCGCGGATCAACGAAGTCCTCGGGCGTTGGGTTGGTCTGAAAGAAGTCCGCTTCGTCGGGCGATTGCCAACCACCGTATCCGGAAAAATTACGCGAAAACGCTTGCTGGTGTCCTAATGGTACCAACATGGCCTTCTGTGTAAGGGGTGACCAGATCTTAGATGGCCTGACCACCGGAGACTTCAATCCGTTGTGCATTCACCCAGCGATTGTCCTCGGAGAGCAGCGATGCGATCATGGGGCCGATATCGTCTGGCAGTCCTGGACGTCCAAGCGCGGTTACTTCCGCGATGTGGTGAGCAATCTCGGGGTTATCGCGTACCATACCTCCTGAGAAATCTGTCTGAATTGCACCTGGCGCTACTGTGTTAACAGCAATGCGGCGCGGTCCGAGTTCCTTGGCCATGTAATGCGTCATGACTTCCACGGCGCCTTTCATAGCAGCGTACGCAATCCAGCCAGGATAGGCAAAGCGTGTCAGTCCAGATGAGATGTTCACGATCCGGCCACCGTTCGCGATCAGCGGCAAAAGTGTCTGCGTCAGGAAAAATGGACCCTTGGCATGTATGCGGTAGGCAGCATCGAAATCTTCTTCTGTCACCTCGCCGAATAGCCCGCTATGGGACGTACCTGCCATGTTGACCAGATAATTGAAACGTTCGCTTTGAATTGCCCCGGGTTTTGTGGAGACGTTTTTTATCTGATTTAAGCGGCTAATGCATGTGATTTCTGTTGTGCATAAAAGCGTGCCTCAGCTTCTGCTGGCGGGATGTTTCCAATGGAGGACAGGAGCCGCCGATTATTGAACCAGTCGACCCATTTAAGTGTTGCCAGTTCAACAGCTTCCCTGTTTTTCCATGGCCCCTGCCGATAGATGAGTTCGGTTTTGTAAAGTCCGTTAATGGTCTCTGCCAAGGCGTTATCATAGGAATCCCCAACACTGCCGACAGAAGCAACGAGCCCCGCTTCAGCCAGTCTTTGCGTGTAGCGAATGGACACATATTGACAGCCGCGGTCGGAATGGTGGGTCACTTTTCCCTCAGGCTGCCTCTGGCACAGAGCCTGCTCAAGGGCATCCAGTACGAAGTCGGTATGAGCCGTTGAGGAGACACGCCAACCCACAATAACCCGTGCAAAGACGTCAATGATGAAGGCCACATAAACAAAGCCCTGCCAAGTGGAAACATACGTGAAATCCGAAACCCACAGTCTGTTGGGGGCAGGAGCATGAAACTGGCGCTGCACCAGATCCTGCGGACACGGACGTTGCGGATCAGGCCGTGTGGTTCTGACCCCCTTGCCACGAATGACGCCTTTCAGCCCCATCCGGCGCATCAGCCGCTCTACCGTGCAGCGGGCGACATCCACGCCTTCACGTCTGAGCTGATGCCAGACCTTGCGCGCTCCATAGACGCAGAAATTATTATTCCACACTCTACGGATGTCATCGCACAGTTCTTTGTCTTTCTGGCTGCGCACACACGGATTTTTCTGTCTGGCAACAGTTGCATAATAGGCAGATGGTGCAATCGACAGAACCCTGCAGATTGACCCGACACCATATGTCTGCCGGTGCTCCTCAATGAAGCGTGTCATGGCTTGAAGATGCGGTCGAGCTCCGCCTGGGCAAAATATGCCGACGCCTTACGCAGGATTTCATTGGCCTGCCGCAATTCGCGGTTCTCTCGCTCCAGTTGCCTGATCTTCTCTCGATCAGGCAGGTCACTCACCGCAGGCGCATTGGCACGTTCATGCAGACGGGTCCATTTTGACAGCGTGTCAGGATGAATATCCAGCTTTGGCGCTATCATCATCACTGCAGACCACCGCGAAGGATGGTTCTTCTCTTCCTCCAGAACCATGCGGGCTGCACGGTCACGAAACTCAGGCGGAAAACGCTTCGATTTATTGCTCATGAATTCTTCTTACCTCACGGGTCTTTCTGTCTCCACAAAACCCGGGGCAATTCACTTCCCCATACGCGCAGCACGCGCCGGACTTCGTCGGCAAAGGCAGGAAAGGCGTGCGTATCTCCAGTATCGAGTTGCAGAGCGACTGCACGGGCTCCGCTGTGCTGGACACTTTTGACCACTTCATCAGCTGCGGATTTGTTGGTGTGATAGGTAAAGAGAGATGAGACGCCGCGTTGGGCGAGAGCTTCAACGGTTGCGCGGCCCAGTCCACGGCTTCCGCCCGTGACAATGGCAATGGTGTGTGCTTCTGGCATGGATATCTCCATCTGTTGAGAAACCTATCTTGGCCATAACGATGTCTGTTCGATAAGATCACTCTTTCCGTCAGCATTGTTTTGCTCCATGAAACAATCCTATGGACAGGTTTGCGACACTTAATCTCTTTTTGCGCATTGTTGATCGTGGCAGTTTCACTGCCGCCGCTGCGGACTGCGGTATTTCGCGTCCGGTAGCGACTGCAGCGATCAAAAGATTGGAACAAAGACTTGGCACGCGGTTGCTACATCGCTCAACACGTCATGTTCGACCTACCGAGGAAGGCGCTACCTACTATCGCCGGTGTGTGGCGATCCTGGCGGATCTTGAGGATGCAGATCGTGGCGCGAGTGGTGCTGTAGCAGGTCTGTTGCGGGCCCATGTGATTGGGCGTCTGGCGCGGATGATCCTGCTACCAGCGCTTCCAGATTTTATGACAAGGCATCCGGCATTGACCGTTCATCTCGGTGAGGGCGAACGGTTTGTTGATTTGGTGCGCGAAGGGGTGGACTGCGTTGTACGGGCTGGAAGCCTGTCGGACAGCGACATGATCGTCCGGCCTCTCGGCGTGATGGAGGAGGTGACGCTCGCCAGCCCAACCTATCTGGCGCGGCACGGAATGCCTGCCTCTCCTGACGATCTCGAGGGGCATCAGATGATCGGCTTCGTATCCTCACGTACCGGCCAGCCCCTGCCATTGGAGTTTACGCGCGGAGAGGATGTGATTGAGAGGTCACTCCCTGCACGTTTGTTGGTCGGGGGCGTGGATACCTATGCCGAAGCAGCCAGGCTCGGTTTTGGCATCGTGCAGGTTCCACGCTATGGATTTGCCGATGATCTTGCAAATGGCACCTTGATCGAGGTTCTCCCTGATTTCCCTCGGTAATCCCCCCATTTTTAGTGGGGCATTGAATGAGAATTCAGGCAGCTGTTTTTAGTTTCTGGGCGGGGGTTAGCCCGCTGTTCCCCATGTTGGGTCTGTCATGATTATATGTCCAGAGCCATTGTGTTGCGACCTCCTGCACGTCCTGAATGCTTTCAAACAAATACTGCTCCAGCCATTCCTGCCGGACAGTTCTGTTGTAGCGTTCAATATAGGCGTTCTGCTGCGGATTACCCGGTTGCGTATAGATCAGGGTAATCCCCTGTTTTTCGGCCCATGAAACCAACGTATGACTGACATATTCAGGGCCATTATCCATTCGGATGGCTTCTGGCCTGCCACGCCACTCCATAACCTGTTCCAGACAGCGGACAACCCGACAGGCTGGCAGGGAAAAATCACCCTCGATCGCCAGTCCTTCACGATTGAAGTCATCCAGAATGTTCAGGAGCCGAAAAGCACGTCCATCCATCAGCCTGTCCGCCATAAAATCCATGGACCAGACCCTGTTGGGAAGGGCCGGAACCGACAGCTTTTCAGGCTTTTCGCGAACCAGACGCCTGCGGGGTTTAATCCGCAGGTTGAACTCCAGTTCCCGATAGATCCGATAAACCCGCTTATGATTCCAGAGCTGTCCCTGCACATTGCGCAGATACAGGAAACACAGACCAAATCCCCATCTCCTGTGAGCCTGGGTCAGTCCCACCAGAAGAGCGGCAATCCTGTCGTTCTCCGCTGCCAGTCGCGGACGATAGCGAAAGCAGGTCTCGGATATCCCAAAAATCCGACAGGCCAGCGCAATGCTGACCCCATGATGCGCCACAGCCTGTGCGGCCAGTTCCCGGCGCTGGGCTGGCCGCTTCATTTTTTTCCCAGGGCTTCCTTCAGGATATCCGTCTGCATGCTCAGATCCGCATACATGCGCTTCAGCCGACGGTTCTCCTCTTCCAGAGCCTTCATCTGACTGATCATCGAAGCATCCATGCCGCCATATTTCGCGCGCCACCGGTAAAACGTGGCGTTGCTGATCCCATGCTCCCGGCACAGGTCAGGAACCGGGACACCGCCCTCAGCCTGGCGGATCACACCCATGATCTGGGCGTCAGTAAAGCGATCACTCTTCATCAGAATCTCCTCAATTCTTACGCTGAGAAAATTCTCATTCAAAAATCACTCTTTTTATGGGGGGATTACCCTACTTCGTCGAACCAAACCTTTCTGGTCGCGCGGCAACCCGGCCTGAGACCTATCGGTCCTTCGGTCTCCGGTTTCCCATGAAAAAGCGAAGCGACACAAAAGAGCAATTTAAACGCAGGGTTTCCGGCCAGCAGGAGAAAGACACCCCCGGTGTACAACAGGAAGGCGCTTACTGGCTGCTTGGTTCGAATGCAACGCAAGCCGGGTCTCTTCATTGCGACCTCTGGCGCGGGCGGGCGATTGACCTCGCCTTGCATGATGCTATTGGGGTCTATCCTGTTACCGGCTGGTGGAAAACTCATCCCGGTCAGAAGAGGTTCAATGACAAGGGGCGTTATGCTTTGGTTGTTTCAATTTCCGCACCTGGACATAATGTCGATATGCATGCTGAGATTAGTGCCATCGTTGCCGCCAAGATAGCCTCGATGGTCACTTCGTAACCATTGGCTTGAGAAGTATGGTGGATTGCTTCTGAAGTTTCTTTGCGCATTGTCCTTTAAGTGCCGAGTATTTTGCCGTCTGTGAACGCCTCTTTTCTGCCGTTTCCGCAACCGATCAGGTTTCTCGAATGCAGACATCAGCATCGACCATCTTTCGCTTCATTTGTACCAACAGCTGTGATACATATGTGCATACACGCAAGGAGGCTTTGTATGTCTGCTGTTACATTCCGGGTAGATGAAACGCTGAAGGCAGCCGCAGTTAAGAAGTTGTCGGCTCAAGGCATTTCACTTTCTGACGCACTGCGCGATACGCTCGCGTATATTGCTGAAACGGGTCGCTCTCCCGTCAAGCGGAGGCTTGTCACAGACGAGGATGCGGAGCTTATCGAGATTGTGCGCGAACGCCTAAAAAACCCTGCCCAAAAGCATCGTATGACTTTTGCAGAGCTTAAGAACCGTCATCGCGAATGAAAGAGTATTGTCTTGAATTCGACGACAGAGCACTCAGAGAGTGGGATGCTCTTGACGGCAGCGTGCGTAAGAAATTTGAAAAGAAGCTGGAAAAGCTGATCTGGAACCCTCACTCTCCAGGAAACGAACTGCATCGCGACCTATCAGGGTTTTATAAGATCAAGCTTCTGAAAGATGGTTACCGCCTTGTTTATCAGGTCATCGACGAACGGATCGTCATCTATGTAATTGCCGTTGGCCGGAGAGCCGATAATGAGATTTATGAACTGGCTTCGAAGCGAACAGAGTGAATTTACTTTCTTGGTAGAAAGTCAGCTCCCGCCTCATGTCGGTCATACAGTTGGTCAAATCGCTTTCCGTATAGCAGACATGACCATTACAAATTCCACTTGCCATCGAGGTGGCTATAAAGATGTCGGCAGCGTCGAGAGAGCGATCGGAGATAGTCGCATGCTTCACTACCTAAATTCTTAAAATGGATGAAGCAGATTTTTCAGCGGGCGATATCCGCATCATACAGGCGATGGCTGACTTCCAAATGGCCCTCAGCGCGCTCGACTTCGTTTCAGAGGTCAGTCCTGATGAACCGATTTCGCGGATCGAGCGTCGGCGCCTACGATGCTTTGAGGACGCCGCTGTCGTCGCATACTGGCGACCATTTTCCTACTCAAATGGGCTGCCAAAGCTCACGCTGGAGACGTTGGGCATCACGGCTACCACCGAGCAGTTGACCCTCCACGAGCGGCTGAAGGAGAGGCGTAACAAAGTCATTGCTCACACGGATGTCGATCGTATGCGCCTTGTGCTCAGCACATTCAGAGTGTCTGAAGATTCAGAAATCATGATGCCTCAATATAATTTCGACGATGCGCTAGAATTCTACCCGAACCTAGATACATTAATCATGTGGATACGCATCCTACATCAGGCCGCTACCAGAGCGATTTTCAAGCGCGTGCAAGGGCGGCGAGAGATTCATTTCAAGCGCGACCACACCGACCAAGGTTAGCCGAAGGCCCCTCTCTCACCGCTTTTGCAGACCGGCGGCTTTCGCGTAACGATGCCCCAAAGCCGACCTTCAGTTTACCCCCCAAACCAGCCCGTAGCGCTCCAGCAGATCGTCAATCTCCGTTCCGTGCGTCAGATGCCGGATCAGCCCCGACGCCGGTACCTTCTCTCCGTCCCGCAGTTCCGCTGCCGCCTGTAGCAGCATCCGGACATCGAAAATGCCGCCCGACACTTCCGGCACAGCCCGCCTGACGCCACACAGCGTATAGACCGCCTCCATCGCCGTGCGGACGGAATATTCCGTGGTGAAGACCGTATCGCGTGGCGTTTCGGTGAACTGCCCCAGAAAGGCCAGGTTGACGCTTCCATCCGGCACCACGTTCGGCCGGTCCGCCGGTGCGCGCGGCATGAACTGCGCCGTGATGAACGGCATCATGCACGGACGCGTCGTCGCCCCTGTCGCTGCCATATCGTCGATCTGGTCCATCGGCACGCCCATATGGAACAGCCACTCACGGGTGATTTCCTCCCCCGTGCAGTCCTGCATGGGCTTTTTCACGTAATCACCCGGCACGTCACTGAACAGACCATAGAGCCAGGCCACCACCTGACTTTCGGGCTGCCCTTTGAAATGGGGCTGACGGCTGACCACCCAGCTCATCAGCCAGGATGAATCGGCAATCGTGACCGGGCCACCCGTGATGATTTTCCCAGAAAACGGATCACGCCCCGTAATCCGCTTTACAAGCTCAGGAATCCGCGCATCCCGGGTCGTAACGGTTGCCGACAGCCAGCGGGATTTTGTTGTATCGCCACAGAAAACATCCGGGTTGCCGAATGCGGAATCCTGCGCTGCGATATTCCGCCAGAGCTGCCAGATGCTCCCCTCTTCGATAGCCGTGTCAATCGGCGCAGGTGTATGATGGTCGCCCCAGCGCGAATTCTCCACCATGGAACCGTTGGTCACGAACACCAGTTCCTCTGGCCCAAGATCAACACCGGCGGACGCGCCATTGTCCAGCCAGTCGAGATGGGTCGCAACTTTCTTTCCGCCAGAAACATCAACAGCAACATTTGTCACCTTCACGCCATGACGGAACACGACGCCCTGATCGGCAAGCCATGTGGCCAGTGGTTGGCTCAGGGATTCCTGTTGGTTGTATCTGGTGAACTTCAGCGTATGCAGATCCTTCAGTCCGAGAATCTGATGCACGAACCGTGCGAGGTAACGCTTCATCTCAATAGCGCTGTGCCAGGTCTCGAACGCAAACATCGACCGCCAGAACAGCCAGAAGTTCGAAGCCATGAAATCGCCGGACAGCACATCCGCGATCGTCTTTCCCGCCAGTTCGTCCTCATCGGTCAGAATGAGGGTAATGATCTCGCGTCGCGCCTTTCCCGTGAGCGTCAGCCTGTCACGATCAGCGAGGGGCTGCCCTTGATTACACATGGCGCGGATCGGACTGGTGGATGGATCGGCCTGATTGACCTGCCAGACCTCATCCAGCACCGATGCGCCGGGAATTTCCAGAGACGGAATGGAACGGTACAGATCCCACAGACACTGGAACTGCTCTTCCATCTCCCGACCGCCGCGGATCAGCCAGCCGGTCTCCGCATTCCCCGCTCCGTCCAGCGCGCCGCCGTCGCTGTCCGAGGCTTCAAGAATGGTGATGGCTGAAGGCGTCATGCCTGCATCCCGGATCAGGAACGCCGCCGCCGCCATGCCCGCCAGTCCTCCGCCCACGATCCACGCTGACCATCCTGCCATATCCTGTGGCGCAGGGGGTTGGACAAAAGCCTCATAATTGCTGTGGGCATATCTCATGGCGCGTGTCCTTTTCCGGAAAAGGGCCGATGGCGGGCGGCATTGCTATTCATACGACCCCCAATGACCCGATCTGTCCTTGCGATGTATCAAGTGCTGTAAACAGGAATACCTCTCCCCGCAAGAGGGGACCGGTGCCGGTTTATGCTCCACCACAGGCTCATGCGACAGCGCGCCCGGCAGGGAAAGGCAGGCCAGAAGCCCCGCCAGAACCAGAAGAAACAGACCGGACCACCAGCCATACAGAAAGGCGCCGGCCACGCCGCCCAGCGTGAAGGACAGCACGATGGCGGCATGCAGACCCAGGCGTTCGCGCGTACCGGTCCGTCGGGCCGGGTCAACCGGATGGAAAAACCCTTCCAGCCAGTCCGCCAGTTCCAGCCCCACATCGGTGAGCATTCCTGTCATATGGGTGGTGCGGACACGCGCCCCGGAAATGCGTGTGACCGTGGCGTTCTGGAGCCCCATGAGGAAACTCAGCCCGTAGGCCAGCACCGGATCCCGTGGCTGGGCCGAAAACAGAAAATCCACAGCCCCCAGAAGCCCAAGCAGGCAGGCTTCCAGCAGAATGCTCCGTGCGTAGATCGACGGCAGGTTGTGGCGACGGCCCGCATTGACCAGCAGCGCGGACAGCACCGCGCCGGCGACGAAGGCCAGTATCAGACCGCAGCAGGACAGGACCAGTTCCATGCGCCCTTCATGCAGGCCACTCGCCAGTGCGGAGACATTGCCTGTCATATTGGCCGAATAATAGCCTACGGCCAGAACCCCGGCAGCGTTCACTGCACCGGCGATGGCCGCCAGCGTACAGCCCAGACGCCTGTCGATGCTGGCGTTGCGCTCCGAGCCCTCGTGAACAAGCACCTGTGCCTCCCGTCGTGACTGACCGCATGAGGGGGGACTCCGTGTTTATCGGTTTCCCCGGACAGCGATCTTTTTTATGAGCGGGATGGTAACAGCCCGCCCTCTTTCGACAAAGCGTCCTGTTTTCAATTTCTTAGGACGATATCTTCCCGGATTGTGAATTGCCACAGATGTGGCGCGATACGCTGCTCCGAAAGATGAATGTTGACTCCCCACACCAATAAAGAACAAATAAGGAACATAAAATCAGGAAATTTGCCTGCACAAGGAACACCGAGCCGTGACATGACTGCTGAAACCCAGAAAAAACCTGGCCTGGAGACGCTTCGGGCGGCGATCAGCCGTCTCGAAGGTCACAGCGACCGGCGCCGCAAGGTGCTGCCCTTTGGCGTACGCGAGATCGACAGTCGTCTGCCGGGAGGCGGTCTGGCGCTGGGCGCGCTGCACGAGGTGGCGGGCGGCGGCAACGATGCGCTGCACAGTGCGGCCGCCGGTCAGTTCTGCGCCGGGATCGCGGCCCGCACGCGCGGTAAGGTGCTCTGGATCGTCACCCGTCAGGATGTGTTCGCCCCTTCCCTGAAACAGGTCGGGCTATCCGCACGGCGGACCATTTTTGTCGAGGCAGGCTCGGACGTCGATGTGCTGGCCTGTTTCGAGGAGGGGCTGCGGCATGGTGGCCTCGGGGCCGTGGTCGCCGAGGTGGCGCGTCTGTCCATGACGGCCTCACGTCGCCTGCAACTGGCGGCCGAAACGTCCGGCTCTCTTGGCATCGCCATCCGACGCTGGCGACGGCAGACGGATGCGGCGGATTTCGGCCAGCCCACTGCCAGTGTGACCCGCTGGCGGGTCTCCGTCCTGCCATCCGTGCCGCTGCCGGTACCCGGCGTGGGAAGACCACGCTGGTTGCTGGAACTCATCTGGACTTGTAACGGTTTTGTGCCGGTCAGGAAGCGCTTATGCCACTCTTGCTTCAAAAGCGAGTGGGCTGATACCGCCCAGATACGAATGGCGTCGACGTGGATTGTAGAAACCATTGATATACTGGAAGATGGCGGTGGTAGCCTGACGGCGGGTTGGCCAGTTCTGTCTCCAGAGCCACTCCGCCTTCAGGCTTTTGAAAAATGTTTCGACGGCAGCGTTGTCAAAACAGTTTCCCTTTCCGGACATTGAAGCCAGCAGCCCATGGGCCAGCAGCTTTTTCTGGAAATCATGGGAGCCATACTGGCTGCCACGATCGGAGTGGAAAATGCAGCCGGGCGCCGGGTTACGCAGCCTTACCGCCATATCCAAGGCACGGATGGCCAGATCCTTTTTCATTCGATCGCTCGCGGCCCACCCGATTACGCGACGACTGAACAGATCGATGACGACAGCGAGGTAGAGCCAGCCCTCGGCAGTCCAGATATAACTGATATCTCCCGCCCATTTCCGGTTGGGGCCTTCAGCAAGGAAATTACCGTCCAGAAGGTTGGCCGCAATGTCAGACTGGTGGTGGCTGTCGGTCGTCATCTTGTGGCGACGGGTGCGCACGGGCCGGATCCCGTTGGCCTTCATGAGGCGGCCAACGCGACGTTCCCCGACATCAAGCCCGGCTTCCCTGAGTTCCATGGTCATGCGCGGCCGTCCGTAGGACCCGTTGCTCAGGGCAAAATGCTCACGGATATGCGTCAGCACCTTCAGATCGGTACGTTGGCGCTGGCAGGCCGGTCGGGATGTCCAGGCCCGGTACCCCCGTGCAGAGACCCGCAAGACCTGGCACAGCCTCTCGATTGGCCATTCATGCCGATGTCCGTGGATGAAGGCGAACCTCATGGCTTTTGTCTCGCGAAGAACTGGGTAGCTTTTTTTAGGATTTCCCTCTCCTCCCGTAAAATCCGGTTCTCCAGGCGAAGACGTTCATTCTCGCGGGCCAGATCAGCCTGAGGCCCTGATGCCGGCTCGTCCGGACGATAATTCACTATCCATTTCGCCAGAGTGGATTTGCCAATACCCAGATCGGCCGCAACACGCGTGCGTGACAACCCACTGCTCAACGCAATCCTTACGGCCTCGCGCTTGAAATCTTCCGTATGCTTCATGGTTCCGTCGGTCTCCTGATACGAGCTTAAAACGCTCAGATGACCGGCACAAAACCGTTACAAGTCCAGTAGTGCTAACCAGTAAACGATGCCCAGGGCCAAAACTGCGACAGAGAGCGCGAACAATTCCATGGCGGACACCTTATTCAGATCCAGCAGGATGAATTTACGGGCAACTGCTAAAAGGGCGATCAGAACGATGGTTCTCACCCGGATAACATTCTCGTGCTGGGCCAGAACGACAAGCAGGGAATGTTTAAATTCAAGGGCAATAATGACGGTAAAGATCGCACCAAAAATTTCCTGAAAGATCTCCTGCTTGATGGGATCGATCCCGATGTCAACGATCAGATGCCAGACCGCGCTGATCAGATGAACTGTCGCTATGGCAGTGACAAGCATGATGAGGGCAATCAGTATCAGAATAATGGCCTGTTCAAAGCGTTCATAGAATGTCAGACCATTAAACAGCCTGACCAGACGCGACCAATCCCTGCTGTGCCAGGAACGTTTCATGGAGATTTCTTCCATAACCGTTTTCCCATCAGATAATTGATATAGTTTTAAGTGTTTGGCTTTTCTTTCAATAATCTTGAGCGTCCTCACTCAGGACATGAACCGGACCACGATCGCTTATTGACTATTTGAGTTACCTCTCTTTTTCTTACGAGAAGAGACTACGCTAACGGCTAATGTCGACTTCAGATGCAGATAAATTACCTGTTGATCCTGACAAGGAGAAACTCGCCGAACCTCTGGATCCGGCTGATATGGGCACCGATTTCCATGCAGTCCCATGTGCTCTCCTAAGGGGTTGACTACCCCTCAAGCCGCACTTTCTCTCAGGAAACGATAATGATGGCTCTATCATTCCCAATGAATTCGATACAAAATCGTAATTATTCCAATATTGTCGGAGCGCTACGAGGTTAAGCAAATGGATTATGCTCGACATCTCCCTTTCCCTCTATCTTGAATACAATATTCCGAAACACGGGGCCTTTTATGGAAGGCCCAGCAGCCCTCTCGTTTTAATAAAAACCCAGACGAAAACGGCATCTTTGAGATAGGATGTACGTTTACGTTTTACGCCGCTATCGATGTCGACGCGGAAATCTCACAGAAGGGTTGTACATCGGGTTAGATTATGAAAAAGTCTGTTTTGTAGAAAAGAAATTTCCATAATCATCAAGAAAACCCGATGCAGACAGAGTGTAGCGCAGGCGCGTATGAGTTTCCAGCCTCCTGTGGACGGCGTGTTGTGGCCCGTTTTGACGGGGGGTGCATGAGTTCGGATGGGGGCGTCATTCTGGTGAAGCAGGCTGATGACATTCTGGGTCTCAGCCGCCGCTTTGCTGCCTGTTTTCGCGATAAGCGGCATCCTGCCTTTGTGGAATACCGGGTTGAAGACCTTGTCCGTCAGCGGATCATGGGCCTGGCACTGGGCTATGAAGATCTCAATGATCACGATGCCCTGCGGCATGACCTGATCTTTGGTCTGGCCTCGGGCCGTCTGTCAGGAGGCCGGGCAAACTGCGCAGCATTGGCTGGCAAATCTACACTGAACCGGTTGGAGCGCAGTGGGCACAAGGCAGATCGTTACTGTCGGATCATTGCTGATCATGAGGCCCTGGCGACCCTGTTCGTCACGCTCTTTCTGGACCAGCATGAGCGCGCACCCGCCCGCATCGTTCTGGATGTGGATGCCACCGATGACCGTATCCATGGCCATCAGGAAGGCCGTGCCTTTCATGGGTATTACGGCCATAACTGCTATCTGCCGCTATACATCTTTTGCGGGGATCATCTCCTCAGCGCTACCCTGCGCACGGCAGACAGGGACCCGGGGAAGGAAGCACTGGCAGACATCCGCCGGATCGTGGAGCAGATCAGGAGCCGTTGGCCCCGGGTGCGTATCCTGGTGCGTGGGGACAGCGGTTTCGCCCGGGACAGTCTGATGACATGGTGCGAAGACAACCACGTTGACTTCCTGTTCGGGCTTGCAGGCAACACCCGCCTGTATGACCGGATTGCCTCTTTGTCCGCTGAGGTTCGTGACGAAGCCGCCACGACAGGCAGAGCTGCGCGCGGTTTCGCCTCCTTTGACTGGATCACAAAGGACAGCTGGACGCGCCGCAGGCGGGTCGTGGCCAAGGCCGAATGGCGCCACGGCAACCGCTATCATCGCTTCATTGTCACCACGCTACCGCAGGGAATGTCCGACCCCCGCCATCTCTACGAACAGATTTACTGCGCACGCGGGGATATGGAAAACCGCATCAAGGAATGCCAGATGGATCTGTTCTCAGACAGGACCTCGTCCCACACCATCCGGGCCAACCAGCTCCGGCTGTGGTTCTCGGCCGCAGCCTATGTCCTGCTGATCGCTCTGCAAAGACTGGCCCTTGGCCAGACCAGCCTGGAGACGGCGACCTGTGGCACCATACGCGCACGACTGCTCAAAATCGCGACACGTGTAACGCTCAGCGTCCGTCGGATTGTCCTGTCCATGCCGGACATGTTCCCCTGTCAGCATGAATTCGCCCTCGCTCATGCACGATTGCGAAGGCTCCGGCAGGCCATCTGAAGAAACAGACAGTGCACAGACCACATAGCTTCCACCAACACTGCCTTCTCAGGCCGTGACACCCTCACTGCGTTCAGAACCCGCCGCCAGAAGCACAATATCGTCAATATTCCAGATCGGGCTCCTGTGGGATGACTGAATTCTACAAAATAACCCGAAATTGCCTCAAGTGTGAGAAATCAGCGTCGAGCGCGCGTTTTTTGCAGATAATGGCAAACGGAACGCAAAATCAGAAGCCAGAGGATCGCACCCAGCTGGGGCAAGTTTACCCCTCTGGACGAGACTTGCCAGCAAGGCACGAAGTCTAGTCCCAAGGACGCCGGTATAGGTCTGGAGTGATGTCAGAGTTACGCCCCGTCCATCATGGCCCAGACGGCGAAACAAGGAGATGACACGCTCTTCCAGCACATCATCACCAAAGATGGGACATGTTATCATCACACGCCTCCATCCAATCGGTTGCGCCTTTTCCGAGAAACCGTACGCAGAAAGCAGCGATAGCGTAAATAGAGTCTTTTCAGTTTCGACATCCATATCCTCCTATTAAAGCAACATGGATCTCAATCGTTTAGCTCAGGACGCTTAAGGTCAGACCCGAAGGCGTCTGACACACCTAAGATTGGAAGGGATTTTTCCCTCGTCAAGTGGTCCAAAAATATAGAAATTTCCTCATTATACGGGTGATGGAGCAACCTAGGAATATCAAGGGTATCGCAGGCTATCGGATGAAGAGACAAGAAACTGTTTGAACAGATTTTCTGAATCTCAAAGTTTCAGAGAGAACTTCGAAAACAAGTTTACTTCTGGTCTAATCTCCCAAGATCATTAGAATAACGAGTCATGCTTGATACCCTGCATATAACTGGCTCCTGGCCGGTTTTACGTTCTTATGTTCTTGAGCAGGTAGATCGTCTGACCTGCCAACGTCTGAATGATCCCCAGGCCTCAATTGATGTTTTGCGGCCTATTCTCTCGACGGCACATTTTTCCCCACCGCTTCCTGTGCTGATCGCCGGCAGTGCACTTCCCGATGGATCCTTCCTGCCAGATACCGAATTGCCCCGCCATGCGGAACATGCCGCCGCTGCAGGAGAAGCTGTCAAGGCGACCTTTCCTACTTTGCCTTCTGGCTATCAGATCGAACTGGCGTTGGAAATTGACTGCGAAAAGCTGGCGTTCGTTGCCACATTGGTGTCATCCAAGATCAGCAGTAACAGTGGCCCACGAGCCGAGAAAGAAGACACTTCAAAGATTCTGCCTCCCGCACCTATCGGGCAGGCTCCAGCCAACGTAACACGCT
Source organism: Acetobacter pasteurianus (assembly GCF_009914215.2). Taxonomy (NCBI): domain Bacteria; kingdom Pseudomonadati; phylum Pseudomonadota; class Alphaproteobacteria; order Acetobacterales; family Acetobacteraceae; genus Acetobacter; species Acetobacter pasteurianus. Next base: position 103,994 of record NZ_CP039847.2, on the reverse strand, counting down.
GGTTTTCAGCATTGTGCGAAATCGATATACCAGAGCACGATGGGCGGCTTGAAACATCGCAAGCAGCTGTGGGAGCATTCGTGCAACATGGCAAGTCCGCAAATACGCGGCGCGCCTATCGTTCAGCTATTAAGGGATGGTGTGCCTGGACAAACCGTCATGGTCTCCCTGCCCTGCCCGCACGCAGCACAGATGTGGCGACCTATCTCGCAGATCTTGCGCTCCGTGGTCGCAAGCCGACGACGATCGAACTGCATCGTGCAGCACTTCGCTACCTCCATCACATCGCTCAACTTCCTATCCCGACTGCCCAGGCTTTGGTCACGGAAACAGTGGCTGGTATCCATCGATCTCCTGGCAAGGAAATGCCGCGGCAGGTCAAAGGTCTGACATGGGACATGATGTGCGAAGTGATTGATGCAATCCCGATGACCACATTGGTAGACGCACGCGATCGAGCAATCCTCCTGATCGGCTATGGTGGGGCGTTACGACGCTCGGAGTTGGCGTCTATTCGGCTTGAATACGTCACTCTGGATGATGACTGCATGCGGATTACGCTCCCTCAATCCAAGGGCGATAAGCAGAACAAGGGCACTGTGGTCGCCATTCCCCGTGGTATTACGCGCTTTTGTCCAGTTCGTGCGTGGGAGACGTGGTTACGGCTATCGGGTCTTAAACCGCGCAAGAAAACGGCAAACGACCATTCCACGACTGCGGCCTTTCCACGCATCTGGTCTCCTGCGGCCTCGAAACCAGGTGTGTCACCCCCTCTCCCGAAAATTGGCACACAAAGTCTCTCTGACTGGTCTGTGGCCAAGATCATCAAACAACGATGCCTTGCCGCCGGCCTCGAAGGAGACTTTAGCGGACATAGTCTGCGTCGTGGGGCCATCACGACGGGGGCGCAAGACAATTACGATCTGATGGCGCTCAAGCGTTTCTCGCGTCACCGGGATTACCGAGTCCTGGAAGCTTATATTGAGGATGATCAGGCCCTAACCCGACATCCAGGAAAAAGTCGGTTTTGAATCGATATAGGCTTAATTCTGCCTTTCCTAATCTCAAAAACGAAGAAAGGCCGTCGCCTGATATTTCAAAATTCAGATATCTAAAATCGATGCATGAAGAATTTTTACACTCACAGTAATTCCTGCTTTTTGGGAGCCGACTCGTATTGGAGGTAATTTGGACTCTCTCCACGGGTATAAAATATATCCGTGACCCTTCGGTTTCATTGGACTCTTTCCACGATGTCCAACTTTTATCAAGCGGACTTATCCACAATCTAGTTTACGCACCAAATCTTATCCTTTGGACTCTACCCGCGATAAGTTTGGACTCTCTCCACGATAATGGGCTTATCCCTTGGACTTTGCCCACACATAAACTAATAAAGAATCAAATAATAACAAATAGCTTTTGCGGACAGAGTCCAAAGAACCGTGGACAGAGTCCAAATTCCTTCTCGTGGACAAAGTCCAAATTGACGAACAAATTTTCCTTATGACATTGTTCAAGTATGGGACAGATTCATAGCTTACTAGACAGATTTGGCGTTGAAGAAATGCGGCGATTAGCCTCACTTGAGGATAAAACGCAACGTCTGTGTGTCGAAGCCGCTCATGAAGTAATGTCTGATGAAGATCAGGCTATTGGTATAGCTCATGCAGGATTTGCAATGGCCGCTTTACCACATAAAAAAATCTCAGAATCTATTTGGCGCCGCGAAGGAGGTTCAATTCAACTTCTAGTAGAAAGTGGCTTAGATAAAGAAAATAAAGCCGTAGGCGTGCCATTTGGCGCAATGGCTAGACTTATCCTTCTATATCTACAAACACAAGCTGTAAGAACCAGATCCAGAGAAGTCGAGCTCGGATCCAGCATGAATGCTTGGTTAAAAGCAATGGGTGTTTCAGTTGGTGGCAAAACCTATATTGCCGTCAGAGATCAAGCTAATCGTATTAGTCGATGCCGTTTGACGTTCACTAGAATAAATGCTGGTGCAGAAATTATAACTAACGGTGCGTTTGTCCGTGACGCCATCATGCCAGTTGAATCTGAAAATGGAAACCAACTATCATTTTGGAAAGAAGCCGTAAGACTAGATGAAGGCTTTTATGAGAGCCTTATTGAACATCCACTTCCTCTTCGTGAAATCGCAATTCGACAAATATCTAATAAATCTAAGGCTATCGATATTTATATCTGGTTGGCGTACAGATTACATGTACTTAACGATCCGCTTACTTTAAGTTGGAATACGTTAAAAAATCAGTTCGGCCCGGAATATAAAGAATTACGATATTTTAAAAAAGACATTGTTACTCCGCTTAAAATTGCTCTCTCAGTCTACCCGGAAGCTAAGGTACAAATGGACGATAAATATGGAATCATTCTTTATCCTTCTCCACCTCCAATTCCCGAAAAGCGAATTGGAAAGTAAATTTACATGTTAATAAGAAAAAATATATTAGTATTGCAGGAAGATTTTAGATTAACTACTTTTCGATAAGCGCAAATTAAAATTTTTGCAAACTTTGTGGACAGAGTCCAATCCTTATTACGAACGTAAATTTCTTACCGTAATAAGATCAATTTCTAAGAAACTTTCGTCACATCTAAACATTACCATTCATTTTTGAATTATTTTTGGACTCTGTCCACAATGAGGGATCAGCATTGGAAAGTCCATTATCCAATCCTCCGTTAACATACATTTTTTTAACCAGAAATCACAGGCATGACTATTTATCCGCATGCATCTTATCATAACGGGCTTTCCATAAAGATCAGCTTGCTCTTACTACCCATAATAGCGCACCGTTTCTCTTTTTCTCGAGAGAATTAGCCCTGCGGATCGCAAGAGAAAGCACAAAATCCTCGCAGTTCAAGTTGCTGCGCCAAAAACAGCCCGTAGTCCATCGAATGATATGTTAGAAACCTGAAATGAGAAGCCAGAAGCACTAAACTATAGTCTTGCTATCCCTCCAAATGTTAGTTTTTAACGAGTTTGTCACGATGATTACTCCTGTTAATTTAATGGGAAATACTCCGACATCAGTAAGACAATATTTGAATTCCCGCTACGACTTGTATGAATATGTATATGCTTACAAAACGTAGCGGATTCATCTAGAATTATGCTTTCTATTCGCAATAAATGAATGAGCTTATTAATCCTCATCAAGTAATGTTTGGATTTCTTTGAGACGAGTTCTTATCGCGATTAGCTGCTCAAGCATATGCCTTCGGGTAGATTTTAATCGCCGAGCCTCAGTAGATAATGCAGCAAAATCAACATGCGAAATATTCCGTTTGATTGATTTACGAAAAGCAATGATGGCTGACCTTGAAGTGTTTGGACCCACAAGACCTTGCGCGCGAGCAATATCGAGCTCTTCTGGTGCAAGTAGACTTAATTGATAGGCAGCACTATATGAGCCAGGCAAAGAAGTCTCATCAAGACGGCCGCTATCTACGACATGAGCAATGCGTCTAAATTGAGAAGCAACAGGTTCTGAAAACGGAAAAAATTCTTCGAAGCTTGATTTAAGTCGATTTTTTTCTTCTCGAGAAAAAAGTACGTTATCGAGCGTATTTAATGCCCGTCCAATCTCCAAAAATGAACGCGCAGCCCTTTCCCATGCAGCATTAACGGCTCGTTGAGTTTCAAGAATAACGCGAATACGTGCTTGATCATTTGCCAGTTCAGTGCCAGAAAAAACGCTACTGATAGTCTCTAAGGTTTCCGATGATACAATAGTTAATTCCCGTAACTCTTGGGGACGGGCATCGAATGCAGGCACTTCATCTGCATCCAAATCCTGTAGAGCTCGCAGAGAAACGCCCCGCCTTGAAGTTGCTTTGCTCATAAATCCAACTCCTGCTTTAGGTATGCCCACAACGCACCGAAAGCTTCAGCATTTTTCGGTTTACTTAGGTCCATCACTCCAAGCCCTTTACCATTTGCTAAAGATATTTCTTCAGCTTGTGATATTTCTATTGGGCAGACTGGACCTACATTCATTAATTTTGAACGAATAGTCGCGTAGGAACGCGCACGTATATTAGCTCGATTAATAATAAAAGCCGCTTTTACATCACTTTGTTTCAGATGTCGCATCCATGGAGCGACACTATCAAAGTCATCTTGGGTCTGTTGGCAAGGTACAAGAACGAAATCAGCCCCTTCACACAGTCCGAGAATCGCGGTCATATTAATTTCTATTGATGGCGGTGTATCAATAACAATAAAGTCAGCTGTAGAATTACGCGCTTCTTTCAATGCGCCTCGCCAGTCATCTAGCATTACGCGACGCACTGGAATTTCCGAGACGCCAGAGATTCCAGCTCTGACGCGTTCACGTCGCTCTGCCCAGGTGGCTAGAGTTGCTTGTTTATCCATATCAAGACCGAGTACATTTTTCCCTGCCCTTGAAGCTAAAACCAAGATATTTCGTGACAAGGACGACTTACCTACTCCTCCTTTGGGAGAAGATAGCATTATTATAGATTGTCGGTGATTGTTTTTTGGCCTTACCATTGTGACCTCAGATCATGAGATAAAAACACGCTAAAAACGTGTAACCTAATTGCAGTATACCCGCAAAACATAACGTAGGCAGATAGATATATCCAGAATTTTTACACCGTAAAAATTTTACGGCGTAAAATAATGCGGTCAAATATACCATACACCAGCCCTGAGCATGTGGCGCAAGTGGTTGGTGCTCGCCATGCTCGCCCGCTACGCGGTCTGTGCGTGGCTCCGCTCCCGGCGCAGAGCGCCGCACTTGCCCCACCCACTCCGGCCCGGTTGTCAGGAAAGTATCAAGGAGAAGGAATAAGGAGAGAGTAAACACTCCCAGTCCTGCACTTGATCCCGACCAACCCAGCAATCAGGCCCCCGACCCTCAGAAGAGGTGTCGGGCGAAGCCGTTTGAACGGAGTGTGTCATCATGTCCATGTCTGCCTCGCAACTCAATCTGTTCGATACTACAGTGCTGTCAGGTGAACTTGCAGCCCTCTGGTCTCTAGACGATGACCAGCCCATTCCCGAAGTCTGCATCCCCTCCCCTCACCCTTTCCGTATTCCACAGCGGGATTTTCGTCTAAATGGCGTACGTGGTCTGGCTCAAGGCTGGAAAGCGCGTGCAGAAGCAAATATCGCAGCGATCGCCCTGCTCGCGACACTTGAATGCGAGGATCGAAACGCCACTGAGGCAGAGCAGGACGTGCTTGCTCGTTTTACAGGTTTTGGTGCGGGTGAACTTGCCAACAACCTCTTCCCGCCGACAGGCAAAGAAGTGCGCAAGGGATGGGAAAGTCTTGCGTCAGAACTTGAACAGCTTACGACGGAGACTGAAAGGGCTGGCCTGCGGCGCGCCACGCAATATGCCCACTACACCCCGGAACTGATTGTTCACTCGCTGTGGGATATGGCTCAGCGTATGGGCTTTCGTGGCGGTTCGGTGCTTGAACCGGGTTGCGGAACCGGGGTCTTTATAGCCGCACGACCTGAAAAACTGGAAGGCAAGATAGCCTTCACAGGTATTGAAAATGACCCAATCTCTGCCCGCATAGCGCGCAAACTCTATCCAAACCAATGGATCCGCAGTGAGGATTTCACCCGAGCCCAGCTCCCACGGGGCTATGATCTGGCGATTGGTAACCCACCCTTTAGCAATCGCACGGTGCACGGTCGTGATGGGTTAGAGAAGCAGGGTCTCAGTCTTCATGACTTCTTCATTGCCCGCTCAATTGATGCTTTACGACCAGGGGGTATCGCCCTGTTCGTGACCTCCCGATACACGCTGGACAAAACGGATCCTAAGGCACGACGGATTATGGGCGAGAGCGCAGACCTGCTTGGCGCTGTGCGTTTACCTGAAGGCGCAATGCGTGACGATGCCGGGACAGATGTGGTGGTCGATATCCTGGCATTCCGCAAACGAGAAATGGGGGAAGAGCCGTCAAACGAGAGCTGGGTTGAAACTGCAGACATCCCAGACTCAGATGAGGGGAATGGTCCGCTCGTCATAAACCGGTATTTCCATGACCATCCCGAACAGGTGCTCGGCAGTCATATCTGGACGACAACGCAGTTTGGTCCCGATTACACATGCTCTGCCACCGCCGGCGCAGAACTAGACCTTCTTCTTCCGCAAGCCCTGAGCCGGATCGCGCCCAACGTTCATTTCCTGCAGCCGTTAGAGGCGCGTATTGCCAGACCAGCAGGTGAGGGCGTTACGGTTGGAACCGCGGCAAGTGGGGCGGACCTCAAGGAAGGAAGCTACTTTGTTGATCGGGGTGTGCTGCACCAGATTAGCGAGGGGCAGGCCCAGATCGTCCCGATCCGCAAGGCAGGCCAGGCAGAAGGAATTTTTGCCAAGCATGCTCGGATCATTCGTGCGCTGGTGCCCATCCGTGATGCCGCACGAAGTGTGTTGCGGGCGCAGATGCAGAACCTGCCTTACGGGTCGCAGCAGCGCACTCTGAAAACGGCGTACCAGAGTTTCGTGCGTGAATTTGGCCCCATCAATCATACCCGCACCACGCTGCGCGAGAACCCTGAAACTGGGAAAACACGCGAAACCCAGCGGCGTCCGAACCTGCAGCCCTTTCTGGATGATCCTGACGTCTGGCTGGTGGCTTCGATTGAGGAGTATGACGAGCGCACGGATACGGGTCGCATGGGGCCGATATTTTCAGAGCGTGTCATTCATGCACCGACAGAGCCTGAAATACACGGAGCCCATGACGCGCTGGCTGTGTCCCTGCATGAAACGGGTCGTGTGGATCTGCCTCTCATTGCCGAACTGCTGGGACGGAGTGAAGCCGATACGTTGGCTGAACTGGGTGAGAGCATTTACCTCGATCCGGAATGCAGCGCGCAGGGCAGGGACGTCTGGGTCACGTCTGATGAGATGCTCTCAGGTGCGGTGCGCACCAAACTGGCGCTCGCACGCGAGGCCGCACATCATGATCAGCGGTATGCACGCAATGTCAGCGCCCTTGAAGGTGTGCAGCCTGCTGATCTGCGTCCCTCTGAAATTACAGCCCGTCTGGGAGCACCGTGGTTGCCCGTCACGGACATTCAGGACTTCGTACAAGAGGTCATGGGGATTGAAACAACCGTTCGTCATACCCCGGAAGTGGCATGCTGGAGTATCAATCGTGCGCCGTTTCTGTCTCGCGCTGAAGCAACATCCGTCTGGGGCACGGAACGACGCAATGCAGCGGAACTTCTGGAAGACGCGCTCTCTCAGTCCATTCCCAAGATCTGGGATCATTGGCGCGATGAGAATGGCAACGAACGACGCGAACTCAATACACAGGAAACGGAAGCCGCCAAGGAAAAACTGGCGGCTATCAAGAGCGCGTTCGAAAAGTGGGTGTGGCAGGATCCCGACCGGTCTGACCGTCTCGTAAAGCTCTATAACGAGACTTACAACAATCTGGTGCCACGGGCCTTTGATGGCAGTCACCTGCGTATGCCTGGAGCGAGCAGCACGATTACCTTGCGTGCTCATCAGAAGCGCGTGGTGTGGCGGATTATTGCCTCAGGGCGCACCTACATGGCCCATGCTGTAGGGGCAGGAAAAACCTTTTCCATGGCGGCTGCCGTGATGGAGCAGAAACGCCTTGGACTGATCAGTAAGGCCGTTATCGTGGTTCCCGGCCACTGCCTTGCACAGATGGCGCGTGAATTTCTCATGCTCTATCCCACGGCGAGAATTCTCGTGGCGGACGAGACAAATTTCGTCAAAGCAAAACGTCAGCGTTTTATTGCCCGCGCAGCAACCGAAAACTGGGATGCGATCATCATAACCCATGACGCTTTCAAGTTTATTCCAGTTGAGGCGGGGTTTGAACGGGAGATGATTGAAGACCAGATTGCGTCATATGAGGCCATTCTGTCTGGCCTGGATGGCGATGACCGCATCTCCCGCAAGCGCATTGAACGCATGAAAGAAGGGATGGAGTCAAAACTGGAAGGATTGGCCGCCCAGAAAGATGATCTCCTTCATATGGGCGAAATGGGCATTGACCAGATCCTTGTCGATGAAGCCCAGCTCTTTCGGAAACTGTCCTACGCCACCAATCAGTCTGATCTGCGAGGTGTCGATCCCAATGGCTCTCAGCGTGCATGGGATCTGTTCGTGAAAACCCGTTACCTCGCGAAGACGGATCCAACACGTCCGCTGATTATGGCTTCAGGTTCGCCGATTACGAATACGATTGCCGAATTGTGGAATGTCGGGCGGTATATGGATCTGGATGCTCTTGTTGCGCGCAATCTGCATGAATTTGATGCGTGGGCCGCCAACTTTGGAGAAACACGCACCGAACTGGAGCTTCAGCCCAACGGTCTCTACAAACCGGTCACACGCTTTACCGAATTCGTCAATGTGGCCGATCTGATGGCCATGTATCGTGACTTTGCGGACGTCGTTCAGTCAGACGAGTTGGCACGATATGTCAAACTGCCCTCTGTTAAGGGCGGCAATAGACAGATTGTGGTGGCCGAAAGCACAGAAGACTTTCGGGCATTCCAGCAGACCCTTGCAGAACGGATGCGCGCGATTGAAGCCCGTTCAGGTCGTCCTCAGAAGGGGGACGACATCATTCTGAGTGTGATGAATGATGCCCGGCATGGCGCGATCGATCTGCGGTTTATCGCACCATGGGCGGATGATGACCCACATTCCAAGCTGAATGTGATGATCCGGAAGGTGTTTGAAATCTGGCAGGAAACATCTGCCAGTCGCTACACCAACCCCGAAACGGGCAGGGCCTATGATTTGCCGGGAGCGGTGCAGATGATCTTCTCCGATCTCGGCACGCAGGCCTCCCAGAGCAAGCGTGGGTTCTCGGCTTATAACTGGATCAGGTCAGAGCTGATCCGCATGGGGGTCCCGGCCGAGCAGATTGCCTTCATGCAGGATTACGACAAGGCGGCAGCCAAGCTGCGTCTGTTTGGTGATCTCAATGCAGGCCGCAAGCGTATCCTGATCGGTTCAACAGCCACAATGGGAACAGGGGTCAATGCCCAGCAGCGCCTGAAAGCCCTGCATCATCTCGACGTGCCCTGGCTTGTTGCCGATATCATGCAACGTGAAGGTCGGATTGTGCGTCAGGGCAACCAGCACGATGAAGTGGAAATCTACGCTTACGCCCAGCAGGGATCTGTAGACGCCACCAACTGGCAGCTGCTTGAACGCAAGATGCGTTTTATCGGTCTTGCGATGTCGGGAGATCGAACCATTCGCCGGATTGAGGATGTGGGCGGTGAAGGCAACCAGTTTGCAATGGCCAAGGCGCTGGCATCAGGTGACATGCGTCTGATACAGAAGGCTGGCCTGGAAGCCGATATTGCGCGTCTTGAGCGTTTGCAGGCCGCGCATTTCGATGATCAGTTCAATGTGCGTCGCCAGATCCAGAGAGCTGAACGCGACATCCAGACAGCGCAGACACGCATTCCGAAAATTGAGGCGGCAATAGGCCAGCGTGTGTCCACGAAAGGGGAGGCGTTTGCGCTGCACCGTGACACCACGGTGGTTGAGAGCCGTGAAAAAGCTGGGGCATGGATACTGTCGCAGGCGCGGCTTGCTGAACGGGAAGGCCGGACCGGGCAGTGGAGCATGGGTCGGATCGCCGGATTTGAAGTGATGTGCGAAGCTCATGAACAGCAGTTCAGAACGTCCGACAAGAGAAAACCAGAAGTAGTCTCCTCCATCTATCTGGATACACCTGCAGGAGAAATCGAGGTCGAGACGGATCGTGAGACCAAGCCTCTGGGACTGATTTCACGGATTGAGCACGCAGCCTTACGTCTGGACAGCGATCTGGCTGAAGCACGTCGCAGTCTGGATGAGGCACAGCGCCGACTGCCAGCTTATCGCGCACGCGAAGGACTGCCTTTTGCGGAAGCCGCGGACCTCAAAGCCAAATGTGCTGAGCTGTACGCACTGGATGCCGAGCTGGAAGCAGAAGGCAAGGAAGAGGGAACCGCACTGAAATTGGCCTCAGCCAATGATGATGCTGCTTCTGACGTTGGAGAGAAAATAGAGGAGATGGCCTGAGAAAAAAGGAAAACAGAAATCCGAAAAGGGAAGGGCGGGCCACAGGCCGCCCACCCGCCGCAAGGGTACGCCCCGTTCCGGGGCCTCGCTGACGCTCGCCCTTGCCCCGTGTGCGCGTCTGCGGCGGTGCCGAAGGTATGAGGTCAGAAAATTACACCTCATGACCCTGAAAGTGAGGAGCGTATCATGACGGAACTTCGCCGCGTCGATCCCAGAACACTCGTACCAAACCCGAACAATCCACGTAAGACCCAGCCAGATGCTCGTGCGGAACATCAGCTTGCGCTGAATATCAAGACAGTGGGCCTGATTCATGCGCCCTGCGTGCGGGAACTTGAGGATGGTCGGTTGATGATTGTCGCTGGTCACAGACGGGTGCGGGCCTGTATTGCTGCGAAACTGGACGAAATTGACGTGCATGTCCGTTCTGGTGATGAAAAAAGCGATACGATGGCCGCTGTTGCCGAGAACGTCGTGCGTGCCGACATGACGGAATCCGAACAATGGCGTGGTGTGCTGGATATGCGCGAGAAGGGCGCTACTGATACAGAAATCTGTCGGGCTTTTATGGTCACACCAGCCTATCTCCGTGGCCTGATGCTGTTATCCCAGATTCATCCGCCCATTATTGCGGCAATAGATGGTGGGATTGGGCCTTCCTATACGGAACGGAACGCAATTGCGCGCACGCCGCTGGAGCGCCAACGCGATGTCTGGGCAGAGATCTGGGCCGAAAGTGCGGATGAGGGTGTCGATCCAACTGATTATGAAATGAGCAGGGAAGAGTTTGCGCACTTCGACTGGGAAGATTTTGTCCGCTATCTCGATCAGGTCGAGTTATATGCCCGTGATTTTGAATTTGATGATGAGACGGCACAAGAGGCGGGCGTGGTCTGGGAAGAGGATCTGTTCGGGCAGGGTGGGCAGGACAATCGTTACTGCACCCAGTTCGCGGCGATCTTCAAGGCACAGCAGATATGGGCCGAAAAAAAGAAACCTGAAGGCTGCGTCTTCATTCCGGCCAACGAGTATGGAGAAGGGATTGTTCCCGAGGGACACCGGAGTGTTGGGTCATGGGAAATGGAGCAGGCAGATGATATCTCGACGATCTTATGTGGACGGCCGTTTAAGCGCAATACCTCACATTGTTCTCCCGATGTCATTTCTAAAACGTATTATTCTACCGGCTGGATGATGAATACCGATTTAACGTGAAGACCCGGTCAGATGCGCTCTTATGTCCGGCCTGTTTATGCGACTTTATGCGCTGGCCATCATGGGTGTGCGCTCACGTGTCAGGCACCAATCTGGTATCACGTGCTCAGGGGCACAGACGGTCGAACGGTATGGCCTGAACTGTTGCTGAATGACTGTCTTCCCATCACGTCGGTTCGTACATACTGCCGGATCTACCGGAGCAAGCTCCGGTGTCCATCGTTCTGCTGGTGCAGGTCAGCCTGCTGAAACACTGACACCAGCCGGACGATAGATCTCTTTACGTGACAACAACGCCCAGATGATACGAGCCATTTTATTGGCAAGTGCAACTGTTGCCAGACGCCTTGGACGACGCGCCATGAGTTCGCATAGCCACTGACCCGCAGCGCTATCCCACTTATGGGCACGATGAAGCATGGCCGTCGCACCAAGAACCAGCAACGTTCTTATCTGCCGATTGCCCGTTTTGGTAATCCTTCCCAGACGGGTTTTACCGCCGGTAGAATGCTGACGAGGCACAAGCCCCAGCCAGGCGGCAAAATGGCGCGCAGAGGCGAAAGAGCCAATATCCGCGACCGAGGCGACAATCAGAGAAGCCGTTATGGGACCGACCCCAGGGATGGTCATCAACCGACGCGCATCGTCATCGCTTTTTGCACGCGCCCGGATCTGCACTTCCAAAGCATCAATGCTCTGAGCGACCTTTTCATAATGCTCAAATAACAACATGGCACTCTGCTTCATGGCAGCAGGCAGGTCGGCTGATGTCTCTATTTTTGCCATCAGTTCTGGCAGATGGCGTGTGCCCAGAGGGGCTATCAGCCCGAACTCGGAAGCAAGAGCCCGTAACGCATTACTCAGCATGGTCTGCTGTTTGACCAGAAGAGCGCGGGCAGAATGCAGTGACAAGACACCTTGCTGCTCTTCGCTCTTGATCGGAACACACATCGTATCAGGATGAGTCGCCGCCATGCAGATCGCAGCCGCATCAACAGCGTCATTTTTCTTGCCTTTTTTGACAAATGATTTGACCCGATCAGGAGGAACCAGTCTGACATCATGACCAATCCTGCTGATCACCCGTGCCCAGTAATGAGCTGACCCGCAGGCTTCCAGAACAACTTCACATGGGTCAAGTTTTGCAAAAAATGCTGAAACTTCACTGCGACCAAGCTTGCGCTTGAAAACGCACTTTCCAATTGCGTCAGCCCCATGAGCCTGAAAAACGGATTTGGCAATATCAAGGCCAATTATGCTAGCTTTCATACGGGCGGTCTCCTCCTGATGGTCAGTGAACCTCCATCATGGCACATTGATGCCGCAGGGAGGCCGTCCACCCCATCTGGTAGTCTGCCCAAGCCGTCCTGGCTTGCAAAACCCGAGGCACTCTGGTCGCCGTGGAAATTGCAGGGTGAGGAACTGGTTGAAGGCAAGCAGGATGCGCTGCGCCTGACTCTGGACGATCAGGACCGGGCGGGGATTGATATCGTCAGTGACGGCGAACAGACGCGTCAGCATTTCGTCACGACATTTATCGAGCACCTCAGCGGTGTCGACTTTGAAAACCGTCAGACGGTTAAAATTCGCAACCGGTACGATGCGAGTGTGCCATCAGTTGTTGGCACTGTGACGCGCGAGATGCCGGTCTTTGTTGAGGATGCGAAATTTTTACGCACACTGACGAAGAAACCGATCAAATGGGCGTTGCCTGGTCCCATGACCATGATCGACACGCTTTATGACATTCACTACAAAAGCCGCGAAAAACTGGCGTGGGAATTTGCCAAGATCCTCAATCAGGAAGCGAGAGAGCTGGAAGCGGCTGGCGTCGATATCATCCAGTTCGATGAGCCGGCATTTAATGTTTTCTTTGATGAGGTGAATGATTGGGGTATCGCCGCATTGGAAAGAGCCATTGAAGGGCTGAAATGCGAAACCGCAGTCCATATCTGCTACGGCTATGGCATCAAAGCCAATATCGACTGGAAAAATGCTCTTGGGGAAGAGTGGCGTCAATATGAAGAGATTTTTCCCAAGCTGCAAAAATCTAATATCGATCTGATTTCACTGGAGTGTCAGAATTCCCGCGTCCCCATGGATCTGATCGAACTCATTAGTGGAAAAAAAGTGATGGTTGGCGCCATTGATGTGGCCACCAAAACCATCGAGACGCCCGAAAAAGTCGCTGATATTTTGCGCAAGGCACTCAAGTTTATCGATGCCGACAAACTTTATCCCTGCACCAATTGTGGGATGGCGCCTTTGCCGCGTGACGTGGCGCGAGGCAAGCTCAACGCTCTGGGTGCTGGTGCGGAAATCTTACGCAAGGAACTCTCGGTTTAGGAGGCTATCGGATTAGAACCGTGGCAGTTGAGGGTATGACTTTATAAAATGAATGGAAATAGTATGTTTGTACGATTATATGTCGTTTGCGCATTTATTGAGGCAAGGCATGGGTGTTCTTGAACGCAGTCATCTGACGATCATTCAGGAAGTTGCCCGCGAAGGTTCGCTGACCGCTGCCGCGGTCAGACTGAATCTCACCCAGCCTGCGCTCAGTCATGCCATCCGCAAGATTGAAAACCTGTTGGAAGTAAAGATCTGGCGGCGTGAGGGGCGGTCTCTTGTGCTCACCCAAGCGGGTGAGTGGCTATTATCACTTGCCAACAGACTGCTCCCTCAATTTGAACTGGCGGAAAACAGGCTGCAACAGTTCGCCAATGGCGAACGAGGAACACTCCGCGTCGGCATGGAGTGCCATCCCTGCTATCAGTGGCTCCTGAAGGTGGTTTCTCCCTATTTAGAGAGATGGCCGAAAGTCGATGTTGACGTGCGGCAGAAATTCCAATTCGGCGGTATTGGGGCGCTGTTCAGCAATGAGATTGATATTCTGGTGACGCCTGACCCGCTTTATAAACCAGGTCTGATATTCACGCCGGTTTTTGACTATGAACTCGTACTGGTTGTTGGCCCCGAACATCCTTTGCGAGGCGCGAAGTTCGTCGTGCCGGAACAGCTTGCTGGCGAGACATTGATTACGTACCCCGTTCCACCCGAGCGACTTGATATCTATACGCAATTTCTGCAACCAGCGGGTTTCGGCCCACGACAGCAGAAGCAGATCGAGACAACGGATATCATGCTGGTGATGGTGGCTCATGGTCGGGGTATTGCAGCTCTTCCACGTTGGCTTGTGGAAGAGTATCGCTCCCGGTTTGAACTTCACCCGGTCAAGCTTGGTAAAAAGGGTATTGCAAAACAGATATTTCTTGGCCGTCGGGAAACTGACGAAGAGATCCAATATCTGCGGGATTTTATCGAATGCGCTGGCTCACCTTCTTCGGCGTGTCGTCAGTTAAGCCCTGAGAGTGGCACGTGAAGGTTGTACTTTGTGTCTGCGTGTGCTGACTGTTTTCCCATTTTTTGGGGAGACAGACAGATGCGGCGCTATAGTTTACGCGATGACCAGTGGGAGCGGATAAAGGATCTTCTTCCTGGTCGAGAAGGCTATGTCGGCGGCACTGCGGTGAACAACCGTCTGTTCGTGGAGGCGGTGCTGTATCGCTATCGCGCGGGTATTCCATGGCGCGACCTTCCTGCCCGTTTCGGTGACTGGAAAAACGTGCACCGGCGTCTGCGCCGCTGGTGTGAAAGCGGCGTCATCGAACGGATATTTCGTTATCTGGCCGCTGATTACGACAACGAATACATGATGATCGACAGCACAATTGTCCGAGCGCATCAGCATAGTGCCGGAGCTCTCAAAAAAGGGGCACGGATCAGGCCATCGGACGATCACGAGGCGGGCTAACTACAAAGATCCATGCCATCTGCGACGCTCTGGGCAATCCAGTGGAACTCGGCATCACACCGGGACAGGATGCCGATATCACCCAGGCAGAACCACTTCTGGAAAACATCGAACCGGATGCTTTCCTTGCTGACAAGGCGTATGACGCGGACAGGTTGATCGATCGGCTGATACAGCGCGGGATTACCCCGGTCATCCCGCCAAAACGCAACAGAACGACACGACGGAAAACCGATTTTTCTCTCTATCGCGAACGGAACCTTGTTGAGAGGTTCTTCAATAAACTCAAGCAGTTTCGCGCTATCGCAACCCGCTACGATAAACTGAAATCGACCTTCCTCGCAGCCGTGCAGTTCGCCTCAATCATCATCCTGCTTAACTGACGACACGCCGTTGAACTATTTGAGGATATTTTTTTATCTTCTTCTTTTGCCATGTCCGGCTTGTCTATTCTCTTCCCGATAACCGACATTCCGTTCTCCCCCCAAAGCAGCTGCTTTAATCAGCGGCAAGTATACCACTTTGTCAACGAGCGGCAGGGAGCAGCTCGCTAACCAACGATGGACGTTTATCCAACATTGCCAACAAGACCTGAGCTGGCCCGGTTGGCTGACGACGACCATGTTCCCAGTTCAGAAGGGTTCCCTTGGCGACACCGATGCTCTTGGCAAACTGTGCCTGGGACAGTCCCGTTCGGGTTCTGATGGCCGCAACATTCACAGACAGCACACGTACCTTATGGGTAACGCTGTTTTGTACCTGTGCTTCAGAATATGCGAGAGCCTCATTTAACCCCTGCAGAATGCTATCATAAGTGCTCATGATGGTTCTCCATATTTCGCAATTAGTGTCTTACTCAAGTCTACCAGAGCAGCCTGTTCGGATCGGGAAAGATTATCTTTTTCGTTCTTGGCAAAGACAGTCAGTAGAAACAAAGGCATATGTCTCCCACCAAAGACATAAAGAGTTCTATACCCTCCCCTTTTTCCGCTACCTTCGCGTGCAAAACGAATCTTTCGCAGGCCGCCCCCTAGTGACACTCCAGAGTCTGGCATAGCCGCGAGCGTGTTAATCAGAGCCATACGATCGTCGTCTGACATCAGGGCTTTTGCCCGTTTTATGAATTCAGGCAGTTCAACAACGGTCTGCAACTTTGACATTTTCAGTAAGCTATGTGTCAATGGCTTATATGTCAAGGACGCATGAATTAGAAGGTTGAAGCTAATAATATTTGCTTACCCAGACAGCAGTCCAGCAACTTAGTTATATACCAAAAATCAGGAGTTTTCTGACGTAAAATCTACGTACGTTTCTACCATTTGTCGCAAGTAGGCGGGCGCACGGAAAAGAAAGGGGTTTTTCGGGAACCACAAGGTAGTAATAAATTCCCTTGCCGCACGGAAACGCCCGCAACGATGCCGACAGACCCAGACATTCCGCTGTCGCCCTCATGTCGGTCGTAAAGAGAGTCGCTCAAGGTTTTGGTAAGCGGACACCCTGTGCCGGTGACGCAAGCCAGGCCGCCAGTTGCCGGACCATGGATCGCGCAACGCGGCCCGCCCCTAGGAGGGTTGCGGATGCGGGGCCGCACCAGGAGCCATAACCCAGCAGCCAGAGACGTGGCTCCCTGACGGCCTGCTGCCCGTTAACGCGGATCAGCCCGTCCGGCTCGATCACGTCGAGCGGCGCAAACATAGAGAGCGCGGGCCTGAAGCCCGTACACCAGATGATCGCGTCAATGGCTTCTTCTCGCCCGTCGGGCCAGACGACGCCCGTCGCCGTCATGCGTACAAACTGGCGCACCGCGTGGAGCACGCCCCGCTCCCGGGCGGCTCGCACGGGCGGCACCATGACGATGTCGCCAAAACCGCCGGTGGGCATGGCCGACGGGCCGCCGAGAACGCGAGCGGTCGCCCGCTCGAACAGCACCCGTCCGTCCACATCGTCAGGTAAGAAGACAGGATCGTGCTGCGTGACCCATGTTGCCTGGGCGACAAGGGACAGCTCCGCCATAATCTGCGCACCGGAGTTGCCCCCACCCACCACGAGCAGACGCTGACCGGCAAATGGTAGTGCGTTGCAGTAATGGGAGGAGTGGATTTGCGTTCTGACAAACAATTCGCGACCCGGATAATCGGGGATGAAGGGCGCAGACCATGTGCCGGTTGCGCCGATGACCGCGCGGCTTACGAAATCACCCACGCTGGTTCTGACATTCAGGAATTTCTGGTCAGTGCGTTCCACACGTCCGACCATTACGGGGCGGTGGATCGGCGGCGCATAGCGCGCCTCGTAGCGGTGCAGATAGTCAAGCACCTCGTCGCGGGTCGGGTAGCTGCCATCGGGCGTGTCGGGCATCGGCCAGCCGGGCAGCGAACTGTAGGACGCGGGTGAAAACAGATGCAGGGAATCCCAGCCATGCACCCATGCACCACCCGCCTGCGTCCCGTTGTCCAGAATGACGTAGGTCAGCCCGGTCCGGCGCAGGAAATACGAGGCGGCGAGCGCTGCCTGACCGCCGCCCACGATCACGACATCGAACTGTTCCGCCATTGCCCGGCTCACAGGCTTTCCGGGAGGCGGAATTCCGCCTTCCGTTCGCTATAGCGGTCCACGAGGTAGTCGGCCCGGTCGCGTAAAAGCCATGTGAACTTCATCAGTTCCTCCATGACATCTACCATCCGGTCATAGAGGGGGGACGGCTTCATGCGGTCATCGTCACCGAACTGCGTATAGGCCATTGGCACGCTGGACTGGTTGGGGATGGTGAACATCCGCATCCACCGGCCCAGAACCCGCAGGGCATTGACGGAATTGAAGCTTTGCGATCCGCCTGAGACCTGCATCACCGCCAGCGTGCGGCCCTGTGTCGGGCGGACCGCCCCTTCGGAGAGCGGCAGCCAGTCGATCTGGTTCTTGAACACGGCGGTAATGTTGCCGTGCCGTTCGGGGCTGCACCAGACCTGGCCTTCCGACCAGATCGAGAGATCCCGCAGTTCCTGCACTTTCGGGTGGGTTGCGGGCACGGAATCCGCTACCGGCAGGCCGGTCGGGTCGAACACCCGTGTCTCGGCCCCCAGCACCTTCAGGATGCGTTCTGCCTCAAGCACCAGCAACCGGCTGAAAGATCGGGGGCGTAAAGAGCCGAAGAGCAGAAGGATACGCGGCGGATGGTCCACACGCGGTTGCGGTTCCAGCCGCGCGAGATCGACCCGTTCAAGATATTCGGGGTGGAGGGCCGGCAAGTCAGGTTCGGTCATTGTGATATTGGTCCATTCGTGCATTACGAGTGGCTGATCCAGGGCAACCACAAGGACAGCGCCGCGAGTGTGACCAGCAGGACGGGCGGGGTGATCGCCAGTCCAACTTTCATATACTGCCCCCATGTGACCCGATGGTTCCTGGATGCCAGCACATGCAGCCACAGCAGTGTTGCGAGACTACCAATCGGCGTGAATTTTGGTCCGAGGTCGCAGCCGATGACGTTGGCATAGATCATCAGGTCGCGTGTCAGCGGCGTGATGTCGTGAGCCTGCTGGATCGCCAGCGCCCCGACCAGCACACTCGGCATATTGTTCATGATGGACGACAGAACAGCCGCCAGAAAGCCGGTGCCGATGGTGGCCGTGAACGTCCCTTGATGACCGAGCCAGACCAGTGCGGTCGCAAGATAGTCGGTCAGCCCGGCATTGCGCAGGCCATACACCACCAGATACATGCCCAGCGAGAAGATCACGATCTGCCACGGGGCGCCCCGCAGCACCTTACGAACAGGGATGACCCGACCATATCCGGCGACGAGCAACAGGATTCCGGCGGCCAGGCAGGCCACGACACAGACCGGGATATGAAACGGCGCTGTCAGGAAATAGGCCGCCAGAACGAGGACCAGCAGCGGAAATGCCGCCCGAAATACATGGTGGTCACGAATTGCCGCAGCGGGTGCTGGCAGTTCGGCGACGGGATAGGTCGCAGGCACCTGCCGCCGGTACCACAGCCAAAGCACAGCCAGCGTCGCGCCCAGCGCCACCAGATCGACGGGGACCATGATCGCGGCATAGCGATCAAACGCAATGCCAAAGAAATTGGCGCTGACGATGTTCACCAGGTTGGAAATGACAAGCGGCAGGCTGGTGGTATCCGCGACGAACCCAGTGGCGATAATAAAGGCCAGCGCCGCGCCATGGCTCAGGCGCAGTTGCGTCAGGATAGCGATGACAATGGGCGTCAGCAGCAGGGCCGCGCCGTCATTGGCGAAAACCGCTGCAATGGCCGCTCCCAGCACCACGATCAGCGGGAATAGCGTCCGGCCTCGCCCTTTGCCCCAGCGCACGACGTGCAGGGCGGCCCAATGGAAGAACCCGGCCTCATCCAGCAACAGCGAGATGACGATCAGCGCGATGAAGGTAAAGGTTGCGTCCCAGACGATGTGCCAGACGACAGGAATGTCGTGCCAGTGGATCACACCAGCCGCCAGGGCCACGGCGGCACCTGCCATTGCGCTCCAGCCGATACCCAGCCCCCGAGGCTGCCAGATGACAAAAACCAGCGTGGCAACGAAAATCAGAAGCGCCAGCATCAGATGATCCGCTTGCCGGATTCATCGACGATCTTCTCCCCGTCCTCTTTGACGAAAGCGCCTCTCTGCGGGTTAGGCAGGATGTCCAGAACCGTCTCGGACGGACGGCAGAGTGCCGCACCGAGGGGGGTGACGACGATCGGCCGGTTAATCAGGATCGGATGCGCCATCATGGCGTCGATCAGCGCATCATCGCTCAGGGCCGGATTATCGAGGCCGAGTTCGTGAAAGGGCGTGCCCTTTTCCCGCAGGACCGAGCGCACCGGAACGCCCATACGGGCGATCAGATCGACCAGTTCCGCACGACCGGGAGGCGTTTTCAGATATTCGATGGTCGTGGGCTCGATCCCGGCATTGCGGATCAGTGCCAGCACGTTGCGCGACGTGCCGCAGGCCGGGTTGTGGTAGATCATGATGGTCATGAGCAGGATTCCGGGGACGGACAGCAGGAGGACAGGCTCGCGACCAGGGGCGCGCAGAGTTCGGGACTGCCCGCGCAGCAGTCCGTGACGAGGAAGAGCATCAGGTCGCGCAGGCGCGGAAGACAGGCGCGATAGACGATCAGCCGGCTATGGCGTTGCGAGGTCAGCAGCCCGGCGCGGGTCAGGGTGGCGAGATGGGCCGAGATCGTGTTTTGCGGGACATCGAGATGCCGCGCGACGTCTCCGGCGGGTAGTCCGTCCGGTTCGTGGCGCACCAGCAGGCGGAAGATCTCCAGTCGCGTGGACTGCGACAGGGCGCTCAGAGCAGCGAGGGCGGATTCTGTATCCATATATCCTTTTTTGTGGATATGTTGTCGTAAGTCAAGCTATTTTATGTGAGAAAACAGAGATCACAACCGTCGGCTTCCTCAATTTTTCCGCTCAGACCAGACCTTCCGCCCTCCCCCCCATTGCTGACATCGAACGGATCTTTGTCACGATATAGGCCTGATAGGCCTGCGTGAAACGGGTGGCCTGTCACCTAATTAAGGAACTTCGACAAACCTCTCTTTCTCCGGGAGCCCATATCTACGTGCCATAAGTGGAATTTGAGAGCATTTGCAGGATCTTTTCCATATTCGCCGATAAGTTTTCTATCAATACGATCAGTGCGTGGACTTCGGCGGTTACCTTGTAACGGAAACCCACAATCCCGCCCTTCCTACTCGACCAGACGGCTAGAATAGGCCAAAATGCGGCTCTAATTTATTGTCATATTAAGGCTTTAGTTTCATGTCACGCGGTCGTCCACGTAAAAACCCTGATGCTGCCTCTGCTCCTAAGAAAACTACCAAAGCACGCAAGGCCAAGGCAGCGACCGCGACACTGGGCTTTGAACAGCAGATGTTTCTGGCGGCGGACAAGCTGCGCAAGAACCTTGAGCCTTCAGACTACAAACATGTGGCCCTTGGCCTGATCTTCCTGCGCTACATCTCCACTGCGTTTGAAGCCCGACATGCTGAACTGATGCTGGAAGACCCGGAAGCAGCGGAAGATCCTGACGAATATCTGGCCGAGAATATCTTCTGGGTGCCGGAGACGGCTCGATGGTCTCATCTCAAGGACAATGCCCGTTCGGCCAATATTGGCAAGATGATTGATGAGGCCATGCTGGCCATCGAGAAAGCCAACCCGGAACAGCTCAAAGGCGTGCTACCCAAGGATTACGGGCGCCCGGCCCTTGATACCGTCATGCTGGGTGAGCTGATCGACCTGATCTCCGATATCGGCATGGGCGATACGGACGACAAGGCGCGGGACGTGCTGGGCCGGGTGTATGAATACTTCCTTGGCGGGTTTGCCGGAGCCGAAGGGAAGCGTGGGGGTGAGTTCTACACGCCGTCCAGCGTGGTGCGCACGCTGGTTTCCATGCTCGAACCCTATAAGGGCCGGGTCTATGACCCCTGCTGTGGGTCTGGCGGCATGTTCGTGCAGTCCGAACGCTTTGTGGAAACCCATGGTGGCAAGCTGGGTGATATTGCCATTTATGGGCAGGAGAGCAACCACACCACTTGGCGTCTGGCCCGTATGAACCTTGCCGTGCGGGGTATTGGCGCGGACATTCGCTGGAACAATGAGGGCAGCTTTCTACGCGACGAGCTGAAAGACCTGCGCTTTGACTATATTCTGGCCAACCCGCCCTTTAACGTGTCGGACTGGTGGAATGCCTCGCTGGAGGAAGATCCGCGCTGGCAGTATGGCAAGCCGCCAGCGGGCAATGCCAACTATGCGTGGCTTCAGCATATTCTATGGCATCTGGCTCCCGATGGCACCGCTGGCGTGGTGCTGGCCAATGGCTCCATGTCCTCCAACCAGAATAGCGAGGGCGAAATCCGCCGCCGGATGGTGGAAGCAGACGTGGTGGACTGCATGGTGGCCCTACCAGGACAGCTTTTCTATTCCACCCAGATTCCGGCCTGTCTGTGGTTCCTGACCCGCACCAAGAACCCGAAAGGCTGGCGGGACCGACGCGGAGAAATCCTGTTCATTGATGCCCGCAAGCTGGGCAAGCTCGTTGACCGTACCCGCCGGGAACTGACGGATGAAGACGTAGCGCGCATTGCCGACACCTACCATGCATGGCGTGGGGAAAAGAATGCAGGGAAATACGAGGACATTCCGGGTTTCTGCAAATCCGCCACACTGGACGAGGTCGAGCAGCACGGCTTTGTGCTGACACCGGGCCGCTACGTGGGGGCAGAGGAAGCCGAGGAAGACAGTGTGCCATTCACTGAACGCTTCGCAGCCCTTGAAAAGACCCTGAAAGAACAGTTTGCGCAGGGTGACGCCCTGAACGCGAAAATTACCGCCTCCCTGAAGCTGATCGTGCAGAAGGAAAGCGTGTGATGCTCTATCTCACTCCACTGGAACGCGCTTTGAACCGCCTGAAGGAAGGCTGGACCCGCCACCTTGCCCACCCAGACGATGAGCAATTACGGGACGGCCTGATCCAGCGCTTCGAGTTTACCTATGAACTCAGCCACAAGACCCTGAAGCGCTTTCTGGAAACCAATTCAGCCTCCCCCGACGAATATGACCGCATGGGCTTTCCGGACATGATCCGCTCCGCCAATGAGGCTGGACTGCTCAAAAGCGCATGGCCCCAGTGGAGCGTGTTCCGCAAAATGCGTAACCTGACGAGCCATACTTACAACGAGGCCACAGCCAAACAGGTTGTGGCCACCATTCCAGACTTTATCGTAGAAGCGGAGTTTCTACTGGTCACGCTGAAAGAGCGCACAACGTGACAGGACTGATCGAGATCACGCCCGAAGAGCGGGCTATTGTGCTGCGGATACTGAATGAGATTGTGCCCGACCGTGAAGTGCGAGCTTTTGGTTCGCGTGTCACAGGCAAGGCCAAGCTTTTTTCTGATCTTGATCTAGCGATTATGGGTGATGAACCTTTGCTTTTGGAAACGCGAGCACGACTGGAGGAAGCTTTCTCGGAGTCAGAATTGCCGTGGAAAGTTGATGTATTGGATTGGGCTCTGGCGGATAAAATGTTCCAAGATATTATTATGAAAACAAGCTTGGTATTTCGTAAACAACAGAAAAGATTTTAGAAGAATTTTACAATGAGCAACTTAACGTATCATGAAAAATGGACGACCTGTCCTATATCCTACTTATGTGATGCTGATGGAAGCATCCAAACTGGTCCTTTATGGTACACAATTACACGCCTCTGATTATGTAACATCAGGCGTACCCTGCATTATGCCTCAAGATATCATTGATGGTAAAATTTCGACTGGAAAAATTTCTTATATTTCAGAAGAAAATGCCAATCGTCTTTCAAATTTTAGACTTGCGCAAAATGATATTATTTATCCTAGGCGTGGCGACATTACTAAGCACGCCCTAATCACTTCAAGAGAAAATGGATGGCTTTGCGGAACTGGTTGCTTAAGAATTAGCACTACAGTTGCATTTTGTGTCGTGAGTGAGCGCGGATAGCACTGGCCTGATGCGTTCGTCGAAAGACGGACCATCTGAGGATGTGAGAGACGGGTAGTCTGCGTTGTGCAAGTTTTACGACGAGGCGCCTGATCTCCTGAATGGACCAGCGGACAAGGACTGTCGTGTTCTGAGTTGTGTTTTTTTCGGTTTCAGTGAGTTTGCCTGGTAACGGACACTGGCCATGACGGCATAGGCCAGCATGACCAGAGAGACATGCCGATGCCAACCATGCCAGGAGCGGGTCTCGTTATGATCAAGACCAAATTCGTTTTTGGCCGTCTCGAACCCTTCTTCGATCCTCCAGCGCGTCCCTTCAACGTTCACCAGTTCCTGCGTGGTTGTCCCTTTCGGGCTCCAGGTCGTAAAATAGGCAAGGTCCCCGTCAGCGATGTTTCGGCGGATCAACAGGCCACGTGTCCATGGTCCGGCTATAGGGCAGTCAAATTCTTCAGCATCCAGATCAGCAAGCGGAAGATACGCCCAGTCATAAAGTCGCTCACCTTTTGTGCCGTGCCCCGCTGACAGACGACGCCAGGCCTGGTCTGGCAGTCCTGCTGCAATATCTTTCGCCTCTCCGGCAATCAGCGGTTCCGTTGCCCATGATCCGAACCAGTGATTGCCCTTGACCCCAAGCACATATCCAATTCCTGCCCGGCGAAGCGTGCGTTCTACGTCGCCCACGCCATACACGCTGTCTGCTGCAACCCAGCGGAACGGCACACCGGCCTCAATACTTCGCTCAATCATCATCGAGGCTAACGCCGGTTTGGTTGCAAACACCACGTCATCGGGAACGTGGGCCCGCTTCAGACGCTCAGGCTTTGATGTCCAGTCTTTCGGGAGATACAGGGCGCGGTCAATAAAGGCATGCCCCCGTTCCGAAACATAAGCGCCAAACACACCAATCTGGCAGTTCGTGATCTTGCCGGCAGATCCCGTATACTGCCGCCCCACACCGCAGGACGCCTGACCCTTCTTCAGAAAACCGGTCTCATCAATGACCAGCACGCCCTCTTCAGTGCCCAGATGCTCAATCACATAATCCCTGACGACGTCACGAAGGGCATCGGCATCCCAGTGCCCGCGTCCCAGAAGCGCCTGCTGCCGCCATGGACCAGGATCTCCTGCGGCTTCCGCTCGCATCCATCCCGTCTTGCGTGGTTCATTGCCAATCAAAACATCAAGAAAAGCACAGGCCGAATCTACGACACGTTTTTGCGTGAACAGCGGCGCCATCCGATCCTTGGCGGACCGAAGCGAGCGCGCCCATAATTCCAGCGTCTCTTCAACAGACGTACCGCCACTCATCATATCCTGAATCATGGTTACCCATAGATTCAGAACTCAACACAAAATGCAACTGTAGTGCTAAACGGCTTTTCACGGCTGCTTCGTCCTCAGAACCGCCAGTTACCGGAATTTTCGTACATCTGGAAAAGCTACCTACGGCGTGTCGTCAGTTAGGTGTTTAGTCCCGGGGTTTGATGGTGTGATATTTTCACGAGAGTGGAAGGAAGCATTATGGGACAGATACGTCATGGGAGCGCCACGACCACGCACGCCGTGCGAGCAGCAATACAGCGATCGCAGGCTTCGCTCGCGGCGCTGAGCGAGGAGTTCGGGATCAACCCGAAGACAGTGGCTAAATGGCGGAAGCGACAGAGTGTCGAAGATCAGAAGACAGGTCCTAAAGAGCCGCGCTCAACGGTCCTGTCCGAGACGGACGAAGCGATGATCGTGGCCTTTCGCCGGCATACGTTGCTGCCGCTGGATGACTGCCTTTATGCCCTGCAGGCCAGCATTCCCTATCTGACACGCTCGGCCCTGCATCGCTGCCTTCAGCGTCACGGGATTTCACGACTGCCGGACATGGAGGGGGACAAAGCCAAACGCCAGCGCTTCAAACGCTCACCCGATCGGGTTCTTTCATCTCGACATAGCGGAAGTCCGACCGCTGAAGGCAGCTGTACCTCTCGTTGCCATTGACCGGACAGCAATTCGCTGTCACACAACTGGTCGAGAAAGCTGATCGGAAGACGGCCTGGGAATTCCTCGAACATCTCCTGAGCATCATCCCTTACCGGATCCACACCATCCTGACCGACAATGGGATCCAGTTCGCTGACCAACCCCGTAATCGCAATACGGCCTGGTCGCGTCCCATGCGCTTCGACATGATCTGCGAAGCCCACGGGATCGAACATCGTCTGACGAAACCCAATCATCCCTGGACGAACGGTCAGGTTGAGCGGATGAACCGGACAATCAAGGAAGCAACCGTCAAACGCTTCCATTACGACAGTCATGAGCAGTTGAGAACACACCTCAACGACTTCATGGCAGCCTATAATTTTGGGCGAAGGCTCAAGACCCTCAGTGGCCTCACACCTTACGAATATGTCTGCAAAATATGGACTTCAGAGCCAGAAAGATTCATCATCAATCCAACCCATCAAACCCCGGGACCAAACACCTAATGTTCATCACAAATCATGATGGCAATCGTCATCAGCCTGCCTCTGAATAAAGCCGACATGTTGCGTAAGAGATGAAGTCCGTAATCCCATTTTAGCGCAACCAAACCCCATACAAAAAAGGGACCTCCACAATGGAAGCCCCTTTTTAGGTTGTCTGTTACGGCCTATGCGGCTTTCACACTATACGGTGCAGGCATCATCTTTGGAAAATCATCCAGAAATGTTGGCCACTTCCAATCATACAAATCAGAACGCTGCGTCGATATCCACTACATTGATGAGCTTGTGGTTGATGAACTCCTTAATGCCGAGGCCAATCAATTCACGGCCATAGCCTGAGTTTTTAATCCCACCAAAAGGTAGGTCTGCCTTGGGCGATAGTGGATGGTTAATCACCACCATACCGGTGCGGATGGCCCGTGCTACACGGGTGCCTCGGGCTTCATCCTTTGTGAATACGCTGCCGCCTAGACCGTAGGGCGAATCATTGGCAATGCGGATGGCGTCGGCCTCATCCTTCGCGCGGTAGATCTGGGTAACAGGTCCAAAAAATTCCCAATGGCGTGCAGGGTTTTTCTGATCCAGATTGGACATAAGCAACGGCTGGAAGAAAGCACCCTGTTCGGGAACTGGCGCCCCAATTACCTCAACTTTGGCACCAAGATCCATCGCCCGCGTGACCTGATCGCGCAAGTCATCAGCAGCAGCCTGAGATGACAACGGAGCCAGCGTGGTTTTGGGGTCCATCGGGTCACCTGCTTTGAGAGCTGCGACACCTTCTTTGTAAAGAGCAACGAACTGATCATAAATAGCATCAGCTACAATCAGGCGCTTTGCAGAAACACAAACTTGGCCAGCATTCCAGTGGCGACCGATGACCGCCCAACGCGCTGCTTTTTCAACGTCAGCATCATCAAGCACAATGAAAGCATCTGCTCCACCGAGTTCCATGGTGGCCTTCTTCAGTGCCTTGCCAGCAATACCAGCAATAACCGTGCCTGCGCCTTCTGACCCCGTGAGTGCGATACCGCATACGCGAGGGTCATTCAAAATCATGGCTGTGTGCGGGCGTGCTGCATACAGGTTGCGGAACAACCCTTTGGGCAGCCCGGCTTCTGCCATAAGTGTATCAAAGGCAGCAGCGCACTGCGGCAGGTTGGAAGCATGCTTGAGCAGCACGGCGTTACCAGCGGAAAGCTGCGGCGCAATAATACGCACGACCTGATAGAAGGGGAAGTTCCACGGCTCAATTGCCAGCACGATACCAAGCGGCTCATGCACCAGCATGGCTTTGCCTTCTGCCGGGTCTGCTACAGGCAACAATTCCGGCTTCAGAAGTGCTTCTGCATGTTTTGCATAGTATTCAAAAATTTCAGCAGAAAGAATAATTTCTGCTTTAGATTCTTCAAACAGCTTGCCCATTTCCAGCGTGCCCAAACGGGCATACTTATCAACATCACGACGCAGAATGGCAGCAGCGGCATTCATTACCTTTGCTCGCTCTGCAAAGGATGTATCGCGCCAAGCTTCGAAAGCAGCATGCGCCTCGGCCAATGCGGTCTGAACTTCCGCATCAGTAGCCTCTGGGAAAGTTGCAACAACTTCGTTAGTATAAGGATTGGTTGTGGCGTAAGCCATTTTTAAGTCTCGTTTCTCATTAATTTATTGGTTGCCGGGATAACGGGCTGTTCCCCTTCACCCCGGCGATAGCGACACTTCAGGTCAGGCAGCGGCTTCCAGAATTTTGCGGCTTACATCTAGGGTAACATCACCGTTTTCACCCAGATGCGTCATGCCATGATCTTCAAGCTGACCAACCAGATCGTTGATGCCTTCAGCACCAATCTCATAGGCAGACAGACGGGTTGGTACGCCCAAACCTTCGAAGAATTCCTCAGTTTTACGAATGGCAACATCAATCCGCTGATCTTCCGTACCATCGGTCAGGTTCCATACCCGCGTTGCATATTGCAGCAACTTGGCGCGCTTTTCGGCACGACGAACCTTGATTAACGCAGGGAATACGATGGCCAACGTGCGGGCATGATCAATGTGGTATTTTGCCGTAATTTCATGACCAATCATGTGCGTGCTCCAATCATGGGGCACACCCGCGCCGATCAAGCCATTCAGGGCAAGCGTTGCAACCCACATGAGGTTGGAGCGCAGATCATAATCATCTGGTGTCGCGACAATACGCGGCCCGATCTCAACCAGGCTGGACAGCAGCCCTTCTGAGAAGCGATCTTGCGCCATGCCATCGACCGGATAGGTCATGTACTGTTCCATCACATGGACAAAGGAATCCACCACCCCATTAATCACCTGCTTCATGGGCAAACTCATGGTGCGCATGGGGTCCAGCACAGAAAAACGCGGATAGACCAACGGGTTGGAGAACAACAACTTGTCACCCGTAGACTGGCGAGAAATAACGCTTAGGCAGTTCATTTCTGAACCCGTGGCAGGCAAGGTGACAACCGTGCCCAGCGGAAGCGCTTTTGTTGCGGCTTTACCCTTGCTGACAAGAATATCCCACGGCTCGCCTTCATACGGCACAGCAGCCGCGACAAACTTGGTGCCATCCATGACAGAGCCGCCACCAACAGCCAAAAGGAAGTCGAGCTTTTCCTCCCGCACCAGAGCCACGGCCTTCATAAGGGTTTCATATGTAGGGTTGGCTTCAATACCGCCAAACTCACGGAAAGTGCGGTTCCCCAGCGCTGCCCGAACTTCAGCCAACGTGCCACTACGTTCGGCACTTGCACCACCATAAAGCACAAGCACGCGGGCTTCAGGCGATAGCTGTTCATCAAGCCGAGCTATCATGCCTTTGCCAAACAGGATGCGTGTAGGGTTATAGAATTCAAAGTTCTGCATTGAGACACCTTATTAAGATCGGTCTTTATAGTAGACCGGTCGTCTATTTATTGCGCAAAGTAAAACGCTGTGCGCTTTCCCTGCTTTCTAGATTTCCAGAAGCCGTTTGGTTGCCTGCCATGCTTGGTCAAACGGCTGAGAACTGTGTGTAATTTTCACTATCAGGGTCGAACCCAGCCAGAGCTGGTAAAGTGAGGCCGCAAGCATTTCCGGCTCCTGCCGGTTGCCTATTGAGCCTTCTCCCTGCCCCGCCGTGATAAGTGCGCTAAGCCGGTCAATAACACTCCTGGTGCCACCTTCCAGAATGGCCCGCATCCGTTCCGAAAGATCGCAGACTTCCGCTGCAAGTTTAACAATCAGGCATTTATTCCCAATCTGCTTACTAAGATGCGTATCGCGCCAGAACTGACAGTAACGCGCTATTTTTTCGGCTGCATTACCATCTGCACTTTCAAAAAGATCATCCATTTTTACCAGATAATCTTCAATATAAGTTCTAAGAAGCTCTTCCCCAAATACTTCTTTTGATTCGAAGTAATGGTAGAAAGAGCCCTTGGGAACTCCCGCAACATCCAATATTTGTGTCAGACCAACAGCCGAAAAACCACGCTGGCCGATAAGCGGTTTAGCCGCTTTCAGGATGTGCTGCCGAGCAGCGTGATGTTTCTCTGCAATCTTCATAGGAGCTTATATATGGACGAATACATTGCCTGTCCATATAAAAAATAGACCGGTCTTCTATTTTTTATATTCCCTCCTTTCCCATGCCATACGTTAAGCAAAATAATAGGTAGCAAATAGATTATATAAGAATGGATGCCTGAAACTCATTTTGTGTCCGATTGTTCCGAACCGCCTCAACCCCAGCATTTTTCTACCAGTGCATGTATCTGTGCAGGTTACTGCCCCTTGACGTTCACTGTGCTGCGCTGTGCAATCAGCGCCATAACCTCGAACTCAAATATGGACATGCCCTACATGCAATATTACGGTGCGCCAGAAACGCAGGCACTTTTACCATTTCCTGCATTGGTGAACATGCTGCCCGCACAGTGCGCGATTACGCAAATGGTGGCATTACATGCCCGCCTCGTACCGTTGTTCCCACGCAAGATGGCAACGGCACGCTTATGTGCATGCCAACCGTGGCAGAGGATTTGATTGCCACCAAAATACTCACAATTTTTGGTAAAAATCCCGCACTCCATCTTCCCACCATTCAGGGCATGATTACATGCGCCGATGCACATGATGGACGCTTCCTTTTCAATCTGGATGGCCCCACTGTAACAATGCGCCGGACATCAGCCATGAGCATGCTGGGTATTCGCACATTTGCTTCTGATGCTGTAAAGCGGGTGTTGATTATTGGCACAGGCACCCAAGCCCTTGCGCATGTAGAGGCACTCTCAGCCCTGTATCCGGGCATTGAGGTTGTCATCCGTGGTCGCACTCCAGAACGGGCGGAGCATTTTTGTAAGAGCCCTTTTGGAAATTCACGGATGAGCGTTTCGGCGTAGCATGAGGCTTCCCATGGCGATGTGGATCATGGCCTCTGCGACGTCGATCCGCTGTTCGTAGTCCTTCACAAGGCGACGCCAGCGGATCATCCAACCGAAGGTCCGTTCCACAACCCACCGACGCGGCAGGATTTCAAACCCTTCTGTGAGATTTCCGCGTCGATGGCGCAATCGTCTGGAATTTATTACCGGGCGCGAAGAAATCGTCGCTTTTCTGAAGCGCAAATGGGAGCGCGAACAGGACTATCGACGCGGAAATCTCACAGAAGGGTTGTACATCGGGTTAGATTATGAAAAAGTCTGTTTTGTAGAAAAGAAATTTCCATAATCATCAAGAAAACCCGATGCAGACAGAGTGTAGCGCAGGCGCGTATGAGTTTCCAGCCTCCTGTGGACGGCGTGTTGTGGCCCGTTTTGACGGGGGGTGCATGAGTTCGGATGGGGGCGTCATTCTGGTGAAGCAGGCTGATGACATTCTGGGTCTCAGCCGCCGCTTTGCTGCCTGTTTTCGCGATAAGCGGCATCCTGCCTTTGTGGAATACCGGGTTGAAGACCTTGTCCGTCAGCGGATCATGGGCCTGGCACTGGGCTATGAAGATCTCAATGATCACGATGCCCTGCGGCATGACCTGATCTTTGGTCTGGCCTCGGGCCGTCTGTCAGGAGGCCGGGCAAACTGCGCAGCATTGGCTGGCAAATCTACACTGAACCGGTTGGAGCGCAGTGGGCACAAGGCAGATCGTTACTGTCGGATCATTGCTGATCATGAGGCCCTGGCGACCCTGTTCGTCACGCTCTTTCTGGACCAGCATGAGCGCGCACCCGCCCGCATCGTTCTGGATGTGGATGCCACCGATGACCGTATCCATGGCCATCAGGAAGGCCGTGCCTTTCATGGGTATTACGGCCATAACTGCTATCTGCCGCTATACATCTTTTGCGGGGATCATCTCCTCAGCGCTACCCTGCGCACGGCAGACAGGGACCCGGGGAAGGAAGCACTGGCAGACATCCGCCGGATCGTGGAGCAGATCAGGAGCCGTTGGCCCCGGGTGCGTATCCTGGTGCGTGGGGACAGCGGTTTCGCCCGGGACAGTCTGATGACATGGTGCGAAGACAACCACGTTGACTTCCTGTTCGGGCTTGCAGGCAACACCCGCCTGTATGACCGGATTGCCTCTTTGTCCGCTGAGGTTCGTGACGAAGCCGCCACGACAGGCAGAGCTGCGCGCGGTTTCGCCTCCTTTGACTGGATCACAAAGGACAGCTGGACGCGCCGCAGGCGGGTCGTGGCCAAGGCCGAATGGCGCCACGGCAACCGCTATCATCGCTTCATTGTCACCACGCTACCGCAGGGAATGTCCGACCCCCGCCATCTCTACGAACAGATTTACTGCGCACGCGGGGATATGGAAAACCGCATCAAGGAATGCCAGATGGATCTGTTCTCAGACAGGACCTCGTCCCACACCATCCGGGCCAACCAGCTCCGGCTGTGGTTCTCGGCCGCAGCCTATGTCCTGCTGATCGCTCTGCAAAGACTGGCCCTTGGCCAGACCAGCCTGGAGACGGCGACCTGTGGCACCATACGCGCACGACTGCTCAAAATCGCGACACGTGTAACGCTCAGCGTCCGTCGGATTGTCCTGTCCATGCCGGACATGTTCCCCTGTCAGCATGAATTCGCCCTCGCTCATGCACGATTGCGAAGGCTCCGGCAGGCCATCTGAAGAAACAGACAGTGCACAGACCACATAGCTTCCACCAACACTGCCTTCTCAGGCCGTGACACCCTCACTGCGTTCAGAACCCGCCGCCAGAAGCACAATATCGTCAATATTCCAGATCGGGCTCCTGTGGGATGACTGAATTCTACAAAATAACCCGAAATTGCCTCAAGTGTGAGAAATCAGCGTCGACTCATCAAGGAACTCTGGACGTTTCAGGACAACCGGATCGCCGTGCGTTTTGCCTATGAATGGAAAGATCACGCCGAGCAGTGGTTCCGGTCGCATGGGAATGAGAACTGGGAGTTCGATGGAGCGGGATTGATGCGCTACCGTGCGGCATCGATCAACGATCAGCCTATTTCAGCCGATGATCGCCTGTTTCACTGGCCTGCAGGACGTCGTCCGGAGGATCATCCTGAATTGCCCCGGGTTTTGTGGAGACGTTTTTTATCTGATTTAAGCGGCTAATGCATGTGATTTCTGTTGTGCATAAAAGCGTGCCTCAGCTTCTGCTGGCGGGATGTTTCCAATGGAGGACAGGAGCCGCCGATTATTGAACCAGTCGACCCATTTAAGTGTTGCCAGTTCAACAGCTTCCCTGTTTTTCCATGGCCCCTGCCGATAGATGAGTTCGGTTTTGTAAAGTCCGTTAATGGTCTCTGCCAAGGCGTTATCATAGGAATCCCCAACACTGCCGACAGAAGCAACGAGCCCCGCTTCAGCCAGTCTTTGCGTGTAACGAATGGACACATATTGACAGCCGCGGTCGGAATGGTGGGTCACTTTTCCCTCAGGCTGCCTCTGGCACAGAGCCTGCTCAAGGGCATCCAGTACGAAGTCGGTATGAGCCGTTGAGGAGACACGCCAACCCACAATAACCCGTGCAAAGACGTCAATGATGAAGGCCACATAAACAAAGCCCTGCCAAGTGGAAACATACGTGAAATCCGAAACCCACAGTCTGTTGGGGGCAGGAGCATGAAACTGGCGCTGCACCAGATCCTGCGGACACGGACGTTGCGGATCAGGCCGTGTGGTTCTGACCCCCTTGCCACGAATGACGCCTTTCAGCCCCATCCGGCGCATCAGCCGCTCTACCGTGCAGCGGGCGACATCCACGCCTTCACGTCTGAGCTGATGCCAGACCTTGCGCGCTCCATAGACGCAGAAATTATTATTCCACACTCTACGGATGTCATCGCACAGTTCTTTGTCTTTCTGGCTGCGCACACACGGATTTTTCTGTCTGGCAACAGTTGCATAATAGGCAGATGGTGCAATCGACAGAACCCTGCAGATTGACCCGACACCATATGTCTGCCGGTGCTCCTCAATGAAGCGTGTCATGGCTTGAAGATGCGGTCGAGCTCCGCCTGGGCAAAATATGCCGACGCCTTACGCAGGATTTCATTGGCCTGCCGCAATTCGCGGTTCTCTCGCTCCAGTTGCCTGATCTTCTCTCGATCAGGCAGGTCACTCACCGCAGGCGCATTGGCACGTTCATGCAGACGGGTCCATTTTGACAGCGTGTCAGGATGAATATCCAGCTTTGGCGCTATCATCATCACTGCAGACCACCGCGAAGGATGGTTCTTCTCTTCCTCCAGAACCATGCGGGCTGCACGGTCACGAAACTCAGGCGGAAAACGCTTCGATTTATTGCTCATGAATTCTTCTTACCTCACGGGTCTTTCTGTCTCCACAAAACCCGGGGCAATTCATCCAGGACTTTCCGCGCTGGGACTTTAAGTATCCGATACCGGGAAACAGTTTTCGTAAGTCCCGGCGTGCTCGTATCGTAAGAGTCATTGTTGTGCTCAGAAAGGCTGTCAGGTTGGGACGACACATCAGTGCAACTGCTAAGCAGCTCTGCGGTCCATAACAGCCCGACAAAGCAGCTTTCTTAGACCGTATCGGA
Source organism: Acetobacter pasteurianus (assembly GCF_009914215.2). Taxonomy (NCBI): domain Bacteria; kingdom Pseudomonadati; phylum Pseudomonadota; class Alphaproteobacteria; order Acetobacterales; family Acetobacteraceae; genus Acetobacter; species Acetobacter pasteurianus. Next base: position 69,830 of record NZ_CP039847.2, on the reverse strand, counting down.
TAACCAGTTGCCACCGTCTGATGTTCCTCAGTCGAAATCTCAGATCGGCTGGCGACTGGCCTTTGAAAAACGAAAACAGGGTTACGTCAGCTGTGATCCACCGGCACCGTCTGGCTCTGTCTGAGGCGGATCATGTCGTGATATTTCCGGTCATTGAGCAGCATTACCGATCTGAAATTACCGCATAACAGTAAAACTCTACCTCACAACGGATACTGATCGTATGATTATGTAGTGCAAAAGGCAGCCTGAAGCAGACCTTGATCACGCAGATACCATGCAACAGAAAATATCAACCCAATTTATCCGGCTGTATTTTATAAAATAAATCAGATAGTTATTGGAATAATCATAATCATAATACAAATATTAGGATACTACTGACTAATACGATATTCTGATACCTAAACTCTGTTCCGGCGACGCGACGGGAGACATGCACGGGGTTCAGGAAAACGTTCGCTCACAAGCCCGAGACCTGCATCAAGTTTTGTTTGCAGGAACCTTCCAAACTATCGACACCATCAGGCGTTTCTCCTGCATCTCTCCAGAACAGGACGACCTCCCATGAAAGCTTTGACCTGGCAGAAAAAGGGCAAGATTACCTGTGAAAGTGTGCGTGACCCGGAAATCATTGAGGGGCGGGATGTCATCATCAAGGTGACGGCCTGTGCCATCTGTGGTTCTGACCTGCACCTGATGGACGGCCTCATGCCGACCATGAAATGTGGTGACATTCTCGGGCACGAAACAATGGGGGAGGTTGTCGAAGTCGGAAAAGACAATAAGCGTCTCTCGGTTGGAGATCGTATCGTTGTACCGTTTACGATTTCCTGCGGCGAATGCAGACAATGCAAATGGGGTAACTGGAGCTGCTGTGAGCGCACAAATCCCAACAGGCGCCAGCAGGCCGAAACCTTTGGATACCCTCTAGCCGGCCTGTTTGGTTACTCACATATCACAGGTGGTTTTTCAGGCGGACAGGCCGAATACCTGCGTGTTCCCTATGCAGACGTCGGACCCATTATTGTCCCCGAAGGACTGGAGGACGAGCAGGTCCTTTTACTGTCCGATATTTTCCCTACCGGCTACCAGGCTGCAGAAAACTGCGAGATCACTCCCGAATCCGAAAAAACCATTGCTGTCTGGGGATGTGGTCCGGTTGGACAGATGGCGATCCGCTCCTGCTTTCTGCTGGGAGCAAAGCGCGTCATTGCCATTGACGAAGTCCCGGAAAGACTGGCCATGGCACGGGCAGCAGGTGCGGAAACCATAGATTTCCGTACTCAGAACATCCAGGAAACTCTTGTCGAAATGACTGATGGACTTGGGCCAGATGCCGTTATCGAAGCCGTCGGTATGGAAGCACATGGCGCCGATACCATGATGCAAAAAGTCGGTTCAGCACTGCTTTCAGCGACAACACTCGAGAGGCCATTCGCTCTCAATCAGGCCATCCTCGGATGCCGCCCAGGCGGCATTCTTTCCATGCCTGGTGTCTATGCCGGTGCCCTTGGGCCAGTCATGATCGGTATCCTCATGAACAAGGGACTGACCCTGCGGACTGGGCAAACAAATACGCAGAAATATCTCAAGCCTCTGCTGGAACGCATCCAGAAAGGGGAAATCGATCCTTCTTTTGTCATCAGTCATCGGTCTTCAAACCTGGAAGACGGGCCAGCACTGTATGAAAAATTCAGGGACAAAAAAGATCGCTGCACCAAGGTCGTGTTTCGCCCGCATGGGTGAGGGCTGCTGAGGCTTGGACGCAGGCGACATTTGCCTCTCTGTAGATCCAAGAGGCAAATGTCGAATCTAAGCACAAATAATGTAGACAATCTTAGGGCCTGTTAGATCTTGAATTTCTTCCCATATTGTAGGGATGGAAGAAGGAGACAGAACAGGCACCTTTACGGACGAGACATGGGCGATCTGGGAACCTCTGATTGAGGAGGTTCGCCCGAGGGGCAAGACGCCGCCACATGATCTGCGGCGGACGATAGCAGCGATTTTCTGGCGTCATGAGAATGGCGCGAAATGGCGGAGTATCCCCGCTGAACTGGGTCCGTGGTGGCGGGCTGCGCAGCTTTTCATCCGCTGGGCGAAGCTCGGCGTATGGGAGCGGCTGCTCGCACTGGTTCAGGAACAACAGGGAGTGGCATTCGGAATGACTTTTCTGGATGGCACAAACATCAGGGCTCACCACAAAGCGGCGGGAGCCCAAAAAAAGGGGCCTCTTTCGAAGAGCGAGACCATCGTGAAGCACTTGGCCGCTCTCGCGGCGGCTATGGCACAAAAGTCTGCGTGATCGCTGATGGACATGGAAAAGCCTTCGGTTTTGCGCTGGCCCCTGGACAGGCTCATGAACTGCCTCTGGCACCAGCCATGCTCGACAGCCTTCCCGCCACTCCCCTGTGGGTAGTAGCGGACAAGGGCTACGCGTCGAACGCCATGCGTGAACGGATATGGGACATGGGAGCACGGCCAGCCATTCCTGCGAAACGACGCGATGGCCCGGTCGCCTGCCCCAAATGGGCCTATCGGTGTCGGCATCTCGTTGAGAACCTCTGGGCTCGCCTCAAGGAGTGGCGCGCTGTCGCAACCAGATATGAAAAAACAGCAACGTCGTTCCTCGCGGTCATCCACATCGCCTGCCGCAGCAGACTGGATCAAGCCCTAACAGGCCCTAGGGCCTGTTAGATCTTGAATTTCTTCCCATATTGTAGGGATGGAAGAAGGAGACAGAACAGGCACCTTTACGGACGAGACATGGGCGATCTGGGAACCTCTGATTGAGGAGGTTCGCCCGAGGGGCAAGACGCCGCCACATGATCTGCGGCGGACGATAGCAGCGATTTTCTGGCGTCATGAGAATGGCGCGAAATGGCGGAGTATCCCCGCTGAACTGGGTCCGTGGTGGCGGGCTGCGCAGCTTTTCATCCGCTGGGCGAAGCTCGGCGTATGGGGCGGCTGCTCGCACTGGTTCAGGAACAACAGGGAGTGGCATTCGGAATGACTTTTCTGGATGGCACAAACATCAGGGCTCACCACAAAGCGGCGGGAGCCCAAAAAAAGGGGCCTCTTTCGAAGAGCGAGACCATCGTGAAGCACTTGGCCGCTCTCGCGGTGGCTATGGCACAAAAGTCTGCGTGATCGTGATGGACATGGAAAAGCCTTCGGTTTTGCGCTGGCCCCTGGACAGGCTCATGAACTGCCTCTGGCACCAGCCATGCTCGACAGCCTTCCCGCCACTCCCCTGTGGGTAGTAGCGGACAAGGGCTACGCGTCGAACGCCATGCGTGAACGGATATGGGACATGGGAGCACGGCCAGCCATTCCTGCGAAACGACGCGATGGCCCGGTCGCCTGCCCCAAATGGGCCTATCGGTGTCGGCATCTCGTTGAGAACCTCTGGGCTCGCCTCAAGGAGTGGCGCGCTGTCGCAACCAGATATGAAAAAACAGCAACGTCGTTCCTCGCGGTCATCCACATCGCTGCCGCAGCAGACTGGATCAAGCCCTAACAGGCCCTAATCTCTCATGAAATCTCGACACGACGTTCGGATAAAACGAGTTTACGATCTGCCTTCGGAAATAGATGGCGTTCGTGTTCTTGTGGATCGATTGTGGCCTCGAGGGTTGCACAAATCAGATGTTAAAATGGATTATTGGTTAAAGAATGCTGCTCCAAGCTCCGATCTTCGACACTGGTTTGATCATGACCCGGCTCACTGGGATGAATTCAAACTCAGGTATCGTCATGAGCTTTCTGAAGGAAATTCCGACATCAAAAAACTTGAGAACCTTATGAAAAAAGGGAGGATCACTCTTCTTTATGCTGCGCATGATCCGCTTCATAATCACGCTCTTGTTCTCCAGAAATTTCTGGATGAGCAGGACATATAGGTATTGACGCTAACGTATAAAAAGTATTCATCCGTTATCACGTTTTTAGGAATTATGTTCCATGCCGAATTTAAGTTTTGCTGAAACAGATCAAAAGAATTCTCCCATTATTTGTGACGATGCGATTGTCCGGGTCCATCGCTCAGGCATCATCGAGTTGTGGGATGACAACGCAGTTCAGATGTTTGGTTTTGCGGCGGAGGAAGCTATTGGGAAGTCACTTGATCTGATTATACCGGAAAAATTACGTGAACGGCACTGGAAAGGTTGGTCTTATGTCGTGGAGCAGGAGTAACAGGTTTTAATTCAGATCGTACACTCACCGTGCCGGCTTTAAGACGGAATGGTTCGCAGATTGTTGTTATATTCAATATGGATATCATAAGAAACCATAGTGGAAATATCGATGCGATAAAGGTTGTTTTTCGTGATATCAGGAAGCAGCCATGAAACCGTATCGTATTACGTCGGAGTTCAATGAGATAACTCTTCCCGCAGGTCTGCGTCAGCGTCATGCCACGAAGGCTGGCGTATGGGCAGTTATCCGTATTCTGGAAGGAACTGCGACGCTCGTGTACGTTGACACTGGAGAAGTCAGGCATCTGACACCTTGTGAACCAGGCCTTATCAAACCGGAGCAGACGCATTACCTAAAATTATCTGGTTTGGTCCGGCTAAAACTGGAGTTTTACGATTCTGATCCAGTTCATTCTTTGTGAAGTATATGAACACTTACATCTGTAGCTGTAGGGCCGACCCTTTGTGAAATGCTATATGCCCAGTTTTCTGGCTGACAATCTCGTATTGAGGTTCCTGGCCTGACGCATGATGATGATACCCATTGACGAGAAATGGTGATGTGTGAATTTTCGTAATTTTACCTGTGACATAACCGGCTTCAGAGTTCCATGAAACAATGTCGCCAATTCTGAAGGTTTGTGAAGACATGGTAATTTTCCTTATGCAACCGAAGACACTGTAAAATGACCAAGGTTAAATGTAAGACGATTTATACGATTGGTCACTCTACGCATTCCCTTGACGAGTTTATAACACTTATTTGTCATTATCATATTACATTCGTGGCGGATGTTCGTGCGTTTCCGTATTCCAGGCGTAATCGGGATTACAATGGTAATGTCCTGTCTGAAGCGCTTGGGAAAGTAAACGTTATTTATCGTCATTTTCCGGAGTTAGGCGGGAGACGTCCGCGGTCTAGAACCGTTGCACCTACGATTAATGCATTCTGGCGTGTGCAAAGTTTTCATAATTATGCCGACTATGCTTTAAGCGATGAATTTCAGAAAGGTCTAGCAACTTTAATCGAAGCGAGCCGATATGAAACGGTTGTTTTAATGTGCGCAGAGGTTCTTTGGTGGCGGTGTCATCGGCGCATTATTTCAGATTATCTTCTTTCTAAAGGTTTGACGGTGATCCATATCCTGTCGTTGACGAACACGCAGGAAGGCGTTCTTACGCCTGGTGCTGTTGTCGAACCAACAGGTTGTTTAACGTATCCTCTTCCAGAGTCCGTATGTGTCCAAAATGATGAGAAGTCATAATAAAAATCAGAATATTCCATCGGAACCTGAAGAAATGTTCAGCGCTCTGAGACTCTTTGATGGTGTTTCAAAGCGTGAAAAACGCGTTCTTTTGTCATCTGTGAAAAAAACGATAAACCAAAAAATTTGTGGATTGTGTTTGATGGCATCATACACTTAAGGAGTCCGCATCCAGAAAAGAAAGAAAATATCACTGTTATGAGTATGATAACCGGTGACTTTCTTCTTCCTGCAGCGGTCGTAACACGACAACCTTATCTTCTGGAAGCTTATTGTGCCTCAGCAGCGACGATGCTTCAGATTGATGCAAATATTATAGACGTATTGTGTTCTTTTCATTCATCGTTCGCGCGTATTATGCTGGAATATGTTGCAAAACAATTTAGGAATAACATCAATCAGACGAGTTGTTATTATCATTGTAGTGGTTCACAGCGTTTGTTCTGTTATCTCGTGAAACTTTCCATTATACAGGACAATCGAAAAAAAGTCGTACTTCCGCATAGCAAATCTTTGGTGGCAGCCGAGCTTCGCATGACACCTGAAAATTTATCCCGTATTATAACACGGTTTCGTGGTGAAATTTTAGAAGTAAACGGTTCGGAAATAGTGATTTTAAATTATGCTCAGTTAATTAGTCTTTGCGGGCACATTATACCAACCGTTGATTGCTATAACCTATGAGCGCAATCGCGCAGCCCGATTGACATGATGCGCCATGGTTGGTCGACGAGCTGGAATTCCCGATGCGGCTTTCAGCAGGTTTGTTGTCACGACGATCGTAACCGGCCGCTCTGGGCCGCCTTGATTATGCGGCCTGCCTGTGCAGTGTATTCACGGGTTTCCAGTTCCATGGCAACAGTTCGTGGAGCCGGTTGATCTTGTGCTCGTTGATACGGGCCAGGACGTCGGCGAGGTAATCGTGCGGATTAAGCCGGGAGAGTTTTGCGCTTTCGATAAGCGTCATGGCATCAGCGATGTTGTCGCCCCCGGTGTCGGATCCGGCAAAGAGATAATTTTTTCGCCCCACGCATACGGGCCGTATGGCCCGTTCGGCAGGATTGTTGTCGATGGCGACACGACCATCTTCGAGGAACAGGGTAAAGGCCTTCCACCGGTTGAGCGCATAACGGATCGCTTTTGCCAGTTCCCCCTTTCCAGGGATACGGGCAAGCTGTGTTTCGCACCATGCGTGGAATGCTGTGACACGGGGGCGGCTTTGTTCCTGTCGGACAGCCAGACGATACGGGGCCGGGTGTCCGGTGATCTGGCGCTCGATATCGTAGAGCTCTCCGATCTGTTCAAGTGCTTCCCTTGCGATTGTCGAATCACTGCCCTTCCAGACATCATGGAAGGCCCGGCGGAGATGAGCCCAGCAGGCCGCTTCGCGCACATGCACGGTTCCCGTTGCATCGGGTTTATACAGATCCCTGAACCCCGCGTAGGCGTCAGCCTGCAGAATGCCCCGGAACTGTGCCAGATGGGTCTGGGGATTGATCCCCTTGCGATCGGGAGAGAACCAGTAGGCCACGGCGGGCGGATCACTCCCGCCCCAGGGGCGGGGATCGCGCAGATAGGTCCAGATCCGCCCTTCCTTCACACCACGTGGTTTCCCAGCCTGACGCAGGCGAGGATCAAGAACCTGGATGGGTGTATCATCGGCATGCAGCAGGTCTGCCTTTACGACATCCTGACGGATCAGATCTGTGAGAGGACGCAGAACGGCAACGGCCTGACCACACCAGTCGATCAGGGTTGAACGGGGAATGTCCACACCCTGACGGGAAAAGATCTCATTCTGACGATAAAGCGGAATGTGATCATCGAATTTTGAGACCAGGATATGGGCCAGCAGCCCGGGGCCAGCCATGCCCCGTGGGACAGGGCGCGACGGTGCTTCAGGCTGTACCATTGTTTCGCAATGACGGCAGGATTTCTTCAGCCGTGCCGTTTCGACAACTTTCAGTTTTGCCGCAATAAAGTCCAGTATTTCGGTGACATCTTCGCCAACGAGGCGTAGGGGACCGCCACAGGCGGGACAGGCCTCGCCCGGGTCGAGAACAATACGCTCCCGTGGTGTCGTGTCGGAAACCTTTGGTTTGCCGCGCCGTCTGGGGGAAGAGACCACACCATCGCTGTCATCGTGCTCCCTGATGTCAGGAGAAGGATCGGCTGCCGCGATGGCGATTTTCACATCTTCAAGAAGCAGTTCGAGCTGTTCAATCTCACGGTCTATCTTTTCTGAACTGGCCCCGAATTTCTGTTTCTGAAGACGCGCGATCCGGATTTTGAGAGAGACTGGACAAGAGCTTCATACGCACGGGCTGAAGCGGAAAGCCGAGCCACTTCGGTCTGCAGGGAAACAATCATTTCCCTCAGGATATCCGGATCATCAGGCAGGACCGCGGGCGCATGCGTCATTATGAAAAAATAGCAGAAAACCCAATAAAAGACAAAAGGTTCTGCACGATCACGCCATAAAAATCAGGCCACGCGAGACGGTGGCGCAGACCAGGAAGGTCGTCTCCACTCCATGCCTTCCCACAGCATGGCCATCTGTGCGGCTGTCAGGCGTGCAACGCCCTCTGCCGGCGAGGGCCATGGAAAACGTCCCTTCTCAAGAACCTTGTAATAAAGACAGAACCCCTGACCGTCCCACATCAGAAGCTTGATCCTGTCCCCACGGCGACCACGAAAGGCAAAGAGCGCCCCTGATGTCGGGTTCTGACGCAGCACGTCCTGTGCCAGTGCAGCCAGACCCGATATCCCCTTGCGCATATCCGTAACCCCGCAGGCCAGATAGACGCGCACACCGTTGCCCACGCCAATCATGCTGTCTCGGCAATCCGGATGATCTTCGCCAGAAACTCTTCTGCAGGATGTCCACTCACCCTGATACTGCGGCCATTACGCAGCATAATGGCCAGCCCTTCATTATCATCGCCAGAGACCAGAGCAGGTGTCTTCACTGCAGCGACAGGAACAAACGCCACAGACTGATCCGGGGAAGACAGTCTTTGGCGGAAAGACGTCCGCCATTGGTAAAGATGTTGACGGGTCAGGTCATGCCGACGGGCCACATCCGATACACTTGCCCCGTCCACACCAACTTCAGCCAGTATCGCAAGCTTGCGTTCATCCGACCAGCGGCGACGGCGTTCAACGCCAATCAGGATTTCTTGAGCCATAGCTACCTCCCAAACAACGTCAATAACGACGTCGTTAACGACGGTAACTTACCAGGCACAATCCTCACTCATAAGGCGGTCTCAAGCGGCCGCTTACCGACGATCGTGGGCATGGGCGTGCCGGAGAATTTCGCGATCGTTTCGCCCTGAACAGCCAGCAGTGCCGGAAGCACGAGAAATTCGCCCCAGTAGCGTAGGGAGGATCCATGCACGATCTGTGCCAGAACCATGAAGATTGTCATCACCATGACACCATAAGCTGGCGACCATAACAGCCGCATCAGGCCGGACAGGATGGCGGCAAGGAAAAAGACACCCAGCACACCCACCAGAAGCAGGCCATGGTGCCAGTTTCCGCTGATAAACGAGGCGCCCATATGCGTGGTATTGCCCGTCATCGCGCCTGCAAAGACACCGCCCAGATCGACGAAACTCAGGGCATCCACATAGCCTGCGACAAGCCCGAGAATGAGAACCCGCCGGGCGGAAATCGAGACCGGGAGAAGGGAGGAGGGCATTATTGCGACCGGGAAGCGATTGACGGATAGAGCCTGCGGGCGACCCGCTCCATGGTCAGACCCTGCACGATGATGGTGAACACCACGACACCATAGCAAACAGGCAGTAGCAGGTCGCGCAGGTCTCCGGGTGGTAGGCCAAGCGCCAGAGAAACCGAGATGCCGCCACGCAGGCCGCCCCATGTCAGGATACCGAGAACACGGCCCCGTTCCCACTGCCGGAGATGAACCGGCAGGGTGGAGAACAGCACGCTCAATGCCCGCACGGCAATAGACAGCGGGATCACAGCAAGCATCGCCAGCACCGTAAACAGATGCGGCGTGATCTCCAATATTTCAAAGCCAATGAGCATGAACAGGAGCACGTTCAGCACTTCGTCAATCAGCGTCCATGCAATGTCGAGTTCCTTGCGGGATACTTCATCGAAAACGGAATGGCTGTAACTGGTTCCGAAACATAGTCCGGCCACGACGACGGCAATCGCTCCGGACATCCCTAGCTGATTGGCGATGCTGAAGGTTCCGGTCGCCAGAGCCAGCGAGGTCAGCAGATCGATATGCGGGTCACGCTGCGCCTTGAGCACACGAAGCGCGATCCACCCGGTTATCGCTCCAAGAAGACCACCACCGAGCGCTTCGCGGCAGAAGCTCATGGCAATCTCAGAAGCGCCCACCCCTTGACTGTCTCCAGTCGCCAGCCCGATCGTCACACCGAAAATGACGACGCCCACGCCGTCATTGAACAGGCTCTCACCCGCAAAAACGGCCTGTATCGGTCCTGGCAGGCCGAGACGTTTCAGCATCCCCACGACTGAAACCGGGTCTGTCGGAGCGAGAATGGCGCCAAGTACGATGCACCATGTAAAGGGAACGGCGTGCCCCAGAAAGGGGAAAACACACCACGCCGCGACCGCCAGAAAAGCCACGGCCAGAACGATTCCCAGAATAGAGAGGGCTGTTACAGACATCAGCTTTGCGCGCAGATGTCCGACATTCACCTGCATGGCTCCCGCAAAAAGCAGCAGCGAAAGGGCACCGTTCAGAAGTGCCGCAGGCAAATTGATGGCACCGAGCACGGATCGTGGGAGAGCCTGAAGATCATAGGCCGGGATCAGCGGGTTCAGGATCATGACCAACAGCGAGGTCAGCAATGAGAAGACCAGAACGCCAATCGTGACAGGAACACGCAATGTGTGGTGGTTGAGAATGCTGAAGCCTGCCGAGAAGGTCAGGAGCAGGGCAAGAAGACTGATTGTATCCATGGCCTCATCGCTGGCCGCCCTGGCGCCTCACGTCAAGAAAAACCGGGAATAGTCTGTTATTCGAGAAACTTAACCGGGCATTGAATGGCAAAAATGAGGGCGGGAGCTGACTTTCTACCAAGAAAGTAAATTCACTCTGTTCGCTTCGAAGCCAGTTCATAAATCTCATTATCGGCTCTCCGGCCAACGGCAATTACATAGATGACGATCCGTTCGTCGATGACCTGATAAACAAGGCGGTAACCATCTTTCAGAAGCTTGATCTTATAAAACCCTGATAGGTCGCGATGCAGTTCGTTTCCTGGAGAGTGAGGGTTCCAGATCAGCTTTTCCAGCTTCTTTTCAAATTTCTTACGCACGCTGCCGTCAAGAGCATCCCACTCTCTGAGTGCTCTGTCGTCGAATTCAAGACAATACTCTTTCATTCGCGATGACGGTTCTTAAGCTCTGCAAAAGTCATACGATGCTTTTGGGCAGGGTTTTTTAGGCGTTCGCGCACAATCTCGATAAGCTCCGCATCCTCGTCTGTGACAAGCCTCCGCTTGACGGGAGAGCGACCCGTTTCAGCAATATACGCGAGCGTATCGCGCAGTGCGTCAGAAAGTGAAATGCCTTGAGCCGACAACTTCTTAACTGCGGCTGCCTTCAGCGTTTCATCTACCCGGAATGTAACAGCAGACATACAAAGCCTCCTTGCGTGTATGCACATATGTATCACAGCTGTTGGTACAAATGAAGCGAAAGATGGTCGATGCTGATGTCTGCATTCGAGAAACCTGATCGGTTGCGGAAACGGCAGAAAAGAGGCGACAGCGGAATGTCTGGGTCTGTCGGCATCGTTGCGGGCGTTTCCGTGCGGCAAGGGAATTTATTACTATCTTCTGGTTTCCGAAAAAATGTCGAAATCCATTAGATAATGATAATCAAAGTTATTACGGATCAGCGGCTTATGAATCCATTTAATCCAGATAATGTTCTGCTGTGGCCATAAAAATCCACTGATTAATGATAAAAACATCAGGCTGGTTTCGTGAGAATTTAACTGCTTATTCTGGCGGAAGTTACGTCAGCAATGGGGGGGAAACAGACAGTCGGCTATCGGGATAGAGTTACCGAAAACAGCCTTTCGCAGTGTTCACATTCATGGCAGGGAGTAGAACTATTCAGGTGATTTCGCCTACTTCACGACAAGTATCACGTCGGCGGCTAAATATTTTCTATAGTTCAAATGCAAGTTCCTTCCATTGGAAGGAACTTGCGGGAAAAATAGGGTATCAGCGAGCAAGCGGATAATCCGTATAGCCTTCTGCACCCTGCGAGTACCAGGTGCGGATATCGTCCTTGTTCTGGGGCAGATTGTCTTCCAGACGACGCACGAGGTCCGGATTGGCGAGGAAAGGCCGACCAAACGAAATGGCGTCCGCAACACCGGTAGCGACTGTCTCGATCGCTTCTTCCCGTGTGTAGTCCTGATTCAGAACCAGCGGCTTCCTGAAGACTTCGCGGATCGGACCATGCAGCTTGGGCTGGTCGGTCTTGCCGAACGTGCCGTTCGGTCCGGGCTCGCGCAGTTCAAGGAAAGCGATATCGAGGTCATTCAGCAGCTTTGCGGCCGGCACAAAAACCTGCTCTGGATGACTGTCGATGCAGCCCTGCGTATCGCCATTGGGGGACAGCCTTACTGACGTTTTGTGCGCGCCAATCGTTGCGATCACGCGTTCGGTGACTTCACGCAGGAAGCGGATGCGGTTTTCCGGCGAACCGCCATATTCGTCGGAACGATGATTGGTGCCGTCCCGCAGAAATTCGTCGATCAGATAACCGTTGGCGGCATGAATCTGCACACCGTCAAAGCCTGCCTGAAGGGCATTGCGAGCAGCATTTTCGTAGTCGTTCAGGATGCGGGCAATGTCCTCCTTGGTGAGAGGGCGGGCGACTTCGGGAGCCTGCTTGCCATCGTACGTATGGAGGGCTTCAGGCGCTTTTGTCGCCGAGCAGGACACAGGTTGCTGGCCCGTCACGCTGGAATGAACCATCCGACCCATATGCCAGAGCTGGGCCACAATCTTTCCGCCCTTGGCGTGAACTGCGGCGGTGATGGGCTTCCAGGCTTCCACCTGTTCCTGCGACCACAGGCCCGGCGCATACGGCCAGCCAAGACCTTCGCGGCTGATCCCGGTCGCTTCTGAGATGATCAGACCGGCTCCGGCCCGTTGCGCGTAATATTCGGCCATGATGGGGGTGGGCACATGATCACGGGTGCCCCGACCGCGTGTCAGCGGCGCCATGAGAATTCTGTTTTTGGCGTAAATGCTTCCCAGTTCAATCGGCTCAAACAGGCTGGTCATGACAGATCCTTCTTAAAAGATGCAGTTCCTATGAATTTGGGAAGCCTCACGAGGAATACAACAGAAGGCTTACAACCTCGTCTGACTTGAGGTGAGCACTGCCTGTCTGCTGAATTGGTGAAGCCGACAGGCAGATTTGGGAGGGAGATGAGAATGTCTGCTTTCAATAAAATAGGCACTTATAAGTGTAAATAAAAAATCATTTTTGAAGGCTTTTAATTGTAGATAACTTCTTTTTATCGATGTATCTTTTTAAGAAGAAATTTCTTATACTTTTCCTTTCAGAAAAAGCTTTTTTTGGATAAAATAGTTCTAAATGTTTTTTAATATGTGGGTTTGTTACATATTTCAAAAGCCTAAAGTATATAACTATATCATATAAATCTTTCGAAAAAGGAGCTAGTGCGTTTATAGCTATAATACTACACTCTGGAGAAGACATTTGTCCTCGAATTAAATTTCCATATTCTTCTTTTTCTTTATTTGATAGATATTTTTCATTCATTATTTTTTCTAAAATATAGTATAGAGTTCTAAAATAAGCACCATTTTTATATTCATTATTTTTATGAAATGCATTTATGTATATGGAAACCATTGCCTGAGTATCTATTTTTTCTTTTTTCTTCTCTTTTTGGTTTATTTTTACTGATATATAATGCTCCAAAAGCCTAAGAGCTTCTTTTCCTTGAGATATTGATATATTATTTTTTCGTTTTGATATTATGATCGGAATTTCACCAAAAAAATATTTCTTCTCTCTATATAGTAAAGAAATAGGATTTACGCATATTTTAAATATTTTTTTTCCAAAAACGCTATACTCTACAACAACGTCATCCCTTTTTTGTTTTGCAATAAAAGATGTTATGCTTTTATTAAGGTCTGGATCGTTATTTGGAAAAGAAAAAGTTATTTCCTTTCTGAGATCATTTATAACACTTATTTGTTTAAATATTAAAGACTCTATATTTTGTTTGTTTGTATTTTTTTATCGTTTTTAAACGATATATATTGTAAAATAATTGTTATAACAATTCCTATAAAGCCTAATGCTGTTAGAAGTGCATTAAACGCTCCAAATGTATCTCCCCACGCTCCAAATATAGAATAGTCGTCAAACTTAGATGTCGATTTTGTAATATAGTTGTAGATTAGGCTTTCATCTGCCCCCCAAAAAAGCCATACGGAACATATCAGAACAAAAAGAATTGGAGAAATTATAAAAATAACAAAAGATAAAATTATACTATTTATTTTATCGAATGAGCATATGATCTTATAAATCATAAAAATAAACTCCCTTAAAAAATACTATATTACAATTAAATTGCCAGTGAAAATACCTTATATCAAACAAAACAAACCATGAAAATAGGGATCATTTATGTCTGCTTTCCGAAGGTTATTGAGAGGTCCGAATGTCTAATATGAGGGCGATGACGGCCTGTCTGCTGCCATTCATTGAGCAGACAGGCAGATCGGGCGGGGATAGCGGAATGTCCGATCTCAAGGAATATAATAAAAAACCGGACACTCTTGAGAAATGTAATTAGGCCCAATCGACATTCATCCGCTTGGTGCATCAGCACAGGAACTTATAAAATCACAATCAAAATAGTTGAGAACCCTGAATGTCGATTGGGCCTAGTTTTCAAGGCTGCCGGTTGACTGTGCGTTTGGCCAATATGGAAATAATTGCGGGCTTCGATGCGCCCCTCATGGAGAAATTGGAATTAGAATTTCGCACATACATGAATGAACTGGCCTCAAGGTTCCAATCGAGAACCTGAACATCGGTCACAGAAAATCCAGTATCTTTAAACATGTAGCTTTCATACTCTTTCTTATTGCCCTCTATGATTTCGGCTTCGCTGACCCCGTATGGAATGTGAGCTCTAAAGGCAGTATGAATCCACTCCACCGATGGTGCGCATAAAGGCACAGCAACCAATTTATCCTCAACATTCTCCCGATATTCTTTTGGTTTTTGATTTGAAGTGAGGTTAGGTGAAGTTCGCATGTCGTTATCGTCGGGATGAGAACCGATGAACCATCCAACGACGACTTTAGGCTTAAACGTCTGGATTGCGCTGAGTAGCTGAGGCGACGGTTCGAATAAGTCGGACTGGAAGATCTCAACATTGGCCCCATAATCTTGTAAACGGGCTTCAGCAAGGCGAATTAGATCGGGATTATTGTCGAAGGCCAAGACTGGTCGGTTTCTAGAAAGAGCCAATGTGCCCCATCCTGTTCCAGATCCTATTTCTAGGGTAGGTAAATCAGGAACTATTTCGCTAAGGCGTTCGTAAATTTTATCATTCTGGAATTGGAGTGATTCGCGAGCCCAAAATTCTGAATACTCTTTGGGTGTCATTCGCTTTAGCATTACACTTCTCCATCGAAATCCTATACTCAGAATCAAGCATAGATGGTTCAAATTACGTTTTTTGTTATTAATCTTGTTTTTTGAAATAGTTTTTCAAAGATTCAAGAGTTTTTAATGAAACAACAAAGTGACCGATACCATCTTTGTCTTCACTCCAATCGTCAAAAGTGAATAAGCAGGCGTCGTCATCTCCCGTAATTTTTCTTAGGCGGCGATGAATACCGGATTGAAAAGACCCGTAGCTAGAAACTCCTGTCTCATCCAATTCTCTAGCATCAACAGCAGGACCTTTACTTGCAATAACCTTCAATGCGTTACGTGATGACTCTCCAAGACCAGCTATTAGTCTTTCAATCTGGTTCTCCGTCAGATCATAGACGTTATTCCAATCATAACTTTCGTAACCTTCAGGCTTCCCTGCGCCTTTAGGAAACAGAAGTTCCTGAATTTCCTGCCGCGCCTTGTCAGAAAGTGCGTTAAGATCGTTAAGTGTGAGCGTTACTTGCATAATGAGTTCCTCAGTTTTCAGCAGGATAGATTTCAGCTAACCAGCTTTGATTGTGTTTGCCGACCATTAACCCCAATCAAGTAGTGGATAAACGCAATCAATCATACCTTAGATAACATGTAAAGGGCCATTGGTGGATTTTATGGAAGGCTTGGTCTGATCTATCTGTCACATTACGCAGATCTGACGAATAATAACTGGGTAACCATCTCTTCAATGGCCCCTTTACGCAATAATGCAATACTCATTGAATATCTGATATGAAGGCAAGAGCGGAGCGTCATCCGAGCGTGTGTCGGCATTTCTTTTCGTATTATGCTATGAGAACAAAAGGTAACATTTCTCAGGGACGCATGTTGTGCCGATCCGTCCAGAACTCAGGTGGCTTTACCCTCCCGATTGGCCACAGATCAGCCGACACGTAAGGTTTGAACGAGCGCAGGGACGGTGTCAGGTCTGTGGCCGTCCGCATGGCCAGCGGATCCGGGTGGTGGCCTCTGGTCTCTGGTTCGATGTAGGCACGGGAAACTGGCGGGACACCAAAGGGCGTAAGACTGGCGGTCCGGACCTCATTGACCTGATCGAGGCACGCGAAACCCGGGTGGTGTTGGCCGCTGCACATCTGGATCATGACCCGCGCAACAACCGGTTAAGCAATCTGCGTGCCCTCTGCCAGCGCTGCCATCTTGTGCACGATCGCGCTTGGCACGCCTTGCAACGGCGGCTGACCTGGAAATCCCGCTACGCGCTGGGGGACCTATTCGAGGGTCCATATCGTCCCGGCATTCTCGGTGTCGCCACCGCGCAGGCTGACGCAGGATCTGCGACGAACAGATGACTGTTTTGCATAGCTTTACAGCGGATGTGGAGGCCATGAGGCATGGTGAAGTCGGCATCTATCTGGTGGACAGGCTGGGAAATTAAATAATTTCGATCTGGACTTAAAATATGTTCTCAGAAGTCGAGCCTGATATGATAATTAGGGTAATATAGAGAAACGTCCAGGTGCCGCATGAAGGTCAGAACATCATGGGGTCAGTGCACATGCAAAGCTCTGTGTATACTGTTGAGGACACAGCGTGGACGATTGCAGTTCAGCGCAGTGATGTGTTGCGTCCCCTTTCTGAAAAACAGCGGTTATCCCTGTGTGAAGTAAACGAAGCTGCTCGGCTTCTTCAGATCAGCATTCCTCATGTTTACAGGTTGATCCGTAAACTACGTGCGGAACAAACAACTTCAGCCATGACTTTACAATCGCCCGGCCCCCGTAAAGGACGTAGGCGGCTACCCCCACATATCGAACAAATAATCGATCAGGCGATCGACAGATTTTTTATGAAACGAGAGCGACTGACGTTAAAACGGTTTTACGGACTGTTTGTTTTGGACTGTCGTGCTCATGGCCATGTTCCTCCATGCTTCAACACAGTGCTGTCCCGGATAAAAGCGCGTGATTTGAAAACTACAGTGCGTCGGCGGAATGGAAAGGCATGTGTTGAAGCTGGCTTTCATCAGATTCAAGGAGGTCTCGAAGCAGAAAGGCCCTTGGATATCGTTCAGATTGACCATACCAAGGTTGATCTCATGCTAGTCGACGATGTTACTCGTGCGAGCATCGGTCGACCTTGGCTAACACTGGTGATGGATATTCATACGCGTATAGTTCTGGGGTTTCTTCTGTCCCTCGAAGCTCCCAGCACCACTTCAGTCGCGCTTGCCCTTACACAGGCGGTTCTCCCCAAAGATTCCTGGCGTGCGGAGCGTCTGATTGAAAACAGTTGGCCAACGTGTGGGCTTCCTCGTTGCATTCATGTCGATAACGGAGTGGAATTTCATAGCCGGGCTTTCGAGCGTGGTTGTGAACAACACGGCATTCAGATTGTTTATCGACCACCCGCAACTCCGCGCTATGGAGGTCACATAGAACGTCTGATGGGTACCCTGATGCGTCGCATTCAAGGGCTGCCTGGCACAACATTCTCGAATGTTGTGGAGAAGGGGGATTACCGCTCTGAAGACCGGGCGTGCCTGTCGTTCCGGGAGTTCGAACGGATACTGGCGCTGGAAGTTCTCGGTCCATATCACAACGAGATCCATCGTGGTCTTGGTCAGCCTCCCATGACGAAATGGGCATCTGCCACAGAGACAACCACTGTTCGGCATCCCGCGAATACTAGGGCTTTTCTTCTCGACTTTCTTCCCTATGAGACGCGGGTAATACGTCGTGATGGTGTCCGGTTATTCAATATTCAGTATCAGGATGGAGGACTTGCGCATCTGCTTGGGCGTCTGGATACGCGCCTGCGGGTGAAATATGATCCCCGTGACCTTTCAGCTGTTTATGTAGAACTGCCTGATGGCGACCATGTTCGCGTTCCCTACGCAGATTTACGCCGGGAGCCTATTACTCTGTGGGAACATCGTCATGCGGTTCGACGTCTAAAGGACGAGGGACGCCGCACCGTCGATGAAGCCTCGATTTTTGCCGCAATCAGGGAGCAGCGAGCCATCCTCAATGAAGCGTGCGGTCAGAGCCGCGAGGCACGAAGGAATTTTGTCCGTCGTGAAATCGCCCAGAGGTGCGCTGATAGCCCGTCAGAACCGAACCAAAGTCAATTTCCTGCTGGAAAAGCAGAAGACGATGCCGACCGCATCCCAATGCCGCCTCCAGGCGCTCATAGCGGTGTGGAGATCTGGTAATCATGTGCCGTGCAGAATGGTCGCATCTCCCGGAAGACGTGAGACCACTTGCTGCATTGGGGAACGAAGAAAGGATCCGGCACATCCGAGCCAAGCGTTGGGTGGATTACCCACACGCTGATCGTGTACTGAGGCGCCTCAACGAGATTTATGTCCAGCCACGTTCAGAGCGTATGGAAAATATGCTTCTGATCGGTCAGAGCGGTATGGGGAAAACGACACTCGTCCGAAAATTTGAACGCACTCACACTGTCAGGTTGGGGAACAACGGGACGTGCCGTCTACATCCCATCGTCGTCATGCTGATGCCACATGACCCAACAGGGCCTCGCTTTTTTTCGCAGCTGCTCAAAGCAATCGGCGTTCCTGCAATCGACAATTTCGAGACAACAGCACCACGTGAGTCAACGGTTCTGCGCGTGTTGACCGAGGTGCAGGCCAAAGTCATCGTCATTGACGAGTTGAATTCTGTTTTGGCAGGTACGGCCCGCCAGCAACGACTGTTTCTGCAATTGCTGCGCTGGTTGTCGAACGAATTGCGTGTCGCTCTGATAGGGATCGGTGTACCGGAAACACGGCATGCTCTGCTGTCTGATGACCAGTTACGAAACCGCTTTATGAATCTGGAACTACCAGTGTGGGAAAATGGTGACGATTTTAGTCATTTTGTAACACGATTGATCTGGAGCCTGCCTTTGCGAGAGCCATCTCCAGTTGACTCCCGGCGGTTAATGCAGATGCTCGTCGGGCGCACAGGAGGCATTACTCTGGGTACGTGCAAGGCGATTGAACGCGCAGCAATCAGAGCCATTCGTTCTGGCACCGAGCGTCTTGATTATCAGGCTTTTGAGCATGAAGATGTGTGGGATGGCATTGAAGCGCCTGTAATAATGGGAGGACATCGACGGAAATCCCGTCGTGGGTAAAGAGGGGGCACCGTCATCCCTTCCGCTCGTCCCATTTCCACACAGGGCAGAGGCATTTTCTTCATGGCTATCCAGACTGGCCGCCCGCTACGATCTCCGGGCTGACCATCTTGCTCGTCATGCCGGATATCCTCTCCGAGGAGCGGGGGAACTGGACTGCTACCTGTTACCTCAGGCAGACCGTAATCTTGCAGTCATGACCGGCCTGTCACGACGCTCAATCAGGGCAATGCGCTGTGGAATGCCACAAAGGCGTCTGTGGGTTCGAGATCATCACGTCTGGTGTCGGGAGTGTGTACGGGACGCTCTGCTAGAGGGAGATGAGCCCTGGGAGCGGCGATCATGGCGAACGGGAGCGACGGTGACCTGTGATCGTCATCGGCAGCTTCTGGAAGAAGTCTGTCCACAATGCGGAAAAACAGGCGCAGGATGTCTTTTCGTCAGTGAGAAAGGGCG
This sequence comes from Acetobacter pasteurianus, assembly GCF_009914215.2. Taxonomy (NCBI): domain Bacteria; kingdom Pseudomonadati; phylum Pseudomonadota; class Alphaproteobacteria; order Acetobacterales; family Acetobacteraceae; genus Acetobacter; species Acetobacter pasteurianus. The sequence continues at coordinate 50,068 of NZ_CP039847.2, read as the reverse complement.
CCTGCGGGCATTATGCGCTGTCAGAGGCGGCAAGATCAATTTGTGGGGGAAACCATCAGCAGTCCAGCTTCCCTGGGGACTGGCTGTGAACAGAACGACATTACGATGTTTGAATGCTCTGACGACAGATCTCAATCGTAGTCTCGTGGGCCAGCCTCTTCGTACGCAATGGCGTGGTGTAAGTAGCGACCGACCGCTGACGACCATTGTTGAAGAATTGACGCTGATTATCCTGATCACGATCAATTATCTCCCCAGACCTCAGCCGCCATTATATTGGATGCAGGAGCAGTCTGATTGGAAAGCAGCGTTTCATTATACACCCGCCATGCTGCCTGTAGCACTGGCCGCTGGCATCCTCATGCTGGCTTCGATCCTATTGTCCGATGAGCAGTTTTTTGAAGAGCTTGTTTTCTGGGATCCTCTAGAATCCCAGATTCCGAATGAACCGCTCACGGCTGATAATTATGTGGTCTGGCTACACCCTAAGGTGAGGACATGGGGACGACAAATCGTCACGGCACCGTTTGGCCTGTAGCCGCTTGTACTTCTTTATCATCAATCAGTGGATTTTTATCATTATCTTCTGCATTTTTATCGCGATTAAGTGGTTTTTTCGGCGACAAAAACGGCAGTCAGCGGCGGATTATCATTATCTTCTGGTTTTCGACAAAAACCTTTCTTTTCCGTGCGCCCGCCTACTTGCGATAAGTGGAATTATCGCAAGTAGGTATGGGGAAGGAGGTTGTTTTTTGGAAAAAGACGTAGTTTGAAACTAACTACGAAATGAGGTAACTCCCACTTCCTCGTTGGGATTCCATATTGCGCAGTTTGGTACAGAATGGTATATATCATTGGTATCTACTAAAGAGAGGCGAATATGTCCGATACAGCCAAAATTTTTATGACCGGTCGCAGCCAGGCTGTTCGGCTCCCCGCCGCTTACCGCTTTGACACATCAGAGGTCACCATCCGCAGAGACCCCCGTACCGGCGATGTCATTCTCTCGCCTCGACCCGAGGGATGGAGCGAGACACTCTCTGCCATTCGTAAGGCCAAAGGGGCTGATCTTTTCCCTGAAGGTCGTAGCCAGGACCAACAGGACCGGAATCCATTTTCTGAGTGCCTGCCGTGATTGCTTATATGTTCGATACCAATACAATAAGTGACATTATACGCGCTGACGAGAGAGTGCTCTTACACGTCGAGGCCCTTGATCCAGACCAGTGTTGTGTCTCGGCCGTAACCGCCGGAGAAGTTGCTTATGGGCTGGCCAAACGCCCATCGGCGACCCGCTTACAGCGTCTGACACGCACTGTGATGGATCGGCTGACCATACTGCCCTGGAATAATGACGTGGCGGAGCATTATGGGAAATTACGAGCAGAGCAAGAACGGCGCGGTCAAATTCATGGGTCTTTAGACCTCATGATCGCAGCGCATGCCCTGACGGAACATCTGATGCTAGTGACCAGTGATCACGCCTTTTCTCAAGTTCGGGGGCTTACTGTGCGGAATTTCCGAAATTCTTGAGGAATGAACACCGACTTCATACCTCTCACAGCAAACCGGGCTCAGAACATCGCATTAACAGCAAATTGCGGTGACACCTGAATGCTTTTGTTATGTCCTGCAAAATAGAATGCTGATCCTACGATCACTCCCCAATTTGCATTCCAGTTATATTCAAATGCAGGTGCGATCTGCCAGTCTGTTCCGGCTGCTCCGGTCTTATGAATGTACGTGCCGTTCTTATCATGACCACGCAAGGTAGAGCCATTCGACCAGTCGTGCGCAATATCCATGGCCAGAACCCATTTCTGGCTTAAACCATATTCCAGAGAGAAACCCGTCTGGCCACTCATCCCCGGCTGGCCGCGACCACGAAAGCCATAGGCTGTTCCATAGCTGGTGGTATCAACAAGTTTGGCTGATGTCACAGCACGGCGAAACCAGTTCCATACCCGCAGACGCAATTCATGGTTGCCCGGCAAAGTGTAAGTTGATTGCTCTGTCAAAGCCGTGCGGAAAACGTAGGCACCACTTCCTACCCCATCCTGCTTATCACCGAGCTTTGTATAATCTCCGGTCGGGAAAACCATGCCCACGAACAGATTAAATGCTGGAATATAACGCTTAGGGTTCGGTCGTACCAGACGATAGATCAGATCAACAGGCACATCCCCTGTTTTGGGGCCATGAGAATGACCTTCTGCATGTTTCCATCCATAATCTACAATCGTATGCACCTGAATACTGAAATCTGGGGAAATACCGTATTTCCAAAGCGTAGAGTTTGAAAACATACGTTGTAAGGGATGCGCCGCAGGTAAGGTCCGCCCATGGGGTCCAAAACTTCCTAAATGATGTGGTCCCGTCCGTTCGGACAGTTTTGTGGGCTTGATAAGCTATACCCGGTTGTTGTTATGCCGCCCTTCTGACGGCGTTGCTGTTGGCCATCTGTGAATTGCCCCGGGTTTTGTGGAGACGTTTTTTATCTGATTTAAGCGGCTAATGCATGTGATTTCTGTTGTGCATAAAAGCGTGCCTCAGCTTCTGCTGGCGGGATGTTTCCAATGGAGGACAGGAGCCGCCGATTATTGAACCAGTCGACCCATTTAAGTGTTGCCAGTTCAACAGCTTCCCTGTTTTTCCATGGCCCCTGCCGATAGATGAGTTCGGTTTTGTAAAGTCCGTTAATGGTCTCTGCCAAGGCGTTATCATAGGAATCCCCAACACTGCCGACAGAAGCAACGAGCCCCGCTTCAGCCAGTCTTTGCGTGTAGCGAATGGACACATATTGACAGCCGCGGTCGGAATGGTGGGTCACTTTTCCCTCAGGCTGCCTCTGGCACAGAGCCTGCTCAAGGGCATCCAGTACGAAGTCGGTATGAGCCGTTGAGGAGACACGCCAACCCACAATAACCCGTGCAAAGACGTCAATGATGAAGGCCACATAAACAAAGCCCTGCCAAGTGGAAACATACGTGAAATCCGAAACCCACAGTCTGTTGGGGGCAGGAGCATGAAACTGGCGCTGCACCAGATCCTGCGGACACGGACGTTGCGGATCAGGCCGTGTGGTTCTGACCCCCTTGCCACGAATGACGCCTTTCAGCCCCATCCGGCGCATCAGCCGCTCTACCGTGCAGCGGGCGACATCCACGCCTTCACGTCTGAGCTGATGCCAGACCTTGCGCGCTCCATAGACGCAGAAATTATTATTCCACACTCTACGGATGTCATCGCACAGTTCTTTGTCTTTCTGGCTGCGCACACACGGATTTTTCTGTCTGGCAACAGTTGCATAATAGGCAGATGGTGCAATCGACAGAACCCTGCAGATTGACCCGACACCATATGTCTGCCGGTGCTCCTCAATGAAGCGTGTCATGGCTTGAAGATGCGGTCGAGCTCCGCCTGGGCAAAATATGCCGACGCCTTACGCAGGATTTCATTGGCCTGCCGCAATTCGCGGTTCTCTCGCTCCAGTTGCCTGATCTTCTCTCGATCAGGCAGGTCACTCACCGCAGGCGCATTGGCACGTTCATGCAGACGGGTCCATTTTGACAGCGTGTCAGGATGAATATCCAGCTTTGGCGCTATCATCATCACTGCAGACCACCGCGAAGGATGGTTCTTCTCTTCCTCCAGAACCATGCGGGCTGCACGGTCACGAAACTCAGGCGGAAAACGCTTCGATTTATTGCTCATGAATTCTTCTTACCTCACGGGTCTTTCTGTCTCCACAAAACCCGGGGCAATTCATTGATGAGACCGGTTTTCTGAAGAAGGGTCAGGCGTCCTGCGGTGTGGGGCGGCAGTATACGGGATCTGCCGGCAAGATCACGAACTGCCAGATTGGTGTGTTTGGCGCTTATGTTTCGGAACGGGGGCATGCCTTTATTGACCGCGCCCTGTATCTCCCGAAAGACTGGACATCAAAGCCTGAGCGTCTGAAGCGGGCCCACGTTCCCGATGACGTGGTGTTTGCAACCAAACCGGCGTTAGCCTCGATGATGATTGAGCGAAGTATTGAGGCCGGTGTGCCGTTCCGCTGGGTTGCAGCAGACAGCGTGTATGGCGTGGGCGACGTAGAACGCACGCTTCGCCGGGCAGGAATTGGATATGTGCTTGGGGTCAAGGGCAATCACTGGTTCGGATCATGGGCAACGGAACCGCTGATTGCCGGAGAGGCGAAAGATATTGCAGCAGGACTGCCAGACCAGGCCTGGCGTCGTCTGTCAGCGGGGCACGGCACAAAAGGTGAGCGACTTTATGACTGGGCGTATCTTCCGCTTGCTGATCTGGATGCTGAAGAATTTGACTGCCCTATAGCCGGACCATGGACACGTGGCCTGTTGATCCGCCGAAACATCGCTGACGGGGACCTTGCCTATTTTACGACCTGGAGCCCGAAAGGGACAACCACGCAGGAACTGGTGAACGTTGAAGGGACGCGCTGGAGGATCGAAGAAGGGTTCGAGACGGCCAAAAACGAATTTGGTCTTGATCATAACGAGACCCGCTCCTGGCATGGTTGGCATCGGCATGTCTCTCTGGTCATGCTGGCCTATGCCGTCATGGCCAGTGTCCGTTACCAGGCAAACTCACTGAAACCGAAAAAAACACAACTCAGAACACGACAGTCCTTGTCCGCTGGTCCATTCAGGAGATCAGGCGCCTCGTCGTAAAACTTGCACAACGCAGACTACCCGTCTCTCACATCCTCAGATGGTCCGTCTTTCGACGAACGCATCAGGCCAGTGCTATCCGCGCTCACTCACGACACAAAATGCAACTGTAGTGCTAGCAGAACCATGGACTGACACTACTACTAGTACAGGTCGGCTTATGCTTGCAGTCTTGGGTGGACTTGCCGATGTGGAACGCGATCTAATTCGTACACGTACATCAGAAGGACGCATTCGAGCGATCCGGCAAGGGAAAAAATGGGACGTCCTTGTCGCATGACAGATGTCCAAAGACAGGAAATTATTGATAGACGCTTAAAAGGTGAATCTTTAAAATCTATTGCAGCTTTCTATGAGATTAGTGAAAGCACTGCATCGCGGGTTGCGCGTGGAAAATATAGATCCTTCTTATAATAAATTCTGATTTTTGCAAAAATCAGGACTTTGACCTGACGAGGTATTCCCTTTCCTGAAGCTAGATGGATGCCGGCCACTGTTTCCGTGACCAAAGCCTGGATACTTGGAATAGGAAGCTAAGCGATGTGATGAGAAATTTTCTTTCTCCGTAGAAACCGTTGTCTGGTGGCCATTCAGGTTCACGTCATCTTTGCGCGTTATAGGGGCAAAGACGCTAACGCAATGATGGCGTGCTGTGATCGTATTAGGAAGGCCAGATACAGGTTATGCAACGGGTGATACGTTACGGATTGTCAATTCTGATAACACTCAGCCTGTGCGGATGTGTCTCTTATACCGAAACAGAAAGTATCTGTAAGGGAACGGAAGAAGGTATTCTTCTGCATATAGATGGCTCATATGCAGGCTATCCACATTCTGTTTTACGGCATGCAGTCTTGCAGAGTGTTGCCTGTCCTGTAGGAGAAACAGAACTTCAGGCATTTCACGCCATTGCTGTGCCACCACCACATATGCGGGTGTCTATCAAGCGTCCGGCCGGGCAGGGGCGGTTGGGATCGCTTTCCGTCACATTATTTTCGCAAGGGCGTTTTGTGATTGGTGAACGCATGGCCTTGACGTCTTTTTCACGCACCCAGTCACCTTCATCCATAAAAGGCGACATCAACTTGGCAACGGTCAATCTATGGAATGACCTCGCCTCCCGAATTACGCATAACAAGCCGATTATTCCGTAGGAGGCTGCGTGTAACCTCATGCGTGAAATCCTGCTGTTAAGTATTGTGACATTTTCATTCGGCATATTTTCCGCAAATGCCCAGAACATGCCAGAAAAAATAGATTTTCATAGAGCCGTTAATATGGCCTGGTTGGTTGATCCTGTGCGTACGGAATTGCAGGTTGGCCATCATTCTGCAAATGCGCGCAGCAGTGCGGCAGGATCATGGTTTGCTGGCGGCCCAACTCTGTCCGGTGAATATATGGATGATCATGCAATCGGGAGTAATGAAGGGTACACCACTTATCAGGGAGGGGTGTCCGTACCGCTCTGGTTACCAGGGCAGGGAAGCGCCACACGTCAGGTTGCAAGTGCTGAAGCCGCATCTCTGGATGAGCAGCTAAATGTTGAATACCTGTCGCTTTCCATAAGGATATTGGATGGGGCGGCCAAAGCACAGATTGCTCAGGAACGTTTAAAGGCGGCACATCAACTGTATGAGTATGCAAGCAGGATAAACAGTTTGATTGCTCATTCTGCGCATGTGGGTGAATCTTCATCTTCGGAAAGCCAGATAGCACAGTCAGAAATGGAAAATGCCCGTAATGAACAGGCATTGGCGCAAGAATATCTGGAAAATTCTCAGGCTGAACTGGAAGTTTTATTTGCCCAGCCAGTTGAGGTTGATCTTTCTCATGGTGCAGATATGGCACATGTGCGGTTTGTGGAACCGCGTGATATGGAAGACAATGATCCGCGCGTAAAAGCCGCACACAAAAATGTAGAAGCTGCACAAGCTAATATGAAGCTTGCCCGCCGCTCTTTTATGCCCAATCCAGAACTGGGTATCGATGTGATTCATGAAAAACAGTATGGCAGCCCATGGGATGACCGGGTTGGTGTCAACTTCAGCATCCCACTACCAAGCGAGGCCCGGAATACACCGATTATGTCTGAGGCCAGCAACAGGCTTGCTTCTGCCAATAGTCAGGAAATACAGGCCCGGCGCATGGTACATCTGGAAATATCCCGTGTGCGGGCTCGGCTGATGGCCGCCACAGCTGCCCGGCAGACCACCCGTATAGCCGCGGCAAATATGCAAAAGCGTGCAGCGGCAGAAGAGCATGCCTGGCGGGTGGGAGAGGCAACGCTCGAAACTGTCATGCAGGCAGAACAGGCTGCCTGCAATGCGCAATTTGCCAACGCTCGAGCAGAGGTGGAGTGGCATGTCGCAACGCTGCGTATGATGATTGCCATGGGGATTACACCATGAAAGGACGCATCCTTGCGTATTTCGCTGTGTGTTTTTGTATGTCACCTCTCGCCAATGCGGAAGATCAGATACTCCCTTCGGTTGTCGCGCTAGATATGGCAGCGATAAAAAATGAAGGTATTACAGTGACCTTTGCCAAATCCGGTAAGGTTTCTCGCATTCTGCCAGTTATCAGCCGGGTTATGCCCGATACCACGCGGCTTGTGTATATTCATCCAGCCGGAAGCGGCAAAGTGCTGGACGTTTTGGTGCAGCCAGGTGCTTCGGTCCGTAAAGGACAGGTCCTGTTGCGCTATCAGGATCATTCTCTCCATGGTGCACGGCTTCAAGCCATTCAGATGCGTGCCGCGTTAACAGCTGCCATTGCCAGTAGAAATGATGCCGCAGCCGCAGTGCAGCGCGCAAAACAACTGGTTGGTCAAACTCTTTCATTGGCAGAGCTGCGCCGCAGGCAGGATATTCTGGCGCAGGCAGATGCAACCATGCGTGCCCGACAGGCAGATGTGGATACATTGGGTCATCGGTTTAATGAGGAGTTCAATTCATCTTCTGAACAAAGCAGCCGAAAACAGCAGGATGAGGTATCAACCCTGATCTCTCCGGTTGATGGTGTGTGTGCAAACGCTGGGCACATCTGTCGCCGCAGACCTAACGCCAACTACACAAACGTGGCAAGCGTAGCGGATCTGTCTGACGTGTGGATTGTTTCGGATATTACGCCGGAACAAGCAGCATGTCTTCAACCTGGAGGCCTACAGACCACAGAGACCAACGATGGTGCCATCACATCCCGGATTGATACAGTGGATGGCATGGCCAACCCGCAAACAGGGTTGGTGCGTGTTATCAGCCGTGTTTCCAACCCAACTGGTGTGTTGGTTCCAGGCATGGTGCTGGATGCCAGCCTGACGGAGCGTGACAGTGTAACGGGAATGGTCGTGCCGTCAGATGCCATTCAGAAAATTGATGTCCATAACGTCGTATTTGTGCAGATAGATAAAACGCATTACCGGCCTGTGGTGGTGGATGTGGTCTTGGATAATGGCATGCATGCGGTTGTAAGCTCAGGCTTGAAAGAGGGTGAGGCAGTGGTCAGCCACGGCAGTTTTGCCCTGAAATCAATCATCGGGCTGGCCGGAATGGACGCAGACTGATGGCCCGTAAATACCTGGAAGCTTTGCTGCGGGCCCGCATGCTGGTGCTGGGTGGATTGGCTCTGATATTGGCGGCAGGTATGATGGCAGTGCTGGAACTGCCAGTGGAGGCTGTGCCTGATATTTCCCCAAAACAGGTTCTTGTATCCGTTGTGGCTCCAGGCCTTGCGACCGAGGAAGTGGAAAAACTGATCACCTTTCCGGTTGAAGCCAGTATGACCGGTATTCCCGGTCTCACAGATCTGCGCTCTGTTTCCCGTGGTGGGGTTTCGGTTGTTTATGTGCAGTTTGCTGATGACACGGATATCAATCTTGACCGCACGCGTGTGAATGAGCGCATCCAGCAGGCGCGGGGTTCCATATCTGTGCCGGGTATCACCGTAAGCATGGGGCCGCTTGCAACGGGCATGGGTGAAATCATGCAGTTCCAGATCAAGGGAGCAGGGCGCTCACTTATGGAACTCAACCGGATCATGAACTGGACGGTAGTCCCGCAGATGCGGCTTGTGCCGGGTGTTGTGGATGTAAACGTCAATGGTGGCGCGGAAGAAACCTATGAGGTTGCACTGGATCCTGCCCGGCTGATTGCCAGCAACCTTTCAGTGAGTGAGGTTTATCGCGCAGTGGATGCAAACAATGCGGCATCAGGCGGTGGGTGGATCACCCATCATGCCGAACAGCAAAGTGTTGTCGGGCGTGGGTTGATCAGCAGCCTTGCGGATTTTGGCAACATTGCCGTACGCGCCAATGCCGATGGCTCCATCATACGTTTGCGAGATCTTGGGCACATTACAACTGGCGCACGCACACGCCTTGGCGCTGTTACCCGTGATGGGCAGGGTGAAATTGTAATTGGCGTGGTGATGATGGAAAGTGGCGCAAGTTCCAACGCCACATTGGCTGCCATCAATCGTGCCTTGCCAAGCATAAGGCAATCCTTACCAACGGGTGTTACGCTGGAGCCCTATTACACCCGCGCCACATTAACCGGGCAAACAATCGCGACCGTGCGCGATAACCTGCTGATGGGTGCCGTGCTGGTGATAGCGGTGCTTGTGGTTGTGATGGGAAGCTGGCAGGCCGCTCTGGTGATTGCCTCCGTTATTCCAGTAGCTCTTGTCTGCGCCATGGCCGGCATGCGGTATTTTGGCATTTCAGCCAATTTGCTTAGCCTTGGCGCAATTGATTTTGGCATGATTGTTGATGGCTCATTGGTAGTTATTGAGCATATTCTTTCAAGGCGGGAGGAGGAGCCGGAAGCCGCGTTTATGCCGCTGGTTGTCTCATCCGTTCAGCAGGTCATGCGGCCTGTGGGCTTCGCCATACTGGTCATTATTATGGTCTATCTGCCTATTCTGACCCTGCAGGGCATTGAAGGGCATATGTTCCGGCCTATGGCGCAAACGGTTATCATGGCGCTTCTAGCTTCGCTGGCTTACTGCTTCATCTGTATTCCCGTAATTGCGGCTCTGGCTTTGGCACGTGTGCGGCCAAAAGGAGATACATGGCTGATTGCTCGCCTGCGTGCTCCATATGTACATCTGACAGAGTGGGGAGAAGCACATCCGCAGCTTCTGTTTGGGGGCACGCTGGTTGTTCTAGTGTTATCGGCAGGTCTTGCAACACGTCTGGGTGGGGAGTTCATTCCCCAGCTTGATGAAGGGGCTTTGGCTGTTACCACCACACGTCTGCCCTCAGCATCTCTGGAGACTGTACTTGCATCGGTGACAAGACAGGAACAGATTCTGCGGGGTTTTCCTGAAGTCAAAACGGTTGTCAGCAATACAGGCACATCCGCCATTCCCACAGACCCGATGGGTGTGAATGAGACTGACAGCTTCATTCTTCTCAATCCGCCATCAACATGGAAAACCGCGCGCACGCAGGCCGGACTGGTGGCTGCAATGGATGAGACACTGCGGCGAGAATTGCCAGATGCGCTGTATTCCTGGAGCCAGCCGGTGCAGATGCGCATGGATGATCTGCTCTCTGGCGTAAGAACACAGATTGCGGTTTCGATTTTTGGTGATGATCTGGCAACACTCGCTGCTCTGGGAGACAAGGTTGTAGCTGCTATTGCAAGTGTAAAGGGTGCCGCAGATGTGGCAGCGGCGGGTGATGGCAGTGTGCCGCTGGTTGTGGTGGACATTGATCGCGCACAGGCTGCCAGCCGCAACGTGGCAGTACAGGATATTCTGGATACGGTGGAAGCCATAGGCGGACATATTGGTGCGCGGCCTGTTATTGTTGGCAATGCCATTATCAGCACGCAGGTGCGCCTGAACGGCCGCCATGTGGCTTCAGCAGCAGCTATTGCTGCTTTGCCTGTTCGGCGTATGGATGGGCAGGGGAATGTCATGCTTTCACAAGTGGCGCATGTACATGAAGTTGATGGTACACCACGTATCAGTCGTGATGGCGTACGCCGCCGCATGGTGGTGCAGGCCAATGTGCGAGGGCGGGATCTTGCCTCCTTTGTGGCTGAAGCGCAGCAGCGTGTGGCGCATGATGTGCATCTGCCATCGGGCTACACCATGCAATGGGATGGGCAGTTCCGTAACCTGCACTCAGCTGTGCAACGTCTGGAAATTGTTCTGCCTGTTGCTCTTGGTCTGATATTTGCATTGCTGGTTGTAACCTTTGGCGCAATCCGGCCCGCACTCTTGGTTTTTATCAATCTGCCTGTGGCTGCAACCGGCGGCATTATTATGCTGACATTACGTGGAATGCCCTTCAGTATTTCAGCAGGTATTGGATTTATTGCCCTGTTTGGGGTGGCTATTCTGAATGGCGTTGTGCTGGTGAGCGAAATAGCCGCATTGCGCGCGCGAGGTATGGCCGTGGCGCAGGCGGCTTTTGCGGGCGCAAAAGCCCGCTTCAGACCGGTTATGGCTACGGCGTTGGTGGCCAGCCTTGGCTTCTTTCCCATGGCGTTTTCTGAAAGTGCCGGGGCGGAAGTGGAAAGACCTTTGGCCAGTGTGGTGATTGGCGGACTGGTGACATCCACACTGCTCACTCTGCTGGTGCTGCCATCCCTGTATGCTCGTGTCATGCGAGAGGAGGTTCAGAACTGATGCGTATCCTCATTGTGGAAGACGAGCACGATCTTGGGGCAGCCGTGCAGGAGCGTGTGCGGCAGGATGGACATGCTGTGGATTGGTTCATGACTCTGGAAGATGCGCGCGCAGCTGTAGCCACCGTGGATTATGACTTCATGCTGCTGGATCTTGGGCTGCCAGATGGCAATGGGCGCGATCTGCTGCGCGAGATCCGCCGCACGTCCTTTGATACCGCCATTCTGATCACAACGGCAGAAGATCAGATCAGTGACAGGATCGCAGGTTTGTCCGATGGAGCGGATGATTACATCGTCAAACCCTATGACCTGAATGAACTTGTGGCGCGGATTGCGGCAGTCGCGCGCCGGTATGTCGCGCCACGCAGGCAGGCCTGCTACCAGATGGGCGAGATTGTTATTGACCGGGAAAATCGTTCCGTAATGCGTAATGAGATGGAACTTGAGTTAACAGCACGGGAATGGGCGATTATGGAACTGCTGTCTCGCAGGCCCGGACGCATTTATTTCTCGCCATCAGATTGATACAGCCTTGTATGCGCTGGATCAGGATGTTGGCAGCAATACAGTTGAGGTTTTTATAGCCGCCTGCGTAAAAAGGTTGGCAATACGGTTATCAAAACTGTTCGTGGCCGGGGCTATTGCCTGGCCGATAGAGCAGACGCATGAAAAACTGGAGCCTTGCGACCCGGATTGTCAGTGGTGTTCTGTGTGTGGTCACGCTGAGCCTTCTTGCCCTCAGTATCGCCGTTGCTGGTTTTACGCGTTACGAAATCACAGAACGTCTGGACAATTCCTTGCAGGAAGTATCCGAACGTTTGCAGACTATCATCACCATACAGCCGCATAGAGCCCAGTCAGACAACGTGGCATGGGTGCCTGATGTGGGGCCACGAACACTCGCGTATCAGGTTGTTGACCAATCTGGCCATGTTGTTCTGCGTTCTCAAAATGCACCGGTTGAACCTTTTGTGTCTGATATTCATACAGGTTTTGCCAATACCCCTTTGTTCAGGGTTTATATTGCGGCACCTACGGCCACGGCTTATCGCGTGCTTGTTGGTGAGCCCACGTTGCATCGGCGAGGGGCCACATGGCGTGCTACGGCCATAGCGGTCTTGCCGATACTGATTTTTCTGCCCGTAATTTGGGTGCTGGTGCGCCTGATCGTGCGTCGTGCCTTGCGACCTTTGAACCGTTTGCATGATGAAATGCAATCTCGTGGCAGTGGCAATTTAAGCCCTATTTCATCACTTGATTTGCCGGTTGAACTGGTTTCCATCCAGCATGCCGTAAACACGCTTCTATCCCGCCTGAAAACAGCACTTTCTACTGAACGCGCTTTTGCAGCAAGTGCAGCGCATGAATTGCGTAACCCACTTGGGGCCCTTCTTGCGCAGGTGCAGATGCTGGGGCGTATGCTGCCTGAAGGATCTTCGGCTAATAAGCGGGTGGAAATTATAGCAGATCGTACCCAGAGATTGGCCCGAACGGTTGAAAAACTTCTACAGTTTTCACGTGCATCTTCTGGCGTTGCTTTTCGGCGAGATCGTTTTGATCTGCTGGCCGTATTATATGTGCTGGTTGATGATCTGGGGCATCTACCACGTGATGGCCGGAGTATTGATTTAAAAGCCAAGGGTATTGGACATATTTTTGTTTATGGAGATATGGACGCAACCGGTATTCTGTTGCGCAATCTGCTTGAAAATGCCCTCTTGCATGGCACTTCCGATATGCCAGTAAAGGTTGAGGTAAAACCTGAGGGCTGTATTGACGTTATTAATGATTGTCCTGCCTTGGCCCCGGATACATTGGCCCAACTGACAAGCCCATTTGTGCGTGGCGGCAGTTCCAGCAATGGCAGCGGCCTTGGTTTAGCAATCGCCAGTAATATTGCCAGGCAGATGGATGCGCGCTTGCAATTACAATCACCTCTTACTGGTTCTGCGCGGGGATTAAGTGTTTCCCTATGTTTCCCTAACCCAGAAATCATATTGCTGTCTGAAGAAACCTGACAGTAACGCGTTCAGGTTTGCGTCATGTTGGTGGTGTATTGTGTTCTTGATGAAATATGGAAAATAATATCTTGAACAGCCAGAAAGAAACTCATGCAACATCCCGTTTGGGATGGCTTCGGGCTGCTGTGTTGGGCGCGAATGATGGTATTCTGTCAACATCCAGCCTTATTATGGGTGTTGCCAGCGCACATGCTAGTCGGGAAAATATTTTGCTGGCTGGAATATCAAGCCTGGTGGCCGGAGCCATGTCTATGGCTGCAGGAGAGTATGTTTCTGTCAGTTCGCAGGCAGATTCAGAAAAAGCTGATCTTGCTCGTGAAAAGCAGGAGCTCGGTAGCAGTTGGGATACCGAAGTTGGCGAACTGGCTGATATATATCGCCAGCGTGGGCTGGATGATGCTCTGGCCTGCACGGTTGCACAGCAGCTCATGCAACATGACGCATTGGGGGCACATGCCCGTGATGAATTGGGTATTTCCGATGCAACATCTGCACGACCAATACAAGCGGCCTGTGCATCGGCTGGGGCATTTTCGTCTGGTGCAATACTCCCGGTGTTGGCTGCATTACTCTCATCTTCATCTATTGTATCATGGGCTGTGTCTGCAGTCTCACTCATAAGCTTGGCGTTACTTGGAGTTGTGGGAGCCCGTGCAGGTGGTGCTGCACCTTTGCGGCCTACCTTGCGTGTCATATTTTGGGGTATTGTCGCTATGGTGGGAACAACTTTTGTTGGGAAAATATTTGGTGGTTCGTAAATAAATTATCATTTGCCCGTTCAGAGATGACATGATGATAAATATATCTTGTAAAGTGGACATAAATATCTCAGTTCCTTGGATTTTATTTTAGATGATAGTGAGCGCGATTGAACCGCGAACGTCTAAAGTCATCGGTATGACTGACGTTCTTTCCCGTCCATTCCTGCCGCCTAAGAGATGGCAGGAGTTCGAAAGTCTCACCTTCGATCTCTTCAGCCGCATCAAGAAGTGATTATGCCACGTTGCTTCAAAAGCAGGCTTCATAAAGAGATGGAGCATGCTGTTAAAATGTTTTGACATCGTATCGTTGTATGTGCGAATGAAAGGAAGCACATTTCTCATTACTTCGTTTGCCAATGGCGGTGAATGATAGGGAAATGACGGCATCGGTCACGACGATACCCGGACGGCCAACGACGGTCTCCGTGCCTGAAAAAGGCGTTTCCGTTCATGTTAATGACGGAGACTGGATGCGATGACGTGGACAAAGGATTTCTTAAAGCAGGTAATCCGCGCACTTTGCTTGCGGCCTTTCTTTACTTCGATGTCTCCTTCATAGTGTGGGTTCTTCTGGGACCGCTGGGTATTTCGATCGCACATGATCTGCATCTGAATGCTGGCCAAAAAGGACTGCTGGTGGCCACGCCTGTTTTGGCTGGTGCCTTATTACGTGTGGTTGCTGGTGCGCTGGTTGATCATTTTGGGCCGCGCCGTGTGGCAATTGGTGCACAGATATTTGTTATCGCGGGGCTGTTTGTTACATGGCTTGTAGCTCCACACAGCTACGCAGCGCTGTTTGGTGTAGCGCTGGTGCTAGGCGTGGCAGGTGCATCATTTGCTGTTGCTCTTCCCCTTGCTTCTGCCTGGTATCCACCACAATATCAGGGAACTGCGCTAGGGATTGCCGGAGCTGGTAATTCTGGCACTGCGCTTGCTTCCTTGTTTGCTCCCGGCCTGGCTGCACTTTACGGCTGGGTTAATGTTCTGGGGTTGGCAACTCTGCCATTGATGGCTGTGTTGATTGTCTTTTGCTTTTTAGCCAGTGAACCACCAGAACGTCGGGTTGGTGGCGGATTGACAACGTGGCTGCCTGTTTTGCGCAATGCCGATTGTTGGGCGCTTATGTTCTTCTACGGTGTTACGTTCGGTGGCTTTGTCGGGCTGGCTTCATTTCTGACAATTTATTTTAACGATCAATATGGTCTGTCTCCCGCTATTGCGGGTACTTGCACAGCTTTGGTTGTGTTTGTTGGTTCATTCGTGCGCCCCTTGGGAGGGGCCATGGCAGACCGTATTGGCGGTGAACGCGCGCTGAGCATTTTATATACGCTTGCTGCGGGCATTTTTGCCGTGATCGGGGTCGGGCTTCCTACAATCTGGCTTGCTTTTCCGGCCTTTTTTCTTGGCATGCTTGTGCTGGGTTTGGGAAACGGCGCCGTGTTCCAGCTTGTGCCTACGCGTTTTCCAACGCGTGTAGGCATTCTTACCGGTCTGGTGGGTATGAGCGGTGGTGTTGGTGGGTTCTATCTTGCGTCATCCCTTGGCGCAGCCCGGCAGATGACGGGCTCTTATGGCCCAGGGTTTTTGTGCTTTGCTGTTATTGCGCTGGCTGCACTTGCATGTGTCAGTTTTTGCCGTCGGCGCTGGATGGCCAAAAGCAACGGAATTCCGACGGGAGCAAATGCTCCTGGTGCCCTGTAATCCTTCCCTTCCTACCAGAGCCGGAATACTGCTGTGACCCGTATTTTCTTTTCGTCCCATTCGGCCTCTTTTTCTACCGCATCGGTGGCTATGCTGGCAGGATTGTGCCTGCACCAGACAGCTTGGGCAGATAATGCTCAGCCTGCAAACAAGCAGACAACGAATGCGCAGGTTCTTGCCAAAAGCACCATCATGCCTGCGCTCAAACAGAAAGCGCCTTATTCCAATTCAACACCACATAGTCCAGATTGGGGAGTATTTAATACAGGTAAAGGTGTAGCCTCCGGTTTTGGCATCATAGGGGGGCCTGGGCAGCCCCGTTGGGCGGAAGACTGGAGTGACTTGGCAACCATGTCCCCAGCAAAAAGGCGTGCAGACTGGTTTAACCGTCTGAAATACATTCCGCTGACAGATAATGGTGATATCTGGCTATCGATCAACGGAGAAGAACGCTTACGCTATATTTTTGAAAACCAGCCCATGATGGGCACTGCCGGCAAAACCAATGCAAACCGTGTTCTACTCCGTAACCAGTATGGTGCAGATCTGCATATTGGTGAACATATTCGTGCATATGCCGAATTTCTTTGGGGCGTGGCTGGTGGTTCCAATTATTACGGCTATCAAACTGGTGTTCAGCGCGAACGGTTGGATCTTCAACAAGGCATTTTGGAAGTTAAAGGCAACCTGCTGGGCGCAAAAATGGGAGCAATAGGGGGCAGGCAAGTTTTTCTTGATGCTCCTTTGTCCATGCAGTCGTCACGAGATCTGACGAATGCCCAGCAAACATGGGATGGATTTCGTGGATATGCGGTTTGGAAATCATTCCGCATGGATCTGTTTGATTTCATGCAAACAAACAAGTTGCCTCGTAACGTTTTTGCGAATGGTACAAATTATAATGCCCGCATGTATGGCATTTATACATCCACAGCACTGCCCAACTTTACCGTTATGGGGCAAAAAAGCCAGATTTTTGCAGATGTTTTTTTCATAGGGTATCTATTTAACGGTACACCTGCGGCTATTTCCACAACAACGGGCACACAAAGTGGTTCAACCCGGCGCGATAATGTTGGTTCACGTATCTGGGGCAATGTTGGGCCATTTAATGTGAGCCTGACAGGGGTGTTTCAGGGGGGAGAGTTTCGCCCGGCAGCCAGTCAGGGGGCAACACGTGCAGTTCGTGCCTGTGCGGTTAATGGTGTATTTGGTTGGACAGCAAAAAATCTGAAATCTGCACCGTCTTTTTCATTGCAGGCAGACATGTTTTCTGGCGGGTCCTATCATAGCAAGGATGGTGCTGTTGGAACATTTGCGACCCCATATTTTCCTTTCCCTTATTATAATGATGTCACGCTTGCCCTGACATCTCAGAACCTGATTGGTGTCGGGCCGGTCATTACGGCCACGCCTGTTCCTCATCTGCTTCTCAAATTGCATGTGCCGGTCTTCTGGCGGGAAAGTACGCAGGATGCTGTTTATGGAACTGGCAAAATATACTCATGGCGCAACAATCTTTCTGGTGGGTTTATTGGGGCCACACCACAAACACAGATTGCATGGAACTTTGCGCCACATTGGACCTGGACACATGATATCGCCGGATTTGTGGCCTCGAATGGCATGAGACAAGCCGGGGCAAAAGATGGCGCTTTTTATATGCAAACCATGGAATTCAAATTCTGATGCCAAGCCTTACAATAGGAGAGACGGTCATGATCACTACAGAAAACATTGTCATTATCGGTAACGGCATGGTGGGGCATTACTGTGCTGAACAGCTTGTTACGCATGGTTTGCATAAAACACACGCTATCCATATTTTTGGTGATGAACTTCACGATGCCTATGATCGTGTGCATCTCACTGATTATATGAGTGGGCAAGATGCATTGGCATTGCGCCTGCATAAAGACGACTTTCATACACATCATGGCCTGACACTCCATCGTGGTGTGAGGGTGGAACATATTGATCGTGATGCCAAAACGGTTGAAAGCATCGAGGGCGTTCTACCTTATGGCACGCTTATTCTTGCCACCGGCTCTACGCCATTTGTGCCGCCCATACCCGGTAACACCGGTACAGCCGGGCTGGTTTATCGGACACTTGATGATCTTGACATGATCCGGGCAGCAGCCAATGGCGCTACACATGGTGTGGTTATTGGCGGCGGCCTGCTTGGGCTGGAAGCCGCAAATGCATTGGCTGGGCTAGGTTTGTCCACCGCTGTGGTGGAGTTTGCACCACGCCTTATGCCGGTGCAACTTGATGAAGATGGCGGACAGGCATTGAAACAGCGGATTGAAGCCCTTGGGATCAATGTCCTCACCGCACATGCCACGCAGGAAATTGTTGCAGGAGAAAACTACAGGCATAGGCTTGTTTTTGCCGATGGAACGTTTCTGGAAACGGATCTGGTCGTTTTTTCTGCCGGCATTCGTCCTCAGGACCGTTTGGCACGTGAATGTGGGCTGGCTATCGGGTCACGTGGCGGGGTTGTAATTGATGATACATGCCGTACTTCTGACGCAGCCATTTTTGCTATTGGGGAATGTGCCTGCTGGAATGGGCAGGTTTTTGGGCTGGTTGCCCCAGGTTATACAATGGCCCGTACGGTGGCATCCATACTGGCAGGGGAGCAGGTGGCCTTTGCCGGAGCGGATATGTCCACAAAGCTCAAGCTTCTGGGGGTTGATGTTGGCTCTCTTGGAGATGCACACGGTCGTACACCGGGGTGCCGCAGTTACAGATTTATTGGAGAAATAGACGGTTCCTATCGCCGCCTTGTGTTGTCTGAAGATGGGCATCATGTGCTTGGTGCCGTGCTTGTGGGAGACAATGCCTATTATGATACCATTCTCCAATGTGTACAGAATGATATTAAACCCCCGGCAGATCCAGCGGCACTCATCCTGCCGCGGGGGGAAGGAGCTGATCTGCTAGGAGCAGATGCGCTGCCTGATACAGCCATGATCTGTTCGTGCCATAATGTGACGAAAGGAGCGATCTGCGCATCCATTGAGAACGGCTGTACGGACTTGGCAGGGCTGAAACAATCCACCAAAGCCAGTACGGGCTGCGGCGGATGTTCAGCTTTGCTTAAAAATGTATTTGAAACGGAGCTGGAAGCACGCGGCATTACCGTTGATCATAGCCTATGCGAACATTTTTCCTATACACGCCAAGATCTTTACGCGCTTGTCCGTGTGCATGGGATTCAGACGTTTGAGGATCTTATGGCGCAATATGGCAATGGCGGTTTGGGTTGCGATATCTGCAAACCTGCGGTTGGTTCAATCCTTGCTTCGGCCTGGAATAAACCTATTACAGACCCTCTCTATATTCCGCTGCAGGACACGAATGATACATTCATGGCCAATATGCAAAAAAACGGAACATATTCGGTGGTACCCCGTATTGCAGGTGGAGAAATAACACCGGAAAAGCTGATTGTTCTGGGGCAGGTGGCCAAAAAATACGGCCTTTATACCAAGATTACCGGTGGCCAGCGTATAGATCTGTTTGGTGCGCAACTGGACAAACTCCCCGATATCTGGAGCGAATTGATGGATGCCGGGTTTGAGACCGGGCAAGCCTATGGCAAATCCACCCGAACGGTGAAGTCCTGCGTGGGCAGCACGTGGTGCCGTTATGGTGTGCAGGATAGCGTGGGTAAGGCGCTGGACCTGGAAAATCGCTACAAAGGCTTGCGTGCGCCGCATAAACTGAAATTTGCCGTTTCTGGATGCACCCGTGAATGTGCTGAAGCTCAAAGCAAGGATGTCGGTGTTATTGCCACAGAAAATGGCTGGAACCTTTATGTTTGCGGTAATGGCGGTATGCGCCCCCGCCATGCGGAACTTTTCGCAACAGATCTGGATTCTGAAACACTTGTGAAATATATTGATCGTTTCCTGATGTTTTATATCCGTACGGCAGATAAGCTCCAGCGTACCTCTGTATGGCGGGAAAACCTGGAAGGCGGGCTGGATTATCTTCGTGAAGTTATTATCGCTGACAGTTTGGGTATTTGTACGGAACTAGAGAAACAGATGCAGATGGTAGTTGATAACTACCACTGTGAATGGCGCGATGCGCTGACAGATCGCGAAAAACTCAAGAGGTTCCGTACCTTCGTTAATGATCGGCGGCCGGATCCGAATATTCGTACCGTTGCCGAGCGTGATCAGGTTCGTCCGGCAGACAATTTGCCAGAAACCACATCATCAGCAGGCCCAACGGAATGGACAGAATTGTGCCAAAGTCATGATCTGGTCGTAAAATCTGGTGTTGTGGCATGGTATGATGGAAATCAGATAGCTCTGTTTTACTTGCCAGAAACAGAAGTTACACCTGCGCAGGTGTATGCAATTGACAACCATGATCCATTTTCGAACGCCAATGTTATTGGCCGCGGCATTATGGGGGATCTGAAAGGGCAACTGGTTGTGGCATCTCCCCTTTATAAGCAGCACTTCCGTTTGGAGGATGGGCAGTGCCTGGAAGACCCGGCTATCCGTTTACGGACATGGGATGCCCGTTTGGAAAATGGGAAAGTGATGATCCGGGCAAAAATAAACGAATATACGCCGGAAACTCTCTTGGCCTGACCTAATTATGGCGCGGGAAGAAGTCCGTACGGTTTGCCCTTATTGTGGGGTAGGATGCGGGATTATACTGGAAGTGGAGAATGACCGTATTGCAAAGGTGCGGGGAGATACAGCACATCCTGCAAATGGCGGCCGTCTTTGCACCAAAGGAAGTTCCTGTGACAAACCTCTTCTTTCCGATCAGCGCCTGCATCAGGCGCTGATCCGCCCTCAACGTGGAGAAAAAGCAGTTCCTGTAGCAATGCAACAGGCTATTAAGGACACTGCGGCAAGATTGCGGACAATCCTGAATACACACGGGCCTGATGCAATTGCTTTTTACGTGTCCGGGCAGATGTCGCTAGAGGCACAGTATCTTATTAACAAACTGGCCAAGGGATTTGTTCGTAGCCAGCATATTGAATCTAATTCCCGCCTCTGCATGGCCGCAGCCGGAACAGGATACAAACTTTCCCTTGGGGCGGATGCCCCCCCTGGCAGTTATGAAGATTTCGATTGCACAGATCTGTTTTTTGTTATCGGTGCCAATATGGCCGATTGCCATCCTATCCTGTTTTTGCGTTTGATGGATCGCAAGCGGGCCGGGGCTAGGGCCTGTTAGATCTTGAATTTCTTCCCATATTGTAGGGATGGAAGAAGGAGACAGAACAGGCACCTTTACGGACGAGACATGGGCGATCTGGGAACCTCTGATTGAGGAGGTTCGCCCGAGGGGCAAGACGCCGCCACATGATCTGCGGCGGACGATAGCAGCGATTTTCTGGCGTCATGAGAATGGCGCGAAATGGCGGAGTATCCCCGCTGAACTGGGTCCGTGGTGGCGGGCTGCGCAGCTTTTCATCCGCTGGGCGAAGCTCGGCGTATGGGAGCGGCTGCTCGCACTGGTTCAGGAACAACAGGGAGTGGCATTCGGAATGACTTTTCTGGATGGCACAAACATCAGGGCTCACCACAAAGCGGCGGGAGCCCAAAAAAAGGGGCCTCTTTCGAAGAGCGAGACCATCGTGAAGCACTTGGCCGCTCTCGCGGTGGCTATGGCACAAAAGTCTGCGTGATCGCTGATGGACATGGAAAAGCCTTCGGTTTTGCGCTGGCCCCTGGACAGGCTCATGAACTGCCTCTGGCACCAGCCATGCTCGACAGCCTTCCCGCCACTCCCCTGTGGGTAGTAGCGGACAAGGGCTACGCGTCGAACGCCATGCGTGAACGGATATGGGACATGGGAGCACGGCCAGCCATTCCTGCGAAACGACGCGATGGCCCGGTCGCCTGCCCCAAATGGGCCTATCGGTGTCGGCATCTCGTTGAGAACCTCTGGGCTCGCCTCAAGGAGTGGCGCGCTGTCGCAACCAGATATGAAAAAACAGCAACGTCGTTCCTCGCGGTCATCCACATCGCTGCCGCAGCAGACTGGATCAAGCTCTAACAGGCCCTAGAGCGGAACTGATATCACCTTACCTCTTTATAAACTTCTTATAAATAAAGAACCCCACGGCATTCCCGACGTTAGATATTTTTTGGATCAGAAAAACAAAAGCACAACCTCCAAAAGTCAATGTTTCGGTTTGGGAATGATGGTGGCACCGTAAGGTCATACCTGACGCCTGCTGTCTGGTTAGATTATGTCTCTTCAGAAAGGGGTTCTTCCATGACCTTTTCAATCGTGGCGCGCTGCCCACAAAGTGGACAATTCGCGGTGGCTGTATCTTCATCCTCTCCTTCTGTTGCTGCGCGTTGTGGGTTTGCACGAGCAGGAGTGGGAGCTGTTACAACGCAAAATGTAACGGATCCTCGCCTTGGGCCATGGGCACTGGATCTACTAGAGGCAGGAGCGTCGGCTACAGAAGCGCGCGATATCATTGTACGCAACTGCACTTTTCCTCATTACCGACAAATGAGCTTAATTGACCGTGAAGGTCGCACAGCGGTGTATACCGGAAGCAAAGCGCTGGGGCTGAGCACTGATCTGTGTGGTGTGAACATTGCATCTACCGGAAATCTTCTCGCCTCCAAATGCGTAGTGGAAGCCATTGTTCGCAGCTTTGAACAATCGGAAAAAAGCAAAGAACTGGGAGCCCGCGTTATTGTGGCCATGAAGGCCGGACTTGCCGCAGGAGGAGAGGCTGGCCCCGTTCGTTCTGCCGGGTTGCAGGTGGTGGCCCAAGAAGCTTGGCCCTTAGCCGATCTGCGTGTGGACTGGGACGAAGCTCCGATAACAAAGCTGGAAGAATTGTGGACTATTTGGCAGCCCCAAATGCATGACTATGTCACACGCTGCCTTAACCCAGAAGTTGCGCCATCTTATGGCGTTCCTGGTGATGAGTAAAAAATAAGATTCTTGATTTCTTTAAAAATTATCTATTTTTTTTGGAAGAAGACACCAATATGACCATCGAGAAAACAGAAGTTCTTGTAGTTGGGGCTGGTCAGGCTGGCATTGCCATGAGCGAACATTTGCGCGGCTATGGCATTGAACATGTAGTGCTTGAACGTAACCGCGTGGCAGAACGGTGGCGCAGTTGCCGGTGGGACTCTCTCGTGGCCAATGGTCCAGCATGGCATGATCGCTTTCCGCATTTGGAATTTCAGCATGATGGCCCGGATGATTTTGTTCCTAAAGAGCGTGTTGCTGATTATCTTGCTGCATATGCCCAAAAAATCGATGCTCCCATTCGTTGTGGGGTAGAGGTAAAAGAAGTGCGGCGTAACGCTGGGCGTCTTGGCTTTACTGTGCAAACATCGGAAGGTGTTATTGAAGCCAAGGCTGTTGTTGCTGCTACAGGGCCTTTCCAAATACCTGTTATTCCTCCTATAGTTCCAGAAGCTTCCGGTATTGCCCAAATTCATTCAGCATCTTACCGCAATCCAGAACAACTGCCTGAAGGTGCTGTTTTGGTTGTAGGGGCAGGATCTTCTGGCGCACAAATAGCTGAGGAGCTGATGCGGAGTGGACGGAAGGTTTATTTGTCTGTCGGCCCGCATGATCGTCCCCCTCGGCATTATCGTGGGCGTGATTTCGTATGGTGGCTAGGTGTTCTCAATAAATGGGATGCAGAAGCAACGCCGGGGGTAGAGCACACAACAATTGCCGTAAGTGGCGCAAATGGTGGGCATACGCTTGATTTCCGGCGTCTTGCATCTGAGGGCATGACACTTCTTGGGCGTACCGAGACATTTCATGATGGCGTGTTAACGTTTGCCCCAGATCTGGCCGAAAATATTGCCAAAGGGGATGCAAACTACCTTTCCTTGCTAGGGGAGGCAGATACATACGTTACGCGTAATGGTCTTGATCTGCCAGAAGAACCTACAGCTCGTGATATGCTGCCAGATCCAGAATGCATGAAGCATCCTGTTTTGGAGCTGGATCTGCAAAACGCTGGTATTAACACCATTATATGGGCAACTGGTTTTGGAGTAGATTATAGCTGGTTAAAGGTGGAAGCGTTGGATGAGCAGGGGCGTCCACACCACCAGCGTGGCGTTTCTGCTGAACCTGGGATCTATTTTCTTGGTCTGCCGTGGCAGACACGCCGTGGCTCGTCCTTCATATGGGGGGTGTGGCATGATGCAAAATATGTAGCAGATCACATTGCCAAACAGCGTGGTTATATGGCCTACAAGCCATCGCGCGAGGAGGGATAATGAAAAGCCTATCCTATTATACACAGCGCGCCGATGCTCTGAAATTTCGTAATAATTGCTGGATTGATGGGAAATTTGTACCCGCCAGATCTGGAAAGTGGTTTGAAGATGTAAATCCAGCAACGTCATCTATTCTGACACAGGTAGCACGAGGAGGCGCAGAGGATATTGATAGGGCTGTAAAATCAGCCCGTCGGGCGTTTGAAGATGGGCGGTGGTCTCGTCTTACTCCTGGCGCTCGTAAGGAAACACTCCTACGTCTTGCTGTGCTGATACGTGAACATCTTGATGAATTTGCGCTTCTTGATACGCTGGATATGGGGAAGCCAATTTCCGAGACCACGAATGTGGATGTGCCTGGGGCGGCGCAATGCCTACAATGGCATGCAGAGGCTATAGACAAGCTATACGATGAGGTGGCTCCAACGGGGGGGCGTGATGTTGCGATGATCCGGCGCATACCTCTGGGGGTAGTTGGGGCTGTGGTGCCTTGGAATTTTCCGCTGGACATTGCTATCTGGAAATTAGCTCCAGCCCTTGTAACGGGTAATTCCGTAGTTCTTAAACCAGCAGAACAATCTCCACTTTCTGCTTTGCGTCTGGCGGAGCTTGCAGCCGAAGCCGGTCTACCCGATGGCGTTCTGAATGTGGTGCCAGGTCTGGGGGAAGAAGCAGGGCAGGCGCTAGGCTTGCATGATGATGTAGATTGTCTGGTTTTTACGGGCTCCACCACAGTGGGTAAGTTGTTCATGCGCTATGCAGGCGAGAGCAACATGAAGCAGGTGTGGCTAGAAACAGGCGGGAAAAGCCCCAACATTATTTTCCCGGATGCAAATCTTGATGTTGCGGCAGATCAAGCTGCCTTTGGAATTTTTTTCAATCAGGGGGAAGTCTGTTCTGCAAACTCACGCCTGTTGGTGCATGAGTCTATTGTAGATGAAATGATTGAGCGTATGCGGCTGCGGGCTGAAGCAATTATCCCGGGAAATCCGCTAGACCCAGATACAAAAATGGGCGCTATGGTGGATAATCGCCATGCAGCACGTGTTGCAGAGTTTTTAAACTCTGGTCGGGAAAGTAGCCGTCTTGTTGCGGGGGGAAATCGTATTACGGTTGGTGCGTCAGACGCCTTTATTCAGCCAACAGTTTTTGCAGATGTGCCTCGGAATACTTTGATCGCACGTGAAGAAATTTTTGGGCCGGTCCTGGCTATTCAAACATTTCGCGATGAAGAAGATGCTCTTCAGCTAGCGCATGATACGCCTTACGGTTTGGCTGCTTCTGTCTGGACACGAGATATTGGACGGGCGCTTGATCTTTCGGAACGACTGCAGGTTGGCACGGTTTCTGTGAATACCGTAGATGCTCTTTCTCCCATGACACCTTTTGGTGGTGTTAAGCAATCAGGTTTTGGGCGGGATTTATCACTGCATAGCTTTGATAAATACACCGCGCTGAAAACAGTTTGGATTCAGTACTAACATCAGGAATTCAGAAGTAGAGGGTCAGAAATAATTTCTTTTTCTGATACCTCAAAACATTCCACAATCGCAATGTGATCGTTTGATACGTGCTGGGTCGCCGTATCGAAACAGTTCATACAGGAGACACATAGATTATGGCTCATACTCGTCTTCGTCCCTTCAATACGAAGGACACTTATCCCGAGCAGGAACTTGATAACGATCTTTGTCAGGCCGTTATTACGCAAAATACAATCTATCTGCGCGGGCAGGTGCCTCAGGATCTTGATACACGTGAAAATGTAGGGGTTGGAGACCCGGTGGCTCAAGCCGAAAAGGTAATAGATAATATTGAACTTTTGCTATCTGAAGCAGGCGCAAAGCTAACAGATATCTGCAAAGTTACAGTATACCTCACAGATATTCGCTACCGTGAAGCCACTTATCGTGTATTGGGGCGCCGCCTGAAGGGCGTATTCCCTGTATTTACAGGGTTGGTTGTTGTGGCTCTTGCCCGCCCAGAATGGCTGATTGAGGTAGATGTTATCGCTGAGCGTGAATGATTGCGAACACCCCGCTGCGCTTTGGCGGGGGTTTTTTATGTCTTGATAATGTTACGATTCCAATATGATATCCTGCATACAAACAGTAATTGCTGTTGAATGCCAGAGGAAGGAACCGTCCGATGACTGACACCACGACGGCACGAGGGCCAGAAGCTCATACCATTTATCAAATCCCACTTGATCAGCGGCATGGTCGTCCGCGTGATTTGTTTACGGTGTGGTTTGGCTCAAACATCATGATGCTGACCATTATCACAGGCGCGCTTGCAACAACTGTGTTTGGTCTGCCTTTCTGGCCCGCCATGCTTTCGGCTGTCTTGGGTAACATGATTGGTGGTCTGTTCATGGCGCTGCACGCAGCACAGGGGCCACAACTTGGTGTGCCGCAAATGGTGCAAACACGCGGGCAGTTTGGTTCAGTAGGGGCCATGGCTGTTATCTGCCTGGTGGTGATAATGTATGTTGGCTTCTTTGCTTCCAATCTCGTTTTGGGCGGAGAATCTCTGCACACTGTTGCAACATTTTTGCCTGAAAAAACATGCGTTATATTGCTCGGCCTCGTCAGCTTGATTGCTACTATTTATGGGCATGATCTAATCCATGCCTATACGCGGTTTATGACGGTTGTATCCGGCATTGCATTGGTTTTGTGTTTCGTATGGATACTGTGCATTAACGGTGTTTCATCTGCCACGCTGGCCCACGGCACATTTACCCTCTCTGGCTTTCTTGGCGGTTTGTCTACTGCTGCTTTGTGGCAAATTGCTTACGCGCCTTATGTTTCAGACTATTCGCGTTACCTGCCTCCGGGCACCGGTAACCGTCAGGCATTTATGGCAAGCTATTGGGGATGTGTGCTGGGCTCGCTATTCCCCATGATTCTCGGTGCACTTCTGGGTGTCATTGCGGGTGGGGGCGATGTGGTCGCTACACTTACAAAAGAAGTTGGTCCACTTGCACTTTTTATTATTCCCGTTCTGTCATTGGGTATTGCTTCTACAAACGCCATGAATCTTTATTGTGGTGCGTTGTCGGCCATTACAGTTATTCAGACCATCTTTCCTTCATGGAAAGCCACGCATGTCGGGCGCGCAGGTACGGCTGTTGTTCTGTCTGGCCTTTCTCTTCTTATCGCTCTCGGCACAGAAGCAAACTTTATGGAGGAATACACAAACTTTATTCTTCTACTGCTTTACGTCATGGTACCATGGACTGCGATCAACCTTGCTGATTTCTATCTGATCCGACATGGCGAATATGATGTTGCCTCTTTTTTTCGGGCTGATGGAGGCATTTATGGCCGTTACTGCTGGCCCGCGTTGAGTGCCTATGTGTTTGGTATCCTTATCCAGATCCCGTTTGTTTCAAACGGTCTTTATACCGGTCCGATAGCTACCATGCTTGGTGGCGCAGACATTTCGTGGATTGTAGGGTTGATCTTTGTGACTGTGTTTTACGTCTGGCTGATGCGGCATGAGCGGCATACGCAGCCTGTTGCAGGAAGTGCAGAATAATGAGTGGCCAGAACGATTTTCCGACAGAATTTGATTTCATTATCGTAGGCGCTGGTGCTGCTGGCTGTGTGCTTGCCAATCGTTTGAGTGCGCGAAGCAATTTGCGTGTAGCGCTTCTGGAAGCAGGGCAAGCAGACAATACACCGCGTATTCATGTTCCAGCCGGCACAATCTCACTTTATAAAAGCCGTAAATATACCTATCAGTATTATTCCACACCGCAGAAATATTTGGATAATAGACGCATCCATGTGCCACGGGGCCGCATGTTAGGTGGATCTTCCTCCATGAACAGCATGATCTACATTCGTGGTGCGCGTTCGGATTACGATGGTTGGGAGGCCATGGGCTGCACTGGTTGGGGGTATGACGCAGTACTAAAATACTTCATGCGGGAAGAAGATAATCATCTGCACCAAGACCCGCATTTTCATGGCACGGGTGGTGAATTGGTTGTAGATCAGCCGCGTGATCCATTGGGTGTTTCGCGCCTGTTTATTAAAGCTGCCGAAGAGGTAGGGCTGAAAGAGAATACTGATTTTAATGGCGCAAAACTTGATGGCATAGGTATTTATGATGTGACGCAAAAGGGCGGAAAACGCTTAAGTGCTTATCGTGCTTTTGTTGCGCCTGTGCGTTCCCGCCCAAATTTGCATGTTGTTACTGGTTGCAAGGTTGTTTCCCTTGTAACTGATGGCAAGGAAGTGCAGGGCGTCACCATAGAGCGGAATGGGCAGTTTCATGTTCTGCGCGCTCGGCGAGAAACTATTCTTTCCGCAGGGGCTATCGGATCACCACATCTGCTTATGTCATCAGGCATTGGTAACGCCCGCGAACTTTTGGCTGCAGGCGTGCCAGTTGTGGCTGATCTGCCAGAAGTGGGGCGCAATCTGCAAGATCATGTTGATGGGTTGGTTACCATCCGCTCTGATTCAGCTTCAACGCTTGGCTTTTCAACAGCTTCACTCTCCTCTGTTGTGCCATCACCTTTGCAATTTCTGCTTAAACGTAAGGGCTGGCTGACAACAAACTATGTAGAAGCTGGAGGTTTTGCATCCACACGTTACGCCAAGGATGTGCCAGATATTCAGTTTCATTTTGTGCCGGGTTACCGTAGCCATCGTGGACGGTTGTTTGAATGGGGCCACGGATTTGCCCTCCATACATGTGTGCTACGACCTTATAGCCGCGGGAGCATTCGCTTGGCACGTGATGGAAGCAGGAACCTGGACATTGATTTCAATTTCCTTTCTGATGAAAGAGATACGCATGTGCTGCTGGAAGGCGTAAAACTGGCGCGTTCCATTCTTCGTGCATCTCCTTTTGATGCGATACGAGGCAAGGAAATGGCGCCCACAGCCAATATTCAGACAGATGATCAATTAATAGAGTATTTGCGCGCATCGGCAAGCACAGTGTTTCATCCCTCAGGTACCTGCCGCATGGGAGCAGATGATACGAGTGTTGTAACGCCTGATTTGAAGGTGCGTGGACTAAAAGGCCTACGCGTAGCGGATACATCCATCATGCCAACGTTGGTAAGTGGCAATACCAACGCACCAACGATGATGATTGGAGATAAGGCATCCGATATGATTTTGGCGGATGCCGTATGACCTCAATGTATGATCTATCTGTGCAAGACATTCTTTCACAGTTGGTAGCTTTTCCCACTATCTGTCGCACAGAAAATCAGAACCTTATTGATTGGGTTGAAGAATTTCTGCGTGCATGTGGGGCGCGTTGCCTGCGTGTGCCAGGCGAGCAGGCTGGTCGTTTTAATCTGCTGGCCAGTATTGGGCCGGACACTCCAGATGGCATTGTGCTTTCAGCTCATAGTGATGTTGTGTCCGTAGAAGGGCAGCCATGGAAAACTGCCCCTTTTACCCTGACTGCATATGATGGAAACCTATATGGACGCGGAACAAGTGACATGAAGGGTTTTCTCGCTTGTATGTTGGTGGCCGCGCGGTATGCTGCCCAAAAAACAACCCTGCGAGCGCCGTTGCATTTGGCTATTTCGTATGATGAGGAGATAGGTTGTGTAGGAGTGCACTCACTTTTACGCTCTCTAGCTGTTCATAAATTTCAGGCGCGTGGATGTGTTATTGGGGAACCCACCAATTTACATGTGGTATCTGGCCACAAAGGCAAACTGGCCGCACGCATTGTCTGCCACGGTCTGGCTGCGCATTCGGCCAATCCCGCACGTGGTTCTAACGCCATTCTGCTTGCATCAGATATGGTACAGGCCATTAAGTTCCTGCAAGATGAATTGCAAAACAATGGCGCGCAAGATGAGAATTTTGAAGTACCATATAATACCTTACAGGTTGGGCTCATCCAAGGCGGTGTTGCGCTGAATATTGTGCCAGATTTGTGTGAAGTGCACTTCGAGATGCGTTTATTGCCCGGAGTAGATCCTGCGCTCTATATTGAACGACTAAAGCAGGAAGGAGCTCGTCTCTGCACAACGTACCCCTCTGCACGTATAGAGATTGAAACACTTAATACATATCCAGGATTAAACACACGGGATGGTACGCCATTTTTGCAGGAGATAATGGCTATTACAGGAGATAATGCGCCTTCATATATTGGATTTGGCACGGAAGGTGGGTTATTCAAAGAATATCTTGATATACCGGTAGTGGTTTGTGGACCAGGATCTATTGATCGTGCGCATAAGGCAGATGAGTTTATTCGTTTGGATGAATTATCTGCGGGCGTTCAGTTTGTAGAAAAAATAGTAGAGAAACTTCTATAAAATAAAACCGACATGGAAAGATTTTTACATTAGCAGGTTTAAACAGCATGATGAGAAAATAGGTGGCTATTCAAGTACTACCTAGAAGGAGACGTTGAAGGTGAAGTTTTCTTTGCGGCAGATTGAATATTTTGTCGCCACTGCAGAGCTGGGTTCCATTGTGCAGGCTTCTCGCCAAATTCCGATCTCTCAGCCTGCAATTTCTGCCGCTATCGCGCATCTTGAAAGCGTGTTTGGGGTATCACTTTTTATACGTCATCATGCACAAGGTCTGTCTCTTACTGCAGAGGGATGTCTGGTTTTACAGGAAGCGCGCACACTTTTATTGCACGCTCAGGAATTGGGAACCTCTCTGAACGGTATGCTCAAGCGTGTGCAAGGGGAAGTGAGGGTGGGTTGCATGACAACGCTATTTCCTCTACTAGCGCCAGATCTTATTCAGAATTTTTCGGCTGCTTACCCGGAAGCACGCTTGCGCGTCATTGCCGGACATCATGAAGAACTGATAGATAAACTCCGAAATGGTGAAATATCAGTCATGATTGGCTATAATATGACATTGCCCCCTATGATAGGTTTTCAGCCGCTTTCTGCACTGCCGCCATATGTATTTACTTCAAGTGACCATCCATTAGCTGCAAAAGAATGTGTACGATTGCAAGATCTGGCAGATGAGCCTTTTCTTTTGCTTGATCTGCCTTTTTCGAAGGAATATTTTCTACAGTTGTTTGCTTCAGCGGGAATCACACCATGTATTGCAGGTCATTATCCAAGTATGGATGTGATCCGTAGTTTGGCTGCAAGAGGTGTGGGCTTTGGGTTAGGAAATGCGCGCCCACGAAATCAGCAGGCACTGGATGGCAAATCTTTAGCTTATCTAACATTAGAAGATGAATGCGCACCACTTTTATATGGACTTTTTACAATTGTAGATCAAAAATTTCCTTTTCGTGTTTCAGCTTTTTTGGACATGTGTGAACAAGATCTTTCTGGAAAGCCATTGCCGGGAACTCTGAATTAGCAGATTTTCTTCCTATAAGTTTTGGTGCAGAAGGAAGCGTAAATTGAGGGCTATCCAATTAAAGATATGCCTCAGTTTTCCAGAAATGGAGAATAGGAAAAAATTACGCTATATGATTTTAATTTATATTGACCAAAAATATATTTATAAATTACTATTTTAGAAATATGGACGGTAATAATATATGGATTTTGTATTTATATTATTACCTAATCGTGAAATATTCCTGATATGAAGAGCATACAAAGTATTCTTCAAGGATGGATTTTTTTGCTCCAAATGTTTCGGGATCGTTATGTTTCTTTTGTGCAAAGTAGGTGATACATGCGACAGACCCTGATCGATCGAAGTGCCTTCAAATTTGTATTGCTATCATGTTGCGCTGCATTTTTGTGTGAAACAGGTATGCCAACAGCCCACGCACAAGTTTCTGCGCCGGCACAGGTGCAGGTAGGAGACATTGCCAAAACCCTTAAGCCAGAAGAGGCAGAAAAGGGCGCAGGCACCCCAACAGATGGGGAAGAACCACCTGTGACTTCTCTTTCTGAAGAGGAAGAGGCCATGAAGCCTAAGGCGGGTAATCTGTTCCATGTCAAACCCGGTCATACCCCCACATATTGGGAAGGGCTGGAAGGGCACGTCTCTATTGAAGCGGGGATTTCAGGCAACCCCTGGACACGCTCAGGACGCAACTTTGCGCAGTACTATTCAGATCGGGCGAATACGGTCACACTGAACCAGATTATTGGGTCATTGTCTCACCCTGTTACGTCTGTAGGTAGTGGGTATGGCATCGGCTTTGTGCTGGAAGCCATGTATGGTTCCGATGCGCGGTTTGACCCCACAATCGGGATGGGTTCTGGCTCCCTGCATGGGCTGTATCAGTGGGCCCCTACACAGGCGCATCTGGATGTGCACCTGCCGTGGATCTTCAAGCGTGGCATTGATGTGCAGATCGGCCAGATGTATGGCATTATGGGCGCAGAAGGCACGCCAGCTCTGGCGCGCCCCTTCTACACCTACAACTACGCATCCGATTATATCGTGCCGTTCCAGACGGTGGGTATTCTGGCCACCATGCATCTGACACGCCACATGGACTGGATTTTGGGGGTGGATGCAGGCAACTCCACAACCTTTGGCGCATCGGGCAACAACAACAAGCCCAAGGGCTATTTTGGTCTGGCGTGGAACAAGCTGATGGATGGCAAGCTGGATGTGCATGCCATCGGGCACTTTGGGCCGCAGGGCAACAATGGCCGCACCATTGTCTCCCCCACAGGGTGGGTGAGTGCGGGCATTGGCAAGCAGGCCAACAGCCTCATGCAGTATAATGCGGATGTCATGGCCACGTATCATATCAATGACAAGATGACCGTTTCCGTGGATGGCACCTATCTGCACGATGATTCCCTGCGCGATGATGCCTATGGTGTCACAACCTACTTTTCCTACGACATCCACCCCTGGCTGACATTCAATGCACGAGGTGAAATCTTCCGTGACAACACGGGTGGGGTGATTACGGAATATTCCAGCTTCAACTCCCTCACGCAAGCACTCAGCAACCAGCCATTCCCCTATTACAACGCTCTGCCCACAACCTATGGCGAACTGACGCTGGGTGTCTCCTACCGACCAGAGTTCGTGAACAAGAAGCTGGCTCTGGGGGGCTTTACCATCCGGCCTGAAATCCGGCTGGATAAATCCCTTAACGGCACGCACCCATTCAACCAGGCCGGAACCGTGCAGAACCCAACCGTCAATAACGGCACAAATAACATGCTCTGGTTCAGCTGTGATGCAACCTGGTCTTTCTAGGTGTTTAGCACTACAGTTGCATTTTGTGTCGTGAGTGAGCGCGGATAGCACTGGCCTGATGCGTTCGTCGAAAGACGGACCATCTGAGGATGTGAATTGCCCCGGGTTTTGTGGAGACAGAAAGACCCGTGAGGTAAGAAGAATTCATGAGCAATAAATCGAAGCGTTTTCCGCCTGAGTTTCGTGACCGTGCAGCCCGCATGGTTCTGGAGGAAGAGAAGAACCATCCTTCGCGGTGGTCTGCAGTGATGATGATAGCGCCAAAGCTGGATATTCATCCTGACACGCTGTCAAAATGGACCCGTCTGCATGAACGTGCCAATGCGCCTGCGGTGAGTGACCTGCCTGATCGAGAGAAGATCAGGCAACTGGAGCGAGAGAACCGCGAATTGCGGCAGGCCAATGAAATCCTGCGTAAGGCGTCGGCATATTTTGCCCAGGCGGAGCTCGACCGCATCTTCAAGCCATGACACGCTTCATTGAGGAGCACCGGCAGACATATGGTGTCGGGTCAATCTGCAGGGTTCTGTCGATTGCACCATCTGCCTATTATGCAACTGTTGCCAGACAGAAAAATCCGTGTGTGCGCAGCCAGAAAGACAAAGAACTGTGCGATGACATCCGTAGAGTGTGGAATAATAATTTCTGCGTCTATGGAGCGCGCAAGGTCTGGCATCAGCTCAGACGTGAAGGCGTGGATGTCGCCCGCTGCACGGTAGAGCGGCTGATGCGCCGGATGGGGCTGAAAGGCGTCATTCGTGGCAAGGGGTCAGAACCACACGGCCTGATCCGCAACGTCCGTGTCCGCAGGATCTGGTGCAGCGCCAGTTTCATGCTCCTGCCCCCAACAGACTGTGGGTTTCGGATTTCACGTATGTTTCCACTTGGCAGGGCTTTGTTTATGTGGCCTTCATCATTGACGTCTTTGCACGGGTTATTGTGGGTTGGCGTGTCTCCTCAACGGCTCATACCGACTTCGTACTGGATGCCCTTGAGCAGGCTCTGTGCCAGAGGCAGCCTGAGGGAAAAGTGACCCACCATTCCGACCGCGGCTGTCAATATGTGTCCATTCGCTACACGCAAAGACTGGCTGAAGCGGGGCTCGTTGCTTCTGTCGGCAGTGTTGGGGATTCCTATGATAACGCCTTGGCAGAGACCATTAACGGACTTTACAAAACCGAACTCATCTATCGGCAGGGGCCATGGAAAAACAGGGAAGCTGTTGAACTGGCAACACTTAAATGGGTCGACTGGTTCAATAATCGGCGGCTCCTGTCCTCCATTGGAAACATCCCGCCAGCAGAAGCTGAGGCACGCTTTTATGCACAACAGAAATCACATGCATTAGCCGCTTAAATCAGATAAAAAACGTCTCCACAAAACCCGGGGCAATTCAGTCCATGGTCCGGCTATAGGGCAGTCAAATTCTTCAGCATCCAGATCAGCAAGCGGAAGATACGCCCAGTCATAAAGTCGCTCACCTTTTGTGCCGTGCCCCGCTGACAGACGACGCCAGGCCTGGTCTGGCAGTCCTGCTGCAATATCTTTCGCCTCTCCGGCAATCAGCGGTTCCGTTGCCCATGATCCGAACCAGTGATTGCCCTTGACCCCAAGCACATATCCAATTCCTGCCCGGCGAAGCGTGCGTTCTACGTCGCCCACGCCATACACGCTGTCTGCTGCAACCCAGCGGAACGGCACACCGGCCTCAATACTTCGCTCAATCATCATCGAGGCTAACGCCGGTTTGGTTGCAAACACCACGTCATCGGGAACGTGGGCCCGCTTCAGACGCTCAGGCTTTGATGTCCAGTCTTTCGGGAGATACAGGGCGCGGTCAATAAAGGCATGCCCCCGTTCCGAAACATAAGCGCCAAACACACCAATCTGGCAGTTCGTGATCTTGCCGGCAGATCCCGTATACTGCCGCCCCACACCGCAGGACGCCTGACCCTTCTTCAGAAAACCGGTCTCATCAATGACCAGCACGCCCTCTTCAGTGCCCAGATGCTCAATCACATAATCCCTGACGACGTCACGAAGGGCATCGGCATCCCAGTGCCCGCGTCCCAGAAGCGCCTGCTGCCGCCATG
This sequence comes from Acetobacter pasteurianus, assembly GCF_009914215.2. NCBI lineage: Bacteria > Pseudomonadati > Pseudomonadota > Alphaproteobacteria > Acetobacterales > Acetobacteraceae > Acetobacter > Acetobacter pasteurianus. The sequence continues at coordinate 14,747 of NZ_CP039847.2, read as the reverse complement.
GACCAGGATCTCCTGCGGCTTCCGCTCGCATCCATCCCGTCTTGCGTGGTTCATTGCCAATCAAAACATCAAGAAAAGCACAGGCCGAATCTACGACACGTTTTTGCGTGAACAGCGGCGCCATCCGATCCTTGGCGGACCGAAGCGAGCGCGCCCATAATTCCAGCGTCTCTTCAACAGACGTACCGCCACTCATCATATCCTGAATCATGGTTACCCATAGATTCAGAACTCAACACAAAATGCAACTGTAGTGCTAGTTGTCAGGTAGGAGATGATCGTATTCAGCCAGATTACATTGATATCGCTATTTCCTCCATCGTAGAGGGGGGCTATGCTGATGCCTTCAGAATATTCGGTTTTTTTAATTAGAGATATTTGAGTCCGAGTTGGTTTTTCACCATGCAATTCACATTTGATACAATCCTGTTTCTCATATCGAGCGCATTTGTGGCTGGTGGGATAGATGCTCTTGCGGGTGGGGGCGGTCTTGTGACAATTCCCGCTTTGATGGCGGCTGGTATTCCACCTGTTTCGGCTCTTGCCACCAATAAACTGCAAAGCACGATTGGGACCTCTTCGGCTTTTCTGACCTTTTTGAGGGCAGGGCATGTCGATATCAGACAATTTGTTTTGCCAGCCATAGGAGCTTTCCTGGGAGCGCTTGCAGGCGCAACGGTCGTACAATTTGTAAATCCTATCTTTTTATCAGCAATTGTACCGCTTTTGTTAATCGGAATGGCTGCTTATTTTCTATTGGCCCCTCCCTTGAGTGGGGAAGATCGCCACGCTCGCCTTGGACGTATGGGGATTACACTATGTATGACCAGCATAGGATTTTATGATGGTTTTTTTGGTCCTGGTACGGGATCATTTCTAACAACTGTCTTGGTTGCTTTTGCTGGCCTTGGATTAGTTCGTGCAATTGCAAATACCAAATTTATCAATCTTTTAACCAATGTCGCGGGTCTTACGGCCATGATTGTTGGCGGAAAGGTATTATGGATGCTCGGATTTGGAATGGCAGGAGCAAATATTCTTGGAAACCAGGTCGGAGCATGGTTGGCAATCAGATATGGCGGCAAAGGTATCCGACCTCTGCTGGTTATTATGTCCTTGGCCCTTACGGTCAAGCTTCTTGCCAATCCCGATAATCCATTGTGGAAAATGTTTTAACCTTAATGGTGAATGAATATTGAGAATATCCCCTCTCGTATCCCGTTCGCCCTTCAGCATCGGTAAGATGCGATATGAAGATGTTTGCGAGTTCAGAGTTCACAGCGAAGATAGAATAGATATCAGACCAAGAGCCGCCATAGGTAGCGGACAGGCTCTTGGCTTATGATATTATAACAAATTCTCGAATAAACTTAAATCCCAAGTTGTGCTGAAATCGGGCATTAAAGGGAATGATCAAAAGCAAGGTATTTATGATCCAATATCAATCAAAAAAATGGCGATATTGGAAGAAATCAGGTCCTTAATTTCTTTATGAGTTATGTTTTAAGGCCTGTGAGGCAATCCGATAGACCGTTCCCGAACTTATGCCGAAAGCTTTTGCAATTTGTTCCAATTTTTCGCCATTTTTTCTTTTTTTGATAATTTCAAGTCGTTGTGACGGGGTGACAAGACTTGGTCGCCCCATCTTTTTCCCTTGCGCGATGGCTCTGGCGCGTCCTTCGGAAGTGCGCGTTCGTATTAAATCTCTTTCGACATCAGCTAAACCTCCAAGGACAGCAAGCATAAGCCGACCCGTGCTGGTAGTTGTATCGGTCCATGGTTCTGCCAAAGAGTAAAACTGAGCTTTTTTTCGGTAATACTTTTAACTATAGCGAATAAATCAAACGTACTGCGTGCCAGCCGATCAAGGCGAGTGACCACAATTGATTGTCCCTCTTTCAGATTACCGATGAGTTTCTGAAGTTCTGCACGGTTTGCATCTGCCCCACTAGCTTTTTCACGATAGATTCGACGGCATCCGTAATCTTTGAGTGTTTTAACCTGATGTTAAGGGTGCCGTTCGGTAATCCCCCCATAAAAAGAGTGACTTTTGAATGAGAATTTTCTCAGCGTAAGAATTGAGGAGATTCTGATGAAGAGTGATCGCTTTACTGACGCCCAGATCATGGGTGTGATCCGCCAGGCTGAGGGCGGTGTCCCGGTTCCTGACCTGTGCCGGGAGCATGGGATTAGGGCCTGTTAGGGCTTGATCCAGTCTGCTGCGGCAGCGATGTGGATGACCGCGAGGAACGACGTTGCTGTTTTTTCATATCTGGTTGCGACAGCGCGCCACTCCTTGAGGCGAGCCCAGAGGTTCTCAACGAGATGCCGACACCGATAGGCCCATTTGGGGCAGGCGACCGGGCCATCGCGTCGTTTCGCAGGAATGGCTGGCCGTGCTCCCATGTCCCATATCCGTTCACGCATGGCGTTCGACGCGTAGCCCTTGTCCGCTACTACCCACAGGGGAGTGGCGGGAAGGCTGTCGAGCATGGCTGGTGCCAGAGGCAGTTCATGAGCCTGTCCAGGGGCCAGCGCAAAACCGAAGGCTTTTCCATGTCCATCAGCGATCACGCAGACTTTTGTGCCATAGCCACCGCGAGAGCGGCCAAGTGCTTCACGATGGTCTCGCTCTTCGAAAGAGGCCCCTTTTTTTGGGCTCCCGCCGCTTTGTGGTGAGCCCTGATGTTTGTGCCATCCAGAAAAGTCATTCCGAATGCCACTCCCTGTTGTTCCTGAACCAGTGCGAGCAGCCGCTCCCATACGCCGAGCTTCGCCCAGCGGATGAAAAGCTGCGCAGCCCGCCACCACGGACCCAGTTCAGCGGGGATACTCCGCCATTTCGCGCCATTCTCATGACGCCAGAAAATCGCTGCTATCGTCCGCCGCAGATCATGTGGCGGCGTCTTGCCCCTCGGGCGAACCTCCTCAATCAGAGGTTCCCAGATCGCCCATGTCTCGTCCGTAAAGGTGCCTGTTCTGTCTCCTTCTTCCATCCCTACAATATGGGAAGAAATTCAAGATCTAACAGGCCCTAGCAACGCCACGTTTTACCGGTGGCGCGCGAAATATGGCGGCATGGATGCTTTGATGATCAGTCAGATGAAGGCTTTGGAAGAGGAGAACCGTCGGCTGAAGCGCATGTATGCGGATTTGAGCATGCAGACGGATATCCTGAAGGAAGCCCTGGGAAAAAAATGAAGCGGCCAGCCCAGCGCCGGGAACTGGCCGCACAGGCTGTGGCGCATCATGGGGTCAGCATTGCGCTGGCCTGTCGGATTTTTGGGATATCCGAGACCTGCTTTCGCTATCGTCCGCGACTGGCAGCGGAGAACGACAGGATTGCCGCTCTTCTGGTGGGACTGACCCAGGCTCACAGGAGATGGGGATTTGGTCTGTGTTTCCTGTATCTGCGCAATGTGCAGGGACAGCTCTGGAATCATAAGCGGGTTTATCGGATCTATCGGGAACTGGAACTCAACCTGCGGATTAAACCCCGCAGGCGTCTGGTTCGCGAAAAGCCTGAAAAGCTGTCGGTTCCGGCCCTTCCCAACAGGGTCTGGTCCATGGATTTTATGGCGGACAGGCTGATGGATGGACGTGCTTTTCAGCTCCTGAACATTCTGGATGACTTCAATCGTGAAGGACTGGCGATCGAGGTTGATTTTTCCCTGCCGGCCTGTCGGGTTGTCCGCTGTCTGGAACAGGTTATGGAGTGGCGTGGCAGGCCAGAAGCCATCCGAATGGATAATGGCCCTGAATATGTCAGTCATACGTTGGTTCCATGGGCCGAAAAACAGGGGATTACCCTGATCTATACGCAACCGGGTAATCCGCAGCAGAACGCCTATATTGAACGCTACAACAGAACTGTCCGGCAGGAATGGCTGGAGCAGTATTTGTTTGAAAGCATTCAGGACGTACAGGAGGTCGCAACACAATGGCTCTGGACATATAACCATGACAGACCCAACATGGGGAACAGCGGGCTAACCCCCGCCCAGAAACTAAAAACAGCTGCCTGAATTCTCATTCAATGCCCCACTAAAAATGGGGGGATTACCCCGGCACGCTTAAGGGATTGGTCGATGAGACATTCTCCGGCGTGTATGGCAATGCCGATGACAAGAAATCCTGGCTCAGTAATCCCGCTTTCTCAGATCTCGTGTCAGGAGATAGTTTCCGGTCGTCTGACCTGGTAGACGGCAAGACGGATATTTTCGTGCAGTTGCCCTTGCGAGCCTTGGAAAATACACCAGAAATCGGCCGCACGATCATTGGAGCCTTGTTGAACGCTGTTTATGAGGCAGATGGCAACATCCAGAATCGGGTTCTTTTCCTGTTGGATGAGGTTGCTCGTCTTGGGCGGATGCGAATCATGGCAACGGCGCGGGATGCAGGCCGGAAATATGGCATCACTCTGAGGCTACTTTACCAGTCGGTCGGCCAGCTTGAAGAACAATGGGGGCGCGAGGGAAAGCGGGCATGGTACGAGGCGGCCGCGCATCGGACATATGTTGCGATCTCTGACCTCGATACGGCAAAGGAACTAGAAGAAACCTTTGGTCAGTATGGCGTCATGGCGACATCCGAAGGTAGTAATTCCGGCACGTCGGGAAAGGGGTGGGAAGCCGGCAACCGCTCACGCGGTACGAACACCAGCTACCACGAAATTAGTCGTCCCCTGATCCGCCGTGAAGAGTTGCTCAATGATGCGCGGGTGGATGAAGCGTTTGTTGTGGTTCGGGGCGGTCGCCCATTGCGTTGTGGAATGCCGATCTATTTCCGGCGGCCTGAAATCAGGGAAAAGATTGCAGCTAATCGGTTTAATAAGCACTTGGGGTGAGGTTCGAGAGGGTATAATCAATGTTGAAAAATGAACCTGTGGTTGTCAAAACAACCACAGGTTTAGTCATTTTGGTACGATCAGGTGAACAAGCGAGGCACTTACGAATAACGCTACTGTGCTAAGCGCCCAGATGCCGATGAACCAGCCGATACGCTGGCTAAGTCGCCGGGGCGCGTTGTCCCCATTGCCTTGTACGATTTCAATGATAGCCATCTGCTTCCGTTACCTTTCCGCGGAACACGCGATAGGAGTAAACCGTGTAGGTCAGGATGATCGGCAACAAGATGACGGTGCCGACCAGTTGGAAAAACTGACTGGAAGGGGGAGATGATACATCCCACAGCGTCAACTCGGGTGGAACAGCATATGGCCACACCGTAATCCCGAGGCCGGACAGGCAGAGAAAGAACCATCCGAGAGCACACAGGAAAGGTCCTTTGGAATGTCCACGGCGCAGACCGATGGTCAGCAGAAAACCCAGTGCGATTACCAGAAGAGGAACAGGTGCGACAAATGCGATATTTGGCCACTCGGTCCAGCGCCGCAGGTAGGGTGCGTGCAACATGGGCGTCCACAGGCTGACAGCTACGATACATACAAACAGCCCGATCGCCAGCAGCTTCGCCCATTTCCGGCAGGAGGCTTCCAGCACATCGGTCGTACGCCAGATAAGCCAGGTTGCACCCAGTAGGGCATAACCGCACATGACGGCCACTCCGCACAGCACGCTGAATGGGGTTAGCCAATCCAGTGAACCGCCAACAAAAGCCCCGTCCACGACCTTGATTCCCTGGACGACCCCTCCAAGGATTGCGCCCTGACAGAAGGCCGCGATGCCCGATCCTGCCATGAAGCCAGCGTCCCACAGTTTTTCGCGTCCAGTGCCGCGTGTCATGATACGAAATTCAAAGGCCACACCACGGAAGATCAGGGCAACCAGCATGAGCACGATCGGCAGGTAGAACGCAGGGAGTAGTGTTGAATAGGCCCCAGGAAAGACCCCATAGAGCGTAGCACCGCCAAGGACCATCCACGTTTCGTTCCCATCCCATACAGGGGCGATGGTGTTGACCATCACATCCCTGCGGGCTTCATGCCGCTCTACGGCGAACAGCATTCCAATGCCAAGGTCAAAGCCATCAAGGATGACATAGATGGTGATCGCAGCGACCAGAATAACGGCCCATATGATCGGAAGCCAGTATGCGACGTCCATCATGTTCAGGCTCCTTCGCCAGAAGAGGGATTGATGACTTTGGGATGAGTGCTTGTGGCCAGAATATTCGGGGCGTGAGAGGGGCTGGTTTCATGTTCACCTTCTTGTGGCGCGCGTGCCAGCAGGCGGCCCAGAATGCCGATCCCTGATCCGAATACGATTACGTAGACCACAACAAAGACGGTCATCGTCAGCGCCATATTGGACAGGGCGATTGGGGAAACACTGTCGGATGTCCTGAGCAGACCGTAGACGGTCCAGGGCTGACGGCCGACCTCGGTCGTAACCCAGCCGCACAACAATGCGATGAAACCGGTGGGCGCCATGCATACGGCGACCCGATGAAATCCTGGACTGCTAAACAGGGTTCCTCTGCGCCTTAACCAGAGCGACCAGAACCCGACAAGAACCATCAGCATCGCCAGCGCGATCATGATGCGGAAGGAAAAGAAGATCACGGGAGAAGGCGGCCGCTGGTCACGCGGGAAATCCTTCATGCCCGGTACTTTACCATTCAGGCTATGTGTCAGGATGAGTGACCCGGCCAGCGGCAGCCTGATAGCATAATCCGTATGTTCGGTTTTCATGTTGGGAATACCGAACAGCAGTTCCGGGGCACGCGCTTCTGATTCCCAATCCCCTTCCATCGCGGCAATCTTGACCGGCTGGTATTTGAGCGTGTTCAGCCCATGGGCGTCACCGGCGAGGACCTGTAGCGGGGCAACGAAGGCAGCCATCCACATTGCCATGGAAAACATCAGGCGCACCGGTTCGCTCGCCTGTGTGCCCGCACGGCGTGCCTTGAGCAGATGCCACGCCCCTGTCGCTCCTACTATAAAGGCAACCGAAAGAAAGGCCGCCAGACCCATATGCACAAGCCGGAAAGGAAAAGAGGGATTAAAAATAATGGCAAGCCAGTCTGCGGGTATGAAGCGACCGGTAGCAGCATCAATTGTGTATCCTTGTGGCGTCTGCATCCATGAGTTTGACGCTAGGATCCATGTCATCGAGATGAGTGTACCGACCGAGACACAGCATGTTGCTGCATAATGCAGGCCGCGTCCTACTTTGTTCATGCCAAAGAGCATGACCCCGAGGAAGCCCGCCTCGAGAAAGAAGGCTGTCATGACTTCATACGATAGGAGAACACCTGTAATAGGGCCGGCTTTCCGGGAGAAGACCGACCAGTTCGTGCCGAATTCATACGACATGACCAGCCCGGAGACGACGCCCATGCCAAAGACGATCGAGAATATCTTGATCCAGTATCGGTAGAGGTCGAGATAAGCTGACCGCCTGGTTTTAAGCCATAATCCTTCCAGCACGGCCAGATAGGCAGCCAGTCCGATTGAGAAGGCGGGAAAAACAATATGAACGCCTACGGTAAAGGCGAACTGGAAGCGTGCCAGAAGCAGCGCGATATCGTGAGATGGTTGCATGGGTAATTCCCCAAATCGTGATCCAGCCGCATTTATAAGAAACGTAAAATTTCCATAAATGACAGACTGTCAGACGGTTTTATTGTTATAATATTCGCACTGCCTGATAGGCGTGTATATCTGTTCCGTTTTGGTTTTGGAAACGTCTTTGGTTATCATACAGTCATCTTTCTAATAATCCTTCAACCATGACATATTGATAAGTGCAGAGTCTTCGGATTGTCTGGTATGAGTTCGCCATTTTTTCATAAAAATGATCTTATACGAGACTGATAACGTTAAGATACCAACAGGAGTTTCCGCGTGATCTTTCCTGAGACAGTCGTGGGCAGATGTCTGACGAAGTGGACTTCCTTAAGACCAATCCAGCGACCGAGTGCCTGATTGACCCGTCCGATCATTTCCTCGGAAGAAGGTATGACTTTTACACCGGAGTTAGGTGTTTGGTCCCGGGGTTTGATGGGTTGGATTGATGATGAATCTTTCTGGCTCTGAAGTCCATATTTTGCAGACGTATTCGTAAGGCGTGAGGCCACTGAGGGTCTTGAGCCTTCGCCCAAAATTATAGGCTGCCATGAAGTCGTTGAGGTGTGTTCTCAACTGCTCATGACTGTCGTAATGGAAGCGTTTGACGGTTGCTTCCTTGATTGTCCGGTTCATCCGCTCAACCTGACCGTTCGTCCAGGGATGATTGGGTTTCGTCAGACGATGTTCGATCCCGTGGGCTTCGCAGATCATGTCGAAGCGCATGGGACGCGACCAGGCCGTATTGCGATTACGGGGTTGGTCAGCGAACTGGATCCCATTGTCGGTCAGGATGGTGTGGATCCGGTAAGGGATGATGCTCAGGAGATGTTCGAGGAATTCCCAGGCCGTCTTCCGATCAGCTTTCTCGACCAGTTGTGTGACAGCGAATTTGCTTGTCCGGTCAATGGCAACGAAGAGGTACAGCTTGCCTTCAGCGGTCTGGACTTCCGCTATGTCGAGATGAAAGAACCCGATCGGGTAGCGTTTGAAGCGCTGGCGTTTGGCTTTGTCCCCCTCCATGTCCGGCAGTCGTGAAATCCCGTGACGCTGAAGGCAGCGATGCAGGGCCGAGCGTGTCAGATAGGGAATGCTGGCCTGCAGGGCATAAAGGCAGTCATCCAGCGGCAGCAACGTATGCCGGCGAAAGGCCACGATCATCGCTTCGTCCGTCTCGGACAGGACCGTTGAGCGCGGCTCTTTAGGACCTGTCTTCTGATCTTCGACACTCTGTCGCTTCCGCCATTTAGCCACTGTCTTCGGGTTGATCCCGAACTCCTCGCTCAGCGCCGCGAGCGAAGCCTGCGATCGCTGTATTGCTGCTCGCACGGCGTGCGTGGTCGTGGCGCTCCCATGACGTATCTGTCCCATAATGCTTCCTTCCACTCTCGTGAAAATATCACACCATCAAACCCCGGGACTAAACACCTAGTGCCAGAGCATAACCCCACGCCTCATGATGTCGCCCGTGGTCTGGCTGACCTTGTCCCTTTGCGCTTCCAGTTGCGAGAGGATGATGCTTTCCGGCTTTTCTCCAGATCAGGCGCACTGGCTTGCATTGCTGCGCGTCGTGACGAAGCCCGTATCGAAGGGTTGCAGGGGCTGGCAGCGCCACTCTCCATCGCTGGTGCTGACTATATGATGCACTACATGCGTGGTCGGGACGGTAGGACAGTCGGGCATCTCTGAGAGGACAATCAAATGTCTTGAGTTTTGACAGTCGGGCATAGACATTATGGAATATACACGTAGGAGGCCCCTATGCCAGTTCCTGAAGTGACCCCCAGACCGCGCGAAGTAAAACTCTTTCGGAATAATCGCAGTCAGGCCGTGCGGATTCCGGTCGAATTTGAAATGCCGGGAGATCGTGTGCTGATCCGCCGTGACGGTGACAAACTCGTTCTGGAGCCTGTGAAGACGCCTTCCACGCTGAAGGAGCTTCTCATGGCATGGCGTGAAGAGCCGCAGCTGCCTCCCGAAGACGATTTTCCCGATATTCAGGATGTTGCCGCCAGACCAGAAGATATCCTGTGAGCATCTACCTTCTTGATACAAACATCATCAGCGATCTCGTGCGCAATCCTTCCGGCTCCTGTGCGCAACGCATTGAGCATATTGACCCAGGTGATCTTTGCACCAGCATCATCGTGGCCGCAGAATTACGCTATGGATGCGCCAAAAAAGGCTCCGAAAAGCTCTTGAACCGGGTCGAAAGCGTGTTGGCGTTTATCCCTGTGCTGCCACTCGATATTCCTGCCGACTGTGAATACGGTGGCATCCGCGCCGAACTCGAGGCGGCAGGGCAGACAATCGGCATGCTTGAGAAGCTTTTTGCGTGATTGATAGATGAGGGTAAGGGATCCAAATAAAGAATGATGTTGATACGAAGTTGACACATTAAATCGCACTCATATAGTATCGACTGAGTTAATTTGGCATGGAGGGCGCAATGAAGGCTGTGGTAAAAAAATGGGGGAATAGTGCATCCATTCGTATCCCTGCTTCAGTATTGGCAGCTGCTGGATTGACGTTGGATCAGCCAGTGGATGTGCGCGAGGAAAGCGGACGCATTGTCATTGAGCCGCTCACAGTCGTAGAATACGATCTGGCGGATTTGTTGGCTGGGATCACCCCGGAGAATATTCATCCTGAAGTGGACTTCGGAGCGCCTGTTGGCCGCGAACTCCTCTGACATGGTTGCCTACGTACCCGATGCTGGCGAAATCGTGTGGCTCGATTTTTCACCACAAATCGGACACGAGCAGGCGGGACATCGACCCGCAGTCGTTTTGTCATCGGCGGCTTATAATCGGATTGGTCTGATGCTGTGTTGTCCACTGACGACCAAGCTGAAGGGCTATCCTTTTGAAGTTGCAATCGACACTGATCGACCGAGTGCGGTGCTCGCGGATCAGGTAAAGTCTTTCGATTGGCGGGCGCGGGGTGCGAAGAGCAAAGGGCGCGTGTCTGAGGTAGAGCTATCGGAAATTCGGGCAAAAGCCCGTGCACTGATAGGCAGATAAGAAAATCGCCATGGATCATAACAAAAACAATGCCCCACGTTGAAAGATAACAACCCATGAATCTTGCCCGCGCGATTATGATCCGCAAAGAACGCAAGCGCCAACGTCGAGAAGGGGCAAGCCGAAGGGAGAAGCTGTCCGTTTCTCCTTTGCTGTGGGACACCCTTGCAGCCGATCGGCAGCTTCAGCGTACATGGAAGGCTGAAGGTGTGCCGTTCTGGAAGCGTCTGCTGCGGGCCTTTCTAATTCAGGGATAAAATCCATTTGAATGTGCGCTCGTCGCATCATGGACAGGCAGCATCCATGTATGACAACGAGCAAAAATGCCTTATCTTCCGATCGCCCGGAAATACGCCTTTCCGGGCGCCGTCTGTTCCAGTGCCTTATGGTGTTGGGTTGGTCAGAACGTCTCGCAGCCGAGAGATGTGACACACATCACACTCAGTTACGCCGTGCCCTCGCCGGGACATCCGCATTGCCTCCAGACATTTCCGCGTGGCTGCTTGATCTGGAAGCGGCTTTTCTGGCACGGCCTTCACCACGTAGGCGGATCAATGATCCGATATTTCGGGAGTTCGTGAAAGAGAAGTCAGAATTTCAAGCATAAAGAAAGCCGCCAGTTGGCGGCTTCCCTGTATCTATCAGAATGATGAAACGTTGTCCTTAATGTCCAAATTTGAAACCGAGCTTTCCATCATTCATGATATATGGTGCGCAAGTGTTTCCAGGATGGACCTCTGAATATTCTTTAAGCCATTTCGTTGGTACCCAGCCTGGTTTGAATGCGAAATTCATGCTTTTCACATAACCATTATCTAATTGTTCCGGGTCATTAACAGCAAGAATTGCTGACGCTGGAGCAATAACTGGAGCATGATCATTGGGCGCTGAGCGAAGAGGAATTGGATTATTGAAATCCATCATCACGCTATCAGGCGCATCAATTGCTAAGCATTTGTAGCCTTGCAAAGGTTTTACCGGTTTAGGGCCGGCAGCGAGAGCGTGTGAAGATACACAGGCCAGACTCATTCCAGCGAATGCAGCAAATGACAATTTACGAAAAAACATCTGTTTTCCTTTTTATGAGCTTAATATTGGAGATGAAGCTGCCGAACCCATTTTCGAAGCCACATTAGCCCGCCATTGGCCGACGGTCTCGTTTGATGAAATGCCGTTGCTGGCCATGTGTGAAGCGGAGACAAATTCTGACATCGGCGTATCGTCAGTTGCACGTGCGATTGCTTGTCCAGCAGTAGGACCAAAATTGTAATACGCACGTGCGTCAAGAGCTGTCGGGTTGCTAATTCCCGCGTTTTGTAGCGTGGTTGCCGCATCCTTGAGATACTGTGCTGCTGCAACTGCCTGCGTGGCAGGATCCTGCTGGCCAGATATTCCCGTGTTGGTGATGGTGGAGGCTAGACTAGGGTTGGAAGCCAACGCTTTCTGAAGAGCTTCATTGTATGTGCCGTTCGACATTTGAAACGCACCAGTAATGGATGAATTACTGTTTGCTGTATAAACGTTGCGGCATCCTGACTCCACGACGCAGGTTGCCGCCAGAGCGTCAGGATTAACACCAAGGGCGCTGGCATTCTGGGCGGCAGCATATCCCCATGACTGGGAATACATTGATTGGAGCGCGTCTGTGCCGCTATCAGACGATGTTGTGGTTGTTGAGACCACGGAGCCGCTTCCACTGATCTGCTGGGTGGTAGAAGAGGTTGGCGGTGTCCAGCCACCCATACCAACTTCCTGATAGGTTGCATTGACCGTGGGCGGGAGGCCAGCCGGGACATTGACGGTTTGCGCCAATGCAGGATAAATAAGAAAGGAACAGCCAAGCGCTGGCAGGACCTTCCATCTGTGACGAGTGGATCGTCTCTTTTTCACGAGCATCTCCCTTGATTGCGATGCAGTGATTTTCCCAGACCATCATGCGACGGAATTGAAAAAAGAGCGGGCAGGGCAGGTGTGTCCATTATGGTCACACTTTCATGGAAGCCGACCAAGCACGAAACCGATGACGACCAGCAACATGGCCCAGAAGATGATGAGGCCAGTGGAACGCCATTGATACCGGTCACCGATCAGTTTTGCCCGCCGCCCGATCTCGGGTTCCAGAGACTGAAAAACCCTGCTGACCACGTCCAGAATGCGCTGTTCAACCATTCGTTCGTTGATCTGGCTCAGTGCCTTCGCGGCATCAACGCCATCCTGCAACGTCAGTTCGATGGAACGACGCTCCGCCTGAAGCAGTACAAGAGCCTCATTCAGGCTCCGGGGCATCGCATCGAGCGTCCGGTTTTGTGCTTCCAGAACAGCAAGAATTGCCAGAAAGAAACGCCCGTTGGGTGTCTCCGGTCTGACAGTGAAGTGCTGAAGCGCGTGCTTCAGCTCCTCAATAGCCTGTGCCGGAGTTGGCGCATTCTCGGTCTGCTTGTCGTTTGGCAGGCTCATGGTCACTCGAAGTCTCTCGGAACGGGTAGACCTTTGGGCATGTCGGGAAGAAGACTGGGATCAATTTGCGCCAGAAACTCCGGGAAAGAGCGATAGAACCAGACTTCGGCCCGCATCCGATCGAAAAGACCGCTGGGAGGATGTCCCGCGACATTCTTGTCATCAATGAAATCCGCATAGGACAGCCGACGATCCGTGATTTCGTCCATCCCATCCAGTTCAGGAAGGAAGTAGATCCCGCCATCCTCATCGGATTTATCAACCGTGGCGTTCATGACAGCCTGTGTCTGACGGATTTTGTCGAAGTGGCTGTTGTTTGTGTAACCCAGCGGCAGCAAGCCACGGTTCATCACTATGATGCTGTGGCCGGGCAGGAAGCGCCGTTTCTCCTGAAGATCCTGCAGGTAGTCAGCATCGGCTAGTTCAGTGCCGAGCATGTATACCACGACAACCTTGATCCCCAGCTTGGTCAGTTGTGGTACAAGAGGGGTGCTATTGATGATTTCGTGGAAGGCCGTCCAGCCGCCGCCGATATCCAGTATCACGTCCTTCTGGCGCTTCACCATGCCTTCGATCTGCTGTTCCAGCCATGATTTCTGTTCCTTGAGATTGCCAGTAGCGGGTTTCTTTGCATTGGGATGGAAGTGCGAGATGGAGTGGGAGACATTCAGGTGGTCCGTGTTCCAGACCTCCACATCGCCGCCCTGGCGCATGACGGTTTCTGTCAGGGCGTTGAGAAAAACGGTTTTGCCAGTGCGTTGCCGACCAACTGCGGTCAGGAGCACAGGGGGTTTGGTGCGGGCCGACTTGGCAGGTTGGGTCTGGGCTGGATCCGTTTTGGTTGCAGTCATTGAAGCATCCTTTTCTGCTGTGGCACCGCGCAATCATGAGGGTGCCGTTCAGAAGGATTTCATCGTGTCATCATGCGACCAGATAGGATTTCTGGAAAAAAAATGAAAAATCCTGCTCAGTCAGAATATTGTTCTTCTTCTCTCTCGCGAGGCGACTTGAATTCCAGTTCTTCCTCAGGAACATCCTCACCCGCGAGCAGACGATCATAAATGGCCCGTCTTTGTTTTATGATCTCCCGCAGCCCAGGGAGTTTTGCTTCCCCTTCCTTTGCAAGCATGGGAGCACCCTGACTGTCGTTCAGCCTGACCTGTTCTTTGGCCATCGTGAGATCGAACTTGGCCTGACCGAGGGTGAAACGGGCTTTGTCTATTTTTTGCTCCATCGTCATGGAAGTTCCTGCAGGCATCGTCTCGGTTTTGACCGTTAGAGAGGAGCTTTGCGGCCTTCCCTGAGCAGGTTGGGAGACAGGTTGCGGTATTTCAACGAATTCCGGTTTCCAGTCAGCAGGCAGTCTGCTGGGCATGATGGGTCTGTCAGCAACTCGGTCGCTGACGTCATTATTGCTCCTTGGTTGAGTGAGCTTGCCAAGCGCCAAACAGACACGTTTCCATTTCCATTGAATGAGTTTGCGCCCAGGACGATCCGATACGATTGAGATCCCGTCAGCTCGGGCTGCGTCAGCTATTTCCTCCCAACCAATGTTGTCATCTCTCGCCTGGCGGATCGTTTCGTGGTGCTCGAATAACCATCGATAGAGTTTACCAGCCCGGCAGGATGCATGTTGTTTCATCGTTCGGGCTCTGAGTTTTTCTATACCTTTTGACACGTTGTTCTGCTCCTTGTCGGGGAGAATTGCCTGCGATGATGCGACGAGAAAGCTTTTTACA
>NZ_CP039845.2:0-471287 GCF_009914215.2 Acetobacter pasteurianus | reverse complement strand
TCAGTGTCACCATGCTGAAGATGCCTGTTTTCCGGGCCTGTTCGGATATTCGGCTAAATAAAAGAAGTGAACCATATTTTGTGTATTTTGCGGTAAAAGCAAAGTTGAGGCTTTAAAAAAGCTACATATAAATTGTCATGCACGCCCCCTGATCATGATCCCTCCACATTACTTCAGTAAATGAATCTCCGGGCAAAAGAATGAACGTGGAAGAGTAGACGATTGATCCATCATTTGCGCTGTTTGAATTCCTGGTTACGAGTTCACCATTAACATAGATTTCCAAGTTATTTTCATGGCTGGATGATTCCCCGCCAGCATATTCGATCAACCAAGGCCTGCCTGTATTATTCTGATGCGGGAAGTCCATATAGCTGAAATTACTTGATTCACATTGATGATAATACAACAGAGAGAACGCAGTTGATGACACCCACATTCCTGTGACACAGGTGAGAGTATTGCCATACTTGTCTTTTGCTATATCGCCATTATTAGCAGTAAACCTAGCTGCATCGTTGCTCGCGCTATAATAATTTAACGCATTGGGGGAGATCATGCCGTCGCTCTCATTGCAGGGCGCTCCAGCTACGGCTGTTAAAGTAGGCCTAAGAACTTGTCCTTGAACATACGCCGCAGCTTCAAGCGACCCTGCAGGTCCATTCATGGCGATATTTATGGAACTTGGACTATTCCCCGCGGCGAATGTACCTCCAGACGACACAAAGTCGTACCCATGAAGGCCACCTTGCAACGTCCCCGGATATGCATTGGGGTCCATATTCCTAACCCCGACATTCCCGGTAAACTTTGCGCTCTCAAGAATAGATTCACCCGACGGGTGCAAATAGTAATTTGAATTGTCAGTATCCAAAACATATCGGGTGGTGGCGTTGCCATCCAAATAGGACATCGCATCCACCGCTAAGGGTGCCCCTTTTATGTGTAATTGTGAGGTCTGACTGCCGTTTCTGACAACACTGTCGCCAGTCACCACAAGACCTGGAGCACGATCAGACCAAGTAATAGGACTACCATTTATCAGGTTCAGCCCGGTTTCTGCGGTAATTTCCCCCACCAGTCGAGATCCGCCATCAACCTGAAAATTATTACCAGGCCCAGTTACGTGCAGACCAGCTCCCGATACAGATCCGTTGAAAGCAAGCCAATCACCGTTCTTGTAAAACCCTCCAGCACCCGGACTGACTGTTACACCGCATCCTTCAAGGTCCGGTTGCTGTGTGCAAACGCCAAGAGAGTTGGCCACATACACCTTCGTATCGCTCGGATCCGTCCAGTTGTGACCAATCAACTGGCTTCCTACCGCAACATTCGAATTGGCACCTGTCGAAGGATTTCGACCATTGATTTCCCCGGTTGAATCAAGACGGTTCCCTGTCATGTCTATATTCGTATGCATCGTGTTCCCCTCGTGAACACCGATGTCATTTCGATACAGAAAATCGGCCAGACCTCCGTTGATCGTAAACTGGCCCGAAGCGGCAATATGTCCAGGCTGAGGCGTGCCGTAATCCCCGCCAAGATTATCTACCGGATAGGACCAGCCACCATCTACCCCGCTTACAGTTCCAGACGGCCTGTTAGGTGTTGCGCTATTGAAGTAGCCACCTCCGGCGGCTGAGAGTTTTTGCCCAATCCGACTGATATCTCCATCTCGGATCGTGTTGCCACCAACTGTATAGACCATCATGTCGTAGCCAGATGGATTATTGGCATCTGGCCAGATCGTCATTACCGAGTGCTGGTTATACGAGTTCGTATCCACAAACCCATCAGGCATGTAGCCTTGGCCCTGGAGGCTCTCCGCTGGAGCAGTTTCATTCTCGCTTTGGCGACCGGCCGGCAACTGATAGACGCCACCAGCATCACCGACCAATGTTTCAAGTTTAGCGGCATTATCCTTGACCCAGTTCTGGGCTGCGACATAAACCTCTTGCATCTGATCAGCCGCAGATGCGTCTTTCATCTTTCTCACCTGGATATTAGCCATATCGGCCAACACAGGCGTCATCAGAGCCATCACGAGGATCGCACCACTCACCTGAAGCGGTGTATACCCTCGTTCATCTCTGCGTACGGTTTCCCTTTTTTCTAGAAAAAACGCACGAAGCATCATTCCGAATTTAGCTTTAGTTCTGAGGATTGGGGAAACACGGAACAAAACCAGAATCCTTAATGATTAGTGCTCAAGCCAAATTTGCCGATGGTGAAAGCGTGTAAGTTTATCTCTACTACAAAAAGATAGCCTCAATTTCTGCAAATTGAAGGCAATATAATATGCGAACATTTCATATATATTAACGAAACACTACATGAATATTTCAAAAAAAATGCTCAGTTTTCAATCATCTAAACTGTAATTTTAATCTACTGATATATGCCTAAAGCAGATATTAAAGGCACATTCCACCTGAAAGGCTTAAAAAGTGTTCTCCAAATCTAAATCCCCAAAAGTGGCGCAGATCGGGAAGGACATTAAGCCCAATATCTATGAAGAACCCAATCATTATGACGGTCTTACAGACTATAGTGGAGCACAAATAGATAGTCTTCCAGATAAATTCATGACTAGAGGCGCACTAGACTTATGCGGCTGCTCAAATCTGAAAGAACTCCCCTCTGGTCTAAATATTGGATCATGGCTTGATGCCTCCTGGACAGGCATAACAAGCATTCCAGATGATGCTAAAATTCGCTCAGATATAATTTGTCGAGGATGTGATCGACTAATAAGTCTTCCCACGGATTTTAAAGTAGGTGGAAGTTTGGATTTAACTGGTTGTGAGAATTTAACCAAAACTCCAAATAATATGGTTATTGAGGGCAATCTCGAAATGACGGGGTGCGTAAAACTAGCCTTTATTGGGCGATGCCTGCGTGTTGGTTGCTCAATAAATCTTTCAGATTGCAAGTCTATAAAACACCTCCCTAAGGACATCTACCTAGGTAATAATCTGATTTTACGCGGCTGCGAGAAACTGGAGGAAATACCTGAACACCTTTGTGTAAACGGTGACCTTGACCTCACAGATTGCATATCAATCAAATATCTACCTGACAGCATTACAGTAGGAGGGGTAATTTTGCTTTCAGGATGTGAAGGAATATCCCTGTCACGGGAATTATATCAAGGAATGAAAGGTAGATTTATCCTTCCAAACTCATTTAGCCTTTACTAAGTTATTTAAAACAGAGCGTTAAAGTATTGCGGGGTAAGAATGTCCACTTCTATCATTGATGATATCTGCGTAAGAATGGCTGGAAGCGATCTATTGTTCTTACTACCTCCGACAAATCTACCAAAAAACAAGCCTATTACCTGGCATTACAATGCTAAAGATCAAAATCTCTATCTTTTTCAAGATGGGAGATGCTTTGCCAAAACACTTATCGATATGGAAGACAAAGAAGAAGCAGAGTCGATTTTTGCAAAATCAAAATCGGTCAGAGTGGTTGAGGTCAGCGAGAACGGTGATCTTGATGAATTTATCGACGTGTCAATGGCCCCTCAAATCCCCAATTAAATCAATAAATCAAACATTTCCTCAATATGAAAGTAGGTTAGACCACGGTTATTTTAGTATTGCGAAAACCCGAACCATCTTCCTTGCATGAACTTGGGTTACTTTAACACCTTAATGAACACAATTTCACAGTGGGTGGGAGGCTCTTATGAGCAAAGTCCGTGAAAAATCTTTTTCTGAGACCCTTGATGAACAAATCTTTTCTCGGACTGAAGCCGTAACCGAACGTCTCCAAGGGGCCATCTCTTCTGTTGGCACCCTCGAACCATTTGCAAATGAAGCGAAATCAGAGCCCGTTGGAAAACAGGGCAATGAGAGATTCAAGTCATTCCAGACGGGAATGTTCGAAATTAAAAGCGCAATATCCACTGGACTAAGGGAAGGAGTGTACAATGCCTTCTCGAATGCATCTGTTAATGTGCATTCATCAATAGATATCCCAGATAAAAAACTCGCTGCTGATCTAGCAGCTATTTCCGCACAATCTTTCGCAGCAAACTTCGCAAGAGCTCTTAACACTCCTGAATCTCGCGAGGTTCAGGAATACCTGAGAAAACAGAATGAAGAGCGAAATAATGCAGCGCGCCTAGAGAGGGAAGAAAACAAAGCCAAACGTGGAACATTCTCTGCCAGGCTAGACAAGGCATTTGCCAAAGCGGCTGAACGCCAAAAGTATTTCAAACCCTATTCCTCCCAGAAGCCGGTGCGAACCAATTTTAAAACTGAAGCAGCAAAAATGAGAAGATGGGCGCGCAATGCATCTATGGCTGCCGTCATGAATTCTCAGTTAATGGCTCAGGCTGCTACGCAGAAAATAGCTTCAATCGGAAAATTCTTTTCAAAAGCATCAAAAGGAATTGCTACTGGGGCAACCAAGGCCGCAAAATCACTATCAGTAAGCAGGGCATTAAAAGTTGGTAGTTTGGTCGCTGCTGGTGCTGCAATCATTTCAATTGCCCCACACATGGTTGATGCCCTTCCCCATGCAGCGCACGTAGCTGGCTCCCTCGCAAATGATCCCAATGTGCTGGCCACTGGTCAACACGCTCATGCTGCCGCCATAGCTTCACATGATGCAATGCAGCAACATGCGGCGATGGCTTCCAAAGCAATAGCCAAATCGAGCCATTCCCTCGCAACATCAGGTATGGGCGGATTGATGACCAGCGGTCATCAGCACCTCCACACTGCCTCACATGTCGTGCATAAAGCTGCTCAATTGCATCAGACAGCAGCTCAGCATGCCATTTCCGTGGTATCTGCGGATGATTTAAACGCTAGGGAATTGCAGGCGCTCAATCATAATGCTCATGCCCTTAATGCACTTCATGATCCTAGACCTGCCATCCATGAACACCTTCAGACACTTGCGCCACAATCCCCCGCCAATATCCAATCAGGGGTATCTCCTTCTAACCCTCTTGCAAAAGAGGTATATCAGCACCTTAAAGCTGGCCCAGACGCCAAACTCCATGTTCCTCTCACCAATCAAATCGGGAATGCAGCAAAAAGCACCCTAATAGATCAGCCTGTAAGCTACGCAAAAGGCGTCGCTGCGGGAGTGAGAGACATGTTTAACAGCATAAGTGGACAACACGCCCCGCAACCCATCGCGATGGAAGTGACTGGGCCGCAATATCATTATGATATTTCCCACACATGATTACCCAGGCACTCTCCTGAGACGAACAGGAGAGTGCTTTTAGCTTTTAGCGGTACATCATCTGTAGACGACCATCTGTCTCCTTCTCGAAATCGGTTCCTGCGATGACATTCAGGATATCTTCGTCATAACCTCCATAAGCCAGCATGAATCCAGTAGTAGCAGCGCATATTTCCTGAAACTGATGCTCAAAGCCGACTGTGCTTGCAGAATGCTCTCCGGTACAAGATGACATCGTTGTTTTTCGCATCCATGCAAGATGCTTGAAGTTCTTGGGTGATAAGGCGAAAGCATCTGTTCTATCGTCAGGCGTGTTACCCATATTAAACAAGGAATCATCGCCAGGACCGGTAACAACCATAAGGGGGGATCCTAATTTATCCCACGATGAGATGGTCAGTCCCATTACACCGTGCCCTTGTGGCGTTAGAATAAGTCCACCATAATATCTAGGATCCGCAAGACTTAAATGGTCACTGCTGGCTGGCCCTGATTGAGCTGTCGCCCCCAAAATTATCTGAGCGGCGAATGCACCCAGAGAGTGACCGGCTATAAGAGGCCTATCTACAATAATATCTAAACCAGTAACTTGCTGGAGTAGTGGTATGACATCGATCACACGCTTCAAAGCACTAGGCCGTTCGAGCCAATACTTTAATGGTATATCAACGCCATCATCCCCTTTCACCAACTCCCCAGTAAGATAATCAGGCCAGTGGAATTGAGGTCTCCGAGAATTAGATGAAATCACGGACAAGATTTCTTCATCATTATGGAGAGGCGCCACAACGACAAAACCATGACTAGCCCAATGCTTAAATAAATCTGTGTAAGAGGAAGGCGATAGAAATTCAGCATGACTAAACACTATTAATCTTGCAGACCCCTTTTTTACCGGATGCCAAACATTCATATGCAAATCGCTCTGAGGGGAGAAAATTATGCTCTTCTCTGGAGCACCAAAATCACCTTCAGAGCTTAGCTTTGAGTAAGGCGTATTACCTTCTCCGTTGTTCACGTGCCGCAAAACAAAACGATCATCATCGGATAAATTAGATGGGATTGATGTGGATGGATCAGATTGAGCCAAAGCTCTAGAGTGAGGTAAAGTTAGACTACAACAAAGAGCACTTAAAAAACCTAAAGCCGAACGCCTTTTCATTTGAACTAACCTTACAACTTACAAGAAGAGCCAACCGACAAATCTTAAAAAAGATCAAGCCAAAATAATAGATTAAAATAGATTTATCTTTATATAATAAGGACTATTTTCGTCTTTTGGTGTTGATAAGGCCTTTTTGAAATGGGATAATACGTTGGTAAGGTTAAAGGATAAAATGTATATCTGTTTAATCCTTTTGAATGAGGTAAAATCATTTTTGGAGAGGTGATCACCATTAAAGTGGTGGTTATTTTGCGACATGACACGCGATATTAAACAAAGCTCTGATAAGAAAAATGCTCTTGAAGCAGCAATGGCCCAGATTGATCGCTCATTTGGTAAGGGTAGTGTAATGCGCCTTGGCGCTGCAAACAAAGACCAAACCATTGAAGCTCTGCCTACAGGATCCATTGGACTTGATATGGCATTGGGGATCGGAGGACTCCCGCGCGGTCGTGTCGTGGAAATCTTTGGGCCAGAAAGTTCCGGTAAAACTACACTAGCTCTCCATTCCATTGCATCCGCACAAAGCCGTGGTGGGACTTGTGCATTTATTGATGCTGAGCATGCCCTTGACCCTTCCTATGCCAAAAAACTGGGCGTTGACATCGATAACCTCATTATTAGCCAGCCCGATAGTGGCGAACAGGCTCTTGAAATCGCTGAGACCCTTGTACGCTCAGGCGCCATTGATGTGATCGTCTTGGATAGCGTAGCAGCACTTGTGCCGCGAGCTGAACTCGAAGGGGATATGGGGGACAGCCATGTAGGGCTTCAAGCTCGGCTAATGAGTCAGGCTCTCCGCAAACTCACAGGTCTTGTCGCCCGGACAAATACCCTTTTTATCTTTTTGAACCAGATCCGTTTGAAAATCGGGGTGATGTTCGGAAACCCCGAAACCACAACAGGCGGCAATGCTCTTAAATTTTATGCCTCTGTGCGTCTTGATATCCGTCGTATCGGTGGGATCAAAGATAAAGACGAGACAATTGGCAATCACACAAGAATTAAAGTCGTTAAGAACAAAGTCGCCCCACCCTTCCGCCAAGTCGAATTCGATATCCTTTATGGGCACGGGATCAGCAAAGAAGGGGAACTGATTGATCTCGGCGTGAAAGCTAATATTATTGAAAAATCTGGAGCCTGGTTTTCATATGATAGCCAGAGAATTGGCCAAGGCCGTGAAAATTCGAAACGCTTTCTGAAAGAAAACCCACAGATTGCAAATGCAATTGAACAGAAAATCAAACAGCAGGCTGGGCTACTATCAGAAGTAATGATGGAAGATGACGATACTGCTGATTTTCATGAAAACTAAATGAGGTTGTAGAGGAGTTGTAAACTCCGAAATAAAAAAGGCGGCCAGAAGGCCGCCTTTTCTATCGTGAGTTGGAGCTGCTGGCTGTAACAGGTTCCAATAGCAAAACCTCTAACCCTATTTAATTTTATTTGTCAATACTTTATTTTCAGGTGTAAAAAACTGATTTATTTGCAGTCAGATTGATCTACTTGGCGCTTTTCATCCAACTTTCACAGAGCAAACCTGTCGTTTTTGGAACTTCGGCCGGTCTTGGTATAGGGAAAGATGCGTACTTCTTCTGTAAGCCAAACGACAATTTCGCATCGAACAAACTTGTCGGAACATGCCCCATAGCACTGAGGATATCCGGGATAGACTTACCCTCCGCGTAGAAAATCGGTGGCCTTCCTTCTGGAGGCGCGCTTTTAACCGTCATTTTTAAGAATTCTGTAACTGGCCCAATTTGCAGTGCAACATCTTGAGATTGGCCAACCTTAAACTGCACACCCGGCATAATGAAGGCTAACTCAGCCCTCCCTGATGAGCGATCACACTCAAAAGCAACACCCTTCCCATCCTTGCCTGGTGGGAGCATGAATTTAAGCTTCTGCTGAGAGGGATCATGCAAAGGTCCCATTATATACACCCACTCTCCATGCCCACCCCCTCCAGAAACAATCATATCTGCCGTATCCGGGATGGAAAGACTTTTTGCTTCATCTGGTGAGGCGGAGGATATGGGCTCAGCATGCGAGGAATGAGGATCAAAAGCACCCAATAAAAAAGAACACGTCATAAGCGCAAAAGTGAGGGAATTGACGGAGAAGCCAGACATTAACCTAATCACTAAAGTCTCCTGATCCGATATCGCATACGATGCTTATTTAGCCGAAACCAACGATGTTTGGTCTATAAACATCTCTATCTGATATAGTTTAATGATCGCTACTATACTCATATACCTGATTACTTATTGCGCAACTAATGGCAATAAGTTAAATCTCTCGAATGTCCATAACCGAAGCTCAGAGCAAACACACATATCTTTTGCAAGCTAGAGTGAAAAAATCTTGGGGTTTACTCAATTTTGTTATTCTAGGAATGGACATGAAACATATTCGCATAGGTTATTTATCAAAAAGGATATTTCATTTCGCCTCACAATATAAAAGTGAGGGAACACCAGCACTTTCGACTTAAAAGAAACTGACGATTTTAATTTGCCCTTGATAGTTAGAGAATAATGGATATTCAATTCTTACACGCTCACCCAACGGAGAACCGAGGTTCTAATGAGTAAAGCTTTCATCGCTGCCGCAATCCAAGACTCAATTGAATGCACTGGCGTTGCAGCTCAGCAGGCTGCCGCAGATGTTATCCAGGCTATCAAAGATAGTCTGGAAGACGAAGGTTACTTCACACTGCCAGGCTTTGGCACATTTCGCATTTGCGAAACCAAAGCTCGCACCGCCCTGAATCCTCGCACACAGGAAAAGGTGGAAGTGCCACCAGGATTTACGGTTCGCTTCAAGGTCGCTCCAGTCATGAAGCAGCGCATTAAGGAGCACATGTCCCCAGCGAAGAAAGCAGCCAAAAAGAAGGCTGGTTCAGCCAAAAATGGCTCATCCTCCGCTAAAAAGCATGATTCAGCGCCAAAAACGGAAGCGGCCCCTAAACGTTCAGCCGCTTCGGCTACTGCTAAAAAGGTAGCCACAAAAACAACTCCAGCTAAGGCCGCGAAGAAAGCGCCTGCCACACGCACCACCCGTCGCACAAAGAAATAAAGACCCCTTCTCGTTGCGTGCATTTTAGTCACACAACGAAAGAAGCGGATATAACTTTGTGCTCTAAACGGCGGAGGGAGAAAAATCTTCCTCCGCCGTTTTGTATTTGGGATCTTCAATTGTTATTGCATTCAAAGGGCGTGGTGATTTGTTCACCAGTCCATATTCTGGCCCTATAACCCGCATAAAGCTTTCAAAGGCTTTCCCTATTTCCTTTCTCTCTCTATTTCCCGGATAAGGGTTGCCAGCAATAACTCCCAATTTGACCAGCGAATCAAAAATTGCATGGTCAGTGCCATGCACTAGGTAGGTAGATATACGAGGGTTTTGAGCTCCGTTCAGTTTATCCTGCACCCACGCTTCAAACGCTCTTGCGAACATTTCTGTCGGTTTGACCCAATAATCCGTCTTACCAATCTTACAGGCTTCATCCGCAAAACTTGTCTGGATAGTGCGCGTTACCCCTCCGTTGTGTATATCCATAATAGCTTTCTGGCATCGCTCAATTTTCTTATCTACATCAGCAAGTCTCATATCATAATGCCGCTTAACATCTTCAGGCGTCATACCGTAAACAGTCTTTTTACCTTCACTTTCGGCGGCCAAATACTCACTATATTTGCTTTCGATTTTAACCCTGTTTTCCCTTAATTTTGAGATATCATCCTCCCAACGAGCAATATCCTCTTCGGGGGTCAACTGTATCCTAGACAATGAAGTCATGACTTTATTGACTTCACTCACGACATTCGGCGGGAGGAATCTAAGCTGCGCGGATCGAGTTGTGCTATATTTCTCAGAGCCACCACTCGCATAGCGCAGGCCTTTACCTTCCATTTTAAGGTCATTAGTAGGCGCTCTGGAGTTCGCAATGTAAAAGTCTAAGGCATGACCCCATTCATGGGCCAATGACCCTGCACCTCGCATACGGGTCATATTCATGACCATCCGTCCCGGCTCAAAATGAGCATCCGCATGCCCTTTACCTCTAGCACCAAAGGCAAGAGACAGCGTGCCGCCCAGACTGACACCCTCCGGTGATATTCCTAATGCGTCTGCCAAGTCGTGACAGGCACACCATGCCGCATTTACGACTACCTGGCGCTCATCATTAGGCAACCATTCTCCAAATTCTATAGCTCGAAAGTTAAATTCCTTCATTAAGCGTTCAGCAGAGATGTTGTAACCACCTCGATAATTTGGCCCTCTTCGCGTTACCTGATCTACATGAGGCCTTTCAGGAAGATTTATTCTTTTTTTCTTCTTTTCTTCATAGCGAAGCTTTGCCGCAGCAATAGCTGCCTCTTTTGAATCAAAATACCCTACACGCCTTATGCTATTAGCCAGAGAATAATACGCCTCGACCTTATCCGCATAAATCCAGTCCTCACGTTTATCCTTAGGATTTGTCACCATCCTGATATTCTTGATAACAAGACCCTTCATAAAGGGCTCGACCTTTTTCAAAGGGAAGCCTGCAGCCAAATCTTTCTTGATGCTAACCTCCTCTTTCGAGGAGAAGAGAACCATTCCATATTTGTCATTGAAAGGAAGTGGGTCATTGGACTTGTATATTTGGAACCTGTCAGGCGTCATATTCAGAGACCTGCCACTACCGTACCTCCCAGGCAAAGGAGCAGTTTTCCCCTCTCCTGCCGCATAATGCTCTTCTCTGAATTTTTTTACAGCCAGATTCAAATCCTGCTCTGTCTTGCATTTCACAAGTGCATCTGCGAGCGAGGTGACCATTTCAACATACAATTCCGAAGCACGCTCAAATGTAGGTGGAGCGCCTTTATAATTTGTTGTGGGTTGTGGGGCCAAATTACGTCGAATTATTCTGATTTTAGCTGCTACGACAGCCTGCATCCCTTCTTTAACCAGGTCATCCCATTTAGGTTCTGGCCAGACAGCATTTTTCTTTACTAATTTGATCCGCTCTTCCGTGTTCAAATCACTCAAGACATCCAAATTAAGCCTTTCGCGAGCCTGATCTTTTCTCGACCCGCCAATTTTAGCCCCAACATCTTTAATTCGATCAGGCTTTCTGGCCATAACTAGGCACTCCGAATGATTTGATTAAACCTTATCATTTCTATCCATCACATTTATGCATGCCACAAACAGTGATTTGGCCTTGCCAATAAAATTGCGCCTAACTTCTGGCTTAAGTACATTCTATATTGAATGAAAAAGATTACGTTTGATTTGAACTGGCTTAAACCAAGTAGGCTGATCATGATCGAGATAACGACTGACCACAATGATGGTGAATTAAACTTGATATTCTCTACTGATCAGCATGACGACATCACAACATTGATAATCTCTCAGACAACGTCCAGATCCCCTTACAGGCTTGTAATGGCCACAGATAAAGGTGCCCAAACTGAAATTGGATATATAGAAAATGGAGTATTGGCCTTAGAAACCCTTAGGAGGCTCAAATCATGTTCTCTACATCCTGGGTCCACCATTCACATGGGGCGCATAATCTATAAAAGGGGACGGGAGATTCTATCTGCCAAGCCGCTAAAAGTCAGAATGACCTCTCCAGTGAGCAATAACCGATTGTAAACATTTCCCCTCCGAGTTCGGGGGATAACTCTCAACTTGTACTGCCTTGCATCATTAGAGACTACACTACCGTCCAACAGCAAATTCCTCTAAACGCGAACGCGAGGCTTCCATGTTGGATCTATTCTCCTGGGCAGAAGCGAATAAGGTCAGCACTTCTCCCAAATCATCTGCGCCCGCAAAGAAGGAACCTCCAACGGTAACCGCCGTAACACGGGAACTTCAAAAGACTGATGATCTGGAGAAAAGCAGAAGCGATAAGGCGAAAGCGAAAGAGCGAAGCAACGAGCAGCAAACAATAGAAAGATATCCAGAATTCAAGGGCCTCCCCCCTATTCCCTCAGGATGGATAGAAGAAAAATTTGTTTTAACCCATCAACCCGGAACCAATCTTTTGCCGGATGATGTAAAGCCTGAATCTTTAGCCAGACTGACGTCAGATTATATCGGCCCAGAGATCTGTGAATTGGAGCCTGACTCACAAGATGCGGAATACCGGCACGAAATAAGCTTCTCCCCACTCCCCTCTCCTTAATCACTTTCGGAGGGGGCAGTCGCATCTAACGGAGCTACACTACCACTGGGATCATTTCCCTTTTTATCCTGCCTATTTCGCAACGAACTAAGTGTGATACGTCTTGCCAAATACCCATCCATAACACATTCCTTGAAATTCAATTCAGCATCCAGTTTGATGTTTTCGTCTAAATTCTCCGAGGCCACATTAATATCGCTTCCTGCAGATGAGTGACAATGCTGATAGAAGCCTGCACTCCAATCAGCCTGAGTTTTCTTCACTTTTTCTTTTTCTTGTGGGCTGGAGATATTCATCAGCCCTTCATATTCAGTGACCAATGCCTCTCTTTGCTTGCTTATTTCACTATCTATGCACTCCTGCATAGATTGATCACTGTCAGCATCAGACCTTATCCCATTCACACATCTTGTGAACTCCTCCGAAATCTCAGGTACCTTGGCCTGTCCAACTGTCCCAGCAGATGCGCCATAAGCCTTATGCGCTTCTCCTAGACCTCCGAATATAAGACTTAGCAACAATACAACTCTGATCTTATGACTACCTGCTTTGAGTTTCACAAAGGCCATTTTTATTGATTCCTTTCATGTTTTGTGCGTGGCTTTATTTAAAGGCTTATTTTAATAAGATGATGAAATAGTCTTGATATAATGAGATACATGTAGGATAATATTTTTATTGCGAAAGTCGTTAAGACAGAACTGAATATATAAGGTTAATCTGATGTCTGATACAGGATCTTCTACAACAGAATGGATTGGCACCAACGGAGGGGACTGGAATGACCCCGATAACTGGACAAATGGCCTTCCGACCTCCGGCATTACTGCCATCATTAACTCAAAGACCCCCCTATCTATCAATCTTGATGGAAACACCTACAGCTCCGGTGATTTGGCTGTTATGGGGGGTAGCTCTGTTACGCTCATTGACGGCACACTGAATATGTCCAAGGAAACCGTCACTGTCGCTCAAGATACAACACTCGCTCTCGATAACGCGACAGTTGACACGAGTTGGGATGTTCACGACCTCAACGGCACTGGGGCAGTAACAGGCGGCACAATCCTCATTTCTAACAATTCCTCACTTATCTGCAACTACACCACCTCCAACATCTCGTTTAGCGGCCCCGGAAACGAAATTTACCAACACTTCAGTGGTTATATCATTCCCCAGATCACCAACCTTTCCCCTGATGATCGTTTGAGATTTGCATCTGACGATTGGAATGGCTGTTCATGGGGCGAAAATTCTAACGGCACTTTCACCCTGTATGGCGCACATAATAACGTGCTTGTTTCCAGCATCACAATGGCACCAGGAGTAACTCCGGGGGATTTCCGGTGGGATTATATGGATGCTGGCTTAATCTGCTTTCTCCCAGGCTCTATGATCCGCACAATGTCTGGTGATATCGCCGTGGAAGATCTGGCTATTGGCGATCAAGTCACTGTTGTCGGCCAAGACCGCCAAACTTCGACAATCAAGTGGATTGGCAAGTCCCGCGCCACGGCTAAGGTCGGAATGCCGCTAGATATGTCAGACTATCCAGTTCGCATTCTTGCGAACGCTATCGCCGATGGTGTCCCCTACAAGGATATGCTCATCACGCCTGAACATTGCCTGTTTTTTGAAGGTAAGTTCATTCCTGCACGGATGCTGGTGAATGGGTCTACGATCTTCTTTGATACCAGTATCAAAGAATACGATTACTATCATGTCGAAACCGAACGACACTCTGTCATTATTGCTGACGGCATGACGACTGAGTCCTATCTCGATACTGGCAACCGTAAAATGTTCACAAGTATCGGTGATGAAGGTGAACCAACATCTTGGGAGGAAGGGGCATTTGCTCCACTTGGGACATCTCCTGACTTTGTTAGGCCGATCTATCAGGCAATTTTTGCAAGAAAGAATAGCCTGAACATCGTTTCTAATTCATCAGTCACTAACAATCAGGCCAATCTCAATCACTCTGACCTTCGTCTTATCCTTGATAATGGGAAAGTAATTCGTCCGGTTCGCAAGGTAGGGAATAGAGTCCACTTCCTTCTGCCGGAGGATGTGCGAAATGCCAAAATTGCTTCTAACGCTTCCCGCCCATCAGACACTATTGGCCCATTTTATGATGATCGGCGATACATGGGGGTATCCGTAGGATCCATTCATATTGTTTCAGCCAACAAACTTACGCCTGTCACTTCCCACTTACAGCAGGAAAATCTGTCAGGATGGCATTGCCTTGAGGGGACACAGTCTCGCTGCACGAATGGGTATGCTCACCTGCCTCTACCACAAAACGACACTATGACATGTAAAATTCTTTCCTTGGAAATCACTTCATCAGGCCCGCAGTCTATCGCGGCCTGATGAAACTCCCTATCCCCTACTAGAATGGGAGAAGCCCTCTAAGCTTCTCCCATGTCGTTGGTGGTGGCTTGGGACGCCTCTTAACAGTTTTTGCTTTAGCTGGAATCTTCTTTGTATCTGATGAATTTTGTTTCCGTGCAGGCTTCTGCATATCCCTTGGAATAGATACGGTTGTGTTGCGCTCGGCATAACTTGAGGTTGATCGACCGCCATCGCGTGCCATAATCTCAAGCTGATTCTGCTGCTGTTCTATTTCACTACTAAGCAGATGAAACTTATTCTCCCTGATAATGCTGGCCACTGCTTCAGTATTTTCCAGACAGACAATATGCGGTCTGCCGTTGATCAACGTCTGATGTATGGCTCCGACAAGCCCCTGAGAAAGCTGCACCCAGGCCATATTCCCAATCAATTCTGATGCACTCTGCCCCATAAACATAAGACCATCATCAACGCTGGATGCGTGGCCAGTCGATATTGTAAGGTGCCCAGATGTGGATGCCCTAAGAAGCATTTTTACACATGGCGCATTTCGGAATTCAGATGCGTAAACAACATCAGGACGAGAGCGAAGGGCATCCTTCATTGCAGGCTCCCAGCCGTCATCGTCATCTATTTCTCTCTGGCATATCTCTGCCGATTTGTAATTATCAGCATCAAATTCAAATTCCATCGGATCTTCGGCACTATACATATAGCCACCATGATCAGACAAAAAGTCATCAATCATAGACGTACAGGTGGTTGACTTCCCATGCCCTGTAGCCCCGAACACGAATACTCCCCCCTTACGCTTCATCCACCTTCGGAGAAGGATAAGAACTTCAGGACTGATATTTAGTTCATTGAGTTTATGAACATTCCGATCAAGGCTTCGTAGGGCAGTTCTCCAACGCCCTTGCTCATCAAAATAAGTGACTGTTCTAATGCGAAGGTTCGGGGTTGCCTGAAAGGCGAAGTTTTTCTTATTACGCCCACGATAGGCTTGCAAAACCTGCCCTGTCAGGGTTTCCATAGCCGCTATATATTGATCCGGTATAGGAAAAACCCCCGCCACATCAGGCTCGCCAAGCTTTGGTTTTGGCTTGTACCTGATTACCGGTGGCCCGACCTCAAATGGGTTCCCCGGAGGGAATTTCATGTAAATATCTTGAAATCGAAGGTCTTCTAATGGTGACGTAATCGGGGATGACATCACAGATTACCTCACCAGTCAGTTCACAGAAACTTCGCGAAGCCAAGAATGTTCGCCACGTTTGACAAGGCTCTCTTTCATCAGGGCAATATCTGTTAGCCTTACTGGGAGGCCTATTGCGGCAACGGCAGAAAGATTGGCAGCCTCTGCTCTCCAGTCCGAATGCCGTTCAAGAGTGAGATCCATTGAATAAGTATGGCGGTTGGGCGATTTGCTTAATATAGATGCCGGAATTTGGCCCATTCTTGGAACAAGAGTACGACTTATCCCAATCATCGCCCGAGGATGAGTGCCATCATCGACCATCGAAGATAAAATGACAGGATATTTTTGGAAATGTAGATCTGCATAAATAGCCTTAAACGCAGCACTTACCTGCGAAGGTCTCTGCGAAACCGCATCCAACTCATATAAAGAACACCAATTTGGTGTAATTCGGATTTGAGATCTGGGGCAGAATAGGTCTTGTGTTCTCTGAAGAGAAGCCAAGAGACCCTCAAAATCTGGATCTACACCCGGTTTTGGTACAAATGGAAGTGCAAATAATTCTGCACATTCGATGTTGCCATAATGCTTCCATTGCCATGACAATTGTGAAGAAAACCTTACGGCACATGTCGCAAAAGGTATGGCTGTAAAATCACGGCGAGCTATATGCGAAACAGCTTCAGCCGCCAATGCATCTGCATCAATAGCTGATGCGATTTCACTACTCATATCAATTACAAACTGATCTACCCCCTGACGAAAATATGCTTCGACAGCCCTCCCTAGGTTCTCGACCAAATTCTGCGACTTCTTCGGAGGTGCAGATATTGCAAAAGAATACATATTTATCGATCACCTGGCGATTGCGATATGCAAGTTAAATTAACCTTGCATCAGACAAGGATAACAAAGCAAATCGCTTGCTCAAGGACTTTAACGAAAGACCAGATAAGGTTAGAATAAAGGAATATTTTTCTAAGCAAGGTTAAATTGGTCTTTCAATGAATCTCTTTGCCGAGGCAAAAAAACTTTACGCCTTTTGCGGCTTCGTTTCAGCAATTGGATTATGCGCAGGGGTTACTCCTTCGGCCCATGCTGAAGGATTTGATGCATGCAGAGACCATTTCTATGCCGGCCAGTCCCCTGAAATTGATAATCCGGGTATGAACCGGAACACTTTCCCTCTTTGCTATGAAGGTTTTGCCGTCCTTTATTCAGGCATCAGCTTCACAGGACTTTGGTCTGCCGAACATCTAACATCCGACCATATCGAAGATGCGATGGATATGAAGAGGGTGAATGCCTTCCATCCTGACTCGAATATCCCAGATGCATTCAGATCCGAACTCTCAGACTACTCTCACACAGGTTATGATAGAGGCCATCTCACACCATCAGGAGATGAATGGGATAGCCAGTCACAGCAAGAAACATTTACTCTGGCCAATATGATCCCACAAAACCCGGATAATAATAGAAATCTGTGGGAAGGCATAGAAAGCGTTACAAGACAGCTTGCTGAGGATGATGGTGAGATTTATGTCGTAACAGGACCTATCTTCACAAAGAAACTGAAGGTTGGGCGACTTCTAGTCCCTACAATGATATTCAAGGCTATCTACGATCCATCCAAGCATAAAGCAGCGGCCTATATAGTTGCCAATGGTCCAGGAAACAGGTGGACTCAGGTACCAATTCCATACTTGATCGAATTTACAAGAATAAACCCATTCCCTGGGCTTTCTGATTCAGAAATAAAAGAAGAACTCCCCCTACCTTGGCCACGACCACATGACCAGAATAGAGGTATTCCACCCGGCACCGTTTCTCCAGATGACGGAGGTGTGCCAGGTTCGTTAGGATCACATCATAAAGCTCAGGAAGCAGAAGGATCTGCAATTCAAGGCACTTCAGAAAATCAGGGCGAAAGCGGAAAGGAAGAAATGTATGGAGCAATTATCGCCCTGGAAGAATTCATCGGCAGTGAGGTTAAAAAAGAAGCGATCTCCCATTACAACGACCTCAAGAAAAAATTCATGGGTTACCTAAAAAGCAATGCCTCACCCAAACTGACTGATCGAAAAGAACAGGAATTTCAGAGCAATGAATAGAACACGGGCCGATCATTCTTTGTCTGGCTAAAAGATGCTAATATTCAGCGAAATGAAGGGAATTTAAGTAAATGATCGATCAGAAAAGCAACGGTATACCGAACACCATCCTTGATGCGATTAATCAGTTCGCCCCCTATAAGGATGATGGGGTATCCATCTCGTTACCGCCTCTTACCATTGAGAATGCTTCAGACAGGGTAAGCATAACCCTCAATGGAGAAAATCTCGATATTACTTGCGACAGAGAAGGGCTAACCCGAGCAAAAAACCTTGCTTCCAACGATTGCCCTGCCCTCTCAGGCTGTCCAACACAGATAAGGGTGTGCCTGAATCATATTCTGCAATCATGCATTCACAGCCTCGAAAACACACCAGACCTGCCGCAAAAAGTATCTATCCGTCCAACGATAGAATTGCCTGGTGATCCGTTTTCCTAATTCTATCGCCTCATCGACAAAAGAATTTTTCCTCTCAGAAGGAATACAAGTCGATCAGACTTCCCGCGATCCCCGTTCATCTGAACGGGGATGCACCTCAAATAGAAAAGAAAATCGCGTCTAAAAGATAACCGGCCTCGAATTGACTTTTAAGGTGATGGGGTTTCAGGTTCATATGCGTTGGGCGAAGCATCAAAAAATTTTGTGGCGTGTTCTATATCGTCAGTCAATTCGGCAACATTCATACCTCTCATAGAATAAGCCCCCACTAGAAATGCCACCTGATCCTTTGGATCTAACGCTGTGATCTCTTGATGCAGTTTTGAACCACCCACAATTCTGAAATCTCTGATGACATTGTCCACGGCATCTGACAATTCTGATCCAATCACCACCATAGCATTGTTATCATGCTTAGACCGCTCAACCAGCTCCAGCAGCAAGGCCCCTGAGGCCGCCTGGAGGCTCGATATATCATAATGAGAGGGAACCCCTTTTATTTTGTGGTTAAGCATCCAATGGGCGTCATTCTTTATTTTGGCCATCCGCTTAGGAGCCAACTTCTGAGCAAGAGGCTGTAGTGAGACATTCGAAAGTGAGCCATCATATTCGAAGAGATGGGCAGGATCTGTAATCCTTACACGAGCACTATCTCCAGAAGAATGACTTATCACGACATCCCAATAAGGATCTCTTTTTCCACCCACCTCTATTGGCATGCTGTATTTCCGACAGATTGAAAATTCATTGATCTGAAGGCCATTAAACATCCCTTCTGGAGCACCCTTAGCTCTGAAGATAATGTGGGAGACGCTATCTTGTGCCTCAGTTATTTTAAATCCTTCGCTTCTCCTCGCCCCCTCACTGGCAGATTTATAAAATTGCACATAAGTTGGATCCCCAGGAATGCCTCGCGTGAGCTTTATTTCAGCATCATTAGTCATTTCAACGGGATAAACACCTTCCACGGACAGCATTTTCAATCCACTTTCTGAGTAAAATTCAGCAGGAAATGGAGAGACTGGCTTTAAACCCGCATCGCGTATTAAGCGGCGTGTCTGAGGGGTATCCTGAAAAATGATTTTATCTGTGAAAGTGATAAAAAACTCCACACCATGAGACTTAACCATTTGTGCAAAATGTTCGGATTTCGCGTTCAGATTATTCTTCGTAGCCATTAGAGCCTCCTGAGCCTTTAGGTCAGTCTGGCCCATCAAAAAATATCAAAGGCCAGTTCCGAAAAGGGAATCTGGCAGAATAAAAGCGACAAGTAATGCAAGATACAAATACAATTTATTCCATAATTTTGTGCCTTGCATTCTGAATAGATACTACTTGTCAAACGATTTTAGAAATATCACCGCTGACTATGTTAGGACGATATCCGATGTCACTCAGCAAACCACACAGCGAGAAGACAACTACTCTCCTTGCGGAGCCTTCCCTCCCCCGTGATCCAACAATTTTGCAGCGAGTTGCATGGAATGAGATGCAACTCAGACTGTCTAAACTGCCAGTACATCTGCACAGCACCTGGCAGGAAGTAAAAGTCAGGAATGCTCTATCAGGTTACGCCATTCACATTGAAACACAAGAAGATGGGCCAGCGCAAAAAATTGCTGAAAATATAAATAATTATATTTCGGCAGAGATTAGAAACGGAGGTATTCCCTTTGAAAAACAACAACAGCAACTAATTAGTGAAGCTATTGATAACTCCTGGAACGATTTTATTAGAGATGAGTTCATTAAAAGTCTGCATTTTGAGAATACAGAAATCGAAAAAATTCTTCCTGAGGATGAAACAGTAGTGACTATCGCGCAATACTCAGATGAGGTTGATTGCGCCGTTAAAGATCTATTTACCCGTCATGTTGGCACGATGTGCGCACCAGAAGACCCTGATTTTCTTTCATTTCTCTCCCAAAAGGCAGCAGAATGCCCAGATCATGAGGTGGAAATAATATCTGACCTGATGGCTCAAGCTTGTAGAAAGCTAGAGACCCCCACCCTCCCTGAGCAATAAAATCCCATCGAAAGAGAGTAACGGAGGTGCCTAGCGCCTCTCAGAGGCTTCCAGGGAGAGAAGGAATTGGCATAGGGCCTGGGTCATGCTCAGGAGCCACTGGTGAAGGCGATGAGCCAGGTTCAGGGTTCTGTGGGCTATGATCAACTGCATTTTCATAACCTGGTCCGACATCCCTGACTGAGGCCTCTGCAAGGCATGGAATGCCATCTATAGCTAAAAGACGCTCAACGTCTGATGTCTCGGGAATAGGACCCTCGGCTATGTTAAAACCGAACAAAGGATAATGGTGAGCCATCAACAGGTCCTCTCATCATGCGTAAACATCTAACTTTGTCTTAGTTTTGCAACTTATACTGCTAAGATTAGTAACAACAGTCAGACACCTGAACCATATAAAGATCGGTCGATGCCCAATCCTCAGCCAACTTTATCCGACTTACAACTAGATATAACAAGTATCGGCGAGTGGATGTCTTCTAAACCGGCCCTTTTGAGAGCATTCCTCGCTTCAGGTCAACCAATGGATTCCTCACTGTGCCTTGAACTTACAAAAAAAATTTCGGGGCATGCCGAAGGTCAAAACAATATAACCGATCTTATCCATATGCTTTGTGGTGATGAAAGCGGCGTCCGCGGCCTAGGAAGACCCGGAAGATTTAGAATAATGGCATGGTTAGCTGATAACGAACGAAACATTGTAGGTCGTGATTTAATGCTTCCAGTTCTAGTCGGCGACATCGCAAAAGAAGAAATGGTTGTCCCTCCTTCAATTTCAAAGCTTTTTCATGATGACCTTCTAAGATTTGCCTCTGAGGTTATTGCCCCTCAATCAGAACTAACCCTGAATGACCCCACCCTTTCTCAGGCAATTGAAATGGGTCTTGCAACCTTTACGCAGGAAGTTGAGATCGAACCATCTTCTCCTGTTCCTGGCTAGGTCGGATAACTCAAATGAACCTTAGATATTGCTCTAAAATCTAAAAAAGTGCTGCTAGAGGATTTGAACGATGCGTAAGTATCTACTGTTGGCCTCATTTATCTCTGGTCTAACTTTTTTTGGCGTAGTTGAGGAAGGATCTGCATACGCAGAAACAACGTCCACCAGTTACTGGGGGGATGGGAAATCATCCGCCGCTATGGCTACTGCCACAGACTGTCCTCCAGAAGTAGCGAGCCTAATGAATGCACGATCTCGCCAATCAATTGATGCTTATGGGAATTTGGCACAAAATTTATATACACCTTTAGAAGAAGGAGGCTATCAAACCATTTCGTGTCTCAAGCAATTACTAAACACCGTACCATTTATTAACGGGCTCCAATTTACGTCAATTTCTCAATTATTAGAACAATTGGGAAATTCTGTGTGTAATGCCCTTCAAACAAAAGTAAGTGATGCAGAAGGCGAAATAACCTCAAACATGTCCAATGCGATGAGTGGCGCCAGCGGTGGTTATCAACTGATGCCAGGAGTAAATATCAGCGGGGTAAGTGGGAATCTTTCATTCTCAGAAGGCGGGACAAGTGAACAAAATGACGCAATATCTGGGATCATAAGTTCTGATACAAATGGCTCACTGTTTTCCAATACTGCGCGCTACCCCATACAAAGCTTCAACAACGCTTTCAGCACAAACTCATACTGATAAATGGCGGCTATAGAAATGCAGATCAAGAAAACGAAAATATCCCTCTTACTTACGGCATTTTTTGCACTTCAAATAAGCTTCACCAGTACCGCGCATTCTGAGACCGGGCAAAACAAAGACCAGCAACTAGCTCAAAAATTATTCTCTACATACCTTGCGAAACATAAAAATGTTCACGTTGACACTGCCAGGCTCATATTAGCTCCAGCACAAAGCAAAACCACACCGGCCCTTCTTGTACGCTTTGCTTCACCGCAAACGTGTCGAAACAATGCATGTATGACTACGATCTTGATGCCTGAAAATGGTAATTGGAAAGTAGTGCTAGAAAAGCATGCAAAAGAAATACGAATTCAAAAAAAAGTCGGTCCTAACGGCCTCTATAATCTCGACATTGATGGAGAAGTTTGGGAATGGACCGGAGGTCCAACTTTTTATCCCAAAGTGTCTTCTCTAGGAGAGGATTTTGATGCCACTAAAACCAAAGCACCAAACCGTATTGCAAAAGCTATGGAGGAAATTCTCACGTCTCCTGAATGGTTAAAAATTCACCACTATAGCCATAACGA
The DNA here is from genome assembly GCF_009914215.2 of Acetobacter pasteurianus. NCBI lineage: Bacteria > Pseudomonadati > Pseudomonadota > Alphaproteobacteria > Acetobacterales > Acetobacteraceae > Acetobacter > Acetobacter pasteurianus. The sequence goes on along the minus strand of NZ_CP039845.2, from coordinate 448,364 downwards.
CAATTTTAATTTCAATGGAACCCGCATCTTCCCTAACAATAATGCTTCCGTATGGTTTGTATATGCATATGCCGGAGGAGAGTGCAGTCTTTCTGGCTGTCCATCTGCTGTGATCCTAGATGCACCATCTGGTCAAAAGCCACTATGGGTTGGCCTATCGGATGGATCTGGCTCTGTGAGTAAATCTAGTCTAAAACAAAATGGGTGGTCGGACATTCTTATAATTAGAAGACTTGGTTTCGATACTTTAAGTTATAACGGTCAATATTACAAATTATCGGGCACAAGCTATCCTTCAAAAATCACGCCTGCCCCTTAATAGGTATTCTATTAGATCTGCGAGATCTCAATTTCGTCCTAAGGTTTGCATCCCCATCCGCTATATTTAACCTTGTGAATAATTTCTCCTTACAAGGTTAACACGGGGTGGGGCATGTCCATTATTAGGGGTATTAAAATAAGATGCCGATCAAAGATCGCTCTTATCTTAATTTCATCTACATGCTTACTTCATACGACCCCAAGCAATGTTAGGGCTGACGGGACATCTTCTTCCGCTACAAGCGGCACATACCAAATGTCGTCATACCAGTCTGCGTTGATCCCTTTAGAAGGTGGCTCAAAAGGTTTCGCCGCATCTGGTTCTAACGGTAAGTACCTTGGAGCATTTCAACTTTCTAGTGCCGCATTACAGGATGCCGGATTCGAAAATTCAGATGGATCTTGGACAAGTAAAGCTCAATCATACGGAGTAGATAGTTCCAGCGACTTCCTGAACAATCCACAAGCTCAAATTGCCGCAGATAATTCCTATAATGCTAAAAATCTTTCCTACCTTCAAAATGATTTAGGCTCCTCTTATAGCTCCTATTTGAACTCTACTGATAAATATTCTGGCGCCACACTCACGACCGGCGCCCTTGCGTATTGCAGTGAATCTTTAGGTCACTCCGACTGTGCTTCTTATTTGGAAACCGGTGAGATACCAGCCGATGATCTTGCAGCTAATCCATCATGGCAAAACGGAGGGTGGCAAAAAAATCTCGAAGAAATGTCGAATACCAATCTAGGTGACAGTGTTGATACATCAGTTTCCACATCTACAACTACAGATGCCAATGGGAACACATCTAGTGCCACATCAGTTTCGACAATGTACTGCGCCCCAGAAGTGAAAACTGCGATGCAATCAGCGTCAGCCAACATGCTCAACAAATGGGCAAAACTCGCTGAGATGCCTGGGACGGGCTATACGCTTGTAAATGGGATGAGCGTTTTACAGGCCGGAGGCGGTCTCTCCAGTTCTGATCCAGGCTACGTCAGTACCGAAGGTGATATGTATAACGCCGGGTACGCATCAGTTTCTTGCCTTAAAAATTTATTAAGCACCCGACCGATGATTAGCTCATTCATTCCCTCCCTTTCGGACATTCTTAATCAAATATCCTCTGCAGTGTGTAACGCGATGCAGTCAGAGTTTTCGCAACTGACCCAACCTTTAGATCAGTCTCTTTATCAAAGCATTGATATGGATGGCGTAGTCCCCGGCCTTTATCCAGGAAGCATCAATTTCGGGCTTTCAACTGGATATACTGAAGGTAGTAGCTCGGATAGCGGCATAGGTTCCGATGACATCGCCAGAGCAGCAAATTCATGGAACTTTTATAACTAAAACATCCTGGATGATGGGCCTTTGATATGAAAATGTTTGGCAGAAAATTCCTCATTCCTTGCGCAACACTAGCTATAACGTTGAGTGTTTTTCCAAATGTTGCAAAGGCAGGGATGCCTGTGACAGTTGATCATGATCCTGTTGCAATAATGAATTCGCTCAAAAATATTGCTCAACAAAAATTAAGCACCCAAACACTTTCGGACTTCATAAACAATCAGACCGATCAAGTCACAACAGACTTAACCAACCTACTTCAGCAGGGGGTTCTGAACGACGACACCAACCTCCAAGCCCAGTCACAGATGATGGATGCACAGGATAAGCGACAAGTAATGTTGCGTGTTGAGGATGAAAAACTTCACGCGACAGAACAGTCAGCTCAAGGCCCCGCAGGCTGCAATATTATAACCGAGGTAGTTGGAGACGCCCAGGTCGGAGCAGCGCGTTCACAATGGCGGGCTGAAATTGCCAATGGCGCTCTAGATTATTATTCAGAAATTGATACCACAGGAAAAGACAGATCTCCTGAAAAGGTAATTCAGGCTACTCTTACCTCTCACTGCGAAAAAAGTGCTGGCGCTCTTGATGTCAGCTCTGGGATGTGTGGCAACAAAACACAATCCTCACTTACCACAGACACAGGAACATCCATTAGCCCTCAAACGGGGCATGATCTTAATATTCAGCTTTTGAGCCATCCTCGTTCCGACACTCTGGATCATAACGAGATACAGCAGGTAAATAGCCTCATCCGCACCGCGATCCTCGCTTCTCCCCCTCCCCCACCCCCAACAATTCTGGATCGTCTGCAGCCAACCGCGCCGCGTATTTAAAACGTATGTCCATCATTGCCCAGAACTCTCAAGCAATTGATGTACTTTCCCGCTTGGCGGCAGACGAAGCCCCACTTCCGGGAAGTGATCCCACAGGCAGTGATTTCGATGACAGCGACACTTCTCTGCACACATGGGCAGAAAGAACTGCAGCAAGCGTAGCAGGATATCTTCCTAGCAATAACTTTCCACACGGTGTGAGTTACTCCGCAGCGCAAAAATTGCGGAGCAAATCCTGGTATATGAACCCTCAATTCACACTTGCTGAATCATCTGCAAATGAAGCGCAAAATGTGAAAGACCTGACCATGATGACCGCATGGCATGTAATGCAAAGTCAGGAAATATTAGAAACTCTACAACAAATAAGTCTGTCCCTTGCATTCATATTGGCGGACAAACAGGAAGATAGAATGAATTCAATGTAACCGAACATTGATAAAAACAACGCCACGGGGTGGAGAAAATGTCAGACGGCAAGGCATCAATGGGGCTAAAGCGCAGAACGGGATCTATTGAAGAGCAGGATATGGAAGAGGCATATCTTGATGAACTGTCTGATGACGAACCGTCCATCTCTTCTGCAGAACCAAAGACCGATGCACATTCTGCGCCAGAAAGCGATCTGACTGAAACAGCACCACACGCTGAACATCAAAGCCATGAAGGGCCTGAGGAAAGTTCCGAGGTGCATATGCTTCTTCCTGACCCTCCTGAAGACCTTAGTTCGGCAGTAATGGATACTCCACGTGTTCCCAGTGAGAACACCGCCCTTGATAGTGCTGTTGTTGCTCCCCCCGTTGGCGATACAGCAAATCAACCAATCCAACCTCTTGAAGATGTTCCCGCAGATGGTGTTCTCACTGAGAACACACAAAAAGACCCGGATCTCATTATTGGGTCTTCTGGAATGTCATGGCCATCTCCCCCAGCCACACAAAAAGTGACCGGAGTATCACGCTCAAAAAAAATGGCATTTGATCATGAGCCAATCGATGTTGGCCCGGATCAAGAGCACGATGACGCTGCGCCTACTACCCAAAAAATTGACAGTCAGGGCTGGCCCACCCCACTCGCATCAACACAGGGGCTTGGAACACAGCCCATGCCGGATGGGTCACAAACCATAGGTGTTCCCACTGAGAACACCTATGCCCAAGAATGGCCTAACCCAGAAAATATCTCTGTTCAATTTTATGTGCCTTCACCATCAGGTGGAATGACGTCAGATTTAGTAAGTTACATAAAAAATGCTGATGGTACATACATAATCGATCCATCTGAAATCGATAATGACAACGTCAAAACCTATATATCAAAGGGAATTATTACCCCGCGCCTAGGTGTTCGCACTCCCGACGGTGAATATCATGTTGTCGTGGCTGGCACGAAAACGGCAGATGATTTCATGAAAGTTCAAATGGAATATATCACCGCAGGTGCCAATTCCAACTTCGGCCCCTCCCCTTTCCTTGACCCGGAATACATTTCACCTAAACAGGCGCCCCCTTCTGATAGAGACAGAACTTCTGATCATACTCAGGACACAGCTTACCCTTTTGCAGGAGCTTCAGCAGCACCTGGCTCTCTAAATAATGGCGGTTTAACTTCGCCACTTCTTACATCACAAGGAGAGGTGAGAAGGAAATCACCAGCACTGAACACGCCAGCAGGAAAGTTTATCGCAGCAATTCAATATGAACTCGATAATCAGAGAACCAAAACAGCTCAGGATATAATGAGAGCTGAGAGAATGCGCTTTATGGAAGTGAGACATTCTCCCCGCCAGGCTTTGACCCAAAAGGCGAATGGAAAACTCAGTCTTCGGGGCCGTCTGAAATTGGCGGCCAAAGCCTTTACTACGCCATCATCTGATCCATTCCCAAATCGCGTAGAAAATGCGTCAAGAATATCATCTCATACTTCCAAAGCCCTATCCGAACTAAGTTACGGAAGAAGATCCGTTGAACCACGTTTGGTAGATTCAATTGAAAGATATGAGAAGACTACAGAAAAACTTTCAAAAGCGATTGGTCTGCTTAATACAGTCATAACTCAAGATGAAAAATTCAATGATTATGCCACTACGGTAGCACGCATTTCTAGCGATATGAGTCGCAGAACAGGGTCGAGCTTCGGCCCGGATGAGGTCATTCTCGCTCTCGATGCAAATGATCTGTCTGCTGATATACCTGATTTTATCGCAGAGAATGCAGATGTTGCTGAAATTGCAACCTGCATCTCTCTCCTTTCGGAGATGCAATCTCAATCTACATATGAAATTGTTCAGGGATTAAAGGATCTTAAAAAATCAGGGATAGATCTAAGGTCGTCTAATCGTCTGTCGAAGGCATTCCAGGCTTTTGTATCAGAAAATAAGAACGTTCCAGATTCAATTATTCCTGGAACAGGTAATAAATTGCGAGACCAAACGGCTCTCTTGCTTAGGGAAGTTGGAGTGGATCGCACAAGTAATGCAACTTCAATAGCACCTCATTTTGAGACGATTCAAATAGATCACCCACAAGTTGTGGAACACGGCAGTAACTCCCCCACCCCATAATGCGTGATGTAGGCTAAGGGCGTATAAATGACTAATGAAGTATGGATTATCGAAGCTCCTGGCAAAAAAAGATACTTAGAGGAAACGCTAAAATTGTTAGGCCGGGACGCTTTTGTTGTCTTCACAAAGGGTCATTTATATCGCTTCCCTTTAAGGGAAAAAGGAAAGAAAAGTTCACCGATAATCGATAAAAATTTTAACGATTTCGGCAGAGAACCACTCGATAGCAATATTCTCCACCGTATTAGAGAAGTCGTAAAACTTTGCCCTAACGTGATGGTTGCAACGGATGCTGACCAAGAAGGCGATGTCATAGCATGGGATGTAGCCTGCCTGATTAGGGATATCGCTCCAAATCCATCACGCATACCCCTTAAAGGCATGGATAGCGATAGTGTGCTAGAAGCATTATCTGCCAAAGGACCCGTAAAACGATCTGCTGCAGTTCCTGGGAGAACGCGGCGTATAATTGATATCTTAATCGGATCTGCTTATTCAAATACCGGGATAAGAGTTGGTCGTATAGGTACAGCTCTTCTTGGAATGGTCGCCTCAGAACAACCAACAACAAATTTTATGCGTTTATCGGCCCCATCAAGCGATGGGCGCTCTCCCTGGATAGCTCAGTGTCCAATCAAGTCTCCAATTACTGAGAGCATCGCCAAGGAAATTGTCGGCTTAAGTTTGCCAGTTTTAGATCCAGTAGAAACGTTAGATCGCACCTTCAAGCCTCAGCATATGGGAGAGATAATGATTGAGGCTGCCGAAACTCTTGGCCTCTCTCCATCCGAAACGGCTAAAGCAATGCAGGCTTCTTACGAGGCTGGAAAACTGTCTTACCCACGATCGTCTTCAAAAGGTATATCAAGAGCTGCTGCTGTTAAGATGAAATCAATACTGGCTAAGGCCGGGAAAAGAGCAAATCCAGATCTTCTAGATACAAAGACTGAAAAAGACGTCCATGACTCCCCTCACCCTCTTGGCGCAGTGAATCTGTCTCTTGATCCAACGAAAATGAGTGCTGAAGAAGGTGTCAGACTATTAATCGCCCGAGGCATCGCACGGGCTGGAATGAAACATAAATATCAAAGGGCCAAAGGTGAAATAGTCGAAAAATTCCTTTTATCAAAGGGCATACCAATAAAAGCTGCTAAATATGTGGGATCACTAGAATGGACTAGAGACTTAGGAAGCACGATTCCTGGAAAAAAAAGATGGCAGAAATCTGAAGTTTACAAGCGCAGATCAGATGCAGTTTTGCTCGAAACCGCCTTGAAACACAATCTTGGAAAGCCATCAACATGGGGGACGCATGTTGAAGCTTTCCTAAAATTGGGCTTAGTCAATTCCGATTTGGCGCTTACAGAGAGAGGTAAGGAATGGCTTTCTAGAAGTCCTGTAGAACTTCTGGATCCTGAGTTTTCAGCCCGTATAGAAGAAGCGTGTGACTACGTTGATCAAGACATATTCAAAGTTAGAGGGAAAACCCCATGGCAGGCTTCAGCAGAAAGAATAGTTAAAAGCCTCCCTCCTGCGATCACTGACCGGATTATAGGTGCCATATCGGGAATACCGGCTAAACCAGAACCTGATTATCGTGAAATGGTTGATAATCTCCCCTCAACTCTGACACCCGAAGAAATGGAACTATTAGCAGAAAGAACAGGACCAGACGCGATAATGGCCACATCGAATGTTCAACCCTTCCTACCCGAATTCCCCTACGATGAAGGTACAATACCCGATTATGAAATCAGTCATTAATTTCTGATTTCATGAACTTAGCTTCATGTGATGTTATGTGAGGACTTTCGTTAATAAACATTCAATGCATAACACAACATGCCACTGAAATATTTTATAGATTTATAATCAAAAAAAATGCCCTCGTTAATATCGCCGTAGCAATTCATGCTTTTTACTTTACGCAGGGCGGATTTCTTCCGCAATGCGCATCAGTGCTGAAAACACACGGCATGTTGCGGAATTCTTTCAGCGGCTTGCAGCAAATTGTGGCCGTGGCTGATACATGAAGGGGCTGGCATGAGCACGACAAATCTTGATACTGGTTGGGGAGCAAACATCCCGGATCTGACTTCTGAAGAAGCATCTGCTTTCGAACAGGACGCGCTGACCCAAGCGGCCATCGAAGAAATCCAGATGAACTCAGATTCCAGTTACGTGCCTTCCGACAATGCAATTGATGTTGTCGTCGATAAATATGGTCTTGGCAGCGAACTGCAAACTATCGTATCGAACTCCGGCGGCACATATATTGACCCTGACACGCGGTCAGCCACTCTTGCAGCGACAAGTTCAACAGATTCCTCGTCAACAACCGCGTCAACTGTTGATACTGGGATTACTGGCATTTCCGGGACTGTCTCCACAGACCCTGCAACATACGGCGAAATTATCCTCGATAATAGTGCTGTAACTCCTTCCAATATCCCTGAGCAATATAAAGAACTGGGATACATACCAGTTGGCATTATGGATGCCATGGGTAGCAAAATTTATTTGGATGGCACTTATGCTGGCGAGCAGGATGTAACCGTTGCATCAGGGTCCACAATCTCATTGGATCTAGAAAAAACAACATCCAAAATTACCTCGGATGGTGGTTCTCTTGCAGCACAGGGACCCTCAGACGCAACCATTGTCGGCTCTTACGATAATCTGAACCTCTCTGGGCTTGGCCTGCAATCACAAGTCAATGCATCCGTTTCTGGCAATGTTGTGCTGGATGATGTCTATGGTACAGTAGGCCTTACGACTACCGGTTCAAATGCCCAGATCATCTCAGAAGACACAGATTTGTCTGTGAATGGGAATGGCGGTGTTCTTGATGCTGATGGCAATACCCTAACTGCCAGTGGCACATTCAACAGTTTCCGTATTAACGGTGTGTCCAATGCCAATATCAGCCTTGGCCTGACAGGCAACGGGATGATCACCGATAGCACCGGAACTATTGGTGCTACGCTTGAAGGGTCTGATGCGAACTTCACAATTGACGGTGCAGGTTATGATTATCTGACAGCCGGGCAGGGATCTATTACTCTGAACAATGAAGCTTCTGCCAACATTACTGGTGTGAATAGCAATGGGGGCGACCTTTTCATTAACGCCAACGGTGGGCAGATCAACTATCAGGCCCAGACTGATGTCAACGCAACGATCAATCTTGGCAATGGCAATGCCTACCTGACTTATGGTGAAGGTTACACCGCAACAGAAGTCAACATGGCAGACAACACCATGGCTGACATCACAGGTTTCGCCCCATCCAATGGCGAACTGCTTGCCACCAATCTTAAATCACTGACGGATGTTTCCGTGTCCTATAAGGACAACAATGCATACGTCTCTGAATCTGGATCATCTGGCAGTATCGTGCTGCATGATGTGGCCCAGGGAGGCGTTGACATCCTGACCAGCCTGAATGGAACAAACTTCACTCAGGAATATGGTGCGAACACTGTCATGATAGCTCTCAATGACAAGGCAGCGGCCTGACAAGCACCAACCGTGTTCTCAGTGAGAACACGGTTATGTCTGCTTAACAGAAAATCGACATTACTGCCGTGTTCTCACTGAGAACACGGCATATGTTATACTAAAAACGTTTAATGGGTAAATTTAACACGATATTTTTAAACATTGTTATATAGTAAGCATATTTAACATAATACCATAGTGGTGACTTATATTTCAAAACCATCCTAAAGAGTGGGAGAGGGGTTATCCGTATCTCTTTTGTTTCCCTTTTCGATTGGTGGAAGTGAAGGAACCAACAGTTCACATTCGCCGAAGAAAGGGGAAGGATTTGAAACGACCGGCCTGCCATAAGCCCTACGAGTGCGAGTATAACAAAGTCTGACTGATTTTCTCGCTCGTGTTAGACCAACATGCAAAAGCCTCCTTTCTTCAAAAATAGAAGACGGGTCCCCGGTATTAAAACGTGACCAACGTTTTTGAAATCGTGAGGCGGTAGGAGAGGGGAAGTTATTCGCTTCCATACCTGTAATGAAAACATAGTCCCATTCTAACCCTTTGCATCCATGAAGCGTGCCCATGTAAACCATGCCATCAGGATAACTGTTGTCATCTACAGAGGCCGATAACTCCGCCATAGTGAGAAATTCTGCCAAGTCTTCCTGCATGGAAGTCAAATCACAAAAATCAGCAAGCACACTTAATGAATCATCATCGTCGTCTTTTCCCTTCTTGGATGCCAACCACGATTTGTAACCAATACCTTCATCTGAGATAATGTATTCGACAATCTCTCGCACAGGGGTTCCAGATAAGCCTGCATTCTCAAGCCATCCCATTTGCAGACACATTTTCCTGGCTCCAGTCTGCGTGCGGGATGAAACCCCTTCAGACTCAATGAGGTGAGCCAAGGCCTCCTGCACACTAGATCCGGTATCGGCCATATATCCACTTATCGCCATTACGGCTGTTGGGCCTAAGCCGCGAGCTGGACGTGACGCAATGCGTTTGAAAGCTATATCCAAATAAGGATTGAGTGCCAGTTTGAGATAACTCATTATATCGGTGCTGACACTTCTTCTGATTAAAGAAAATCCACCTCTCCATTTATGAGGGATACTCTTTAGCAAAAACGCTTTTTCGATATTTTTTAGGGTAATCCTGTTCCTACTGAGGATAGCAATTTCCCTAGGTGGAACTCCTGAAGCTATTAACTGTTCAACATCATATGCCACTGAGAGCCCTTCAGAGCGGTCTCCAGCATAGGAACGAACATCAACATCCCCTTGCTGCTCCCTTACCCCAGTAAGGGTCTTGAGGTGGCTTCTAGGGTTCTTATTAGCGATACAGCAGGCTGTTGAGAGAATATTACTCCCAGATCTTCTGTTCCGTCTTAGATAAACCACATCACAACCAGCCACATCTGTTAGGAAGGGGAAAAGGGAAGGGGTGTTTTCCATAAGATTAGGAAGTGCCCCTCTGAATGCGTAGAGAGACTGATCATCATCTCCTACTACGGAAAGAGAGCTGCCAGACCTAACCAACTGGTCAACAAGGTCGAGTTGGGCTCTGTTCGTGTCCTGCCATTCATCAACGAGTAAGTGCTTCACATTAAATGCTGAGACTGAACTAGGGTTTTTTACCATGGCCCTAACTGCGCGAATTGCGAGATCTCCAAAATCAAGACTGTTGAGCCTTAATTTAGTAATTTCGTATTCTCTATATATTTCAAAAGTTAGAGGATGGACTGATACATAATTAGGGCCAATTGATTGAGACTTAAGGCATTGTCCCAGATCATGAATGCCAACTCCATTTTCTTTCAATCGTGTTATCTCATTAAAAAAAAGTCGGAGTTTTGATGATTGGCTCATTTTTAGCCGGTCATCATCCTCTGGGGACATATCGTTAACAACGGATTTAAGAACATCCTTTGACTCGTCTTCAGAAAGGATCGTCCAACCTCTTTTCAAACCAGCTAGAGTTGGATTTTTTCGAAGGTAAGAGGCCGCTAGGGAATGTATAGTCCCGAACCTGATGTTTTCAGCACCAGGTATGCCTATCTCAATAACTTGGCGCTTGAGTGAGTCAGAAGCAGATCGAGTGAATGTGCAAGCAACAATTGAATCCGCGCACTTAGTTCTTGATAAAAGAACAGCCGCACGACTTGATAAGCACCGGGTTTTTCCACAACCCGCTCCAGCAATTACGACCAGTAGGCCAGCACTGGATTCCGCCGCACTTTTTTGTTCGGGATCTAATGTGTCGAGAAAGCCTAAATGAGACATACTTTACCCAAAATAAAAATAGCCTTGCTTAATAGACATCATATTCGGCCGGCATTGATGGCTTAAAGAACCTATCCATCACGAGACTGACAAGGCTTGATATTCCCATTTTCGGGGTGCGGGCAAGGCTAAAATAGTCATCAGAACACAAACTAACCTTATTAAATTATTCAACGATAAAATGTTTCACCAAAGATAGTCTTGTGATCAGGGATAAGAATAATCTGGCCTTCTCAACTCGTTGAATAGTCGAGTTGAGTCTAGTCGTGCCAGACAATAAGAATAATATATTCCTATATTCGGGCATTTTTCCTTCTTTGTTTTCAGTGGGTTATATGGTGTTTAAACTACAAATCGCGCCGAACTTGACTACAAATCGCGCTAATTGATTCCATCAAATTATGGAATATGGACTACAAATCGCGCTTAATTTTACATCATAAAGGCACGAATATGGGAATTTCATGTAGTCGAAAAAAAATTCAAAAAACTGGCCTGTGGATAAATTAAGGTTTAATCATAAATTACAAAGGCTTAAAAAAGGCCTTGTTATTTTATCGACTACAAATCGCGCTAAACTAGACTACAGATCGCGCTGAACAAGGTTTGTCATTCAGCCTTAAACTGGCTTAAAGGAATGGCTTGCTAGATTAAGCCTTGTATTTGAACGAAGTTGAAAAGCCTTTTGAGAGAGATGACGGTGCAGGACCTAACGCAATCGCAATCATTGACAGATCCTTTTATCCATCTCCGCGTGCATACTACCTACAGTCTTTCGGAGGGGGCTTCTTACCCTAAAGATCTATTAGGGCTCGCGAAGAACCTTAATATGCCAGCATTGGCGATTAGCGATCGCAATTCCATGCACGGCGTGTTTGATTTCTCAATGAAAGCAAAGGACTATAAGGTTCAACCTATTATTGGAATACAACTTTCTGTTTCATTGGGAAGTAAGCCTGGATCACTTACTGGCAATATCATTCTATTTGCATGTACCGAACAGGCATTCCACAATATAAACGCCTTACACCTCCGGGCATCCCGATCCGAATTTGCCTCGGAAGGTCTGCCGATAGAATGCCTGAGGGGATATACAAAAGATGTCATCTGCCTGACAGGTGGAGGCGAAGATGGCCTATTACCCCTTTCAATGAATAAATCTTCCCAGCTTGGAATCTCCTGTCTTCGGACATTGCTAGAGATTTTTGGGAGCGGTCTTTATGTGGAAATATGCAGAAATGCGCCACCATCTGTTGAGTCTGAGATCGTTGAAAAAGGTCTCATTGATCTAGCTGAAGGGCAGGCAGGGGAGGTAGTGTGCCTTGATGGGATTAGAAGAGATAAAATCCCTCTCGTAGCTACTATAGATACTTGGCATGCGACGCCCGAAGGGAGAGACGCTTGGTTGATGCTCCGAGCCATATCTTCGGGTGGCAGGGTTAAAATGCTCAATGACGGAACTCTGGACAGTAAAGCACCCCAGTGTCATCTAAGATCTCAAGAGGAAGCAAAGAAGATCTTCGAGGATCTTCCAGAAGCAGTTAACAATACGTGGTCAATCGCTAGGCGATGTGCGTTCATGGTTATGAAGCACAAGCCCACCTTGCCGGCATTTCCTGTCCCTGAAGGTCAGTCAGAAGAAGAGTTCCTGCGAGTTATGTCCCTTGAAGGACTACGCAAACGTCTGACCGAAATAGAATTACCTGAAGAAGAACATCCTAAATACCTGAAAAGACTCGATTACGAATTAGGAATAATCAATCGGATGGGTTTTCCTGGTTATTTCTTGATTGTTGCTGATTTTATACAGTGGGCTAGGAGGCAGGATATCCCGGTCGGTCCTGGACGCGGATCAGGCGCAGGTTCTATCGTAGCTTGGGCGTTAACGATTACAGATATCAACCCAATGGAATTCGGCCTATTATTTGAGAGATTTCTTAATCCTGATCGTGTTTCAATGCCAGATTTCGATATTGATTTCTGCAAGGATCGACGTGAAGAAGTGAGATCATATATAGCGACACGCTATGGTGAAGATCACGTTGGGATGATTACTGCCTTTGGCAAGATTAAGGGCAGAACTGCGCTACAGGACGCCCAACGGGTTCTTTATCATGAAACATACGGGCAAGCTGCTTATGGCTTCATGACCGCCATAAAAGACGTGTTGCCTCAACATGCGGATCCGAACAAAAAAACTGAAAGCATGCCCATTCTTGAGGCATACAACACGAATGACGCATTTAGAGCAAAAGTTAATGAGGAACCGATAGGCCCCATTCTTTGTCGTATGGCCGGCAAAATTGAGGGACTTATAAGAGATAGAAGCTCTCATGCAGCCGGAGCAGTTATCGGGAATACTAAAATCACGGATATTACTCCGGTAATATATGACCCCAAAGCCGGACAAAACGGCTTTCTAGTGTGTGATTTTGATATGAAAGGGGTCGAAAGTGTCGGCCTCGTTAAATTCGATCTTCTCGGTCTTGTGACGCTGAGTATTATCCACAAAGCCTTACTCTTTATCAAACAAATGCATGGAACCAGTATCAATCCCTCCTTAATCCCAAGAGATGACAAGGGGGTATTCGAGATGCTTTCTGAGGGGCACGCTACCGCTGTGTTCCAGTTTGAAGGCGGAGGGATGCGAGATGCCCTGATGAAGGTAAAGCCTGAGCGTTTAGAGGATCTGATCGCTATCGTTGCTCTCTATAGGCCTGGGCCAATGGCTTACATCTCAACCTACGTTGCCAGAAAAGAAGGGGAGCCATATGAAACTCCCGGAGGAGATAGATGCAAACCCATCCTAGATGAAACATATGGCATTATGGTTTATCAGGAGCAGGTAATGGGGGTCGCCCAAGAAGTAGCGGGTTACTCTCTAGGTAGTGCAGATCTCCTGCGCAGGGCGATGGGAAAAAAAATTGCCGAGGAGATGAAGAAGCAGGAACACACTTTTATCTATGGTGATCCTGAATCTAACCCTCCAATCCCAGGTGCCATTGCACGTGGGATGACAGAAAAAGACGCAATAAAGCTATTCAATGATATCAAACCCTTTGCCGATTATGGTTTTAATAAATCACATGCTGCAGCATATGCTTGGGTTGGCTACATCACGGCATGGTTAAAATTCCATTATCCCGCCGAGTTTCTTGCGGCCCAAATAAGCTATTACGACAAGCCAGAAAAGCGATCTCTGGTAAAAGAAGAACTTGATCGCCTTGGCATCAGAATGCTTCCTCCAGATATCAATTTCTCATGTACCGATTTTAGACCTGAACGAGATGAAAAGAGTAAAGGCGGAATTGGTGTTAGATTTGGACTAAGTGCCGTCAAAGGGGTGACGGACGAAGATGGTGCATTCGAAGCCGAGCGCACGAAAAATGGCAAATTCAAAGACTTATCGGACTTCATGACGAGAGTTGGGAAAATCACGACAAGTGACCAACGATCCGCTCTTGTGGCATGTGGTGCCTTTGACAGTTTATGGCCAGTACGCTCTCAGGCTGAAGAAATCCTCAACTGGATTGCGGGCGACAAAGGTAAGAAGAAAAAAGAAGAGTTGTCATCTGACGACATCTTCTCAGCAACTGGGGTAAACGCAGGGATCGTGATCCCTGAAAAATTCAAGGAAATTGCAGAGTGGGGTAACAGGGCTGATCGAGAATATAGCGCAGTCGGCTTTTATTTCGGACGTCACCCTTTGGATAGATACCTCAAACGCATGATAAAAGGCGGTGTTAGGCGCCGCAGATCAATCGTTGATTGGCTTAAAGCGAATAATAAGGAAAGGATCAACTCTCGACGTTTGGCTGTTATGGTAGAAGACGTTAAACGCCTCAGAAGCCGGAAAAACACAGAATATATTCTTTTGATCGCGAGTGAAAAGAACGACAGTTATACGGCTAGTTTTTTCCCATCAAACTACAATCAAAACGGTGGGTGGTCTTTGGACCATATATTTAAGGTGCTTCAGGGGGCCAAGATTTCTCGCATCCCGGTGATAATGGAAGCATCAATAAGCTGGGATGGTACGAGATCTAGTCAGTTTATAAACGCTGTATGGACAGCAAATGAGTTCCTAGAAGGGGTGCATGGCGATCTGACTGTTGACATAAAGTCGACAGAGATCCCTCCAGATGCTGCTTTGATGATGAGCGGAGGAGATGACGCTGACATTTTGAAAAAAGTTGTAGAGAAAACAGTAAAGCGCGTTGAAGCACTCTTCCTCCCGAAAACTCACGAGAAAGGCTCAGCCGTGCGTATCAGAATAGACGGCGACAGTTCAGAACTGATAGAACTGCCCGGCCGCTACCTGATGTCAAATCCTTTAGAGGGGGCACTTATGTCGATGCCTGGAGTAATCGGCATACATGATTCATTAGACGAATGATGAGGATGAGGATCAGGGTTCATGTCTCTAGATCCTAAGGGAGCAAAAGCTTCTTCAACTAGACGATATCCAACGCCCCATATGGTTTTGAAAGGGGCTTTAATACCCTTCTCAACCAATTTGGCGCGCACCCGGCACATCATTACATCGATTGACTTGCTCTGAGGAAGATTTTTCCCCGCATATACATGAGACATTATCGCATCTTTATTTAAGATGCCTCCCTTTCTATGGGCGAAAAGGGACATAATTTTATATTCGACCTGTGTTAGAGTTATCGCTTCATCATCAATCAGGACTTCCCGGGTATCCTCATTTAACTTCATTCGCCCGATAGTGATCATTTGGCTTGTAATCCCAACGCCTGAGACACGCCTTACAATGGCGCGTAATCTTGCCAGTAGCTCTACAGCTTCGATGTTGATTGAAACGCAATCGTCCGCTCCAGCGGCCAAAACATCAGCCACAGAGTCTGCATTAATATTTCTCGCAATTATCAATACTGGGGAAGAAACCTTGTTGTTTCTTAATACCCTCAAGAGCCTTGGGTTAGGGGCCGTTTGTTGAATAACGGCTATGTCGATGGGAGATTCACGAATGGCACCCACAGCTCCTTCTCTTCCACAAATCCGCAGATAGATTTCACCAAGAGATATCGCTTCAGACAGAGCAGAACAGGGGCGACCATCTAAATTTTTTTCACTGTCACCAATGCAAATAAGCCGCATTTATTCTCCTTCCTGTAAAGACAGGATCCGATACCTATTACGACTTCAATAAGCCTTATCTAACCTCATGAATTAAGGATAATGGTTAAAAGCCTATTTTCCAGATCAAAATAACCAAAGAAAAATCCTTGTGCCTTGCAAGGTTAAAATTAAGCCTCGCAGTAATAAGGCCTTAAATCCGGGTTTATATCGGCTAAATACCGCCATTTTGTCCTTGGATCAGAGGTTTTCATTCCCTACCCCTGAAGAAAGGGGTCTTCGGGCGATGCCCAAAATGGCCTGCGCCCCTCAACATGAGGAACATGAGGAATGTTGCGAAAAAATCATGGATCGGCGTTGGTGACAAATGGTGCCAACCTGACTCTTCCCGATGGCAATAAAAGATCAAAGTCATCTTTTATTTTTACGGCTTTTATTAACAATATCGCGAAACGCGCTGCTTTTGTGGCCAGTTTCCTTGTCTTCTCACTATTTATGCTTCCTCAAAGCGCCTGGGCTGTCGATCAGGAAAGCTTTGGCGGAATGGCTAACAACATAGTTCAGCAGGGTGGGCCTGGCGCAAAAGTTGTTCTTGTGCTTGCTCTTATCGTTGGACTTGCAACTATTTGGGCCGGCGGCAAAAAAATAATTGCGGCCTCTGATTCACAGGGGCGAGAGCCATTTGGGCCAGGCATCACAAGATGTTGTATTGGCGGACTACTCTGCGTTCTATCTACATTTGCACTTTATGCCTCGCATACGTTTACAGATGGCAACACAACATCAGTTAGTGTTGGCACGGTAAACGGACTTGAAGGCGGAGATTAGTATCTAATCTCACAAAGTCTGAATTAAAGCCCGCTTTGGCGGGCTTTTTTTATTCATCAGGGATTTAATCACAAGACCATTTAAGAACTTGATAAAGAGTATATTGAAGATTTTTGTAGGAAATGATAAAAATATCTCATTCATCCAAAAGTGGATCGTAAAAAGGCCTTGCATGGCATGAGAACTGTGCAGGGGATGGCTTTTAGCCATAACATATGAAGAGAGTAAAATGTCTATTGAGCATCATGTGCCCAAAAAATGGGAGTTATATTGGAAACTTGAAGGGCGAATGGGGGCTTGTATTTCAGCCGCACGCGATTTGTCTAAAACACTGAAGTCTTCATTAAAGAAGGCTCAGGAAAAGATGCGCGATGGAGGCGATATCAAGACAATTAGCAAGGCTTTCTGGGACGAAATGGATTTGGTTATGGAATTTCATTCCAGAGCAGGTGCTTCCGATCACCCTACGAGAGAGCAGGTTTCAAACGCATTTGATAAAGCGGTAATGCAGTAGCTTAACGCTTAATCTTTCATGATTAAAAAGCCATGCCCAAAAAAGCATGGCTTTTTTTCTGTCATATGGATGGAAAAGGGGTGGCAGGATTGGTGAAAGATTTTTCCCTATCCAAATCTGAATCAACCATTTCCAATTCTTTTTGATTCGTCGGCCGCCGTACTCGCCGTGCTTTGTGCTCATGACAAAGTCTAATCACTTCGTTCCGAAGAGATGAATCAGCATAAAAAGTAAGTTTACCTTCCTGATATAGAGAATGCAGTAGCTCAGGTAGGTGTTCGATCTTAATTTCCCTCACATCATCGGATGAGAAACCATCTTCGGATATAATTTTGTTGGGATGCCGTTCTCGATACTCTTTAGTATTCCCAGGTTCGATTACCAGACGCTGATAAGCGGCACTGGCGAAAAGTGGAAGATTTTTCTTCTTCTGAGGGAGACTGACTTCTACAAAGCCAGCCTTCTTTGAGGCCACGATAGAAATATTGTCATTTTTTGGTGACAATGATTCAGCAATAATCAAACGTGCATTTTTGCGTATCAATTCCAATCCTACTTCTGGCAAAGGGATACGCACAGGAACGGTTGTGAGGTGTTTTTCAATTGACTTGGGAACCAGTACAGAAAGATTGATTCTGCTGTTCTGATCAATCCATGTTCCTGCCTCACCAAGTTCAAGATAATGAGCATCCAGAATTGCTGCTGTGACATTTCCATCTAGAATTGTTCGAAAAACCGGGACTTCCCCCTCCGGCGCTTGGTTACATTGATTTAGGAGAGAATTTCTGGCCTCATTTTCATCCATGAAACGAGCGCCGCTGTACCTCATGATCGCATCAAGAGACACGACAAAAGGTTCCGAAGCGCCGGGCATGAGAACCGTGATATGGTAATCACGGAAAACGTTAACCCTGGATACCTCTGGGTGTTCGATGTCCAGAATAATATGTGGCTGCATAACACCCATATCATCTGGGAGAATAACTCCACACCCTGGTAATGCTTTCTCAATGAACCATGCAGTAATATTCAGTCTCTTCTGGATAACCTGCACATAGTTACTTCTAGGAGCCATAAGAGCCGCATGAACGCTTTTATGGGCCTCACCATCAAGAGCATTCTCCAGGATCTTCTGCCTGCGCTTCTCAAGCAATTGAAGATATGGCTGAGGGTTATAATCTTTCCTAATCCGCTGTCGTGCCTCACGAACGATCTTACCCACTTCTGTCGAACGCATTGGCTTCTTTAATACCATCTTGGAGATAATGGTGGCCGTTGTGTCAGGACCGCGGAGGGGATGATCTGAACCATCTCCAGGTTGCAAAATAAAACTTTTTACCGGCTTCCAATTCCCTTTAAGAGACTGAACCAAGTTTGGATTTATGGAATACTTCAAACGGTCTTCATACGCCGCGAAAAAGGCTTTTATGATATTGTTCGCTTTTGAAACGCTGACGAGAGGCAATCTGCGGAATAATTTATTAACGAAATAGAGTTCTTTTTCCGATACAGAAACGGTGACGTTTAGGTTAATCCCCATCTGATTGGCGATATTCCTATTCAGGAATAGAAATTCACGGGCGACATCTTCGCCGATCTGATCAATTGGATCTGGCATCCCTGTAGTAACACCAGACGTTTCAGCGCCCGTCAGATTGGCATCGAGTTTTGCTTCCTTCCTATCACCATTAGTCAGTACAAAAGTGTTGTAAGGGAGCCCTGTGTGCAGGACGCTGAAGCGAGGCTTAGTGCGCTGTCCACGACGGTTACAACGCCCCTCCATCTGTCTCTTTTCTTTTACATCACCGATCAGGGAAACCCAGATCATGTGTGAACGACCAGATTTCTTGAACTTGTCATGAACAGAAAGTCCAGTGCTGGCTGCTTTTGTGAACGTCGCCATATCGACGCCACCATTATTGAAGCGTGCAACAACCTGATTTCTGTTGATCTGATTTTTTACATATTTTCCATCTCTGATCTGCAGTGAACGCCCAGAAACTTCACCAACTACATAATTCCTACCATCAGGTGTTTTATGTCTTTCAACAATCTCTCTGATCTCATCAATCGGATAGAGAGGAATGTCTTTAATTCCGCCAATAAGATGCTTAATGCGTTTTAGTTGCTCGCTTAGATGGTCGTATTCTTGACTTATATCTATTCGTTCTTCAACACGTTCACTTTCCCCCTCAGGCGTATATTTATGCAAGGCAGACGACAACCCATCTGCGAGCCTAAACAAAGCAACTTTTAGGGTAGGGGGGTCGGGATCGAGAACCTGATCATCCTCTCCAATTATTTCACCTGCCCGGAGTTGGTTCATTATGCTTTCCATCGTTGCTTCAATAACAGCGATGGGCTTCTCACCATTCTTCAATGAATCCAGCGCCACCTGGGCACACAGTTTGACATTAAGGGCCGTGAGTATCTGATTTTGTATCGCAGAAAGGCGACTGCCAAATGGAGCCGTAAACCATGTTTCCTTGGCGGCCTTCCTCATCGACGGAGGGAGGGTTTTACAGTAATCCGCATTCTCCATATTTTTCATCTTGAGCAAGGCATCTACGTCTCTCGCCATAACGGCCATGGCCGAAAGAACTGGAGCTACGCTGTCAGAGATTTGTTCATTAAAGGCGATAATTTCTGCCGATGGCTTGATGATCTCAGTATTGATCCCATCCATGTCCAATTCGTGTCGGACAATACCTCCTGCTGAGGTAGCCTCACGTACAGATATTTGAGAGAGTGCGATCTGTGTTGGTCGCGGGAGAGAAGATAATTTTGGGATATCCTTCAGCCACGGCATGACGTTTGTGTATGCAGTCAGATTGGCTATATCCGCGGCGAAAGTAGCAGAGCTTTCTGTTGTAGATGCAGCTTTGGCACGTACGCGATCAATGTTTTCTCGTGTATTGCTTTCGCCGGCCCCTTTATGAGCCTCATCAAGAGCGAAGTGAGCGCCTGCTGCGACTGCCTCAAGGAAGTCTGACCTAGGGGTGCCCGGTCGATTAACCTGAGAATGGGTAATCATGACCATTCGGCACCCATCAGGGAGCTTTTTGTCATTAATGGATTGGAGGACTTGCTTGCGTGAGTACGGTTCTACCAGAATTGGAGTATCAGGATCTTCAACATCGACAATTGTAGAGCCTTCGTTCACCAGAAGTGGCCGACCAAACAGATCTTCGCTCTCAATTCCTCGAATATCGCGCCAGAAGTCAGAAAAAAGATTTTCCTGCAATGTCATGAAAACGACATTGCGGCCTGAAAGCAGTGCGGCACGACAGGTAGTCGCAAGAACTCGCCCCTTACCAAACCCTGTCATAGAGGCGATAATAACCCCTCCGCCTGACGCGGAAGAGGGGAGACCTTTAGCTTTATCTTCTGCAGCAGAATCTGCTGCATGGATAGCAAGAGCCGCGGTATCGATCTGTTCTGCGGAGAGAACCTTGTAGAGATGTTCTTTCGTCCACTGCAAACGACTGGCCAT
The DNA here is from genome assembly GCF_009914215.2 of Acetobacter pasteurianus. Classification (NCBI taxonomy): domain Bacteria; kingdom Pseudomonadati; phylum Pseudomonadota; class Alphaproteobacteria; order Acetobacterales; family Acetobacteraceae; genus Acetobacter; species Acetobacter pasteurianus. The sequence continues at coordinate 427,569 of NZ_CP039845.2, read as the reverse complement.
CCAGTCATCAATATCGCCAACACGAGATTGTAGGTTATAGATCGCCTCATATAGTTCGGATGCGACAGATCTCGGGATCATTGCATCCGTGCTTTCGCCTTTAGATAAAGGTCGATAATGGACTTGCGTTTTGCCGTTAAGATCTGCCTCGACCAAATCCTCTTTCCAATAGGGAGGAGGAAGGGAAGTGACTTTCGTTTCTATCAACCGCGAAGCCATAACCCGAACAGAACTCCTGACTGTTTGTGCCGTCTCTAACCGAAAATCCCTGTCAAAGATTGATCTATCAGAAACCGGTAATGGTTGCGCACCTTTTCTCACAGGTAAGGGTTGCCAGGCTCTGGCAAAAGCGCCCATGCGAGATGATGTGGCAGACTGATCCATGAGGCAATAACTTCTCTTGGGGATTATAACAGTTTTGGTTATGGCAAGGCTTATGTTTTAATAGGTATGTCGATATAAGATGCATGGGACTAGACAATAGTAGTAGATTAAAGGCTATCTGAGTTGGGATTTATTTGATGACTGGCTTGAACATGTATCAGGAAGCTGTTTGATCTTTGCTGGATATGAACAGAAGATAGCGATGCAATAAATAGTGTTTGAGATGTAAAGGCTCATTAAGCGATGATTAATGAAGATGTGAATTTTGTATTGGATATTGACGGCGTTATTCTAGATTATGTGTCTGGTTTCATGTCATGGATGCGTGAAAGACAAGGCCTTCAGACGATTGTGGCGCCTCACAAAATAGAACGATACGATCTCTCTCCTTACTTTCACAGAGATGGAAAGCAGATTACTTTCTCAGAATTTCGAGAACGTGTAAGCCAATTCAGTTTAACTGAAGAATTTAAGCACATCCCCGCATTTGAAGGAGCCGAAGAATTTCTTCAGGAATTATCAAATTCTGGCTTTAAGATACATGCCGTAACGTCATGTGGTAATGAGGTGGCAGCCAAATCGCGTAAATATTGTTTAGAAAGATATGTTGGATGGCAATCAAACTGGCCTTTACATGTCTTGCCTCTAGGAGCATCAAAGCAAGCTATCTTATCTAAATTCCCCAAAGGCAGAACCTTTTTCCTTGATGACCTGCACAGCAATATTCAAGACGCAAGGAAGGTCGGACTTACTGCGATTTGGCATAAAAGCGCTCCAGAAACAGTATATAGAGATATCGGCGAAGGGGATATACTGGATGAAACGCATACAGGGTCATGGATTGAGCTGAAGCAAAAACTCGAAGATCACTTGATCAGTCTTACTGCTTCACCGGATCAGTCTTTCACCGTGGGAAATCATTCTGCATTGATTGGATAAGTTGTGATTGAAAGTTCGTATATCTGGGAGGTTGGCTCTTTCGGAATAATTTGGGACAAGAAAGCATTCACCTGCACTGAGCAGGGCTCGACTTGTGCTGAAACGATAGCAGCCTTTGCCATGAGTAATGAGGGTTTGGCATTGGCCATGGTCTATATCGATGGGGTTAACCGTCGCCGGACAGGTGAGCGATTAACTAAACGCGAAGATCGGGATGCACAGGTGAGAACGCTTGAGCATGAGGCTCGCAGAATTTTCGCACTTGGCAGGCAGAAGGCTCACGCCGCCTGGTTAGATAGAGTAGGTGAATAAATCTATATTCCCCTTAGTGTGTAAATACAGGATTTCCCTTACCCGACACGCCGTAAAGCCCCGTCCTTCAGGGCGGGGATATAAGGCGCTGTGGTTTGTGGTATTGAGCCCATCGAATACATATTAGATTTGCATCCATTTCTCCATGTGGGGGAATGGCTTCTTGCCGAGAAATTTCGCAGCAGTCCTCTGACAAGTCATGCCAGAAGCAGCAAGACTGTTAATGCCGATATACGCATTAAGTGAAAGCATATGATGGATTTCTCTTGATTGCTTCAATCCGCCAAAAGATTCATGGTCGCAAAATAGAATTTCAGTAGGCACGCCGCATTCTAGTGCCGCAGCATAACTCCAGGCAGTGGCCGCTGGATCATCAATCTGAAAGATTGCCCGACAGGTTGGATCTTCAAGACCACAACTTAATTGATCGTGAAAATGTTCATCCAAATATTGCTTGATGGCCTCCAAAATTTCAGGAGCCTCGATATCACCATCAATTAAGTGCCGAAATTGAGATGGCATTGTCGCAATATGGCCAGCCTCGTGGAGAACTTCTCCTAGCGAGATGTCGGAATTTTCGGAAACAAAAATAGTCGTGTTCGAAATATAGGTGCGAGAAAAAAATCCCTTTTTGGGTAGAGGTTGCAATAGGACAGTGATCCCAATGGATGCGAGGAAATCACGAATACGATTGAAATAGTCGTTGCATGAATGCTGAGATGGGGCCTGGATTGTCATGATGTCATTATACTTATCATAAATTAAAAAACTTACTGATTATATCATGAACAAATTATCAAAGAAAAGTCCTTCATCATTACAATTAGCAAGATTTTCGGTAAGAATGAATGAACTGACTTTCAACAAAAAAGGCGAGCAGAAAGCTCGCCTTTGTGTTTTGCCGAAAAAGCCTGAGCACAATTAAAAGGCAGGTTCCTGATCCCATCCTTGATCCCAACCCTGGTCCGTCTGGGGTTGGGCCTGAGGCTGTGACTGGGGCTGCCCATAATGCTGCTGTGGAGGCTGTCCCCATCCGCCATTCCCTTGTGGTTGTGGCGCTGGCGCTCCTGTGTTGGGCTGTTGAGGGTAGCCATTGTTCTGTTGTTGAGGCATGGGAGCGCCCATTTGTGGACCCCGACGCCCAAACCCTCCACCAGGGCCTTGTTGGGGCGGTTGGCCATGCTGAGGCTGAGCCTGTGGTTGCCCCCATCCGCCATTCTGGGGATTGTGAGGTGGTGCAGCAGGAGGTTGGGAGGGCCATCCCCCTGCAGCCTGCTGGGGAGCAGCATGCTGAGGGAAGCCTCCCTGAGGCTGCTGTGGGTAGCCACCCTGTGGCTGTTGCGGATATCCGCCCTGTGGGGCCTGAGGAGCGGAGGGAGCTGGTTGTGCAGCCTTAACCGCCTCCCAGCGTTTATTCATAAATGCTCGGCCGGCTTGAAAGGATTCTTTGCAGATATTCTCGATAGCTTGACGGTGGCCCGGCTGTGTAAACGGCGTCTGAATATCATGGATAGTCACAACATTCGGAGTTGCATAGTTACGCCCATTGTTCAGAACCGGGCGCTCATATGTCACCATGCCAATGCCGCGCTGATTTGGGTCAGCGCTCATATACGTCACCAGACCGATGGAATTAGCAAATCCGGTTTCTAGTTTGGTCAAGACCATACCATCATCAGTCGGATAAGCTTCGGCGCCTTCTCGGACAGTATCTGGGGCTGCTTTCGTATAAACACCATACGGCTGGGAAGCATCAAAGGGGTTTCGCCGATCTACCTGATTTGAGAATACAAGCGATTTCGCCAGTGAAGAATGCACAACAGGAATAGCAGTAACCTGCCATTCAGGATTACCAATGATGGAGTACATATCTTGGTCAGCGGCAATCTTCTCAATCACCCGCTGTGGGGGCATCATGCGATATTCCGGTGTTGCACCCTCAGGAGCAACATTCTGGGGGTATGCACGTACAAGCTGGCCATATCGAGTATCAGGATCAGCAGCCATAGCTGCTGCTTCGGCCGGATCCTCAGGCAATACACGGTTGGCAATTATCGCGACCCCCGGATTTCCTGGCCGGAAAGGGTCTTCCGTAATCACACTCCCTACAAAGTTCATCAAATCCTGCGGAGATTGGATAAGTACAGCAGAATCTGGGAGAAGGCTGATAACCGTCTGTCTTTTTGAGGGTTCAGAAGATCGAGGCTTTCTCCCTTCAGGCAATACAGCAGTCATAGTTGAAGGCATCGGGACCTTCAAACCTGTGCGCAATTCTTCCGAAGACGCCAGGCCACTCGCAAAGCCAGCCGTAATGTTTGGCTGTCCGCCGTCAGCAGCAGGTGTGAAGTCACATTTCTCGACAGCGAATATCCCACCCTTATCAATGGCCGGGCCGCCGCCGCGAGGGCGACTGAGGCCACGAATATCGCGGCGATCCTTGTTTGATGAAGGTGGCATGGTCAGCCGAATTTTAGTCAGAGGAACACCCTGATCAAACTCTGCTTTCAAACCCCATTCAGGAACATCATGAAGCAGCAAAGCAGTCATGGAGTGATTGGCAGGATCACGATCCTGAAGATTATGGTATTCATCTACCATCATCATCAGATTGTAGCCTGAACGAGGGTGGCCTCCTCCTTCTTTGCTTCCGCCTCTGCGACGAATGCCACCACCTCCCAATCCACGGGCATTTGAACGGCTCGGTCCACTCATTTCACTGACCTCTTCGATTCATGATGCCCATCAAGGACGTGGGCAAATGTAAAAATCTTCTTCTGAGAAAAAAATAACCATAACTATGCAAGGGACTAGAATTGATTGAGTTTTATGGCCTAATTATCGCCGAAAATTTTCTATTGCTGTATTATATGGAAGTGGGATTGAAGAGAAAAAAGAGGCGAAACAAGCACTTTCACGTGGGAGATATTTACGATCAGGGAATCGAGAATCTCTAATAAAGGCAGTTCGTCTAAAGGATAAGATGCAGTCACATTATCTGCTACACGAGATAGACGCGAAATAGAGATGCACACAACCAATCCGCCTAACAGGCGAGTGACAGGATATTGATTCGATGGGTGAAGTTGTGTGTTGGAATGCTTTCTCTCACGTGTTCAGGAACAAACCTGAATGACGTTGGTAATCGGTTTCTGGATATTACAAACATTTAGGACTCACCACAAGTCGGCGAAAGATCCCAAACAAAGGTATATTTCGAATAGCGAGATCATCTTGAAGGGCCTGTCTGACCTCTCTTGCGGGGCCAACAACACAAAAGTCAAGGCGATAAAAGATGGGCAAGGAAAAGCGCTTAGCTTTGAAATCGAGGAGGCGGCCAAACTCGATGATACATTCGCTTCGCAGGCACGCCATCATCTCGTTGAGCGTGATGGCTCTCTGTGCTTCGATCATGTCGGTAATAAAGGCTTCGTGCGCGTCCAGCATGACCCGCGTGGCTTGCCCTGGCGACGAGGCGGCCGCTCACCGTTCCCAAGCTCCCGACGCAGCCAGCGGATCGCTGTCTAATCCCAACTCAGAACCGCGCCGCAATCGAGAGGGCTGGCGCCCCCTGCAACTCCATCTTCCAGAACCCGCTCCCGAAGATCATCACTCATACCGTCTCCATCAACACAATATGCCAGATAGCCAAAGTAACAATGAAACTCTGTCGACTACTTCAGAAGTGGCTTCATGCTTTTCGATTTGAAATCGATTAAACGTTCTTAATGAGAAGAAACAAAACCAGCACAAGGAATTTCACGACTGACCGCGTATCCTGCCTAGGTATGGTCTTTTTAAATGAGGGTGATATAAACCACAGCACTTTAAATTGGAATTGTGAGTGTGCGTTTAAAATGGATAACAATTATCTTTCTCCGGTTGTATTGAAGCATAATGATAATCAAGAGAGTCTTGGTTTTTTAAGTGGAATTGGAAATACTCAAGAAATTCATACCCATTTTCTTGGAAATTTGGATCAGGTCAGTGATATTGAAAAAAATGCATTCGTTGTCACACAAAAGATACTTGACAATGGATGGAACAAAATAGCTTCAACAATTGAGAAGTCGTTTGAGCATATTAACGGTAGTATTCAGGATGATGTGAATAAATATAGTAATTTGCATATTCATGACACTTCTTTAAATTTAGATAAAACGCATGATTTGCAATTCCTTTCGCCAGATAAAGCTCAATTTGTCGAACCCACTCCAACTATCAATCAAGAAGCCATAATGCCTCTGAATGCAATGGTAAGAAGCGTGGGGGGAAGCGGTTACGATGTGTATCAGCCAGCATATTCCAATCCTGCGTGGGGAGTTGTTGGTGGGGCAATGGGAATTGCTGGTTTGTTTTTTGGTGGTTCCAACACACCGGGAAGTATTGCGCATAAAGCACGTGAACAATTTCATGATAAATCAGATTATGTTGGCGAACAAATATTAGGACGCCCGCTGACTGCGCAAGAAAGCAATCAATATGGTGATATTGTTTATGGTTGTGTGAAGCATGATACCAAGCACATGGGTCCCTACAATGGCCCCAAGCAGGGTTGGGATGATGCCATGCGACAGATTACGTTCGATTTGGCACATTCTCAGGAAACGACAAATCAATTAAATACAATTTATGAAAATACTTTAAATCAACCTATCAATAATACTGCGTTGCAGAATGATATTAACGCTCTTTCTGGTGAACAGACATCATTAGCAGATATACGTAATGAGGTAGCCCATTCTCAAGTAGCTCAAAATTATATCCTGAGCGTTGTAAGCGGTGTTCAAGATAGGCAAGCTACAGTAAACACAGATTCTGGTTTTCTGACCTCGACCATGAACGACTTGGGAAATGGCACAAATACCATTACGAATGTGCGAAATGGGTTGATTGGCTCTCAAGGGGAAGTGGGCGTTATCAACACGTATGAGCATGGCCTTTATAATGTTGATGCAGATCAGAATACGATCAACTGGGTGCGCGGTCAGCTTTACTCAGGAAAATCGATACAAGATGTACGCAATATCGATGCACATTCTGGCCGTGAGCAAGCGAATTTATTACAGATTATTCATGACATTCAAGATCGGACAGGAAGTGTTAGTGGAGACGCGACTTATCTACAGCAAAATATGGATCGTTTAGGACAGAAGCAGGAAGTTGTCACAGATGTGCGAAATGGGTTGATTGGCTCTCAAGGGGAAGTGGGTGTTATCAACACGTATGAGCATGGCCTTTATAATGTTGATGCAGATCAGAATACGATCAACTGGGTCCGTGGCCAGCTTTACTCAGGAAAATCGATACAAGATGTACGCAATATCGATGCACATTCTGGCCGTGAGCAAGAAACCCTGCTCCAGACACTACGGGATATTCAGTATCGTGCAGCTAGCGAAAGCACAGATGCGGGCTTTTTGACTACCAATATGAATGCGCTGGGGAGCGGGCAGACGACTCTGTCTGATATTCGTAATGGATTGATTTCTCTTCCAAACGAAGACTGGGCAATTAATTACAGTGAGCAGACACTTTTTGGTCATGATGCGGATCAGGCTACAAAGGACTGGGCACGTGCAGAGATGCGCAATGGAAAATCCATGCAGGATTTGCATCAGATAGAAGCACATTCTGACCGCGAGAAAGAAACCCTGCTCCAGACACTACGGGATATTCAGTATCGTGCAGCTAGTGAAAGCACCGATGCGAATTTTTTGACTACTAATATGAATGCGCTGGGGAACGGGCAGACGACTCTGTCTGATATTCGTAATGGATTGATTTCTCTTCCAAACGAAGACTGGGCAATTAATTACAGCGAGCAGACACTTTTTGGTCATGATGCTGATCAGGCCACAAAGGACTGGGCACGTGCAGAGATGCGCAATGGAAAATCCATGCAGGATTTGCATCAGATAGAAGCACACAATCAAGAATCTACAACAGAGCTTCAATCTGCTTATGCATTTGTAAATGGGCAGGTTATAGATAATGCGACTCTTGCTGGTTTTCAGAATGCTATGGGGAACGGTGAAAGCCGAGATGATGTTTTCAAACAAATTGTAAATTCTGCGTCTGCTCAATCTGTGATTGATGATGTTTATGCAGATTGGGGACAACTCCCACCAGACAGCTCGACACTCCAAACCGCGCGCACAGCGCTTTATAACCTCTCCTATGCATGGACCACGACCGTCCAAAACCAGACAGCAGCACAACTCGCTACAGAAGCTGCTGCCTATACTCCATCCGTGTCTGTGTCATTCCAGGATCTCGTTAACAATCTTGCCTCCTCACCAAATCAGGCTGTTGGACTTGAAGCAAATCTGTTGACTAATCCGTATCTTGAATCTGGTGCTACTATTGATGAAACCCGCACACTGATGACTGTTGGCGGAGTAAATTCTTTTGCTGCGTCAATTGATGAAGAGTCCGTTATTGTTGAGATCAAAGATTTACAACAAGATAACTCAAAAGTGTGCGACCCTGTTCAGTTTCGCAGCGCCAAATCGATTGTCACCAATATCAGCAACGCGAACGATATCAAGCCTGCCAATCAAACCTTTGATACTGTAAACGGTAAAAACTGGAGTCAATCTTATAAAGATAACGGAATTCAGTGGAAATCTGCCGGTGGCCGAAATGACGATCAAGGGCTGCCATATGAAGCTTGGGTGCAGAATCAGCTTAATCCATCGCAAAATCCGAACGGTGTTGTTTGGCTTCAAAACGAAAAATCGAACTGGCGCACCTTTGATCATTGGGACGAAAAAGACGGTAATGCAATTAGTGACAAGACGATCGACCTGCAATTGCCATGGTATCAAAAAAACCCCACAGCAGTTGCTGCCCGTGTCATGGCGAGCGCTTATAAAATGGCAGGATATAATTATGATCAATCGAAAATTGGCTCCAATTCTTTCGTTTCTTTTGGCAAAGATGACATAAAAAAATATACGCTCAACATAGGTGTTCCCTATATTACTGACCCAGCAGAAATGACACCAGAACTGCAAAACGAATGGAAGGCCCTCTGCCGTGCATATCACAGAGCTAACGACATCATTCCCAAACAAACAGGAAAGTCAATTTCAATCCAGATTGATACGGTAAGCTGATCATGACTATGATACGAAGAAAGACTTGCAGCATCCGTCGAACGGATAAATGGATTTCCATAGAGTCCGAAGAGGTATGGTATGGTATGTATTTTTCTCGGAAAGGTCATATTGTTCATGCGCCAAGAGACGTCACGCCTGAGTGGATCGGACAGAATGTTCGTCTCGCTCTTCAAACCAGTGAGAGTTTCACTCCCATCGATGGAGGTTCTGTTAATGGGGACGCACTGATCGCCATGAAAGCAGCATCCAACGAACGTCGGCTAGCTTTCTGGGATGAAATTACAGCATCGTATGGTTACAAAAGCCGTGACGTGGCTTGGAAAAAATTTGACCTTGTAGCTGCAGCATGGCGTTTTGAGTTGACGAAAGATATCGAATTGTTAAGCACAAAAAGTTCCCGTGGTGGCGCACATTCGGCGTGGCCCACAAACCGAAATGAGGGCCGTGTTTTTTCTGTTCCAATCGACGCTCCAGACAAGGACATTGGAGAGACAGTATTGAAAGCCTTTGCCAAGTGTGAAGGACCAGGAAAATCTACGGAACCACTGTTTCCTTGATCTCGGCCAAACCAAATTTCCAGATAAAGGGGCAACCGTAGGTAGCGTCTGCAAAGGTCGGATGCTGCCCGCGTTTCCAGCCATGTTGCAGCGATTTTTTGGGAGAGATTACAATCCTGCGAAACGGTTCAAGCTCTTTCAGGGTGAATAATCGCCGCGCTGCTCAATGCGTGAGTTCAACAATAAGGCTCTTTGTCAGAAATCGTATCAGATAGGTGTAGGCACCTTTCCGCGACATGCCAAGTCATGTCGAGAGGCGAACGACTTGCAGATGCCTGTGGATATCTGCAAGGATATCTATGACTTTGTCAGATCGTGACCAGACGAATTTAATCGACCTGTGCCAGATTAGCTTAAGCGCCCATGTCTGCCTGCTCACGCTCGTAAGTTCATCCCTCAGACAGTTTGGGTAGAATGTCCACTCTGATGATTCCCAAGGTGCATCCGTTCTAAAAGCCTTGGTGACAACAAGGGGAGGGGGGGGAGGAAGGATATTCATACGCTGCCAATGTCGAATCAATGTTGTGCACATTGGGGCACGAGTATGACCACCAAAAGCCCCAATTTTCATATTTGCAAAAAATTCATCCGACACTACGAAAACGAAATACCACTTGCAGCAGGGGATTTTTCACCAACAGATCAAGCCTGCGTCATGCCTTGAGGCAAACCGCATCAATCAGAAATTCCTAGATTGCCCATGTATCATCCATAATCCCAATCTTTTATTGCTTCTACCCATTGGAATCGCAGGAATCTCTTAGAGCCGAAAGCGATCAATAGATCCTCAGATCTTCATGGATTGTGGCAATCAACGGTTGGTATAACGCTCTGAAATGAAAAAGGGCGCCAGTGGCGCCCAGATTTGTTTAAATACCTGATAGAAAAGCTTCGATCTGATCAGCCCCCTCATGAGTATAGACTGTTTTCTTGTCTTTTCCGACATATCCCATCCATGGTGTGCGCTTAACACCTTCAGCCCTAACGAAAGCCATATTCGCAGCTAGATAAGAATCAGCTTTAGAAGCGGCCTCTCCAGAAGGATTATGGGATGATGGATGATAACCATCATCCGTGCTGCCTTCTCCAGACATCCAAGCTTCACCTGGGTCATTACGACTCAAGATATCACGGGCAATAGTAGAAGACCCCGGAAGTGCGCCGATCAAAATAACATTAACTGAGATTTTTCCGGTCATGACGAGTTGGGAGATCTTGCCCCAGGCGCGATGACAGTATTGGCATTGCGGGTCAGCAACAAACCACAACACAGGTTTGCCATTGTAACCTATGGAAAGATATTTGGTCTTTTCCATTTCAGACTGGAAATCTGAAGCCTTACGAGTTGTCATAAACGGCTTGGCTAATGACGGATCATTAACAGAAACAGCCGATACAGGTGTAATGTTGTTGTCTATGGCCTGTTTGGCGTCTGAGGGGAGGTTTTTGGTCTCACCTTTTTCTTTCGCCGCCACAAGTCTGGCCCTCAGTGATGCCAACTGTATAGCCGTTACGTTTTCCGGCTGACCATTTGTCAGTCCGTTGCCAACAGACAGCATCACTCCCACTACTGCGCTTTTACCGTCAGGTGTAATGTACATAATAACATCACGGCCTGACTTATCCTCTACCGTATAACCTTCCAATCCAGAAATTGTCGGAGGTAATGAGGTCAGAAACATACCTCTATCTAGAAGGTATTTAATAAATTGCGGCGTTTTGGAAGGATCCTCTGACACTAGCCTGGAAGCTAGTCCTGGAGAGACAAGATCCTTGCCGGCGGGCACATTGGAAGTATTAACCTGTCCTTCCGAACCCGCAGATGGGACAGTGTCCGCAAAGGCATCAAATGAAAAAGTAGCAGCCAGGGCGAGACCGGCCAAAAGGCCTATACGTTTGGACTTCAATCTATCATTCCTTGCCATTTGTGGATGGAAACGAAATCCCATCTCAAAGCTAATTTTTACCTTCTAGATTTAGTTTAGACAAAATTTAGCCTTGCATGAAGGTTTACTGGCCAAATCATCAGGATTGGCCTTGCCACCATATCGAATTAAGAGTTGTAAGGAAAAGTATCATACGCTGCGTTGCCAATAAGGTTTTTATCTGACTTATTTTATCATCTTCTGTAGGCACAGGAATAAAAGTGGCAAAGGCGAAAGAGCGAGCCTGCCATGAAATATCAAAATCATCCATGAGACGTTTGATTTCCGGCACGTCAGTTGGAAGATTGGGCAATTCTAATGCGCCTTGCATCATAGGCCAGACATCCCCTGCGTCCTCTATGGCAAATCGATCAATAGACTGATCCTGCTCTTCATCTGAAGAATAAGGATCAATGAGGTACACGATCTGAGACAGGCCATTATCCAGATCTCGGGGCGATGACACTGCCAGACCAGCGGGGATCGGCCCTGCATTAAATCCTCCTTCCGCCATTAGACGGAGCAGAAATTGCGTAGGGAATGCTCTCGATACCATTGTAGTAATCCCTTTTTGTTCTTTGCATCAAAGTGATGCCAGTATCATCCTGTGTTCAGAAAGAATGAGAAATGGAGGATTTCGATAATGGCAAAGGTTCTTACACCTTCTGACTTGGCTGGAGTTTGTCAGAAAATGATTGATAGCCCGGACGCAACACAGGAACAAAAGAAGAATGCAAGGATGTTTTTGACCGACCTTGAAAACACGATGCGATTTGGGTCAGAAATGCTGGCCCATTCATTGGGTGTTGATTGCAAATCACCTAATATGCAGGTTGATTCAGACTCTCTTGGTTGCGGGTATATTTGTGCAACAATATCTGTTGCGCCCCAAAGTGAAAATGAACCGATCCCCTCCGAATTGAAGGATGTGGACCCAGAAGGGGATTGGGAGCCGTTTGCTTCCCCTTTAGATGCACCTTCTCCTTAACGCATCTTTAGCCTTTGATTGTTTTTTTTAGAGCAAAATATTCTTCAAATCCAATGGCAGCACCTTTGTGTGTGTCGCCAAATTGCGGGAAGTCATGCATCTCTGGAAAAACAAGTGTGCAGACTTCCTCCGCAGAGCGGTAACGAGATTAGATCGGCAATGCTTAAGCGATCTAACACTGTTTATCAGAAGTCTGCGGATGACCCTGATACCAATAAGTCTGCCCCTCGGCGTTCTCTGTCTTCGAAACCAATCCATGTCTCTCCAAACTTTGAAGAAGCATCTCCACGATTGAGGCCGACAAACGCTTTTTCCCGGTCCTTGGCGTCCTAAACCCGAGATCTGTCGAAATTTCAAATCTAGTGCATCCTTCACTTTCGGGTTTGGACTTAAGGACACGTTTCAATGCCGCCAAAACAGACAATTGTCTTTCAGTAAGAGCACGCACAGGTTTGGATTTGTGCCCTCTAACCATAAGTTGGGGGCTTTTAACATCTTGCATAATCGACCTCTGCTCTGACGTTTAGGTTGGGCTAGGTTGGGGTAATTAGTGCATTTCAGCGCTTTTTAGGAGATGAATTCTGGGATTTGACATAGTCGCATTCACGAATTGAACAACATTGGAAGCGACGATCCGTTGATGTTTTTTCACCTGCTTTTGGCTTTCGTTCACGGGTGACGACTTTCCCTTTATGACATTTTGGGCAAGCGTCTCCAGTACCCGGAAGGGGAGGTGGATCTGGCCACTTTGTGAAATCACATTCCTTTTCTGAGCACCCTAGAAATTTCTTTCCTTTGTTTGGACCAGGTTTCGAAATTTCTCTGGTGATCAAATGCCCCTTATGACATTTAGGGCATTGCTGTCCGTCTCCAGCAATTGGCTTTGGCTTTGGCTTTTCTTTTTCCTGAAACTTCACATAGTGGCACTCACCATCCTTGCTGGCCAGAGAGCACGTCAAATAACGTTCAGGGGTTCTTTTGCCTTTCGGTATGAACTCGCGGGTTACAAGTTTCCCCTTATGGCAATTAGGGCATTCTTCACCATTGCCTGGTAGTGGTTGAATAACGTGGAGGCCGCGAAGATTGAGTTTGATATTGGGAGCATCCTTTATGCGCTCCCGGATAGTCCCCATTAGTCTGTCCAGAAAAATTTGAGGCTTAACCTGACCCTGACCAATGGCGCCTAGACCGGCTTCCCATAAGGCGGTCATGCCGAGGCTGTATTCTTCTTCAGGGTAGGACGCTATGAGGGATCTGCCGAATTCAGTGGATACAATCTTGCTCTTGCCTATGCGCGTAAGCATAGGATTTTTGTCTGTTTGTTTCATATTTTTATCTGAACCAGACATACCGAGCAACTTAAGGATGATAGCCGCCCTGGTTGCTTCAGTTCCTATAACGTATCCACCATCCTTAAGTTTCTTGCGGAGGATAGGGTCAGGCTCATGCAGATAAGGCGTCATGCATGCCTTAATGAGAGTTCCATCCGTAAATTCGGGGGGTTTCTTTGTCTCACCTGAGGTTTGCTCCGCTCCAATACTCTCTACCGGATCCCCATTTTTCATGGGCGGGAATATATCTTCAGGCTCCTTATTGTCCTCGTCGTCATCATCGGCGCTGCCCGTGACTTTCCGCCATCCTGGAGACACGGGAACTGATCCACGACCTACAAATGTCTCTCCCTCACATAGGACAGTAAGCACCGTTTGATCGGCTTCAGCCGGAGGGTAGAATTGGCAGATAAACCTTTGAACAATGACATCATAGACCTGCTTCACGTCAGGAGGCAGCTTATTGTATATTTCCTCTGTAAGAGCACCTAGAGGGATAAGGCCATGATGGTCAGTGACCTTTGAATCGTTCCATGCAGGAGATCTGATTTTCAGGTTAACACCAGATGCCAGGCTTTTGAAAGCGGAGCAAGAACTGACGGCTTTCATTGCTGCCGGCACAATATCTTCCGCTAGTGCATTGTTGAGATACTGGCTGGATGTTCTAGGGTAGCTGGCGATTTTGTATTCATCATAAAGCTTGATCGCCACTCCCAAGGTCTCATCTGCAGACATATGGAAACGAGACGAGCATAGAATTTGAAGAGTTGCGAGGCTGAAGGGGAGGGGCTGTGAGGTTTTCTTTCTGGTCTTCTGGAAACTCGTTATTGTGCCTGACTTGCCAGAGGTTTTTGCTATTAGCTCTTTGATAACGTTCTGATCAAGAACTCGGCCTTCAGCGTCAAGATATGCAGCTCCCTTTGGCGGTTGCCACTTGGCTTTGAACTCGCCATTTTCATGTTTGAAATGCCCAACTGATCCAAAGAATTTAACAGGCTTGAAGTTTGCTCGCTCAAGATCTCGGCGCACGACCATGCCCAATATGGGGGTCATCACCCGACCATCACGAATATTTACGTCATATCCCTGTTGTCGGGCTAAAGCTGTGTATAGGCGTGAGAGATTTAGGCCGTAAAGCCAGTCAGCTATCTGTCGCGAACGCGCTTCAAGGAAAACGTTGTAGTATTCCTTATTGGGCTTCATCACCTTCAGAGCAGCAATAAGATCATTTTTCGATAAAGAGGAGCACCAAAGTCGGAGTGTGTTCGGCCCCCATGCATCAAATCCACGCTCGTTAAGAAGTTCATCAACGAGCAGTTGCCCCTCGCGGCCTGCGTCCCCAGAATTGATGACGGTAGTCGCTTGAGATACGAGTTTACTCACCCTGCGAACGGTAGCCTCATAATTGAGAGGGGGCCTACCATCTTTTGGGGGAGGAGGTTTATTTATGTTAATCTTCCAATCAGAAAAACCGACATCAATAGGCAAGAATTCAATATCGCGGTTTTTCCATTTGGGGTTATACTCTTCTGGAGGAGCTGAATCATAGCAATGGCCATATAACCATGCCACACGGTCTTCACCGACCACCCAGCACCCTTCTGAGGTATTCTTTTCAGGACGAGCTCCAGTCATGGCCGCAATAGCTTTTGCGATATCTTCGGCCATTGTGGGCTTTTCTGCTATTACAAGCCTGTTGAACGAAGGCATTCCCGGCAGATCCTGGAGTAGTTACACGGCATAAAACTCAAACAAGGATAGCGAAAAAAAAATCAAACCTTAGAACAAAGGTCAAAATGGCTTCAGTCTAAGCAGGTAAGAGAATATCTCTTTAAAACATTGTCTTGCCGAGAACCTGTCAGGTTAGTAGGATTCAATACGTTTGGGGAGGGGATATGGCTCAGTGGCGAGAAACATTCAGAAGCCCACGGATATGGAAATTAGACGCCCGCGTTGCGCTTTTTGCATTACCTCCGTTGTTGCCCATTTTTCGCAAGCTAACCCTGACAATTATGGTATTCGCCCTAATTACAATCTGGGTGGTCGAGATACGATATAAAATGAATTTTGCCTCTGCTATGAGGTACATAAGATCAAGAATTGCTGGGCGCGTCCGTAAACAAACTTCTCGCAATCTATCTTGGATTGATATGGATATCGCAGAGCTTGATAAAAATATCCGAGAAAAAGTCGAAGAAAAAGAAATAAAAGGGAATTTCTTTGCGCGGATTTTAAGTTCTTTGGGCTTCAAAATTCAATAAAGATATGTCTAGAAAGCTTATCTTTATCCCTCCTGTGTCTGGTTGGACTGAGCCTTACTCTGGAACAGTGCCACAGCAAAGGTCTTTACCTGTTTTTGAGCCAGTTATTGTAAGTCATGTTAAGCAGAAACAGGCCATAATCACCCCACAAAATCCGTCTAATGAAAGTCGAACACAAGAAGAAAGTGGTGTGAGGATACCTAACCTTGCATCACCGCATGTTATTACCCAGCAGAATCAGCCACCCATTGAGCTGACAGATAGTAATATTCGGGATGATGTGACCCACTCAGGGAAAGTATCGATTTTCCTTGAGGACGCCGCTGACCTGCAAATACCTTACTAATCTGCTCAGTTTAAGAAGCAGGGGAAAGTCTCCGATGTCTCGGAATATCCGCAGGAGTGATCCTTATCTTAGTGATCGGAATCAAACGAGGCAGGCCGCCAGAGGGATTGGCGCCCCAACTTTTTTAATCCTTTGTGGGGTAATTTGTTTCGCAGGCTATAAAATCGCTGATAAATTTGCAGGTCCTGATTCACCTATCCGCGTAATACTAACAAATCATATCGATGACATGATGGATGGTGCAAAGGATTGGCTTCGTGAAAGAACAGGGATGGGGAAAGAGGATCGTTTAGAGAAACAGAATACGGATCTTTCCCGGATGGTGCCTGAAAAACCCTCGTACGTTCTTCGTCCGCCTGATGCGATTGATTTTAATGATGGCTAAACATCCCCACTTAACAATCTCCCTGCCCTGAAGGACAGGGCTTTGCTTCGGCAAATTTGGGATGGGTCATAAGCCAAGAGATAGCTGAAATTCAGCCCCCTCATCGTGGCTTGTGATGGGCTCATTAAGCTCCTTAGATGTAAAGAATACCGGTCTTTCCTCATTGATCGGCTCCCTATCAGGGCTTCCTAAAGTCATTTCCTGCAAACTGGTGTGAGGCTTAGATTTGGTCTCACCAGAGAGGTTAGAAAATTTGATTTTCGGTAAAGGGGTTTGGGTTGGCTCAGGTTCATTGATCTTGTGTGCCGCGAGAACAAGATCCCTAACACCAGCCATTTCTCTGTTAACGAGAATATCAGGCGGTACAGAAATATTATTTTCCGTTATCCATTCTGACATAGCTAGTCTTGTTTCTTCTGGAATACGGGGAGTGACGCCTTCCTTGACCTGAGAAATCCATCTTCTGAACCGCTTAGAGTCAGGAAGGCCGGCAGCTATGCGAACCTCAGCGAAGTCCATTTCTCTTTCTGTGCAGGCTTCCATAAATGCGACCAAAAGAGCGGTCTGCTTATCTGCCGGTCTGGTGGATCCATATTCATCTGCAGGAGATGAAATGTAATCATCCATTCGAAGGGCAACCATTTCTGGAATATCAAAATTAACCCCGTAATCAGCCAGGGATATCCACAAGGCAAAACGTCTCATGCCTTCTGGATCTTTAGGGTTAATATCTGCCGTAAGAGCCATAGCCTCAATGGTCTTGCCTTCATGTCGAGCACGATCAAGAAAGCTTTTTGTTATCATCAGACCATCATGCCATCCGGTTCTAGACATCAGATTACCTCATAAAACCAAGCTAGTTTATTAAAGTCATAAGTAACTTGTGATGCATGCAAGTGACACGACATATTTTTCCTTGTCAGTTCCTGACTTCATGCTTTCCCTTGCAAGGATATAATTTAGTATTGGCCTTGATTAACCTTTAAGGCCTTTCCTGAATAAGGAATTCAAAGGCTTTTAATTGCGTCGTGAGTTGGAACATTAAAAGAGGGCTGTGAAGTGAGTTTGCAAGAAAGCGAAGTGGAAACGTGTGCCATAATCAATGCGGAGGGCGTTGCCGGCAGAGTTGGCGAACACTGTGAGAAAACTGATTACAACAAACCTGAAGACACGGTTTGTGTGCCGGGGCATTTCCCAGTTGTCGTAGATAGAAGCCGAGATCAGCTTCTTACACCATTCGGCAAGGTTACACTTCAAACCCGTTATTTGCTGCCTGAAGAAAGCTACCAGGATCTTTTCGGGAGAGTTGCATCATACTATGGCGCCGATATTCACCATGCCCAGAGGATATATGATTACATAAGCCAGCATTGGTTTATGCCAGCCACCCCCATACTATCAAACGGTGGTACAAATCGCGGATTGCCAATTTCCTGCTTCCTGAATGAAGCGAATGACTCTCTGAAAGGGATCGTTGATCTCTGGAATGAAAATGTATGGCTGGCCAGTAAAGGCGGCGGGATCGGTTCATATTGGGGGAATTTGCGATCCATAGGGGAGAACGTCGGAAGGAATGGCAAAACATCCGGTGTCATACCTTTTATTCGCGTGATGGACAGTCTTACCCTCGCGATTTCTCAGGGATCTTTGCGCCGTGGTTCTGCAGCAGTCTATCTGCCCGTCTGGCATCCTGAGATTGAAGAATTCATCGAACTCCGGCGGCCAACAGGAGGTGACCCCAACCGAAAGGCACTCAATTTACATCACGGTGTGCTTGTATCCGATGATTTTATGCGGGCTGTAGAAGCAGATAAACAATGGGCTCTTCTCTCTCCAAAGGATGGGTCTGTTATCCGTAAAGTTTCTGCTCGCTCAATTTGGATACGCATTCTCACAGCCCGGATGGAGCAGGGGGAACCCTATATTGTTTATTCAGATCACGTGAATAATGCGCGTCCTGAACATGCCAAACTTGCCGGATTAGAAGTTAAGACATCCAACCTATGCGCTGAAATCACTCTCCCTACAGGAATTGATCATCACGGAAAGGCACGTACTGCAGTGTGCTGCCTATCCTCTTTGAACCTCGAAACTTGGGAGCAATGGAAAGATAATCCTCAGTTCATTGAGGATGTGATGCTCTTCCTTGATAATGTGCTTCAGGACTTTATCGATAAGGCTCCAGAGGACATGGCGAAGGCAAAATATGCAGCCATGAGAGAACGATCTGTAGGTCTCGGAGTGATGGGGTTCCACTCATTCCTGCAGGCAAAAGGTATCCCTTTTGAGAGCGTAATGGCTAAAGTCTGGAACCGGAAGATATTCAAACATATTCGTGCTGAGGCTGATTTGGCATCTGAAAAAATCGCCGACCTCCGCGGCCCATGCCCTGATGCTCAGGAGTATGGTGTACACACCCGGTTCTCACACAAGATGGCGGTGGCCCCCACAGCTTCAATTTCAATCATTGCCGGCAATGCCAGCCCTGGAATTGAGCCAATCACTGCGAATGTATTCCTCCAGAAAACGCTATCTGGGTCATTCACAGTAAGGAACCGTCACCTTCAGAAGCTACTTGCTTCAAAAGGGAAGGATACTCCAGAGGTTTGGTCACATATAACAATCAATAAAGGCAGTGTTCAGGATCTGGACTTCCTGTCACAAGATGAGAAGGACGTATACAAGACTGCCTTTGAACTGGATCAACGCTGGGTTGTAGAGCATGCAGCAGATAGGCAACCCTTTATTTGCCAGGCCCAGTCCGTAAACCTGTTTTTGCCCGCCAACATTCATAAGAGAGATCTTCACCAGATCCATTACATGGCGTGGAAAAAGGGGATGAAGTCTCTCTATTATTGCCGGTCTCTTTCTATTCAGAGAGCCGACACAGTCAGTAAGCTTGCTTCAAAAGATGACCTCGAAGTGGATGCTTCAAAAGTACATGGTTCTTCAGCCCCGACTACTGACTATGAAGAGTGCTTGTCCTGTCAGTAATAGGTTTGAGGCTTGGGAAGCTAGAATGGTGCTATTCCCAACCTAAAATGATACTCTAAGAAAGAGGGGTGATGAGAATTACCCACTCTTCCTCTTAGAGTAAGCGTTTTTTGGCGTGCACTTTTGAAGCATTATGAATGTTGTACCCCTGCTTCTAAGCATTTAACTTCAACCAATGTACCAACATCCGATCACAGACGGGTGATTCTAAAAGATATTCAGCATCTCTGAGCATAGACTGATTCAAAAGTGCACGCTCATATCCCCAGATCAAGATACCAGATATAGGGGTGTGAACTTTTGAATCAGTTATGAAGATTACGTCGAAGTGTGAACTTTTGAAGCAGTTTTAAGTCTACTCGTTCATTCTCTTTATCGATTCTAGGCTTACGGTGCTTCAAAAGTGCACGGTTTTTGCCCCGCCCCCCACCTTAAGCAAAGCTTAAAATCATCCTACTAGAAGGGGTGAATTGGGGTGTGAACTTTTGAAGCACTGCTCTTTCCGTACCGATATTCAGGCTTCCAGGGTGCAGAAACGGACTTATGGAATAAAAAAACCCGCCCTAGGGTCTAGGGCGGGGTAACAGAATAGGAAGAAGGTAGAGGATTACTTCACGGCATAGATTTGCCGTCTGACTGGAGGGGGAGAGGGGTGAAGGGTTAGCCCGATCTTCCCATCAGTCTCAGTCACGATGGCTTCTGGATAGGCAGCCAATGCGAGTTTCAGATTAGGGATAAAGCGCAATCTAAAGTTGTTCATCTGGCTATAAGCAGTGCCAAACTGCGCTTTCAAACCTTTCCATGTAATTGGTGTCGGCTTATCCAGAGAATGCAGACGGTAGGCCAGCCAGCTATAGATATCCAGAGCCATACTATTGTTGCTTAGAGCTCTGATCGCCGCCTCACGAAATGGCACCGGATGCTTCTTGAGCCCTTCAAAAAACTCAGATGACAATTTTGCTGTAAGCATAAAGACGTCATCAACGGTATCGATATTGGGGTCAGGCTCCAGAAACATGGAACTTTCCATGATCTTTTGACTTGTTATCCCACGAGTACGGCCATTCACTACTTCGAATGATAGTTGGCATCTCGACAGCCTATCAGCTTGCTCTCGCACAGCTTCAAGATTTTTCCCGCCGATAGGAATGCTCATCCTTTTCATCCATGACCTTAAGCTTTTCCCAAGCTCAATATCACGACAATTCGTTCTTATAGCTTCTGATTGCATATAGAGGAGGATCAGTCTTGCCCGACTGCCATAAGGCACCCCAACATGAATAGGGTTCCCCGTAGGTCCTCTCCTCATTCCTGGCTGAATGATCAAGCAGACATGGTCACTATCTATCTGCCAGCCTTTTGAGTCGTCTGCCAATCTTCGATGTGGTAGTGCCGCTTGGCACCACCCTGAGTAGAGGAAACCGATGCGATGGTCTTCATCAGACATGAAGCTAGATGCGGCTTCGATTTCAGGCCTGGGGAAGTCGAGGTTAAAGGCAGCCTGTCGGCCCTGTTCCTCAATCACGTCGTGTATCAAACCCATCGATCAGTCACTCCGAAAATCATCCTCTGCCATTCTGTATTCGCATTTAGCAGCATTTTTCGGGTTCGTCCGTATGCACTTTTGAATCAGCAAGCTACTAGGGAAGATATTTGAAATTAATATATTAGTTTGTGCTACAAAAGTTCACGGGAAAACTCCAATTTTTGGCGGAAAACGTAGTTTTTTAAATCTCTGACTTTTTCAAAAGATCACGGTATCTGATTCAAAAGATCACGTAAGTCTTGTGGATAGGAATCGAACCTGGTTCTGGTCTCTAAAGTTATCCACAGATTCTGATGAAAAGAATCCGTGGAGTCCGCTTTAGACGGTACTTGGGGGCAAAGTGTGAACTTTTGAAGCAGTCTCGTTTCTGGCATCTCAGGTTGCAGTTCAGAGACCGAAAATCAGAAGTGTGAACTTTTGAAGCACTCCATCTGCAAATCAGAGGATTTTTCTCTTTTAATGGATCGATCTTTTCGCAAGGATTGAAAGGCTAACAGGCGACAATCTGCCTTATAAACCGTGATCTTTTGAAAGGTCGGAGGCAGGCCGCGTCAAGTGTTGCGCATTAGATGGCTGTAAATGCTCAATCTCTGAGTCATGAGTTGATAATTGCAGTCGATTTAGAGACGTTAGGAAGCTTCTATGGTTTGCTCGTTGTGTCACGGAAGAGGAAATCTGGTGAACTTTCAGTCACAAAAGACTTCTATTGAGTTCTACACCTGCCCAAGTTGTAGAGGGTTAGGCCTTCGGTATGACGTTACAAACAATCGGCACCTCCAGAAAATCCAACAGAAGTGGTTAAAGGCTGAGTCAGCCAGAGAAGGTTCAGGTTGTGAGATTTAGGTGAACGCAATGGGCAACAGGAGCCAGAAAGCCAGAGATATTCAAGTAGGGGATTTAGTGGCTTTTGCTAAATCAGATCCCAATAAGATCACCTCTCGCCAGACTTATATAGTGGAGGGAGCGTTTGGAGATTGCTCATCCTCACTTGGAGGCTTCTATATAACGGCGGATGATGGGCAAAGGTTCCTGTGTTGCTTTGATGGTGCGCTGTCGAGTTGGATTTTGTTGGAAGGGTATCTTGTCTGCCTCAAATCAGAACGTGGGTCCATTAGAACTCTGTGGCCTTTAAGGAGGAATAAGAGTGGGTGGCATTTTGTTGAGGAAGTAGACGGCCCAAGAAGGGTATCGCATCGGCCTTTCCCGCTATATTGGGACAGCAATAGGCTAATATGGTTGCATAATCCTGGTGAAGTAATAGGCATTCCACCTGAAGGTTTCCCCAGCTCGTGGATATACAAAGGATGCTGTCTTAGTGCAGAAGAAATTAACACGATGCAAAAAATATCCTAGAGACTGCCACGCATGAATTCGCACCACATTATTCTAAATGCCGCAGCGCGCCTCGACATGCAGGCCCCGCGCATTCCCTCAGTCAAATACGGCCAGATCGCACCCGTGATTTTCTCTGACGATGCAGGCAATCCGGCACTCACATTCGCCTTCGCACAAAGTGCCAGCATTACTCTGGTCTCGCTGACCGATAGCACCGACCCCAACAAGGATGACATCACGACATTGGTTGCTCTTTGCGATGTTACGCGCGTGCTTATCCCCTACGCCAAGCGCTTTCCAACGCGATATGGCACAGCAGAACTCACTAGCACCAAAATCCACGAACGCAGCTACACGTTGCGCGTACAGACAGGAGATCAGACAAACCCTGTCATCGAGATGACACTCGAGATCTCCTCAGCCCCCCTTCTCCAGACCGAAACAGAGAAAAAACGGGCCACATTTCGCTACACCCTCACTCAGGGCAAGGAGCGGACATACAGCTATCGGATCGACACTTGCATAGATCGCGAATGTTCGGAGGGCGTGACCCAAACTCTGCGATCATCCCTGTTCGACATCGAATGGCATATGAACAAGATCACATCCCGAGAGATGCACGTTCCCGATCTGGAAAACACCCGGGAATTGAACGCCATCAACCCCAGCCACGACTGGGACATTGCCATTGCTCTTGCCCGTTCCCTGATCAAACACCCGGAAATGTGGCAGACAACGAAACCCGACCACGATTAACCTTTGACGATCTCTTTAAGGGTTGTTCAGTGGAATTCCGAGCGTGTAATCCTCCGCCAACTTTATGCACCTGCTGAGAATTCCCTATTTCTACCGGAAAGGATCAACGACTGATCAGAAAAGCATGCGCTAACGCAGACGCAGGGCTTGTGGGCAGGGAATCATAATCTAATGGAAACGGTTTAAATCAATCGTTACCTTTTTAAGGCCTTTTAATTCAAAAGATCACACTTCATGCGATCTACCAACCAGACACGAACCGAGGCCTCATATGTCATCAGACAATACAAATGCGCAGGCTAAATATTCTAGAGTTAAGGATGGCCTGAAAGATGTAGGTTATCATGTGACCTACTCTGTAATGGCCGCGATAAGAGCTACTATCTATATATTTGGAAAGGCTATTTTAAATATTATAGTATTGGTCTTTGGATTGCTGATAGCAGCGATGTTTTGCGATTATATATATCTTGGCAGTTCGCATGAAAATGTGTTTTTTGGGATATTTATGTCTATTAAGCCATTTATTTCTCCGACCATTTTCTTTGTTTTTATTCTCGTGCTTCTGGATAAGCTTATTTTCGAAAAATATGACGCTCCAATACCAGTTATAGGCGCGGTGGCAGATAAGAACTCTAAATCTGATAAGCCTACGTGTTATGGGAAGACGGCCCCCGGTCAAGTTGCTGCAGAGAACGACTGTGAACATTGCGGTGATCAGGTTAGTTGTTCTGCGGTTTCATCAGAAAATCGGTGAAATTCACGCATAATGCAGGCCGTGGCACATTATGTCGGTCTCAACACCTCAGATCATCAAATTGTTCTTGATGGCTTTCCCTCCGGTTCACTGTGCCGGAGGGAAGGACTAAATTCCGATCACTTTGATCTCCAGATCGGCATGTTTGGAAACGGATATTAAATTTTATTTTTGGTAATCGCTGATTTGTCAAAATCAATATATCCAAATCATTTCAAACCGATATAGTCCAAAACAGGAATTTGATAAGGGTTTAGAGGATTATGGAAATATTATTGAGGAAGCAAACAAGAGATAGAATATTATTTGTATTTATATTCTACATATTATTCACTTTACCAATATTATTGGCGAACGTTTATTATAATGATGACCATGGCCGATCATTATACGGCTCGACATGGAGCAAGAACGGCCGAATATTTTCGACTGTTTTAATGAACCTGTTGGACTTGCGGGTTAGAAACATTCTTGACCTATCTCCCTTAGGGCAAATTATGGGCTTGCTAGTGCTTGCCTGCGCCGCAGTCCTGCTGACCCAAAGACTTACACGATCTCAACGTCCAGGTTGGTTTGCTTTGTCGATGTGTGGCTTTCCTTTAGCTATACAGCCATTTTTTTTGCAAAACCTATCTTATAAATTTGATGCACTTCCGATGCTTATGGCTCAGGCCTTGGCTGTATTCGCTGCCGTGCTGCCATTATCTTGGTCTTGCAGGAAAAGATTTGTAATCTGTTTTGCATTACTTGTCGGGGTTATGGGGTTCTATCAGACAGGCGTTAACACCTATTTGGCATTGGCGATTTTAGTTTTTCTTAGTGACTACGAATATGGAGAAACTGCAAAGGCATGGGGTGATATCGGGATAAAGATTTCATCATTTCTGGTGGCGGCAGTCTTATACAAAGATCTCATTATCCCAGCTACAATTCATGGCCAGTTTGAACGGCATCTAGCCGTTACACTGGATCTGAAAACCTTGCCGTTTCATGAGTTGGGTGAAAATATATACAATATTTTAGCCTTAACTTCTGTACTGCTGACACAAGGCGCCAAGCCCTTATTATTGGGATTGTTTGGGGTGGCAGTTTTCTGTTCTCTCCTAAACGCGGTTAAATATTTTCGCCAAAAGACCATCTCTGATTTTTCCGTCGGTATTTTGTATTGCGCACTTCCAATTGCGCTTTTGACACTTCTCTCCGGGATGCTCCTAATTCTAAAGAACGTAGAATATGTGCCGCGGATTTTGACGTCATTTTCTGCATGTATTATTTTTATTAACCTAGCATTTATGCGAGGCTTCCTAAGGAAGCTTGGATGGGTTCCGCTTATACCATTAGTGTACTATTTTGTTATTTCGTTTAGTTACGGCAATATGCTTGCAGAAAACTCACGATTTGAGTTGTTCCATGTGCAGCGTGTTAGTTCCGCTTTGATGGATATGGGTTATCAAGGTGGTGACAACCTCTTTTTATACGGAGAGGAGCCATTATCTCCAATTGTGAAGAATGCTATCCAAGCTATGCCAATTTTGGGCAAATTAAAGCCTGATCCAGCCATCCATGATGACGAATATTTTGGTTATACCATATTGCGTAGTCGGGGTATCGAAGTGCCTGATCATACATCACAGGATTGGCTACAAGCTAAGGAATGCTTAAACCCATCCTATAAGGTGTATGAAACGGCCGATTTCATGATTTTCAGAAAAGACCACTTTTTTTGCGTTCAAGAGAAGAATAAATCTTCTGAATTGAAAGAGTGAAAGGCATCTAGTCTTTCACTTAGCGCCTTCTCTTTAAAAATACCCCCCTCCGACAGGAAGGGGGCCTCTGAAAACAGAAGTAGACAAGATCTAATGCTGTGTTGCGCGAGAATTGCTCCTCGCCAGCAGGCGACCGACTTCAGTGGGATGGGAGGATCCTTGGCTACTTAATAGTGCATTAAGTTCTTCCAATGCTGCTTCTTTGGCGGCTTCTGCTTTGCGTCCCTTTAACACCCAGGTACTATCCAAGTTTGCTTTGTTGGGTTCTTCTCTTCTGACACTGAGCCAGTTAAAAGAGCCCTCGGCAATGAAATCAGATGTCATAAGTGTTTTGGAGTGCAACAGCTTTATATCGTGAAGCTTTGCGCCTGCGTCTTGGAGTGATTTCCTGAGTTCTGGAGAGGTTCCGTTGCGGTATTCTATGGCGGTTGGTGCACGAGTGACAATATTCACCAATCCACCTCTGGCAACTGCGTTTCGAATACCGTTCTGGATGGCGGGTGAATTTACTGCGGAGGCAGACAGGAACGGTGAAACTATGACGATCTCCTCACCCGGCTTGAGAGATTTTAGAGCCTCATCCAAGAGGGCATGATGTTCATCAGGTGTTGAAATCCTGTGACCACTTAGGACAACAGAGTCTTCTGCTGACCAGTTACCTCTGACACCGCCAAGTTCCTGTCCTTTGGAGAATAGCGCTTTTCCAAGAATACCAAGAGTTGAAGAAGGATTGCGTTCGAAAATCTCCATCGTGCCTATCACAACGAATGAATGAACAGCGCGGGAAATTGCGACATTCAAGAGGCTTTTCTTACTTTCAAGGAAATTCGTATTCGATGTTTTGTCACAGGTAGGGGAGAAGATGACTATGTCACTCTCTGCTCCCTGCATGGCATTTACAGTTCCCACTTTGATTTTGGAGATATTGGACAGGCGGGATTGTTTTCCCAGCATCATCAGAGCGCGCTTGATGCTATCTCTCTGAGGTCCAAAAGGCGTAATGACGGTAACAATTTTCTGGATGGGTTTCTTATAGAATTTCTCCCATTCTACAGCGCTTTCACAGATCCAGTTCGCAATAGCATTGGCTTCGCGCAGATTACGCTGACTGCCTCCAACACGTTCTGCTTTGCCGTTGACATTGGCCCAGGAGAGAGGGGGGAGGGGTGGATCTTCCTTAGGTTCGGCAGTCATTGGCTTGAGCTGCCCTTTATAGACAAGCTCATTGCAGATTTCGATGATATCCTTCCGACAGCGGCGATGTTCTCTAAGGAAAATGCCAGGAACAAGGCTGTTTGGTGATGTGAAGGTTGTTGCTTGCTGCACAACTCTCATGACAGAGCCCATCAAATTCCCATTGCCCGGAGGTGCTGTTACAACTCTAGGATCAATAGGACCGTCATCATCCCAGAAATAAGGTTGCACGCCAGCCTTGCGGGCATTTCCTGTGTCCGTTGCATGGCTGGTCGTGACTACAGGTTCAATCTGGTAAACATCACCCACAACAACCGCCTGCTGCGAGAAGGCCATTCCTGGAACAAGCTGATATGGGGATATCTGACCAGCTTCATCGACAATCAGAAGATCAAAGAAGTCTAGAAGGTATTGATCAACGAATTTATCTCCTTCTCGCTTCCGAAATTTTGGAAGTTTTGGAAGGCTGGACGCGGTGATGATGAAGAGAGGGGTCAGCATGGCCCAGCGACGATACATAGCCTTGATGGCTTTCTCTCCTACGCGGAACGGATAGGCTTTGTTATCGTTTCTACCTATAGCGTCCTGCAGGGCTTCTACCTCCAGTATCCACCGACCTTCCCAATAGCGCAGGGCAAGTTGGAACAGAGCGTAGCGGAGTGTGCGATCAAGAAAATCTTCCACCGCTAGAAGAGATCCATTCCAATTTGGATTTTCCCATGGGCCAGGAACATCAAGCCCGAAAGAAGAAGCCCATTTTGTATTGCTGATTTTCTCCGCAATGGACACCGGTATCATAGTGCGTAGATTAGTGATATTTTGAAGCGCCGAGAGAAGCTTGTTACGTCTGTTTTCTGCTAGATTGTAGGTTGCAAAAGTATATTCGTTGAACGCTTCTTTAGCCTGTGAAAGCGCATCTGACGCATGGGATAACCTTTCGATTATACCCTTCATCTCAACTTCATTTTTTTTGGTGAAGGTTTCTAACCTTCTTTTGGCCTCAGCCAACTGAGCATCAGTATTTTCGGTTAGTTTGTTGATAGTTTCCAACCATTGCTCACGAACTCTGCTCTGGCTTTGCATCAGAGGTCGAAAGTGTTCAGCGTATGCTCCACTGGCTACAAGTTTCTCAACAGAAGGCCATTTTTTGCCAGAGAAAAAATTTGAAAATAGACCTCCCTCCGGTAAGGCTGCTATCAGATCTATAGCATGCTTACCCGCCTCATTCGCTTCTGCTTCTGCTTTGGCAACCTCAGCATCAAGCTTGGCTTTTGAATTGGCAGTATTCTGCTTCGCCTGATGTGCTGCATCCCGACAGGTGATAAAGTGATTTTCCGCAGTCTTTAACTCAGCACGAAGTTCATCCTCCTTCGGCTTTCGCTCGGATATTTTCTGATCGCATTCTTCAATGCAGGTTTTGATCTCTTCGGTAGTACTGCACCCGTTTGCAGCAAACAAATCATGGATAAACTTATTCTGGAGAACAATTAACTGTCCGAGATCGCAGAATGAGGACATAACCTCACGGATTTCATCAATACCATTCTCGATGGAGGTGAGGATATCTACACCCTCAGGACCTTCTTCTCCACATTCTGCTTGTGTCAAAGTGTTAAACAGACGATCTGGTCTAAAGGTCTGATAGAACCCTTTTAACCATGTCTCTCTAGCTTGTTGTGCATCTTCGAGGCTTCTTTCCCTTTCAGGGAAGCCACCCCAATCTTTTGTTTCCAGACTGCGTCCCATTGAGGCGATAAGGTAGCCTGCTTCAATGGCGGATTTCTCCTTTTCCATTGATGGGAAATACAAGCCTAGGGAATCAGCATTTACAATCCATCTTTTGGCCCATGGTCTCACATCCCCTGAATTCATTGCCTTTTTCATAGCGTCAATGATGTTGGTGACAGCCTGATTATTAGTGGATGTGCCAACGATCACTGGAGGTTCATGGTTTTTTATCGCGGAATTTACAAGCTTAGTGGCGACTATGCCCTGAAGCAAAGTTGTCTTGCCTGTTCCGGGCGGCCCATTAACTGCGAGGATTTCGGATTTTTTTAACTCACTGAAAGCCGACATTGCCTCACCTTGAGAGGGAGACATGCCATAAGCGGAGGTCATAGTTCCTCTGGGCATGCTTGCTGCATTCCAGCGCAATGCCTCGGTGACGTCTTTAGGGGTAGTGGAACCGGACAGATAGCGGTCTAAAAGAGGAGTGATGAGACCTTCATCATCAATGATAGTATCGTAAAATTTACGCTGGTGCTGAGTTGCCATCATTCCGATGCTTGATTCAGCCGCTTGCAATGGCACCTTTGGCCAAGGAGTATATTTTTCTGGAAGACCGTGTGCTGTGACAGCATTCCATAAACCGTCACTCCATTCCAATAACGCAGCAAGACTCCCTGTCTTGGGAGGGTTTTCCTCTATCCATGCATCCATAACTGAAACATCACCAATGAGGATGCGTGCATCGGAGGGTTCCAGAAGTTCGCGGTTAATCCAAGGCGGACTGTCTATACAGGGCTTTATTGTTCCGTCTGGCTCTATGCTAAAAAGAGCAGCCATACAAAAAAGGACAGGAGACTTTGTGTTCTGGGCCGCATGGTTGCGTTCACCCAAAAGAACACGAAGACCGGCCATGACAGTAATGGGATCTTCAGGACTCAAGTCTTTGGATTTGGGGTGTTTGAGGCGGAGAATGTCGTTCTGTTGCTTTGGTATAACCCCACGAGAGAGAATATTCCGATCAATGGCGACTAATTCGTCATTCTTGAAGGAAATGCTCATCTGAGCGTCATCCAGAAGAGCTGCACGCCAGTATGAAAGGACAGCATGGTTACTAGGTTTAGACATTCAGGCACCTGTCTATAATTTAGAAATTCAAATTTAATGAGCGTGGTACAGGGTGAAGTGAAAGTCGTAAAGTCTGGAAAGCGTCTTTCTTGTGTAATATGTTACATCTTCTTCGATGCTTTGATGTGCGGCATTAAATTAAAATCAGGTGTTCTTTGCTTAGATCCGAAAGCAATTTTACCAAATGCGCCGTAAATCCCCGTCTCCAAGGCAGGGTTTTACGGCGCGTTGCAGAAGATGGTTTTGGATAAAAAAAATGATCGAGTTAAAGTGATCCGGGCACTGAATGGTCCTGGGATGCGTCTTTTTTCTTCTCTCTCTCTCTTTGGGCATGATCCTCAAAGAGAGATGCTTCTTTTTTAAAAGCTGCGGACTTCCGGGGTTTCATATGACGAGACGCAATTTCTCCAACGATCAATTTCCAACGATCATGCCCCTCCGCCAGATCAAGAAGTGCTTCGCCGATATTGCAGGCACGCTCTCTATGGGCTTCGGCCAGTTGTTTCTTGAGTTCAGCAGTTCTTTTCTCTTGTGCTTCCAATTCGGCCTGCAGTTTATCAACCTCTGACAGCTTATGATCAGTCATCTTGTTCTCCTACAGAATTAGCAATCAGCGCTCAGAAGCACTTCCAGAGGTCATTATGATCTTTGGGGGAGTGCAATTTGATAATAGGATAACGAATTAAAATCGGTGTTTCGACATCTTATTCCTCGCGAATTGGTTTCCCGGAGGTGATGACAGTGAACTTAAGAGTTAGCTTGCAGGCGAACGTCTATTTTTGATTTTCTCTCTAATCTCTAGGATGGCTCGCAGGAGCATCTGATGCAGAGTTAGCTGAAGAGATTTCTACCAAAAATAGACATAGTCGCAATTCCTCCAAGCCATTTAATAGAGGTTAGGCCTGCGCCAAATATCATGTGCATAAAAGCTGTCCCTGGGCCAGTACGAGCATTGCCATCGGCAACATCTTTCAGGATAAAAAGACCTTTCCAGAATGCAGCGACACCGAACATGGCCAGGATTGCAAAGGTATATCCAATAAGTTCAGAATAGTTCTGTACAATGCTAATATTTGATGATCCAGTATATGATAACATATCAGAATCACCATTAAATCCTGTATTGGTTAGCGGGTTGTCTGAGCTTCCAAGGCTTGCAAGGCCGAAAGCCATAAGTGCTGACATATTCATCATAAGGAAAGCGACAAGCCCTCTGAAGGCCAGGTTTCTCGACAGGGGGCGCCCACTTCCAACTTCATGAGCAGCACTTAGGATAATTGTATAAAGATACCAGCCACCGACTAGAAACATCAGTACGAAAGAAACCTGAATAAATACGGGTACAATATTTGTTCTGACGTTTTTTGCTGCACAAGTTAAAGCTGTAGTTGAGCTAATACAGTCTGACGGATTGCCAAAGGTGTCATATGTTGATCCATGGTAACCTGTGACATATCCAAAGAACGAAGCAATCCCATAATTCATAGTATCAGGTATTGCTACGAGAAGAGCTCCAGCAATAAGCATGCCAGTTGGAGGGGCGTAGCTAATGACATGATGCGACCTCCCATCTGCCACCATGATAAGAAGCTTAAGGCCTTTGTATATGCACCCAAGACCAGACAAGAGGGATGCGACCATTAACAGCTTCCAGAATGGGCCGTTAATATTCCCCCCGAAGTGGCCTATCGCACCGCCAAGTGTGGATTCAGCCATAGCAAACTCAGGAAAGACTAATACGAGAGCACAGGATAGAATTACAAGAGGCAGCAACTTCAAGAGTCTTATATCTGAAGATTCAACTGGTGCTTCTAAAAAAGCCATGCTGTTAATCCTTGTGTGCGGGGACAATTGGTCTCAAAGGCCAATCGCTCAAAATTAGTCACAAGCCTTGTTGTGTTTCGTCTTTGGCGCCAGATGGCGGATGTGCGATCTCAGTATGAGAAGCAGAGGATAAGGAGACTGAATGTTCCCTTAGAATGCTCTCGATATCAGGAGAGTATCCGAAAGGCCTTTTCTCCTTAGGATTGACATCAGGAATGTCTTTTCCATTGGAAGAATAGCTTTGAGGAGAGGTGATCGTTTTAGCATTGAGTTCTTGCTGATGCGGTGAACTCTCACCATTACTCAGAATGGGTATGTCAGTGATTGATCCCATTGATGGTTTTTGATCAATGTCGCTGGGCTGGGAGATTAAAGGGGAATTGATTTCACCTTTTCCTTCATAATCCTGTTCTGGTGAAGGAATGGGGGGGGCTGAAGGAGATGGAGTTTCAGATGCCCCATTTGCTATGGACGGAACATGGAGTTGTGGGGGAGGGTTTTTAGGAAGGATATCGGTAGGGTTAGATCCGGTATTGCCTGTGTTTGGAGCCACAGACGAACCTTCTCCATTCTCTTCCACAGTCTCTTCCACAGGTGCTGTTTTGTCATGTCCAGATTCCAAGTCATCAGATGGAGTATTATCTATGCTTGGATCTAATTTTTCTTCAGGTTCTGTGATTTCTGCCTCATCAGGCTTTTCAACTGACCCGGTTTGGGATGAGCAAGTATCTTGAGTATTGAGGTGTTCGGCCGGAGGGCCTTTTTTTTCTTCCGGCTTCTCTTTCGGGGGGGGGAGAAGAAATATGGTCGAATTTTCTTCGGACGAAGTGGGCTTATTTCTTTCTTCTTTTTGCCCTCTCAAATCATCGAAAACGTCCGCAGGAGATCTTCGACGTCGATGGTTTCGTCGCTCACCTTTCCGAGCTTGCCTAGATAATTTTGATCGTTTTCTCATTTCGGATATGGCTTGCGATGTCTCCGCAATAATATCATCGCTAAGGATATTTACAGCACCAGATGACAATGCCTCCATGCCTATTATCAGGGCACGGCGAATAACCGCCTGTATTCCAATAGCGGAACCTAGCTTCTCTATGCACTCAATTATAGTCGCATCTTCTGGACAGTCCTGATCCATGTAGATCGTGAACCGTCGAGGAGAAGGGGCACTGTCTTTATGATCGGCATTCTCTATTGTCATGCTTAAAAAGTAACGAGGAGAGATGCCTATCTCAATAAATAAAGATCTGAAGGATGCGCATTAAATAGAGTGATCACCCGCGCATTAGAATGTTGCGACTACGGTTTGCTGTTTGAAAGAATTAGTTCCCTGGCCATCCGTTCTGTCCAGCGTAACCATCAACAGTTTGTAGTTTATGATAACGGTGATCTGCAGAACAAAAATACAGTCCGGTGTGATCTGAATCAGTCACTAATGATCCCACACCAGTTGTCTCCACGGTGCAGTCCCCTACGCCTACATGTCCACCCGTAGCCGTGTTGGACTCACCATCAAATAAGTCCGGGTTGTCGACCCCATATGAAAAAACCAAAGCACCCGTTAAATATTGGTTCCCAAAAACTGATAGGTCAGCACCCCTCGATGTAGCGCTAAAGTGACCGTAATTATTTGATGGAGATTTCCCGATTGTGACGCCGGACTGGAACCAACCTCCCCCACCTTCGTAAGTTCCATCATTGTCATATTGGTTAACAACTATGTTGCCGTCATTCACCCATACATCGCCGTTTTCTAGCGCCAGATTTGCTCGCGGATTTGAGCCGTTAACTGTGCCGATATTTACTGTTTGATTGAGCTGCGATGTGCCACTGGCATACAAATTGCCTGAGGTACCACTTAATGAAGCAGCAATATTTCCGTTTATACCTGCCGCTATAGTGCCTTCAGAATAGACATCTCTGGTATGTAAACCCTTATCAGCCCAAGAAGCAGGGTAACCTGAGTCTGGATCTAAGCCATTGGTCCCAATGTGACCAGAGAACTGAGCCGAAGCAAGTTGGGAGCGTCCCGAAGGATGGAGATAGTAGTTTGTGTCATCAGTATCGAAAACATATCTAGTAGTGGCATTGCCGTCCAAATAGGACATTGCATCCACCGCTAATGGTGCGCCCATTATATGTAGTTGTGAGTTTAAGATACTATTCCGTACAGCAGTATCACCCAACACAACGAGACCAGGTGCTGTTTTGGACCATGTAATCGGGCCTCCATTTATCAAGTCCAGTCCGGTTTCTGCGGTAATTTCCCCCACCAGTCGAGATCCGCCATCAACCTGAAAATTATTACCAGGTCCAGTTACGTGCAGACCAGCTCCCGATACGGTTCCGTTGAATGCAAGCCAATCACCGTTCTTGTAAAACCCTCCAGCTCCCGGACTGACTGTTACACCACATCCTTCAAGGTCCGGTTGCTGTGCACAAACGCCAAGAGAGTTGGCCACATACACCTTCGTATCGCTCGGATCCGTCCAGTTGTGACCAATCAACTTACTTCCTACCGCAACATTCGAATTTGTACCTGTCGAAGGATTTCGACCATTGATTTCGCCGGTTGAATCCAGACGGTTCCCTGTCATGTCTATATTCGTATGCATCGTGTTCGCTTCATGAATCCCGATGTCATTTCGATACAGAAAATCGGCCAGACCTCCGTTGATCGTAAACTGGCCCGAAGCGGCAATATGCCCAGGCTGAGGCGTGCCGTAATCCCCGCCAAGATTATCTACCGGATAGGACCAGCCACCATCTACCCCGCTTACAGTTCCAGACGGCCTGTTAGGTGTTGCGCTATTGAAGTAGCCACCTCCGGCGGCTGACAGTTTTTGCCCAATCCGACTGATATCTCCATCTCGGATCGTGTTGCCACCAACTGTATAGACCATCATGTCGTAGCCAGATGGATTATTGGCATCTGGCCAGATCGTCATTACCGAGTGCTGGTTATACGAGTTCGTATCCACAAACCCATCAGGCATGTAGCCTTGGCCCTGGAGGCTCTCCGCTGGAGCAGTTTCATTCTCGCTCTGGCGACCGGCCGGCAACTGATAGACGCCACCAGCATCACCGACTAATGTTTCAAGTTGGCTAGCATTATCCTTGACCCAATTCTGGGCTGCGACATAAACCTCTTGCATCTGGTCAGCCGCAGATGCGTCTTTCATCTTTCTCACCTGGATATTAGCCATATCGGCCAACACAGGCGTCATCAGGGCCATCACGAGGATGGCACCACTCACCTGAAGTGGTGTATATCCTCGTTCATCTCTCATTGATTGAAAGCCTGAAAGCCTGAAAGCCTGAAAGCCTGAAAGCCTGAAAGCCTGAAAGCCTGAAAGCCTGAAAGCCTGAAAGCCTGAAAGCCTGAAAGCCTGAAAGCCTGAAAGCCTGAAAGCCTGAAAGCCTGAAAGCCTGAAAGCCTGAAAGCCTGAAAGCCTGAAAGCCTGAAAGCCTGAAAGCCTGAAAGCCTGAAAGCCTGAAAGCCTGAAAGCCTGAAAGCCTGAAAGCCTGAAAGCCTGAAAGCCTGAAAGCCTGAAAGCCTGAAAGCCTGAAAGCCTGAAAGCCTGAAAGCCTGAAAGCCTGAAAGCCTGAAAGCCTGAAAGCCTGAAAGCCTGAAAGCCTGAAAGCCTGAAAGCCTGAAAGCCTGAAAATTATAACATATTTTGTTGATTAAGGAAATGCAAGTTGCGTGTATAAAGATGGTGAAGTGACGTCTGATTGATTTGCGCAATCTTGAGAAATAAGTCCCCTTATACCGCTTTCTAGTTTGGAAACGTATATCAGAGCCACTGTTATGCTTACTGTTATTCTGATGATACATGATTATTCCGCGGTTAAGAGTAATTTATGAGGAAGGCCCAAGTAGCCTTGCTTTCTTGTTTGCATTGCACAAGAAAAAAGGGGTGCCATCTGCTATTGGATTGACATCTCCTCGCTGATCACATGATTACCTGGGTCGCCACCAGCAGGGTTCCCAGCAGGGGATGTATCCGATGGCGTCCCGGGAGTTTCTAGTGTTCCGCCATAAAATGGATGACCATTAGCAGAGTTCGTTTTCGCACTTTGACAAATTGAAATGATGTCTAATTTTTCTGCTTCAGCATCTACATCTGGGCATCCGTTTGAAGAGGACATTTTATTCTCTCCATCAGCCAGAGCATTCTCCCAAACTGAAGTGGCTAGTTTTGTCGCGTCATCAGGATGCGAGATTTTAACTCCAGTGATAGTTGACCATTGTGCGATCACAAGAGAGGTGCAGCCCTTTATAGTCAGAGCCTTGCGCATGTTACATTTGGACTCTGCTCCAGCCAAAAAGGCCGATTTGGCGACAGTTTGCAGCAATATCTGTACAGAGTTTTGATCAATAATATTAGCTTGTTGAGCTGCGAGTTCCTCTGACGTCACGTGATCTTTTTTAGCTCCCAACGCTTGTGCTGAGTGCGAGCAAAATAGAAGGCAAAAAGTGGCGTATGCTTGGAATAGTCTGAATCCTCGCGAACGCGCGTGGCGCCTCCCCATGATCTATCCTTAAGCTTCCGTTTCTGCTCTCAATAGTGGTGGCAAATGAGCCCCCATGAAGGGTAGCCATATGAAAATGATTTTTCCAGAAAAGAGCATTCGTGATAAAATTCGTGATAAAATTTGTTCCAGAAAATCTGCATAGAAAGTTGGATTTTCAGTTCATGAAGAAGGGAGGGGCGGAGTGCTATACGTTGTCAAAGACGAACTAACACCTGAACAAAAAAGGCTGGTTAAGTTGTCATATTCAGGGAACATGAATTCTGAGGAAGCATTTCTAGCTGCATTAAGGGCGATTGGTACGCCAACTTCAACTGCTGTCGTCAGGGACACTGAGGGAGCCGCACCTAAGGAGTGATAAGAGCTTGGCGCCAAAGTTGCCTCACAGTTCTTTAGTGAGGCCTGCGGGCAGGCTGGACATAGAGGAAGAGGAGGAGCCAATTAGAAAGCGTGCTCCACCAGAATTGCCTAGCTTATAGTCCAGTTGACTATCTACTTGGTTTAAAACGGCTTAGGTTGAGCGCGAAAATCGGCTGAAAGATCCGACCTGGGACAGATATAAAACCATCTGGAACCAACGTGGTATAGAAACCCTCTAGAGTGACGTTGGCGTCTATCCCATTAGACCATAATTCTCGCCTCACTCTATTAGTCTGACCTATGGCCTTAGGGTAGGCGTAACAAAGAGAGTCCATTACATCTGCATCAGCCAATATGGCGCCGAGATTGCATGCTAGACACTCATGAAGAAGGTCTTGAGATGGGTTCGCCCTCATCGCCTCTTCATTCAAACGGGCCACAGACCCCTTCAAACTCTTTCTAAAAGAGGGAACTGTTCCGAGAATTAATCGGGATGCGAGTTCCACTTCATAACGTAGGTAATTTGATCCTTCAGAATTGTGATTTCTGAAGGCGTAACATTTATGGGCTTTGAGAAGGGCATTTGAAGACTCTCTCTCAGATGTGCCGGCTGGGGAATGGTATTCCATCACTACGTCATGAAATGCTGCAGCCAGGATCATTGCTAGGAATATTTTATTCCGATTATTCCGGGGCACATTGCACTCAAAACTGTCAAACCAAAGAGCCGTCAGCATCCCGGCATTGAGCAGCACATCAAACATGTGGCGATAGTTATGATATTCACGTCTGTTGCCACACAATTCGGTGGCAGAAGAAATCATGGAATAAACAAGCGATTTTGTCCCCTTATCACATCCAGTTAATAGAGAGACCCAGTTCGTAACTGAACGCAGGGATTTTGTGACTCTGTCTGAATAAACTAGAGGAGGGGACGCATAAGGCGGACAATGATCGAATACAATATCTCTGACTTTGTCCCGATAAGCATTGAACTCCTTTCTTTGGATCTTAGGATCAGGAGATTCGATGGTTTTTTTAATCTGCGATGCTAATGCCACGTAATCTGTTAGGGCATCAGGTAATTGAGGCGTATGAGGGGACATTGATAGTCTGGCGGCCTGTATCTCTAATCTAAAGAGCCAAAGGCTGATGGGGGCGGTATATGATCCACCATAACCTTAAGAGAGATGAGGTGGCCCGCCCTGCTGGATTCGAACCAGCGACCCACAGCTTAGAAGGCTGTTGCTCTATCCATCTGAGCTAAGGGCGGTCAAAAAATGATATGGCTTGTCTATGTCAGATGCAGCAAGATGTAAATAGGCCTTAATAAAATTGTGCAGCAATTTAAATAAGCCTTCGGAAATGGCGATAACTAACCATTTTGGATCTTGTGAATCATTCTTGTTGCCTGTGCTTCGGATATCATTTCAAGAATTGTAAAGCCAAATATCCATAGCAAAGCCATGATCAAGCAAAAGACCACAGGAAGTGGCAGAAGAAAGGTTGGAGGGGTTACGCCATACCAAATTGCATTAAACTTTTGAAGTAAGTGTAATTTATGATCATACAAAGATTGGATGAGAGCGAAAAATGGCACCAAGATAAAGCATGATAGTATGACCTTCTGTTTGTGGCACTTTTCATCACAAGACATTCTAATTTCAAGCAGGACACTCTCTTCTTCGCTCAAGTGTCTTAGAGATGTAAAAACAGACAGATCTATGAGATTAATTACCCCATCTTTTAATACTGACAAGGTGTCGGTGCTTTCATTGTATTCGAAAAAGTCACTTGATTTAACAATCAGTTCTTCGCACCCATAATGATTGATGCCTACTAGGCATCCTTCTTTTCTCAAATCTTTAAGCCAGACTGGAAACA
The DNA here is from genome assembly GCF_009914215.2 of Acetobacter pasteurianus. Classification (NCBI taxonomy): domain Bacteria; kingdom Pseudomonadati; phylum Pseudomonadota; class Alphaproteobacteria; order Acetobacterales; family Acetobacteraceae; genus Acetobacter; species Acetobacter pasteurianus. The sequence continues at coordinate 389,215 of NZ_CP039845.2, read as the reverse complement.
CGATCTTACACTTCATTTTTAAAGGCTTGGTAATGGTTCTTTCGGGGGGCCTTCGATTTGGCCGACAAATGACTGGAGACCCACCCTAAGAATATATATCCAATCTCCCAAGACAAAGGCATTTTTCACGATATTCGAAACTTCGTGGGATCATAAGGATCGTGATGTTTAGCTGGGGCCGCAGGAAGATTTGATGAACGCACCGGCCGGCCTAATCCATGCTGCGCCTGGCTCAAGAAATACAGGTAAATCATATTCTCTCTTCGTAACCTGTTGGAGAGCTTCCAGATCGTCAATTTCCATAGGCACCCCAAACTGCGCAATTTCCATAATGCTTTTTTTGTTGCGGCTGATAGTGGTTCCAAATGATAATTCGTACTCGTTTAGAGCATCGAGTTCTCTAGGGAAATATTTGTTAATTGTAGCCCAGATAGTGGCGTCATTGAAAATGCATTTCATGCAGGAGGATCGTCCCCAACCAAGACGGTAAGGCACCGGAGAGATAACATTATTCCTCTCGAAAATGGCCCAGACTTGCTCCTCAGTCCATGAAAGCACAGGCCTCCATGCATCGACATGTCGGCCGTAGCGCCCATCACGACAATCGGAAGTATGTTTTTCAAGTTGGTTGTATTTGGCGCGGTTAGCACTCTCTTCTCGCCGCTCACCGGTAATGAAAAGCACTTTCTTATGATGGAATCGTGCCTGATTGTTAAGGGCGCGACGACCTACATCAATTTTGAGTGCAGAACTACACCAACGGGTTTGAAGATTGGCAGATACTTGAGGGAATTTCAGTCTGGTAGCAGGCTTGGCGCGGGTTTTGTCTCTTTCAAGCTTGATAAGGCCGTCAGGCGTTTCAATGAGGTGAGGGCGGCTGTAGGCGTCTTTTTTGAGCATCTCACCCTCAAAGCCGCCCTCTAACCAAGAAAAATAGAGAGGAAGGTTAAATGCTGCTGCAATGGCTTTGTTGTATGAAGTCATGAATTTCCAGTCCATGAGAGAACTCCCCTCACGGCCGTCCACTTCATGATGCCACAATTCAATTTTGCTTTTATCGGCACCCATTTCAATAATGTGGAGAAGGCAGGCGATTGAATCCTTACCTCCTGACATGCAGACGATAATGTTGTCATATGAGTTAAGATCAATATCTGGAGCATCAAAGTAGGTTGTGGTCGGTGCTGAAGGTTCAATGCCAGCTTGCATTTCCAGCCCAGGAATAATGTATTGATCGTCGAAAGAATCGAAGGACATAATCATGACCTTATATGCTGTTTGTTTCAATATTCCTTGATTATATAATGGTATTTATTGTTCCGCAAATAATATAACAAGTGATGGCAAGGCGTTTTCGGATAAATAGCCTTGCTAAAATTAGGCTTGCCTTATTCCTTAAATTAACTCTCTTTATGTATACAAAATTTCTTTCAGAATTAAGACAAAATCAAATGGCGAAGGCCATCAAAGGTTAAAATCATGTGCGAAGAAAGTCATAAACCTCACACTATCTCGACTCATGTACAAAGGAATGATTTATACCGAGATAGGCCCTGCGATCAGAAGAAGGCGGGTTCTACCGAAGAGGATATTCTCTTCTCAATGTTTTTAGGTCTACTTGTCCTGCAACAATTGAAGGCTACGCTCAATTTAACTCACAGGCGTTCGCAGGAATTTAGAGAGGGCAGGGAACTTGGTGCCAGACTGACCTGGCATAGACTGATGATTTAGTTAATAGTTGTTTAAATTCCCCATCTGAACGTCAAACCGGTTCTTCCTTGCATGCTCAATGGGTAAATTGGGTTGCACAAATAAGCCGACAAACGTCAAATGAGGGTAAAATGCAGGTCAAAGTTAAAGTCGAGAATATCGATTGGGATACAGATGGAGTTCCTGCTGAGGAACTGGGTCTTACCACTTCTACCGAGGTGACAGTCGATGTCGACCCAGACAGTCTGCCTCCAGAAAAAATTCATTCTGATATTTCTGCTATGACCAAATGCGATGCGGACTATTTGAAGGATCTGGTTCTGGACGAACTTTCAGATTCCTCTGGTTTTTGCGTTGGAGGTGATGGTTATCGCGTGTGCGATAATGGCATTTCAATAGTCGCCGAGCCTATGCCTGTGGCAAGTCCATCAACCTGATATACCATAGTGGCGAGGGCTAGTTCCCTTACCAAGGAGGGCTCAAAAGGTCCTCCTGACAATTTTTCTTGTGATCACGAATGCATGCGCAGGCTCCGTCCTTAATGGGGGGAGTACCTCAACAATGAAAAAGTCATGCAGATCATGCGGAGCCTGTTCTATGGTGAGAATGAGACAATGGCAAATAGTCAAAAAGTTCAGCTAAAAACGATGCAGGATATTTTGACTCTATATCCTGAAGCGTTTGATGCGGAGGGGAATATCAATCTCTCTAACCGACCAGAAATAATTGAACTGCCACTAAATATGGAAGTGGTTAGAGATCTCAATATTGACGGATGTACTGGCCTTAGAGCCCTGCCAGAAGGGCTAGTAGTGGGCCAAAGACTCAATGCAAGAGGTTGTACCTCTCTTAAATCCCTCCCTAACAATTTTGAATTGCCTGGCACACTCATACTCAGTGGCTGTACGGGTATTACAGAGCTTCCCGTAGGTCTTGATGTCGAAGGCGGGATTTATTTGGATGGCTGCATCTCATTGCGCAGCATCCCTAATGATACCAGGTTCGGTGAAATTCTGGAACTTACAGGTTGCGAAGGCATCGAAATCCCTCAAGACCTTCTACAAAAATATGCTGGATTTATTATTGTGCCAGAAGGTGAGTATACCGTAGCTCCTTCGGAGCATCCTGAACGAGAGTTCAGTGCTTAAACGGGTTTGACACTCTCCCCGCCCTGCAGGGCGAGGAGAGCCTTGCATAATTCATTTAGGTGATATTTTTTTGAGCAAAGGCCAATTGAGATAGTGAGGCAAGATTGTCTTCGTGAGGCTGAATAGGCAAAGTTAGATGCCTGGGAAGATAGGCTAATTCGTCTGCATGAAAGTCTGCAGTCGTCATTAGCCGAAGGAATTTTAGCGGCAATTCAGTAGGTGAAATTTTATGAGATTTCCCATCTGTGAAGTTATGAAAATATATGTTTAGATTTTTGAGATATAGGAAGCCAACGCTATAAGAAAAACGTCCTATAAGAAAGATTATAGGTCGGTCTTTTATTTTATGTAATACAGGCCAAGCAAAAACTAATTCTTTAATTTTAAAAGAAGCGTATAAAACAAAGCAAATTGCAATGAATGCAATAAGCCATATGAAATGAATTATATGAGTATTTAGAAAAAATATTACTCCTCCGCAGAAATCCACTCCCGGCTCAGTCCCCATATAGATGCCCTCCCGAAATACGATCCAGATGTCATTTTGACATGTCGGAAAGAATTAAATCTTGTTCTTAAGGTTTAAAATACAAGATTTAATTCTGATTTCGAGAAACGATTTTAGATTTTAAGGCGTTACATTCTCAGGTTCAGATGTTGCGCGTGGGGTATGGATGGCCAAATCAATAGCATCCTGAGCGCCATGTTCAAGCTCCTCTAAGATGCGAGTGTCGGAGAAATCATCTCCCCACACTTGATGGAATTCGCCATCTTCCAGGTTAGTTGAGCCATCTGGGAATATAGTTCCATCCTGTATGACCCGACCGTACGCTTCAGACATATCCTGATTGATTATCATAACATTCGCCACAACCCCAGGAAACAGCTTAGAAACTTCTTCTGCCATCTGGAACTCAGTGGTTATGAGCGATTGCTTGCTTTCGTAGGAAAGAGCGCCTTCAGATTGTACATGATACCCATCAGGAACTTCATGGGGCTCAAGAGCAGCGTTCTCGCCCATCATGCCAATGCGCATCTCGTTTAGAGCAGAGGCATAACTCTCCACTTCTTCTCGATTACCGAATAGGACGGTCTTAACCAGCGTAACCATTGCCATGAAACGGATGCTCCCAAAGATTAGTTTTTCCCGATTTCCCGCTTTCTCATGCAAGGCACAAAAGAATGTTCATGCAATGAGTGGTTGCCCCGTCTTCAAAGTCTGAAAAAGTTATCGAATGAGCAGCAAAGCGCCATCCTTCAAGGGAGGGGGATGTTATTTCTGTTCGGTCTTTGGCAAACATTTAGGAGGCTTATCTAAAATTTTTCCGAGAAATATTCTGACTAGAGGTGAAGCCTTTTTTATGTCTGGAAGCATATCAATCAGACGTTTAAAAATTTGTTTGTTAGTTTTGTTTGGTGTGATTTTCTTAGCCCGGATCCAGTTTATAGCCATTTGAGTTGAAGTCTCAATGTCGCATGGCCAAGGAGATTTTCTCCATTCATCTAAAACATAATCCATAGCGTTAGCGCAGAATAGGTAGTCTAAAGATCCTAGAAGGGTTAATCCTGCAGCGAAGCGCCTTTCAAAATTTGCACGTGAATGTGTGGCTCGTATTTCAAATTCTAAAGCGCTTGATTGTCTCAATAATAAATAGTCACTTCTGATTCCAGCATATGCTGTTGCTGATTGAATGTCCTTTGTCATGGCCAGTGTCAGCGATAAGGAGAATATATCACATGCTGCTTCCTCTATCGCGTTTGTTCCATTCGTGAAGGAAAGAGGGTGCCTTAACCTTTGTGAGTATTGTAATATATGGCCAATTTCATGATGAATAATGGACATTTGTCCAAAATAATCTAATTCTGGGGTCAACGACCTTCCTGTTTTATCAGCGAATATAGCAGTATCATCATCCTGAACGATGATCACTGGCGACCTGCTTCCTTTTTTAAGTGGGTTGCCTGCTAATAATATTCTGGAATGCTGCCTTCTGCCACGTGTGAAATCGGCATATGGGGAACGATATGCCTTTGGAATCCTGCCGCCTTTTGAATGTATGAGATTTATTACAATATCATGTTCGATATTAATTTTTTTACCGCGCCAAATTTGATGCCAACATGTCTCATACGGGATGGCGATCTTGAGGATTTTATTGCCACGTCCGTAAAAATAGTTGAGTGAGCTCAGATGCTGATGTTGCTCCATCTATTCTTCTTCCTGGACGTTTGATCAAATGCGATTTTGATATGTCGGTCATAGAGTTTTATGTTTTTGGGTTCAATAGGGGATTTTCTTTATTCAATTCAAAGTAAAACCTCGCCCTTCAGGGCTCAGAGGGGAGGATGGCAATGCCATCTCCCCTTTAAAACAATCAACTGTCTGCCTTAATTAAGAGAGGGTAGGGCAATTATTTATCTCATCTATAATGTTGTATTCGTGCGGTAGGGTTATTCTATTGCCGTATTTACTTATGATATTTTCAGGAATATTAATGCCATTACATCCTGTCAGATCTATCGTGCCACCCACCGATATATCAGAAGGCAGTAAGGTAAGTGAATTGCAGCCCATTAACCGCAAATCACCTCTTACCGTAAGACCTTCACCAATAGTTTCAAGATTTGTGCACTGCTCAAGATCCAGGTTGGCCCCAATCGTAATACAATCACCAACTGATCTTAAATTTCTGCATGCCCGCATGATGAGATCACTGCCGACTTGAAGATTGTCTGGTATCGCGGTTAACCCTTTGCAATCATCGGCGATAAACATTCCTGGTATTGTTAGGCAGGGAAAATCAGAAATTTTTGGTGATCCACTTATGTAAAAAGATATAGCATTGCTTTTCGTGGGGAGTTTTTCTAGATATTCATTGCTATCGCAGTAAATAATAGCGTTCCCATTCACTTGCAAATCGTCAGGCAATTCTCGTATTTTGCAATTTGTTATATCAACCCCATCTTCATTATAAATTGCCGATGGGATTTCCATTTTTACTTTTCTTGCAGACATCTCTAATTCCCTTTTGCATTAACTCAATTTTGTCAGATCGATAAGACGCTATAATTAAGTATGGCAAGCTACAAGTTCCTGTGCTTCGATATTTCGATGTCACGTGGACTAGGCCTTGGAACCGAAATCCCGATAATGATACAGGTAACCGGGTGATCCCCTTAATTTATCGAATTTACCAAAGATCGGTCATTCATAGAGGGGAGAATGTCAAAGGGAACGATTGTTTTGGAACGGTTTCATGGGCTTCATCCCTTTCTGAGCTAAGGGATATGAGTGTTGTGTTAGGCTGAATTCCACCAAACTGCCGCCTGTATATCCCCTTTGTATTGGTGGGGACAGAAGCAAAATTGCACTTGAAGACAAGAATGCAACGCTGCGTTTCTGCGCGAGTTATCCCCTTCAGAGAGGGGAATAGTAATCACATGCCACATGCCTAGGTTACGCGGAATTCGGCATGTGAATCACCGGAAATCAATCTCAGGAATTACTTACTTTCTGAGCAATTGAGACGAATAACTGGCATTTTCCGCGTTATACTTCTCCGCCTTCACCTGGATAATCCCCGAAAAAAGGGAATTCGGATTTAAACATCCACTTGCTGACTGATCCCCTAATGATGGGTAGGGGAATAATTGCGGAATGTGATAAATTTACAGTGTGTTTGATCCCCACGTTAAAAACGGGGAAAAAGTTCTCATAAAGACCGCGACCAGTTAACCACCGCTTGAACAGGTATCATTCTGTATGTGTGATCGATCAGTACATTCCCCCTCTTAGGGGGAGAAAGTAAGGAGTTAGGTTCGCGATTTCATAGCCTGGACAATCCCCGCACAGGCGGGGATGACTTTTTAGTAGACAGGGTCTGTCATCGTGGTGACGGTTAACCCCCGCATACGCGGGGAGAAGGATATTGCGAACCCTGCCTCCATAGAATGGCGCGGATAACCCCCGAACATGCGGGGAAAAGGCCGTGTTGTTTTGTGTCATGTGAACAACGGAGGCTTAACCCTGCATACGCGGGGAAGGCATTAACATCATCAGAGTTGGATCAATTACCTCCGGTTAAACCCCGCACACGCGAGGAATATGGGATCTAAAGTTACATCAGGATATCGTCTTAAGGTTAAACCCCGCATACACAGGGAAGACTTATTGCTAATCAGAGTTTGATATCAGGTTTTCGGTTGATCCCCAACAAGAGGAGGATACGGCGTGCTTGGCTCAAGATTTGGGCCATCCTCAGGTAAAACCCCTGACAAGCGGGGGAAGACCTCCCTTTAACATTTATCTTTGATTTTGATCACTGTTAACCCCATGCAGACGAGGGGAATAGGCCGCAGCATGCTAACAGAATTCGGACAGGAGTGGTTAAACCCCGAAGACGCGAGGAAGTTGATGAAACAGAAATACATTCCTCTCGCTCTGAATGGCTATCCCCCACACACGGGGGAAGTCGTGAACAATGCATTGTCCACGCATTCCGCTAAGGGTTAAACCCCGCAGGCGAGGGGAAGAACTTCTGCGTGTTCAAACGATTTTCCCTTTTTATGGTTAACCCCCGCACATACGGGGAGATCTTGAGGAAAAAATTGTCCAGACAACACTAGCAGGTTAACCCCCATTCCTGGGGACCCCTTCTGCTTCCTTGCACTAGAGCAAAGGAAATCCGGTCAAACCCCGCCCAAGCGGGGAAGACAGGGGTGACTTCTTTCTGCGGAAAAGACTGAACGGTTAAACCCCGCACATGCGGGGTAGACCAATGATCAAAACGACGAGGCGGTCATATTTTCGGCAAAACCCCGCACACGCGGGGAAGAAGTTTCTCTTGGTTGTGGAACGCTTCGATTATCCGGTTAAACCCCGCACGGGAGGAAGACTGATAAAATGACATCCGGTACGTTAATCAAGCAGGTTAACCCCCGCACACGCGGGGAAGATTTCGAGAACAGCCAAATATGCTCTAAGCAATTGGGTTAAACCTCGCACGCGCGGGGAAGACGCAACAGATGGCCACATATCCTTGTTTTGTCGTCGGTTAAACCCCCTCGCGCGGGGAAGAACGTCGCTCCGAACTATCTACCCAGATCCTCACGGTTAATCCCCGCACGGGAGGGGGAGACTTCCATGTTCTGTCAGCAAAGCATAATTGTTGCGGTTAACCCCCGCACACGCGGGGAAGACAAGTATAAAGCGTGGGGCTCCTATTAAAGGAGCGGTTAAACCCCTACATGCAGGTTAAGGATATTTTACTGGCTGTTTGCCGTCTCCAGGCTTCGGTAAAGCCCATCACACGGGGGAAGACTGAATCCTCTGCTTCGATAGTTATGTCGATACCGGTTAAACCCCGTACACGCGGGGAAGATGGCCTACGGCGGTCGTGCTGGTGCTGCACCGACGGTTAAAGCCTGCACGCGGGGGATGAATAATGGAACAAAAACAGCCAGCCAATAATCATCGGTTAAACCCCGTAATCGCGGGGAAGACCAGTCGTTGATTGTGGCGCCTCCAGCAACAGCCGGTTAACCCCCACCCGCGCGGGGAAGACGAATCCCCCAGCCTCCACATAAGCCTTGCCGCGGTTAAACCCCGCAGGCGCGGGGAAGACGCGCGCCCCATCCGATACAGACGGGATTTTGACGGTTAACCCCCGCAGACGCTGGGAATACGACAGCAGGATTGGCGAGCATTTCGGTGATAGCGGTTAAACCCCGCACACGCGGGGAAGACCGATGCCCTCCGTCCCGTTTGTCGTGCCACGCCGGTTAAACCCCGCAGACGCGGGGAAGACAGTGCGGCCTTAATGTCCTCCGGGTGCATTCCCGGTTAAACCCCGCAGACGCGGGGAAGACTTCGAATCCCACCCCAGCCGCCACACTCAGCACGGTTATACCCCGCAGACGCGGGGAAGACTCTTTCTGGAAGAGTTTGGTTCCAAAGCATTATTTTGTTGTCAAAGATCTACGGAGAAATCACGAATGGCGAGAAATAGCATTCTGCTAGATGAAACCAATTCAAGATTTGAAGGCTTATTGATAGACAGCTAGATAAAATAGATCAACGGCAAAGGCTTGTTTTTTATGTAATGCCGCTTTCAAAAGGCCAATTCATATCTAGATAGGGAACAGGATTAACCATTGAAGAGAATGTCTTCGTACAGGCTTAAAAGCCTTTTTCTGGATATGAGGCTATGGATGGCCTTTTAAAAAGGAAAGATTGGTGCGCCGGGAGGGACTTGAACCCCCGACCAAGCCGTTATGAGCGGCCCGCTCTGACCAACTGAGCTACCAGCGCCAACCAATGGATAGGAATGGCTGGGGTAGGAGGATTCGAACCTCCGGTCACGGAATCAAAATCCGATGCCTTACCGCTTGGCTATACCCCACCATGACTTCTATCTAAATGGGCCGCCACAGGTTTGCCTCCATGAGTCAACACTCCTGAGCGGCCCATTCCGCACTCTCGCGGCTGTCACGGCAGTACCTTCCGTCCTCGGCATGCTCAGTGGTGATAAAGGAGAGCTCCAAGAAGATCTCTTCATCAGCAACTTCGCATTGGTTGCGGAGGGAGGATTTGAACCTCCGACCTTTAGGTTATGAGCCTAACGAGCTACCGGGCTGCTCCACTCCACAGCAATATCTCAGAGATATAAAGAAGGTTTAGAATCTTGTTATCTCTAAAGACAGACGTATCACTAAGGCCAAATTTATCTTTAGACAAGGCCTAATTATTATTTTTTGTCTATCCATGGTTTGAAATGGACATAAGACATGGCCAATAAAATAATCTTCTCAGAAAGCCATTATGGTCTTCCTAATCAATAAGATGCCGGTGCTCGAAGGTCAGTATAAGGACTGTTGCTTATGGTGAAGGCGCATCCTCATAGGAGGAAGAATGCTGATCTTCCATTCCCATTTCACTATCCATTTCAGGCTGAGGCTCATGACATGTCTGTTTTATCGGATGGATATTAGGTCTCCACCCGATAAAACCAAGCGAGGGCCTAGAGGCAGGAACTGGGCGAGCTGAGGGGCTTTCTACATGAGTTGTAGGTCTGACAGGTCTATGAGGCTGAGCAGGTCTAGAAGTCGCCGGTACATGATCTGGTGCCGCGGACCTGGCAGTCGGCTGAGCGTTCGATGTGGCTGGGGCTGCAGCAGGTTGGCGGATCGTTGGGGACCAACCAAATCTTCTAGGTGATTGTAGGCCTACAGCTTGCAGGGGAACTGCTCGCGAGGGTTGTACAGCAGAGTTTGACTTAGGATATGTAGGACTTGTCGCATCCTGATGAGACGTATTGGGCTGCCTTGGAGGGGCGTTTTCCTGGACGTGGTTGATTACTCCTTTCTTATCGTAAGAAGGAGTGGCAGGCGGGTTTGGCAAAGCAGAAGATACCGGGATATTTGGTCTGTACCCAATACCACCTGTAAACATCGGCCGTGGCGGAGAACTTGTAGGTTGATTTACAGCATATCTCACTGGAGGTGCCTGATGACTGCCAGAAGCTGTAGGTGTTGTCGGGCCAGAGCCAGATGAGTGCGGTTGGGAAGGAGGCGACGGGAAACCTCCATGCAGACCGGCCTGAACCCCATTGGCAGGGGCCTCCACCTTAATTCCCTCTATCGTTCGGATCTTATGGCCGCTGGCATTCCCATATTTCGTCTGGAACCATTTTTCTCGCCCTCCGGGCCTTGGAAGATCATCCATGGGGGGCTTTTTATACCAGCGAGATCTGAATTCATCTGCTATGCCCGGCACGAGAATTTCCGACAATAGATCGGGGAGCATAGTCAGTCTGGTATTCATGCGGCTGCGCTGCACAGCTCCTGCAAAAGCATCAAAGCTACCGACTACAGCAACCCCTTCTTTGGCGCGGGTCCATCCAGTGTACACCAGAGAGTTATCCAGCATGTTCGCATGTTCTGGCGTAATAACCATCAGAACATACTGATACTGTTGACCCTGAGATTTATGAATAGTGAGGGCATATGCCAGTTCAAACTTTTTATGCCAGTCCCATGATACATCTTCGGTTCTGACTTCGTTGTTATCGAAGCGGATTTTAATTTTGCCTTTTTTAGCGTCAGGATCAGCAGGTGACGGAGGTATGTAGGCTTCAATGAAACCTCTACTTCCATTTACACAGAGTTTGTCACCTTTAACATTTTTTCGGCGCATGACCCTGTCACCCACTCGCGGAACGGGCATTTCCTTTGCGAACCTGGGGGCTGAAAGTCCGGGTATTTTCGCCCCATTGGGATTGAAATATCTGGACATTTGGCTGTTGATCTCCCAGAGACCGCCAACGCCGGGGTTTTGTGGGCCTAAAACTGCGACATCTTTCAGAGGGTTTTGAATTCCCAAGGCCGGCATCACGTTAGACATGGCATAAACGATAAAGTTGCTAATCTTTTCCGGCACCACTGATTGCATTGATGTACCACCAGAGGAATCCCCATTGATGGTAGGAACGCCACCATATCTTATTTCTTTAGCCTGAATGGCCAAATTGCTTTTCGGATTAGAGCGATAGGTGTTCTGAAGACAGATAGCTGGAACAACCCGATCACCTGCCATTGTTCTGGTGTTCAACAGGTTCTCAAGAAATGCGCCTGGCCCAACAGACATCAACTGGCCATCATCACCGAGGATCAAAAGGCTTGCATCCGTCGGTATGGCATCCAAAAGATGATCTGAGAGGAATATGTCAACCATAGACCCCTCATCAACATAGACAGTGCAACCAGATGGCAGAGGGTTGTTACGGTTGAAGTCGAACCATTGTTCCCCTCCAGCCTTCTCGCCTTTGCATTTCAGTAGTGATTGAATTGTAGCGGCATCTAGACCAGTCGTCTCTGTCATGCGCAGGGCTGCAGTGGCAGTGGGCGCGCCGAGCAGGAATGAGCGCTTTTCTGTGCCCATTGCCACTCGCGCGGCTATTACTGCGTCAAGAATGGTTGATTTTCCGGTGCCAGGCCCACCTGTAATTACACAGAAACGTTCATAGCAAGCCATTTCAACTGCCGTTCTCTGCACGGCATCAAATCTTTGGAAGTCTGGTTGATTGAATAGGTTCCTGCACGTCGCCTGAACTGTTGCCTTGTCTTTTAGTGGCGGGGCCTGAAGCAGACGCGCTATATTTCGTGCTACTCGCACTTCCGCTTGGTAAACACGTTCTCTAGCAACAAGAGTACGGCCATCGCGGGTCTTGCGGATCCGCAAGCCGAATTTTAATGCTTCCTGAGGCTTGGAAAGAAAGTCACGGAGCACATCAAGACGCATGCCGATTTTCGGATCTATTCCACTTATTAGATCGTCACGGAGGGGTTCGGCTTTGCCAGAGGTCAGGATATCGGTGACATCCACCGCGGTTGATCCTGGGAACTCAACGTGAGCAGTAAATCCGATTTTCTCCCCATCATCATTGGTGGCTGAGAGCCCTTCACTTGCCATCAGAGAGCGACGAATTATGCCCGCTATTCTTCTGGGGTCATAAGGATTGCCTCCAAGGGTGCGGAAAAGCATGTCAGCTTTAGCCACATCAATCCCAGGGATCGCAACAAGCTGATATGGGTCGCCACCAATTCTTTCGGCCACCTTGAAGGCGCAACCCCTCCAGACCATGTCGAGATCGCCTGTTGTAAAGCCAGCGCGATGCATCATCAGCGCCATATGGCTTTCACGGGTGGCGGCTTCCCACAGCCGAAGTATATTGGCTGCGAATATCTCAGGCTGATCGCTAAGTCGCGTGAGGATTGTCGGTGTGGCAAGAGCTCTTACGAGAACATCCGGTCCATATTCTCTTGTCAGAGCTGAGAGTCTTCGTGAAAGTGCGGATGTCCCGCACATTTCGGGGGGGAACAGACCATTCAGATATACGCAACTCAATGCGAAAGTGTCAGGAACACTGGGTATTAGGCACCAGGAATTGAACTCTTCACCTTTAGCCGTACGTTTCCAGTCCCCCTCGACTTCGTAGCATCCCCCAGGTGAAACGTGGGAAACAGACCGTACGAAGAACTTCGCTGTTGTAAGCGATCCATTTTCATCCTCGAAGGTCCCCAAGAACATATAGTTCTCAAGATCGTCGGATGGAGGTCCATCCAGCTTCGGGAAAAGTATCTTTTTCACAACAACGCGCAAAACTAAGACTTTCCGTCGGGCAGTATTGATCCATGTTGGTCTAATATAGAGTATGAACATGCAAGGCACAGGGATCAAAGCCTTGATTGAAAAGTTAAAATTAAATCTGGTTTCAACTTCCTTGGTGGGATGAGTGAATCATGAGTAAAGCAAAAATTATCCAAAGGCTTTTTGAGGCTAGATATGGAAGTGAAGCCTTCATGGAGCGGAATGCGGATTTTTTTGAAAGATATGGGATATGTGCAAACCGCATTAATGACCTGGAAAGGCAGGGCTATGATTGCTTTCGCTCCAGAACGCATAGCATGTCGATGTGTGAAACATCCCGCCATTTTTCCATTTGTTTTGGGGATGCCGTGTTGGACACGTGGCTTACCGCTGCAGAATGGCTGACGCTATGGCGTAGAGGTTTTGTTGGCAAGGCAATGCCGATCATGCCAATGAAATCCAAGGATTGCGCAGGATGCCCACCCAGAGTGTGGGTCATTCCAGAGCGGGTAATATACCAGTCGACAAAGAATATCAGGCGGCTTCCATGAATATTCTCACGATCGCATACATTTCCGTTCTTTTAAAAGCTTCATACCTGCCGGAGTGACTGTGCCGAATTGATTGATCATGCCAGCTCGGAATAGCGGCCAGGCACCAGACATGAGCATTTTACGGCACGGGTTATCAGGATCTCTAACCTCTACACCATGCAGTCGGTCGATATAGACATCACGACGGTCGGAGGTTAGCTCAATAATCACAAACCCAGATGCGATCAATTCCAATGCCTCTATGCATGCAGTCCTGGACATGGCCTGCACGCATTTCTCCACTTCTTCTTTTGAGAACTCAGTGTTGGAATAGTCATTTGTGCACATGATTAAACCTATTTAGAGCACTGAATTGGATAAGCCTTGACAGTGAGGGTGTGGGCTGGGAGCAATCATTACCACAGGTAATCAGACAACATCAGAAACATCTGGGCCAATTTTTTGTCATTGTTAAAGAATGAAGGTTAGGCTGGTGACGTTTAAGAGAAGATCTACCAACAGAGATAACGGTATCATTGGCGTGAAAGATGTCACGCGATATCTATCAGGTAGCATGGCCATGGCATTCAAGTGTATTTTTGATACCGGGTTATCCGATGTTGAGGATATCTCCTTATTGGAAGAAGCGCGGGAATTGATTGAAGACTGGACGGATAATCCAGACATTATGCCGAGTGTAATGCCTCCAATTATAGGAGATATGGATAATAAAAACTCAATCACAAGGCGCTTATTGAGCTGCAAGGCTATTGCCGAGACCGAGTGGGGAAGAGGAGGCAAAGCCTATCTGCTTACATTTATAGTGTTGGCAGATACAAATAGCGGAGGATCTACACAGAATGATTTGAGGTGGAGAATTGTAGCAAGAAATGATGCTCTCCCTAAAATTGCTAAGAGGATTGAGCAATTAAAGGCGAGGGAAGAGGTAAGACTTACCATTCAGGGAGTAAGTGAGACAGCTCGCAAGTCGGCTGAGATCGCCGCTCGTACAATAGGGTTCTCATAGTTTTTTTGGGGTAATCCCCCGCCTATTAGGTCGGGGGATTAGACTTTAGAAGATTGAGGGGGACGATCCAATACCGCTGTGCATCAGCCCAAGCGTAGAAATTGTGCATGATGATGTCGTACTGTTCACGAAATTCCAGAGATTCGGAATCGTTGGGAAGGTAAGGGTCGGGGCCTGCTTTGAAAGATTCAATCACCTCGTCAAGGGTTGGGTCAAAATCCCGGTGTTTAATGTCACGAATGTGCGCGGGCGTTCCTGCTTCAATGATGCTTGCTATTTGATGGAAACATCTTTTCCATGCTTCCTGATCGGTAGAATACCGGCCATTTTCCCACACGTGATCGAATGCTGGCCTCAAGGTGATTGAATTTTTTCCAGTTATTGCGGCTTTCCGAGCGAGGTAATGTCATCTGATGTGCCTATGAGCGAGAAGTAAAACTTAATGTTAAGATGGAGAGGTTGTTTTGGATATCTGCATATTGAGGGATTTCGACAACGCTTCATAGTAAAATTTATGCATTTCCGACCATTCTTTCTCGTTGAAATCTCTGATGTCTTTTTCGAGTTTTAGTTCCGTTCGGACGTTCTTGTGAATGCGCTGCCTTTTTCTGACAACGTCATGATTAAATACCCCCATACTGTCATAGAAAATTCCGTCTGATTGAATGACTGCGTGTGCCCAGAGCGGTAATCTCCTGTGTGATAGGCGGAAGGTCGCCGTACAGACTGTTGCGTCGATATGAGCAGAAGACAGTACGTCGAAGAGGGCTGCGGCAAATGGTTCGCAGGCATCGATTTGTGCGTCTTTTCGGGTGCTACCAAGTTTTGCTTGGCTGATAATCTGAGCGATGTCTAAAGCTGGCATGAGATATCTTAGTCTGTCGGGGGCGGAAAGTTGGTATTATGCAGGCTTTTGAAAGCTGAAGGAAGCTCCGTTTGTGCAGCAAATGGTGATTAGGTCAGGGGTAGGGGCTTCAATTTTGGCGTCAGGTTCTGCCCAGGCACTTTCAGTGTCACAGAACATGAAGAGGTCGAAGACCATTTCTGATATTTTCCCTCGTGTTGCATCCATAATCTCGTAGAGAATACTACGCATGTTTGAACCGGGGGAGGGGAAATCAATCTCGATGATGCCACGTGTATTCCCATGTTCATCAACCATGTGGATTAAGGCGTGGCCATCACCTTCCTCGAAACGGTAAGGCAGTGAGATTGCGATATCTGCTTTAACTGATGAGTTCTCGTCCTCGTTAACGCGAATACAGTATTCTGATGAGGCTTTAATTCGAAGCATGTTAAATTTTCTCATTTAAGAGGGGAGTTTCTGGTTTGAAACGCTGGAGTATCCGACACGGACAATTCAAGTGCTTTGAGGGCAACGAGGATTTATCCCCTTATTTGCTGCACCTTTGGAGCATTCATCTGGATAAGCGCTTGATGGTGGATTGGATTGGCTTCCGCCACGTGCAGAAGGAGACTGCCGCTTCCAGCTAAAGAAATGAAACCAGTTTCTTCGCGTCACCATATGACTATTTATATTGGAAGATGTTTCTTTGCCGCCTTCGGTCGCAGTATGGGATGAAGAAGATGTTCCTTCTGCGTCACTATGCGAGGCAGAATGACCAGCAGAGGCTGAGTGACCTCCGCCGCCGTGCCCACCACCTCCTCCTCTTGCCAAGGCTATTTCGGGAGTAATTGGTGTGAGTATCAACGATGCGATAGCAGCTAGGGTTACCCAACGGTGTGATTTTAAAGCCATATTGATCTTCCAACATCTCTTAACGCATCAAAGAATATATTTTTCCAAGGATATTTAGAAGGGTTTAACCATGCTATGTGTAATTTTAGCCTTTGAAGGCAGTTTTAAATTCATCATCAATAAGGATAGATGTGATGTGCATAGAAGATTCAAAGTATGACTTGAGCGCAGTTGAGTTTGGCTGCGTGGATTTTGCTTTGCAGGCAACGCAAAAATTTGGACCTATTCAGAATGCCTTGAATGCCAGAGCGAACAAAAAGCCTTGGAATTGGTGTGAGAACGACAACAATTGGTCGCGCGCGATCAAAAATGAAGCCATTGAGATGCAGGATCACATTGGCTGGAAATGGTGGGGGCACTCCACACCTCACTTCAATAGAGCATTTATGGAAGTGGTAGACATCTTCCACTTCTGGATCAGTGCCATTTTGCAAGTGCGTTATGAAAGCACCAAAAAAGGGGTTCCTTATCTCTCTCCAACTTTCGATGCGATGAAGAGTGGTAGCGATCTTCTTTGTGAACTGAAGGAGATTGAAAAGGCAGTTAATGAGCATCTGGTCAGGAGACGTATTCAGGATGAATTGCCTGACGTTCAGAAACGCATCTGGCGGCAGGAGGCGATCAATTCGTTTATAGATCTTATGGTGCTTAAAGCTGCTAAGGCTGGATTACATGCTGCTGAGCATGATCTAGAAGCAAACTACATTCAACTTCTTCATATCGGTTACATTATCCAGATCTTGTGTATTTTTTGCGGCAGATCAGTATCAGATTTGTTTAAATGGTATGCCGGGAAAAACGCATTAAATCTGTTCCGTTGGGATAACGGATACAAAAAAACAGCCGGCGAAAAAGGGTACATCAAGATATGGTCTGATGGGGACGCGCCACAGGAAGACAACGATTATCTTGAATATATGATCCTAGACCATAAGGATGAGGGATCGGGGGAAAATGAGACCTCATCTGAAGCAACGTGGCTTCAAAAATTCTACGACATGCTTGCGGCTGAATATAAAAACGTTTTGGCGACAAAAGACAGGAACGAAGACCGTTCTGCCAATGTTTCATCATGGAAAGATTGTGAGTCTAAAAAGTTCGTTGAAAGCTTGATTGCCGGATAATTGATTACCCCCTCTTCTTTGGTTGAGGGGGTAATATTGAAAAGTTATGTTCTATTTTCCAGTCCGAGGTCAGTTGGGCCGATTAAAATACACACCATTGGGTCCTGCATGCATAATTTCCGCCTCACCATAGGCTCAGGCAGAAGGGCGGGTTATCAAACTATCTGCTGTGATCTTTGGCAGCACTGCCTCTATCTGGCTCTTTTCTAAAGATACATCTGCATCCTTAGCCTCATCTATTATCTTGAAAATCTGAGAAAATGGGACTTGTGTTCCCATTTTCTCATTGAGATCACGAAAACGTCTATTGCTCCATTGCCGCCGTGCCCAATAGTCAGCTCGCGCCTCCACAGATATATCTATCTCGCCAAGGTAGGAGAGGATCGCAGGTTCTGAGAGAGTGCCATTCTCAGAAAAAAGGGAAAGGCCGTAATACCCACAAAGAGAGAATGTAGTGCAATTCTGTGCTGGTATTCCGGCATCTCCAAGAAGCTGCTTCCACAGCGCAGATCTGGCACTCCATTCCTCACGGTGTAGGTTGTCAGGTGGGTCTGGGCTGCTCCAGTAAGGCATAGGAGTTAAAGAGGGATGATCTGAGAGGGCATGGTACATATCGCGGTTGTCTGCATGCAGTATGGCAAAATATCTACATCCGCCTTCACTTGCCTCCCTAAAGACCCATAGCTCAGCTTCGACATCCAGTGCAGGCAGCCTGGAACGCGACCTATTGGCCTCAAGTATGTCTTCGCTCACTGAGCAAATAGCTTGCCGCAACGGAGATGATCTTATTCCGGTTGTGGAGCTTTCTATATCGAGGCGAGAAGTGACGTCGTTTATGCAATCCAGCATCAAGGAAAGAGTTGTGAGTTCATCGGGTTGTTCCTTACCCGCATCTCTTATTGCACGTTCCAAAACGGCAAGTGTCAGTTTGCAGTTCTGTGCAGCTTTTTCGAGGTTGGTAACAACATCACTCAGTTTAGATATTGCTGAAAAATAGGGTTTGTCGCTCATTAGGGTTGTTTGATCAACGTATCTAACTGCACGCCGGAGTACTTCTTTCGCAATAACAAGACGCGCCACACCGGCTGCTTGTGTTCGAAGCTCGGCAGAAAGATCCGCCACTTCATCCAGAGAGTGGAGATTAACCTTGAACCCATTGTATACTTTAAGAGACAAGGCAAAATAATCCTTAGCAATTCCAATTGCGCCGAAAAGCCACGTCGTTCAGGGCAGGGATAATGACAATGACAGAGCTTCGCTGATCCATAACGAAATCAAGCCCAGGCTTAGTCGTTGATTGATGAATTTTGTCATATCTGTAGTGGAGAAGAACAGATCTGTACGGATCTCATTATATTTGAGAGCGTAAAGAATGGTCTGTGTAAGCTTGCAATCTAGAGAATCTTTAATGACCTCTGACTTAAGCACTCCAGAAGCAACTCCATCTGAATCTTCAACTTCGCGTAAGATCCAATTGGGCATTGTAAGCTTTGTGCTGTAGCGTCTTTCAAAAGGAGAATGAATATTGTTTCCGCGACAAGCAAGGCTTTCCCCAATAGTGCTTAAGACAATACTGACATCCATGGCGTTAGGAGTTACTTTTTCGTCAAACTTATCAAAAATATTCCGAATGGCATCAAGAATAACAGGCGAAGGCTTTTCCATAATTAGGCTGTCCGTTTAAGGTTTGGTTGAGCATTATTTGTTCTAAGGATCTAGATAGACAATCAGAGAAATTTGTTTTTGTTGTGTGACTTAAGAAGGCGAATTTACTCGTGAGGGCCGGAAATCTGCCAATTTGATAACATTTGATGATACTGGTGATTTGCTATCAGCATCTTTTAGACTTAAATTTTCGTGTTCACTGTGTTGGTTGGTATCGGAATTTCCAAGCAAAAAAGTGATCTTGGCACCTGGATCGTCAAATCTTGTCAAAGCTTTCCAAGGGATAACCAGGTTTTCTTCATTCCCGTTAAAAACAACACTAACAGAGATATTTTTCCGTTTTCGGTTAACCTCCAGATTTCTGAACTGATACTGGAGCACGATAGTTAAATCATTTGGATATTTAGTGTGTAACCAATCGGGGATACCTTTCTTACATTCTTTTGTAACGAAGGTAATGTAGAAATAATGGTTTTCGGGCAGGTTGTGTGCGCTTCCACCTCTCTTGGCCACACTTTCCAGAGCTTTAAGAGTCATTTCCAGTTTGCATCTTTGCTCCCAGACTGAATATTTCAGATCATCGTCAGTATCAGCAAGCTGGGGCATGATGAAACAAGCCTTCTCTAATTATCTAGAACCAATTTCACCTTTTCAGATGACAAGGCTTATTTTACCTGATTGGGTGGCCTCGGAATAGACCAGAATAGCCTTTCAGGCATTCACAATCAGCGATTTATGAACTTTTTTGTCTCTCTCCGTGAGGTCCTGATCAGATTGAAGCCTGAATTTGCGGGTCATGGTTGCGAGTTGCGGCTTTTTGAGAGTCTTCCATATACCCGCGATAAAATGCATATTTTCGAAGAATAATGCGTGCTGCCTTTTCTAGTTGGGATTTAGGAGGGCGGCAAAATCCCATTGAAAAATGGTAGTTCATCTTTGGCCAAGACTTTCTTCACAATTCAAGCCACCGTTAGGACAGTCTTGTTGATAGTTTCTTCATGCGTGATCCGAGCGATGGCCAACTCATAATTTGTCTGCAGCTTGAACCAGAATTCCGGCGGGTTCTTGAAGAAAATACCCAAACGTATTGCGGTGTCTGCTGTTATGGAGCGATCTCCACGGATAATCTGGCTAATTCTGTTTGCGGGGACTTGAAGGTGCATCGCGAGCCTGCTGGCGGTCAGCCCACGGGCCACCAATTCTGATTTCAGGGTCTTTCCGGGGTGAGAGGGGCGCAGGACTTTGCTCATTATATTCCTCATATTTCTCTTAAGGCTCTTGAGAAGACCTCAATTTAGTGTTCCAAGTTTAATTCGTGTCTGATTCTGACTTGCTCAGACATCCTAAAAAATCGTTCAAGACCAGAACAAATGGCTTAAAAGCATAAAATATGGTCGCCTCTCAACAACCAAATGGATGACTCATGTCAGAAACATCATTTTGCGTTGCAAAACAACACAAGGCCCGAAAGCAACACCGCTGCCACAGTTGCAACACTCTCATACAAACTGGCGAAATCTACCTCCGCGTTACAGGAAAATGGCCTGAAAATGATGGAATTGCCAGATTTTCATACCACTCTGACTGCCGCACCACTGAAGAAACTCTTAACAAGGAACTCACAGAATACGGCGAAGACTATGCCACAATCTCCGAGCTTCTAGACTATAATCCTTATGACGTTATTCCTCTCCTGCCAGATGCAGTCGCAGAACGTTTCTCTTCGCAAATAAAGAAGATCCGCACAAGAAATCCAGATTTCTGCCCGCCTGATATTTTAGAGATCATCAAAGCAGGTCAAGGTAACCAACTTGCCTTCACAGCACTACAAATAAGGATCCTGCAACATGTCGCAGCCAATCCAGAAAAACTCACAGCACAACAAGTGGGCCACAATCTAAAACTCTTCGGCAGGATCAATCACCCTATAGGAAGGCTGATCGCCAAAAAAACAATCCGCATTTCAAAAGACGGACTGCTCTGCATAAACCCAGATGGTTTGCTCTACATCCAAAACGCGCTTCCAGTTCACTAAGATCGCCGCACCTATGTATCCAAAAAATGGCGCCTGAGCGCGTCTGGGCATCTGAGGCTTAGCCAAACTATCGCCCGATGCCCAAGATATGCAGCTTTCAATCTTTCTTCCCCTCGCTTTCTACTGCTGCCAGGGGATAATGGCGAACCATATCTCTGCTTTCAGTGCCATAAGGCTCCATGTCGGTATGGCGAGGGGGAATTGATCTGCGATTGTGCACCGTGAAGCGGCCTTGGCCGGGGTGCTCTTTCGTTCTTTGCGCTACCGCCAAGTCTTCCTGAAGATCAGAAAGAGCTTTCTGTGCTTCCTGTTTAACAACTTCCTCATTGGAAAGGTCGGGGATGGCATTTTCACTTCCCATCAGGTCTCTGATGTCAATGATCTGGACATTGGGGTGAGAGGAGAGAAGGGGGACAAATGGAGAATGGGTGGCACAAAACACTCTCAGTTCGCCTATCTTGGATCGTTCGGCCAGAAGTGAAAAAAATCTTGCGAGATAGAACTCGTCTAGCCCGGTCTCCGGTTCATCTAGGAGCAACCATTTTTCTGATGTGGCCGGCTTGTCTTTGAGGTAGTCAGAAATATTCATACGAGCAATTCTGACTACCTCAGTTTCATACCGTGCATTCGGCGGAGGTGCCTCTATCAATCCAGTGGCCCAGGCCAGAGCATAATTAAGCCTTCCGCGCATTTGTTCGCCATATGAGCGTAACTGATCCTCGTGAATTTGACGTCTTAGCGGCATGTTGAATCCACCATCATCAAATCGGTCAGCGTTTGAGCGGGCCGAGAAGTAGTAGGATTGCTGGCCAGACCAATTCAGGGCATCAGTATCCAGCACCCCATTGCAGTTGGGGATGATAGTGACCTCTTCAGGCGGCCCCCATCTGTGAAGATCATGAGACCGCGCCACCGCCAGAAAGGCTAGATCCACCCCAGCTTTTTTATTGGCTGGATGCTCTTGCCATCTTCTGCTGAAGATCGGGTATCCATTGAAGCCGTTATCTGCGAGTTCAGTTCCGAAGCCATAACCAGTCTTGTGCATTGCTGTACGCATTGCTTCAAGTATCAGGCTTTTGCCGCTTCCATTGGGGCCAGTGAGGAACACAAGAGGCTTCGTAATGGTTATCTCGGCCAGTTTGTTCAGATATCCCAAAGTGGAAGCATGAAGTGGAATGTCATTCCTAAGCATAAGTCTCATTGAATTGGCCTTGTGATTATCAAAAATGGTCAGGTTAATTTTACAAGGGTTTAGGAGGCAGATATTATTCTGACAAGGCTATAATTAAGCCTTGTCAGTTTTGTTCCATGCATCGCACGCCGCTATTTTGGTCTTATGAATTGATCAGAAAATGGGTTAGAGGGTGCCAATATGTCTGGTAGATATCCCACAACAGGCCGTTCCACACGTTCTAGTCGTGCTTCCGAGATCCCGACTGTCTTCACGTCCTCAGAAGAGCTGAGGAAATATTTCCCAAAGTCATTTTTACGCAATGGCTCTCTTAATCTCTCCGGGAAGAAGCGCATACAGTATTTGCCTGATGAGATAACAGTGAATGGGGATTACATCTCCCTTTCTAATTGCACTTCACTCTTGCGCGTTCCTAACGGTCTTGATCGGACATGTAGTATCTCACTTGATGGATGCACAAGTCTGAGAGAGATCCCTGAATATTTGTCTGAATTCTCCGGCATAATTGATCTAACCGGGTGCACTGCTCTGGAATACCTTCCAGAAGGAATGCACATTAAAGGCTCAGGTAGCCTTATTCTTGATGGATGCACGTCACTCAAGCATTTGCCCGAAGGTCTCCAAGTTGAGGGCCGGCTTAGCATTAAAGGATGCACTGGGCTTGTGGATCTGCCAAAGGGAATGGAGGTTGGCTTTATGGATATGGATGGTTGCACCAGTATCAAGCGACTTCCCTCCGACCTAAAGATCCACATGTCGCTTGTTATGGACGGATGCGATGGGATAGCTATTCCTCAATCATTCCTGGATAATCATGAAGGGAAACGAGGAATACGGCTGCCTGAAAACTATCATGTGGTGGAAGCAGATGCTTGCTCCCAGCCTGAATTCTCTCTTTAACATGCTCCCCGTCCTTCAGGCCGGGCTGTAGGTGTAGTCGGTACCCCTAACCCACAATCCTTGGTGCCGTGGGTTAGGGCGTAAGAGCATAGAGCCTTAGGCCGATGCGAAAGGAAGGCAAGAACGGCCATATTTTTCAGGCTCAAAAGACCAGCCTTCAGGTAAATCCGTCAGTTCAGCATAGCGCACCGGGCCTTGATCATCAGAAGGAGAGATGGTGGCGTGGCTATAATGACGGATATTGAAGATCACACCTTCGGCCAATGCAGCAGTTTTCGGATCGGCTCGCAGATCATCAACCAGTGAAGATAGGCTGCGAGTGATTGTTGAAGGTGTGTTTTCAGAACCAATTCGGACTTTGATATCGTTGTTGGTTGTGGTTGCTGGAACGACGGGTGCAGTTTCTTTGTTCGGCATGGTAGTGCCCTTTGCTTTTGGTTTTCTACAATATCAACTTGATGAAATAACTCTACGTCACGTAGTGTTTTCACGTCAAGAGAAAAATCTACGTTGCGTAGATATGTGTGTATATGTCATGTGTGCCCAATGACAGATTCAACCATAAACACACCAGATAACCAGAACCCCTCTCATTCTACTATATTGAGCCATGATGAGTGGGAAATAAGGGCACGCAAAGCTGGATTGAAGCAGGTTCAGCTTGCTTCGTTGGCAGGTATATCCCCCAATACCGTTTATCGTGCGTTTGCAGGGCACTGGAACAATGGAGATGTGCCTGGCTATCTCAAAGCTATCATCATGGCTTGGGAAATCATGAATGAAGACCAGAAGAAGGAGTGGCGGGAAAATATCGCCTCGCAGACCAGTTAAATGACCACAAGTTAACAGCTTGAGGGCACAATCATCTCGCTGGGTTGTTTCAATTTAGTCTCGCATCGACTTCGTCTCAAGCCAAGAGAGATGATCGGTATTTTTATATCGACTAAAGGGAAAGTCAGAAGGGGGAGATAATCTCTTACCATTGATGTGGTTTAGAATTACCTTGCCAACGGCTTCCCCTAATCCCACAGGAACAGCATTACCGATCTGTTTGTATCGCTCTTTGATAGAGCCGCAGAATTTCCAGTCATCGGGGAATTGCTGAACACGGGCATATTCTTGAACAGAGAGGGGACGATCTTCCTCAGGATGGCAAATATCTGTAGCGGGCATAGTGGGAGAGGTGACAAGAGTGCAGGAGGGCTTGTCCCAGCTTAACCTTCGCAAAAATCCAGTCTTCCCTCCACCGCTCTCATAAGCTTTGCCGAGGGCCATTTTCTGGAGTTTAGGAGGGAGATTTTTCCAGTTCTGTCCCGCACTAAGGAGCCGGTAAAAGCGTAAGCGGGATTGTGGAAATTCAGCATGATCGCACTGGCTGTTATCCATATCTTTCAGGGCATCCTTCAGTGTGCGCCACGGAGGGAGTCCGAATGAAGATATTGCTGAATGTGTAGGCATTAGATGGGGAAGGGCACATCCATCGCGAGAGCAGATAATGATTACTCGTTCACGACATTGAGGAACGCCATAGTTAGCGGAATTATAAAGATTAAAAGATACCCCATAACCTGCATTTTGAAGGATTTCTATGACATGCAATAGAGCTCCCCCTGGTCTTTCCTTAAGGCTGGGCGTCCAATTATAAGGTCTCAGTGAATGGGGTATATGCTCAATAGGTGCAGAGAGTAGGCCGCGGACATTTTCGATGACTGCGAATTTTGGCGCCATCTGTAAAATCAAATCCACATATCTCAGAAGAGCATTCCCTCGCTCATCCATAAAACCTCGTCTGCTTCCTGCTGTAGAAAAAGTCTGACAAGGTGGGCCACCGATTATCAGGTCAATTTCATCGTCATCGTTCAGTCTCGCATATCGGCGTATCTGGTTCGGGGTATAGTTCCAGATGTCACCAATTAGGCCGATCTCAGGGTGATTGGCTAAAATTGTCTGTCTGCAGATTTTATCTTTTTCACAGGCAAGTAAAATCTCAAAACCTAGCTTTTCCAGTCCGATATCTAATCCCATGGCTCCAGAAAAAAAGGATAAGGTTTTCAACTTAGCCTTGCTTGATCTGGCCCTAATCTTATCGACTTGAGAATTTTCTGAAGGTTTGATAACAGACGGGCAAGATAATCTTGACATGGCAAGCCTTAGAAAGATTGTCTATCTTCCAAGGCTAGTGATCAGATTTGGCATATCCAAATATGTTTTATTGGTTATGAACAGGGGGTTAAATGCCCTTGGTCATTATCGAATAATGAGACAAGGACTTCCTACAATATGACTTACAATATGATCGAGACAGTCAAAACAATTTGCTCAACTGTTGGTCTTACCTGTTTATGTTTACTGGTGGCATTAAAAGGGTCATATCTTGTTACCCCAGTTCATGCTGCTGAAGTTGCGCATGCAAACATGTCGAATGATGTTGTGCGTCAGAGCCCGGAAACTATATTTAAATTTACTTTACCAATGTACGATAAAAAGAAAAATCCAAATCCTTCTGAATACATTTTTACAGAAGAACAAGTTCATTCGGCTTATTTCTATCATGACTCGAAAGAATCAGTTTTTTTGGAAGCATCCAGCAAGCCGAGTGTGCCGGAAACAGGTGTTAAATGCTCTACATACGGAGGGACAGTTAAGGCTGATTTTTCTGTGCCGGGAAAAGTTAGAATTCGTTATGACATTCAATCCTGCACCTACAAGCCTCTGCCTTTGATGGAGGATGTAAAACGATATTCATACTTCCCAATTGTAACCACAGTACGAGGTGATGAAGAGTTTCCGCTTCCATCTGATGGGCATCTTGTTTACAAGAACAGTGATGGCAATTTTCAGATTGTAATTACGCCTGTTTCTGCTGTTTCTGATGGGGTCATTACACACTAAGGTCTGGCGCGTGGCCTGAAGGCTGCTTACACTGCCGGAATGGCAGCTTAAAAATATTTCACGTCGCAAGAATTCAAACTGCTGTACAAGCAGTTTAGAGATTACAAGGACGCGCTGATAATCCCTTCTTGCGTTAAGGGCTTACTATCGGACAGATAGCTTGAAAAAACTTTCCCGATGTCATGGTTTACAGGCCATTTTCCTTCACTGCCGTACAGGCAGCTTGGCAAGCACAAGAAAGTCCATAGGCCTTTTGCTGTCTTAAACTGCCGGATAGGCAGAGAAATTCCAGATTTTCATTTTCTAGATGGAAGGGAACATTGAAAACGGCTCAGGTGATTTGTACACCTATATAAGCCGCTATCAGAATTTGGTTTCGCCAGTGTAGGAAAGAAATATGCATACAGAAACAGGTCAAGAAACAGATCATGATCAATACGTCCCCACATCAATTGACACTGACATTCCTATGCCGGTTAATCGCAAGGAGATAGCCGACAAGCGTGTCAATGCTATGCTCAAGATGAAGGTCGGACACTCTTTCCAGGTGCCGGGCGATCTGGCGCAGCGTTTTATGGATCTGACGCGCCGAAGGAAAGAGTTGAAAGATATGAAATTTGAAAGCCGGACTGTAGACGAATTGTGGAAGCGTATTTGGCGTATTTCGTGAATAGAATAACCGAGTAAGGATGATTACTGGCGCACAGGCAGCTTAAGATTGATATCAGCTTACATTGAAATGAGTGGACTTCCGAACAGGAAGAATTGCCCGGTGACCTTACATTCATGGGTAAGGGATGTCAGAAAATTGAAATTTTGATTTTGTAGAACTCCAGAGCATGCAAATTTCTCAAAAATTGATATAGTCCCATCAAATTGTTCTCAACGTGAAATCAAAGGTATTATTTATTCTTCCTATGGCTAATTCACCGACAATCCAGATTCATACAACCTCCGCCCAACCTCTTTATAATGCGCGTGCAATTAGTAAGCCCGAGATCTTTATAACAGATGTGCATGGGCAGCTTCTCTTAATGAAGGCATTGGTGGATGAATGTCTGAAGATATCCAACGGGAATTTGAGTTTTTTGGGTGATATGATCGATCGAGGGAAGGACAGCGCAGAATGTCTGGCGTTCGCGATTTCCCTCGCCATTAACATAACTGCGGACCCGTCAGGGCGCGTTGTGAGGTTTATCTGCGGGAACCACGAAGAGATGCTCATCTCTGCGATCAGAGAAGTTAAGAAAGAAGGCGGGTGGGAATATTTAAGCTACCTGATGAAGCGGGCAAATAAAGCATATAAACTTCAAGGCAAGAAGGCAGGGGATTATCAGGCATTTGTATTGGATGCACTCCCCAAAATAAGTCGACTCTCTGGTGGCAAGAAAATCCAGGGCCGGAAGATTATTTCGAGATGGCCTGCCCTTTGGAGGTTCATTACCTACGGAGGAGCATGGTTCGTGTTGGCCGCATCAGAAGAATGCCAGGATGGAGATGTCGACAGCATCATAACGCGCCATCTTACAGGCAAAGCTGTCGAGGTGATCTCTAAGACTGGTCTGACAGAATGGCTGGTAAGTCAGCCCAATGTGATCAGGTGCGGGGATATCGTAGCTACCCATGGAGGGATACCTTCATTATCTGCTGCTGAAGCGGATCCGGTAGCTTATGGCGAAAGATGTAAGATTGATCCCATGGGCTCGCAAAAGGTCATGGAGAGCATCAATACGAGATGGGTGAGGAAGGGATTTATTGATCGGAGGGACGAGTTCCCCGGTTATACAGTTCTTCATGGTCATACTATTGATAACGAACATGCGGAGATGATTTCGGAGGGTAAGGAAGGGAAATTGGTCTCTCCACGAGCTCCACTCATCGGGATTGATTCAGGAGCCTATAAGACAGGGGTGTTAACTGCTGCGATACTAGAGAAAGGGGCCATTCGCTTTGTTTACGCAACGATGCAGCCCTGACATTCTGCCTCCCCCTCCGATAAAGGAGAAGGAGGGGATGATAAGATGTCTTCTCTAGAGACAAGAAGTCTTGCTGGGATTGGCTTTCTATCCAGCCTTTAAGCAAGAAAGCTCATTGTGTGTAAGAAGTCACGCTCAGAGAGATGGGCTTTGATCTGGCTCTGCCTTCTGGGCTTCCAGGACAACCTCGGACAGTGTATCGCGCAAGCTGTGAAGAACGTTGTCATCTGCCATGATGGTAAGAAGAGCGATCTGGTAGGCCAGTCCATAGTTGTTGGCGGTCGATGCCATGTCGGAGGTCAGCTTCCCGCCGCTGTCAGAAACGTCATGCACTGCGTCATCCACAGCATGCTGGAATTTGTCTAGATGGTCACCAGTCAGGCTTGCCGCCGCGGGCTCTAGAGCGCGGAAGAACTCCATGCAGCGACCAAGATCTGCTATGGTCGGCTCTGGCAGTCCTTGCTCCTGAGAAGGCTGCATGGCCGTGATCAGCGTGCGCCTGGCCAGATTGAAGTTTTCTTCGGCGATTTCTGCCTGATCGCCGTTCATTCTGTGTGCCTGTTTCAGTGCAGCATCGCGTAATTCATAGCCACGGTTTTTCCATAGCCACATGACGGCCTGATCATGGTCGATATTCACCTCAAATCCCATGTCTGGGGCGATCGTGGCGTAATCAAGGACCCGAATTACGTCTTTGTTGTCTGATGCCTGAGCGACATTGTCAGCAGGATAGTCTCCCCCCCAATCGCAACAGATCAGCTTGGCGATATCAAAAGGGGTGGCATTAGACAGATAGGGGGCCGCGTCAAAGTCGGCCTTTACCCTATGATCATCAGAATGCACTTCGGCTGCAACCATATCACCTTGAATTCCTGATTTCGGCATCTTTCAAATCCTTACCTTCGTGTTGTGAATGTGGGAAAGACAGTAGCATCAGGTGAAGCAAGGAACAGGACTGACCTGATGCATGGAAGGGGCGACAGCGCGCCATTGAAGAACTGAACGAAATACTCCTCAGACACGAAGAAAGAACATCCTGCAGATTGTGCAAGAAACCTTGTGTCGTCATCCTGAAAAATCGGAGTAAAAGGCCTTAACATAACCCCTTCCTGAAGGAATGGTTTTGATTGGTCGGATGTCAAGCAAACCTTGCGTAACAATCTGATCGTTCATAGCATTGTCTTTAATGGCTTTGGATTAATTCAACCGGAAGCAATAATGACAAGACCAAATCAAGCCCATAAATTCTCCCGTGCACGTTCCGTGGCTTTCGCTGGAGTTTTAACCATAGTTGCTACACTGGTTATCAAAGGGGCTAAAAACCGTCACGCTTTAAAAAAGAAGAGCGTTGACGATAGTCAGGATGGGTTCTGGCGCCGGGCAACCAAAAAATCACATTTCCCTCTTATCCTTTCTGAAGAAGAGATGGCCAAACATATGCGGATAGTTGCGGGCGGAGGGTACGGTCAGAAAGGTCAACATCTTTCATTGCTCTATAGATCTATGGTGTGTGGAGGAGGTGCACTTTACCTGAATATGCATGGAGATCTTGGCCTGACAGGATCAATCATCGCATGGGCAGATAAAATTAATCGTAAAGAAGATGTTATCAGCCTCGCTTTCCCCAAAGCCGCTCCGCTGCATGGCGATGAGGTAGTTTGCTTTAACCCATTCGAGAGTATGGATGCCTTAACTTCTGCAAAAAGTATTGTCTTAGGTGCAGATGGCAAAGTTGGGCGATCGAGTGATTCTTTTGTTGGGCGATCCATGGAAATGCATCGCAGTGTCTTGTCTGGCCTTTTTTGGCTTCGGGATAATTTGGGTCTGTATGTTGACGCTCAGGTTATTCAAGATCATCTCAACTTTGAAGCAGTAATCGCTCTTTCTGAGAGGCAAGACATCCCTGATGAGCATCTTCAAGGAGTTCGCGATTATCTGAAGAGCATTCTCCCGCTCGGTGAGGGGATGGCGAAGAAACAACACGCATTGATTCAAATGATGTCTACAGAGCGCCTCAGGATAATGACAAAAGAGTATCCGGGGATATTCACTGCTGGACGGAATGATGTTGATTTTTCAAGTGTGATTGCAAAACGACAAATTGTCGTTGTTACTTTCCCTTCGCTTACGAGAAATGCTGAACTTAACGATTTTTTATCCTCCCTTGTGCTTAATGCCTTTGATAGCTGCGTGGGCAAACTCTTTCACAAAAGCGAGAAAAATTGGGATGAATCCAATTCTGCTGTGAAAGATAAATATCCGATGTTCCTAGTAATGAGCACTGATGACAGGTTTTTACGCGGGAGTAATTTATGTCAGGCTGGAAATACTGGAAGGTTGGCAATGGTACTCGCCACGGAAGACTTTTCTTGCCTGAGCAAACTCTCCGACAAAGAGGGTAAAACCATCCTTTCCAATGCGAGCACGAAAATCTTCATGCCTGATGACAAAACAGGCACCAAGTGAAGCTGTTATTGTGAAGGATGTGGATGGAGAGATTTGGCGAAATTAGGGATGCTGGAATGTATCCCCTGTTCGCCGAGATGAGGCCGATGATCTACCTCGTGAGGTCCTGGCCCCAACGATGCGCATGAGGCTCACGGTTCGCCCCTCCGATCTGGGATGCTTCAGCACTTCAGGTGGTCATCAAAAACTTGGAGCTGCCGGGTTCAGAAGCCCATTATGAACTGCAGCCAAAATATTAGGCTCCCTGTCCTTCGGGACAAGGAGCCTATTCATAGCCAAGATTAGCCATTTAACTTTTTGAGGAGATTATCCAAATCATCATCAGAAAACGAAGGAGGGGGGCTTCCAGCAATTGCTGTATTGCTAATAGCCAGTTTGATATCACTCCATTTTTTGGAGCGACGGTGATGACTGTCCCAAGCTTCCTTGCTTTCAAAGATGATAAATGGATGTCCACAGACTTTTTCTTCTTTCCCGTCTGACATGGAAAAGCGAACTGGGTACCGCTCATTCATCAATGTGAGCCATTTTTTCCCTTTAGAGGCAACGGGCATGTATGTTTCTTTGTAGCCGCTATTAAACCTATCTCGCTGAACGACGAAAACTTTATCGCCCTTTTTTAGTGAATGTAGAAATTCCTGCGAAACCATAAAATGTCTCCAAAAAAAATCTAAATATGAAGCATTAAGAATTGAGGTTTATTCTAATACATAACAAGGCCTTTTGAAAAGGCCTTGCTAGGAAGGCCTTTAATCCGTGTCTTTAGAAATCGTTGTCTCTCCTGCAAATGAGGTTGATGGGACAAGGTTAATGGAATGGCATGTACCTTGCATCCGAATAATATATTTTCTCTCCAAAACACCTTCTTGCAACGAAAGTTATCCCATGAGCACCTCAATACGCCATGAAGAAAATCTTAGAGACAAGGTCTTTGGCTACGTCCGCGACAATTCAATTCCTTTCTCGTCCCGTGAATCTGACCTCTACCTGAAGAGTACTGAAGGTCTCAGTAAATTTCTGCGTGATTTGGGCATCATGCCTTCCTTCACAGAAAGCTTCAGAAATGAAATCTCTGGGGAAATGGCGATAGAGTTGCCTTTTTATGCGGATAAGGCCCGCTATCAGACGATATCTGATGTGGAAATGTCTCACCTTAATGGGGGCGGGACGCTCCGTGTGACCTCATGCGCCGCATACGGACCAAATTTTTCGATAGCCAATATGGGAGATTACGGACGCATAAAGATAGCCCCTAAATATGGAGCTATCGACATATCTCCTGATTACGTTGGCCTCTTATCCATAACCCTGGAAAAAGAGGCTTCGACCGGTAATGAAGTGACTTGGAACGCGGATCTGGAGTGGCATGATGGCAGCAACATCACAAAGGGAGGCGTTCAATTTGAGGGAAACAAACTCTCCGAAGAAACTCTGAAAGCCGCCATTGAAAAATGTGACCTGTGGCCGCTACCCGAAGATTTTAACCCAGATCTCGAAGACGAGGTTGCACCCTAATTAATCCGCCACGATCTGGCACTGCAATTGATTTTGCTCCCAATCACGCCAATCACGCACGCAAAGCGGCGGCGCTGAACCCATGACGCGCAGCAAAATGCACTTAGCTAAGCCCCGTTCGTTTCCGAATATCAGTAACTTTGATACCGGTTTCACAGTTCCTTTAGCGATACCTGCAACCATGTTCTATGGTTGCAAATAGTTTATCGGTAACGCAGCAGATCAGAACTTCGCGTTGGGAATTGATACTTCTTGACTCCCACGATAATGATCCTTGGCGGCAAGGCAAGGTCCGCTCGACAAAACTTACTATTAATATCAGCCATTCAAACACATCACCTGCGCAGCGCAATTTCTGCGTTGATGATTTTTGCGGCAGCAGCACGAACTTTTGAAACTATCTTGCCTCGATCCTTGGAATCGTGTTCTTGGTGGGCCTGTTTCACCAGCTTGGAAAGCGCCTTGTGACCAGCAGACGATGCGTTGTATGCAGGCAAGCTCACATGTTTGAAGATGTCGCCAATGTTAGTCGCCACATTATGCGCCTCGATCATCTCTTTGACGATCTCCGAGTGCAATAAGCCGCACAGGTAGTAGGCTGGTTCCGGCTGGTCGAAGTCGGCAAAGTAAAGCTTGTGGTCAGGCACATAAACGCGAGACCCGTAGCCAGGCAAGGAACCTGACTCGACCACGGCCGCTGAGAAGTCACCTGTCATCTCGGCCCAAATGACCTTGAAGGGCGCGAAAGTGTAGTCTCCTACGTTGTAAATCGCAAAGAATGGTGCTCCCTTCAAGCGCGTCTTGAAGGTGGATCGAGATTCCAGAAAAGACTTGTAAGCCTTGAAGAACTTGAAGGTCTTTGGGTTCGTATGGCTGCTGTAATGCATTGCAGCAGCATCCAGAGAGGCGCGGTCGATGCCTTTGTTGGGAACGAAGGCATACAGAGTATTCTCAGGAAGGAAGAAGCAGGGGTGTAAATCCCCAGCCCCTTTCGCGAGCGGGAACAAGCTCTCGGCCTCGACCCAAAACTCGCGCGGCTGTCCCAAGTTGGTCTTGCCTTCATGGGGACGTGTTCGCACCTTGACCGTTTTAACGACCGGATTCGAGGCAATCACCTCAACGAAGTAAACTCCATTGAGGTCAGTCGTGATACCCTTTCGGCCGTTGACCCAGGTCGAAGCCCCAAACATCGGCTCGCAGGCAGCAAAATGTCCAGGCTTCATAATGGCCC
The DNA here is from genome assembly GCF_009914215.2 of Acetobacter pasteurianus. Classification (NCBI taxonomy): domain Bacteria; kingdom Pseudomonadati; phylum Pseudomonadota; class Alphaproteobacteria; order Acetobacterales; family Acetobacteraceae; genus Acetobacter; species Acetobacter pasteurianus. The sequence goes on along the minus strand of NZ_CP039845.2, from coordinate 355,895 downwards.
AAGGGGCACCTTCCATTGTCTGCGAAACAGGATTGGCCTCCATCTGGACTACGTCCACTAAGTCAATCACCTTGCCACGATGGAAGCGAGGATTGATGGTCTTCAAGCGGACCACTTGACCACCACGTCCCTTCTTCGGATTACCTGCATCGTCCGTCTTTGGCTTGCCAAGCCAGACCCGATAGTCCAACGGGTAACAAGTCGTTCCCCCTATCTTCTTCGTGAACATCGCGACAGCCGTCTTATTGGCAGCATCTGGGAAGGGCCTTAGCTCCTTCATGTCATCAACAGAGATTGGCACCAAACGGTCAATCGCGTTGATGCGGAAGCGTCGGAAGCCCTGCGATGAAGGAGACTGGAAAACCGTCTGCGTGATGACAAACACCAACCTGCCATCTTCGACCAGCCACTTATCGGCTGTCGTGTAGGTGATGATGGCAGAGATATCCAACTCGTTGCCACCATGGAACTTGGTATCTGAGAAGATGGAATACTTCTCGCAAGTCGGCTTGGCTTGGTTACGGTAAGCCTCCGGCAGGTTCGACCAGCGCACCCAAGGTGGGTTACCGACGATAGCATCGAATTGCCCAGCGGTGGCTGACCAGAAGAAGTTGCGCACGATCCTGAACCAGATGCCATTCCAATTTTGTCGGTGCAAGGCGAGCACTTGGTCGTAGGTCAGCTTGAGATGATCATGCCACTCGTCGGCCTGTGTTCTGGTCAGGATACGAGTCTTCACCAGCGCCTTGGCAACTGGCTGATACTCCGTATCGTTCTCGACTTCTTCGCCCATAAGCTGGAACACTTTGTCCAGCAATACGCGATCACGAGCCAAGTCAGCGGGAAGAACAACTTGAAGGTTGGCTTGCTGACTTCCGATACTGTACTCTATAACCTTCTGGTCGTCGTCTGGATTGGGGGCTGGTGAGTACACCGCATCAGCCAGTAGTACAGGAATCTCTACATCCTTGCCCTTGCATTGCTGCAATAAGTCGGTAATCGCGATCAGGAAGTTCACGCGAGATGACTGCACAGCCAGAGGATTGAGATCAAAGCCCCAGACTGTGGTCGTTAGCATGTCCACGGTATGCTCGGCATTCCAGCCCGCCGCGAGAGCTGCACCGCGCTTCTGTTCGATAGCCTCTAAAAGGAATGATCCCGAACCGCATGTTGGGTCAAGGAGACGAGCAGAAAGCCACTTGTCCCGACTGTATCCAAGTTTGACCATGGAATGCTCAACCAGCCAATCCGGTGTATAGAATTCTCCAAGACTCTTGCGCAATTCCTCCGGCACCAAGTCTTGGTAAAAGTCGCGCAAGACATCTCGTGATCGGCCAGTTTTCTTGATCGTGTCGAAACGGTAAACAGAAAGCTTTGCCAGTAGTGTACGAATTGCAAGACACGTCGACACGCGGATGGACTTCTTGCTTGTGGCATCCAGATACCAGCTAAAAATGGCCTCCTCGACGAAACCATTCAGACCCACCGCGTTGAAGAATCCACCGTCCTCAATATCCGACCGCAGAGCGTCTATCAGAGCCTCGTCCGACTCTACAGCCAGAAACTCGTGAATCAGTGACTTAATGGATGCCATACCATGAGCAGCCACGATCTCAGCCGCAATAAGTTTCATCAGCAACGAATGGAAAGTGTGGGTAACAAAGAGCTTGGCGGGCAAATCAACTTCGACCGGTCCTGCGAAATCGAAACCCAACGATCCATTGATTTTTTTGCGCTGCTGAATGCTCAGGTCGGCGGCCTGCCCGTACAGCGTTGACCACTCCTCAAAAAGCATCTTAATTTTACGGTTCCCCTCCTTCCCGATCGCGTCAGACAGCGCATTGGATAGCACCTGCATGAGCTCGCAGCCGGTTCTGGACAGATGCCCAAAGTCCTCGACTAGATTCTCGGAGGTGATCGCTCGCCGGAAATTGGCTTGTAGCGCATTTACCACCATCTGAAAGGTGATAGGCGAAAACGGCATCAGCGGCTGGTGGATGATTTTTCCATCTTGTACTTGGGCGAAGCCCACATGATCACCGTCGATGGCAATACCGATGTAGTCTTTCTCGTCCAACCCTTGCTCGGATGCCAAACGTGAGATGTAATTCAGCAGACGACCATTAGTCGCTTCGACAAACTCTGGGCTCGTCTCGCTGCCCTTGAAAAATCCGGGGCCTTTGAACTCTATAACAACGTTGTTATAACTTGAATCACGCTTAGCTCGCTCGGCGTCGAGGTCGATCTGCAAAGCCTCTTCGAGACCTTTCATCCAGGCGTGGCGTAACTCTTCCTTATTGAGCCATTGCTTGCGACGTCGGTTGATGAGGTCGTAACCCTTCTTGCTATTGGCGTCCATCTTTATCCTTCTGCTGTCAAGCCTGTCGCATCGGATCGGGCCGCCTGACAGGAGCTGCTTTGTAATATAGTGGTTCGCGATAACCGGCGAGCTGTGGCTTTATTTCCTTTGGCCTTGGGTTTTGCTGTCATGATCGGGTAATTTATCTCTGGATCTGTATTAGAATAATTAGGGATTAGCGGTATTTGGAGTAGGATTTGAGTTGACTGAAAAAGGCGTCATTCAGAGCATCGCTCTCATGATGAATACCAAACTGTTTAGCCAGTTTCTTCCGTGCTTCATAAGCGAATACCCGCTTGCTGAACTGCCTCTCCATAATGTCCGCGACAGAGAGAATTGAGTCCTCTTTTGATCCCAGGATCAAACAGTCACATCCGCCGCCAGAACCAAGCAGATCTCCAACGATAGGGTGCTTATGCGGATTGTCCTTAAGAAATGCGGCCTCAAGATCAAACGCACCACAACGCACCCTGCCGCCTTCAATCTTCTGCAAAGGGCAGTTCGTGATCTTTCTGGGTATGCCAACACCTAGAGCTACCAGGCAGAGGTTGGTGCGACAACATACTCCGCAACCGTTGCATGCCTCACCGTAAACTGGTTTAGGGAGGATACCGACTTCCGAAGGCAGAATAGACTTTGATTTTCCGTTCATTGGGAATGTCCTGTTTGAGAATGATCCTTCAAAACACGTTTCTCGACATCACTAATGATAGCCTCAGCGAGTTGCAAATCATCAATAGTCGGAGGCGTAATGTTTTCCTGATCGGCAAGTAGTTCAGCCAACATCTCGACCTGTTCTTCTCTGCTACAGGATGGTTTCCATTGGGTCATGAGTATCCGTTCCACCATATTAGCGTTTGATTAAAATTCGATATGCACATCAAATGTCTAGATCGAATATGCAAATTGAGTTCGCATTTTAGCTCTAAAGAACATTTCTCGGCAATATGGATATCTAAGAAGCCTTAAAAGGCTTGAGAAGGCTTAATGCTGGAGGTCTGATCTAAACAGTTTGCCTTGGACGAAGACTTTTTAATGGCTAATTTTGCGATGGAAAAACTCTCATTGTCGCAGGGATCGGGAACGTCCGGGGATGATCGATAGCCCATCTTTACATTCACAACATCATTGGGTGGCCTTCTGGGTGTTGGTGGCTGTAGTGAGCTGGGTAATCGTCTTCTTTTTTGGCCGTTTGCGCTATGTCGGAGGTAAAGAAAAGCCAGATCGCCTATCTCATCCTCATGAAGGAGCTAAGACAGAGAAGGTAATTCATTCAACTGGACCAGAAATAAAATATGAAGCCCAGCCCCTTTTGTCTGTATGGGAACATAAAACGTATCAAAAAATACAGGCTGCCTTACCCCCTAACGGGGAAATCGTCTGTTTTGCTCAAGTGAGATATGCCGATTTCATGGGAGCATCAGATAAACATTCACCAGATGAACAGTTTGAGGCGAATAGGCAAATTTTCGGTAAAAGCGCTGATTTTGTATTTTATGATAAAAGGCGCAGAGGGGTTGTGTTGGTGTATGAGCTTAATGACTCAACACACAATCGACCGGATCGAAAGCGAAGAGATATCCTTATATCCGGGGCTCTGAAATCCGCGAATATACCTCTTATAGTTATTAAGCCATATGAAGAACGGGATGTGGTTCGAGATTTGAGGTGGGCTAAAGGACAAAGTCAATATAAGGTTTAGCTGGGACGGTTTTTTATTAGTCTTTGATATAATCAGCACCTAACTAATCGAAGGCCAAAAAATAGCCTTGCGAAGGCTTATCAGGCCTTGTAAAATAAGCCTTGGATAACACGCCGTAATTTTTAAGTTGTTTTAGGAATTGTTATGTCTTCTACAGAAGTGGCATTGCCTCCAAATGTTTATTCTCTCCTAGAGGAGCGTAATCAGATCTTGGCTGATATGACCTCTATGGCCGAAGATATGCGTCAGCCTAATAATTCCTTCCTTTTTGGCATCTTTAGCGATGCTGTCGGGGCGAAAGTTTCTCGTTGCACTGTATCTGCCGATACAATGTTTGATGTTGAAAGCGCCACGAAGCACCTCGATGCCCGGATGTGGCGTAAAGCGTTAAAGATCACTTCTGCGCTGGAATTTATGCCTCTTTCGGAAAGGCGAGAGTTTCAGTATCAAATCATCGAGTGCAAGTGTCCTGAATTTACCGAAGAAAATGTAATTCCGACACTCAAGATGTATCTCAGCAATCGCCATGAAATGCTCGCCAATACCGTTGATGGTATTTTCTCTGGCCTTTCAGACGTTCACATTACGAATGCACCGGAGGGTTTTGGTCGGCGGATGATTATGAAGTATATCCGTGACCACAGTCTGGAAGGTGATGCTGGCCACATTCATGATCTGCGCCGGGTGATTGCGATGATTATGAATTTTCCTATCCCAAGTGAAAACAGTTCCTACAACATTATCCACCGGATCCCACGAGACGGAAAATGGTATGAGATTGATGGTCGCGCATTGAAGATCCGGCGTTATCTAAAGGGTACAGCTCACCTTCAGGTCCATCCAGATATGGCTTGGCAACTCAATAAGATCCTCGCATCAAAACACCCTAACGCCATTCCTGCCAAATTTCGGACTAAGGCAAAGAGAAAGGCTTCGGACGCATCTCGTAAAAAGCCGCAGCTTATCAACCGGCCAATCCCCTACGAGGTTATTCAAATTCTTTCTAATGCTTCTGCTGTTAGGCACACGCCATACCAATCATCTCGTTTTTCCAATGAATGGGTGAAGCCCAGAACGACAAATCCAAATAACATCTGCCTTTCATCATCGGATACCTACGGGAGCCAGAAAACTAACAACGCTTTTCTGCTTAATGAGGCGTGCAATATTTTGCGGCATATTGGGGGCACACCTTCCAGTGGTGGAGAGTATCTTTTTGAGTTTAATTATGACCCCAAGCCTGTAGTTAACGAAATCATCCTCTCAGGGATTATTCCTGACGAACACTCACATCAATATTGCCCGACTGGATCGGAAATCGCCGAAATGGCGGCCGATCTTCTGGAGGTAGAAGAGGGCATGAGTGTTCTAGAGCCCTCTGCTGGTACCGGAGACCTAATTGATGCTTTAAAGGCGCATTTGAACGATATGAGTGAGGTGCGTTGCGTTGAAGTGAGCTCTATTCACAGCGCCGTTTTAAAAAGTAAGGGATACTCTGTTGAAACCGCGGACTTTATCTCATGGTCAGATAGGGCATTTCGCGCGCAGACCAAGTTTGACCGCATTATCATGAACCCACCGTACTGCGGCCGACAGTGGCGTGATCATCTGGTAGAAGCAATGGCACTTCTTGCCCCCGCAGGTCGTCTCGTAGCAGTGCTTCCGTCTTCGTCAGAGAATGCCTTCGAACGTATTGAAGAAGCAAAGGGCTGGCATGTTGAGTTTCATCGCCAGAAGCCTGCTGATTTTGGTTTCGCGAACAACATCTCAACGACTATCGTCGTTATGACGCCTCCTATGGATGTCGCAGATTGTCCCAAGATGGCCGCTTGAGTATTGAAATCCCCCCGCCCAGAGGGCCGGGGGGAATGTCAATTCCCTCCGCCAAAGCGGAAGGAGTGCCATCCGCACTCCTCTAGTTCAAGTTGCGATCGTTAGCATTCTTTGAAGCTAGTCTTGCCAGATAGCGTAACATTGAATCTGCGATATCAACTCTAAAGAGCATATTTCTGGCCTCTGGGATGATTGCAGAGAGGGGGGGAGGAGCTTCTCCGAATTTCTGTCGTAATTTTTTCAAGGACTCCCCGAGATCTTCCTCGTACTTGTTACGGTCGATGCACCATTGGTCTGGCGACTGTGCTGGCGCCATCTTATCAACTGTGCATTTACGATTAAGCCATGACTTAAAATTATCCACCAATTGTTCTGCGGTCAGTTTTTCCCCGTATTGATCGTGCAAATCTGACAGATATAGAGATCGTCCGTGCCAAACGGCAGATTTACACAATTCCATTATTTTCATATCTGCTAAGGCCTGATGAGCAAGCCAGGTGAAACATGCGTTCTCCAGCAGTTTATCGAATGCAGAGCGTAATGCCTCGGCAGTATATCCCCAATCAGGATCTTCGTGCTCCTTTGCATTTTTTCCAGAGTGCACGCCTGCAAGGTAGAGGGCCTCGGTCAGCACTTCATCGGCTGACTTTGGAGGCGGGGTGGCAGAGGTTTCTGAGCGAAATCGCTGTTCGATAATACTGATTATGTCTTCGTCTACCTTCAAGGCATCCTTACCTAGAGGCAGATCATAATCGCCAATCAGGCTCATCCTTAGAACAAGAATATCTAAAAAAAGGGCCACTTCTCGATCGCAGCTTTTAGGCTTCACACGATATCTGCATGTCCGCCTGTACCACCCATCATCGGCGATCTTACCTCTGCGCATATTCAAAGTGTATCGATAGGCCTTTAGTCCCTTGCGGATCATTGTTTGCCGGAGAGGGGCCGCTGCTAGGGTGATATCGTGGAACCGTTTATAAAAGTTAAAATCGTGCTCGGCATTGAGGGTCTGATCACCACCTCCATGACTATGAACCATTTCATGCTCAACGATCTGGAACAGTCTTTGTGCATGTTGCACTGGGTTCGAACAAAGCTTTTTTACGAGATCTACAGAAAGAAAAACGCACGATCCTCCATCTGTCCAGGCTTCAGCCGACTGGGATGTCCCAATCATTATTTCAACGCCTTGGTCATTAAGCGGATCCATCAATATTCGGACACGCTCAGCGAATTTTTTAATAGGTAACTTGAAGGCGCCCCAGACGCGCAGTTCTTCGCCTTTCAGGCACTGACTGGGATTTAAAATGCGCGTTCTCCTGTCTATAGTGCGACAGAGTGTTCTGAAGTCTGCTAATTCTATTTCCCTCTGCTTGACGTCATAACTGCCACGCATCCTTAAGGCGTAAGAGTTTTCGTGGCATAGATCGCCAATACTTGATGACTTAGAAAAGGCCGCTAACTGGGCGTCCATCAGGATGCTCATGAAGTCATATGAAGAGTGTGAACCGAAAACTTCTAAAAACGTTGATGGGTGAATAACTGCGATATCAGGATACATGGCGGCGACTGTTTCGGCATCGGGAAGATCTGCACGAGACTCACAAATTGCCAGTTTCTTAAATTTGTAATCCGTTTGATTTGTTCCCAAGAGGAATTTTCTTCCGAAAAGAAAAGTCCCAATGCTGATAGCCTTGGAGTGTCCTACTAAACTGATGACTGGAGCATCGCGAAAGAGTTCCAGGGTGTCGGGATGAATGTCCAAAATTTTGGACAAAGCTCTTTCTTTCCGCTCAACCGTCCATATGTTTTTTCGTCTGGTTCTTTCGTCCTGTTCTATTAGGCTTTCCATTTTTTCAGAGATGGAAGACCATACCGGACAAAGTTCCTGCATGACCTCAGTTCTGGAGGTGTTCAGAGCAATTGCTTTTTTGCTCAGGATGACACCGCCAGCGCCCCATAATCGTGAAGGCTCATGCTTGACGAATATCCCCATGTTAAAGATATCCATTGCTCCAGAACGCTCTTCGATCCGATAGTAAGCCAAATCATCTTCGTGATCCCATCGTTCGCGAAATTGTTCTTTGCCGACTTTGACACCATTAATTTCTATGGTCATATCAAGGTAGCGGAGCTGTTTTTTAAGCTCTCGGAGGATTTCCCTTCTTTCCCATTCCTCTTTGTGAGCATACCACTCACCGGTAATGTGGCATCCAGGGAAATTATCTTTCACCGGTCTCAATGAGAAGACTAGGCCAGTGGTCGGAATATCTACGACCATCTCCCAGTTCCGGGTCCGCCATTTTGTCTTGGCGAAAGCCATTATTTGCCCACGTCCAAGACGGTAGCGACCAAATCTGGCATCACCAACAATGTGTGGTGTTCCGAATCTCTGGAAATGCTTTTCTATTTCCTCTCTGCTTGCGAAGCCTTTCCCGTTATCTATGCAGGTAAAACCATGCTCATTAAAATCAATCCGAATGGATGTGGCTCCAGCATCAATGCTGTTCATTACCAATTCTAGGATGGCTTTAGCCTCATTCCCTCCTTGGTTGTAAATGATATGAACAATGATCGCTGGATCTACGGTAAACTCTAAAATTTCTGCCGTTTTTATTCCGTGCTTGAACAAATCCAGTCTCCAATTATTCTCTTTTTGGGCAATGTGAACGAAGGATTTTGGTACGTGGGTCGTTATTGCCTGTTTGCAGGCCTAAAAATCCATTCATCATTCATTTTTTGACTGTTTTCGTAAGGCGCAGTGACATCAAATTTGAGCATTTGACCTAGTTTGTGCATATCAATCGGACAAAGGCATGAGTTGCCGACAAGTGACCGTTCAGTGTACCCCTCAAGTAACGGCAAATCCTTAACTCTCATTTTCAGAGCTTTGGCCAGTTCGTATTGCGTTTCCGCTTCTGTGTGGTTTTTGTCGGTAAGGATTACGCAGGCATGACACATATTTAGTTTAGCCTTTTCCTATAATTTAAACCGCTTTGAAGGTTTGCTTAGATATCACGTAATTTAATTCCATTCAAAAGGCCTTAATAAGCCTTTGTGAGCTTGCGAGTGGCCTCAATAGGCCTTACAATAATCGCAAATGATCTTGATATATTCGTAGGAATTAAATTTATGCCCGTAATTGTTGATGAGAGCTTTATTCAGGAATTCATGTCCAAATTGGATAAGGCATTGAAAGATGATCCCCTCACAAGAGATGAAATCGAAGCCATTGCAATGAAAATGGGGCTTGGAAGGGATCAGGCAAGGAAATTTGTCACAAGTCATCTTCGGCAGGCAAAGCGCAAAGGCGAATTGACCAGTGCCAGATACGGAAAATGTTCCTTGTGGTCACGTGTTCGTAAATAAGGTTTGAAACAATGTCTCTACTCAAATCCCCTGAACAGAAAGCCTCAGCTTGTTCTTCATCATTTCTGGACATTATTAAATCTGGATTGAGCAGATTGGCTGGTCGCGTGGTGCAATGTTACAATGGCCCATCCTTATTCGTTTCTAATGCTGCTATTGATGGCTTGGTGAACATCGAAGCCATGTCGTCATACTTCTTCTATGTGAAGAAAAGAGGCGGGACATTATTCAGAGTTAGAGCTGAGGTTCGTGGTGACCTTACTGTTTTCATCTTCCGTAAGGAAAACTGGCAACAAAATTCAGGCCCCAATACTATCTTAACAATGCTGGACAGTGATCTGCATTTGCTGAAAGATCGGATGATTGAGGCAGATGATTGTTATCGCCTCTCTCTTCGTCGCAATGCACGAAAAGCTGGTCAAGAGTGGGGCAATACCCCGCTAAGCCAAAACAGACATTATCAGTGGATTTATGTGTCTATTGATGATCGTGGTGATATTCGATCTTACGCCACTGTTGATTTTCCTGCTGGTCGTTCTATCAAGGTTGAATTTGTATCTTCTACCTACCTTCGAACGAAGTACCCTACAATTCATTTTGATGAATGCGCAGTTCAGGATGGGACCTGGGCAGATGTGCCAGGGGTATATCCGAGTTGATTCTTGGATTTTCAATTTCAAGCAACGTGACGTAAACCGCAGCCGTCGTGTTGGTGTGTGAACTTTAGTAGTTAAATTGAAAGACTTAAAAATGAAGGTGGCCCAACATCCAGAGCGTTGTTTCCGTATCACTCCAAAGAGAAAAGATCATCTGCAGAAGATCCATGCCGGCACAGTGAGACAGGCAAAATTTGGGTATGGCTCCTGGAGGATCATTTCTAAGGACACACATGCGATCGTCCATCCTACAGTTGTCGGCCAACTTATGGCCCAGAATCTGGCCAAATGGGTGAGGGATGGAGAGGAATACCGAGCTGAACTGACAGAGGCCGGTCTTAGAGTTCTTAACTCGAATTGAAACTTGGCGGAGGGGTGATTAACGGCTTACCGAAATTAGTAGAGAAAACGGTCAATAACAAAAAGGTCAATATCGTAGTGTCTTATATGTTCCCGTTTTCTAAGGTGGATCGGTGGGAAGGATGAATTGAACATGGGGTGGAAGACGTTTAAGCAGTATTTTGGAATTAAGCATCAAGTATGTGTGCGGAATGGGAGGATCATTATTGGTTCTCCTTTTGTAAGTGATATTGCTTCAGTAGATATGAATACAGGATGTGTTTCGTGCTCCCAGACTTTCCCGGATTTTCTCCGCAAGAATTATCCCTCTCTTGCAAATGCTGACCCGGCTGAAATTTTAGAGTGTATTCTGGCGGAAGATGTTTTTGAGAAGTCGGTGCGAATTTATGTTTTGGAGGGACATGACGTTGTCGAAAAATTCTGCGAGAAGCCTTGCTACCCCAACGTGACGCATGATGGCGTCTTGATTTATGATCGCGATTTTTTTTCCGTTGATCGGGATGTTGTTGTTCGTGCAGCTAGGGCTTATTTCGATCGTCGGTGTGAGAGTGCGGCCGAGATTATTGAGAAGAGAAGGGCCGAAATAGCTGAGCAGGAGAGATCTATCGCTGAGTGGAAGATTGCCAGAGATAAGTTGTCGGGCGTGTCGTGAAAGCTGGGTAAAGATGCGGACGTGTAGCGGCTGCTTTTTTAGAAGATTACCGGATGCGCCGTAAAGCCCCGTCATTCATGGCGGGGATATAAGGCGCTGTGGTATTGTCGGCCAGGCCCCCCATAACCCTTAATGCATCCTCTCAGGGCTGAGAGGTTCAGAGCTTGCAGGCCTGAAAAACGGGTCAGGGTGCTGGAGCTTCTAACTCCGTCGATGGTGCCTGCTCTGGATCCTCTATCTTATCTTCAAGGTCCCCAGGCTCAATCGTGGCATCTTCACACAACCATCCGCCACTTGACCAGCTCTGCACATACCATTTAGTGCCATCACCTGGAACTCGGCGTTCCAGTTGCACGATGCTTCCATCAGATGTCTTAAAAAACTGGCCGGGCTCAAGTTCATTCCGACGCTCATACCAGTCTGGCCGGGCTGTACCATTTTCCATCCCGTTCTGATCGTAGGACCAAGTGTCAGCTATGTCTGAACTTCCAGGGGGGAAGCGGATGCCAAAATAGCCTTTCACCGTATCTCCATCACCATCGGGTAGGAATACTGTTCGGCGCAACTCATTGCCTTCGCTTTCCCATCCTGAGGCCCCTTCAGGGATAACCTCGAAGCGAAAATTCTCGTAAACCCATTCCGCCGTATCTCTCCGCTCTCCTTCCAATTCAGGAGATGCACCAATAGAGGACCACGCATCTCGTGATTCTTGAGTGATCAAGGCGGAAGTTTTTCTCCCTGCTTCTACGATTTCATCATGGGTCATGGGCTTGTAGCCGCGGCTTGCGTGCATCCTATGAGTCTCCTGTGTATTCTTCTCCCAAGAATGTTAACATGTGCATATGCAAGCTAGGGTGGCATCTCAAAGCTTCGGCCCCCCCACATTGTTTGACGGCATAAAAGCATGTCTTCGCCTCATTGCCATAGCTTGATGGTAACCAATCCTTTTTTCTACACTCGCTATCTCTTCTGGCACCCCATGGGGGAGAGGGAATCTCTTTTTCCCCGACCACCCTACTGCTCTGCGAGCATAGTTTTCCTCAGCGGTCTCTGCGTTACCGTGCCCGACCATGGCTGATATCTCAGTCTCAGGAATTCCGGCCATTTTCCAGTTGGCAATGGCCTGATGCCGGGCACAGTAGAGCGAATAATTTTTTTTGGAGATTTTTTTACCTTCTCCAGCAGAGGTGTCAGGCCATAGCACCTTAACAGCGTACTCAAGGACATTGCTTATCTGGTTTTTCAGCCGTTTGAACTCACCTCTTTCTTGGTAGGATCTGCCGGTCTCAGATGCCCTCTGGATTAGATTGATTTGAGCATCAGAGAAATTGGTAATGTCTAAGGTCCGAACGATGCCGTTGCCTCTATTATTTGTCGTTTTGGCACTCATAACGAGCAGCCAGACCTTATGATTCCTGCCTGATTTGGATGCTGGGGGAGGTGTATGTTGAGGCAGTGGCTGCTGGATAGGCTGACTGGACGGGCTCTGAACGACGCATACCTCAGTCATTTTCCACTCATCAGGACGTAAGGCTGTCATAATACCAGCCGCAAAAAAGTCAGCAGTGGTATTGGCCATCCGTGAGCGACTTGCTCTCCTCAGATAAGTGATGAGGGTTTCATAGTCTTTATAAGGCACGCGCTTAGGGGATGCGGCGGAAGTTTTTTCGGTCCCATCTCTCTTTTTGCGTGTAGAGTTTTTTTCCCCGACATTGTGGACACGGTTGTGAATGTCAGATGCGATGATCTGCAGGGCCTTATGCGTATTGTCATGGGGCCATTCTTGAAGGAAATATTGGAGTGCGCAGCGATAGACGCGCCATGACGCACTGAGTAATTCTTTTTTCCCGGCCATCATCCAAAGAGTGAAGTCAACTGGGTCAATTAATTCCAGAGGGGTGGGGAGAGGTATACAATTCTCAACCTTATATGTGTCGATCTTTGAAAGCGTTCTGCGCCTGTAATCTGCCAGAGTTTCAGGATTGATGAATTTTTTCTGCCCGGTCGTCTTTTCATATTCAGGGGAAGAGAGAGCAGGTATAGAACCCTCGGTCGGCCTGACTGCTCCATCTGAAGAAAGGAGCTCATCCTTCAGTTGCTTTCTGATGGTCCGGTCATGGTCAGAGATATGTCTTTCTAATTTATCGTGACCTGCTTGCAATGGGTTAATAGGATCTGTTTTGTATGACACCGGACAATTCCTGTTTCACCAATTTTGTGGTCTTAACAAAGGCATCCCTCTACCTCTTCCAGGGGGGCGGAGAATGCCAACGTAATTGAAGTCCAATCTGAATTAGATAGTTAGACCTTCAATGCATGTCTTTTGGCGAAGAGAAGGGCGGAGGGCACATTTCTTTTACAGCATTCACGAATAATTTGCAGACATTTATCCCTTGGAATGCCGCGAGATTGATCCATCAGCCCCCTGATTGCCATTATAGTTCGAGCTCCTAAGTGGCCTTTATCTGAAGCTTCCTTATAAAGTGTGTCAGCTTCTAGTTGGCTTGCTGGGTCATTCGTTTGAGACGCCTTAAAATCAGCTAAAAATGCCGAAGCTTCTATATGGTTCTGCCTTATCGACTTTCTAAGGAGGCTTTCACCTTTACTGATTTCCTTCTCTACAAGGATTAAATGCTTACCGAAGAGATAAAGGCCGTCCGAATTACCTTTTTCGGCAGCAAACTTCATGTAAGGCAGGGGGTCTCCGGTTATAGATCCTGCGAGAATAAGCTTGGCCATACATACACTGGAAAGAGGGGCAGGTTCGCCCCTTTGCAGCCAATAGGCAATAGCGTCCTCTTTTGTTTTGCCTTGCAGGGCCACCTCCTTCGAAGCCTTGCAGGCAAGGATCATTACCATACGAGCCCAGTCATCTTCTTCATTCTGGGCAGCAAGAGAACAGGCCTCAAGGAAAAGGGTATCGTCAGTAGTATTACCTGGTCTGGCTATTTTCTGAAGAATTTTAGCCTTGAGTGACAGGCACCCATGGACTTTATGGATAACTCCGCGGTCAGCTAATGATAGAGCTCTATCGAGATTTGGAATTTCGGTATCGAGAAACCTTTTTTCATACGGACGTGAAGCAAATACAAAATGTAATTCTGCAAGGTCACGAAGGCTTTCATTGTCCCCGCCGGCGATAGCTTGATTAAACCAGAAACAGGCTGGAAAAAAAGCGGAAGACACTGCGTAGATCTGAGCTAGTTTCCGTGCAGCGATAGGATCACCTCTTGAAGCTTGATAGGCAGCGGCACCCATTAGTTTTTTGTCATAGATCTCTTTAGCTGCCATCGCTGAGAAGTCGTATTTGGTTTGGCGGCGGTCATAAATCTTCTCCAGAAACCATCCCAACATTCAAACTAACCTCATGACACCATATTCAGCTTCGGGTGTGTAAAGCCTTTCACAGACCCTACATCTGCACTTAAGATAGCGAACACTAATCATTTTTCTTAGATTTTTTCTCCTTAACAACTCATCTGAAACCCCTGCTTATAAGAGTAATCGTGAGGTTAATATGGATTATCTGGCAGACTGTAATGATCGCATTTTCATATTTCTCCATACTGAAATATCTAGACCTACAGAAACACCCAATAAATATACTGAAGAAGATCTCAAATCAGTCTTAGAGTTAATTCAAAAAATATCTGCTCATCATGCAGAGGCGAGAATTTGCATCATAGTGCCAGAAGACCTCTCCGTCTGGAGGGATATTACGCCGGAAGATCAGGTTTTATTCTTGGATGCGATCTCACAAGCAGGCAAATCAGATCAGGTGGAGGTGTTGCGGACAGAGGCCTGCCCAAGTTGGTTCATTGACAGTTTTAAAAGAACTATCCGAGTGTCTGATGCCCTGGAAGACCGGGTGGGAATTCTTGGATATACTAATGCCGAGTGTTTTTTGCGTTCGAGGATGCTGAATAAGGCATTGCTGGAATTATCTCAAAAAGAAAGTGAGCTCATGAGCAGGGATAATGACCAGGAATTTCCTTATCCCTTATTTTGCAAAGACTTACTCGATGAAGATCAATTCCGAAGGAAGCGGGATTTCCAATTTCCTTGGGAGAAAAAAAATAAAAAGAGGGGACATTCCAAAAAGTGCAAAAAATCTAGACGCTGATTTCGAAGATAAATTCTTAGATAATTGTTTCGGTTTGCTACATTGATTGGTGGAACGCAATAAAGAGTACCATCGCACATTGAACGCTGGGAGAAGATCAATGGCCTGTGCCGCTATGGTTGCGCAATATTTTAGAGGTCTAACAAAGGGTCCTTCCCCAGCAACGATTAGCTTACCTATGTCTCAAGGTCGGAAGCGGGAATTTAGAATTGAAATATTAAATTTTGATGGTTCTACAATAGTTGCCAATCTAATCTGGGCAGAAGTTGATAGTTCAGGGAAGAGGGTCAGAAATACCACTGGCGAACATAAAATGATCGTCAAGGATGTATCTGAAGCTTCAAATGCATCTGAGGCCCTCACGATGATCATTTTCGGATCTAAAGATGCCTCTAATGGCTTATTAAGTGGCGGAGGGAGTGGGGAAGGAGGCTATAGTAGAAAGGATAATTGCGGCTCTTGCCTGGAAAGCGTGACAAAAGACCTTAGGTGTCTAGCGAGTGGTAAAGGGCTAGGACCAACCGACATGGCGCCAAACAATGAAAGCGCTCTTGCTGCTCTTACTTACTTCGAAGTGAACAGTACACTGCGTCCACCTGAGTTGTTTTCGAATGATAAAGGGGTCGTTCGTGCGAGATGGAAGAATGTGGCAAAAGGGTTAAACTTCTGGCTCAGCTTCATAAAGCCAGGTCAAGTAACGTGGTCGTTTACTTTTCCTGATCCGCGATCTATTTCGGCCTCTGCTCTCCCCGCTGGATTGATACGGGGAAGAGGAAAGAATGCTGGGAAAGCCCCATCATTGAAATCCCAAAAGAACACTTGTCGGGTTGATGGACGTATCATCAAAGGCAATGGAACGGCTGTCGATCCGGTCATGCTCGCTAGAACTATGGGGATTGATGTTTAGATAGCGAGGAGGGCATCCCGCCTGACAGGCGGGATTTTTGTGGGATGATGCGTCTATTTTTCTCTGAAGATAATAGGGATCGCTTTATTTATCGCCTTAGAAAACATCTCATCAGAATCATTTGTATCAATAATTTTATCGCTAAGATCAACGCTATCTAAGGCACGTAAAAGGTCAGACAGGATGCCTGGAAAAGCCTTGAGGTATTGATTTACAATATCATTGATTTCTGAAGATTTTTCATTCGATGTGGCTGCATTTTCAGCGTACCAATGCATTGCCATTTTTTCGATGGTAATCCCTGAAATTGCATCACTTAGCTTGATATACATTTCATTGGAAATAGCCCCTACCTGCCAAAGCCGTGAGATGAGAAGCCGAGCATATACACCTAAAGTTATTGCCCGAAGTCTTCTTCTGTTAATTTTCAGGATATGGGGGTCTGATGGGATTGGTAGTGTGTCTAAAAACCAAGAAGCCACATCAAAGCAGGCTGATAACATCCCGATTTCGGATGAATCTTTTTCTGAGCATTCTTCGAGCATTTGCTCTGGAATGAATGAGATAATAATTTCTTCGTAGTGGGTGGGTGGAGGAGTTGGAAGATGTTTGACAATGTTATTGTAGATATCGTCGTTGCCTGTTCCATCTTCTTTGGTCATTAGGAAACGCCGCCATTTCCCAGACATTGATCCAGGTTTCTTCGGTTTATCGAACGGCCATTTGCCTTTAACGATAACCGGGATCACCCTTAAACCCATACCAACAAGACCAGTAGCCTCAAGGTATGAATGGATCACAAGTTTCGTTTTTTTCTGAATAGATTTTGGATGGTAGACTTCCACCCGTTTGGTCTCACCATCAATAGAAAACAGCATTATCTCATTCTCAATTTTGTTAACCCATGCATTGACCACCAAGAGGAAGGAAACTGAAGAATATATTGGATGGTATTCCCACCCTATATATTCCACCCACAATAACATCCCTTTACAGGAATGAAATTGTGAGGTCTCCCTACGACTTGAAGATCAAAACCTGACCATTCCATTCTATATATATTCCTAAGAAAAGTACATGATATGAATCATTGTTGGTGCAAAATAATTGGTATATGGCATCTTACCAAACATGGTTTGCACCTGAAATTTTATCCCTATTTTGAACAAAGTGGGAAAAAGTATCCTCCATTAAAATAAATCATGCCAGTTCAGTTCTATCTGTGTTCTGTGGAATAATAATTCCTGAAGAAGAGAGAGTTTCCCCGTCTTCTAAGAAGTTATCAATTCCCTCAGATAGGTCGGAATAGGCTTTTTCCAGACCCTCCGCTTCCACATCATCCATCGAAGATCTATTCTGGTTCTGGATATCTCCGATCTTATCATATTTGAAGTATGTCGTATGAGTATCAACATTTTTAGTCGTCGTTGAATTTGCAAATATCTGGGGTATTTGTACTTCCGCTTCAGGTATCTTTATCAGCCTCGCTATTCTTTTTTTGTCGGTTGCTGGAGCCACATAGTTCGACCAGCTTTTATGTGTTTTAGGGAAATCGATATTGAAGTGTCCCGAATTTAGCAGTCTCCTGCGCCAGATTGTCATATAGTCATTCATCATATTAAAAATATCATGTATGGAATGGCCATCTATTTTGAATGTGTTATCTCCTGAGCGTAATTTATTTATTGCTTCCTGATCTATTCCGTGAAGCCATGCAACTGACTTACGACAAATTTCCATCATTCTGTCTGACAACATGTCTTCTGACAGGAAAGTCCTGATACGAACAACTGGCGCCAATACACCCGGATCACGTGGCGTAATTGCCATGCTGGCGTGCACATCTTTTCTAGGACGAAGATGCCATTCCAATTCGTTTCCAATTTCAGTCGTGGCGATGATTTCGGATCCTCCTGCGATAACACCTCCAGGCACAGGAATCATAAAATCGAAAGGCTTAATTATTTTTGGAGGATCAGGTTCTGTTTTTTTATCAATCTCTGATCGATTTGGAATGTTAGGGCCTTCACGCTCTTTAAATGTTTCAAATGCGACCGATTGCAGGGCATACAAAAGAGGGGCGGCGTGATGGATTGCTTGGCAGATGTCTATATCTTCGACAGATTTTGGGCGCCTTGAAAACCACCGGGCGAGGCAACATTGATCAACTATAACATGACTGTTCATAGCCCTATACGACACCTTGCCTCCATAATGACTAAATGAGTCTCCGGCCATTACGAAAGATGTTGAGCGTCTGTGTTCACCTGGGGAAGTCAGATGATAAATTTCCCTTCTTGTGAATCCGAATATGGATAAGCCGCCATAATTAGATGTACTTGAAGGCCCTGATTTGCTGGTGAATTTTTTTTCAATTGATGGATCGTTAGGTAGCTGATTGAGAAGGGATTTCAGTCTTGCATTCATCATGCCTACACGCACTTTCTTGGCATTCCCTGTCTGCGCGTTGCAGGATGACATAAAAATTTCTTGGGAGTTCTGATAAATTATTCGTCTACATTTATCGTATTCATTGCTCGCGTGTAAGGCGTATCTTCGCGCTATTCCATAAGCTGACGAAATATCAATTAGCATTGCAATCATCCATAGATTTGAGGCCACTCCATAATAACAAGATATCTCTTTTGGCATCAACAATCTGACAAGGTTTAATTCAGAAATGGCCTTTGAGATGTCTATATGAATAGAAGAAATCCATCCCCCAAGGCCAACTGATCAAAATTAAAGGCGCCCAATTCATTAAGCTCGCCTATATGTCAACGCCAACGACTGACCTTCATGCCACCTGAAAGCCTTATGGCATCAATTAAGGAGTGGTGACCCAAACTTGTTGGGGAACAGTTCCCATATGGACCCATAATTATTAAGGAGTGGCCCAAGCTCATTTCGTAACCCACTTTGGCGGGTTCAATTGTGCGATGTGGGGGAAGCGTGCTGGTACAGGCGGCGATGGTTATCGGGTGTCGAATAGATCTTGGTCTCGAATTGGGCCTAGAGGGCTTTTCGTCTTAAAAGGTCGCCGTGATTTCTTCTGCTTCAAATTAAGGAGTGGCGGCGCCTTGCCGGAGCTGTGCTTCGGTTCGAGGTTGTTAGCGGCCGGGCAGGTGGGTGCTCGTCTTTTAAGGTGGTCTCTCTTCCTTGGCTGTTTGGCGGCTTTCTGCTGATGATTTGCCGTCTGGATGCGGTATGAGGCCGCGGATGGGGCATGATGGTTTGCCTTGGTTGTCTTAGTTGGCTAATCGGCTGTGGTAGGCGTAAGAGGGCGGGCACCGCGCCGGCGCTCTTGGTTTTCTGCGGATTTTAAGGCGCCTCTCTTGTCTGTTTCCTCTTCTTGTATGTCGTCTGCATCTGGCAGTCGGGGGGCTAGTCGGGGGGCTTGTCTCTGCATTAGGGTGCCTATCTTTTTTATGGTGCCAGAGATACGAGCAGATCTCGGGGCGTGTTTGAGGCTGGCTTTAGTTCTTGTGCGGTGTCGGATCCGATTGGTTGCCAGTCGCGGTGTTAGTTGGCTTTTTTTAGTTTAGATTGGTGCCCGGCACTGGTGATAGAGGCCGGTTAGGGGTTGGGTGGCTACCAGTTAGTGGTGCCTGGTTTATGTGGCAGGCATAAGGAAAGAAGGCCGCCTTCTGGGGCGTTTTTGCCCGCCAAAATCAGTTTTGGGGCCGAACAGTAGGCGGTCGCCAATATTGGTTGAGGCACCCATGGGGGGCTTGCCCCCCCCATAACTACCAAAAAAAAGTTACGCACCCTCCGAATTTTGGTAACGCACTGTCCCGAATTTGCAGATTCCTGGGATTGGGTTTTTTGGAATTCAAAATATCTCGGTCAATTGGGTGGCTATGATAGTCGGGAAAATCTCTCTTTTTTGTGTGTTTAGGAGAGGTGAAAAAATCATGATATCCAAACATAAAAATACTATATTCCAATAATTTAGGGTCATATTGGTTACGCACCTTCCGAAAAATTGGTAACGCATTGGCGTTTTTTGGTAACGCATTCGAGGCGTTTTCTCTCCACATCTTTCGATTTTGTGTGCGAGTTGCCCTTATGGCCTCTGATTTTGCCTTCAGTGTTTGCTCAATGTGTAGCACATATCGCGCTAGGAATGGATAATGTACCGTACATCACGGTACAGCACTCCAAGGACGAATGGGGCTAGTATTGATCTCGTGGGTAGAGGAAAAACACGCATCCTCTGTGTTTTTAGGCGCCGGAAATCGCATTTTTCTGGGCCTTGGAAAGATAGTTCCAGTCTGACCTTTTGTACTGTGGGGAACAGTACAGTACTCCATTGCGTCAATTTTTTAGGTATCGCTCTCAGATCAGGAAGATCTCGGGGATCATTTGCTCACACTGTTCCAAAGCGCCTCAGGATGCCGAGGTCTATGGATTTATTCATTCCCCACTTGGCTAGTTGGTGCAGCATGTATGACTGGATAAAGTGACATTGTACAGTACAGGAACAAGTGAAACGGGTAATGAAAGGGTCTGGACAATGTCATTATTCGGTATCTGACCTTATCAGGTCATACAGTACAGTACGACTTAGCAGACAAATCCCGAATTAAAGACGCATAACCTTTTTGGGTCTGGCCTATAAACCTGGTTGGTGGATGGAGACTGTTCGCGAGCAATTTAACCTTGCCCAAAAGTCTATGCGCAGAATTTTGGCCTGTACTGTTATATGTCGTACAGCGAGATATTTTATCTGGCCTTTCTCTTGTGCGTTTAAGCTGCATTTAAGCCTTGAATTTATGTCTTTTGGACTGTTTCCTTGAGGTTGAAATAACCATAATCATTGCAATGGAATTCAGAGGCCATGCCGTTTTTGAAATCTCGTTTTTTCCATATGGCCGCCGCTTTATCTTTTACGAGTTTCTTGGCTGGATGTGGGGGAGAAAAGTACGAAACTTACCGCGCCCCATCACCCATTGATGTCCCATATTCCCCGGAAATAAGAGAAGAAGCGGATCAAATGCTGGCAGAATCCGCAGCAAGAGTTAAAGACGCTCAGACGAAATTGGCGATGGTTGCTGCTGCCAGAACCCCACCTCCGGCATCTAGTGTTGATGAGTCTTCCTTGCCGCCAGAACTGCAAAGTAAAACCACAGTGGACTTTACCGGGCCGGGATACGAGATAGCTAAAAGTCTGGCACAGAGTATTGGTTATGGGTTTATTATGACCGGAGGTGATCCTCTTATTCCTGGCATTGTAACAGTTCAAATGCAGGATATGTCCGTGGCAAAGGTTCTGGAGGATGTCGGGCTCCAAGTTCAGCAGTACGCCACACTTATTGTCGATCCATCTCAAAAAAGGATCGAATACAGAAATGAATCTGCCCGGCGCAAAGACTACCCTTCAAGCGCACCGAAGCCGCAAGCCAGACCGGTTAAAAAGGGCATCGCCAAAAGAAAGTCGGTTACAAGATTCAAACCTGCTGATTGTAAGTCATTGTCGACTTCTAGCTCCTTGCCGGCCGGATTTGTCGCGGCAGGTGGAGGAAACTGAATGCATCATCGCCGCCTAATCCCAGCTTATGCTGTTGCCGCAGTCTCTCTATTTTTTTGCGCTCCTGCTTTTGCTGATTCCGGTGACGCTCCTGAAGATATTTATAGTGTTGATGGCTCAGGCCGACCGTTGCCAATCAACCCCACCTATAGGCCGGGTCAGTTAAATCAGAGGCCAGTGGCTCTTCCAAGTCTGCACGATTTGGAAGGTCTTAAAGGTGGCTCTACTGATAAAATGTCTCAGAAAGAGCAATTGCATATGGGGGCAATGCGCGATGCTGCGATCTCATATGGATCTAGAGTTGGGCATGCCTGGGGATCTCAACAGGTCAATGCGATGCTTGATTCAAAAGCCGGCGACTTGTCAGTCATATTCGATTTTAACCGTCTTATTGTAGTTCAACCTGGCGGTGTCGCAATTCTTCCCCCCGTTATTTCGGAAAGTCAGGACACTTTTGAACAATCTGATGCCGGGGCGTCTGTGCGTGTTGCAGACAGATATTACAGAATACTGTCACCTGCTAGACTAGGTAAGACAGCCCCAACATGGGCAAGCTATCTGCGTCAGCATGTTCCCCAGAAAGCGCCTGCACTCCCCTCTGAAGAACTGCTTCCAAAGAATGATTCAGAAAGAAGTTTATGGAAAGCTTATGTCCATCAGGGATGGGATGAGGGCCAGCACCTCGCCTTTATGAATTACAAAAGAAGTCTTGCGCGCCTGGAACGCGATTATAAGGGAATGGTGCGGTACAAGCTTCTTCTGGAAGAAAATAAAGTGAGCGCGCCGAATGTCGCCACAGGTGATCTTGGTGTCACCGGCACAGGCATGGATATGCGTGAGAATGACCGTACCTATCGCATCACGGCACCTTCTCTTCTCAATGTAAGGCATCCTGAAAATGAAAGAGCGGTACCGTCACAAGATCCACCTGAAGCCGCGGCTATCCCTCCGGGCCATGTGAGCATGGAGAACCTGCCAGATCAGAATAAAGATCCTTGGCCTGAAGCAACTCCATAATGAGTTAAGTGAACCTGCGAAAATGTCTGATATTGAAGATGATGAATCTCTCCAGATAGCTAAAGCCATCGAAGCCGAAAAGACGAAAAATTTATTTTCAAAGGGAGCAAGCATCGGCTTTTTCCCGGATTTCCCGCCACTTCTCATCGGAGAAGATATCGACACTGTTTTGGATTGGTGCATCCAGAACCAGGTTAAAGATACAACGATTGAGACGGGAAAACAGATCTGGGTGCTCGTTGGCGGGCGCCGAGAGGCCATAACCCATCGACGTCTTGATGCCGATGAAGTGGCAGGAATTCTCAATTATTTATACAATGCAGATAATGCCGCCGGTATGGTCGCTGGCGGTGACCCCATTGATTTTGGTTACAATGTCAAAATCGGGAAAGATAAAAAAAAGAAAATCAATCTACGTGTAAATGCGACCGGAGGGCGCTTTTCTAAGACTGGAGGTGTGGCGCTACAAATCACACTGAGGTCGACATCTGATAAGCCCATTCCTCTCGATTACCTTAATGTTCCTCCCGATATTCCGCGCTATTTTAGAGCTGCCCAAGGCCTTAATATTATAGCCGGGCCAACTGGTTCAGGTAAGTCTGTCTTGATGTCTTCTCTCATTGATTGGAGGTGTAGGCAGAAGGGGGCATATGAGAAAGTAATCGAATATGCGGAACCGATTGAGACTTCATATCCAGACAATGAATACCCGGATAGCGAAGTGTTCCAGAGTGAAGTCGGTAAGCACATCACTATCAAGGGGAAGATAAACCCAGACCCTGCGCTAATGTGGGCGGCAGCAACAGCCAATGCCGTGCGTAGGGGGCCATCTATCATTGTTGTTGGCGAAGCCCGCGGCTACGTGACGATGGATGCCATGCTGCGTGCTGCCCAAACTGGACATCTTGTGACATCAACTGTTCATACAATTGGCGTCGCAGAAACGATTAGTCGTATCGTCATGGAGTTCCCGATAGAAAGTCGGAGAACTGCAGCTCTCGATCTATTGGCAGCTCTTAATTTAGTCGTCTGTCAGTTGCTCGTCCCTAGAATTGGTGGGGGTGTTGTAGCAGTTCGCGAGTACATGCTCTTTGATGATCGCATCAAATCAATCTTGCTGGCTTCGGACTATGCTGATTGGGCATCCATTATCAGAGAGGTTCTCAAAAGCGGGCGAGCTATAGGTCAGACCATGGCGCAGGACGCCTCTAAACTCATGTCCGAAGGCTTGATAACCTGGGATGTATGTGAGTCAGTTTCGGCGCGAACAAGTACTGACACACCGATAGAGAGATTAGCTCGTGCTCCAAATATTTTAGAGAGGATTGAGGAAAGAGAAAAAAAACCATCGGCTGATAGCTCTTCCGATAGCTTGGATATGATCCGGTTTTTGAAGAGGCTTCAGGATGACAAGGCCGATGATCTCATACTTAACGTAGGTATTCCCGCGAAGCTAAAAGGGGCTAAAGGAACCTTCAATATTTCCTCCTCTCATTTAACTGACAAAGCGATGGATACTATGGCCGGGAGTATGCTTCTGGCCTCTCATTTGTCATCATTTATCAAAACAAAAGAGTTCAATCGTTCACTGGAATTGCCGGGAATAGGTCGTTTCCGTGTGAATATGTTCGTGCAACTCGACCACACTGGGATGGCTATTCGTCGTATCAGTACGGAAATGCCGACATGTGAACAACTTCACTTACCGGAGATTTTAAGACAGATTGCGTTAATGCGACGCGGGATATTCCTCGTAACTGGTGAGACAGGTTCAGGTAAATCCACCACTTTGGCAGCACAGATTAATTGGCGAAATAGACATGCCGAGGGTGAGCATATCATCTGTGTCGAGAACCCTGTTGAATATGTCCACAAGCCAATAAACTGCATCATTACTCAGCGCGAAGTAGGACGTGACACGGAATCTTTCGAGGCTGCGATTGTCGCGGCTTTGAGACAAAACCCTGATTGCCTGCAGATTGGTGAAATCAGGACCCTGGAAGTGATGAGGCAGGCTCTCATCGGATCCGATACAGGTCATCCAGTCTTTGGTACCCTGCATGCAAATGCTGCTGACGTGGCAATAAATCGTATTATTGCTCTCTTCCCTTATCAGGAAAGAGAGATGGTTTTTCTAACCCTTTCCTTGAATCTTAAAGGGATTATGACACAACGCTTGTTGAAAAGAGCAGATGGTGAGGGTCGCGTTCTTGCATCAGAAATGCTGCTGAACAAAGGCAAGGTGACTGAACTGATCCGCAAGGGGAAAATACACAAGATCAGGGAAGTTATGCGTCACTCAGATGAGATGTGGACCCTTGAGCAATCCATGGCAGATCTCGTTAAAGCAGGTCTGGTAAATCTAGAAGATGCCCTTGCCGAAAGCGATTGGCCGGAGGAACTGATGTCTCTGGTCTCACCCTCCGCCACCGACAAAACTAACACTCATATTCCGTTAGAGATCTCAGACGATAATACTCATGCAGATCAAAATGGCGATGAGGATGAGTTAGGCGAGCCAGTGATTTAAGGGGACTGTAAGAGTGCTGCTGCCTGTGCGGCAGTAAAAGACAAGATATGAGTCCTTCTATCCGTCTCTAAGCTGCCTGTGCGGCAGAAGTGCCTTTTTGTATCAGAATGGCTCAGGGCTTTCAGCTTCTATTTCAGGATCGGTTTCATCGGAAGTCGGGATAAAATGGTTGGGCAAGATGACCTTATTAGGGTTCTTGTTAAGGAAATTTTCCGATATCTGGACGTTGTCGCATCCTAGGAGGTCAATATAGTCCCCGACATCAATGGTATCAGGGATTTTTTCCAAATTCTTGCAATCTTGCAGACTTAGCCACTTTGTAACGTAAAGGTCTTCTGGCAATGAAGTCAGTTCATTGCATTTTCGTGCGACTAGCCATCCGTCTATCTTCAGCCCTTCAGGCAGAGACATGATGGAAGTTTCACTGATATTGATTCCTCTTTTGACCGAAATATCTGCAGGCAAATGTTGAAGGCTATGGCACCGAATTAGATTGATTGAGAAGGCTTTGATGCCATTATCCAAATGCTGAAGTGAAAAGCAATCACTGGCCTCTAATGACGCTCCAACGTGGACGCGCGAGATGGATTTCAGAGATCGACACCCGCTTAAGGAGAGATGCCCTGGAATTATGCCAGGAACATCAAATACCACCTCGTTGAGTTTGGTGCAGCAATCTAGAGATAAATTCTCTCCAACGACCATTTTATCCGCCACGAAAGACGTCAGTCCGTTGCAGTGAGAAAAATCGGCAGATCCCCCAACAAGTATGTTCGGGCCAATATGGCTGAGTGAACCGCAACCCTTGAAGGTCACATTGCCATTTACCCGGAGGTCTTGGATCGATTTAAGGCCCTGACACCCCCTCATATCCAGATCGCCATTCACTACAAGGCCAGGGGGCAGGGACTCAATTAAGTCGCTGTTCGCTTTGGTACCGTCCAATATAATGCTTCCGTCCTTGCGGAAGGCTTCAGGGAATAAAGCACGGAACTCTTCTATGGTTTCCAGGCGCATTGATGCCCACCCCTATTTAATTAGGATTTTGGGCACAATTAATTCTGCCCTTCATGGGAAGGGTAAGGAGCGTTCATGCAAGGCACAAAGGAGCGGAAGCCTTGTGCACTCAGGATTGAGCACTGATCTGCTAACCTGCCTCCAGGCCCTTAGTTAGCCTGGAATTTCTCCTGCCTCTTGGCTTATCAGGGCGTATTAGCGTGAGGCCCTGCTCCTGCACTTCCCTCCGGCTCATACGGAGGGAAGGAGGGGCTTAGCATTAGGTGGAACACTGAGTTTCAGTCATCACTGGATAGCAATTTTTCCACCTCTGCGAGATTCTCTGGATCTAAGTTTAACTCAAAGTTTTTATGTGCCGTCATGATGGCCTTCACCTTATCAAGGTGCTGGCGGTATTTTTCGTTCCCAACACTCGTTACCTCGACAAGCTCAAGTGAGTGAATCCGGTTTGAGGGGTCTGTCGTTTTTTCCGCATTCAGATTAATGCCGAGAATGCAAAAAGCCTTCATAATCAACCCAAGCTCGGCTGAATCATTGCCTTTTTCGGTGCGGATTACCCATTGCCTCGTAACATCCATTCGTTCGGCAAACTTGGCCTGTGTCCATCCTTTGGCTTTCCGTGCCTCCCGGATGCAGATTCCAGCTTCATAAGATGACTTCATTTGCACGTCATCTCTCCATTATGTTGAGAATCATTGACCGTGATCGTGTAACCTATTCTGAACATTCATCTGATGTAATCTAAAACGAACATTAGTGCAATGTTCTATTTGTATTACATCCACTACAAAGCTACATAGAAACTCCGCGAATGGGAAAGGTATCCGATGATGGTCGATTTGGCAGTTCTCGTTTCAGGAAAGGTGTGCGCCCGCGCGACAGATAAGGGGGGATCACCACGGATTTTCTATGACATGGATTCAGAAGGGGTTCGAGAAGGGCATTCTCTCTCTCTTTCGATGCCACCACAAAAAGAAGCTTATGGTGGAGGTGTGGTTGTAAATTGGCTTAGGAACCTACTGCCTGAAAGCAAACAAGATTTAAGGGCGATCGCTCAGGATGAAACGGGTGATCTACCGGTTTGCTCAGTGAATAATCCTCTTAGATTGCTTGAAAAGATAGGTGAGGATTGTGCTGGTGCTGTGCAAGTCGTGCAGGAAGATCGTATCGCTAAAGTGAGGGAGGAAGGGGGAATTATTCCGGTTTCTGAAGATGAAGTAGAAAAGATGATTCATGATATCCGTTCTGGCAGATCTGTAGCTGGTAGGATACCCGAACACAACAATGGTCGATTTAGTTTGGCTGGGGCACAAAAGAAAACTGCGCTGAGAAGATTGCCAGATGGGTCATGGGGCATTCCCTATGGTAAAGAGCCTACAACGCATATCATGAAGCCGCCTATGCCTGATATGAAAGGTCAAGTCGAGGCTGAGCACTTCTGCCTCACATTATGCCGCGGGATAGGGCTTTCGGCTGCAAAAAGTGAGGTTCTTCAATTCGGAAGCGAGAAAGTTATTTGCGTTGAAAGGTTTGACAGGTGGCGTGACGAAAAAGGTGATGTGCATCGCCTTCATGTCGAGGATATGTGTCAGGCTCTAGGCATTGATCCGGCTCGAAAGTACCAGAGTGAAGGCGGCCCAGGAACTACCGATATTAGTGGGCAAGTGTTGAGCCGGTCTATGGACCCTGATGTGGATCGGGAGGCTCTGAT
Organism: Acetobacter pasteurianus; assembly: GCF_009914215.2. Classification (NCBI taxonomy): domain Bacteria; kingdom Pseudomonadati; phylum Pseudomonadota; class Alphaproteobacteria; order Acetobacterales; family Acetobacteraceae; genus Acetobacter; species Acetobacter pasteurianus. The sequence continues at coordinate 328,129 of NZ_CP039845.2, read as the reverse complement.
GCGCGCGATGGTTGTTAATTGGGTACTGATGGGTACGGATGCTCATGCAAAAAATTATTCGATTTACATTCACCCATTGGAAACATTGCAATCGGAACAAAAGGTGAGTTTGGCGCCTTTATATGATGTCAATACGTTTGCACCATATGAAGGAGCTTCCTGGTCCACCAATTCAATGTCTATGTCGGTAGATGGGAAATACGTGTTCTCAAAAATCCATAAAAGACATTGGCAGATGGCTTGTGAAAGAGCAGGGTTTTACCCTCCTGATGGACACGATAAGTGGCTGGAACAGACTGTGCGCAGTATCAGGGATGTTGTTCCAAGTGTTCTAGGCATAATGCTTAAGGAGGGGCTTGATCCTGAATGGATGGCGAAGATATCTAAATTGACGCAAAATCGGGCCGACATGATCCTTAATGATATGTTTCGTTCATCCTCGACATGAGAGGTAGCCCTGAATGCCGTTAAAATCAGAGATCGTTAATGCCCTACAAGGCCGTAACAGAATTTCTAAAGAAAGAGAAGAAAGGCAGTGGAAGGCCTTGCAGCATGCAATCTCACGCCTGTCTGCATTGGCAGGCAGACAGGAGGGTAGAGATCTAAGCTTTATGGTCATCAGTCACATTGTGTCTGAGACCGGAATGGAGTTTTTGCCAGATGAGATTGTGCCTATAATTGGAGAGCTTGTTCGCCGCAAAATTCTCAAACCGAAACCTTGGATATCTCAAGATTCTTCAGAAGAAATTTATCTGGAGCAGGGACAAAGTTATAACTCGCTAATTGATGTTCTGTCCGGCAAAGAGTGCGCGGTGAACCCTGAAACAGGATTGTTCATCCGATCTGAAGATATCTTTTTAACATTTGAAGTGTGTTCAAAGGATCAGTAAAGGTAGTCAACCTCTGTTTCCTGGACTACAGCGCCATCAGGAATGTCCACCCCGGCAAAAGGTGAGGCTAAAGGTAAAGGCTCACCACCTGGGACATAACCAAATTCCTGTCTGCTGGCATCATAGACGCCAGAATGGACAGTATCCCATGTTTTTGTGCGGATATAGTAAGCAACGAGACCTGAGAAGTTGACTGGGTAATTTGCGTCTATCGCATCTGGTGTCCAGTAGGTAACAAGCCATTTCCCATCAGTTACACTGGTAAAAGTGCCTTCATAGGAGATGGACTGACCCATTTCTAGAGATGCAATGTCAGGTGTGACTATTCCTGAGGGGCACTTATTAGCCTTGACTGTGCTTCCAGTGGTAACTGGCCAGCATTTTTCGAGACTAAGGCTATGGTAGTGCTCCATCTGGAGGGCAACAACAGATGCCCTCCGATCGGCTTCTTCTTCTGAACTTGCGTCCGTTAACGGCTTCATCGAAAAAATGGCCATTAACATGAACAGCAAGATGTAGAAGATATACATTCAATATACTAAGAATAGAGGAAGAAGCCGGATTAGTTACCCGGCTTCATTACATAAACGAATGTGAATGTGGTGCTGTCATTTCCGCTTGCAGCGCATGCCCCTTCAGCTTCGTTTGCAGTCATAGCTGGCTGTGCGCCTTGCGTGCCGTTGACTGACAAACTGATAATATCACCGCCAAGGTGCTTTGTGGCGAGTGATTCACATGCACCTGCTGTAACGCCAGGTACGGTGATAGTAAGAGAGTCATTGGACTGATCGGTCGTTGCAGGTTCAATTGTGACCGAAGAGTTGAACGGGGAAATGATCTGATCTTGGTTGGTGTCCGTGTAGGTTTTGGACAAGCCATCCTTGGCAATGGCGCCAACGTCAATGTTACAGCCGTTCCCAGAACCATAGTCACCATTAGGGCAGAGATCTGCCGCAGATTGGTTAATCTGGGCCAGCATCGTAAGTGTGGACTGCACTTTCTGGCGCGTAAACATCGTGCCGATTTCAGTCACAGCGAGGCCAACAAGAAGGGCCACCACCAGAAGGCCTGCGCCAATCTGAAGGGGGGTGTAACCTGCCTGATCCTTGCGAGAAGAAAGATTGTTCTGGTGGTTGCCCAGCAGTCTTTGCATTACGCTCGGCACGACAGCACTTCGGCTACTTGTGGAAATGTAATGTCCATGACTGCCGGTGGAAATGGAATGTCCATTTTTTCCCTCCAGACAGATTGCTCCTTCTGCATCGACATCATACATAGACGTACATCCTAGATATTTGCCCCATCCTGACGATGATGAGCCGGTATAGGTTACGGGATAACCGGCACGAGCAAGATCAAGTAAGACGTGGCCGGCATTACTTTATAGATGTTAAGGAGAAATAAGGCCGGAATCCAAGATAAAATGGCCTTGTTAGTTTTGCGTCATGAGTTGTAGTTCAAGCAAGGATAGTACAGCCCCAAAGAAGGCGATGACACCGTAAAAGAAAAGTTGGATTATCACTCCAAGGGTAGAAATTGTGTTTTGTGTTTTTTGAACCCCGTCCTTGAGCCATTCTCTTCCAACGATTTCTAGCTTTTCGTCAAAAGTGGAAGGGTTTCTGGCGTAGGCCCGGAGCACGATCGTTGTGTCTTTGGAAGGGAATTCCAGTCCAGATTCATAAAGAGCATCGCCGAGATTTTTGTTACCAAGCGCAAGGATATGACGTGTTGCCATGATGCGCTCCATAAGCCATGGGCTTGCACCTTTGGTGAGTAAGGTCAGGATATTGTTGTCAGAAACCCCCGACCTTTTAAGGGATGAATAAGTGAGTAGGAAGCTTCCGCCAATAAGGATGCGGTACACAGACCAAGGTGGGATATTATCAAAAGTAACTCGTATCCGCCCTGTCCATCGAGGAATAGAAAAAATTATCGCGATAATAATAAAAATCATGATGAAGACGGCAGGGATAAATGTCTGAGCAAGATGCTCACTTAGCCAGAGAGCCACATAGGGAAGTCCACCCCATTTATCCTCTGGCAAAATTGTTTTGAATTGTGGAATAACGTCTGTCGCAAAGACGTAATACAGTGCAAAGGACATGACCAAATACATGGCCGGCTCCTTAAGAGCGCCTTTAATAGCGGACTTAATAGCCTGTTCGCCTTTCATGATAAAAATTACATCACGTAAAGCTGCTGCGATATTCCCAGTTTTGCCGCTTGCAGAAATAGCCATTCTCTCACGGGCAGGAACCCATTCGGCCACAGCATCAGAAAGAGGCACGGTTCCTCTAATTTGGTCGTACCAATCCTTTGTAATGTAGGCGAGGAGTTTATTAGGCTTCTTTCCGTCTTCTGAGGTGATTTCATATACGAGGGCCAAGGCATCATTGATTGAGTTGCCTTGAGACGTAAGGCTTTCCAACATCTCATAGACTTTGATGCGCTTGCCAGCATTAAATCTAATCTTACGGTATTGGAGCATCATAGATGCAATATCTATATGCAGGCCAAAAGGAAGATTGAGGTTTAATGCCATTAGTAAGGTTTACCTGTTAGATTGTCAGATCACTGAATTGAAGCGCCATACCATTTTTCGGCTTTCTCACTTAAAAGCCGGGACGTTCTCGCCAGGTCAATTTCATTCGGTGATTCCACAACCCCAAGAAGATCGCGAGGATCGATAAGGCCAAAGCAAGCTTTGAAAAGGCAGTTTTCGGCGAGAGATGTGCCATTAAGTTTTTCTAGCCAATATTTTTCAGCGTCTTTGTCTTGCCCTTTTCTCAGCAATTCCATGAACTCCTGATCTGGCTCAATGACCTCCGCGATGATAGTCGCCCCGGATTGTCCATATCGGCATCCTCGCTTCCCGCAGCCATAAAGCCTTTCAGCCATATCAGGGTTCACCATTTTAAGCTTAGGGAAGTATTCTTCAGGAACAAAGTTTTTGACGCTTTCGCATTCAAATTTCGTTCTTTTATTCAGTCTTATACCTTCTTCATAAGATAAACCGCAATGTGGACAAATTACCCCTACGAGCCTTTGAGAGACCCATAGCTTCATTATTGATCCGTCCAGTACATTCAGCCGATCCACTCCCATATCTATGATACGTCTTGGAATGGTTAATGCCCTACTGCAATGTGTAGTGGTCATCATCAGATGACCTGTTCTGGCCGCCTGAATGGCCTGATCAGAGGATGGCCCGTCACGCATTTCCGACACTACAAGAACATCAGGATCTGAGCGCACCATGGCTTTCAGGCCATCTTTGTATTTTGAACTCGGAACGGAGGTCTGACAGGCGCCAATGATTGGTTGTTCAACGGGATCTTCGAGAGTGTTAATTGCTATGCGCGTATCGCGCTCATAATAAAGGATTGTCGCATTCATTGTCAGGGTGGTGGTCTTACCTGAACCAGTCGGCCCAGATAGGATAAGCATTCCATCCTTTTTCTGTCTGAAACGTCTGAAAGCATCATCCTGATCTGGAGTGAAGCCAGCCTTTAGGAATGGAGCGTCTTCAATTCGGATCCTTTTTGGTTCCTTATTAAGACGAATGACGACCTGTCTGCCTTCATCGGATAGGGGGTTCCAATGAAGGCGTAGGCTTTCGATACCTCTGGGGAGCGTAAACTCACCAGGCCGCATATTTTTATCCTGAAACTGTGAGGTGTCGTAATGGCTATCGCCTTCCGTAGCTACAATCGCGGCGATGTGGTTCAGCCTTAAACCTGTTTCATATGTCTCGTGTTGGAAGGGACGAATTTCGCCGTAAATGCGGAAACTGATACTCGTACCCGCTTTCGTTGCGTCTATATGAATATCGGATGCGCCGGCTTTTGCTGCCTCATCATATATCTGGAACAGTTTCTTTTGGATGCTATTGAGTTCTTCGCCTGTAAGGCTCTGGCCTCCAGCTTCACCCATCAACTGTGATGTGCCAAGACTGTTGATTATGGCGATCGTCTTGATCGGAACAGTGACGTCACCAGTAATTATATAGCCGCTCTGTTCGATGAGGGTTTTAGCTTCAACGACGATTGGATCAAAACGTTTTTTGTCTGGATAGATAAATTGCCCTTTTTTGTCGTTCCCATCCCCTGCATCCAGCACGAAAGCTGCCATTTCCCGGTGTCGGTTTTCAAACCCGGAAACCGGGGTGCCTAGGCCAGTGATAATGGTGCGATCTTCCTCTTTGATATTATCAATCAGAGAGTCGACGTCTGTCTGGGATTCAATTTTACGCAGTAGGGTCTTGGTTTCTGTATTCTGGTCGCTGCCCTGTGCAATGTGAGGTGTTCTTCGGCGTGTGCGAGCTTCTTTTTTTTTAGTCGATGTGTTGTTTTGCGGCTTTGTATCTGTTGTGAGCCAAGCGATGGCGGCGTTAATCCGCTGCATCCAGCCCTGGATTACATTCCCATTTTTCTTTTTTGAACTCTTCTTTGATTTTGAGTTCTTATTTTTTTTCTTAGGCATGAATAATCATCCATTATTTGTGGATGAGCCTTGCCGATCAAAGGATTTATCCATTGAACGGTGGTGCCAATGGAGGGGCGAGACTTGGCTGATAAGCATGATTGTTTTGAGTATGGGTTTTCTTGCTTGTCCGGTTTCCACCTGTCGATTGGGATGAGGCTTTGTCATTGTTTTCAGCAGTTTCCGGGGAAGGTCGTTCTCTCGGTACAGAATCTCCCCAGGCCAAAGGAATAATACGACCGGAGTGTGAATCCTTGATGGTCACTGTTTTTCCAGAAATGCTGTTGATAGTCACACCATCCTGCACCATGTCACCGGTCGAGACTTTCATCTCACCGGAATAGGGGACAAGAATATTAGCTTCCATCCCTCCGTCATATGTGGCGTTAGTGCTTGTAACTACAGGGTAAGGATCTTGCTGCTGGCTTTTTATGCCTACAGAGCCTTTATTGGCAGTTTCCAAGGATTGCTTGAGGGATGCTATTTCGCTCTTCAAAGTCTCCAGATCATGATCATTGTCGGCATTTCCATGATCTGAACCCTGAGATTGACTTTCTCCCATACCTTTTTTGGCATCAATTGTTTCGCCAGCGGCTGCTTGTTCTTTGTGAGGGTCAAAAGCTTCGGCCCACGTTTCGATAGCGACTTTAAGGCGCCGTTTTCTGGCGTCCAAAAGTTTGATCTGTTTTTCTTCTTCAGTCAGTTGATCAATCAGGGTTTTGTCTGATGGACTTAGCTTGGTCGGCTTAAGGTCCCCATCGCCTATAGAAAGACCTTTCAGGCGGTCTGAAATCTGGCCATTCATACGATTTAGAGTTGCTTCTACCCTGCCATTTTCCTGAGATATGGGCTGACTGGCCAGAGGGAGAGAAGGGGGCGGAGCGGGGCGCGGTTTGCCTCGGCCACTATCAACAGACATAAGACTGGCGAAGGGCACTCCAGCGTTAGGCTCTGCAGTGGCGAAATTTTCGTTGTTTGATGTATGCTGTGCTCCAGTCTGTTTATCGTCAATCGAAGCAGCCGACGCAAATGATGAAGCGCTAACAATAGCCCCTCCCGCGAGGAGAATAATCAGACCACTCGACAAGATTTTATTGGGCACCACTGTTCACTCCTGACTTACTGGCTGACTTCATTCCACTGGAATTGGGTACTGGAGCCTGATTTTTACTTTCAGTAGGAGCACCACCTCCAGCTTCACTCTTCTTGATTTTTAGTTTTGCCCTATGTTCTTCTAAACTCTCCTGAGCGAAAATTACCCCTGAGATAACTGGTATAGGTAGTCTTTCGTAAGCCGTTGCCGAAATTTTCCATGTTAAAGTATTTGGGTCAAATGAGACCTCATCCGCCCTAAGGGCCGGAATTGGTGCGATATATTGGTACAAGTCTACAGGATCAAAGGATGTTTCAAAGGAAAAAGAGACATGCTTTTCTATGCTAAAGCGATCCGTTCTCCCGTGTGTTCCCGGCTTACGGTAAGTCGTTCCCACGATTGTATCTGAAGTGATTGGGACACCACGTTCTTCGAAGTTTTCAATAAGGTGACGCCTAATAACGATTGTTGAATCAGTTTTTATGTCGTGGCCCATGACATTTTGCTTGGGAAAGTGAAAATGAACAGGTCTCGACACAACGAAGTTTTTGCCAGCCTCTTTTATGCTTGGATGCGCATTGCCGACATTAAATTCATAGGGGAGCCAAGAAATAGAGCCATATGTTCGATCCAGAATGGATTGGATCTCCCAGAGGTTGTCGGAAGGATCAGTGTCATTGACCGGTCGACAAGAGATAACCTTGGTGTTCCATCCTGCCAGAACAATCGGGGTCTCTTTGATCGCCTCAATGCAGGCATCTATCGGGTAAATTCCATGCACAACTCCCTCCCAGGGGAATACTGGCAGGGGGACAATAACTCCGACCTTCTTGTGTTTTTGCTTGGCCTTCATTTCAGCTAAAATTGCTGCTTTTCGCTTACTCTCCTCGTGACGTTCGTACATCCAATAGATGCCGCCGATAACCACGCCGAGGATTACGGTTGCTGTGAGATAATTTACGAAGTTGCTGCTGTCCGCAGATTTAAGAGTGATGCTGAATTTTTTTACATCGGAGAACAGGTCTAGGAGAGTGGTCGTCGTCAGTTCGGCGTCTTCTGCCATCGAGATTTCAGAGGAGATGTCCTCGAATTCTTGACTGACAATGATCTGATCCCACTCAACCTCGTCAGAAAGAAGTTCAGCCAGTGCGGAACGAGCTGCGTCAAGGCCGTTGATCAAGCCATCATGAGATGACAGGATCGCACCTTCTCGTATTGCGACCAGGTAGAACTCGTCATCTGCCCCTTGGTCTGTATTGAGACAGGCGAGGATATTGCTTCCATCAGCGACCTGTAGGAAGGCGGTCGCCAGTGGTGGCATCTTCGGCTTCTGGTGATCCGCTGTAGAGCCAAGGCCGCACTGAATTGAGGATCCGTCAACGTATTTGTTCAGACAGTATAAGTCGCATCCCGTAGCGTGGGCTTGACGTTTGGCGCTTTCCTTGGCTCGTTCATGGGGAATGAAATACCAGGTTAGGCCAATAGCGAACTGTTTCCCTCCGACATCGAGGAAACTGCCACGGTGCTCGGTGTTGTCTCCCGAATTCAATGAAGCATAGGCGTCAGCCATTTAATCCTCCAGATTAGTAGGAAAGGGCTGGTTCGTCTTTGCCGTCCCCATCGGAGGTTATCGTTTTGGGGGCATCAGAGAAGATAACCGGTGTAACGAGCACAAGATAAAGGGTCTGCACATGCTTGCCGACCTGCGAGCCACCTAATCCAAGGAAGTTAGCACTTCCGACACCGCTGGCTGATGTATTGTTCGCATCCTGCATGAACCCGGCCATTACTTCGGTGCTACCAGACGGTATCCTTACCTGATTGACGCTATCCTTATAGTCTACGTCCTTCAGCATCAGGGATACTGACTTGTCAGGGGTTGTATAATCATCGAAGCCATAATTATCGGAGCCGGTACGCTCAGAAAGGTTTGTAGCGAACTGCAGGAGAACATGGTCCCCATCCCCAGTTATCCGCGGCAGTACCATCATAGAAAAGCCAGTTGTCAGATCATCCACGTTAACCTGAGTTCTCTGTGTGCCGCTAAGGTCACTGCTTGAGGTTGTGGAGTCAGAAACCTGCATATCCTTGACGTAGCTCTGTGTGTGAGCAACCTGCAGGGGGGCTGGCATTCCATTAAGGGTCAAGACGGTGCCCATGGATCTTGTCCGTACTCGGGCTTGCGTTCTTACTGCTGATGCGATGGCTTCACTAGCATTGAATTTCGAGTTCGGGTTTGTCATCGACACAGTAAAGGAGCTGATACCTTCTACTGCTGCGGCGGTGGGAGATGAGTAAGACAATCCATATTTAGATGCCTTGTCGAGGATGCCTTTGAGGTTAACACTGGTATCATCTGAATCTGTAAAGGTAAGGGCCATCAATTCCACTGATATGCCGATTTCCTTACTCAAGCGTGCATTCTGGCCTTCAAGAAACCGCTCTACCTCCGCCATAACGGAAGGTGGCGCAGAAACCGTAATCGTGCCTGTACTCATTGTCGGAGAGACACGGCCGTAATCTGAAACTATAGAGCCCAGCGTCTTGGTGATTTCATCCCATACGGCAATCGATATTTTAGAGGAGAGGGTGTCAGTGGTGGCAGCATTCTGGCCACCAGAACTCGACCCACTTGAAGATGAACCGCCAGAATTCATGGCGCTGTTCAATTCATTGGCGGAGGGAAGCGCGTGAACAGTAAATGTTCTGGTGATCATCCTGAAAAATCTGATCTGACCTTCATCAAATTCCCAGGATACTGAAAAGTGAGACGCGACAGATGAAAGGAAATCGTCAAGAGAGCCGGAGTAATTGCTAATGCTCATCGTGACGGGAGATTGATGTTCCTCTGTTATCGCCCCTCCCATTCCCATATCAGAGAGAAGGGAGTTCATTCCCTGATTGTTTACAGGGGTCGGAGCCATTGAGACGGTAGGCATCATCCCGCCGCCTTTTCCGCTGCTCCCTGACCCTCCACTTTTAGGAGTAACACCTTGAGCCATATCTAGGATTTCAGGTGCGAATGTTACGGGGATATGCGTTTGCTCAGTAACAAGTGCGGCGATCTGGTAGAGGGGGATGGCTTTAGGATGGTTGTATTTAAATGCCCCTGGCTTCAGCCAACGGCGAGGCAGAGGCACCCCATGCTCAGATCTTACGACCTTTGTGCCAACATATGCCCCTTGCATATAGTGGGACGCCTCAGAGTCATCATCACCACCTCTCAGGGCGTTGTGCATAATTTCAGTTGAATCTTTGATCGTGGCGGAAGAAGCCCGGTTCCCTTGCTCTACCGTGTACAGTCCAGAACAACCCGTTAGAGTTAGGGCTGATGAAGAAAGGAGCACTACGGACAGGAACGTGGAGAAATGCTGCCGCAAATTCTGCTTTAATGAGCGCATATTTTAATCCTGTAGTCCTCTGTGCGTGACAATGACTGCTGTTCGGTTTTTCCAGAAGTAGATATCTGGGAAAGGTTTTTCCGCCCCGGCCATTTTGATCTGCTGCTGGATCTGATGGATCATAGTCCAGGCTGCATGGGGAAACGTGCCTTCAAAGTCGCTGTCAGCACTGACCTCATAGAGCATCCGAGTGTCGTAAACGACTTGCCAGCCGGCCTTCTCGCCCCATTCTTCAATGATGTCAGAGAGATATTTCCCGCCTGTTGCATGCCATATCTGGGAAGGCGAACTATTGTTGTCCGCCATCTCAGTTGATTTTGAACTCCCAGTGCTCGATCCATCAGGTGAATAATCTTCCCCGCCTGAAGGATTGATTGGAGACAGGGAAGGGCTATCTACCTGATGAGCCAAACTGGAGGATGAAGCTCTCAAGTCGATTGGCTTTTGTGGTGCCTGAGTAGCAGCTACTGCGTACGGCTTATTTGACGGCTGAATAATTGGGGTAGGAGATGATATCGGTGGTGGAGAAGGCGGGGCAGTAAGGAATGTTACGCCCGGCGCCCGAATGGCGGCACTTCCTCCAAAAACTATGGGCTGCGGTTTAGAAGGTGAGTAGGATGATGAGGCGGTGGTGGTCGGGCCGCTGGCACTATCTGCCGCGGCGTTTAGGTTTCTAACTGAAACTTCATATCCACTTACGTTGAAGCCGTAGTCAGCTCCACTTTCTGAATGGATTGAATTAAGCGTCTGTCGCCAATCTGCGGATCCAGTCCATGACACCTTATCAGAAGGATCAACTCCCCCTGTGATGGCAATGTTGTATCCAGAAGGCACAATCAATTTTATCGCATCATACAGAGGGACTGAATGACCAAACCCATGCGAACCGCTGGAACGCGCAAATGCCTGGGAAGAATTAAGTGGCGCATAGATGGCTGTGCTCACAAAAAGGCTAAAAGCCAATAGTTTACCATTAAGCCCCATTCGAGATTTCCGCCTTCGCAATCATCCAGTCTTATCAAGGCCTATGATAACGAAAAATAGCCTTGATTCCCTATTGAAAGAATTCCGATCAGAGACCTTAAAATCAAGGTTAAAAGACTTGTCGGTGTAAGAATTCATAAAGGACGAATGATGAGTATTGAAATTAGTCTTCAGAACAAAGCAAAAAATTGATTGGAGAACCAGTTTTCACTTCCTGAAGGGAGAAAATCTCTAAAAGTCAATGATGCGGTAGTATCGAAAGTTACGACTGATGCCATCACCCCACTTGTGATGTCACTTACTTCATTGTCTGTGGGAATTCTGCGAGATGAACTGTATTTTATGGAAGGGTAATCACTTTTATTTTCATTAGATTTATACGCACTATTAGACAAAAACTGATCAAAATGGTTCGAGTTTCTGCCTAATATCTAGCTCAATATGGGATTAAATTAAAAGGCAGCCTGATAAAGATCGAATTGCTCTTTCTTAAAGCCTACTCTTGCTACAGTTTGCCTGATTTTAGCTTTCCAGTTTGGGTTTGATTTGGCTTTAGGGTGATCAGCCACAAAGCCATATAGGTCTGCCATAGAGAAGCTCTTCTTCTTCATGCTTTGCACGGCATCGATAATTACTTCTCGCCACGTAGGAATAAATGATTGATCATTTTCCGTATCATTGGATGATCCAGAAATGGCATAGAGCATTGTGACACGGTTAAGGGGAATAGCTGCTCCAGGCAGCACGCCATCAAGCAGCAATTCCGCATCGCTTTCTCCATAAGAGACCAATGCAAGTGGAGCGCCACAATTCTCCTTTGATACTGTGCCATCACCGTGATGAAAGTGAGGACGGCCCTTGAGAAAAAGGATAGCTGATGCCTCACTCCAGATGGTTTTGAAATAAACTTCAGTTTCAACGCGAGCGAATAGCAGAGCCAACCCATGATTATGGTGAGCCATTTTGCTCATCCATTTCATGAGGCCGGAATTTGTATATGGCGGATTAAGCCAGATCCGTCCGAACCAAGGTAAAAGAAGGCCATCCTGCTTTGGGGCTGTGTAGTGTGTTTCTGCCGTAGGCCACAGGTTAGGATCGGGTGCAGAGCAGGGGTCGAGGTCAAATTTACCTAGAGGCTCAAGGATATCCCTTGGCGTTAACCAGGTTGTTGTTCCAGGAGCAGATGAGTGGTGAGAGCTCATACCCCTTTTTCTAGGGGACTTCTTCGGGTTTAAATCAGGACTTGCAGAAAGATTTGGGGTTTTTGGGGCTGCTAGAAATGTCTTTTGACTTGCCATCGTAAAACTCTACACAAAAAAAATGTGGTTGGTAGGCTAATTGAGCCTGCCAACCACATAAACATCATGCGAGGAAGTGGTGCTGATAAGATTTATCAGCCTCGACAACCTGTCGCAGGGCATGAAGACGGTTGGGGGGCGCCATCGCGGGTGATTTCACCATCATGTATTTTAAATTTTACTATCTTATTGAGTTCCTGACGGTCACGCACTAACGGCATTTGAATGGTAAATGTTTCCGTTTCTTTGTCGAAGGTGGTGCTTTTTGCATCAGCACAGGTTCCGAAAAACGCTGTGGGATGAGCGCCAGATGCATCGACTGACGCGATGGCATAACGAGAGGGGCATCCTTCGCCACCAATGGATTTGAGAACAGCGTAATCCTTGTTATCATGGCCTTGATAGATGGCTGAAATTTCCAAATGGTTATTGCCCTTTGCAGAAGGCTTACTTTCTTTGCCATCCAGATACAAATGGTTCGGTGGCAGCGAACCGCCGTAATCAGATGTAGTCAGTTGCCCAAAGCGGGTCTCTTTGTGGGAATATACACCATTTTCGGCATGACTGGAGGGACTGGTAGCGGCGACAAAAGACGCCAGAGTGCCAAATGCCAATAGTGAGCGGAATAGGGCCTGAATTTTCATTCGATTTATCCTTCATCAAAAACTTGATGAGGTTATTTTGGCATGTATTTAAAAGGCTATTCAACCCATCTAATTAGATATCAAATACGAAAAAGTATGTGTGTATATATAGGACAAAGTGTGCTAGGCAAAATCTATACTGCCATAAAATGATCTTATCGATACTAAGCTCGCAACTCTATTTTTGAGATAGATCGCTTTCAGCTAACATTTCATCAATTGCCTTTACAATTGTCATTGCAGAAAATGGTCTCCAACGGTTTTCCGTGCACAATGACCTTATTTCCCCCAAACTGTCCTCAACCCCCTTCTTGTAAATGGCCTTATCATGTAAATTCATTTCTTCAGGAGATAGGATCGGCCCCTCATAAGTAATTTTCTGATTATCTACTGATATTGGGGACGCTTTTTCTGGGTCGGATGAATCCATATATTGCTTTGATGCAGCTCGCCAAAACGCCGCCATTTTCTCAGTATTTATTCCCTTCTGCATGCTCAAAACATGCCATCCATTAAATGCAGCCCAATGGCCAGAAGGTTCGATGCTTTCATCACATCTACCTAAAGGGGAAGATTGAAAGTCTGTGGCGATTTTCTTGAAGTGTGAGTTCTTGGCAAGCAATCCTAAGGTGGACGCTACCTCTGGAATGTTGTTCTTTTCGCCGGGGTTATTTGAATTGACGTTACCGCATTGTATTGCGGCTGCAGACTTAAGTGCCTTTTGAAGGATGTCTTTAATAGATGATATTTTCTTGTCTGTTGAGGGTTCAGAACCTGTGCAGATGCTAATGGCAAGATCAGCAGCAAGAATGAGGCGGCATATTATTTCATCGCAGTCTTGGCTTTCTGCCAGGGTTCTAACCCTACCTGCGTAATTGGCCACTTCAGATAGAGCCTCAGGCGTGACGGCGTTACCATTGATGTGCCAGACCTGTTTGATCTGGTCGTAACGTGCTGGGTATATCTCTAAAGACCCATGCTCATTGCCCATTTCTTCGGGGAATGTGATCCAAAAGAATTCATTGGATTGATTTCCCTGACACTCGGCCAGATGGGAAGGAATCCCGCTCCATTCTTTGTGGGATATGCCATTCAACATGAGTGGATACACCTTAATTCAGAGGGGTATTTATCCCCTCCCTCTCATATTGTTGCAGGAGAGGGAGGGGCGGCCGGGAAACAGGTGAAAGAGAAAAAATTTAGTGGGAGGCGGTTGGCTGGGCCTGCCCGCCGTTTGGTTGGCCAGCCTGCAAGGCACGGATCTGGCTTGCCAGTTTTGCGATTTCTGTACGAGTTTTAATGCCCTGATGGATTTGATCAGGCGTAAGGAGATTGTGGATTTTCGCTGTGGCTTCGACCTGAACGCTATCAATCTTATTATGGATTGCCTCTTCCTGATGGACGATATCCTGAAGATGGGCAATATCGATTTTGGCCGTGGACTCAAGATTTGAGTTGATCTCTTGTCTCAGTTTGGCCACTTGATCGCGAGTGCCTACAATTTTTGACCGGGCTTCCCGCAAAATCTTTACTACTTCGTCCTTTTGATTTTGAGTCAGGGAAATCCCCTCAAGCATTGGCACTCTGAAAACTTCCCGTTGTAGAGAAGATGGGTCGCCACCGGCTTTGTTGGATGCTTTCGACTGGCTCGGCGCAGTTGTTGGTGTGCTGCCCTGAGAATTGGCTGCGGCTGTGGAGGGAATTTTTGCTGAAAGTGCTGGGATCTCACTTGCTATCGCCTGAGGTGCAGAGAGCCGAAAGCCTGGAATGGCCAAGGAGATCGTCAACAGGCCGACTAAGGCTGCCCCAGTGGTGAACGCTATTTTTTGGGTTTTCAGAGACATGAGGTGCTAATCCAATTACCTTGTTTCAGGATGAGACAAATCAAGCGCAATCTGTGCTTCAGAAGGAGCTTCTTCCTCAACAAGTTGCTCTTTGCAGGACTCTGGAATGGGTGGCGAGATTGGTAGCCAACCTCCAGTCCAGGTTTCTTGATCATGCTTCCTTTCGAATACATACCAAGAATATGGTATTTTGCCGCCGGTCGGTTTCATGTCACTTTTACCTGGCGGCAAAGAAACTCTTTTGGAGAATTGCCAGAACCGCGCAAGTTTCTTTGTGGAGAGATACCAAGAAAGACGGTTTTGGCCTTCCAAAAATCGAGAGGGCAGGAGGAGATAGACGATTTCTGTGTCCACATCCCACGCCGCATCAACAATTTCCTCCCATTGTGAAAATGGCGGATTGCTGACGATTATTTCAGGTCTCCAGTGTTTAATCGTATCTCGGAAATCTTTAACGCACAGTGCTCCTTCCCATCGTGGATGAAGATCGCCGCCGTGAGCATTGACGCCGTATTTGCGGAGGGTAATAGGGATATTCCCGCCACCACAGCACGGATCTATGACATATTTCCCAAGAAGATTATGACCTTCCTTGGCCATGAGGCAGTGAACTTCAAATGGGGTTTCTGTGTAATAGTCGTCAGGATCTCTTTTGTGTCTGGAGACTTTTTTAGTACGTTGAGTCGCCTTGGGTTTGCGTGACTTTTTTTTGGATACCCTTTTTTTTCTCTTCACCTTTACAGCTTTAAGAGGAGAAGC
The DNA here is from genome assembly GCF_009914215.2 of Acetobacter pasteurianus. Classification (NCBI taxonomy): domain Bacteria; kingdom Pseudomonadati; phylum Pseudomonadota; class Alphaproteobacteria; order Acetobacterales; family Acetobacteraceae; genus Acetobacter; species Acetobacter pasteurianus. The sequence goes on along the minus strand of NZ_CP039845.2, from coordinate 312,734 downwards.
GGCATCCTGAGTGTGGGGGAGATTGCTGTCACCGAGTACTTTCGACTGATCCGGTTGTAAAGTCAAAACCCGGCGCTCCAATCAGATGGAATGCAAAGAAAAGCGCGCCATAACAAAGCGCGCTGTGTGAAGTAGATAAAAGGTTCGGCTAAAATGGGATCTCATCATCAAGATCACCCGAACCGCCAGAGCCAGAGGCATCCCACCCGCCGCCGGCTGAGCCAGAATTGGCGGGCTGACCTCCGTAAGTTGAACTTCGTGAGTTTTCGCCATTATTGGGAGGAGGGTAATTCCCACCGCCCTCCGAATTGCCTTTGTTATCCAGCAGCACCAGTTCACCCCGGAAGCGGTCAACGATAACTTCCGTTGTAAATCGTTCCTGCCCACCCTGATCAGTCCATTTTCTGGTCTGCAGAGAGCCTTCCAGATAAACTTTACGGCCTTTGCGCAGGAAGCGTTCGGCCACATCTGCCAGACGTTCGTTGAAAATAACTACGCGATGCCATTCTGTGCGCTCACGCCGTTCACCAGATGCTCGGTCATTCCACGTGTCGCTGGTGGCCAGAGAGAAGGAGACAATCTTTGAACCGCTCTGGCTGGAGCGCACGTCCGGGTCCTTGCCCAGATTGCCGACCAGAATGACCTTGTTAACGCTGCCGGCCATCACTATTCCTTGCTAAAAGATTAGAAAAAGTTTGTCTGAGAATATTTTAACAAGGCTATTTTGATATGATCAAAAAAAAATGTCAAATCCATCTTTCATTAGATGACGAATATATTAGGAAGAAATTGATTCAGTTTTCTTTGAGTAATCAGTGTGTCTTTTTTGGCACGCTTCTCCTATAGTCAGCCACTTCATAAGTTGTTAAATGCTTCCTCCTTTGCTGTTTGTGGCAACAGCAAGGCAAGGCTAATTACGTCCTAATATAGATCAATTTATCCTTGCCATTGGGACCACTTCTCTCGATCTGACCTTCGGGGAGTCTTTATATGACGGGCTTTTCATCGTCATCATCTTTCGATGCCGGCCATATTTCCAAAGATAGCGATCGTGCCAGAGGGGAGCCAGACGCTTCTTCCTCACAAGTCCAAGATTCACTTGAGACGTATTTCTCTGATGTACGAAGGAATAAGCGTCTTAGTAGGGAAGAAGAGGCTGAGGCCTCAAAAAGGATGTCTGAATATCGTGGGGATGTTATCGCGATTATCTGCAAGCTGACATCTTTCCCCTCCGCCATTGAAGGTTTCATACAAGAGTTAGGATTAGGTGAGTCCCACATAAGATCTCTCGTTGATGTTAATGCGCCAAATTTTGAGCCCAATAAAATTTTAAGCCTTGCCGCTAAAGAACTCCCATCCATGCCCGAACGTAACGCGGGTGATTCTTTACAATGCTATGCAGGTATCTGTTCTCTTAAGCTTTTCTTGGACTGGTTATCGAATAACAAGAAACAGCGTGCCAAGTTTACACGTGATGACGTGGACGAGGTCGTTACTGATCTCCAGATTTCTTGGTCTTTATTTGAGCGATTTGCTGGCACCATAGCTCAGGCGGAACAGCAATTTAGAGAAGAAGAGCGAAAATTCCTCTCATTAATGCGCAAACATGGCATTACGGGTGAGATTTTACGTCCACATTGGCGAGGACGGGAATGTCGAGATGATTGGTCAAATTCAGAACTTCTTCAAACTATTGGCGTAAAAGATAAAAAATTCAGCATTTCTGATATAAAAACGATTAAAGCCTGCCAGGCTAGTATGAAGCGGGCAGCAGTTTCAGTTTCAATGACACCGCGGATTTTGTTAAAAGCGCACAGGGAGATTTCCCTTGCGATGTCAAAATATGCGCAAATGCGGCGTCTTATGATCAATAGCAATCTTAGGCTGGTTATAAAGGTCGCAAGAGGTAAGTCTTCCCCTGAAATGAGCCTGAAAGATCTTATTCAGGAAGGGAATATAGGCCTGATGAGGGCTGTCGAGAAATTCGACTATAAATTGGGATTTGCCTTCTCAACCTATGCAATCTGGTGGATCAGGCAAGCAATTTCGCGAGCTACTGCCGAGCAGAGCAAAACTATCCGTATCCCTGCCCATGTGCAGGAAATGAAGCGGGTAATCATGAAAACAGCAAATGAATTTAAGGAGCGCTTTGACCGAGATCCGACTGAAGAAGAACTTGCAGAATTGTCTGGTTATTCAGAGCATAGAGTACGTGATGCTCTTTCAGCGGCAGATCGCACAGAAAGTATTGATGAGGTCCTGCCGGACAAGCCAACTTCTGAACGATATTTGGTCGATGATAAAGCCGAGTGTGCTCTTGATAACATAATGACGAAGGAAGGGGTTTCTGCAGTTACGGAAGCCGTGGATTCATTGAGCGAAAGAGAGCGGCTGGTAATACGCATGCGCTACGGTCTGGAGGGGGAAGCAGAGGCAACCCTTGAGGAAATTGGTGACAAGCTAGGGGTTACACGGGAGCGTATTCGTCAAATTGAGGTTGCTGCTCTGGATAAACTTCGCCACCCAAGACGCAGAAAGATCATGCAAAGAGCCATTCCGGGCATTGCCTGAAAGATGGTGCTCGCCTAGTGCTCAATGTTTATGGTGCAATCCATAGGTCTCTCTGGGGCAAGCTTTCTAAAAAATAGCCTTGTCTTTTTTATTGTTGCTATCGGGTGTGGATGCCTGTTTCTTTGTATGCACAAAGAAAATTAGCCTTGTGTATTCCTTTAAGGACGTGACGGGGGGAAAGTATGTCAGGAACAGCAGCTAATTCTGAATCGGGACAGAATTGTGCAACTACTGTTTTCGCGGCGGGTTCGCAGATAACCAAAATGCGCTGCATCAGCGAGGGTATTGTAGATATCCTTGGCGAAATCCGTGACTCTGCGTTGACTGCGAAGAGAATTAACGTGAAGGGGTTTGCTTCGGGTCAGTTCCAGGCTGAAACCATCGTTATCAATGGCCGTTTGGAAAATGCTACGATCCAGGCCGCGAGAGTATTTATCGTTGATGGTGCGCATGTAGAAAACTGCGAATTTAATCTTTCCTCATATCAGGTTGGCATAGGCCAGAACGCACATCTGACCGGGCGTATTGTTTTTAACATGCCTACAGCCGCAGATCTGGCGGCTAGACAGCCGCAACAGGTCTCAGCAGTGGCGCAAGGATCAGCTTCACCTCAACGGGGCGCTCCTCCGCAAAAAGAGGATGATGATGAGCTTGTGCTTACGCCTGAAATGAGATCTGGTGAATAATCTTCTTCTGACTATTTTGAAGGTTAATTTCGTCGGTTTCCTATCCGAAGGGTGGGGCATTACTCATCCAGCGGATGAATAGTGGCCTGATCGTGATGAAAGACAAACTCCCTTGCTCCTTAGCGGCCTGTCTCTGAGTAAAATTGTGAATATCTCATCAGCACTAATGACGGTTTTGCTCGCTCTTAACCTTCATTCTCTTGCCTCTAAATTTGGTGATGCTGGAGAAGATCAGGCCACAATTTCTCCGGCATCTGCCCCAGAAAAAAAAGAGAGCGGGGAGGTGAAGTCTTCCAACCAAGCAGAAGATGTGAAGTCAAACGCTACTACTGCGTCCCAAACAACAGAGGCTTCGGCCAATCTTACACAACGGCAGAAGCTGAATATGCTTGAGGGGTGGCAGGCATATGATGCGGCATCAAAACCTTCAGATCATGCTGATGGCGGGCCGGGCTCTTCACCGGCTGACGCTGAGGATATAATGGAAACGGATCCTCGCGTGAAAACTGCAGCACAGGATATTATGGGGGATATTAAAAGCCATCAGCCTCAAATTGAGAGCCAAAACAAGGTTTATGAGGCACAACAGAAAAACCTTGAAACAGAGAGGCGGGCTCTGGATCAGCAAATTCAAAATCTGAAAAACTCAGAAGCTGACCTTGATGCCAAGCGGACAGAGCAGAAGAAGGCATTTGAAACAGAGGTTGATCGCCTTGCACGTGTATATGAGCAAATGCCTCCAAAAGATGCTGCCGTTGTGTTTAATATTCTTGATATGCACGTGATGGTGCCTGTCGCATTGCATATGAACCCTCGAAAGGCCTCCGCCATTATAGGCAATATGTCTCCTGATCGTGCAAACATTCTGTCACAGTATATGGCAGGCATCAGGACAATCTCATCACCAGAGCCAGGCAAAGAATACCAGTCAGAAATGGCGACCATTGGTGGTTTAATTGCCTCGGAAGGTAAGGCTGGGAGAGGGGCGGGCAATGACATGCAGACGTTCAGCCAAAAGCCGGATTCCCCCCCTTGGCAGGCGGATGCATTCAAATCATCCCGACAATAGTCATGACACTCTCCCCGCTCTGAATGGACGTGGTTTTCCCCCAGCATCTATGCATCAGGATGCACAGGCTGTGGTTGCAACGCCGAACACCTCACGCCAGCGGGAAACAACCATTCCGCGATCACCTCTATCGGGGTGAGCATAGATATCTAATAGGGCTGTTTCCCCGGCCACCATTGGATGAGCACATTCGCTCCTGCATTCCTGAGAGTTGGCAGAGGTAAAGCAAAATCCAAAATGTGCAATGTGTAGATCATTAGTCTGCGACTAATGCGCAAGACCTAATGCATTAACGAAATACCCTCCATCCCTCTCTCAAGTGACAAGGGGACGTCATTCCCTCACATAGGCAATGAGGGAATGACGTTAGGGGCTTGGTGAGGCGTCATACCCATTTTCCAGTTCCTCAACTTCTTGAACGCTATCAACACCAAAATTGTTGTCAATTTCATATGAGCATTTGGGCTCGATATGTGGCTTTATGGCGATAGGTTTCATCAAGGACGGAATGCCAGCAATAGCTGTATTCATGTCGATAGAGACAAGAAAGTGCTTGGGGTCATCCATTCTGGAGACAAAGAAGGCAAATCCATCTTTGTGAGGCCCTACATCCATTACGACTGGGCAGTTGCCCTTATTGGATAGGAGCCGGCCACCTTCAGGGCTTATTGTCCATTCGCCTTCATTGGGATGGGCATGCGCAAATTCTAGCAAAGCTAGTCTGTAGTGATTATGCTGATGATTCCCAGCGATCATTCCTGTCATAGACAGAAATTCATCAATGATCATATCCAAGGCATCTGCAGGAAGATCAGCCGCGACCTTTTCTACCTTGTGAGCCAGGCGGTCAGCACGAGGGAAAACTTTTGCAACGGCGGCCAGGTCCACCCCAGTCTTTTCATGGAATAGAGATCGGGTGGAAACGCGATTATCTGCGCTGACAGTCATTGTGAGGGTCTCCTGGCGTAGGCGTATAATTCATGATTCTAATAACCTGAACCTATGCAAGAGACCGATCTAATATTCAAAAAAACACACACATTATGCAGGCAATGGCCAAACCATTTTATTACTTATGGCCGATACCCCAGTGACATGTAATGACTTATTCAATGTCTGTCTCTTTTTATCATCGACCGATATAGATTGATAAATATCCACCTCACAGATGAGGATGTCGCCACTCTCTATGGTTGGAATACCATTTTTATTGTGATTCTGACGAAAGAAATCAAAAAAATCCGCGCATTTATCGAAATTGACTGACACAAGGCCATTACCGTCAGACATTTTCCATATATAGCCATGTTCAGGTAGAGGCGAACGCACCTCCAATGCCATTGCTATTTTTTGCGATGGATAATTTTTCAAGGCAGAATTCCTTATCTTTGCGGTCGAATGTGCCGGAGGTCTCAGATTTCAAGCGCGAGGCGTTGTCACGAAATTGATGTTGTTATTCATGAGCCTGCGGATCAATTCTGGGTTTGCTTCGCACCATTTGCGTTCACTCTCTGTGAGAGATTTTTGGGGCTTAAGGAGTGATGTTCTTGGCCAGTAAAGGGTCTTTCTCCGATTTTTGGCCCCTCCGCTGACAATATAACTGGTGTGATCGCGAGGAGTGGCGGTGCCCAAGCGGCGATATTCAGGAGAAATTTCGTATGGTGTCTTTCCTGGCGGCACGATCGCGATGATAACGCCACTCTTTTGTGTGCAACTGCTTTTCCAGGAGACTGGTGTTCCGATTTTAAAGTCAGTCATATCTTGCGATCTCCGCTAAGCTGTCAACCTTCTGGGTCTAGGTTCGAGAGTGAAGGTTTGAAGGTTAAATTAAGCCTAGAATAGTAAGACCTTTCTTCGGAGGGCTTAGACAAAAAAGAAGTATGCCATCTATGACTGATCGGGCCAAGATCAGGGTTAAGGTTAGTTTCGCATTTAAGGCCTTTTTCATCATGTTTTATGAATTTTGTGAGCAGGCTATTTGAATAGAAATATCATCGGTTGAGTATTTGTCCTTAATCGCGATTTTTTTTTCATTACCCTTTGTTTGAATTGATGCCTTCAGCGCGCCGGTCATGTGCCTGTGCGAGAGGTTTTCTGGCAAACAAAGTACGCCATGGAATATTGAAGAGGATCGCCCTTCGTCATGCTGAACTGGCTTTATACAAAGGCGCCTGCCCGCGCGAAAATAAAGGTCGCCATGCTAATCATGGAGGCATTCCTACTCTTGCAGATGATTGTGGGGGTATCGGAGTTCTTCCTGCATAAGTCCGCTCCTCAGATATTTGTGGGTGAAATGGCCACGCTGGCTGTAGAGCAGATTGTATTGCTGGCCATTTGGGCAGTAATGACGAAGATCATCACTATCCCGCTGGAGACACTGGCCAGTCTTGGCGAATCCCTAGGTCGTGGAGATATCCCAAAAGAAATCCCTTATGTGGATAATGCCGACTGCGCTGGTCGGCTGGCACGGATACTCTCTTCATTTTCTGAGCGGGTACGCCAAGGCAAGATCAATGAAGACAAGACGCGCGTAGTGGCACAGAAGGCTGAAGCTGACGCCGAAAAGATCCGCATACGTGATGAAACCACGCGCAAGGTTGTTAAGGCAGTGGGGGAGGCCCAGGAGAAGCTGTCCAACGGGGACCTTACTGTAAGACTGAATGATCCCATTTTTGATGGTGAATTTTCTGGTCTAAGAGATTCATTTAACAGTACAGCCAAATATTTGGCAGATGCTTTGGCCCAGATATCGGCAAGTTCTGAATCTATCGCTGATGGGGCATCAGAAATATCAACTGCTTCTGATGACTTGGCACAGCGCACCGAGAGGCAGGCATCAAGTCTGGGGCAGGTGTCCGCTTCGGTTAATGAAGTCAGTGCCGGCGTTAATGAGACTGCCGAGGCGTGCTCTGGGGCTCTGGAAGAGACGATCAAGGCGTCACAAAAAGTTCGTGAAGCATCGGATGGGATGCGCAGGACTACTCAGGCTATGAACGATATTAAGGCCTCTTCCGATGATATCGGTCAGATCACTTCTACAGTCAGTGATATTGCTTACAAAACCAATATTCTGGCGCTCAATGCGAGTGTTGAGGCTGCGAGAGCTGGTGAAGCAGGCAGAGGCTTCTCTGTCGTTGCCCGCGAAGTGCAGAACCTGGCCGAGCAGTCATCCAAAGCATCTGAAGCGATCAAGAAGAAGCTTGAGGCATCTTCTGGTCAGGTTAAGACCGGTGTGGCCCTTGTGGAGCAAACCAGTTCTCTGCTTGCCGATGTCGCTGTTGGCACTGATGCGCTGACCAAGAGGATTGAGAAAGTCGCGAAGTCAGCAGTGGATCAGTCCAATAATCTGGGCGAAGTTGCCAAAGCAGTCGGCGAAATGGATCGCATGACCCAGCAGAACGCGGCAATGGTAGAGCAGTCAACTGCCGCCAGTGTCAATCTGACTGAACAGGCCGGCAGATTGCGTGAGGTTACGTCTTCATTTCAAACTGGTTCACGTAACGCCCCGCGCAAAGAGAAGAAAGCCGGTCAGACATTCTCAGAACGGAAAGAGAAAGACCCTTCAAAGTCAATGAATTCGAGTGACCTCGTTGTACAAGACGGGAAAATGGTCGAAACGACAGCGCCTGACGATGAAACGTGGAAGCATTTCTGATGTCTGAAGTTTCAATGGTTACCAATATTCTATTGCCGCAGCGTCTTGATACCGCGGCTGCTGACAAACTGAAGGCTGATATTGATGAGGCCTTCAAGTCTGGTCTGAAAATTAATCTTGATGCTTGTCAAGTTGAATATGTCGGAGGGCTTTGCCTTCAGGTGTTGATGGCAAGTCGTAGTCCTGTTGTCAGTCCAACAGGAAAAGCTGTCAGGGCTTTTTCCCTTTTTGGTGCAGAGGTCGGACCTGATGGTGTGCTGAAAACAGCAGTTGAGGAGGTTTAACCTGTGGTCAGTGGGAAACCAAGTGTTGAGGCGCAAGCCTCTCACAACAAGATCCGCGTTCTGACTGTAGATGATTCCAAAACGATACAGGTCATGCTGCGTAAGGCTTTGGAATCTGCAGGATATGAAGTTATTCAGGGAGGCGATGGTGTTGAGGGGTTAGAGGCCCTACGTGCATCATCATCACCTCCGAACGCTATCATCACAGATATCAATATGCCCAGAATGGATGGGTTTGAGTTTATTGAAGCTGTGCGGAAAATCCCAGAATATCGGCACATTCCAATGCTCTGCCTCACCACGGAAAGTGACCCGGAAAAGAAGTTGAGGGCAAAAAAAGCCGGCGCGACAGGGTGGATAGTTAAGCCATTCAACGCGGAAAGCCTTATCGCGGCAATCCGGCGCGTCACCGACTAAAATTCTAAAAGGGCGATCTAGGCATGAGCGATGATACGGGCGATATGGAAGAAATTCTGCGGATCTTTTTTCAGGAATGTGATGAACAGTTACCGGTTCTTGAATCTGGTCTGAACGAACTTTCCTCCGGTGCCTCTAGCAAGGAAACAGTCAACGCCATTTTTCGGGCTGTCCATTCCATAAAAGGTGGTGCCGGATCTTTCGGGTTGGAGCGTGTGGTTAGATTTGCCCACGTGTTTGAGAGCGCTCTGGACTGCTTGAGGTCAGATAAGGTTGAACCAACACCTGAGATCATCAAAACCTTTCTTGGTGCGATGGATATTCTGAGTGATCTGGTCGCTGAGGCCAGAGGAACAGGTTCAGAAGTTGATGATCAAAGGATTGCTGCAAGTCAGTTAAAGCTTGAAGGAATTATAGAGCAGGGAGGCGGTGCAAAACCGTCCACGCCAGGTGAATCCGTTGTCCCTGAGGACTTTACTCCTGTAGCATTTGATTTCTCTGATTTTGGGGAAGTAGATGAGCCTCAGAAACCCGTTTTTAAGCTTGTCCGGTTTTATCCTCATGACGCCTTGTATGAACGAGGCGATGATGCCCGTGGTCTCCTTGTTTCCCTCAGTTCACTTGTCGAAAAAGATGCTGACATGTGCATTAGCTGCAAGGTGAACCCTGCAGTTTCAGATGATTTGCCACAGATTTCTGAGCTTGATGCCCATAAGTCATATCTTGAATGGCATGTTCGTCTTCCTGGTCATATTGAAGAAGAGGCCATTCGCGGCGTTTTCGACTGGGTTGGAGACGTCTGTGACTTCTCAATCTCGTCAACGGATGGTGAAGGGCCAGATGGGGGAGGAGCTGAATCATCGCCCCCGTCCTCAACCCAAGAGGGAGAGAATGGTAATCCAGAAGCCTTTCCGATTGAAAAGGATGCGTCTGGAAGTGTCGATGCCACCCCCCCTTCTTCAAAAGAATTACCTCTGACATCAAACCCTGAGAAGGGGTCAACCAAGCCTTCACCTGCTCAGCCCAAAAAGCCGGAAAAACAGGTATCAATTCGAGTGGATCTCCATCGTATCGATACGCTGATGGATCTGATCGGCGAGATGGTTATTGCCCAGGCCGCCCTGGAAGCCGTTTTGGAAAAGGGTGGTAACATTCAAGATCAAGAGACCCTGAAAAGTCTCGCGAGTATGAAGACACTTACAAGAGACGTGCAGGATGCTGTTATGGCAGTCCGCGCTCAGCCGGTGAGAGGTGTCTTTCAGAGGATGAACCGGGTTGTGAGAGAGGCAAGCTCTCTCGCTCATAAAGAAATCATTCTGACGCTTGAGGGTGAAGATACGGAGGTAGATCGTACCTTAGTAGAAAACCTTACTGAGCCCCTAACTCATATGCTGCGAAATGCTGTTGATCACGGCATAGAGAAACCTGAGGATCGGATAGCGGCCGGCAAATCACCTCAGGGAAACATTCTTTTGTCCGCAGGTCACAGATCTGGCCGAATTGTTATTACGATCCAAGATGACGGTGGGGGTATCAATCGTGAAAGGGTGCTTGCCATCGCCATTAAAAAGGGGATCGTATCACCAGACGCCAATCTGTCAGATGACGAAATAAATGACCTGATTTTTGCCCCCGGATTTTCAACTGCATCTACCGTTTCTGATCTATCTGGCCGCGGCGTAGGTATGGATGTTGTTAAGCATGCAATTCAAAGCCTAGGTGGACGTATTACGATTAAGAGCATTCAGGGCAAGGGCACAACATTCAGTCTTAGTTTGCCTCTAACCCTCGCAGTGCTTGATGGCATGGTCATTGAATGCCGTGGCTCAACAATGATTGTCCCGGTCTCTTCTGTTGTAGAGGCCATGGAAATAAAGAAGAAAGAAGACGTTTATATTTTGCCAGATGGCGGAAGTGTCGCCTCAATTCGCGATACTTTTATGCCTCTCATTTTTCTCGGGGCTGAATTATCCCTTCCTTTGCCATTGGATCGGCAGGAAGAGACTATCGGAAACTCAGTCATTCTCGTTGTCGAGAATGAGTCTGGGGCTCGTGCCGCGCTTGTGGTCGATGAGATCCGAGACCAGACACAGGTGGTTATCAAAAGTATCGAAAATAATTACCGGCATATCCAAGGCGTGTCAGCGGCAACGATACTGGGAGATGGCAGTGTTTCACTCATTCTGGACGTGTCCGCTCTGATGGCTCCTGCGACAAGACGGATTGATACCAGAGCCGCTGCAGACCGCCACAATATCGCTGCTTAAGCAGTCTTCTGCACAAAACAAGAGTAGAAAGGATTGGAAGTCTATGGGGTATGCATCCAACAATGGTGATCTGGCGGATAAGGCTGTGAGCACAAAAGAGCAGATGATCCTTTTCTCGATAGGGCAACCCGATGAGAACCAACAGGAATATTGCATCCCGATTTTGATGATCAAAGAAATCAGGGAGTTTGAGAAGCCGACAAAGCTTCCTCACAGCCCACACTATGTGGAAGGTGCAATAAATCTGCGCGGAAATATTCTACCAGTCATCAATCTGGCAACCAACCTCGGTGTGCAGCCAGAATTGAATAATCCACGCCGTATTGTTGTGATCGTTGAGTATGAAGGTAGAACCTTCGGATTGCTTGTGGATCGGGTTGTCGGGATTACAGATATTTCTAGCGGCGAAATTCAGCCAGTATCTGTTGATGCCAGCACATCCGAACTGAGCGGTCTGGTTATGGTGGAGGATAAAATGATCGGCATCCTCCGACTTGATAATATCGTAAGTCAATTGGTTGGCGGATCCGGTGGCGCGGCCGCCATGGAATTCTAAGGATAGAATGATATGCCTTCAGCCGACATAGATTTCGGTTATTCCGATGCCGATTTTCGCCGTGTGCGTCAAATAGCAATGGCTGAAGCTGGTATTAGTCTTCCAGAAACGAAGAAAAATCTGGTCTATTCCAGACTCTCAAGGCGTATAAGGGAGACTGGCTATCCCTCCTTTAACTCTTACCTAGATTTTGTTGTTACAAAAGCAGGTGAAAAGGAGAGAGATAAGTTAATTTGTGCCATCACGACGAATGTAACAAGCTTCTTTAGAGAAGGTCATCATTTCGAGCATTTGCATGACGTGGTGCTTCCGCAGATTGCTCGGAACTTGAAGGCTGGAGGGATGGGGCGCTTGTGGTCCGCCGCTTGTTCGACAGGCCAGGAGGCCTGGAGTATGGCCATGACAACAATGGATGTCATTCCTGATGCACCATCTCTAGATATGAAGATCCTTGGCACTGATATTAACCGAGATGTTGTTGATGTCGGCCGGAGGGGCGTATATCTCAGTCAAGATCTTAACGCCATTCCATCCACAATGAAAAAAAAGTGGGTCGTGGAAGACAAGGATGAACCTGGTTATTCCATGATTACCGGGGAAATAAGAGAACTCCCGGTCTTCAATATCCTTAATCTGAATAGCAATTGGCCAATTAGAAAGAAATTTGACGCTATCTTTTGCAGGAATGTCGTAATTTATTTTAGTGCGGAAACACGTGAAGCTCTCTGGAAAAGGCTTGCTGACCAACTTGTGCCAGGCGGATATCTCTATGTAGGCCATTCTGAGAGGGTTGAGCGGCAGGATGAATGCAACCTGACTGCTGAATCATCAACAATTTACAGGAAGAGAGGCTGAGTTGGTTAAGAAAATAAAGGTTCTTATAGTTGATGATTCAAAGACCATAAGAGCTCTGATCAAACACGCTTTTCAAAAGTGCCCTGAATTGGAAGTTTGTGGCGAAGCCGCTAATCCAATGGAAGCAAGGGACATTATCGTCAAGGATCAGCCAGACGTTATTACCCTTGATGTGGAAATGCCCGGCATGAATGGTCTGCAATTCCTTGATAAGATCATGAGATTGAGACCAATTCCGGTCGTAATGGTTTCAAGCCTGACAGAGCGCGGCGCGAATATCGCAATTAAAGCCCTTCAAATGGGCGCTTTTGATTGCTTTCCAAAGGGGCAGGGAGCCACAGGGGCTGATGCCTTTGCTGGCCTTGCTAGGATTGTAGTGCAGGCCGCCCACTCCAAGCCAGGTAGCCAGTCGATTAGGCGGGAGATGTCGGGGCAAGTTGGAGGAAGAATATCAGCAAATGGAACAGGGAATTGGCGCCATATGTTCGATGTGGTGGCAATAGGATCATCAACGGGTGGTGTAGAAGCAGTCGAAGACGTTCTGCGTAATCTGCCTCAATCCAGCCCTCCGATTGTCATTTGCCAGCATATGCCGCGACTGTTTACTGCCAGCTTCGCTTCGAGGTTAAACCAGATTATCCCGCAATTTGGTATAGAAGAGGCAAAAGATGGGGAGGTAATGCGGCCTGGCATGGTTCGCATTGCTCCAGGTGGGGATATGCACTTGGTGGTTGATAAAACTGGTGGAGGCATCTGTACCCGCTTCTTTAAAGCCCCACCTGTAAGCGGTCATGTGCCTTCAGTCGATGTGCTGTTCACATCAGTCGCAGAAAACATTGGTCGCAATGCTCTAGGCATTATCCTCACCGGAATGGGTCGCGATGGAGCTGAAGGTCTTTTGTCTATGCGGCGGATAGGATGCAGGACTATAGCTCAGGATAGACAATCAGCAGTTGTGTATGGGATGCCACGAGTGGCTGCTGAAATTGGCGCTGCAGAACAAATCTGTTCTTTGAAGCAAATTCCACACACTGCGATGACTATGCTTTAACAAAAAGACTTTTGAGAAGCATTTTGTCACTGTTTTGTAAGGCAACATGCGGATATAGCCTTATGATATGTGAAATCCTGCTTTGATCATGCAGATCATGTCAGTACACTGCGTTAGTTGAGAGACGTAGCCTTATTGAAAGGCTGAAAGGGAAGACAATGCCAGCGGCATCGCAAATTCGCGCACTTATTGTTGATGACCAGTCATCTATCCGTTCTGTTCTTGCAAGTCATATGTCAGAACTAGGGTTTACTGGGGTTGCACAGCGCAAGGATGGTAAGGAAGCCCTGGAATACCTTGAAACAAATCCCACCCATCTTGTGATTTCAGATTTCAACATGCCTGAGATGGATGGCCTTGAACTTTTGAAGGCTGTTCGGGCTAATCCTAAAACCAAAAAAGTCGCATTCATTATTCTTACAGGTGAAGCGAATAAAGATTTGGTGCAAAAAGCGGTTCAGGCTGGCGTAAATAACTTCTTGGCCAAACCCTATACTGTAGCCAAGTTGCGTGAAGCAATTGAAAAGGTGTTCGGGCCTCTTCGTTGATGCAAGAGAGAGATGTCACCACCGTAATTCAAGGAGAAGTGGCGATCTCCAAAGATCCGAAAGTGGTCTTTGGAACGCTATTGGGGTCATGCATTTCGGTATGCATGTATGACCCTTTTGAGCGGGTCGGGGGGATGAACCACTTCTTACTCCCTGATGGTGGTGACGCATCAGACGATAGTGAAACTGCCATGAGATTTGGCGTCAATGCCATGGAGAAATTGATAAATGGCATCCTGAAATTGGGAGGTAGAAGAGATAACCTAACCTGCAAGGTTTTTGGCGGCGCCTCAGTTATCGCTTCTTTGGGGCGAGTGGGGCAGGAAAACATCGTCTTCGTAAAAAATTACATTCGAGCTGAGGGATTGAAATGTCTGGCCCACAGTCTCGGAGGTAATAGGGCACGACGTATAAGGTTCTGGCCAACTACCGGTAGGGCTATGCAAAGCCTCGTATTGGATTCAACTGCCAGCGCAATCGGATGGCAGGAAGAAAAATATCGCCTCAAGGAACGTGAGGCAGAGCAACGTTGGAAAAAGCAGGCTGGATCGGATCTGGAATTGTTTTAGTGCCGGTTCATATTAAGGGAAATGGGCATGTCTGGAAAACCATCAGCCAATTCTGATGAGAGTATTCATTATCGCTCAATGGTGGACGTATTGTGTGCTCTGCTAAGTGATGCGCATGATAAATTGCAGGATGCACAGGAAATTATCTCACACTGTTCTGCCTGTACAGGACTGTCAAACAGTGATTTTGAACGGTTGCAAAACCTTGATTCTGCTACGCAATTGGTGGATGCCGTAAAGACTGTACTGGGCAACTCCTCAGATAATGGCATCAAAGAGTGTTTCGGATCCGCTGGATTGATGATGAATGTTAAGGACCTGGTTAAAGATGTAAAACTCCACTCTGTTGTGGAGGCAATATCAGGCAAAGATAAAAGCAAAAAGCAGAAAGGGAATGGCGACCTTTCTGGATCAGTGGAAATGTTCTAACTCGCCTGCCGGTTTGAGATAGAAGCTTAAAAATATTCTTTGAGATCGTGGTAAGGCATAGGCTTATTCCAGAAATTGAATGGGAAGGCCTTTTAAAGTTTGTTCATTTGATAATCTGGACTTTCTATATCCACAAAGGCTAAATCTTGCTAGAATAGCCTTTGCAAAATTGGTAAGGCCTTCCATGAGAAGTCAAAAATGGAAGGTAGGGAAGGATATAAGCTTGAGTTCGGCATTCAAAAGTAACAACCGTTTTCAGCCGCGTCGGAGGCAAAAATGGCGGAACCGCAAACGTAATAAAGAGAATGCGGGATTGGATGAGAAAAAAGACCTGCCTTTTTCTCCAACGTCTGAGATCGCCTCAGATGACGTTTCTCCGGTGAGTGATCTGGGGTTATTTAGTCTTCCTAAAGACCTTAATATTCAGGATATTGAAGGCTCAGTACCACCATCATCAGGCGAAAAATCTGGAAGAGTTCGCCATTTTCGTGAAAATTCCAGAAATAAACGCAATGAGCAGGATTGGCGAAGTCCTTCTCTGCTAAAATGCAATTCACATCATGTGCGACCTTTGACGTTTATTGCCGGCCCTTCAGAGACTGGTCAGCGCATCTTCATGGAAAAACTTTTCAAAGATGGGTTTCCCACATGTGGCTCAAGGCCTGAATTCTCTTCCTATGGTTTTTTGCGCTCTATTGCATCTGATGGTGGGGTGGCGTTGAGTGGATGCGCTGTACGAGTGCCTCCTGATCTACCGATGAGCCATCTTCAACTTCATCTTGATGTGCCATGCAGGGTAGTTTGGATTAATGACAACCCTGGTGTGAAAGCAACGGCTGATCAGAAGTCTGCTTTCGAATTCTTTCGCAGATTATCTGGTGGGAATATCCTGCAAACATCATCATCAGTTTTTTTTGGAAATGCTCATGACCTCCGTCAGGTGTCCAATTTCCTAAATTTCAATCTATTGGAGTTCGCCTGATGTTGAAAAAGTACTCAGCATTCCGACCTTCTAAACCGGTTATGTTGAAGACATCACTCTATGCCACTGCATTGGGTATTTTGGCCCTAAATGCAGTTCCGGTCCTTCCACAGGTTGCTCTTGCTAGAAGTTCTGCATCGTTTAAATCCAGCTCCTCTTTTAGTTCTACTCGATCCAGCAAATCCTTCAGTGCCAAAGCATCGACATCGTCTTCAACACCTAAGCAAATTTTGCGGATGAATGAGAAGGCATCAGCGAACGAATATAAGAAATTTCGCAATAATGCCGCGCTCTCGATAGCGGCAGGGACAGCGGCAGGTGTAGCAGTGCATTCTGCCAGTGAAACCCATGCTTCATCGGGGCCTTCTGGTGATGATGTAAAGCCCCAGCAGAATAAGGCCGCGGAACAATCTGTTCCTAATGTGCCTCCATCAGTTTCGAACGCGGCGCCAGTTGTGAATGGATCTCCTTCGTCTGAAACATCTTCAGCTAATGGAAGTGGCAAGGATCGAGTTGTGGTGGTGCATGACCATCATGATGATTCCAACGACGGCTCATCACAATATCTCGCAGGCTTTGTTTCTGGCTTATCTGTGGCGAATTCCAATTCTTCCCATAACCACGATAAGCAGGGTAGGGATAGTCAGGCCCCGACATCTTCAACTCCTGTAGAAACTTCTCCTTCTAGTGTTCAAACACCAGTCCAGGTTCCTGTACCTAATCCTCCGCAGCCTGCTATAACTGGTTCTCAAGAGCCTACTTTTTTTACTGGCATGGTGTTGCTTAAGATAATTCTGTTTCTAATCCTTTTCGCAATCATCGGTCTGGGCGCGTATATCTATTATAAGGCGAAGAAGCGTTCAGGTGTTTCTTCCGTTGGAAAAGCATTGAAAAAGAAGTTGTCCGGGGATGAAGATGTGGGAGAAACTTCGTCTTCACCAGTCCTGCCGGCTCTTCCCTTAGTTCGTATCGGTTCAAGCATTACTGTCCCTGTAATGGGAACGTCCAGTGACCCTTCACTGGCTGGTAAGGTGCCGGATCTGGATTTTGAGCCTAGCATTACAGGCCAGACATCAATCACTGGAATAGGTGTGATAGAGGATCAGCCAGATACTGCGGTTCTGTACACTGATCCAAACCTTGAGGATCAATTCAGGGTTTATCTGGATGAGAGCGGTAAGATTTATTGTGCATCGTTCCTATCACAACTCGCTATATATACAGCAGACAGTGATCAGTGGGATGCATGGCTGAACAAGAACGATGGCCTTTTAGGCCAGCCTGACATAGAGCATGACGGGAAGAAGTGGTTGCGAAGCATGCTTCCTCAGAAAGAGGGGCGCATTGAACCAGTATGCGAATTCGAGGCCATACATTCACTTATCAAGAATGAGCCTTTCGTATCGCGTTGGCGACACGAATACATGCTGTACGAGCGCGATACAGGTTACTCGCCCGGCTTCCCACAGAAAGAGTTTATGCTCATCCGTTCCTGCAGTGCTGTAAAGCAAGGTGAGGATTATATGTTTCTTCAGATCCTTGGTGGGGTTGAAGTCGAGCCTTCATCGTTGGATTTGACAACAGGCTAGGAAATCAAGACCTAAATCTTCTCATCTTTTAATTAGACAAGGTTTAAATGATCTCATTTAAGCCTTACTTCTTGGCTAAGAGAGAAGAGATTATCCTGGTTTGATCATTAAACTTTAAAACTGGAAAGAGGTAATTCATGTCTACTCAGGCACTGTCGTTTGCTGGAGCTATGGCTTTTCTGAAACTGAACAAGATTGTAGATGCCGGTGCATCGTTTCTGGCTACACTTGATCCACAGACGGCCACAGAAGCAGATATCAAGCAGGCAGAAAATCATCTCACTGAAGTGCTAACGAAGCGCGCTTGCGCCCGGCGAGAATATGATACTGCAAACGATGCTTCATCCAGGGCAAAGCAGAACTATGAAGCCGAGGTCGCCGGATTAAAGGTTCTGATGGACAAATCTGCTTCGGCCCAGGGTGATGAAAAACTGGCTCTAAATGCGAAGGTCAACGCATTCGAGGCTGAGTTGCAGGCCAAAAAGGGCAATGTCCAGGCATTACTGGCTACCACGAAGTCCAAGAAAGATCTGGTGGACACATACGATACAATCGTTTCTGCCGCTCAGGACAAATTCAAAACGATTCAAGCCCAGGGCCAACAGGCTATCGATCGCCTGAACATTGCCAAGGAGCAGGAGGCAATTGCCAAAGATAAGGCTGAGGCACAACGTCTCGGACGTGATGGTTCTCAAGGCAGTTCATTCGGATTGAGGGCTCTGAGTGCAATGGCTGACAAGTCCGAAATTGCAACAGAAGTCGAAAATGAAAAGGCTGCGGCCATGGCGCCTCCGGCATCAATGGCCACAGCGGATGCTGATGTGGCAGCAGCTATCGCTGAAGCGAATGGTCAAAAGCCCGCATCAGAGAAGTCTGAGGCAGAAAGATTGGCAGACCTGAGCCTCTAGTATTATCATTTCAGTGGCGGTGAAATCTGATGGGCTTTGTCTACTTGCCCGGCCGCCTTTTTCCCCATTGCCCGTTTGTCAGGAATGAGCCACTAATCACTAACATATCCTGATCATTTAAAAATGGCGTCCGTCATAAAGCGGACGCCACACATTCCATTTTATCCGGCACAGTAAAGTAAATGAGTGATAGTAAGCCAATATCAATTAAGACGCCAAATCCAGAATTTCCTGAAATCGATGGATTTAGCAAAGAAGAACTCCAACATTTCCACGAATTTATGTTTAAAAACTATCCCGATGGAACTATCCGCTATTTTCCATCAGGGCATTACACTCTCTGCCACAGCCTTATTTATCACTGGACGGTTAAGCGAGGAGCAATCTGCGACTACAACGGATACGATGACAGATATTGCTTCGCGACAGAACAACTCGCTTTAGAAGCGATCAACGCCTGGAACGACCCTACTCAGGAATGCCCTGGACACTGGCGCCGACACCCCAAAACTGGTCGCCGACGGGAATGGAACCGTGATGGAACATTCCTAGAATACGTCATGTTCTGAAATTCCAGGTGATGACGGCCTTTGGAAGGGGACAGTGCAAGGAAATTGCCTGTCTCCTTTTTTATGGGGGCAGGTTGGGATTAGGAGGTATCAGGCCGGTGCTTTCCAAAGAGAAAGCCCGCTTAGTCCACCAGACATGCTGGCCAGACTATTAGGGTATGTGTGTGGGTAGAGGCGTGTGAAGCCATTGGCCAGTAGATAACCATCCTGAAGGCCGCAATAGGCACGTCTCCCTCCTATGATGACTTTCTGCCCTGGGGCCAGCATGGATATGATTTCTGCAGATGCTTCCGGGTCTGGCCAAGAAATGAGGATGGGTGCACCAGGATTTTTCTGGATCATTTCACGGGCATCATTGTAGTCAGGGAGGCGCCAGACCCCGATCCCGTCATAACCACGGTTGAAGCATTCTGCAGTAATGACATTCAATCCTGCGGCTTCTAGCACCCGCGCCATGTATCCCGTACCTTGACCAAATTCGAGTATTTTTGTCAGAGCGAGTTTATTTTTGAGAACGTCAAGTGTTTCAGCGCAAGGGATACCCCACCCATACCAGTCCCTCAGCGTTGTCCAGACGCATTCTTCAGGCATTGATAGGCTATAGCCATCTATTGTGCGATCCCATGTCTTTGGCAGTGCGCAAATATCAGGGTGATTTGTGTAGGGCATGTAGGGGGCAAGGTTAGCCCAGAGAGCCGGTTTGCCAGTTATTATTGCCTGATCCAGGAGGCGGATCAGTTCGGGATGTAGGGCTATGCGAAGCGCAATGGCTTTGCTCATTGCTGCACATTCCTTGGAGATGAATGACCCTTCCAGATTAACGGCCTGAGGGGTTACGACATGGGGAAGAAGCCGTGACCCGAATGGAGAAAAGATTTGGTTACCCAGCATGAAAGTGCCTAATGTGATGTCCCATTTATGGACCCCCGCAAATTACGGCGTTCTGGCCGGCAAGCATATCTGCGACCTTCTAAGAAAAGTCCATTAGGTTTGACAGAAAGGGATGGGGGGTGAAGTTTCGTATCTCGAAATCAAGAGAAACTGCTTTCTCGGAAAACAAAAACACAGGTGGAAAGATCTCCCATTTGAGGTTCGGTTGAACTGCTTCGCGTTGATCTATTGAGGGGGGGGAGCATCTATTTTTTATCAGGATTATGAATTGAGGAATCCTTAGATCGAATTCTTAAAATTTTGAAAATAAAAAGTAGTCCTACAGCATCTAAAAATACTGGAATACCAAGGAAAAGGGCGCTTTTTGGTGAATGGAATATATGATGAGGTGATAAAGTAATAATATTTAGATACATTTTCCCATCATAATTTGTAATCGTGATGCGAAAGATAGAGGAGATTGCGTAAATAAATGAAAAAATAACAATTAGAGACAGTGAATATTTTAGAAAAATCACTGTTAGAGGAGTTTTTATGGAGGTGGTTACTGGAATGGGCGCCTGATCGGAGTTCGATTTGTATTCCAGATCGTTCATATCGTCCGCACAAAGTGTAATAATATACCATCTCCCTACCTAAGCAAAGGCAGGGATCAGGTCAAACCCAGTCAATAGATATGATGTGGAAGTTTATTGGTGACATATTTCGGCATGTGAGGAATCAAAGCGCGTCGGAAGGTGGTTCCCCTCAATTTTTCGATAAGGCGCAGAAAACGAATTGAAGGGGTGAAGGTTTTTTGACCATCACTTCCTTCATCAGAGGCAACAAACATCTTAGAGATCCAGTCTAGGATCAAAGTATCTCCAGGATGTGAAAAGTTGAAATTGGGAGTGGCTTTTTCAACCATTACCACCAACCCATGTTTATCCCTGCCGTCGTTACTGCCACTAAAATCGGCGAGGGTTCCGAAATATCGCAGACCACATTCTTCATCATTTTCAGCATGTCGGCTTACATCAACCGATACTGTCATACCCGTAATAAATTCCTGGATTGCTTCTGGAAAATCACCTTCCTTGGGATTTAACAAACGCTCTCTTTCTTCTTTTCTTCCCTCTTCCTTGAAGATCTCAATGACTTTTTCTAGTGCTTCTGTAGCAGATGCTTCTGACATGCCGAGCACAAGGAAGGCCGTCATAATTTCTGACCGGGCTGTTTCCAAATCCATTTCAGGAGAATTGTCTGATTTATTTGTCATATCACTTTGCCAGATTTCGTTATGTGGTGATATTTTAAAGGGAATTAGAATACAAGTAAACAAAATGAAGGCGTAATTTAAGGCCTTTCGTCATATATCAAACCATCAAGTTCTCTTCCAAGGCCTTTTAAGGCCCGTTGGTTGCGTCCTGACCATTGTTTGAAGAAGAAATGGATGTTGTTTGTTTTGCATTGATTGCGGATATGCCTGACCCATTGTGGATTTATCGGTCTGAAAGATGATCCGCTTTCGCCACCGACGATGATCCAATTGATTTTTTCGGGCTTACTGAGGGTGACTGGGCCGATTAGGGGCTCCATAGAGAGGAACCGTTTTTCCGCGGGGATATCGGATAAAACTGGGACGCGGCGGTCATATTCCGTCTGATTTTCTACCGTTGTCCCAAGCCATACATTTTTGTAGCCTTCGCTCCAGTCATGAGGGAGGAATTTCGTTATATTCTGCGGGCGTTTGGTTAGAAGTAGCCAGTCTAGGTGTTCAGTCTGGCGGATCAGGCTCCACAGATCTTCGCGCCAGGATCGGTCAATGCTTGGATGATTGTCGAAAACATCGGCCAGACTTGCACAAAAAACTTTATTCCTGACGCCCAAATGCTGCGCGATTGCATTCCACTTTTTAGGATATCCCCAATTTTTAGTACGTGTACGTGCAGCTTTAGATCCCCATCTGCTTTGTTTCGAAAACCGGTTATCATACAGTTCCGCATAGCAATTGTCGCAGGCAGAGCTAATTTTGGTACATCCAATCCAAGGATTAAATGTGTGATCTGTCCATTGAATAGAACTGTTTTCAGCCATCACTTATCCTTGTGGGAAGCAGCAAATTGTCTCTTAAAAATCTGATATAAGACGAATGCAGTCATAGCGATCACAATAAATGTTGTGTCGGAAATAATGTTGAATGTGTGAGTGTCATATAGTGACTTGCGAAACAGTTTTATGAGATAGCGTCCCACAAGCCATTCGCTTATTAAAATGACGATGGAAAAATAAATAAAGCAAGATGCAGATAATGAAGGCTTGTTTTGCCGCATTGATTTGACCTTAATCGGTTAGAAATTCTAAGATGATGATATATTAAAGGACTAATGTGATATTGTCACTGTCTTCCGCTCTTTCATCGAAGGACCTGAAATGGAAAAAATAGTCAAACCGGCTGAATGCCCATGTTGCCAAGGGCCTTCAAAAAAAGATTTGGTTTTGAGGGAAAATAATAAGGCCGCAGTGGAATGCACATTCTGTTCTCACGCTGGGCCTAGTGTGAATTTATCAGGCTATGACCTGAAAACAGAAGACGGTCAGAATGACTTGTTGGTAGCCGCAGTCGGTAAGTGGAATGAAGACTCAGCGGCATGGGCATATGGCTCTAAACGCATCATGCGGTTGCCGGAAATACCGAGCCCCTTTGAACCGCCTATTCTTCGTAAGGCGCTAAATGCAGCAGCTTAATGGCCCATTAGGCACTCGGCTCCTTGAGAGTCTAATAGAATTCACTCTCTTCAATTATGGCAGTATTCGAGATGGAAAGGGGCATATTCTATTAGATGCCCCTTTTAAGTTGCTTAATCAAAACTACAAACGCCATTTTGAAAATTGAAAATGGTATGATTTGGCCCCTTACTGGATGCGCCGTAAAGCCCCGTCCTTCAGGGCGGGGAGAATGTCAACCTAAGATGAGATGAGGTTGCTTATCCGCTTCAAATCTCGGCATGCTCTGTTAATTGGATAAGACCAGTCGAAGGGCTGTTTCTGCTGATAAATCGTCATGCTTTTGTACCATGGCGTATCAATTCGATCTTTCATCCATCGCCAGCATTGGTCATATCTGGAAAGCATTATGACCAATTTCCCCAAACCAGCGGCCAGGTGAGCTGTAGATGTGTCTACAGCCACAACCACATCGAGGTTGGCGATCAATCCTGCAGTATCCGCAAAATCGTTAATCTGTGTTGTGCGGTCTATAATCCTCATGCCAGATGGAGGGTATCCTGCCTGATCGGCTTTATCCCCAATCTGCAGACTGTAGAAAAGGGCGTTGGGAAGTGCCTGGGCCAAGGGGGCAAACGTCCCGAGATCTGTCGACCTCCGGCGATTGGCCAGCTCCGCGGTCCTAACTTCTGAATGGGCAGCTCCAGCCCATACAAGGCCAATCAAAAGAGGTCTCTTTTTGCTCTTTTTTTGCAACAAGAGCGGATCCTTCAGGTCTTCCTCTACCCGTTTCCTCCAAACTTCCTTGATATCTTCGGGTACGCTGAGATAACCGCCAGCGAGGGGGATGGTATCTATCGTTGTACCCAAAGCGAATGGAAGGCTCATTACTGATGACTGGAGGTCATGGGGTGGTGATGCTGAACCCTCTTTTTCTTCAGTGAACACTTGATCTGGGAAGGAATGGCGAAGCAGTCTTAACAGGGGCGCACGTACAGTCGTGCAAACGGCGCCACTATGGGGGGAAGATGTGATCTGAGGCAGGAAGCGGCAAAACTGCAGCATGTCCCCATATCCTCCTTCAGTTGTCACGAGGAGCGTTTTCCCCTCAAAAGGTTCACCCTTCCACTGAGGACGATCCATACCCTTGCGCTTAAGATAGGTTGTCCAACGCCATTCATATTCCCTGAATCCTTCCTCAAAATGCCCGGACTTGAGAAGTGAGAGAGCATAGTTGGTCCTGGTCTGCTCATTTTCAGGATCAAGTTTGACGGCCATTTTATGGAGATTGAGTGCAAGCTCCTCTTTCCCGAGGACATCAACGGCCATAGCCATATTGCTGATGCCAATGGCATGGAAACCGTCAATATCTAGGCACTGCTTATAGGCCGCAACTGCCTCAGGAAAGCGCTGCAACTGGGTTAAAACGTTCCCTAGGTTGCACCAAGCATCAGCAAGTTGAGGATCAAGTCCGAGAGCCTTTTGAACGGCTTTATATGCGTCATCAAACCTGTTGGCCTTATTCAGTGCCGCGGCATAATTATTCAGAAGGATCGCCTGATCTTTGGCGGACCCGGCCGATATGGCTAATTCACTCTCGAAGATCTTGATTGCCTCAAGGTTTTGCCCTCTCACATAATGGTTCAAAGCTTGCTTGTGGTTTTCACTCAGATCTGTCGGCATTTTATGGACTGACTCACACAGGGAAGTTTGAGGTTTGGCTTATCTCAAAAAGTGGAAGGGACGGCTTCAGTCTTTCGGGGGAGATTGACATTCTCCCCGCCCTGAAGGACGGGGATTCTATTGTTTCTCACTGACATGATGCCAGCAAAGATCCAACTGAGATTCCTGCTTCTCTGGCGTGCTGACGCATCGCCTCCACAGGCAGCAAGCCGTTGTCCACGGCCCGTTTGACAATCACCACCGAGGCGTTGTCGTCGGCATTTTCAGCATGCCCACACCGGACACAGGAGAACCGGGCCTGACTGGCACGGTTCTCCGCCGATATGTGCCCGCACATCCGGCATTCCCGGCTTGTGTTCGGTGCTGGAACGTCCAAACACTGCCCGCCACACGCGGCAGTCTTGTACCCGGAAAACAACCGGAGCAATCCCCAACCCTGATCGAGGATACTCCGGTTCAGTCCGGCCTTCTGCCGGACATTCCGGCCCGGTTCTGCAACCGTACCGGAAGCAGACCGCACCATGTTGCGGATCTTCAGATCTTCAAAAACCAGCGTGCCGTGGTTCTTGGCAAGCCAGTGAGAGACCTTATGCAGAAAATCCGCCCTGATCCGGCGCACCTTCCGGTGCAACCGGGCCACACGCAGAACAGCCTTTCGGCGGTTCTGCGAACCCTTCTTGCGTCTGGCAACGATATGTTGCATCCGCGCCAGACGTTTCATCGCCTTCCTATAGGCGTCAGGGCCTTTGACCCGTCCCTGACCGGAAACGGCGATGGTCGCGGCAACACCCCGATCAATACCAACTGCTGGCAAAGTCTTCCTTGCTGGCTCTGGCACGTCATGTTCATACTGGATGGCCGCAAACCACTGGCCGGCGTCACAGCGCACCGTGACATTACGGATCTGTCCTGGAATTTCCCGCCATCCACGAAACCGCACCCACCCGATCTTCGGAAGTTTCAGGTGGCCCCCCTTGCCGGTCAAGCGCTCATACAGAGCACTCTTACCATCCGGGAACCGGAAGGAAGCTCCCCGCGATTTCTTCCGAAATTTCGGGAACCCTGCACGGCGGGAAAAGAAATTCCGAAAGGCCTTTTCAAGGTCATTCAAGACCTGTTGCAGAACTTGGGACGGACAAGCCTTGAGCCAGTCCACGTCAGACCGCAACTGTGTCAGCTCCTTCGACTGACTGAACCTGTTCAGACCATGCCGCTGGCCCCATGTCTGGCGCTGTTCTAGAGCCAGATTCCACAAAAAGCGTGTCGCACCACCGATCTGGCACAGAAAGTCTTCCTGCGCCAGATCAGGATACAAACGGACAACATGCGCTCTCTGGATTTTCATTATTGTCTATTGTAGAAAATCAAAGGACAAGCGGTCAACACCCCAGCGCCTTATATCCCCGCCCTGAAGGACGGGGCTTTACGGCGCATCCGGTAAGGGATGCTTAGCCGCCACTTGTTTTCTGGAAGAGCTTCCATTTCTCCCCCTTCAGCAATTGCGGAAATGCCATCTGTAGCAGAGGAGGGGTGTTCTACTGGATTGCTAGTTTTTTTGTTGTTGTGGCGTATGAGGGAAAGGATTGATGAGGCAGTGCCCGGTTTTATATCGAAGGGAGGATGTTGACCGTCCTGAGCCAAACGAAGGGCTTTCTGAATGTGCTCCTTATCCTCTGCATCGCAATTATTCTGCATCAGGATAGAAGCGACCACATTATCTCCGAAAATAAAGTTGTTTGTTGCGCGCGGGGTGCCAGCCAGTGCTGCATCTGTCTTTTTTTGCTGCCCCTGCGCATCGAGGATGTGCTCTTCTCCCATGCCAAAACCTGTCGGTTCAATGACATTTGCAGGGATATCAGCCAGTAAATTTTTAGAAGCAGACGGAGGGGGTTGTGTGCTGCAACCACTGAGAATTGGAGCGATTAAGGAGAAGGAGACCAGTAGAGGCAAAGCGCGGGACTTTGGAAGCATAATGAGAAGTTCTCACAAGGAATGTAGAGAGGTCTCCACACCCTAAAAATAGAGTGTGGAGAAAGGGGGATAGAGGTTAAGTATCAGCCTATTAAAAGGTCTTTGAACTCTCTGGCTTCTCGGCCTTTGACACCCTGGATTTGTAGATATTGAGTTAATTCTTGCTCGGAAAGACCGGCTTTTTGAGCGAAGGCTAAAATCTTCCGAAGAACGGCGATCTGGCTTTTTGAAAAGGTTTTGGCTTGGAGGGAATATTCTTCCCAAGCTTCAAATACGTCAGGAACCCAAAGCTTAAGTATCTTGGAGATGATCTGGGCATAGACACGAATTTCATATTGGGCGTGACTATCTATCCTAAGTGAGAGGAAGTGCAAAAGGTTGTGTAGATCCACCTTCCAGTACCATTGGGTGTAGGTATTGAGGGTGAGGTTGATCCTGCCGAGTTCACGGGCAACGTCAAATCCTTTTTGATCCTCAGGAGCCAGAAGTTTTTCATAGTCAGCGTAATTCCTCTCCGCATCTTCTCGGAGGATTTTGATGACCTCCAAAGCCTTGTCCAGGGGCAACACATCCCCTCGACCTTGCTTATTGTCAGTGCTTTGACATGCGACTTTGTCGGCCGTGGGCAGGTAGAATTCATTGTCGAGTAATGAATATCGGGCGGAATACTCATTCACGCTTGCTGTGCGATGTCTTATCCATTGTCGGGCAATAAATATTGGTAATTTGACATGTAATTTAATTTCACACATTTCGAATGGTGAAGAATGTCGATTTCTGTAAAGGTAATGCAAAAGACTGGTATCTTCTGTGACTGATTTTGTCCCTTTGCCATAAGAAACACGGGCGGCCTGAATGATGGCCTCCTGATCGCCCATATAATCAATCAACCGCACAAACCCATGGTCAAGGGCAGGCCAGGCAAGACCAAGAATGTCATCAAGTTCCTGCACATGGGGGCGATCGAGAGTTTTAAAATCGTCATTGTCAATTGGCACGAGCCCCATGCTTTTCATGACTTCAAGGCCATTTGCACAATTTACAGGCACTTTTACCGGAACGCTGACATCCTTGTTAGATCTGTGCAAGTCAACTGTGGCGCCATTTACGACCATTTCACCTGTCCCCAACATCGATCCCCATGACTGTTCCTGGCCTTGAATACAGTCATTTTGACCATGGGGAGATGCAATTAGTCCCCCGTTAGGTATCTGTGTCTTTTCATTGTTAGATTTTGAGTTTGTCGAGGGGGAGTTGGGAGAGTTTTCTTCGCTATTTGTGCTATTTGTATTTGAAGTCATATTAAAGCCTGCTTTTCTCAACATGATCATGGATAGAGGCACTAGGCCTTATGAAGATTAGTTCGATCCTCATAAAAGGCCTTTTGCATCATTTGCTCCGTTCTAAATGGCTTAGTTTTCTGAATGACCGCGCCAGTTAGGATTATCGCATTTTCACCCATTAATCGGAAATTACTGATGATCCGCTAAAGGTTAAGGCTTAATCTTTAGCCATCGATGCAATGATGATCTAGTCCATATTTAAAGGATATTTCCGAAAACACCTAAAGACGAATGAGTTGTGCAGTTTGAAAAGACAAGACTTATCGTCATAGCCATGGCCATTGCTGGCCCCATGGGGCATTGTACTGGAGGTAATTCTAGTGTTTCCCCAGAAGGGGCGGGGGGAATGTCAGATCTCTTGGCATAGAGACACATTAAGAGATGAATACCGCCGGTAAAAATGAAGAAGTCTAGCAAATGGTTGAGACCTAACCACGCCCCGCAGGAGGCGGCCATGGTCATATCCCCTCCAGACATAAAGTTTGAACGGCATAGAACGGACGTAACTGTTATAACGAATGTCATTGCCAACCATGCTACAGCAGCTCCAAAAACTGCGCAGTTTACATCCCCAGATAAGGTTGAGTTCATCAATCCCAACAGGAGCATTGGTACAGTGACATATCCAGGCAACCATCTATCTTGAAAGTCGATCAGGCCAAGGGACAAGGCAAAGGTTAGCCCGATAGCCTCAAATGAACATTGATAGATATTCTGACCGTTAATAACCTGAGCAAGGTAAATCGTGCTCACAATGAACATGATTCCTGTGATCAGTTTTATGGAGATAAATCTATGGGGATATGATCGGAGGTTCCCTATCACAGGAAGCCATATAAGAGCCTTGTCAATAAGATAAGGTGCGAGGGTCAAAAGGGCCAAAGCTAAGGATGAGGCACAAATAATTTGCCAGTTGATCATAGCCTGCTTCCTTAAAAATCTTGTTTTGGCAGATTGAGTGGGGTTGCCCGATATCGAGCCTGGTCCTTCCTAAAAGGGCGCCTCAGTAGAATTCTATTCTTCCTCATCATCATCCCCACCGAATAGATCTGCGTGAATGCCGGCCGCGTCCCTAATGATTATGTTGCCGTTGGCGTCACGATCATCTTTGCCCGATGTAGGTTGTTCACTTTGAACGGTCTTTCTTTGAATGGGCTGTTGTGGTGGAGCTGAGGTCTCGACTGGGGTTTCTGAGGTGTCAATCGGAGTATGCAACTGCTCTGATGTGGAATGTTCTGCAACTTGAGTGGATTGCTCTTTTTCGGATTGTTCTGCTTGAGTGTCCGAAAGGGGGGCGCCTTCAGTTGTGTTAGTGGGTGGTAATCCATCGGTCTGTTGATCATCACTGTCTGGATTATGTGCGTCCTCTACAGGATTTTCATTTTCAGTCGATGCAATATGATCGTTTCCTTCTTCACCTTCTTCATCAGGATTTACGCCTTCAGTAGAGAAAATATTATCTAGGAATGACGCGCCACCATCCTCACTAGACTTCGCAGTGCTTTCTTCCTCTTGTACCTCATTGCCAGAGACAGTTTCGGACCCGGAGAGAGCTTCTTCCGTCTGTTCAATTTCAGAGGTTCCTTCAGCGGCCTCAGTTTCGCTATCTCTAGCGGTATTCACTTCATCATCATGATGTTCTTCAACTCTGTTCGCTGCGGCCAAGCCATCCAAGATAATCGGGTTAGCCGATAGTTTGCTACCATCATCGAATGGGATCTCTTTATCATCGACGGTCGCTTTGTGAGGTGTTGTGTTGTCCTCAGCATCGTCATCCGCCACGTCACCCCAATTGCCAAGGGCCGCCTTGCGCCTGAATTCCTCGCCTGCAGAAGACAGGCCTATGCCATCGAGCGGGTTCCTTTTCCCTGCACGTGCTGGAGGCATATCGTTGTAACCGCGAGATTCCATACGGTCAGGCAACCCAGCAAAGGAGCGGCCATTGGCCGTGCTTCCCCAGCCAGCGTTATTGCTCTCGTAATCATCGCTTTCTGCTGGCGTTAACCCTAAAGCCTCTTCCTTGCGCATGCGGATATAAGCGATTGCAGAACAGGCCACTTCAATGAGGGGTTTATTCGTGCCGCCTTCGGGATTGATGGCGCAGGCTAGATCAAGGATTTCATCGCGAGTAAACTCCTGGCCTTCATCTTCTCCAGAGTCATGCAATGAGTCCGCTTCTCTGTAGTTGTTTAAACGATTTTCTGCTGCTTTCACAGCGTTCTTCATTTTTTCGATCTGACCATCATCTACAAGCATCGCCAGAATTTGTGGATGTCTGATATCGATCTGCAGATCAGCGGGGCTAGGCCTTGGCACAGGAATAAAATAATTTGCGGAAAGCTTAATTTTCTTAAGATCTACGGTTCTCTCTGGGGCCGCATAAAATGCCTGCATGCGGATAAGTTTGCCTAAGTGGGTAAGATGACCTTCACCGGCACCCTGAGAAACAAGGTCAATCATGTCAACACGGCTAATCTCTTCATATGATGATGAATCGCCCATGTAGAACTGGTCATTAGAAGGGTCTCTGCGGTCAAATGACTGCGCGCGAGCGCGGGTAATCTTTCCCCCGCGCTTAATAGCCAAATCTGCTGTGGAGTTCGCATCCTCGATTTTCATAAAAAACTTTGTCGAGGTGTTACCGATAACCGAGTTTGCGATTTTCTGATCTATTCGCCCCATGGAGTCCACGTCCTGTGAGGCATAGATTAGACAGAAACCGCAACCGCGGGCCTGAGCTGCAATCAAATCCATACCAGGGACAAGATAGTAACCCACTTCGTCAAACACCACGACGACTGGGGAATTCGATGTTGTAACGCGGTTCTCAACGACCTGATCCCACGTTCCCTCAACCATAGAGCCAAGCGTCGCGGCCATCATCCCTTTCAGCGTTGCGACGACAATTTTCCCCAGTGCGATAATTTCGTCCATTGCCTTACCAAGCGCAGGCAACATGACAATAAGAACACGCCGGTTAAGAATGACATCATACATGTCGACTTCACCGAACTGCGTTTCAAAGATGTATCCGTAGACTTTGACCAGTGTTCCCAGAACCTTCTGGAACTGCATCAGAAGGTAGGTATGTTGATCCCTTGGCGTCTTGTCTTGCTCTGAGGCCTTTTTCTCCATGTTGACGCCAATGGAGTTCAGATAAGTCTGTACACCTTTCCTAGTTTTAGGAGGCATGTCGGGATAATTTTCCGGCTTTGCCAGTTCCATCAGTTTTTCAAGGGTCATAAAGTCTGAAATGACCCCAGCATCGAGTTCGATGATCCCTCTATCTCGCAACCAGCAAAGGGCATCCATCTCCCCGGTCAACATATCAATTGCGCGGGATTTCCACGTTGCGCTATCACCTCCGGCTTCATCCATCAGACTGGCGACCATCTGTGTGAGGTCAGCAGAACTCCCCGATGCAAAAGGATTGGTCGTATTGGATGATTTCTTGCGGTACCCGGTCATCCCCGGCAGGGCAGCGTTCATGAAATTCATGATAAGCAAGTTGTCTTCGAGACCGAGTTTCCTCAGCATTACGAAGACTTTGGCGAACAAGGATACGTCGCCCTTGCCGTCAACGTAAATAAAGCCGGATCCCCAAGATAGGGCATTCGCCCCATACCCGATTAACGTTTCAGTTTTACCGGCACCCGTTGTTCCAATTACGGTAAAATGCTGACGAGCGTCAGAGTTCGAAAGCCAGACCTCTTCACCTGTTGCCATGTCATTGCCCAGATAGAATATTCCGGCTGCAGGCCTGGCTTTCCCTCCGATTGCCTCATTAGGATCGATTTCTTTTGACTGTACAGGCTTCTTAAGGGGAAGAGCGGAGGGCTTTCCGCTCGAAATTGAGTAGATCGCAAGAGAAAATAGTATGCAGGGGATGCCAACCTGAGGAACGACAAACAGCATCACCAATGATGCCATCTGAAGCATCAAAAGATTGCTGATATCCTTAAACCAGTCACGCCGCTTCTGCGTTTTGGTTCTGATGTCAATCGTTGTTAGATCAGGGAAGACCTCCTGACCTTCAACCGCACCTCTGATTTGTTTTGTTTTGACTGCCATCAGAGGCCGCCCTCTGAGGATAGGTCGCTTGCAGATTCATCTTCATCCGCGAGAAGCCCCCAATAGTCGGCCCACATGGCGAAAGACTCAACGATCGGGGAGAGATCTACGGCGCGCTGCCCGTTTGCAAAGGACACAACGCATTTTTCCAGGCACCCCGCAACTGACATAAGGAATGTATGCGTGGATGAGGCTTTGAGATGCGTGACTGAGTATCCAAATAACGAGGTATCATCATCCCCTGGAGGGATAGATTTCAGAGCAAAAGAAAATCCTCCTTTACCCTTGTATTTAAGGACGAGTGGGGTAGCCCATTGAGCTGCAGCGACCAGAATGGCCGGCAACATGTTCAGTGGGTCCACAAGGTCATTGAGTTCAAAATACGCATCACTGTAGTAGCAGGGGCTCTCTCCTATGATAGAGGATATTGTTGCCGATAATGCCGTTAGGAGAGGATCATTGGGCGAGAGCTTTGGTAATTCCGTTGCTATTCTGCCAACTTGTGGGACGCCCTGTATTACGATGGCGTCTTTAGACGGTCTTGGAAATTCCGTCTGATTGGTGTTGATCTCTGGAGTGTTGGGAGGGGGCTCAATTAACTCATTCAGTCCACCATTTAGATCCACGACTTCATCTGACAATTCATGGGAATTGTCAGGCAATGTGGGTTCACTTCTTTGCTCCGGTGCTTCTGATGGTATATCTGCCTTGTTTTCTTCGGTGGAGATATCCGGCGGGGAGCCAATGTCACCGATTTTTGGGAGGGCTTCGTCCTCATCATCTTCATAGTCAGGAATGCTATGGTTGACCCAACTTTCAGGATCATCTGATTGAGGTTCTCCATCCTCAATGAATTCTTCCTGGCCATGTTGTTCATCGTCTCCGGCTTGATGGGGCGGAGCAGGGCCTTCTAATGCTGGCTTTTGAGTTTCTTCTTCAACCAGATCTGAAAGACCGCCAGAGTGATCAAAGCCATGATGGAGAGGATCGTTCTCTGGAACAATATCCGGCGCTCCTCCGATGTGGTCTGGGATCTCCGCATCAGAGACTGCCTCATTTCCATCGCCCGAATATGCGTCTCTATGTTGGAGACTGATGTTGTCATCTGGTTCAACTGGGCCATTATCAGATCTTGAGTTGAGGCTTGTTCCTTCAATGACTCGGCCTCCTGTTTCTTCCCCGGATTCATTTCCAGAGATTTGTTCGTTTTCTGGCCTAGACTGTTGTGGTGGCGCTTGAAGTGATTGTCTCTCGGCATTCTTTTGCTCACTCTGTGCAAGAACTTGATGCTCCAAAGGCGTTGTTGAGGGGAATGTCTCTAAAGTGTCCTGATTTAATGAGCCTGAAGGGCGCACAGTAAGGAATGATGACAGCTTTCCTGTCAGAATGTCCTCTTGTTCATAAGAGAACACGTTTTGAGATACTGCTACCTCGGAAGAAACAGGGGTTAGAGTTAACCTCAAAAAAAGATAAGGAGCGGAGGCAGCAGGCCCATACTGATCATGCAAGACTTGCATCATCTCAGCGTCAGAAGGGATATTGTCGCCGATATCTCTCTGAAACCAAATAGAAACATATTTTGTATCTTGAGGATCTGGAATTTCTACCAAAAGGTAAGACGTGCCAGAAGGAAGGCTTTTTTCCTTGAATAAAGCATCATGAGGAAAAGCGTCACGCAATCTTTTCAAGACAAAGTCTAGTTGTTCTGAATGTGACGTTTCCATCAAATCATACCTGTAACGCTCTTGAAACTTCCAGGTTGAATAAGTAAAACCTCATGGATAAACATGATGAGAACTTGTTCTTGCCTAGCGTTCGTGAATGATATGAAACAGTGTAGCGAACGAGATTTGCTGTACGCAGGAAAAACTGAACATCACGCCATAAATGGCAGAAATGCATAACTAATTTAGACTGAAGCAAGGAAAATGGGTGTGGCAGAAAATTACGTTGAAGCTGCTCTAAAGAATTATGAGGCGCCCAATCCTTCTCGCGACACTTATCGTCCAACTGTACGCTTTATGCCAAGGGTAAGGACTAATGCTTCCCTTGAAGGCAATGATATCGATAATCCTTTAGTCATATGGCTTGCAGGCCTAGATAAAATGTCAGGATTAACCGTTATTAAAAAACATGACTATGATGTTATCTATGTAACTCCGGCAATTTCGAAACGTTTTACGATTGGTGATGACGGTGAAACTGTAGAGTTCGGAGTGCAAGATCAGGACTTGCCTGCGTTTCTGGCTCCCGGTTGGGAATACGCTGGGTTTGTTAGAATGTCCAAAAATATGCCATGGCTGGCATTCTCCTCAGATGGTGTTCTCAAAGAGAATGGCGAGAGAGCATCCAAAGGTTTAAGGCTTTGGGTTCCCATTCAACCGGAACTAGCGCGTATTTGGGATAAAAAACGCACAGAAGGTGCACCAAACCAAATGCGGATTATCACAATATCCACAGTCAACCGAAAAATATTTACCGGGGAAGAACAAGAGGTCTTGCCACTAACAATGGTTGGGCCATGGAAGTGTTTGGTTGAATAAAAATAATGTTAAATGATATACTGAACGAATATTAACCAAAATGGATTTCGAAAAATGCCTACTACCTCCAGAAAGAAAATTTCTATTGACTGGCAGAGAGATGGGATTGATAGGGGTTGGTTTTATTCGCCAAGGGTTGGATCAGTTCGCAGCCCTGTCAGTTATCGAGCTGGAGGATGGTACTTCCTGCCTATGTGGCTGCCCGATCTGAAAGAGAATGATATTGGGCCTTTCAAAACGCGGGATTTGGCCTTCGCTGAAGCTGAGCGTCTCGCCGCAGTCCACATGCCAAGTGCCCCGTCATTGAGGGTGGGGTGAGTGAATGTGACCACATTTCCGTTGCCGTAGTGCACAGATCTTCCGTTAGGGGGAGCATTCGCAACGGATATTGTGTGCCTGCTGAATAATTGGGGCCAAAAGACCCTCAATGGTAATGCGGGCTTCTCTAACATCGTTGTCATCGTATTCTGAAAGAGGCCGGTCTATCGGCTCATCACCATCGTCAGCCCAATATCCGACAAGATTTTTCAATTCTTCTTCAGAGTATAGAGTGTCAGTCGAGAGGCTTAATGCGTCCGTGTCAAACACTTGGGCCACATCTTGAATGACCTCATTTTCTGGTCGAGCTCCCCTAATGTCCCATGCTAGACCACTTGTTTCGTCAAGCGCATAAACATGGAAAATTGAAGGGAGTGTATTATCTGGATCTTCGGGATCCACCCAATACGGCTCATCATAACATTCTACAACAAGCAATGGCCATCCATACTTCCTATGCAAAGCCACAGCAAGCACATGACATTCACCATACAGGAATTGAGATTCCTCGTCTTTTGTGGGCGAAGCTAGAAGGTCAGACATGACAGGTCTTTCTGCGCATTTATCGTAGGTCTCACATGATTTAGCATTTGATGATGCATGAGAGAAAAGGGGAGTGCTGACACATCTTACTGGCCAGGATAAGGAATTAAGCCTGCCCAATAGAGCATTGTGGCTGTTCATTTTTACCGGATGAGTCGTAAAGCCCCGTCCTTTAGGGCGGGGAGAATGTCAACGGGAAAGGTCGATGCACCGTTTATAGTGTGTTCTCAGCGGGAACACATACGCAAAACTCACCTTATAGTGGGCTAAGATTTTAACCCTATTAGCACTGCTCAGAAGAAAGAGCGTTGTGCTGGCATGTGAAGATCCTCATTTTCTTTGGCTGTTGATTTTGAATGAGCGCGGATGAGTTCGATTTGCCTTAGTTTTTCGTATAATTTTTTAATTCTATGCTTAATGTCACCTGTCTGCGAGAGTTCTGAGTGCTCTAGTATGGCAATTCTTTGCTTGGTCAGGAATTCAACTGGACCATATTTGTCAGTCAAAATGGCACCATTTCGAATAGCCAACTCTTTCTTTGAAAGGGATATATCAAAATGAACCCAAGATGCCTTGGGCGGCATTTGTAACCATCGCCTGTTGATTCCTATGCGTGCGGCCGCCAAGAGTAGTTCATCTTGGCTATCTGCCCACATATGGCACATGATCATTCTGCCAAAACGATGCCGAACATCATCAACGAAAACAGACATAATTTATGGATTTCCTGATCTCATTGTTCCGTTTTTTGACGGGACTGCATTCTGAAAGGGTTGGGTTTTTCTATCTTCATTTTTTTGCGTTTCATGCACAGGCCAATAGCCAGTATCATATCCAGATCGCGCTTAAAGTGTGCCTGGCGTAGAAGGGCACTAAGTTCGGCTTGATCCAGCCTATCAATCCCACCATTTACGTTTCTGCTGCCGTTCTGCTCCAGTTCTGCGATGGCAGATTTTCGTCCTGAATTTTCTGCCTGTTCTAGAGCATTGGCTATTATTGAAGTTTTACCCGCATCGGATAATGTGCCGTCAAGTAACCGCATGATCGATAAAGCTTGCAACTTGATCGACAAGGCATCCAACTGATGAAAAATTGTGTCGTCTTTAATCGTATCAGGCATTGTCCTGTACCTTCTTAATTTCGGAATGGTTCCCCCAGTAAGACTGGCCATCGATAGTGACGCATACAGTTTTGAGTGACAGAGTTTTCCGATCAAAAGATGAAATCAGACCAGTTTTCCCTACTGTGTTTGCAGGGAAACCTTCTCTTGCTCCTCCATAAGAAATTATCTGAGGGGTACAAGGAGGAGAAATCATCACCTTTTCGCCTTTTGAAAAGCCTTGGAAGGTGTTCTCTTTGTCACATTCTAGCGCACTAACCGCTGAATTTAGACACGCTCTTATGTCCTTTCCCCAGAAGTCCCGACCATCTGGTGCTACAGCTCCGTAACCGGATATAGTGGGAGATAGATTCAGTGCATGTCTGTCTAGTGCATCAAGAAGGTATGAATCAGGGTATTTGTTCATCTTATTTGGCTATCTGGCATATTGGGTTGATGGAGTATCCATCTTTCCCATTACGACCGGGATTTTCATGACCATTCCGGGCGTTTTGTGACGTCCGAGGCCAACCACTGACCACGGATGGGTTACATCCGTGGGCCGGGGGAGTGGACGGCGGTAGCCAACACGTGCGTCACGCCTATTCAGGCGGGACAGCGCGATCTGCGCCGTTTTGATTTCCCCGTGGCACTCAACCCAGCTTCCGACCCGCCCGAAATCGGGCAGAAGACCCTGTTCAGTCGCACGATCCTTCCATAGGTCATGCGGCTGGATCAGAGCCGGATCGTAGTCCGGGAGAATGCCTGACTCTCTGTCGCTGGCGCGGGCGAGGCCCCGCCGTGCGATTTCTGCGGCTGCGGCACATGGATCGGGAAGGTCGAAGACCATATTCCCGATTGTGCTGCTGTAAGCCGCCGGGACGGTTGAGACGCTCACCCCGGCCAGTCCGGCCCTGCGGGTCAGACTGGCGAGGATGATCGTCCTGCCCCAGAAATTGATGGTCCGGTTTACGGCATGGTTTTTCGTGCGTGAGCGGAGTTTCCCCAGACCATGCTCCAGCGTGATCAGCCCTGCGTTCCATGCCCGTGCGAGACGCACGGCATGTCCCGCGGCGCGGGACAGAACCTCGCGGGTGGCGTCGTCTGACGCGCTGGCCGGAATATCCAGCGTGATGCAGTGACCGGCGAGAACGCGGCAGTCCGACAGGTCGTTCGGGTTTCCCCGGTTCTCCAGCACGGTCAGACCGATGAAGTTCGGGTTGAGGTCGATGCCGACGCATCGTCCCGGTGCGGCTGGCACCGGGGCCAGCCACTGGGGATGAACCGGCCGGTCAGCGGCCGGGGTCTTCGGTCGAGGCGCGACGTATCCGGGTCCGCGGCCTCTTCCGCGCGCCCGGCGGCCCGATGCTACCAGTTCGCGATCTCTTGCCAGTGTCAGCGTTTCGCCTGGCGCCAGCCGGCGCAGGTCCATCTCATTGAACGTGAGATGGAGGTGAGAATTATCGATGCGGAACTGGATCGAGACTTCCTTGTCTGGCGCGACGATCGTCAGCGCGCGGATCAGTTTCCCCCATGTCCCATGCATTTCCGGCAGGGTCAGCGTGACCGGGACTTTATGCACAGTGAGTGTGCATACCCGGCCATTCTCCGAAAGACGGAAATGCCGGTTTCCGTTAAAGTTTCTCACGCCGATGGACGTCATGGGGCGGAGCCTCATGGTTTTCCATTCGGTATTGCTGATCAGCCCCTTCTGCCTGCGCAGAAGGTTCTTCTTTCCGCCGAAGACGATGGATTTATTCGGCAATGCGGCGGCTTCAAGGACGGCGCAATGCGCCAGCCAGTGGTCAATGCCGTTACTTCTGTGTCGATCATACAGCGCACTGGTCAGGACTTTCAGCGGTGTGCTGGGATCACGGCGTAGGGCCTGACAGGCGCTGCGCACAATCGCACCGTATCCCTGACGCCACCGCGTCAGGACGGAACGTCCTTCCGTCGAAGCTTTGTAAGGAATACTCACCGTCTGCATCAGGAGAACATACCGCGAACAGGAATATTCTTCAACCCATTATGCAGGCATTATGCAGGAAAGCCAGTATTTTCACCTATTGGCTTTAACCAATGTGACCTGCTTTCCATGGGGAATGGAGGTATTCCAACATGCTGTGGATCAGGCCATGTATTTGATGAAGGTTCGCCCAATTCAATAGTCCTTGTTAATTCTATTCTGATGCACCACGATGATCTAAAATATCCTTACCAGGATCATTTAGCACAAACAATTAAGAATCAATATATTGCATTATATAATCACGAGAAAATGGAATAGCCAACTGGTCATAAAGGCCTTTCTAAAAACGTATTTTGCCTAATCCCTAACTCCACATTGCACTGGTTGCTAGGTAGGGAAATTATTTTGGGTATTCCGAGAAACCAGATTATCAAGAGAGCGAATACAGATATCGGACAATAATAGGCCTATGCCTCCTGTTGTCTGGCTCTTGGAAAGAATTCTTTTTCTGTTTTCCACCCAAAAATCTTTAACTGCTTTTTCGCATCCGCTTTGGTACATCGCAGATATTTCTCTTATTTTATCCTTTGGAAGGCCATTTAAATTAGGAGGGGGTGGAATGTTGATACCCGCTGCCCTTCCTTTCAAAAAAAGGGTGCGCCCGTATTGGTCATTGGTACCAGCATAACCACTGGATATTGAATCCAGATCCAGTTCCGTCAGCGGGTCTCGCCATTTTCCGAGGCGCACAATCGGCTTCATGGCTGTCTGAAAACTACCGCAACCCCGACAAAAGCATCCTCCATTAAGATATGGTTTTGCATTTTTGGCCTTTCTTTCACGCAATCTGCCCCAGTAGTGCCCTCCAGCCTCAATGCATTTTCTGTATTTTTGCCAACTTCCAAAAGCGGCGCCCTCTGCTTCCTCCAATGTTTTGCCTTCTCCGCGTATGAACCCGGCGGACCCATCATTTGGGAAGGCTTCAAAGAAAGCGGTCTCATATGATTTTTTTGTAGCACTTAGAACGATGCCCGATCTTCCCCATTGAACTGTGGCGCTCTCTGGCCAGTCCATTAGTGGTCTCCATGGATCATTGGCTAAGTGTGGCCTTATTTGGGGGGGCATTGAGCTTCCTTCCATTCCTCTACTTGTGTTGATTCATTCTCAGAAGTCGCCATTTGCGGGCAAAGGTAATATGAGGAGGATGGGCATGCTGCCTGTACGGCAGTTGTCCAGATTGTGCCGATTTATGTGTCCCATCTACTTTTTAAGCTGCCTGTACGGCAGTGAGGTGAGGATTTAGTGAAAAAGGGTCGAGAGGGCCGATGTGAGGGTCATGATCGCTCCTGACATCAGAGCAGCCGCTGGTAAGGTGATAATCCATGATGCCGCCATGCGTGTGATTGTGCCCCATCGCACTCGGCCTACGCTTTGAATAGCGCCAACTCCAGCCAATGCTCCAGTCTGAACATGTGTTGATGACACCGGTATACCTAAAAGGGTGGCAAGAGATAGCACAAGGCCGGCTGCCCCTTGGGCCGATGCGCCTTGCCATGGGCGAATTCTAGTGATCCCCTGGCTGACGGCTCTAAACATTTTGCCTGATTGAGGTGCCATCGTACCAATTGTGATTGCACTTTGACATGAAAGGATGACCCAAAGTGGGGTTTGACCAGAAGGGAGGTAATGTGCAGATGCGAGTGTGAGCGTGATGATACCCATTGTTTTCTGGGCGTCATTTCCTCCATGGGCCAAAGCCAACAATCCACACGATAGGATTTGCAGTGGCCTGAAAAGGTTGTTGAGGCGGGGTGAGGCGGCATTCTTTAGGAGTTTTGCGCAGACTGCTGTGAGAATGATGCCTCCGATAAACCCCAGCAGTGGAGCTACAACGATAGCTGTCATTACAGGGGTAAGGCCTGACATAATGACGTTAGATGGGCCGGCACTGAACGTTACAGCTCCGACCAATGCGCCAATCAATGCGTGGGAACTGCTAGTCGGCACTCCTGTTTTTTGTGCAAGGAGATTCCAGATCGCTGCAGCCAGGAGAGTTACGGCTATAGTGAGAGGTGTGACCGCCTGAGGGTTCACTAAGCCATGTCCTAATGTATTTGAGACGTGCAAACCAAAGATTAGGCAGGCAGAGAATGTGCATAGCGCAGCGAATATCGTGGCGATGCGAGGCGAAAGTGTCCCTGTAGAAATGACGGGGCCGGTGATCAGGGCAGAGTCATGCCGACCATTTGTATAATCAAAGAAAAGAGCGATCAGGACGATAAGAAATATGCTCAGCATAACGACATACCTCTTTTGCCTCAGACGTAATCTGAAAGGATCCGTGCACATTCATGTGCGAAGTCCTCACATTTATCTGCAATCGCCTCCAGTTTCTCTGTAATACGCATGTCGAGCATCACAGAGATAGCATTTTGGCTTGTGCCTGATATCTTGGCTGGATCGAAATGGGCCTCAAAGGTATCACGATATGCCCTATCTGCCTCTTTTTCATGATAATGAATTTGTGAAATTGTTTTCCTAATTTCTGAACGGTTCTTCTCCATAGAACTCATGAGCGTGGCTAATTGCGCCATGAGTTTGGTTTCATCTTTGATGGCCAAAGCAGCTATGAGGTTATATTCTGTTGCTGGCTGTTGGCTTTTTGTGAGCTCGTAAGAGGTCTTTCTGATTACATCGGCGATATCATCAGAAATCTCGAATGCCCTAAGCAGCATGCTTCTGTCTATTGGAAGGAAAAAGGCATTATAGATTATATCGACACCCTCACGTTGGATGTCATCGGCCTTCTTTTCCAGAAACACAATTTTATCATGGAGTATCTCACGATCAGATGGGTCCGAGGTGAGTAGGTGATGAAGGATCTCACCAGCTTCAGCAACGATATTAGTATGTTCAATTAACTTAATAAGGCTTGGAGAAGCACTCTGACGAAGAGGGGTAAATATTTTTGATATGATATCTCGAAAGGTCATATTCTGGCCTTAGGTTATTGGATGAAAGAAGCTGATCAAATTAAAGCTACGCACCTCCGTTTAAAAACCATCTTATGGTTTTCTATCGCCTTTTGGGCGAAACGTGAAGTGCACAATCATTCATGATTCTTAATAGATAGGCTGTAAAGACCCGTCACTGAGGGGGGGCAAAGAGTAAGGTTAAAAATCATC
The DNA here is from genome assembly GCF_009914215.2 of Acetobacter pasteurianus. Lineage (NCBI taxonomy): Bacteria > Pseudomonadati > Pseudomonadota > Alphaproteobacteria > Acetobacterales > Acetobacteraceae > Acetobacter > Acetobacter pasteurianus. The sequence continues at coordinate 271,407 of NZ_CP039845.2, read as the reverse complement.
AATTAAATCATTATCAATCTGGCTGTAGAGCATGTAAACCATATCTTCGTCATTTTTAGATAGAAGGTTTCCACCTTCCGGCGATGATGATGCTCGATCCGATATAGGCTTATTTGCAATGGAATATGAATGGGCGGGTGATTTTGCTGTTAAATAGTTTTGGCTGGGGTTCTTATCCCCAACAGCAAAATGAAGGGCAGGTGGTATCACAAATAATCCCAGCGCCAAGCCTCCACCAAAAGATAGAACTGATAAGGCTATCTCGATAATGGATAAGTCTGGCTTTTTGTCTTTGTCAGCCATTTTCATGTCTTCCAGATAAATTATAAGGCTAAATTTGTATCAATCTGGAGGAGAAATAGGCCTTAAATTGCTTTTTCGCAAGATATGGTCTTGTGAAATTAAAGGCGAAATCGCGGAGAAAGAAAAGTGACCCACCTTTATGCACGACATTGAGGGTGGGTGGTGGGTACAGAACAAAGAGGCCAATTAATTTATTGGTTCACGTTCGAGTTCATAAGCTCGACAAATTAGTGCTGCAGCAGACATTCCATAAGTTGCGCATCTAATCATTGTGGAAGGAAGGAAGTGAGCTTTCCGAGGGAGCCGCGTAAAATCAGCATTGTGACGGTTGTCAGCAATCTTGGCACAAATTCCTAGTATTTGGCTTTCTCTGGAAACATCGCTGTCAGGGGCAAGAAGCGGCATTATTTGGGGCTTGTAAGCTTCCCAAGAAGATTCAGGAGTTGACTTATCTACTTCGCGAGAAAGGTTCACTTCGTTCTTGTTTTTTGTGAGCAGTTCAATAGCTCTCACAACACGATCAGGAACCCCCATTTTAATCAGGTGTTTGGCATTTAATGGTAAAAACTCTTTCTTCCCGTCATGTGTTGAGCCAGTGCGCATAATGATTGTGACATCCTCTAAGGAGTCATGGAGTACGCCCACAGCATATTGATCTACAATCTGCGTTGGCGATGATTCAGTAAGGAAAATTGATTTTCGGATAGTACATGAATTTTCAGCTACATATTGCAAATGATCAATATAAGGCTTTCCTCCGCGATCTTTCTGACCCTGGTGAAGACTTACAGCTATTAGTAAGGCCTTTTTTTTTTGACCATGGCATTCGGCCTAGAAAATCTGTTAGGCCTTCTAAATCATCCTGTCTAACAAATGCGTCCATTTCAAAATACCCTACTTCAATGAATGGTTATCGTGAGACCGCGTCTGAACATTCTTCGGCGATTAAAAGATCAACAACGGGTTGTCTGTCTGGCTTGCACAGAAATATAGCCTTTGCAGCACCCTCTCTTATGAAGCCAAGCATTCTGTTAACATTTATCGGGTTTTTAACCAATTCCATCTTGGGCAATGTATCTATGGTTTGGGCCAGCGTTATTGCTGGGACAATATTATCCTTCTGATCAGAAACCCGTTTTATAGCTTTCTCTTCCTCCTCCCTGATATATGTGCTCCTGATATCGGGATCGATTGAAGAGGGGTAAAAGTCCAGTCGGAACACTTCTTCAATGAGATTGTAGATCAGAACAGCCTGCATCAATCCTGATTGAGTGGCATCTTTTACGGCTTCCATCAAAGCATTTTCGACCTCTGAGCTAAGATCGGAAAGCCTGATCGCTATTACTGCCAAACCAATGGAAATATCACGCAACTCAAAATCTTCACCGTCAATAGGGTCCCTGTAAGCCTCGATCTCCAAAACATGACGAGCGATATCGAGAGCATCCGATCGGGATAATATCATCGCGATAACAGTGCTTTCTGGCCTTTTCTTGTTGCTGATAATGTCTTCTGGGATCTGAAAAGCACTTTCTTTAAAGCTCTTCTGAATATTAGGCATTGTTCCGTTCTAACAAGTTTTGAGTCTGGATGGATGATGCAATCTCAAAACTGAATATGATTTTTTGCAATTACGGTTTGAGATCGAGTTAAAAGTTTAAGTCTGATTGCCTCAAGAGGGAATAGGAATTCTGCTTTAATCCATTCCCCAGCCATCAATCTATAGTGGTACGCTAAAAGGAAGTGCCAGGCCTTCTCCCGCCCTTTGAAGGTAAGGGAGAAGGCGTTTGGCTATAAGGTTTAGAGCTTCTGATGCATCGGTGTGAGTTCTGCCTGGGTCAGCGTGATACTGTAGGTTTTGCCATTTTCTGAAAATGATGTTGTCGCATTTTTGCTTTTGGGATCAAAAGGCAGGACAAACTGGCGATAGAACGCGGTTCTGGTTGGAAGATCGATATACTTTCCTGTTTTGACGAAAAATGGCGTCATGGTGGTGTTGAGTTGTTGGAGGCTTACCGCGAGCATTGGATGGTCGGCGCTGCCGAAGACGTAAGCACTTTCTGCGTTACCAGTGGTTTCCGTCATGGGCACAATGACTGTGGAGACGTCTTCGCGTAATGACCCGATATAGGGAGTGGAGTGGAAGAGATAGACCTGAGCAGGTTTTTGCGCAGTTAACCCTCCGATGGTTTCTGTCGTGGAGAACCGGATCGTATCGGGTTTCTCGTTTGGTTTGTTCTGCTCTTGGATGGAGATGGTGAAGGACGCGAGCGCTTCTGGGCCAGTGTACATTCCGTATTGTTCGGCAAATGCTGAAGCAGCACGGGCGGAGCGTTCTGAGGAATTTTCGGGATCTATGGAGAGGTAGCCGGACTGGTGTGTTTTTTCGTCGGTGCCAATAGGGATCATGAATGGATTTTCTGCGCGATTGTCCGGTTTGCTGGTCTGTTTGGTTTGTGCGATTGCCGGGTTTGTTGGCATGGCAATGGCTGGATATGCTGAGAGGCCGAGGAGAATAAAGCTTGTGTAAAACAGAATGTGTCGCATGGTTTTTGTCCTGTGTTGGCTGTTTGACGGGAATTGGCGCATTCGTCACTTCGTCCGATCTGTTCGGAGTCTGAAGGATAGGGAGAATTTCAACGTAACGAGTGCCAGATAACGCTTCCAAAGGCCTTCTCCCGTCCTTTCAAGGTAAGGGATAAGGCCTTTGGCTATAAGGTTTAGTCTTCTTCAGTCTGATGGTTCACATCTTCCTGCGATTCATCATCTTCATTTCCATGCTCTAAAGAGCTCTCATCGGCGACATCGCTGTCGATATCATCTTCATCCTGCTCTTCAAGATCATTATCGACAAATTCATCTTCTGTAGTTGGTTTGAGAACGCAGACAGATGCCACGCTATCTCCGGGTTTAATCTTCAAGAGTTTTACCCCTTTGGATGTGCGACTGGTTTTCGCCTTACCAATCCCGCCACAACCGGTGCGTACAGCCATCCCTTTATTCGTGACCAGAAGCAGTCCGTCACCATCATCAACAGAAAGCAGCCCAGCAAGACCACCTGTGGCGAGGGTGAATGTACCGATATTTACCCCTTTGCCCCCACGAGCAACAGTTCTCACCTCATAGCTTGAGAACCTCTTGCCTATGCCCTTCTCGGAGACAGTAATGAGCGTCTTTTCAGCCGCAGCCATTTGCTGCATCTGTTCAGGGGTCAATTTAATTGTGACATCAGGCTCCCCATCGCGCCCAGGGAAGAGTTTCTCCCCTCCGGCCAGATATGCCTTACACTCCATGCTTTCCGCATCATAATGCGGGACAATACATGCGCTCACACACCGCTCATTTGGGCCAAGCTTGATGCCGCGGGAGCCCACGGAGTTGCGGCTGGCAAAGATGCGAACATTCTTATCGTTGATCTGCAAACGCGCAGCTCGGCCTGAGCTTGAAGCAAGAATGAGGTCTTCCTTATCTGCCTCACAGGTGAGAACCGCAAGGATCTTCACCTCACCACCTTCTTCAAGTGGCTTCATGGCGATTTTGCCGCCCCGATTGATGTTCATAAAATCAGACATCCTGTTACGTCTGACATTGCCGTCTTCAGTAACAAACATCAGGAATTTTTGCTCAGCCTCTTCCGCTGTGGCCGGCATCTTGATAACGGCAGTTATCTTTTCGCCTTCCTTCAGCTCTACACCGTAGTTAATGATTGGTCTGCCCGGTGATTTATTCCCGTCCATCGGGAATTTTTCTGCCCTGACAGCATAGGCCATACCGAATGAAGTGAAGAATGTGATCATGTCGTGCGTCATGCAGGGCATGGCGTGAGCAACATAATCTTCATCGCGGGGCACTGGGCCAGCTTTCCGTCCTGTTCCGCCGCGGGCCTGCTCCTGAAATTCATTTACCTCAGTAATCTTTACATATGCCCTCTGAGTGACAGACAGAACAACTGGGATATTCGGCAAGAGCTGGTAATCCTCGACCTCATCTACGCCGCGCTCAATAGTTGTCAGTCGCGGGCATGCGCCATACCCAGCCATGAATTCTTCCATCTCAGCGATCATCAACTCATCCATAGCTGATTTATCTGCCAGAAGATGGAGGTTGCTCTGCATAGCTTCGCGCAGCTTGATCGCTTCTTCAGAGATTTCATTCAACTGAAGTTTGGTGAGATTGCTGAGGCGCATATCCAGAATGGATTGTGCTTGCTCGGCAGTAAGGTGAAATACCTTAGGCAGTTCATCATCTGGCTCAACCTCTTTCAGGTATTTGGCCAGTTCACTTTCCACAGGGAAATTCATCTCCTGAAGAGCCAATTTGGCGGACGGAGAATCTTCACTGTCCTGGATGATCTTGACGACATCCCTGATCTGAGTGCGTGCGGCAAAAAGACCGGTGAGTGTCCGAAGGCGCTTTCTTTCCTTCTCCAGCAGGCAGTTTGTCCGCCGCCAAAGGACTTCGCGTCTGAAGTCAATAAAAGCGTCAATGATCTGGCGTACGCCAAGGAGTTGGGGTTTCCCAGATGGCGTGCGTACCACCATATTGTAGTTAAAGTTTGTAGCGAAGGCAGTCCGTGAGGATAGATTTTTAATGATCAGGTCGGTATTTGCCCCTTTCTTCAGATCAAGGACAATCCGTATATCTTCCTTGGCGCTTTCATCCCGCACTTCAGCAATATCATTGAAGCCATAGGAGAGGTCGCCTTTGGCATTCTTCAATTCGTTGATATGGGCGACAAGCTTCGCTTTGTTCACCTCATATGGAAGGGAAGTAATGATGACTTGTTGGCGCCCAGCCTTTTTGCCGCTTTCAAAGCTCTTGATCTCATAGGTTCCGACCATATGAACAGAGCCCTTGCCTGTCTCAAAGGCCTTGGCGTAACCACCATTGTCAACTGAAATGGCGCCCGTAGGAAAATCAGGGCCGGGCATAATCTGTCGTAATTCTGAGCCGGTGACATCAGGATTACGGATGACTTCGATCGTGGCTTTGACCACTTCCTCAGGGTTGTGCGGAGGGATGCTGGAGGCAAATCCGACAGCAATGCCCTCCACACCATTGATAAGGAGAAGGGGAATTCTGGCCGGCAGGACGGAGGGCTCTATTTCAGAACCGTCATAGTTGGGGTTAAAATCTACTGTATCGAGTTCGACATCCTTCATCAATGCGAGGGAGGCCTGCTTGCGCAGTTGAGCTTCCGTGTAACGCATGGCGGCAGGAGAGTCCCCGTCACGCGAGCCGAAATTCCCCTGCCCAAGGATAAGAGGGAATCTCATAGTCCAACTACGAGCCATTCGGACTAGAGATTCATAAATAGAAACGTCGCCATGTGGGTGATATTTACCCATCACGTCACCGACGATACGGGCTGATTTTACCATGCCCTTAGAATGTGCTGAAGCGCCGTAAACGACCCGGCGATGCACGGGCTTTAAGCCATCGCGCACATCAGGCAGCGCGCGAGACATAATAACCGAAAGCGCGTAGTTCAGATATGACTCTGACATAGTTTCGGCCATCGGGATTTCCCGAACATCACCGATCGCTTTCCCCACCACTTCATCTGCAAGGCTATCTTCCCCGCTGTCTGTTTCAGAAGCAGTGTCCACAACATCTTCCAGAACCTCAATTTCGGTTCCGATTTCTGTGTTCTCGATACCATCGCCTGTGTTTTCTGTATCGCTCATTCTCTTGTGCCGTCCGATTGTCGTGTCAAATGGTTGTCTTCAGGCCTCATAAATGAGGCCGGGCCAGTTCATTCAGCCATTGCCGCCGTCGCCAAGATCAAGGATGGCGCGATCAGCACCTTCTTCGATGAATTCTTTACGCTTAGCTGGCGCACTGCCCATCAGGCGAGATACGAGACTTGCCGTCTCAACATCATCATCGATTTTCAGGCGAACTAGAGTTCTCGTTTCAGGATTCATTGTGGTTTTGGCGAGATCTTCATAATTCATCTCACCAAGCCCTTTGAAGCGGCTGATCTTGGTGCCGATCTGGCCTCTTTTCAGGATAGCTGAAGAAAGATCAAAGGGCGTATGGAGAGGGATCTTTTCTTCCAGTTCGCCTGTCTTGGTGTGGATCTCCAAGAATGAAGATGTGCCTTTCTCTCCTGGGCCATACAACGCAAGGATTTCATCTTTCGCCGCAGCCAGGTTCTGGCCGGCAAGAGTGTTCATCACGATAGGTGAAACTGTGGCGCTCCGGCTGACATTTCTGCGCACCCAGTTGAAATGGAGTTCTCCGTTTTCTAGCGAACCTGTAAATTTAATCCGTTCATCGCCAAGACGCCGTGGCATTTCAGAGCACACGCTCTCAATTACGACCTTCATTTTTTCAGGATCATTGAAAGCTGCAGGATCCCAACCGCCAGCGAGAACAAGGCATGTGGTTAAAGCAGGGACGCGAATAGGCTCATCTGCCTGGCTGATCATTGATCCGAGCCAAAGCGCACGTTTAACAGTTGAAACCAGTTCTACGCCCTGTATGCGCTTTCCATCACGTGTGACTAATGTGCAGTCGTCAACGCCCTCAGAAATCAAGTAATCGTTCAATTCTGCATCATCGCGAACGTAGCGATCCTTTTTCCCCTTCTTAATCCGATACAGGGGCGCCTGAGCGACATAAATGTACCCATTTTCAATAAATTCAGGGTAGCAGTTGTAGAAGAAAGTGAAGAGGAGGGTGCGGATATGCTCTCCATCGACGTCAGCATCGGTCATGATGATGATGCGTTTGTAGCGCAACTTCTTCACGACGAAGGTGATCCGATCATTTTCATCAGTGTCAAAAGTGCACCCTAGGGCGCTCATCAGAGTGCCGATCTGCTCACTTTTCACGATCCTGTCCAGCGTGGAAGACTCAACATTGAGAACCTTGCCTCGCAGGGGAAGAACGGCCTGAAACTGCCTGTCGCGGCCTTGTTTCGCTGAACCGCCAGCGGAGTCACCTTCGACAATAAACAATTCGGCTTTGTCGGGATCTTTGGTCTGGCAGTCAGCCAGCTTGCCGGGCAGGTTTGCTACACCGATTGATCCCTTTTTCCGTACGCTCTCGCGTGCCCTTTTGGCGGCCAAGCGCGCTTTGCAAGCTTCTTCAGCTTTTGAGATTATGGCCTTGGCCTGGGCAGGGTTTTCGTCCAGCCAGATAGTGAAGGATTCAAGAACCTGGGTATAGACAGGGTTTTGTGCTTCACTGGAGATCAACTTTTCTTTCGTCTGGGACGAAAATTTCGGATCCGGCATCTTGATAGCAACGACGCCAGTTAGTCCTTCCCGGAAATCTTCGGCGGAGATCTGGCTGGCATCCCCCGTTGACTTGCCGGCGGAATTGGCTTGAATGTAGCTTAAAAGGCCTCGTGAGATGGCCTGGCGAAAGCCAGCAACATGCGTTCCTTGTGAGCCCTCACCACCTTTTTGTCTGATGTTGTTTGTGAAGGCCAGCACAGTTTCGTGGTGCCCAGAATTCCATTCAAAGGCAACGTCAATTTCAACTTCGATATCACGATCACCCTGCTTTGTGGGCCGGATACCTTTTGCTGAAATAGGCTCCTTGATAATGGGTTCCTGACCATTTTCATCGTCAGTATATCTGACAAACTCAGTCACACCACCTGTGGAGAGAAAATGCCGCTCAATGGGATTTTCGCCGCGGAGATCGGAGAGATTGATTGCCACGCCTGGGTTAAGGAAAGAAAGCTCTCTGAAGCGCCTCTCAAGGCGTTTAAAATCAAAAACAACCGATGAAAAGGTTGTTCTGGAGGGGGTAAAGGTAACTTTTGTGCCAGATGTGCCCTCCGTTTCTGGTGCATCAACGACTGATGTGGGGGCAACAGCATCGCCACCATGGAAGGTCACAGTGGCGCGCTGGCCGCGGCGCCACACTTCAACTGTAAGTGTGGAGGAGAGAGCGTTAACAACTGCAGAACCAACACCATGCAAACCGCCGGAGGTTTTATAGGCGTTCTGGTTGAACTTGCCGCCAGCATGAAGTTTCGTGAATATGACCTCTAACGTTGAAATGCCTTCTTCAGGATGGATGCCAAACGGAATACCGCGCCCGTTATCTACGACTGTTACAGATCCATCAGCATTGAGAGAGATATCAACCTTGTCCGCATATCCGACCTGAGCTTCGTCAACGGAGTTATCGGCAATTTCGAAGACCATATGATGAAGGCCGCTGCCATCGTCTGTATCGCCGATGTACATGCCAGGTCGGAGTTTAACTGCCTCAAGGCCTTTCAGCGCCTGAATGCTGCTTTCATCATAATCATCATAATCGGTTGCAGGTGTCGGCACTTTGTTAGTCATTGATACCCCGGATTTTGCTTTTCCCGACCATTTATTAAGATAAATAGTCATCGCAGTTGATTAGATAGTGTAGTTCTCTCGCGGAAAATTATCGCGAGATCAGGTGAATATCTATTCAGGTCACTTCGTTCAGGCCTTGTCTCTCATTTCAATTCTGCCTTGGCGGGCAGAACATGACGTGAACAGCCAAGAACATCAACCTTATTTTCCATTATGGAAGCCCTAATTCGTGATTTTCATTGGATACTATGAACGAAAGATTTCTAACAAGGCCTTTAGGTTATTTGATAAGGAATAATCGCTATTGAATGAAAAATAACAAGGCTTATCGACATAATGGAAAGGTTTGTTTAATCTATTGAGCACAAACTACATTTGTTGGATGAGAAAAAAATATGGCCATTAAAGATACAAAATGGGACAATAAGTTCCGAAAGGGTGATACCTGCGTCCGTCAGGCTCATCGACTTATTTCAATTTACAAAACCGCAAAAACAGCTCGGCTTATTAGTCAGGATCAGTGGGCATTTCTAATCGCTTGGGTGCGTGATGCTCTCTCTGCTGAATCACATCCGCCTATTGCCTCCTTGGAAACGATAAATGCTATCCGGCAATGTGCCTCTGACCTGATCACTTCATGTAAAATCCTCGCACCGGGTGCTGCATATCCGCCTACAGATTCCGGGGAAAAGAGTGAATCCCTTGATAAGCTTCTTGGCTTCCTGAAAGAGTCAGCGAAGATGGGTGCCTGGGGTGGCTTCATTGTTGACGCCATGAAATTCTTTGATGTTTTCTTTCTCGCGGCCGTCAGAGGATTTTCAACATCATTTGGTGGCGCAGGTCTACCATCTCTCCGTCCTATTAAAGATAAAGACATTTCAGAAGTAGATATTGAAATAACGAAAGCTGCGCCCACAGTCATTCCGCCCATTGGGACAGCTACTGTACGTCTGATTTCAGATATTTCCCCCAACATAAAACCTGATGATTTTAAACTTGCCCTACAGATAGGGGACGATGATAATACTCTGGTTATTTGCGGAATACATCGAATTTGCGAATTTCAGGCCATTTTAGAGAGGGTTAGCGTTTATCATACGGGGGATTTAAATGGTAAATGGCTAGGTGCTAAATGGGTTTCTAATGGCACAAACATAGAGCTTAAAATGTATGATCGACCAGATCAGCATGATAAATTTCAGAGTTATTTCATATCGCCTCGGCATTGGGATCAAATATCAACAGAACTTAATTTCCTATTTACCAGCGCTGAAAACGCCGATTATACCAAAGCAGCGTATGACTTCTGGTGTCAGCGGTACGGTAAGATCTAATTGCACAACTTTCAGCTTCACCTAACATCAGGTCCATGCTCAAAGTGTCGATCAGCCTGCAATTCTGGAAGGCTTAGGTTTTCCAGAATGCTTTCCGCCCACATCCTCGCCAAAAACATATCACTTTCCACATCACCATAATTCCGCATATCGTCTCTGGCTGCTTCTGATGTGTGGAACCGCGGATCATTGTCTTCTGCAATCAGAATCTCTGGCGAGCTCATACCAAACTGATCGGCAGTCATATCGATAATTAATTCACCATTGGTGATCCATGTGTGCCAGTACAACTCCTCATCTCCAGTAGGTTGATATCCGGCCCCAAAATCAGGAGAGCCGCCTTCTATATACCAATCTCCGTGTCCCAACTTGTTGAAAAGATATAAGAGAGTTCTGGAGGTCAAGACACACATGCCTTCAGATACTATATCGGTGTCTGGCATATCGTTCTCAAAACGGTAGTTTTGCCAGATGCCTTCAAGATGCTCTCGAATTGGCCTTAGGATCTCATGCAGTTTTTCGCCTGAAAGCTTGATCATGTTGATCTCTCTTCTGTCTTAAAAAACCACGCTAGTAATATTCTGATGAAGAAGATTCAGGTGGCCAGTGATTTTCATAAATTCGCTTATTTTCTTCAAGCAGATCGTTAATATTGACGATCTGGCCCGCACCCTCTGGATAATCTTTATTCTGCGCTTGGGATTCTGTTCGGAAAAGTGCGCCATCACAGTATTTGTAGCAGATGTCGGTTTCCTTGATGAAGCCCTTAGGAATCAATCCCTCCGTCACCAGATCAAATTCTCCATCCTTAATTCTTTCTAGGATCTCACCATACAAATCTAGGCGTGACATTGAATTGTCTAAAGGAATTAACTGGACTAGCCAGGTCGTTGGTGAGAAGCAATCTTTGCGGTTGTAAGGAGATGCTTCGCTATCGAATAGAGAGTTATTATCTCCCTCTGGGATGAAGAATTCTGCTGCTGAAATGATGTCAGAGACTTCGTATGGCTTTTGGGAGTCACTGTTAAGACTATTCAGGCGGCCCCAGCCCCGTTTAATCTTTAGGACGTTTATCAAGATATTACGTGTTTCTTCGAGAGTGTCATCATTCGCAACAGGAATGGATAAAACGCAATCTCCATTGATTGGACGCAACTGTGCCGATGCACGCCTGAAATCATTTATGTCTTGGCAATTCTGAATACGGGCTACTGGACGAATAAAAATACGAGGTTGCTGGCCATGTCCTGTCATGTTTTTTGTCCCTTGTATTTTATTTAAGGGGCAGACTAAGGCCGATGGTCAAGTTGTGACGCCTGAGGCGGAGGTCACTGGGATCGATTTCACCTAATTCTAGTTGTGGACCCAAATGATCGGGTTGGCCGGTTAGCTCATATCCAGCCCAGACACCCTGGGCGTCATATAGAGTGAGGGAAGCGTGGAAGTCGGTGCAGCCGATTTCTGCGATCGGCTGAAAAATCTCTGACCAGCGAAGTACTGCAAGATCATCAGCATCGATTGTGATGTAACCAATGATCCGGTTTTCAACGATTTTGTCGCCCCAGTAGGGGTCTTTCGCCCATCCATGGATTTGTGTCATGGGGGCGGCGGCCTTGAGCCCCGCTTCTAGAAGAGAGATGGGCTTGTCTGCTGTTTCTGGCAGTTTTTTTAGATCGGTGACGGAGGAGGAAAATCTGATCATGAGTGCGCCATCTCTCTTGGAATACTTACTTAAAGGGGTTAATCATCACCATCGTTGTCGAGAAAAAAGGCTCCGTTAATAGCATCTCCATCATCGCATTCCAGTTCGGCTTTTTCTTCCATGTTCTCGCGGATAATTTTTGATGTTTGCGGGAAAAAGTCTGAATCTTCTCCTGCCTCATTCGCTGGATTAACCACAGACTGTGATGATTTATTTTCGGACATGAGTGAGCCAAACTCCTATCAGAGAGATGTCTCGGCTATGTATCGCTGAGACACAAAGAATGGTGCCAGGCCAGGATTTTCCTTAAGGCGGCGCGATAATAAATTAGCCGTTTCTATAGGCGGCAAGCCAGCTAGATGGGCATGGAGCTTCATCCTGTCATAGCCTATGGCAGATTTGAAGGTCCTATAGGCATTTGAAAGAAGATCCGGGCGTTGGATAGCTTCCTGAGCTGGGGCAAGTAAGGTTCGTGTAGGGTAGACATCATTCGGCCGCCCGGCACGGTAATTAGGAAGGCTTCTGAATATTGTTTCGGTTGAAATATTAGGTTGTAGGTAAGCCAAGAGGATAGCAGCAAGCGCGGCCGATCTTGCAACGCCCATCTTGCAGTGGATTAGAATGGATTTTGGTGATGCAGATGTGCAGAACAAGAGGAAAGAGGTGATATCCTGCGTGCTAGGATATGAAGCCTCAGGCTGGAAGTAGAAATCCTGATCCGGTATGTTTTTGTATAAGATTGATCCAGGTGATCTATTCCCAAAACGTGGCCGGCGCGCGCCCTGTTCATACACCGATACAATCTTATCAAATCCCTTATGATGCTTTTCAGCCCAGTTTTGAGAGCTGAATGTGATGTGCGTGATAGACATGCTCTCTCCGGTTGGTGCGTCACGAGTGGCGGGGGGTGATCAACTATATCTTAGGATGGTATTTCGGACATGATCTATTTGGCAGGAGTTAAGATCGTACAGACTATAGAGCCCCTCATTAATGAGTGAGATGGATTTTTTATCTCCATCTATCGCCTGGCCAGCCAAAACAGAAAGCGTGTGATCACATTTTTCTGTAATCTCTGGCAAAGGAAGGCTTTCGACATTCCCCTTCAATACTTTTAGTGTTGGGTATTTTAGAAGATAGATAAACTGACAAATGTTCGAGTTAAGGATCGCCAGTAAAGTTTTTAATGAAAAACCTAATTTCTTCGTAGGGATTAAAATGTTGGCGCTGTTAAGCGTGAGCATCATCTGATTGTCATATGCGAATACGAGATTTTTAGAGATAAACCTATAAATAAGTTTCTCAGGAGCTCTGATATACTTGTCTTTTGCAACTTGCTGTAAATTCTCACGGTCGAAACGTATATAATTACATGGAGCGGCATGAGAGTAATGGAATATGTCACTTCCCTTTAAAATTTCTTCCATCCCATCTTTTTTCTGAGAGGATAGGAACCTTTTATTGTTCCCAGTGACAATCCCCATAGCCCATTCTACCTTGCCTTTGAGATCCCCTTCAGATCTCTCGAATAAATGTCTGAAAAGGTCTAGGTCGTTATCTCTTATAATGGTGTTGAAAGATTTTATTTCATCATTCTGGAAATAGTTTTGGCGAATAGAATGTATAGAAGATCCATTATTTATTTTGACAGAATGATTTGATCCTATGTCTGTATTTGTTTTAACTAAATCCAATCTTATCACATTAGTAAAGACATTGGGGAAAGGCTTTCCAAGTAAGTGAATGTGTTCGATTTTTGAATTGGCCAATATGATTGTTCGAATATCAGAATGCATTTTAATATTCAGGATTGATTCAGGCAGAATGAACGACAAAAAGGTTCCAGCAGGGGCCTTTTTTAAGGCTTGAGCAATGAAAAGCGAAAATGTCTCCCCTGATGAGACTTCCAGAGATAAGTTGTGAGAAATTTGAGTTGTTTTTATTGCACCCCAAGGCGGGTTCGTGGCTATGGCCGAAATTTGGTCGTAAAAAGTGAAATCTAAATTATCGTGAAGGAAATCATGACGATAAATATGAGGTTTTTCGGTCATTTTTGTGTTGGAGATCAGAATATTTAATCGTGCCACTTTTACTGCAATAGGGTCCTTGTCAAAACCGTATATCCTTTCTGGCGGCAATCCTAACAATGGTATTGCGCGAAGTAGAAACTGCCCAGATCCGCAACACGGATCTAAATAGCCCGAAATAACCTCATTCTGTGATTTGATCCAAGCAAGGCTGCTTCTAACCAGCTCAGTAGGCGTATAATATGCTCCAGATATTGATTTCTCGCCCTCACGGGTTAAAGCTTGGTAGAGGAAGCCAAGAATGTCATCAGTGTCAGAGGCTCCTAATTTCAACCTATCAAATTCAATATTGAAAAATTCACCTGGTAAGCGAAGAAGCGTGTCGTATCCGAAGTCATGAAGCCATTCAGTCATTTCTTCTTTAATACATCGACGTTTCCACTCGAACTTGGCCATTTTTTTGAGGGAATGAGCATTAATTTCACCTGACATTTCTCCTCTTGCTTGGAGAATGTTTAATGCTGCCAGGAATAAAATGCATGATACCTCGTCATATGATTGAGGCTGGAAATTGCGCAAAATAGCGGAAGCTGAAGCCACCAGTTCTTTGTCTTGAATATATCCCGTGGAGATTGATGGGAGGCTTTTGTCAAATGATCTATTCGATCTCGATTGGAGTTTAGAAAGCCTGCCAGATAAGAGATTATTCTGAAGTGTTAGGATATCTGACTTTTTGTAGGTTAATGCAGGGCCATTAGGCCTTTGGATTAGATATCCTGCTTTCGTCCAATTCCTAATGGTTGATGCAGAAACGCCGAGCATTTCCGCGGCCCTAGCGGCTGAAACCAACTGATCAGGCGCCATTGGTAGTGTCGATATTTACGCGCCATGCGTAGCATGAGAACTGCATTAATAGGCCTGTAGGATATGGACTATTCTACAAGCCTAAAAATCAGAATTAAGAGAAACAAGGCCTTTTATGAGTGCAGCAAAGACTCTCCTAAAGCCTCGTCCTTCAGCCCAAGAAGTTGCTCTAAATCGCGGGACTATTTTTCTCTAAAATGCTTGACCATGATCATCCGCATCCAATGAATTTGAGATTTCAACTTTGTTGTTCCCAGCAACCTCCTTTCTAGAGCTTTTGCCAAAAGAGGGGAGGGAACGTATCTGATCCATGGTGATGGGATCCTGCGTCCATTCAGAGGGAATAAAAGGAAATGTGTAGACGAGGCTATTATTCATTTCCTGAGGGGATTCAGTGACGGTGCAGACAGATTTTAGACATTCCACTTCCAGTGCATAAGTGGGGCTACTATGCACCCATGCTATCTGGGAGTGCATTTTATTTTCAATGTCTTGACTGGCTTTCTTTTCGGCAAGAAAAGCCTTGGTCTGTTGCGCTGTGGCTCGTTTAGGGAATTCGTCTCTTACAAACCATTCGGTTTCTGGGCCATCCAGATAACAGGCTGTTCCAATCTGTTCTCCATAACTATTACCGGAGGTATTCATGCTGCATGGAACCCGGCTTTCAACGTCTGCTTGGATTGAGTGTGTATGAAGCAATTTGTCTGATGGAACTTCAGGGTAAGCCGCAAGAGCGCGGTTAATGTCTTGCCGCAAGAGCCTGTAGTCGGAGGTAGTAGGTGTGATTTCATTGCTGTAGATCTTGCGAATACGCTCTGCCTTCTGGCTGTCTGTTATGGGGTTGCCAGCAAGAGTGAGGCAGGCGGCCTGAGTGACAATACCGGCTATGCCGGCTGCAATGATTATAGTGCCAAATCTTCCCATGTTCTCTAGCCTTCCTGCAATGCGCGATTGCGTTGAGCAGTGCCTCTGAATAGGAGTTTCTCCTGATCTGCCACTTTCTCTTTTGAGACTTTTAATATAGCGGCACGGTCAAGGATATTTCTCGGCTCATATTCCTCAATCAGTGTCATATCGGCGATTGAGGCGAAAAAATTGTCACAAGCGCAACCTGAAAGCATGGTTGAGTGCCCAAGCAATGATCCCGGCAATTCGCCGATAAAAATAATAGGGCGGCTGATTTGTTCTTTTCCGAGCCAGGCTTTGGAGCAAAAGAATGTAGAGAAATCAGTGATGGGCCAGGACATCAATAGAACGTCAAATTGATCTCCTTGCCTATAAACGGCTTCAAATGAACTTGATTCAGCCACTTCACAATACATGCCGAGCTGATGTCCATCATGGCTAGAAAATAAGCTTGTTGGGTAGATCTGAACGCCTCTTTCTCGCAAAGACTTTGCGAGGAAGCCATTCCCGGCATAAACTTCCAGCACGCTCCGATTGCCGATGATTTTGGCGAGTGCATCTATAAAACCAGGTGTGAAATTCCCGTAGTTCATTGGCGGTCCATTAAGGATTGTAGAGATCGAAAAGAGCCGAAGTTAAGTATGTGGCTAGGTCTGAGAGGGGAGGGCACAAAGAAAATTAATCCCATTTAATCCCCTGAGACAGTTTATCGGCACAAGCATCGGCTTTTTTAAAATCATCCCCTTTCCAGCATCCGGGACGATCTAGCTTTATCTCGCTGAAGCGGCGGGTTGTGCCGTCGTTAGTTTTGTAGCCAATTAGCCATTTGAAGGTTGTGCCAAGGCAGACACTTTGGCGATTTTCCGGGCTTAAATGATGCCAGAAAAATTCAACCTCAGAACTTTCCTTGTCATCCCCGGAGGTCAAATCGATCAATCTGGCCAGAAAACCAACGGAAGAAATTAAGGTGACCCGGCCGTGCCATTGTTGAAGTATTTGCATACGTTTTGATGATTTGGGGACTGATCGAGAGGCCAAATACACATCTTGCCTCTCGCCATTATTTTTGCAGCCGATCATCTAAATTTTTCCGTTGATAGGGCGCTTTGGGGACCAGACAGCGCGACCGAGGTCTAAGTCGGGATATTTTTTCAATCTCCGACTTCTGGTAAGTGACTGCATCTCCTTCATCGCGGCTTGAACCGCTTGCTCACCTTCCAGCACCGCCTTCTCTGCCTCTTTGCTGGAGGCGAGTTTGCCGTGCTTCCACCAGATAACTTCAGCTACATTTTTCAGGAAAAAGCAGTTTTCTCCTGAAATGAAGTGCCAATCATTACTGATCGACATCCCAAAGATAATCGTGTTGTCTGGATCCGTACCAGCCGATCGGTGCTGTTTTTCTTCTAAGGGGGTTAATTTGTTTTTCCGTTCGTTATTGCCGGTAACAAGATAGGGGCAAACCTGCATAGCGAATTCGGCACAGTCACGGTGCATGGGAGGTTCAACAAAACACTTGCTGGCCGTCGATTTTGGCCCTCCGACAAAAGACGCGAAACGGCCCATTTTTTGGCCGCAGATCCAACACAGTTTATTGCGCAATGCAGTGCCAAAGAAGTCACGGTTCATAACCGTCAAGTTTGGTTTATCCCCTTCCCATGTGGCAAATTTAGGGATGGGCAGTCCCGAATTAAGCCGTCGGAGATTTAACATTCGAGACGGGATTGGAACATTACCAAAATGGGTGGATAGCTTATTGGTTAAACCATCAGCTTTAAAATGCGTCATCTTTGTATTTCCATTATGTATTAAATTAACAAATGAAAAATACACAAACAATGACATGGAGTAAATATGACAAGGCCTTTTAAGGCTAAGTTGTGCCATGCATGGCCTGGTGATTTAATTTCAATACGAAAATAGCTTTCCTAGGACCCTGGAGCCAAAATGGCAGACAAACTGGATCAAGATGACCTTAAGGTCTTAAAGTACTGCGGGTATAAAATGGAAGAAGGACTTTTGTGCCTTCATTTAAAAGATACGCCGCCTCATGTTTGTCCTCCTGGTCCGGCATATAATTCCATTTGCGAAGAGCGGATTGAATTAACGCCATTGCCAGATGGGAATTACAATGCAGTTTTGAAGAGCCTTGATCCTACTTCTTCAGACGTTTGTCTAATGGGGGTGGGGGTGAAGGATATTCCTCTCTTTACCGTGGCCTGTGCAAATGTTTGTGCGATGGATGGAGAATTTACAGTTCTCTATGTCAATGGTGATGATGTGGCTGTGAATAACCCTTACGCGGATATGACCTATGGGGACTGGCAAGGCCAAATTGTAGATGGTCGTGTAATTCTGGATAAGCCCACTGATCCACAGTATCTGGCTGCAGCCGAAAAATATTTTGACCACTATTTGCGGGGGGAACCCGTGATAGAGCCTGAATATGATCGAGGTTGGGATACCACTCCTACATCTCCTTCTTCAGGAAAATAATCTCTCTATCAATCCGATATCGCAGCGTTTTGCTGCAAGAGGGCTAACATGGTCTTGCAACATAATGATGGTCAATTAGACCTCTTTGATATCGCCGTTTTCGATAGTGTTGATAGTACAGAGGCCTTGAGAGACCTTAGGTCTTCATTATTAGACCAATTTGATAACGCCGTTTTCGATAGTGTTGATAGTACAAAGGCCTTGAGGGGCCTTAGGTCTTCATTATGCGAGAGAGATGAACAGGCTAATCTCTATTCCGATTATCCTGTTCACCATCTTTTTGATCCACCATCAAAGTCCGATATTCATCGCCTTAACCAAAAAACCGCCCAATATCGTAAGAAGGAGGGCGGGTTACTGGACGTGAAAACAGCCAGGCTGGAAATTGAGCGCTGGAAAGAACATGCGCAACGCCAGTTACGCGAGAATAGATCCGAAAACGCCAAGAAGGTCGTACTTTCTCTATTTGATTACACAGGTAACTGGTCAAAGCCGTGGAGAGAAGCGGGATATAACGTTTTTCAGTTTGATATCCAGTCGGATCCTGAAGTGGGCAATGTTTTTAATTTCTCCCCTCAGTTTTTTGCTGATTATTTTGGCGACTTCGACGGATTGGATATTTACGCGATATTGGCAGCCTGCCCGTGTACAGATTTTGCATCTTCTGGTTCCAGACATTTTGCAGCCAAGGATCTTAATGGCACAACCCAAGTCAGCATTGATCTTGTTCATCAGACTTTGGCTACGATTGAGTATTTCCGGCCAGCAATGTGGGCGATTGAAAACCCAGTTGGTCGCATCGCGAGCTTAACCGGCCTGCCACCTTGGCGGACATCATTCGACCCTAATGATCTTGGAGACCCTTATACGAAAAAGACCATACTGTGGGGACGATTCAATGGAGATCTTCCAATAGCTCCCGTTGAACCCACTGAGGGGAGTAAGATGTGGAAAAAATACGGAGGGAAGAGCCAGGCCACCAAAAATGCGAGAAGCGTTACGCCGGAAGGGTTTAGTTATGGGTTCTTTATGGCCAACAATGCCGTTGATCATCCGTCATTAGAAGCCAGAATGAAATATGACAGACTAGACCCAGAACTTATGTCGGACGCCATTTCTAATGGTTACACTGCTGAGCAAATAGGCGCGCTTATAGATGATTTTTATTACATCGAAATGGATGATGGCGCGGCTGAAAAAGCGATACGAGATCTGATTTCATCAGAGCCTGGACAGCAACTCCAGCCTTAGCTTAGCACGATTCACTCAACGATCCGGGTTGTTCTTTTTTGGGCGCCAGCACGGTGTGATGCGCGGATCATCAGGCGGCACGCCGTTTGCGACTGCCATGTCATAATAATTGTCGAAAAGGGGAGCTTCCCCTTTTTGTACTCCAGACAAAACGTCTTCACCTCTCATCTGGGCCATTCTCAGCGACAGATTATGGTTTGAGGATTCCGCAAGCAGGAAGCCTGCACAGGTTGAGGGGGCCTTAAGACCTGTCTTGTGGCATGCAAAGGTCGAGGGCATTTCCCCTGAAGCGATCAGCTCAGGAATATCATATCCTGTTGGTGCAGAATGTCTGAAAGCTTCAGCAGGGAAAATTCCAACTTTATCTTTCCGCCAGGGGCAGGTTTTGCACGGCCTCTTTTGCCTATTGCGGTTATCATCTTGGAGGGTGAACGTCACCACCTGATGGTTTTCGTCAGCCTTTCTGGTTTTGATAATGGTTTTCGACATCGAGGAATAACTTTCAATATCAGTTAGATAGAATTGTTTTTTCAAACACTTGTAGTGATGCGCAAGGAGCGGAATTGCCACTCTCAGATGTTGGACCATTGTTAAGGAGCTTAGATTTTAAACGCGAAAGAGTTCCTTGTGAATCCCCCTGAATTGGCCTTTGCCTTTGCCTCTGGTTGTGATGATAGGTTTTCTGCAGGGTTGATTGCAGTAGTAGAGGAATTTGCCGTCTGAGAAAAAGATTGAGATAAAGATGATTGGTATTTTATTAGGTTAATTAGACGACCAGGCATCAGGCACGTAGGCATCAGGCAGAGAATGGCAATCAAATAAACCCCTGCGAAACATGAAATGCACTCCCGGATAAAGTCGATAGGAGGTAGAGGAGGATGCTTTGTTTTTTTGAGCGAGGAACCGATCTGATACGCAATTATCCACAGTGTTGCTGCGAAGCCTGCGACAGGAGGAATTATGGAAGATAGGGAAAGAGAAAGGGCGTAGATTACCAATATAGGAAGAGGTATATGGGCCATTGCGTAGTGCCCAAGAAATGTAGTTCCCGATGGGATGAGAGACGAAATTTCTGGCAAATGCATATGACCCTGCATTCCTTTTTAAGGACAAAGTGTATTTTGTATATCATTCACACTTAATTTACCAAACTTCAATCTTTTTGTCCTTGTCTACTAAGGAGATAATTAAATGCGTTGGCTGACGAGCGCAGATCATCATTATTATCATCAAGCCGTTATCACGTATTCAAAGCGACCATTTTCGTCTTTAGATCATATGCATGAAGTATTCATCAGGCGCTGGAATAGCACAGTCGAAGATGATGATCGTGTCATTTATGTTGGCGATTTGATTTTTGGCAATGACATTTCAATTCTAAAGGAATTGCGTGGGCACATCATTGTCAATACTGGAAATCATGACAAACATTCTGCCATGAACAAGGCTTTAAGGCAGGGATATGTTCAATCCGTTCAGAGTTACACAGGGCTTTACCTAGCCGGCCAAAACTATCATTTCCAGCATTTCCCGGCATTGGATTGGCCAGGAAAGGATAAGGGGGCAATTCTTGTTCATGGTCACATGCACAATAAATACCCTCCGACAGAGCAATCCATCGATGTGGGCGTAGATACACCGTGGGCGAATTTTGCTCCAATTCCTATCGAGAGAATTCCATCTTTAATTAGAAAATATGGCCCGAAGGTTTCTTCGTCCTAGGCCGCCACATAGCGATAAGGGTGAGTGTGTATAGATCTTTCAACCTAAAAAGATGGCTGTGGAACATCTGGCTCCTGTTTGTCATGAGCCTTGGGTTCTTCGTTGAAATCGATCCCCGGAACCTTCGGCCGGCCAAGTTTCAGCGCATAACTTGTCTCACTGTTTTCGAATGCCAAATGATAATCCCTGATCTGACTGGGGTTAAGCCCTACGGCCTTGGCTTCTAATTTCCAAGTCGAGGAAATTACCTCTGCCATGGCGCAGACCTTTTCCGCGGCATATTCCCGTGTAAGCCCAAACCATTCGGCTGCGTCTATCAGAGCCTCGATGGAGGCAGAAGGCCCACTTTCCTCTGATATCCATGTTTTAAGGTTTATCTGATCCTCGGCTCTGTCTGGGTCAGGGTTAACATCGAACATTGGGGAAAGTTCCCATTTGTTGGGGGATGTTAGCAGGAAGCCCATGTTCTTCAGATGATCATCTGAATTTGAGACAAGTATTGTGAAAGCTACGCGGCCAAAAAGTTCATGCAATTGTTGTTCAGGTTCGGAGGCGTTGTGACGGAGTTGATCCGCGATTTCCGTATATGTGCAATTGTCCGCTGCTTGGGGTGCATCCATAAATGTCTGCGCCGAGATATAAAGGCGGCGATTACCCTTCGCTGTTCTGTCAAAACGCTCAATGAGTGCGATTGGCTCTTTGTCAGATAAGCAATACAAACTGGCTTTTGAAGCATTTAGCTTAACTCTTGAGGCTAAATTAAGCGTTAAGACCTCAACTCTTTCAGTCGGTTTTGTTTCGCCCGCTCCAGTGAATTTCGCTATGAGAAGTTGCCCTTTGGCCGTGTCATAGACAGATGCTTTAGGTCTTGCTCCGCCAAGAGATGCTCCATGTCTTAGAAGAATATCAAGGTCGCCTTTGTTTTCCTCTGATCGTTCTAGAGCCTTTGCAGCCTCGGCAAGGCGATTTAACCATAGCTTCGGAGGTGGTGCCTGAAAGCTTTTAAACAGTGATCTGCTCACAAATTCGCCTTGGTCGTCCATGTATCGAAGTGCACCGACCCTTGTGAAGTCATCGATAGCCGCCAAAATATCAAAGTCGTTAATTTTTCTTTTAACCGTGCCGCATCTCAGGGCATTCCGAATAATTTTCGATCCCCAGGAATCTGGGCATGAGTCGCAGATTGAGAGGGGGAGTGCCAGAGATTGGTTTAGGGCGTTAGCAAAGAAACGTCCTGTTTTGAGGGGCATGGAAGGGGAGATGCTAAAGCTGTCTTGGTCTTCCCTCCAGCTTTGTGTGTAATCAAAAACAGAATTCTGGCGCCCATTCAAATCTGTGAAATTGAGTGTTCCGATCTGTTTTCCAGTGCTTCCTAGAAAAACCCTCAGTCGGGATGGGGAGTTGATCATCAGAACCCATCCTTAAATTTTCCTTTGCAGGGTCTTACTCGTTTTGGGAGTTTTCGGACGTCCAGAGCCAAGCCCGTAGCATCATCTGAGATGTCGATCAGATTGTATAATCTATTGTCCTCACCGAGCGTGCGCATGACCTCGCAAAGCATTCCGATTGAAGATCCCGGGTGACCTGCTTCTAGCCTCCTGAGAGCTCCAATCGAAAATCCAGTTGCATCGGACATATCCTGTAATCTGAAGCCTCTCTTTCTTCTGGCTACAGAAATGTCGGAACCCAGTTTAACTAAAGACCTCTGTGATTTTGGCGGGAGTACTTTCATGAAGTTCGATGCCTGATAAGGGATTATATATGGTGTTTTATCGCTTATAATGAGGGCAATATCACGCTCAATAACAACCCGCAATAATCTTATAACAGTCAATATATGATATATTATGCTCTATAAATATCTATATACGGACACTCATTTGATAAGGGCCTTTCAGAAGGGAATGTGCGTTCGGTTTAGTTTTGGCTAATATCAGGAATTAATCGGTGATTTTGGCGCCTGGCACACACTGTCTCACAATTTTCATCAGGCAGTTGTCGCAAATATCTGCCCTAATGGTCTTCGTGTCATAATCGGAAGCAAATCCACAGGTATGGGTTAAGGAGAACACAGCATCGTCGGAGGCAGCGTACTCCTTGTTACAGACATCACACCTGAACCCGACTACATCGTCTTTTAATACCTTCTGAATTATTTTGGCCAATCTTCCGTTTCCCTTAATATTCAGTTCATATTTTTCGTTAACCTTTAAGTAGTATTTATTTATTCCTTGCCTCTTGCAAGTCTATCCATCACCTTTTTGACAAGTAAATTCTTATAATTAAGTGCCGCAAGGGTCAATTCCATGGGTTCTTCTCAAAATCATTCCCGCGTCAAGGATTTCGCTGAACGCGGTAAAACCGAGATACTGAAGGGTTTGATTGTGGATGACCTCGTTAAAGGAAAAGGCCTCGGCAAGTTTGGTCTCGGTCCTGGGGTAACGAAAGATATTATTTCTGCTGGGAATGTCGCCTCGACAGCGGCCCAGATGATCGGGAAGGCTTTCAATTACAGGCCTACGATTGATTACACACTTCCAGATGAAGAGACCGATCCTGTGGTGCGCTTTGATATGGCCGCCAAACATTATGAACTGACAAAGCAGAAGGCCTGCCGGATACAGGATGCCAAATATAAGAATTTTTGGACTTTGTGGTGTATTCTTATCTGCATGCTGTCACTCTTTGCGTCAGCCTATATCCAGCACCGCTTGAGTATCCACATGACCTTTATGTGTGTGGCGGTTTCTTGCTGCATTTTGTCACAGATGTTCATTGCGTCATTTTACAATTGGCAAATTCGTTCTCGGCGCTTGGGGTCCTTGTCTGAATTTGCGTCTCTCCCCAATGAGTGGCTTCCAGTGGCCATTCCCAAGGGAGCTCCAAAGGCGGAAATGGAAGGATTTTTGCCCAAGTTTATTGCCAATATCATTGGTGTACTTAAATTTATCCTGAGAAAAGTGCGAAACTGGCTACCTTTCATAATAGCCGGGTGGGCAGCGCTGCATCCCATCATGGCGATGGCCGCAGATACTGGCGTGGCCGGCACATTGCTGAACCCGCTTCCAAACACAGACATTTGGGGGAGAGTTTTGGGGTTCCTGTTCCCAGATATCCCGCCAATATCAGATTTATCCGGCGCCAGGCATACGGCAATATCTAATGGCATCCAGGATGGTATGGGGGCCATGATCTCTGACCTCTGTGCGATTTCTCTTTTGGTTATTTCATACCAAATGGTCGTGGGCGCGGCAGAGACGGCACATCAGGGGGAACTACTTGGCCGCAAATGGCATACGATGTGGTCATTGCCACGTGTTTGCTATGGTTACGCTGCCCTGGCCCCTGTTGTGAAAGGGTTTTGCCTTCTTCAGGTGCTCATCGTTTACGTCATTGTCGTGTCAGGAAATATGGGGAATACCATTTGGTCATCATTCGTTGATGGCCTTATTCAGCCTGAAGCGATAACCCCGGTCAGCGCAAATACAGATGAACTCGCACTTAACGCTTTTAAGGTTGAGACTTGCTTCGCGACATATCGTGAAATGCAGAAAAACAATGGTGTCGGTGAGCCAGACTTTCCTACAAAAGTCCAGACTGAAAGCAATATCGCCTATCAAGCGTTCCATACCATCATTTCAGGACTATCATCCCTATGGAGCGGGAATGATACAAGCACATCTGGTGGGGCAACTGATAGTCAGGTCGTTACGAGTTGGAAATTCGCCCCTTGCGGCACTATCTCAATCACCTCGCCGGCCAATGCATCCGATGCCGCTGGTACACTGGCTAAAGCCCAAATTAACGCTTTTGATACATTCCTGAAGTCGCTTGAGGACCCTGCAAGATATGCTTATCTCGCTACAGTATCGGGCTCTGATGGGGTAGGGCTGGATGAAGCAAAAAACCATATATCAAGTGTGATTCAGGCCAAGAAAACCTATGACAGTGCTCTTGGAACCGCAGCAACCCAGTTTGTCCAATCAGTAAGAGGTGAAGACCTTTCTGATTTTAAAAATGCTGTCGAACAGGCTGGTTGGATATCGGCAGGCAGTTATTACATGACCATCGCGAGGATCAATACAATGATCCTTGATATAACAAAGAACATCCCAACAGTTTCTGTCGATATGGAAAACAGTATTGATAGTGATAAATTGTATGAAAAATTAAACGCCAAGCCAAATGGTCCGTTCATCATTGCTGATGATATGTGGAACTCCATTGCCTATTCGAGCGCACAGCAGGTTAGTAGTCTCGATAAGGGGGCTGACGCTATGAATGCAATGCATGGAGGAGCCATGTATTATTTGAAGCAAATTGGCTCTCCTGATTCATACGGTCAATCTGCTCTGCTTGGTCTTAGTCTGGCTGGTAATGCTGACACTTATGATACCATGCAAGACACCGTCATAATGGGGAATTACCTCGTTGATTTAGGGGAAGGAGCCCTTTTAGGTAGCGTATTGGGTATGGATGCAATCCAGTCTGCAGCACAGGCCACTCCTGAGGGAAAAATAGCAAAAGTGGCTACAACTGTGGCCGATAAGTTCTCAGGCATACAGAAAAAATTGGGGATGCTGTCCAAAGCTACAGGCTATGCTGGACAGGCCTTGTTCCTGCTATTTTTATCATTGATGCTCGCAGGCATATATGATGCCTTTATTCTTCCGATGCTGCCTTATCTTCATTTTTTCTTCGCTACAGTGGGGATAATGGTTCTGGCTGTAGAAGGGGTTATCGCTGGGCCGATATGGGCTTTTATGCATATTAGAATGGACGGCGATGAACTTTTTACCGGCTCGCAGTCGCCGGGGTATAGAATTCTATTCAACCTTTTGTTCAGAATACCCCTTACTCTGTTTGGTTTCTTTTTTTCAATGCTTGTGTTTGATGCCTGCATCTGGCTTCAACATCTTACGATTTGGCCTGCTATGGAGAGTGCAACGGCTGATGCTTCGTTTGGCTTGGTAGGGACAGTTGTCTACATGATAGTCATAACTGGCATGACATACACTATTGCCAACAGATCCTTTGCCATGATCACGGCCGTACCTGACAGGGTTACAAGATGGTTCTCAGGTGAGTCTGCTGCGTCTGGTGACGAAACCCAATTGGCAATGGCCAATGTTGGATCCATTCGTGGGAAGGTTCAAGGTGGGGTGTCCAATGCTGCAGGCATGGCATCCCGCCAAGGCGGAGGTGGCTCGCGAGGATCTTCAGAGAAAGCTGATACGGCCAGGGAAGCAGCGAATATTACATCTCCGACTGCCGCAGATGCGATGGCCGCGGAAGAAAGCACAATTGAGAATTCTGCAGAAAGCGCATCAAGGCAAGAAGATAGAGAGGGCAGGGGTAATACAGTTATAAATACCGTTAATGATTCAGAAGAATAAAAATCAATAATATATAAAATGTGCAATTGAGTGGGTGATGTTTTATTTATTTCACCACTCAATTGCACTTACATTGCAGTAGATTATTTCGCTGTGTGATTCAGTGAGCGGTTGCGATTTTGATTAAGGGTATCGAAGACTAATTTTTGCACGTCATGGCCGACGTCTTTTAAATAATTTGTGGATGCCCAATTCACATAAGCTGCTGCGAATTGAAACATTTCATCTCCATTCTGTTCTCTTATTCTTTCGAGTGATTTTTTGATGCAGGCAGTTATATGATTTGTGTACTGCTGACGTGTCCTCTCACGAAGTTCAGGAGATGCTTCAAGCACTGTTTTTGCAGCATAGGCGACTGAACTGTAGACCACAGCTTCAGCAAGTGATTTTTTCAACTGTAATTTTAGAGATTCATTTTCTTCTTCTAATACAGTATTTCGAGATTGAAGATCCGCATTCTGAGCTGCGAGGTCAGAGTTTTTCTTCTTCAATTCATCACGACGACGTCCCAGTTTCTCAACGCCATCGCAAGCTAAGTTTCTGGTTTCGATTTCTGCAGCTAAATCACTTTTCAAGATATCAATATTTTTTTTAAGCGCGATTACCTGCCGTTCGTAGGCATCACGCATTTGGTACATGAGGCTGCGTATCTCAGCATCATTTCGGGCGTCATCAAATCTAGCTTTGAGGGAATTCAGCAGGTCTGCTGCGGCCTGACCCATCAAAAAAGAATTTACTGTATCGCCCATATTAAACCCCTGACAACTGATGCTTAGTTAAAAGTGGGTAGCATTTCCCACTATCTCAGCACAATCTAGAGGCGAACGATGCAAGCTGCAAAACAGAAGGAGCAATCTATTTTGCGTGGAAGGAAAATTCTTTTTAGCGGTTAAGTGTCGGCACTTGATGGTGGGGTAGAGCTGTCTGTACAGACAGAGTGATCCTGCTCAGCAAGAGTGTGCTCTTCCTCCTCTGGATTTTGTTTGCCTGGGCCTTTGAAAAGCAATGGGTTGAATCTGCGCATAACCTCACGCCTGCAGAGAACCATCTCTGGAGTTTCATCGGAAGGGCGTAGCCGGGCCAGAATATCATTATCAGGAGTTTCATTTCCTGACTGGTTACCAACTCCTTCGGAGGATATATCCAACATGTCCATACAAGCCTATTATGCCAAGAAAACCCCGCATCATAGATAATCCAGTGGGGGCAAATTCGATGTTGGCGGGCGTTATGGTCTAAAAGGCCTTAGTTGGCAAGGCTAAAAAGGGCTACAAAACAGTTACATAGGGAAAGGCTTGGACAATTTGGTGAGATTAAGCCTTGTTGTGGAATTTGTCCTTTCGATATTTTTTTTAACTAGAGATCTCAACTGGGCTCTGGTCGGTCGAGTTCTGTAACCTGACAGAAGACCGATAAAGAGAGAATCAGGCTTCATAAGGTTGCGCCGAAAGTTGTCTCGCACAGTCTGATCTTGGAGTTGAACAAGATCTGGACGGCTGACGTGGCGCGCGCAAGACAAACCGTGAGGCTTTCGAATATTAAGAGCCAATGTGTCGCCTGGAGCCAAAATGATGGACGTTTGGGGATTTCCCCAAAGAGTAGGGGATGCCTTATCGTTATGGAAATCAGACTTGATAGCATGGCCTCCAGCAGTGAGGACGGTAATGATAGTCCAGTCTTCAATGAATACGGATGTATCAGTGTGGGCGTCAGATAAGAGGCATGATATTAGAGAGCCACCCGGCAATGGGATTACCTTAATGGTGTTGCAATAGTCTATGAGCGTATCAGGTCTGTCGAGTGAATAATTAGGTCTGAAATTGAAATCCCTACGGAAAATCGCGCTTAGGTCTTTTGTATGGTTTCGCTCTCCTAGGCGGGAACAAATTTTATTCGCTCGCTCTGCCGCGTCACGCGGGCGCCATAGGAGAAGATCCTGAGTTTCTGTCCACACAGGGAAATTGGAAGCGTTTGTATTCATGATACATTTTCTGAGATTTTGGAGCGGACAGAGGGAATCGAACCCTCCTCAGTAGCTTGGAAGGCTACTGCATTACCACTATGCTATGCCCGCGCTATGACTAAATTTATCACTTTGATTTAAGGATCTGTCAACACGCTTTTAAGCGATTTGATCTTAACGTGCCAGAAATATCTTTTTCACTTGTTTTAAGGCCAAATTAGCCAATTCATTGAGCGCACCTTCATTGGGTTTGTCTTTCAATGCACACAGAATGAAAGTGACTTTCTCGTTCAAAGTGATCTTTTTTGCGATGTCGATTGCGGCCTGATCATTCTCTGCTCTGACAATGATCATTCTTCCTGGATTGAATTTTGCTTCTATTAAAATGTCACGATGCTCAGATATCGAGAAAGGATATGAACAAACGACAACAACAGGCCTAACACCTGTAACTGCGTGATGCGCAAAAGAGCGCAAGACACTCCTAATATAATTAGCTGATCCCTTACTTTCGTTCCGTGGAATAATTTCGTTTAAACCGCAGTGAAATGAAGGAAAATTGTCATCCGGTTTCAACAAATCCAACGGAAGCGCCAATGGATCTAGCTTCTTGCTAACAAGATCAATTTCATCCTCACATAATGTGATCGCGCTACAGGTTGTTAAAGTCATCATGAACACCGGACAAACAAAACAAGAACAATCTCGTTATAGTCGGCTTCTTTTGTCTTGTATATAGCCTGGTATGGGATTAGTGGAATGTGGCATCCATCTGTTTAGACTGAAGGTTCCACATGAGCCAGAATACTTCTTGCCCGGCCGATAAGCATTTTACTCCAGATCAGATTGCTGTCCTTCAAAGCGAATTAAAGGAATTAGGTCGTTCCCTATCAACTTTATCTGGGCTGCTTTCGGAACAATCATCATTTGATATCAAGGTCAGACAAGAGGTGGTGCCTCTCGCATACAATGTTGCTTCATCACATTTTGATAGGATTGGCAAAATTCTCGGGATTGAAACCGAAACAGCATCTCAGCGAAACAGGCGTTCAGAGAGCCTTAGGAATGCCAATATGCGGATACGAGAGCTAGAAGATCTTATTGGCAAAGGGGTGCAGCCCGGCTCACTTCAATCAGCCTTAAAAATTGGAGAGAAGACCATCGCAGACTGGTGGCACGATTCAGGCTTTAGCTTTGTTCGAGCGACAACATTCAAGCCCTATGAATGCGCCGTACAGCTTTCCTGCGCCATAAGAGAACCTTCAAGATATTCAGAAACACCAGTAACAGACAAAAAGAACGCAAAAGATGCACAGGACGTGCTGCGAGATAAAGGCTTTGTACTACTAGAGGAAGAAGAAGGGCGCGGCGATTTCGTTCTTGTAGACTGTGATCAGACAAAGGCCGCTCTCCTTAGACTGATTAAGGAAAGATTCCCTTCTGCTTTCGTTAAAAGCTTTGAGAACCGCACTATGAGATACTTTGGTGGTGGGGATACTGATTGTTTTTCGATCAAATCAGTGGAACTTTCCATCAGAGATTACAAAGAAATCTTTCTGCCTTCAAATTGATGCTTTAATTTGGCGGTAGAATTCAATCTAATGCGACATGGCTTCATGTCCCAAAAGCTATTTTAAAATGACATTCTTCCCGCCTAGATGGCCGAGGATTATAAGCCAATTTGTTATGGCATATTCTATTATCTAAGGCTTATTCGTTCCTGCCTGAGGCTTATATAGCCTGATAAGTCTTTATTGGTCTTGTTGAGACATAAAGTATGTGAAATAAACAAGACCAATTGGAACTCAGGTTGATTGTATATGACTGCATCTGACAAAATTGAAGCCTTTAATGGCTTATTGAAAGATTTTGTGGCTTATAGGCTGAGGAAAAAGAAGGTTATTAATGAATCTGATTTGCCGTCACATGAGCAGATAGCAGAGTATATTTATGACCTTTCTTTTCGCGCCAGACACGTTTTCCCAGCCACACATATCTCTAAATGCATTCACCCATCGTCAAGGTCGCGGAATATTCGTCTAGATCGCAAAACTGCCATACATCATGGTTTTGTAGGGACATCTGAAATATTAAAATCAAAAGATGTCACGATTGATGTCGCCGCTGGGGCAGTTAATCAGGATGTTGCAGCGTTCTTAAGCCTGGAAATTGACGGGAAACTCCTTGCCGACCTTATTTCTGAAGGCGATGAGGATATTTACTATGTTCTGGGTCTGTATGCTCAAGAGGTGGACCTTGTAATGGGCCGGTTATCATCCATTGATGATCGACCTCCGTCACCTTTCGATAAGCAGATATTTTGGATGAACGGTAATGATGCCTGTTCAGATCAAGACTATGTTGTCCTCCAGCCTGTTTTCCCATCCACTTTGCTGCACTATCTCCACACCCAAATCAAAAATGCCAACAGCAAAGAGAACGGTCAGGCTCGGTCAGCGAGGCGGGACAAAGAGCCTTGCGACACATCATTTATCATGTTCCCTGGGCTGGCTCTCCGACAGATTGGAGGCACGAAGCCCCATAACATTTCCTATCTGAATGCCAAGCGCTTCGGAGAGAATTTTCTTCTACCTTCATTACCGCCAAAATGGTCTTCTACAAAAAAGACCTTCTCTCTGATGAAGAGCGAAAGCGGGGTGACCGCGTTTATTTCACGATATGACCGCAAACTCAGCAAATTGGCGGACTTGCTACAAAAAACACCTCCATTCACCATGTTTGATCGCCGCAGGAAAGAGCGTATCGAACACAGTTTGATAGCTGGTTTTATTCAATTCTCAGCCGAAATCCGTTCCACCCATCCCGAAGGATGGACCAAGAGAAAAGATCACTCCATTCAAATGCATGAATGTGAGAAGCTATGGTTCGATCCTCCGAGAGATGCAAAAATATCATCCACAAAAGAATGGCTACAGGTTGTAGAATTTATAGCTAAGAGGCTGTCAGAGCACGTCGTTCAATACGTTGTTGGCCATGGAGCAAGCAACGTAGGCAAGTCTGATCAGGATCATTTTGAGAAGCTGGCCATGCGCTGTCTCCTCCTCTCATCGACAGGGGTATCTGCGCTATGACATGCCCAAGCAATGTTTCATTTTCACACTTTTTGGTCATCCCTCGTGTTACTGTCACTGGCGCAAATGCCATTTCCAGTCCCATTACCTATGGCTTCCCTTCAATAACCAATTTCCTTGGTATGATGTGGGCACTTCAGCGCAAGGTCTCTTCTGCCGGCCTGTCTGATGTCACGTTCCATGGTGTCGGTGTGGTATGCCATGCCTCCAGATTGCACGCGGCGAGGTTTTGGGGCGGAAGCGGTGTTGGGATGGTCAATACCTTTTCTCAGACCCGTAATCCCCTGAATTCTAGAGGACAAGTGGCTCCCATCATTGAGGAAGGCCGCATTAACCTCAATGTCAGCTTTGTTTTTTCTGTTAATTGCCCCAGATGGTCACTTGCTCCAGCATCAACTGTGAAGAGTGACCTCTCTATAATCCTTCACACATTGATGACCCTCCGCGCGGCCAGCGGGACATTGGATCAGGATCCATCAATATCACCAGTTCAGAGAGAACCCTGGCTCCTAGGTGTTTAGTCCCGGGGTTTGATGGTGTGATATTTTCACGAGAGTGGAAGGAAGCATTATGGGACAGATACGTCATGGGAGCGCCACGACCACGCACGCCGTGCGAGCAGCAATACAGCGATCGCAGGCTTCGCTCGCGGCGCTGAGCGAGGAGTTCGGGATCAACCCGAAGACAGTGGCTAAATGGCGGAAGCGACAGAGTGTCGAAGATCAGAAGACAGGTCCTAAAGAGCCGCGCTCAACGGTCCTGTCCGAGACGGACGAAGCGATGATCGTGGCCTTTCGCCGGCATACGTTGCTGCCGCTGGATGACTGCCTTTATGCCCTGCAGGCCAGCATTCCCTATCTGACACGCTCGGCCCTGCATCGCTGCCTTCAGCGTCACGGGATTTCACGACTGCCGGACATGGAGGGGGACAAAGCCAAACGCCAGCGCTTCAAACGCTACCCGATCGGGTTCTTTCATCTCGACATAGCGGAAGTCCAGACCGCTGAAGGCAAGCTGTACCTCTTCGTTGCCATTGACCGGACAAGCAAATTCGCTGTCACACAACTGGTCGAGAAAGCTGATCGGAAGACGGCCTGGGAATTCCTCGAACATCTCCTGAGCATCATCCCTTACCGGATCCACACCATCCTGACCGACAATGGGATCCAGTTCGCTGACCAACCCCGTAATCGCAATACGGCCTGGTCGCGTCCCATGCGCTTCGACATGATCTGCGAAGCCCACGGGATCGAACATCGTCTGACGAAACCCAATCATCCCTGGACCAATGGTCAGGTTGAACGGATGAACCGGACAATCAAAGAGGCAACCGTCAAACGCTTCCATTACGACAGTCATGAGCAGTTGAGGACACACCTCAACGACTTCATGGCAGCTTATAATTTCGGGCGAAGGCTCAAGACGCTGAGTGGCCTCACGCCTTACGAATACGTCTGCAAAATATGGACTTCAGAGCCAGAAAGATTCATCATCAATCCAACCCATCAAACCCCGGGACCAAACACCTAGGCAATACACCGAACATTGAATCCGAGTTTATGGAGACACGTTTCTCTCTTCTGCCCGGTTTTTCTCTGGTCAGCAGACATGACGCGCTGATTGAGCGTCTTAGGCATTTGCGTAGCACCTCAATGGTTGAAGCCAACCTGATGGACGCCCTTGTGTCGTTCTGCCGCCATGAGTGGTCATACAATCAACATGCAGGGGAATGGGAGCGTACAAGCCCAATTTCAGATGGATGGCTTGTTCCAATGCCCGTGGGATATGTCGGAATCAGTGATCTATCGGGGCCTGGCGATATTCCTGAAAGCCGGGATAATTCAGTCCCGCACCATTTTGTTGAGAGCATCTATTCCGTTGGAGAGTGGGTCTCACCCCATCGTATTTCTTCTCCAGTAGATCTCATTTGGCATGCCGATCGAGGACAAAGCGGGATTTACCGCTGTCTTAACAGTTACTCGGCAAATCGTATTCATGAAGACGACTGAAAGGTTAGGGGGATAGGCTAATGGTAGCTAAAGCAGCAAATAAGGATAAGGCGGTGGCTCCATCGCTTCTTTCCTGCGAAAGAAAGATCAATGTCTCAGATGCTGTTTTTCAGGCCGGCACATGGAATTTCAAATCTTCCATTTCGCAAGAAGGCCAGTCTGCGGACGGCTTCACTCCTATTCCCGTTGTGGAGAAATCGGTAAGAGGCACTGTATCCAACAGAGTAACTGCCCGGTCACGGTTAAATGTGGAAGCCGCCAATCTTCAGACGGTTGATTCAGCCAGTCTGCCACGTGGAAAGGACACGCTTCTCGTCTCATTTAGCGTCAGAATTCTTCCTGGCTTAGGTCAGACATCATCGTGCAATGACGGGATCTATAAAGCTGGGTTATCACGCATTGTGGAAGAGTATCAGGCCCAGCACACGCTTTCGGTTCTTGCCCTCAGATATGCTGAGAATATCGCCAACGGCCGTTTTCTTTGGCGAAATCGCATAGGAGCGTCTGATATCGAGGTAGTGGTTACGAGAAGGACAAATGCAGTCGGGAAGACCGATACGTGGCGATTTAACGCTTTGGATTACTCGTTGAAGTTCTTCAATCATGAGTGTCACAAAGTTAGATCGCTGGCGGAGGTATTTATTGAAGGGCTTACTTCGCCATTTGGCGTGGTGATCGATGTGAACGCATTCGTTCGGATCGGAGACGGGCAGGAGGTATTCCCTTCTCAGGAGCTCATTCTTCGGAAGCAGTCAGAGACGTTTCGGAAAGGGAAGGTGCTTTATAACATCGACTTTAAAGGTATAAATACGGTCGCTTTTCATTCCCAGAAGGTGGGAAATGCTCTTCGCACTGTGGATACGTGGTACCCCAGTTCAACTAAAGCCTATCCTATTCCTGCAGACCCATTCGGGGCAGTAACGTCAGAAGGCCTGGCTCACAGAGATCTCAGCAGTAAGGAGGATTTTTTCACTCTGCTGGATGAATGGGTATTAGACGGGAAACGCCCCACCGAGGGCAACCAGCATTTCGTCATGGCGGTTCTAATCCGAGGTGGCGTGTTCAGTCGGGGGGCATGAAGATGATGGAGGCATATCAGGATATCATCATTCTTGAGCAGGCCCAGTCAGAGATGGGAAACCCATTATTGACCGGGAAAGTTATGGAAGGCCTACACAAGGCTCTTGTGTCGATATCAGGATTGCGTATCGGTGTGAGTTTCCCTCTGCATACTGAAAATGACATCGGAGGTCACATTAGGCTCCACGGTAAGCCCTTTGATCTGGAACGATTGTCTAAGTGCAAAGGGATGTCTCATATAGATGATTATCTTGATATATCGGAATTTCAGCCAACACCTGCAGAACACCGTTTCCAGAACGTAAGGCGAGTTCAAAGTAAGAGTAATCCAGCACGTGTTCGTAGGCGGATTATGAGGAACCTGAATGTAAGTGAGGAGGAGGCGTTGAAAATCTATCCAGACAGCAAGAAACAGATTTTACGCCTTCCATATTTCCTAATCGACAGCGCAAGCACAGGTCAAAAATCTATTCGCGTTTTTGTAAAGCATACAATGCCTCTGGACAGGCACGCTGATGGTGATTTCGGTTCATATGGGCTCAGCCCAGTGGCCACGGTACCATTATTCTAATCTCTTACTGCTGAAGAAGTAGCTTAGAAAAAACTTTAATTACCAGATACTTGCGGGGAAGTCTTAACAGGACTTCCCCTTTTCTTCAACGAAGTCATCATTATGATGATGTTGGATTGAGTGATTGCTTAATCGCTCAGCTATGACATCACCGAAATCGATCTCGCATCCAATCCAACGCCTATCCTTTTTCTCACATACCGCAAAAGTAGTCCCAGACCCTCCGAATGGATCTAGAACAATATCACCTGGGACGGTGGACATCTCAATCACACGATCAAGGATTTTAGTTGAGAGAGAGTTCGCTCGTCGTTCCTTGGATTTGAATTTCCAATGCCTGACAGGATTGATGTCCATCCATATGTCTTTAAGGCTTACGCCATTGGGATTCATTGACTTTCGATGCCCGCCATAGTCTTTGATTTCACCATGGCAGTGCCGGCAGGTCTCAATTGGCGTGCGTATTTTGCGGAAAGTTTTAGGCTTTCCTTTCGTGTAGTAAAGCAGTCCATAGTGAGCAGGATAAAGCTTGCCTACTATGGGTAGGGAATTGCCCATACCAATAGCGATCCAATGCCGAAACGTCATGTTTTGAGAGTGCAGGTAAGACCCCAGCATAATATTCCATTTTGGAATATTATAGATGAACAGAGATCCGCCTGGTTTGAGAACACGAATGCACTCGTCAATCCATTTCTGGCACCATAAAAGATAATCTTCTTCCGAAAGATTGTCGTTGGATCGGCTGCCATAGACCTTATTTAAATTGAACGGAGGATCCGCAAACACAGTATCGATTGTATTGTCTTTAATTAAAGGTATGGCGCTGAGACAGTCGTCAGCAAACAGAATGCCAAGATCAGTAGCGAATGAGACTTTCTTTAATGATTTTGAATCTTTGAGC
Organism: Acetobacter pasteurianus; assembly: GCF_009914215.2. NCBI lineage: Bacteria > Pseudomonadati > Pseudomonadota > Alphaproteobacteria > Acetobacterales > Acetobacteraceae > Acetobacter > Acetobacter pasteurianus. The sequence continues at coordinate 235,478 of NZ_CP039845.2, read as the reverse complement.
AGATCTGAAAAGTCAAGGCTACTTGTCATGCTTCCCAACATTGATTGATTTTCTTCAAGGCTAATTTTAAGCCCTAAGGCCATTCTAAATTCTAAAGACATAATAGCCTTTTCAGTGAGGTCTGGCCAAGATATAATGCTGGAAAGCCCTTTAATATGTCATGGTTTAATTTATGAGAATTTCAAGAAAGCAACTTCTGCTTCCTCTCATTTCTGCCCTATCAAAAGATGGCGGTGTTTCTACTCCCAAAAAAATTTATGAGGCTGTAGCTGATGAGCTTGGTCTGACGCATGAACAGCGTAAACGCCAGACTAAAGCGGATCGAAATGGCCAGACGCATAACGCCTTTGAGAGAGATGTTCGCTGGACACGACAAACTGCCACGCGGAAGGGGCTCATTGCATCACCTGAGCGTGGTGTCTGGAGTTTAACAGATCTCGGGCATGATAAGCTTCATAACGCATCCGAAGGTCTTGTGGTTACCGTATTCGAAACTCCACATGGGCAGGCCCTTTGGACAAAGCTGGAAACTGCTGTAGGCCATTTCGAGGACAATGCGATTGATCTTCTTTTCACTAGCCCTCCATATCCCGGCGCCCTGAAACAATACGCCAATGGGGATCTAGACGAGGAAAGCTGGGTTTCTTTCATGATGGATATGATCTCTGGCTTTGCCCCCAAAATGCGGGATACGGGGTCAATGATGCTTAATGTTGCAGAAACCTATGTTCCTGGCCTTCCAATTAAACAAGAGCATCTGACAAAACTGCGCATGCGCTTAGTTACAGAAACTCGGTTCCGCGTTTTAGATACACTCTATTGGCACAACACATCACGTCTTGCCTCGCCATTCCGCTGGGTTGCTCAACAGCGCATCCGGCTTAAGCCATCGGTAGAGCCTGTATTGTGGATTTCAGAAAATCCCTATGCAAAAGCCAATAACCGGAATGTGCTTCAGAAATACAAAAAACCCCCGTCAGAAACCTACCATATGGGGGGTGTCAGGCCCGGAGGCCACAGAATGTCTAGTACCGGATTCAGCAGGGATAATGGAGGTTCCATTGCACCTGTGCTGTTCTCGGCTGGAGGCAGTGCTGGCCCTAAATACTACCGTGAGGCTTTAAAAAAGGAGGGATTACCTCAGCACCCAGCTATCATGCCAGAGGCACTTGCCCAGCATTGCATTAAACTGGCTACGGATCCGGGTGATCTTGTTGTCGATCCAATGGCAGGTTCTCTAACCACAGCGCGCGCGTGCGAAACGCTGAGCCGTGACTGGATTTGTCTTGATAGCTCATTGTCCTATCTTGCTGGGGCAAGACATAAGTTCCCAGAAAGACGTGAGAATTCATCGCTTCTTGAAGCAATGCTACCTTAAGTTCACTGTTATGCCTCTTCCAGCCTCAAGCAGAAATCCCGCCTGATCGGCGGGATTTCGCTTTAAGGAGCTGGATTTTCTGGCTCAGGAGCTGGCCATACCTTCTCACCGTCAACTTTGATGACACCCAAGATTTCAGTGGCATAAAAAATGGGATCAACGGCGGCCAAATGGGGACAGTCTCCGATAATAATATCACCATGGATGCGGCTTTTGGGAGCGACTTCCTTCATGGAGGGCATTTCGAACAGTCTTAGGCTTTCCCCAACATTGATCTCGATATTCAGTTCTTCAAGATCCGCACAGCGATTGATGCTGAGGTTCCCTGGAATGTCGAGGTGCATTCCCACTTCCTTCAATTTATCGCACTGTGCGATGGAAACATCCTGCCCGACTTTTAGATTTCTAGGCATCCGCTCAAGATTGCCTAGATCAGAAATCATTAGAGAGCCTCCAATTGCCAGATATTCAGGAAGGTCGCTCAGCAAATCATTGCGTGTGATGACCATGCTTTGCCCAACGCGGAGGTCATCTGGGATATGCGACACACTTTCACAGCGCCTCATGTCCAGGGCGCCATCAATATTCAGTCTCTCCGGCAAACGAGTGAGCCCCATGCACTGTCTGAGAGATAGTGTGCCAGGCACGTGCCAGTCATTCGGCAGTTCCTCGATCTCGGATCTCCCTGTTAGATCTACAGAACCATCTTTTTTGAAGGCATTGGGATAAGCTTCCCTAAGATCCTCAACCGATTTGAATTTCATGATCAGAAGTTCTCCCGATGTCTTAGAAATATTCTACATGAGATGGTATATTGCTTCAGATAGATGCAAGGCAGGTCTCAAATAAGCAAAACCCTCGACATTTAGGGGCCGGTTTGGCTCGGAACGGCACGGAACATTTCTATTCCCGCGGCAGATGTTTGCTTCGACTTGAGATGGGCCGGGTGAATTGATCAGTATCAGCCGCCTGTTCAGCAAGAGCAACTTGCAAGGCCTCCTTCAAGCCTCGCTCTATCTTTTTGAACGCTCTGGAGGGGGGTACTGCAGTGGATCTCTTGCACTCAATCGGATTTCTAGCCAATGTTTGAATAACCTTTAAAGGATCAGGGGAAGATGCGATTTGAATTCAAAGCATCCTCCTGTGTGACCTATTTTATTTAACGGAATTTCTTTTACTATCAAGGATTTGGTGAGGTTTCCTCATAAACGTTAGAACTCTCGACAGCAGCGTCTCTGTTTTCCAAAGCGACTGGATTACCGAATGATGAGTGCACATTGTGTTCAAGGCTCTGCTTATTCCCGCTCAACTTCTGAACCGCCTCTTTCAGATGCCCTCCGTGATCAGGATGTGCATCCCAATTGATCGACTGCATGCAGAATATCAGGGTCTTGTAAGGCCCCCAGGCATTGAGCGAGGATTTGCCTGTTTCACTGTCATAATGCAGGCGTACAGTGCATTCTAAAGGGCTGATCTCTATTTCGCCACCTTCGAGGTTGCGCATAATAGTCGGGCTCCCAAGAATTTCTGCCACCTGTTCTAAAGATAATTGTGTTTCACCACCTTTCCAAAGCCCATGTTTAAGTGCCTCTCTGGCCACGGCGCTGGCTAGATAAGCGTGATCAGACATGCTCCATTGGTTTGGCGTGGCTAAAGGGTGAGAAGGGGTGTTGTCTATTCCTATCGCACGAGATCCGGCATCTGTAAGGCAGAACTCCATAAATGCCAGGCACACGATTTCTGTCGGGAAGTTTTGGAGGGAGGAAGAAAGGTTTTTCTTGAAAAAATCAGTCTGAGAAAATGCCTCCAATGCACGGTTTGCTCTTTCTTGTGATCTCGTTACGCAATTATTGAATGCCATTTCCATCGCTTTGGCCAATTGAGGCATACTGCTCTGTGGGACACTCCAACCTCCATCAATTGAGACCATGCAGATTGACTGATCATCGCTCATTCCATTCATCACAACTACGTCCCACCTAATTTTACTGATTGAGAGAAGTTTAGGAGAGTGCCATGCAAGCGAGTAATTCCTAATTCATGTCAATATCGATAAGACGCTATGGTACTGGGACGCGAAAGCATTCCGAGAGGCAAGGATCATGCCTTCAAACGCAAAAAAGCCACCCAAAGAGGATGGCTTTTTCACAGATTATCGTTCCCGTTAGCAAATTAAAGAATTGCATAAACTGAGGTAGAATGGTTTTGCCATCCCATCTCATAAGGATATTTCATACCATAATGGCCTATGTTTTATTATCAACCCCAAAAACGCCAAAAACCCATAAAATGGCCTTGTCAGTTGACATTAGGCTTAAGAAAAAATTAGTCGCGCTAAGATTAGGCGGAAGCCTGAGGGAGGCAAAAGGCCTTATCATCTGCAAGCTCTTCCATAATCATTTTATGAATAGCTTCAGGGCCTTCATGCCCAGGAATGATTGTCAGGATTTCGGTAAAATTTTTGGCTTCACGAAGCATCGCTTCGCGCACTACTGAATGATAGGCCGCAGGCTTTCTATCAAAGACATCCAAAGCCTGGCCTTCGCGGCTTCCAACTCTTTGTTTTACAGCTTCAGGGTTGAGATCTATGAGAAATGTGTGTCTTGGCAGATCAGCAATCAGATGTACCATCTGGGAAGCGAAAGGGATGGGATCTTCAGATCCTTCGCCTGCAAGGAATTTGGCGCCGTAGCCCTGCATGGAAATCGTACTTGTCAAAAACCTGTCCATAATTACCACGCCATCATTTTTTAGATGGGGAAGGATATTCATTTCAAGATTATCCATCCGCGCGGCAGTGAATAGCAGGGCTTGAGTTTTGGCAGATTCTGGGGAGTTATCGCCAAGAAGGATTTTTCTGATATCTTCGGCAGCCTTGGTTCCTCCAGGATCTCTTGTGCCAAGCACATCCATTCCTCTATCGCTCAATGCTTTAGAAAGCATTTTTGACTGAGTGGTTTTGCCAGCCCCATCAATTCCTTCTAAAACGATGAATCTGACATGGAATCTCTTACTCAACACGCTCTCCATTGACCTTTTGTAGGCCATTTTTTGGACTGCAGGGTTATTAGTTGGATAGTCGAGGGAAGTGGGAATACCCGATCTCTAACATGAGGTAGAAGAACTGCATAAACCACCTGAAACCACCCGGTCTGGTTCTCAGGATTGAACCGATGTCCCACCAGTGTTCTGCTGCCTAATCGGAGTAGCAAATCGCTGGGCTGCCAGAATGATGCCAACGATCCCAAGAACAGCCATGCCGAAGATGCGCAATACCGCCTCTGTTGCGGGGTCGAATTGCCGGAAATCGGGGCCAACATACATCGCCATATGCAGTGTCCCCATGACAAGAGCAAAGCCCCCCATCAGAGGCGCAACAAGGAAAATGGTCAGCGAACTGATCATGGCGTTCCTTCGCATCGTTTTTGTGTTAGTCATATTCGTGTCCTTCATGTTCCAACTATACGCACTCAGGCGCGCACCCTCATCAATCTTAAATGATGGATATCTACATAATCAATAAAGTGATATTAAAAAAACAGGATTTTCAAAGTCCTATTTTCTTTGAAACGCTTTTGGTCCCAAGTTTCGACCTCCGAACATATCTTCTCATAGTGCTTAGGCTTTTATGCCGAGTATGACCCATGATTTCTTCGTCAAGAGCCCCTCCGCGATATGCTGTGGTTACAAATCCTGCACGTAGACCATGAGGGGATATCGGCTCCATGAGAGACCCCTTAAGACCGGCCATATCAGATCGTTTTTTGAGAATTTGCCTAATTGCGTCTGGCACCAGGGGCGTCTCATGCACTCGACCCCATCTGTCCACTTTGCGATACAGTGGGCCGTAAGAGATGCGGGCCTCTTTAAGCCAGTCTTTCAAAGCTTGTACTGGGCATGTCTCAGGGGAGGATCCCGAAGCGATGGTCAACACAGTGCCTTCTGCTTCAGCATCAGTCTTAGATCGCTCAATAATGATCTGCATACCATCTTCAATGTAACGCACGTTCGATACATCTAGAGCGACGATTTCGGATCTGCGCATTGCTCCAGCGAAGCCCATTAGAATAATAGATTTGTCTCTTAATCCAGCAAGATCTGAAGTGTCACAAACTTCAATCAGCTTTCTAATTTCTTCTGTTGCCAGAGCTGCAGACTGTTTGGGCGGTGCCGCGTGATTGCGAGCTATACCTCGAAGCGTTTCACGTATTGCAGGCTGTCTCACGTCCATAGGCATGCCTTCATGCCTATGCCTTCTTGCTATCGCTGCAACACGGCGTCTGAGGGTAGCCATTGCGTAAGACTCACCTGCTTCAGCCAGATAGGCACCTACGGTTTCACCTGATGCGGGCAGTGCTTGGAGGCTATTTTTTTCGCACCAATCTTCAAATGCCTTCCAATCGGTTTCGTATGCACGAATTGTATTTTCAGCGTCAGCATCTTTTTGGTATTCCTGAGAAAGGTTAAACCCGTCTTTCCGCCGTTCTGACCATTTCATGTCCATTCCTCCGGGTGCCCAAAAATGCTTACAAGCTGATGAATGAATGATCTATTCGGGATTGCCAACCTTTTTCCGATACCGGCGCATTTCAGATTTCTTTTTCTCTCTCAACAAATCATTGATAACTACATCAAGATTGTCTCCTTCACTCAGGAGAACGCCTAAGGTTTGGATATATACATACCCTCCAGCTTTCCAGATTGATTTGACAGTTTCCAATAGGTGAATCTGGCTAAAGCCAACGCATAATGGCGAGCGGAAATACACTATAAAAATATCCGGCCTTATTTCGTCCCTATGCTGTTTTGTAGGTTTTAGAATCTGTTTTATATTCTTTGACATACTTGATTCACGCTTCAAGTCCTCAATCAGAAAAGCGCGATTTTGGAGATGATTGCTCCAGTTTGTGGTTCTTACATTAGACACATCATCACAGTAACTGTTCAATCTGTGATACATCGCCGTTTGATGGCCAGTGGCAAGCAGGAACGATCTGGCTCCTCCGGTTTGGAGTGTTAAGTCTGGTAGGTCAGGATGGATTGTAAGAGAGACGGCGATGTGAGGCCCTCCCTCTTTCCCGAAGTAGATATTCATCATTGAGCGCACCTTATTTAGCTGATTAAACTTTCCCTATATGTAGTGAAAGCTATTGCGCTAAGCAATGTCCGCATTTAGAATGTCTCTAGAAATTACTAAGGAAAGCAAACGGATACATGTTACATCACATTTTTGACAATCCTCATTTTGAAGGTAACTTTGGGAATGATGGAATTAAGCATCAGAAGTCCGCGGGTTCCAAAGGTATAATCAGCAAATTCCTTAGCATCGCCTGGCGTCCTGCTTTCTCATCTTTCATGATTGCCGCAGCATTGTCAGTGTCGGGCTGTTCAGGCGTTATGGTTAACGGGAAGTTTGTCCCAACTGGATCACCAGAAGCCTCATACATGTTTTATGGGCATACGTTTGATATTGTTCCTACACTTGGGAGCACTGATCGTATCGTGATCCGAGGCGGCACGAAGTCCATCGATACCAAGCTGAGTAAAGTAAGGATCGTTGCTCAAAAAGTCATCCAGGGTGAGAGCATCGTCGTGATCGCAGGCACCAAATATTCTGGTGATTACGCTCCCACATGGGAGATTGTCTCTACCAGACAGGATGGTATGAGCATCTATCGGATACCTCTGGCCCCAACTGGGGTGTCAAGCGACCCGTATTCTTTCACGTATAATGAAGATGGGCTGGAAATTCGGGATATTTCTGCAGAAGGCGGGAATTCGCAACTCGGCGGTGGTGTATTCTATCGGGCAGGCAAGTTTTATTCCCTGGCTGACTATTATCGTCACAAGGCAGCTCTTGAACGCCGGGCCGCATCTTCTAGTTATCATCAGCGCGCTCAACAAACCTCTTACCGTAAGACCGATCGGGTTCGGCCGACCCGCTTGGGTTCCTCGTCTAACGCACCTTCAAATCAAGGCTTTGTCGATGATGTAAGCCGTGTTGAAGGGAAGGGGGTTAACAACACTTCCCAATCAACGGGGCAGATTAACCTCCAAGACTAATTTTTGAGAAAATTAAGTTGAGCTAAGAGATGTCATATACAAATGGTAGAGGCTATTTGCCTTATATCACCATAATAACCATTATTTATCTCATATTTGAGTTGTCATTTAATGCGCGACTTCTTGATGTTGTCGGCGGAGGTGGCACATCAGATAATGTCCATAGCATCGAAAACTGGGGCCGTATTCTATCTGGTATGGCAGTCACGATCTTTATCTGGGGCGTATTCATTATGCCCCGGTACAATTGGTCTGTCTTCGGTCGGCTTGTAGCTATGGTCGTAACCGCTGTTCTGTGTGTCAGTTGCGTTTACAACCTAGAAAAAAGACTTGTGACGCATTTCGTTGACATTTCCACTGGCGAGCAGCGTAAAGAAGCTGTTGCTATTAACTTCATTTCCCATGGCGTCCAGCAGGGGACAATCAATCTTGCTGGACTTCCCCTGAAGACTGGATCTGATGCCTCACCATCAGAAAAGCAGATGATGGCGATACTGCCTTTTTATGTCTTGTCGATAAAAGACGTAGATCTAAAGATCGCCGGCGGTATTAAAACAGCCATAAGAAATAGCCTTATTGATCAAGGTATGAATTCACAAAAGATGTTTGAAGACATTTACATGCCATTTGTGAATAGCATGCATGATTCATATAAAAAATATAGCGACATTGAGCGGAAAAAGCATTCTATTTTCTTGAATAGAGAGCAATATAAGTCATTTATGTACTCACTGTTCGGAGGTATTCCAGATCGAGAATACACTTATTTCAGTGATTTTTTTATGTCGCCAGCGATACAGGATAAAGCCAAGCAGGCATTGATAAATACTGATTGTTCATTTCCCATATCTCCAAAGCTTTCGGGCGCAGAATTTGCCACGCAACTATGGCCAGAGCTTATCAATTGTCGAACAGACTATGAATTTAGAAGCAAATTGGATCATGGCCCGGATAGCTATAAAGATGGTGAGATACGATCATACATTGGACGTCAGGCGATGGAAGCCCTCGTTGCACCTCCTCTTGCGTTGTTCTTTTCCGTCCTCGGTGCTCTTGTCCATATCTTCAAAAGCCTAAATTACCTCCTGAAATGGTTGAGGCCTGGCATTCCCCTCCAGCGTACCCTCTTGATTGGTTCATTAGCCTCTGTAGCTTTCTTAATTGGTATGAGACCAAATGCAGTGGTCGACACAAGTCTTTATCATACCATGGCCAATTCAGTAGCCACTTACTATCCACATGGTTCGATGGTAGCAAAGGGCATCACTTGGCTGATAAAAATGCAGAGTATTTTTTACCCTATCAATGAAATCATTAGAAAGTTGTGTCTGTTTGGCTTTAAATTTGGGTGCTAAGACATAAGTATTTCCCCTCCCTATAAAAAACAGGGAGGGGAATATTGTTATTTTGGAAGTCTTTTCTTCAAGTCGGAATTGAATGCGTGAAAACAAAAAGCAAATAATATTATTGATGAGAGAAGTATTTCTACAGAAGATCCGATTACCCCCCACGTGCTCATAAATACACCCAGAAGTGAGAAATATAGGAAAATGACGGATATTCTTATTTTGAGAAGATTGCTCACTTTACCGATCATAATGATGTAAGGCTCAAGAGGCACCATTAGGATATTTATTATGGAGTTGCAGCACAGAATAAACAGCACGCTGAACCCATATGTCGTTTTCTGATGGAGCATATAACTGATGATGTCTTGGCCAAAGAAATAGACGATGAGCAGCACGAGGGCTGATACGCCCAGCACAACGCCAAATGTTTTGTTGATGATGTGCTTAACGCCCGGCCAGTCCTCTTTATCTCTCATTTTGATGAATTCAGGATAAAGACTTGGGATCATGAGTTGGGCCGGTTTGACCAATCCATTGCCTATTTGCCTGGCTACCCGGTACACAGCCGCGTCTTTTGGCCCCAGATACGATCCGATGGCAAGGGTCGCCCCCTGAAGAAAAACAGCTTCGAGTATCTGATTGATGCTTGTGTTGACGTTATATTTCCACATCCCCTGCAGAGGTGTTTTTAGAGAGAAAATCAGCCTCGGCGCTGGCAGGCTTCCTGTAAATTTCTTGGTCAAATAAACACCAAAAAAAGTACACGACACAAACATGGTTAATTGTGTAAGGCACCAAACAAACAAAAAATAGTCGAGTGTGTAATGCCGGACAAATCCAATATATGTTGCAGTTGTTCTTACAGTTGTTGTTATCAATTCATAGCATGTTACATATTTGAATTTGTTGCACAGGCGCAGAATGCCCGTTGACCATCCAGTGTTCATACAGAGAATGGTCACGCTACATAAGAAAGCTTTCATCTGGATATCAGGCGACCAGTGCAAAACACTGCTGCCAAGAAAATAAACCAGGGTAATGCTCACCAGAAAACCGATCAGACCACTGATAAAATCTGATCTAATGCAAAAACCGAGAATATCATGGAACTTTGAGAATTCTTTTTTCTCGAAAAATGAGGTGCCATAGTGGAGCAGGCATTGCCACGATTGAAGATGGGTCACATCGCATATTAGAGAAACAAATGTGGTGACAAGTAGAAGATAACCAAAGTTGGCAAGCCCCAATGTCTGGGCTGCCCAGGCAACATAGATAAAACTGCAGATTGCGTTGATTATACGGCTACTTATCAATAAGGCTGTATTGCCCATAATGCGCGAAAATACTGAAGAGGTAGAGGTCATCTGGTCTCGCGAGGTAGCGTGATTACAAACAATCTGGGCATCACATGAAAATTAGCCTGTCAAATGCAGTTTAATTGCTTTTCTGTCAAGATTTTAGGGGGGCGCAAAGAGAAAGGTCACTATCATATCTAGATTTAATCGCGTGCAGATGGACTGCTATACATGCCTTCTCCTGATATGAAATTTAATTATTTTTAGGCAGGAAACCCATTTCATAATCATTTTTGAGCAGTTTTAACGGTTTTTTCCCAAAATATCCTCTTTTTAACAGCGTATAAGTTTCACTGGTTGTTTGCTGGTAAAAGCCAGATAGCTTTCGCAGTTCATAAGTCACTATCCTCTTGTACGCTTCAATCTGAGGGGTGTAGAATAGTCATGGCTATATGCCTTTTTTTGAGAATTGACTGATCAATTGGCATGAGATACCCCCATTCTAAATTTGGGTTTAGAAATTGATAATTCCCTTAGGATTCATTGAATTAGGTGCAAAGTGTTAAAAATTGGCTTTTTAATACAGGATATGGCGAAATTAGGCGGTACCGAGCGTAGCGCTTCAATTATCATGAATGGATTGGCTAAGGATGATCGTGTTTACCTAATTGAAGTCTGTCCAAAAGGTGAACCCGCATTTGAGCTCAACCCCTCCATTGAGAAGGTTGGCCTTTTCAAATCGGAAAAGTCTTTGATCTCCTCATATATTCCATTTGTGCATAAACTCTATAAGGCTATTTCAAGTCTCCAATTGGATGTTCTGGTGATTGTCGAGAGTAAGCATGCCCTTTACGGAGTGCCCGCAGCCAAATTAGCCGGCGTGAGATGTGTCGTCTGGGAGCATTTCAACTTTAATGTTGATCTTGGAAAAAAGAAAAGACGCATCGCAAGAAATATCGCTGCAAAATATGCTGATGATATCGTTGTTCTCACAAACCGAGATCGCCAAATCTGGAAAGAGAAAACTGATACGCATGCTCGAATTGTGACAATCCCCAATGCAGTGCCAGATCTAGGTGATATTCGTTACAATAAAAATGCTAAAACTGTAGTCGCTATTGGAAGATTAACCTTTCAAAAGGGGTTCGATCATCTACTCAATATCTGGGACACCCTTAAAAAGGACGTCCGGGCTAAAGATTGGACACTAAAAATTGTGGGAGATGGGCCTGACGCTCATGACCTGCAGTGTGATTCATTGAGAATTCCTGATGTGGAGTTTTTGCCGCCCCAGAAAGACGTGAGGCCCATATATCAAGAAGCCGGCATCATAGCTCTCACTTCACGATATGAAGGGTTACCCATGGTGTTGCTTGAAGCTGCCAGTGTGGGCATCCCCATTGTGGCTTATGATTGCGAAACAGGCCCCAGTGAAATCGTTGAAAACAATAGAACCGGATATCTGGTTAATTTTTGCGATATGGATGGGTTTGCAGAACGATTGCTCAACTTGATGGGCAGCGACAACCTGAGAGAAACTTTTTCACACAATGCAAAGGAAAGCGCTCTGAAATTTGCCCAGCCTGCCATTCTGAACAAATGGCAGCAAATGCTGGAAAATCATTGAGTTAAATATCAAATTGGATGGACGAAATTTCAGATGTTTAAGATAGGCATTGTTATTCATGATTTTAAGCTGGGCGGATCCGAGAGGATCGCAATTAGGCTGGCGAATTATTGGCATAGTCAGGGTCATAAGGTCATAGTTTTTTGCGGTTCGCGTACTGGTGAAATGCGTGAACTACTGAGTCCAAACGTCCAGATAGTCTGTGCAGTTCCCGCCATTGCCAGACGCCGAGGATCCCCAAGAGAAGTGGGGATCGCGGCACGCTCTTTCTTTAGCAAGTGCAATGTTGATTTCTGCTACATACCCGGAAATTATCATTGGCCGGTCACTTATGAAATGTCGAGAATGGCCAAGCCATTCCGCCCGATACTCGTTACCCAGATCAGTTCTCTTATCTATAAGCCTGGTCGGAGTTATTTTTCTCAAGCCGCATTTAATATGAGAATGAAGCTTCTGATTAAGAAAAGCGATATTATTGTGGCGCTTGACGGAAGTACAGCTCGCGAATGTGATCTCATCCTTAATCGCAGAGATACAAAGGTTATCCCATTGCCTGCATTGTCTGCGCAGGTAACCCGCCCAGTTTCACCTCCGACCAATTATAAAGCATTAGCAGTTGGAAGGCTTACTGAACAAAAAGGCTTTGACACGCTAATCAAGGCTTTTCGTTTGGTAGTTGACCGATTGCCAAACGCACATCTGAACATATGCGGTGAAGGTGAGCTCAGATCTTATCTAGAGAATATGATAAGAGAGCTGGATCTGATGCAAAATATCACGCTTCTGGGCTATCGTGACGAAGTGTGGGATCTTCTCGAAGAAAGCTCAATCTTTGTCCTTTCTTCTCGCCGTGAAGGATATGGAGCAGTCTTATTGGAGGCTCTGGCCGCTGGCCGGTTTATTGTAACAACGAACTGTACACCTGCCATATCTGAAATTTTTAGTCAAAATGGTCATTTGGGTGAAGTCGTGAAAGTAGATAATGTCCTTGAAATATCAAAGGCAATAATCAAAAACCTGTCTACAGTTCCAGATATATGTAATGAAGTTGAACCGATACTGCGCAAGTATCGTATTGATTATGGGGCGGGGCTATATCTCAATTTTGTGAAGGAATATAAAAGGGAACGATCATTATCCAAGACACAGCTAGTTCCTGAAGTGACATCTTGATCTTTGATATTGTCCAGCCGTGTTTTTGTGTGAAGGAGAGGGGATTTTTCATTGACGGCCAGACCGTCCGTAACCCGTAAATATCTTCTCCGGCACCCCACATGATTTTTGCTATACGGAACCCTGAACTGGCCTGAAAGGCTGAATGAAGGGGTGAAATTTCAATGGTAGTGGGGGGCTTCTGTTGCCCGGTGCCCCCCGAACCGCGCTTGCCGTCAAGCGACGGCAGCGAGTGCAACTTTGTTGTCGTTGGCACTTATAGGTTTAGCCCGATAACGGCGGTACAATGCCGGGCAAAAGAAAAGTCTTTACCACATCACGTCGATCCTATTTCATCCCCATTCTGCGATGCGAGGTTGACGTCGTTACGCCAAGCCTTAGTGAGGCTTGCAGATTTTGGTGGAGATGCAGGGTACTGCCCCCTGGTCCGCAATGTTTATTCCACTCTTCGTTTATTGCCATATCTCATATGGTTTGAGCAGGGACTATTTCGCATAACCTATTGCATATGGCAAGGTTAAAAATTGACAAAGCCTTGTCAATTTCCGCCGCGGCAAATTAGTTAGTCCTTTGCAAGGCCAATCATCTAGAATGATGGGAATGTCTTTACATCATTCAGCATGATAGGCTCCACAATGTCATTTCCCATGCAATATGATCTTACTGATCGTTTTTTTATGAAGAGGGGGTCAACCCCTTGCTTTGATTATTTTGACCGAACGAAGATGAAAAATGGTCAGTACGAGCGAATGGGTTGGATATCATTTGCATTGTTAGAGCCTCGGTTTGAGCCGAATTGCCCGGCGGAACTGAGGGAGATTATCCAATCTGAAGCTCAGAAATACTTCGCGTTGATGGGCTCGGAAGTGCCAATTCCCACACAAGATGAAACGGTTACGTTGGGGTACGCCAGGGCTGACTATTGTTACGAATGGGCAAAGCGAAGACACGAAGATTCTGTTAAGTGGCAACCGTTTCGTGACCTTGTAACGCTTAATGGCTATGATTTTGCCCACATCTATGACTTTGAGACTAAGATGCGGTTCAGGGATCATAATGGGGAGATCCCACCGCTTATTGGTGGGACAGGAAACTGGGTTATGTATGATCCGTCTGGGGCTAAACCTGCCTATAGAGCTGCTACCTCAGAAGGGTGTGCTGAGGCAGCAAAGGCTGACGGGAACTTCAGAACTGATATTCAGGCCCCCCAGCCAGATGCTCCAGATCCTTCGGTTGAAGATGAGTATACAGACAGCAGTGGCTTCTCTCCCTCATTTAGCTAATGCCAAGATTGCGGAGGTTGAACCGTAGGTTGTGCTAAAATCCTGCCCGCCCAAACTTGAAAAAGCTTCGACTCTGGAAGATCCAATGCCGGTTATTTCAAGCCTTGCGGCCTGACCGGCAGAGGAGATCAGCGCATCACCGTTTTCATATGAAATGGATAGTCCGCCGATACCTTCTGAGCCAAGATGCGTGAGGACGATTTCTCCATTCGCGGGATCGAAGCCTTTTATCGTTTCAACGGCCTCGGAGGACATGTCTAACACACTGGCCGTGTAACCCTGATCGTATGTAAGATTGGCCTGGCCACCTCCGATTGTAATCGTGGCATTGGTATCTGATGTTGCTTGATAATCTACCTGACCGCCATTGGCGTTAACATACAGACCAGTAGAATGTGTTTGAGCTGCCGTGATATTGCCAGATGCGCCGTTATTAAAAGTCACGGATCCATCGCCAGCCGTGATATAATCATATGATGGGCCATCTAGCGTCAAATTGCTCGCTGAGTCTTCAAGGCTTACACCTATATTCCCAGTAGCATCATACAATGCTCCCACACCGGCCAGAGAGACGCCAATATTGTTGTCTGTGCCGCCATAGATATACATCTGGCCCATATCGCCATACGCAGTTGTGTTGCCTGTGCCAGTGTGGGTCAGTTCACCGCCATAACTGAAAACACTGATATTGCTGTCATTTACATTGAGGCTCGCGTAGCTGCTTGATAGTGTTATTCCTGGTGTTCCTGATGCCTCCGCTATCGTCCCGGTGCCCGACAATGCTGAGGCAATTTGGGTATCCCCGGTAAGGCCAAAGAGGTTGAAGTACTTATAACTCCCGACCATCGTGACATTCTTCCCGCCATCTAGGTTCAATCCTCCATCAAGAGAGAGGATAGTTGAGCTGTCTGTTGTCGGGCTAAGGTACTGTGTCACATCGCGCTGTATCGTTATATCTGTAACGGTTGGCGTGCTTGATGTATTCGAACTGCTGGATGTCGATGACGTGCTGTTCACATCCGTTCCTGTGCTGGAATTGGCGGTGCCACCGCTTTGAACGAAATCTCCCTTGTCAGTCCGATTGTCGGTTATACTTCCATTAAATGAGCCGGATATGTTCACGGCGCCCGTGCCATTGAGGGTGATATTTTCATATCCAGAGGAAGGGGTAATCGTCAGATATCCATTGATATTGCTAAGATCGATAATCGCATTGTAGCCATTAAGATTGATAGTATCGTCAGTCCCTTCAGCATCGACCGTAATGGTTTTTACTCCACTGCCTGAGTAGGAGCTCAGGATAATGTCTGAAGAGCCATCGGATGGAAGGTGTATGACAGATGACTCATTATAAACTTTAATGGTAGAGGCTTGCCCATCACTGACCTGAACGATCTTTTGGTTTGCGGCCGAGTATGACTGATCTGCGCTATCACCGGAAGTGATCTTAATATCGTTTACTTCCATGGTGGCTGAATAACTTGGGTCAGTGGATCCTGAGGATACCCCCTCCGGGCCAATATAACTCCCAGTGAGCGTCCAATCAGAGAGATCTTGGTAATATGTCGCGTACTGCGGATATTTCAGAGATAGAGCCGATATAAGGCTATCAAGCATCGCGTTTAGATTGATAGTTACCTGATGGAAAGATGTGTCATCTTCCAAAGGTAGGGAATCAACGGCATCTGTGGCGTCAATATGCCATGCCCCAGATGTGTCCTGATATGTATCATTGTTGGAAACATTAAACACGCCTGTAGAGAGAGAGGTGCCATTCCCTGAATCAGCAGTTTCCTGGCCTCTGTTGTCGGCCATGACAGCTTGAGCAAAATAGCTGGCGGCCGGTACAGAGTATTTACCACTGAGGTTAAAAGCGAAGGTGAAGGCGTTGTAACAGAACCATGTGGTATTATCCCCATTTGGCTCGACGTTAGTAATCCGCTCATTGGCCGAAAAGGTTAACTGGTGGTCAAAGGTGTTAGCCACACCCGCATTCTGCTCTTTTGTTTGCAGGAATACGTCTGTGTTGGAACCTCCGGCCTGAGTTAAGGCATAGG
Source organism: Acetobacter pasteurianus (assembly GCF_009914215.2). Taxonomy (NCBI): domain Bacteria; kingdom Pseudomonadati; phylum Pseudomonadota; class Alphaproteobacteria; order Acetobacterales; family Acetobacteraceae; genus Acetobacter; species Acetobacter pasteurianus. Next base: position 219,253 of record NZ_CP039845.2, on the reverse strand, counting down.
TGTATCCATACTGTGATGACTTATAAACGGCCAATCCACTGGATACGTTGCCACTGACCGCGCTCCATTTTGCGATAGGATCCCCGTTTAACAGTGGATCGCTGTCTGCTGTGTCGTTGGTGTCTGGATTTGTAGGATCAAAATATCCTGGAGCAGTCCATTGGGTAATATCCCAGTCAGGATCGGTATTGCTGGTCAAATTAGGCAGGGAACTGTCAAATTCTTCTGTGTATCCGTCTACCTGGCCATTATTGAAGGCCATATCCGGCCCTGAGATGCTTGGGTCATCGTAAAGTAATTCGGAGGGGGAAGAAGTTGAAGCGTTATTACTCATCTGTTCCGCTCTTGACCGTGGAGGTTAATCAGTAGAAAATCCAATACCAAGTGAGACGCATCATAAGTTAATGCTCACTATTACAAAAAAAATTATAATAATCGGAATTATCAATCCAAAAACAAAACCATTATCTTTTAAAATAAAATAGGCCGATTGTAATAATCGTGTAAGTGTTTGGTTATGGCTACCAAATGAGAATTAGGCGGAGCTGTAATGCTTATTTTCATTTAAGAAAATGAAAAATAATTCAATAGAATTACATAATCCTTCTTAGCCTATTCATCCTAGGCATCGAAACACAATCTAAGTGGGAATATCGCGCAAAATGGAGGCGCATCGAATGGAACATATATCTCCATTAGGGGGCGATGGTGAACTGCCATCAATTTCAAATAGATTGGCCTTCTTGGGGATCAATGATCACCAAAGGCATGTTCTGAGCGAGATTAAATCATCTCCAATCCATGATATTTTAAACGATAGTTTGAAAATATTTTATGAGCGCATTCGAGAAACACCTGAACTGTCAGAGTTCTTTAAGACAGATGAGGTGGTTGAAAAAGCTTCACAGCGTCAAAAAGAGCACTGGGGGCAGCTTTTTTCAGGTGAATTTGACGAACACTATGTGAGAAATGTCACAAAGATTGGGGAAACACATGCAAGGATTGGCCTTGATCCTCAATGGTACATCGCTGGTTATGCGGTAATCCTTGAAAGGATTATTCAGGATGTCATTTCAAATTCCATAGTTCGTGGGACAAAGCCTCAAAAGGTCTCGCCCCAGCAGATGGCGCATCTTGGCGAACTGATTGGTGTGGTCGTTAAGGCGGCTTGCCTTGATATGGATATGGCCATTTCGACATATCTCAACAGATTAAAGCAAGAGAGAGAGAAGGCCGCGAAGGAAAATGACGCCCTAATCATTATATCTGAAGCCATTGATCGTATGGCTGAGGGCGACATGACTGTCACGCTGAACCCTTCTGTCATTGAGAGGTCGCCTGTCCTGGCCAATTCTTTCAAACGCCTGAAAGAGCGCGTGCAAGACATGGCGGAGGAAATTAAAGGGGCTTCTTCTCTTGTGGGAACATCCTCTGAGAAAATCAGTGATGGGGTGGCAAAAGCCGAAGAGCGTGCTCAGGATCAGGTGTCCGCAATTTCCGAAATCACGGAACTGACCCGTGTGCTTAAAAACTCTATTTCCGGCGTAGCTAAACAGACAGAGGCAGCGGAAGATGCCGTTAGGAGTTGTCTCAAAGCCACTATGGAGGGCAATGCTAACGTCACTAAAGCCCAATCCAGTATGGAGCAGATCGAAACCATCTGGAAGGTCATTCATGATCTGGTTGGCGCTATCGATGGCATAGCCACGCAAACCAACCTTCTTGCCCTTAATGCGAGTGTAGAGGCCGCGCGGGTAGGGGATGAAGGCGGAGGGTTCGCTGTTATAGCTGGAGAAATCAGGACACTGGCCAACACAACAAAGAACACGGCCGAACAGATTTCGGAGAAAACGCGACTAAGTAAGGATCTGGTCCTGGCAGCCTCTATATCAGTTTCCAGTACGGCAGAACTGCTTGCCAAGATCAAAGATGGCGTCTCATTAGTAGAGGTGGCTGTCACGAACATAAATTCAGAAATGAACAAGCAGACCTCCAGTGCTGAATCAACGCACCATGAGGCCATAAAACTACAGAAAACAACGCAAGAGTCAGTTCAATTGGCTGGTCTGATGAGAAAGTCGTCTCGTGATCTGATGGGGAGATCACAAGCCATGCAAATTCTCCTTAAAGAATTTGGGTTCGCTTGAGTTCAACTATATTGTAGCCAGATGGTCTAACTATCTGGCTCCTCCTTTTGTCCATTTGTGTTTGTGATGTTTAAGTTTTAAGCACTAATTTGGCTTGTTGAAAGGTTCGCGCTTTCACCGCAACCTGCTTCACAGCCTCATATCAGAAGAAAGTTACAGGATTATGAGTGGAAGTTTGACGTTGCTTTTGAGAAATTTGCGTTTGAAGTCTGAAGGCAAGCCAAACACTATCGATGCGATGGAAGAGCTGAAAGGCAAACTGATTAACGCACGCAAACGGTATGCAGAGCGAGGCCATGAAGCCGAACCTTCTGATCTACACAAACCTTACGTTGAAGGACAGGAAGCGTGAAGACAGGGCTGGATTCCGATTTCAACATCAAGGTTGTTTCTAGCATTATCTCTGACGGCATTCATCTGTAGTTCAGATCTGCGGATTTCATGACCGATAGCAGAAAAAGAAGAATGGCCTATCCGAATAGCATCTCTAAGCCCCTCAATTGACCTTCTAATTGACCTGGAACAGTCTGGAATATGGAGGTCTATTAACATGTGCTTTTCGGGGGGAAGAGAATGATTCCCACTTCCTCCGTATGTCTTATTGGTCGTGTCAGGAGATTCCGATGCCATTCTTTCAGACTTTTCTTTGACTGTGAACGTTCCGTTCATTTCCACTTAAACTAAAAAATCTTGCGAGAAAGGCCGGAACAGCAGTCAACTTCCCAACTGTCCCGCAAGACTTAATGAGCCCTCAAATCTTAGCCATTAGAGGCTTGTACCCTCCCGAAATGGAACGGGGTTGGCCCAGTCGTTCTTAAAACCAATGGCGATGAGGGACTTATAGGGCTCTTTTTAGAGCAGACTGAAGTGCTTTGCATACAAATCCTATAAAAAGGGAAAGACGGATTGAAGGGCTGAAAGCCTAGGAACTCAAGTTAGATATGGATATTCAGATATGACAAGCCCCACCAGTGAGCCACGACTGTTTATTCGACCGGTTGGCAGGATTGACGATGTCAGCAATATGGAAAGCATTCTGGCGGCTGAGAAGAATGGCATCCCCGCAATTACGGGTGAACTTCTGCTTTCAGTGCCTGTGCTTCCTGGCGACACCCTCAGCGACACTAAAGACATTATAATGACAATGGCCGAAGTGCGGATGCCTGAAGGGCTCATGCCAAGAGGCGCGCTTGACCCCAAAATGACGGAAACGGGTCAGAACTACACCAAAAAAGACTGGGAAGATGCTCTCAAGCTTTATTGCCGTAGCCGGGCAGACACAGAGATAACAGATCCCTCTGCAGCTCGTTACGATCAGGATGCAGAGAGATGTCCAACCAATATTATTGTTCAAGTAATCCCGATCGACAATCAGAGCGCGGCGCTCGATCTCTATATGGAATGTCTGGATCGATTTGAGAAAGGAGAGAGGGACTTCTCTGATCTCATACCTGAAGGCTACCTTGAAAATGACACTGCATTCCGTTGTGTAGATGGTTCGCTGTGGTCACGTGTGGAGGCTGCTGTTGATTCAGGGATGGATGTTGAAGGAGGTGAAAACGTCAGTTTCCGTGATTTAATGAACGGCACTTACGATGCCCCGGAATATGCCCCCAGTCATTCGCGAGAAGAAGTCTCAATGGCTCCAGGTGCCTAACAGGGCAGTTTACGAGGCGCGGTGATCACAGATCCGGGGGCAATCATTCAGGAATGCCCCCACTTTTCTTGCAGCTTGCGGCAAGCCAATATCACAGCGCTTTCTATCCACGCCATGAAGGACGGGGATTTGCGATACATCTGGTAAGCATTTGACATGGCCAAATGACAAGATTATTTCTTGGAGCCAAGGCAAGAGACAAGCATGCCTTCCGGCTCCACACACGGAAAAGTCTCTAATAACAAACGAGCTATATCCTCTTCGCGGAGAGTGATCGAATGGAGCCACGACACTGCCATCCGCTGAGGAGTGACCTGTCATGTCTCTTTCAGAAATCAAGCGAGCTGCACGATCCGCCAGCCAACGGTCTGATTTAACATATACACAGGCATTAGATCTTGAGTGCCAAAAGAGAGGTTACAGAACCTTCGCAGCATTTAAGGGGTCAAAAATAAATAACGCCCTTTCTCACGTTGATGAGAGATATAAAACGCCTTCTAGTGAGGCTTATGATGCTAATGAATTTGATGAGGTAAAATATTATCTTAATAATCTTCTCTCCAATCGTGGTCTTATAATAATATCAGGGGCTGCCGGAACCGGAAGAACCAATTTTGTAAACTTATCCATCCAGAAATATTTAAAAACAAATAAAACAGTTCATGGTATTTATATATCGCGCTTTAAAGAATGGAAGAATTCTCCGTGCTCTGGAAAACTAAAGCACATCAATCCGAGCCTAATTCAAAGTCAGGAACTACTCCGCCTCTGTAGCCTGAAAGAGAATAGCCTCATTATCTGTGATGATCTCTACCTAGACAATGTACTGGATGCCCTGAGGTGTTCACTTAAGCTAGGGAAGACGGTTGTTGGTATAATCCATGCAGCAAGTCCGAAAGACGCCCTCTATAGGCTGTCTTTAATGCTTTCCAGGTCTGAACTCCCCAATGACGACATAAGCGCAACAGGTCCTTTCCTTGGTGCCGTCCAATTAAATAGAATATCAGATCCTGAATCTGGCAGGACGCAAATCAGTTTTGTTACCTATCCGAGGGTATCAGGAAGGGAGGGATTAGATGTCACAGCCTGTTCACATCCAACCCCTTATGAACTCAAAAATCATCCATGAATTACAATGCTAAAACAAAAGGTTGCAGATCATGCCGGATCCGGTGGGATTAATCTCTGATCTCTAACCTCTAACCAAAACGGAAACATTCGCTTCGCTTGGAAGAGGGTGCAGGAGGGATATCATCTTGCACCCCTCCGGGAATTTTCTTCAGTGAAGGAATATCAAGGTCGGAGGGGAGCGGGGAGAGTTCAGCGAGTACACCTCGTACGGCCTGAAGTTTCCCTTCATTATCAAGTCCAGATACACATAATATGCTTCTGATAACTTTCTGAACATCCTGGATGTGACCTGCCAATCCTGGTGATGGACTTGCAGTTAAATCTTTGCTCTCTTTGGATAGCTCTGTGAGGGCGGGTTGTGGGGTACCGTAGAGACTGAGGATTTCCTTCTCAATTTCCATTTTTATCTGATTAAGGGGAGTGCCAAAGCCGCCAGAGGGCATGAATTCAATGATACTGCCATCTGGGCTTACAATTTCCCCAGTGAACCCTTCATGACCAGAGGCACGGTCTTTCCATGAAATGAGCTCAGCGATACGGCGCCCATTTAAATAGCCAAATGCCTTGCAGGTTTCATCGTCAAATGACCATGCTATACTGGTAGATGGATTGATGTTGATCGCCTTCGTCAATTTGAATAGGCCTTATCATTTTCTTTGGTGAACCAGAATAATTATTCTAACCTTGTTTTGTGTCTTTTGATCAAGGATATGACGTTATATTTTTAAAATAGCAAGGCTATCCTGTCGTGGAACTTATCCACATTTATGTTGGTAAGCCTGTGGATAAATCTGTGCCCAAGTTTTTATCTGAGTTAGCTTTTTTTCATAGGAATCTCCGATTAGAGAAAGATGACTTACCTTAATTGACAAATTCTATCTATCTGATTGTTTTTGAATTGTTTTCTTTATGTAGTTAGTGAGCGGTTATTATTTAACCTCACCCCAACCCAACCCCACTACCATTCTCAGAACTGAACACTAAAATTGATTTTGAAAAATACAAAATACCCTTTTGCAGATCATGGCGTTTGAAGGCTTTAGCGGGATAGGCTTTGCAAAGTCTTTTTTCTAAGATTTAAGATTATTTTAGCTATCTTTGGAGAGAGTGCTGACAAAGGCAATTTTTCCAATGTTTTTGACAACGATAGATGATATAGCCCGACTGTCATCAAGGTGCGTTTGGGATGCTGGAATTTCAGGTTTTTATAGGGAAACGGGATCGATATACATCGATTCAAACATGGCCTTCAAAGAGGTAGAGACACTTCCACCAAATCTTAAGGCTTGTGATGTTACCCTCTCATCAATGCCCAGCTTATGCGCAATTCCTCCTGGCCTGCAGGTGCGGGATCGGTTGATACTCCGTAATCTTCCCCAAATAACTGAGATACCTGATGATTTGCGAGTTTCCGAACTACAATTAACACGCTGTCATCGCGTCAAATCTCTTCCTTTCGGCACGACGACCGGATCCCTGTTCGTTACTGATTGTGCCAGCTTTTCCGACATACCTGCAGGATTTCAGGCCTACGGGCAGACATATTATCTTGGTGGGCGATGCCTTACATCAACGGCTGACCTTGTAATCAGCAAATGCCCTTCATTATCCATTTTGCCTGAAGGGATGAGAATTCAGAGAAATCTTCTAATTTCTTTTTGTCATTCTTTTGTTGGGTTGCCTCACAGAATGTATGTCGGCGGGACTATTGCTATCCGCCATTGCAGGAATTTCGAGGGGTTCCCAGAAAATCTAGGTCTTGTACGGGGCGACTTGATTATTGAGGACTGTCTCCATGTAGTCGATCTCCCCAGATACCTTAATATTTATGGCAATTTGATCATCAAAAATTGCCCAAATCTCAATTCAATCCATGACGGAATTAACGTGAAAGGTAAGGTGATTAGAATTTAGAACAAGGCCATTTCCAAGATCTTCTCATTTCATGCTTATGAGGTGTGTAAGAGAAATAGCCTTGACATTTAGGCTTTAACCTCATTGTTTCTTTTGCGGTTGATCATGCCCCTCTATCGATCCAGCATTTTCAACACGGTTCCAAAGGATGGTCGCTATTATAGGCCAATTTGAGGTGGGAGTATTAGGCCTAAAGCCTATTATTGTGCAGCATGACGAATGGTGACCTTGAGGGATTTACTAGGGTCGGATGGTACTATGAATTTTCAGATTGCTTGATCGGCTGGAAGCCTGATTTGTGTATCCATGAACGAGACATATATCTGTCGGGGATGAATGTCCGTAACATCAAAAGGGTATATATCCAAAATCCTCCACAGGAGGGGCATGTTGCCCAGCAGAGCGCCAAGCAAGAAGCTCCGATGCATCCTCATGCGGAAGATGCATTGAAAGCTATGGCTTGGATGGCTGACGGTCAGACCGGTGTGTCATCTCAAGCTATTGCATTCAAGATGTGTGGAATACCTCTGAGGGATTTTAATACTGCCCCACGTGATGCTGGCGACTTCAGTCGCTGTCACAAGCTTTTAGAGCGTTACCCGGAATGGAGGCTCAGGCTAAATGAAATGACAGCACTTGGGCGTGACTGGGCAGCTCTTGTGCCTGTTTGGAATAAACTGGAGGAGATGCTTCTTTCAGGAAAAACAGAACAACTCTTCCAAATTATTCAGACCCTAATCAATGGCCACGGAAATGAACAGGATCTGAACGACTGAAAGGCGGTATCGGCCTGATCGCCTGACCGTATCTCAATGATACACACACTCTTAATTAAAACTGAAAGGTCGTGTTGGTGAGAATAGATGGATTGACTAACAAGGTATCTCGCCGGGGAATGCCTTTTGTGTGCGTACAGCTTCTCACGTTGATTTTGCCGCCCCCTATGGCTTTAGCCTCAGAACATGATAGCCAGCCAGCTTTGCTGGGCACATCGAGCCCTGAAAACTTCAATTTCACCACCTATGCCAATGGTGATGTGACTTTAAATACGGATAATGGGTCCGTGGTGGAATCTAAGGCTGATGACGGAGAGGGCGCTTCCCCTAGCCACGAGGCGAACAGTTTTGTAGGGACTTCGGTGGATCCTGAAACTGCTGCCAGGATCAAAGTTGTAAGGTCTCACCCTAATCCTGAATTCACCAAGGATCTGCAGCCCGGTGACGCCTTATATGAAGGCATGGTCAATCATGCTCACCTGTACATCGACCTTTGCGATGCATCAAAAAAGGTGTGCATTTCAGCACTTGCCCAGGCCTATGGCCAAAGCTGTGAGCAATCTTTGGCTGACTCATACGGATATAGCCACTCCTTTGTTCTGGAGCATTCTCCTGATCACTCCAACCCAATGAGATATACCTCCTGGCATTGTGTTCTGGAGATGCCCTCCGATGAAGATATGCTGGCTGACGGAATATCTGGAAAGCCGGGCAAGACTGCAAAGGTAGATGCCTCTGTAACGCCTCAATAGGCCAACAAAGAGGGTAGAGGGGGAGATCCCGTTAATGAAGTTCTCACGCTTAGACGATATGACCAGAGGGTGGTTTATTGGTGATTTTGCTCCATCGGTGAACCGTACAAAGCAGTTTGAGACTGCCGTTCAGCACTTCTCTAAAGGAGATGTTGAGGCTGCCCATTTCCATAAGATCGCAACGGAAACAACCGTCATCATAAAGGGTGAGGCGATCATGGGGGGAAGGAAATGTACGGAGGGAGATATTATTGTGGTTCCTCCAGGCGAAGCAACTTCCTTTGAAGCTGTAACAGATGTCACAACAGTAGTCGTGAAGTTCCCCAGCGTGCCAAACGATAAATATCCTGCCTAACCTTGTTAAGGTCGGGATAATGTGGGCATGGGCTTAATCCTCCCATCGCCCACTAGACCTGTCTGGCTGTCTGGAGAAAATACTTACGAATTTACCGGAAGAGCCGTAAAGCCCCGTCCTTCAGGGGGGAGAATGTCAATCAAGTGGCTCTTGAAGATCCTGATGAGTTTTTCAGCTTGATATTCTGGGCTGTAACTTCTTGCATTCGGTAGAGAGGGTTGGGGTTTGCAATAAGTAGACCGGTTGATCTAGACCACTTCTTCTTTTTAGCCACTATCTGATTTTTTGTGACTTTTTCTATTTTAAGAATTTCTGGGTTTTCTCCATTATAACCACTTAATACGAAAAAATGATCTCCGACCTTCAAACCGGTGAGCCATTCCAGATAAAACTGTTCAGTTTGCCATCTTAGGGAGTTTCGGTAGGGGGGTAAGGTTTCCCCAGCCCGGATCATTTCAGAATAGGTTTTGCCAGTCCCGAATATATAATTAGGATTCAATGGCGGTTGATCTTTTTCGGACGATTGGAATCTTAACCACATTTCCTCATCTAGCCACTGCTGTCTGGTTGGGATCTGGGGCTCCAGGTGATCTGCGGAGCAATCATTACAGCATGGAACATCCTGAGAAGCTGACAGCATGTTGGTCTCAGTTCTGCAGAAGCAGCAGTGGTCATGACCATCGTCAGATCGTTTAACAATCCTGATCACAGCATCACGCATTGGATGGTCTGTCATTGGGACAATTCCTCTTTTCCATGGTTTTATGTATCAGCGGAGGGAGTTAACAGAAAATGCCTCATTCCATGACAAGACAACTGTTTGTTTGAGTAGTTGGGGATAGATTTATAAACACTTATAATCCTCTCTTTATCCCGCAATATATGATCCAGACTGCTTTGCGCTTTTAAAATCCTTTCATAGTCATATGTAGAGATTGGTTTCCCACTTTGGGATCTCTTGGCCTCTATCCTTGCGATAGTTGATTTGTAATTTTGGATCGACCTTTCGGCCAGATCAACACCGCTCACAATGTACAATCGATGATTAGGAAATGCGCTCCGTAGTTTACTGATGACAAAAGACGCATAGTGAATAGGCAGCTTGAACAACCATCTGTTTCCTGTTCTCTGTGTAAATTGTATCTGCTGAATGAGAAGCCGCTTGCAGCTTGCAAACGTAAAGCCAATTGTTAAAACGTGGGCACCACGATATTTAATTAGAAAAGCCATACTCCCGTCTAGGTACGTATTGTAGGAATATTCGGCATAACCGTGCGTATTAAATCCAGTGGTGTGGTCGACTTCCACCTCTAGACCTAGATTGCCCATTTCAAAACGGTGCAATCCTTGCCATGCCTCGACAATTTCGTTCCAACCAGCATGAATTAAGGAAGACCTCCATATGGAATTCTTTATTTTTGAAAGAAGTCTATGAGGAGGCGATCTTTGAAATAGATCTTCAATATGTTCATTCAGCATTACTCTACTTCCAGAGTAAACACGACAGAGGGTTTCAAAACTTGTCCGACCGATAAGTGATAATGGCAATCTAAATATGCTCTGGTATTCAAGCTCATCACATAATTTCTGCCATTGCTTAGGTGTAAAACGATCATCTGGTGTGGGGTGGAGATATGGATATTTGTCTAGATGAACAGGAACCTTGTGCAAAATTTCTGACATAAAAGACAGGTGAAGACCGTTAATTTTTAGTGTCAAATTGATATTCCTTATCAAACAATGGAATGGTTCTATTTAGCTTTAAGTTGATAAACCTATATTAACACCTTCTTCGCATGCGTCTGATCTTGTTTGTTGAGCAATTTAAATGGTGATTTTGATCAAGCTATTCCCAAGATAATACCTTCAAGGATATTGATTAAGAATAATCATGATGGAATAATCAGGACATTCTAAATCTTAGAAGAAAAATGATATGTCAGAAGATCAAAATTACCCCATCTATCAATGTATAACAATTGATTCTGCCTCATCTTCAGATCTGGATGATGCTTTTTCAATCAGAAAGAATAACGAGGGATGGACTGTTAGGTGTTGCATAGCGGATATTTCAACCATTGATGTAGGAAGTAATCTCGAAAGATCAGCAAGACAGAATGTCCACACGGTTTATTCTGGTGCAAATATTTTAAAGCCTATGATACCGGATGAAAGCGTCGTAAGCCGAATATCACTTACACCAAGGAATACGCTGATCCCCGTTCTCGGTGTGACATTTAAGCTCAATCCAAACGCAGAAGAATGCATTGATTTAAAGGTCGAACGAGCAAGGTTAAGACATCTAGGGCGGTATACTCAGAAAGGTGCGGCCACAGCCATTAAAAATGGTCAATCAGAACTAAGCGATGAACTTAGGGACGCTTTGACTCTCGCAATAAGGCTGATGCGTCAAAGAATGGCAGCTCTTGGTCTTGATTCGCGAAATGATGTTTATATTGATGAAAGTGGAATATTTCGAGATCTGAAGATAAGTGATCCAGATACTGCAGGATACATTATTGTTCAGGAAATTATGATCGCGACAAACTCTCTTGTTGCTAGTTGGTGCCTCGATAAGTGCATCCCAATTTTATTCAGAAATCACATCCCAAAGAACTATGATGATGAAGCTTTCATTGCAGAGTTGAAGATCATACCCGCCGCCAGGATGCACGAAATGGGTAAGGCTTTTATCTCTGCAACCTGTCAAGGGCACATGGCTTTGCAAGCTCCTTCATACTCTTGGTTCACTTCGCCATTACGGCGTTATGTTGATATGGTTAATCAGCATAACATAATGGCTTACCTCGATGGGCATAGGCATTTTCCATATCCCGGTGGGGAAGATATGAGGCGTCTAGCCGAGGAAATTGAAAGCCGTTTAGGCGCAATCAATAAAAAGGTTAGTGAAGGTTATAAGCTTCGTATGCAGAGGTTTGTCGCAAGAAGCTTAAAGGCAGGTATGGACTTTAGCGGAGTGGAAGATGGAGTTCTCATTCGAGTTATAAAGGCTGCTTCGACTGATGGGACATTAGATCAGGCACCTTTAGGATTGATGGATGAGTGCAGGAAAAGACTTCTAACGCGAAATACTTCCCTATCTCTTCTCTCAACGGCGATAGAGTATGGGAACCGTGACTGGCACCATCTCGTGTTTGAAATTTTGGCACGGTTCCCGGAACATGCGGTGTCACTTCTCTCTGCTTTGGCCATGTCGAGTGAGTTGATCGCTTCGGTTGAGTTTCGTTCGACCGATATGACCAATTTAACGCAGGAGCTTGTTGTTCGGACAAAATCTGGGCTTACAGTTTCGAAGATCGCCACAGGCTCAAATAAGGCGCTCGCAAAGCAAAGATCTGCTATCCTAGCATTGATTGAAATTTATCAAGTTGAGTTATCAGAAAGTGATCAAGAGGAGATCGGGATCAATAAAATCCTGACTGATCCAGTTTCAAAGGCTTCTGACAATGAGCCTGGTCAAAAAGAAATCTCCATTAATGCGTGTTTAGAAGATCCTTCAAATGGGAATTACAAAGGGAAGGTGCTGGAGTACTGTGTAAAGGCAAAAATTGCACCACCTCATGTCAGTTCAACTATGGAGCAATTAGCAACTTCTACAAGACATTATGTCACGGCGGAATTTGTCTTTTTAGGTTGTGTCATCATCGCTAAAGGTGAGGCATCGAAATTGAGAGATGCTGAGCGTCAAGCGTTTAAGGAGATCTTCCTTAAAATTAAATCAGCCACTTTAAAGCAAAATATTCCAGCATAATGATACTGATATTCCAGCCCCTAGAGGATGGGGCTGGAGTTTGTTTTGCGCTGACAATCAAGGGTTTGAGTTCCCAAGCCACGCATTGTTCAGATTGTCTAGGAATGTCTAAAAAGTCATAAAAACAATAGATTGCAGATGTTTTTTAATGAAATTATGAAGCCCTTAAGTCACATTTTCTATTGAGATAAAAGCGACAACTCTAGATCGGGTGGCGTATGTAAGTGTGTGATCTTTTGAAGCACAAGGAGCAATTCTGGTTCTTAATCAAGGTTGTTTGCTCTTGTCGTGTGAAACTTGGTGACTAAGATTTCTTGGCTTTCTTTTCGTGTTTTTTGCAATATACGGCATAATGTTTTTTAGCTTTCTTAGATAAGTCCTTTGCAACGTCTTGTTTCCCTGCGATCATATTAACTAACGCCCACATCGCATTTGATGCCGCACCGTACCTATCCAAATCCATCATAGATACACTACTCCAGCGTATACTTTCGTCAACAAGATCCAGAAGGGCTAAAGCTTCGTCCCTATCGATTTTGACCATATCTCTATTTTTAGTCTTTTTCATTTTATCCTATCTGAATTTTGAGTTGCATCATTCTATAGATGTCTTGGGGAGATGGTAAGACTATACAACCTGACTTAATTCAAGGTTTGTCAAAAAAAATATAAGGCCATTTTACGAACTCTAATTATGACCTTAAAAAAGGCCTTATTATTCCTTTCTTAGGATTGACGCGCGAAGGACATATATATATTGATCTCGATTATAACAAAGAGAAAGTGCAAACCACGCTCAATTTTTCTTGGATTGGGTGGAATGATCAAGGCTAAAGTGTTTGAACCTTAATCTGATAACTGATCCATGGATACCAGTGCGATGCTCAGACGGCAGTCACCGAGTTATCGCGCCATGGCAGATGGCCGAAGATGGTGTTGTGTGCCCTGATTGGCCTAGAACTGACCTCAATATAGCCTGTTATGAACTGCTCATCGGGTTGGTGTATCTTGCTGATCCTCCTAAAAACCTTTCGGATTGGAAAGCTAGGAAATCCGCAGATCCTGACAGGTTGCGCAAAAAACTTGAGGAATACTCAGAAGCCTTCAATCTTCTTGGTGATGGCCCAAGGTTTCTGCAAGACTTAAGTAAGCTTGACGGTGTTCAGCTCTCACCTGACATACTTTTCCTAGATAGTGCAGGTGCTCAGACAATCAAAAATAATGCTGACGTCATGGTCAGGCGATACCGATATGATCGTTTGACGCTCCCAGAAGCGGCTATGGCTCTTTATTCCTTACAATCTAGCGCAGCTTCAGGGGGGTCTGGAAATCGTACATCAATGCGTGGTGGAGGCCCCCTAACAACCATTGTTAACCCTGAGGTTGGTTTATGGGATCTTGTCTGGGCCAACACGCCATATGGCACTCCCTCTGACATTGACGCATTACCTTGGATGCGTGAGACGGTAACTTCTCAAGACGGTGTCGTTGTGCCACCACCGAAGGGTAAACTCTTTAACGTTGAAGCCTTCTTTGGTATGCCGCGCCGCATTCGCCTCGTTTCAAATGGTGTCTGCATTAACGGCGTGATTCAAAAAACTCATGGCACCAACTATGTTGGATGGGAGCATCCCCTAAGTCCTTACTACAAGCTGAATGCCAAAGATGACTGGCGTGCCAAGCATCCTGGGGCTGGGAAATATGGATACCATAATTGGCTTGGAACGATAGCCCAGCGTGATAGTGATGATTTGTCTAAACTCGCACTTTCCTTAAGGACATGGGTAGGGGAAAGAGGAGGAGGTGGGTCAATTATTGTTGCTGGTTGGTCTATGGATAATGCCAAACCACGAAATTACATTTATTCGCAACAGCGGCTATCTAACCTCAGCAAAGAAGATCTTAAGGTATTAACATGCCTTATTGATGGAGCTTCATCCGTAGCGGGTGCCCTAACATCTGCATTTCGTAGTGTTATCGGCACAGGTGAAGACCGTTCAGCTCAAAAAGAAGAATTCTTTCTAGCTACGGAGAAAGATTTCTTCCTTATCTATTCGGCTATGAGAGGCAATGACGAAGAGATAAGAAAGTCATTGTCAGATACGGAGATAAGCCTGCATTGGCTTACAGTGCTCAGGAAGCATGCATTAAAGCAGTTCGATCAAATTGCCTTGCCAGGAATGGCTTTGAGAGACGTGGAAACTATCAAAGGTATCGTTCTCGCCAGAAAATTCCTTGGCATGGCTCTTTACGGGTATGGAAAGCAAGGAGAGGCAATTTTCAACGCATTGGGCCTTCCCATTCCTGCCTCCAAAAAGTCGAAGAAGGTTATGTCCAATGACTGAAGTAAAATCCACTCAGCCCCTTACAGAAACTAAGGCAGAAATCGCGTTTAGATGGTGGGATCATAATATTCGTCCCCGCGACACGAAATCTCGCGCGCGGTCCCTGGCTGCTTGTTTGAGGCGCGGTGATGGGGTCACGATACTTTCTCAACCAGAAGTTCAGAAGTTGGCTTCTGATCTTGAATTTCAACCGCATAATGCGCGATCTCTTATACGCCTGTCTCAAATCCTTTCCTGTATCAGAGAGGATGATTCCCGTTCGCTGGCTACGATAATCGGCGGCAACCCGCCTCTTTTATCTCCTCTTCGTTTTCATAAGATACTCCGTGCTGAATTCAAAGACGAAGAACTCGTTGATTACCTACGTCGTGCCGTTGATATGGCTGGCAAGCGCTGCAATGTGGAATCCATGGCAGGCGACCTGATTTATTGGGGCGATGCAGTCAAGACCCGTTGGTGCTTCGATTATTTCGGCTCCTGAACTGGATCATCGCCAGATACTCATAAAACCTACATCCCGGAGAAATAAAGCTATGACACGATTTGTTCAATTCCACCTTCTGACAAGCTTTGGCCCGTCCAACCCTAACCGCGATGATCAGGGTCGCCCGAAACAGGCAATCATAGGGGGATCCCCACGTCTGCGCATGTCCTCTCAGTCCATCAAGCGTGCACTTCGTGAAAGTTCATTCTTTGCCTTGGACTTGGCTGGCCATATTGGTATGCGCACAAAGCGTATCTCTGAAAGGCTGATGAACCATCTTTTGGAGCTTAGCGTACCAGAAGAAACTGCTCGAAAAGCAGCGGAGCAGGTCGCTTCAATATTTGGCAAGCTTGAAAGTACACCTCGTTCAAAAGATGACAAAGTGCTTACAACACTTGCGTTTGTTTCACCCGAAGAATGGGAGCTGGCGCAGGATCTGGCCGAGAAAATTGCTAATGGCCAAGAATTACCAAAAGAAAAGGATCTGAAGAAAAGTGTGATGCGCCGAGCTGATGGTGCAGTCGATATTGCCATGTTCGGCCGGATGCTTGCCGATGATTCTAGCTTTAATCGTGAAGCCGCAGTTCAGGTTGCCCATGCTTTTACCACTCACCGTGCTCAGACGCAGGAAGACTGGTTTAGCGCCATGGATGACCTAAATAATTCATTCGGCGATACTGGCGCTGGCCATATTGGTGAAGCAGAATTTGGCTCAGGTGTTTATTATCAATATGTATGCGTTGATTCTAAACTTCTTGTTGAAAATCTCGCAGGCGATAAAGATCTTGCTGTTAAAGGAATTGAGGCACTCGTGAAGGGTTTGGCGATCTCCGCGCCAAAAGGGAAGCAGAATTCCTTTGCTCATCATCCCAGAGCTCATTTTATTTTGGCTGAATATGGAAATCAGGCTCCACGTGATCTTTCTGGTGCATTTTTTGAGGCAATCCATGGCACCGATATCATGGAGAGATCTGTAAAGGCGCTCGAAAAAACTCGTGCTGATATCGATCGGGCTTACGGGCAGTCTTGGGAAAAAGATTGCGTTTTGGAAGTCGGTAAACATGGCAGTCTGGACGAAATCAGTGCTTTTGCTGGTGCTGCCGTTCGGGGCTCGTAATGGAGAACTTCCTGATATTCACGTTGAATGCCTCTATCTCCTCCATGGGGGAGATGGCAGGACATGAGCGGAGAGGATCTCTCATGTGGCCAGGCCGATCATTGATTGTTGGCTTGATGGGCGCGGCTTTAGGTATTCGAAGGAATGGTGATTTCTCCAGACTGGACAGCTTGCGGATTGATGTCGCCATATTCGATGTCGGCACGGCAATGAGAGATTTTCACACGATACAGACTATTCCCACGCCAGCCGCCCGAAAGCCCAACTCAAGGCCAGAAGCCCTGAAGCAAGGGCAAGGCAAACTCAACTCGATAATCTCCATACGGGATTATCGGACAGATGCGCTGTATGGGATTGCGGTACGCGGTGAAAATCTCCCGGAAATTGCCCAGTCACTGCATACTCCGCATTTTACCCTTTATCTTGGTCGCAAATCTTGCCCCCTTGCCGCACCCCTAGGAGCGAAGATCGTTCAAGCGGACACTGTAGAAGAAGCACTGTCTCAACTTACTCTGCCAGTCTGGCGCAACAACGATCGTGCTGAAGTCCTGATTGAGGAGGGCGGGAAAGGGGAAATAATTACAGATGTACCCTTTGATCGCAAAAGATGGCATTTCAAAACACGGGAAGTTGGGATGCGTGCTGTTAATATCGCACCTGGGGGACAAGTTTAATGTTTCTAAGTCGCCTGCAGTTTTCCAACTCGCCTACAGCTCAAGCTTTATCAGGCTTTTGGAGGTCTCCTGATAGCGGGCAACGTCGCTCTGCCCAGCACAACATCATGTGGTCAGTGTTTGCGAAAGAGGGGAATAGTGAGCAAGAGCGAGATTTCCTATGGCGGGAGGAGGGAGAGGGCAGTTTCATTGCCCTTTCGCATAGGCCGCCAATGCAGAATGATCTGTTCAGGCCTCATGTAATAAAAGAATTTGCTCCTTGCCTTAAAAGCGGGGATCGTTTGGCTTTTAAGTTGCGTGCGAATGCAACCAGATCCTTAGAAAACGCGGAGACAGGGAAAAGCAGACGTTTAGACGTCGTGACCTATGATCTTTTGTCATACCCCATGAAAGAGAGGGGATTGAGAAGAAGAGATGTCGCTCAGTCCGCAGGGACTGAATGGATCAAACGCCAAGGGGCAAAGCATGGTTTTGAGATCATTCAGAATGCCGTAACGGATTATAAAATTGATGTTTTGCCTAGATTTACAGTTGGACCAAGATGCACACCGAAATTTGGAATTATTGATATGACAGGATTGCTTGTCGTCACGGAGCCTAAAAAACTCTGGAATCAAATAATCTTTGGGTTTGGTCGGGCTAAATCCTTTGGTTGCGGCCTCATGCTATTAAGGGCGTCTTCCTGACATTTGCCCCTCCCTTTCCCTAGGGAGGGGCAATGAAAGTACGATTAAAATTTGACTAATTTTTACTGATATATAAAAAGGATTCGTATTCTATAAATTCCAAATCTAGTGAGATTCTAAATAATGCATGGTAACACAAATAATGATTTGTATATATGTTCGGGATGCTTCGGGGATGAACATATAAAGAAATTTATAACTTATAGAAATTCAAATAAAAAATGCAATTATTGTAGTCTTTCTTCAGACCCATCTGCGAAACAAAGCGAAATATTTAGGTTTATTGCTGAACATGTAAACAAAAGCTTTACATGCTGCGATTATGTTGGCTTTTATTATGTGGCAAACGCTCCTGAAAATGCTCCATTTCCCCATGGCCGTTATACATCTCCGTACCTCCTAAAAAACATATTAAAATTAGAACTTCCGAGAGATAGTGATGGGAAGTTATTGAGAGCAATTTGCGATATACCTCTTGAAAATAAAAAATGGGCTTCACTTGACTTCGGGAAAGTAACTCTAGACAAAGAATTAGACCTATATTGGTGGATGTTCTGTAACTTTACAAAATATAATCGCAGATTTAATTTAGATGCAGTTCCAAAATTATTCACACAAAATCTAGCAGAGAAAGCACGACTATTTAGTCCGAAAGCAATATTTAACCTTCTAATCCCTTATATGAAAAGACTTGTAAGGGATATCCCGGTAGGAATGATATTCTACCGGTCGCGAATTAGTAAAAATGGAGAGAAATATACAAGTGTGAATGAATTGGGTCCCCCACCATGCAACCATTCCCTTCAATCAAATAGAATGAACCCACCAGGGATACCTTGCTTTTACGCCTCAGAAACCAGAGAAGGAGCACTTGTAGAAGTACGTGCCACAAATCAAGATAGTTGGTCTTTAGGTGTATTTGAAACCATAAAGCCAATAAGAATTCTGGATTTGACTAATCTGCCAGAAGTTGGCAGCTTTTTTTCTGACAATGAAATAAATGACCAAAAGGCTATAAAATTTCTACATAATTTCTCATCGAATATTTCATGTCCGGTTACAGGTGATGATCGCACACATTTGGAGTATATCCCGACACAGGTTTTAGCTGAACTCGTTAGAGATTGTCAGGAATTGAGCGTTTGGGGAATTAGATATCGTAGTGCAGTTCAGAACGGCGGTGAAAGTTATAATAATATTGTTCTCTTTATTTCTACAGATGAGATAGAAGGAAGTGTCAAAAGATCCACTTTAATTGACGATCAAGAAATATTAAAAGAAGCTTATAAATATGTTGAGTTGATAAAATTAAATTCTATAGAGTATTCTACCCACAAGTGTGAATACATAAGTAATAATGCTCATTCAATGACAGCGCCTTCTTCAGAAGCTAGTGATATAATTTCATCTATTTTAACCATACCCGCCATGAAAACAGCATATGAGAAACTCGATGATGCCGAAAAGAACAAAATGGTGGAGCAAATAACCTCAATCATCAATCTTAAATACCCCTAGATTGAATTACTAGGTGACTTGCTTCTGCTTTCTGCTCTGAACAACCGCTTCTCTCTAAATTAGTGATGATTAAGTATTCCTAAAAAATGAGCCAAGCGCCTCTTTTGCAACTGAAGTGACAGCTTTAAGGGCTTGTGAAGATTGGTCTACTGTCCATTTATACCGTTGCAAGGAGGCGATTTCTCCTACTGTCAGATTTCTTCCTTGAGCACGGACATTCTCAACGTATGTCTTACATGGGCCGTAATTCTCTGGATCATAAGCATTTGATTCTTTCTTACTGGCGTATTGGTAGATCTCAGGATTGCTGTCATTTAGCCATTCATCAATTGCTTTGAATGGCGCAGTGATGACACTCTCTGCAATTGACATGGGAATAGCGATAGGTAGCAGACAGAGATCGACAATAGGGGGGGCATATAAAATCATTGATTCACCAATAGTGGAATCATTATTCGCCTTTTGCTTTTGCAGAGCCTTGTTATATAGCCTGGTGATTTCCTCAGCATCAGGTGGGGATGAAAGGATTGAGAACATGATGTGATTTCTTTCTTAGAAGCCCAATTTATGACCCTTTCTAACAGAAAGGGTGGTTTTAAAAGATAGCAGTAAGGTTAAATTCCACCTTACAGGAGTTCTTACACAGGTATATCTGGCTTTTTAAGGCAGGAAAAGGCCTAGTCAATCTATTGCTGTCACAAAACTGGCCAATCTTATTGGGGAAATTAAAAAATGAGAGCACTTGTCAAGGTTAACTTGTTGAATGGTCTTCTTGTACCTGAAAAATATCCTGATTTTGTTTCATGGTACAATGCAGAAACAGACAGGAACCCTGTTCGACCTAAGTTTGTCCTGGGTGTTAATATCCAAGATCTGGATACCAACCCTGAGGGATACAATTCCCCCTTTCTAACGATGTTAATTTTCCCACCAGAGCTTACCCACTCGGAAGAGGCACAAAAATATGGGATATGGTCATTAAATAGCGCCGGTTTTGTCGGATGTGATGGCCAATCACCATTGGCTTGTCGACAATCTGAATCTCTTTCATTGATATATGCCCATAATTTTTCGGCAAATAAGATCGCTCAAAGGATACTTTGCGAAGCATTTAAAATATGGCCGGCACATTCAGAAATGATAGAAGTAGAACTGCCCGATCCTCTGACTTTTTCCACGCCAAAAGAGAGAAGGGTGCAACGGTCAGCACAGGGTAGTGGGCTGAGTATCAAGGCGAGTGAAATGGGAGAAATGAGAGACCTTGCAGGACGGAAAAGATCATGGGCCGCAAGGCGGATGATGAAAAAGAAGCATAAGCATGACTGACCGGAATAACACTATTTAATCTACAATGGTTTTCAGGATACGAAAATGGACTTTGCCTTGCTCTGGCAGCATTGCGTGACAGATATTCCCGACACCAATATCCTGTCGGTATGTCTTGACCGAACCCCTCCTGATAGTCTTGAGTTTAAGGCTCTAATTCCTGAGTTAAGAAAGAGAAAACTTATTTTTCAAACCTCTATCGCCATGCGATATAGATTGGAGAAACTGGGGCTTTACCCGCTTATCTCTGACAGCGAATACCAGTTCAATTATGCCTTTTTGTCGCAGGCATTGGCTAAAATCGAGTGTTATGATTACCTCCTAAATCCAGATGCGTTTATCGCACCTTTCGGTGTCATCTCTGTTCATCCATATGCACCTGATCCGATGTTTCTAAGGCCTAACTCTGGCTGTAAGGTTTTTCCTGGTCAGGTGGTCAAAAAGAGTGATCTGCCATCACTACATTTGCTTTATAAGCTGTCGCTTGATGAACTATGTGTTGCCTCTCCTGTAATGGACATTCAGGATGAGACACGTTGCTTCGTAATGCCGTATTCAGATAATCCTCTATTGGCATGCACAAGGTATTTTCACAAAGACACGCCTTTAGAGGCAAGAGGGGAAATTTCCCCGCATGATATCAAACCATTTTTAGCCAAGCTCAAAGACTATCCTTGTTGGCCAGATGCGATGGTTATTGATTTTTGCAGGTTAAGAGTATCCGGGGCCATAAAAATCATTGAAATGAACTCGATACACACTTCAGGCCTCTACGAGGCAAAAGGTATGATCACGGAATTAATAACCCGTCTTGAATGAGACTTTTTTTTCCTAGCTCCAGCAGTACATCAACATGACACGGTCTTTCTAGGGGGCAGAAGCAAGCAAGATTAAACGTCCTGATCTTGGGTATGGCTTGCTCTCTAAGCCAACTTCCATAATCTGGAGAGAGTGTGTCAGGGTGAGTTTTCTTTGCGAACTGAAGGCGCCCAGGACTAATCTCGAAATGCCCAACATTTTGTGTGACAAGCTTCCTAAAAGCGTCAACCGCGACCTGAGGATCTGATTCACAAACAAAAGGGTTTCCAAGTCTGCCCGGCCGACAGCATGAGATAGTGTTAGGAGGCATTTTCCAACCCGACACTCTCCTACGTTGTATGCGACAAGGTAGGTCTTTGACCTGAATTGGATTATGTTCGATGCGGTATTCAATCATGTTAGCAAATCATGTCTTATCTTGCATAAAAACGGGTTATCGTCGCCTTAGCATAACCGACATCGCGGCTATCTTGAATCTCAATAAGCATAAAGGGAAGAGCGATAACCTATGATAAAACTTACAGAAAAAGATATGGAAAGATTGCAGGATGAATCCTGTAATATATTGATCCCAGAAACAATGAGATCGCTGCTTGTGGGGTTCCCAGATGAAGTGGTGTTCCCATTCAGCATTAATGCCATGAACTGCGTCAATATAAAGAGTATATCGGCTCGGAACCGCATATGCGGAAGCCTCACTTTACGTGGCTGCACATCACTTGCAACTCTTGGTGATGGTCTTTTTGTTGGTGAGAGCCTGGATGTAACAGGGTGTGTCGCACTCACCTCAATTCCGAACAGCCTCAGGGAGATAAAAAGGGACTTGCTACTGTCGGGTTGTCTTTCAATGCGCGATCTACCAGAAGGTCTTAAGGTAAAATCTAATTTCTACGCCAATGATTGCCCGCAGCTCGAAGTTTTACCCAAAGGACTGGAGGTTGGGCTGCTAATGACAATTCGAAATTGTGAAAGAATTGCAGCTATTCCAGATCATGTCAGGGTTGGTCGAGATCTAATCGCAGACAGATGTCCTAACCTAAAAAGTATTTCTGGCGATCTGATAGTGGGGGGCAAAGCCTCGTTCAAATCATGCCATTCTCTACAAGACATACCTGCTACCATAAATGTTAAAAGCCTTTGTCTGGACGATTGCACCAACATTCGCTTTTTACCGGCCGGTCTTAACATCCCTGACAATCTCTCTTTGAGAGATACAAAGTTCCAAGATTTCCCACGCAATCTTACTGTGGGCGGCCTAATTGATATAAGTGGCTGCCAATGGGTAACCAGTTTTCCTGACGATTTTAATTTCACCGGGCGTATCCTAATCGCTGAGAATTGCCAGAATCTTATAGAGCTTCCTAAATCAATGCCTAACCTGATGAACATGGCATTGGATGGGTGCACATCTCTGACGCATCTGCCAGAAGGCCTGAATGTCTACATGCTATCCCTGAAGGGCTGTACCGGATTAAAAGCACTCCCAAGGGATTTGCGAGTTAGTCGGTCGGTCGATTTGAGAGGATGCGAGGGGATATCAATACCACAAGAGTTTATTGACGCCCATGAAGGTTACGCAAGAATACTATTCCCCAAAACCTATGATATTCTGCCTGCGGTCAAGGCAGAGAATGCACCCACACTGTAGTCTATAAGAGAAATGGATGTTGGGGAGCATTAAAAGATAATGCTCCCTGGGTTCCCATTCCGATCTTGTTTTAAAAAATCGAAATGGGATAGACATCAACGGATTACTTGCTAGGGGGTCGGTAAATCTGCTTCTTGAATGAGTTCGTATTCTGGCCATTCTGCAGGATCCAAAGATATCTCAGGCCCCATTCCAGTTGCTTTGCGTAGCAGGTCAAATGCTTCCTGCGAAAATCGAACATCTCCAGCACAGAGCATGCTGTTGTCTGGAAATACTCTTCTAAGAGCATCGACAACCGGCTTGTCTAGATGCAATTTCTCACCGAGTTCACCATACAGATGCAGCAGGGCAGCCTCTTCAGGGGTAATTTGAGCTGGAAGTTCGCCCAGCCAATCAAGAGAACGGCTTTCACGCATCTGAGCAGGGGAAGCAACAGATTCACCACAATCTGTCAGATAGTCGCAGTATCGTTTGGAAGCCAAAAACAATATTCGCCTAATATTGTATAAGGCATCATTAGGGGCTTCTCCCTGATGACGAAAGGACACCTCATCACCATTATATGTTACTGCACGATTTGCATCAAAAAATGAATTAAGTTCGTCGTCAGCTAAGGCTTTCAGTTGGGATGTCATTTTTCCGCCTTTAAGTGGGTAATGAATCACAGTTAAGGTGAAACCTTAGATCTGAAATATGCAAGTGACTAAGTTAAGCGCCCAATGGACCTCTATCGTGTCAACTGATGAGTATGTCATCCGAGGTGTGACTGAATTAGAAGATTATTTTCACAAAAATAATATGAGTAAAGGGTGTGCAAAAAACCTTATATACTTCTATAAAAGGGTAGGGGGGGGAGTAATATTCCATATCAATACAAAAAACTGCACTATAATTGACTTATATTGCCATATTATCCATTTTACTTAGTCATAAGGGCTAATATAGGCTCAATTGAACTGTACATGGATGAGATTTAGATGTGCCTCACAGCGCATTTAAACCACTGATTACTATTGTGGGGCCAGTAAGATTATAAACCTCCGCCCAGAAGCTAATTTTGGATTTTATACTTTTTCTTGCATCATGCCAGCTTAATCTTCATCACCTGATGAAGGCAGAGAGCGTGTGTTCGCTGCCATATGATCTCGATAAATGACCTTCTGTCAAAAGGATTGGTCTATGCTGATAAAGTTGAAATCAACGCTGAAAAGCGCGATGGCCAGTCTAATAAGCGAAGGAAGGAAGGAGGGATGCCTTGGGGGCGCCCTCATTACTGACTGGGAAGAACGGATATCCTCTATCCGTGATAGCGTTTATGGCGATCTGGGCACCACTGTAGGTTGCGGGCCATTCGATGGTGGATGCCTTATAGTGGCCGGTGCACTGCAATCAGTTATTGGTGGCGATCTGGTTGTGTTAGTCCGGCCAAATGGCTTCGCTGATCATGCCGCTGTATTGAAGGATGGACTGCTTTGGGACTTCTCTGGCCCACTGCCACCAGCCAAGTTTATTTCACGGTTTAACAAGAGAGAACATGCCGAATGTGCTGGCTTTCGTAAGATCAATTATGATACCGACCTCATTGAGGCGCGCGAGATTGCTGACAATTCTCTCCAGGATCGACTGGCCGATCTCTTCGCAGAAGTTCTGCCAGATATTGCAGTGGAACGAAATATCCATCAAGAACACTCCCAAGGCCCAACTCCGTCTTAAGTCTCCAGAGAGGGCGAGAGCGCCGAACGTCACAACAATTACTTAGGACACCAGACATGACGTACGATGACTTTGTGAAGTCTCGCAGAGAAATGACGAACCGGGAGTTCGGAAGGCTTGTCAAGGATTCTATGTGGGAAGACGAGCCAGAACAAACGTTTTTGGTTTATGCTGATAGCTTTTACATCTCGGCACTTGGAGACGGTCGCTATGACTTGCTTATCGGGAATGAGGAAACCATTACAAGTGATACGACCTCACTGTCTGATCTGGAGAAGCAGTTGTTTGATTATGCTCAATCTGAATGTTACCCGGAATGGCAGCAGCGTGACACTGGCCTTAAGGCCGATGATGCGTCATCTCCCAATCCCTGATCATTCTTGATTTGAAGCAGTCCCGCACGTGTTCTTACACACGCTTGGTTAATTGATTGCGATGTATTCTGCCGGTGGGTGATGGATCGACATACGGCCGGAGGCCAAGGTGGTAACAACGCTACCCGCCATCGAACCTGAAATCCATGCGGCAGATGAACCAGATCCAACCGCGCCTTAGTGTGCGTATAAGTAGGCCGCATCCCTTGCATGCTCCTCGGTTACTATCTTGGAAGAAAGTAGAATGTTTACCAAGAAGCAGGAGCGTATCCCGTGACTAGCCCGGACATCTCAAAAAATCTTAAAGAAACTCTTTCATCCGAAGGAGTTAAAAATGTTCGCGAGGCCATGCTTGCCACAGGAATAGAGTTGATAAAACGAGAAAAAGATCTTTGCGTCTATTCAAGCCGGCTTTCTGTGTCCTTGTTGCAGGATTATAGAATCAGCGCCTCCTTTTTTCTGGATCCGTGCGGTGATCATCTAATGAGAAGTGTCCGGTCGATGTACCCGACTGAGCAGGAATTCGCGAAATTTCCGCCCAATGTAGAAATAACTCGAACAGGCTACAAAGATATCAAGAGTGTGGCGCATTGGGGAGCATATGGGATAGAAATCCCTCACGCCACGGATGGGGTAAGCAGCATCCGTTATAGTGATGCAATCGCGCCAAGCCCTGAGGCTGCGGAAATGGGGATATCCGGTTTTTCTATTGAACGGGGTGCGCGTGGAGAAATGGCGGTATCGATAGAATTTGCTGACGGCCAGAGTGTTGAGAAGACTTTGTCGCGTCAGGAATTCTCAGATATCCTTTCTGATAACCACAACGCATTCTGCCTCGAAACCATTCAGTCTCTTGTTCACGATATGGCTCCAGAGCCAAATGTATCTGAATCTCCTGCGCCGTAATTGCGCATAGTGGAATGAAATGGATTGCTCCGAGCGGCCGGAATTTTGTCCGGTCGCCATCGCATTTAGCGCACAAAGAGTCATCGGAGGATGACTGCCCTTGATATCATTGAGATGCTTAAGGAATTCCCGATCTAAACTATCTAAGTGCGCCACATTCTATCCTACGAGCAAACAACCAGTCAGATCTGGCGTATAATTCTGAAGCAAGGACTACTCAGGCGCTCCAGCATGGATTTTTCCCTCTATTTATAACACGCGATAATGGACGTTATCACGTTTTGATATTGTAGAGGCCAGGAAAACCGGTATCGACCATTGCTCGTGTTACAAAGTTGCGCTTTGCTTTAGCCCCCTGACCATAAGTTGCATGGAACAAAGTTTACTGTCCTCAAGGAAATCCGGCCGGATCCGGCCGGATAATCCGACAAGATTAAAAAAATACCCTACCCCACCCACCAATTCGCCAGAAAAAGGCGGGCAAGACGTCATTCGGAACGTTTCAACTGATGGCAAAATTATCTCGCGATGCTGGCAAGATAATTCCAGATATCTTTCCGAAAGGCTGACGGAGGTAAGCAACGCACATCTCTTCTCACCGATAACGGGAGAACACAGTAGCTCACGCCTTTCAGCGTGAGCTCTGGCAACGGCGCATCTCTGCGACCTTCATCATTGTAATTCCAAAAGTGTTATGCCTTCAACCTTGAAGGTAGGATCAATGGTGCCTTGCATCAGGGATAGATACTCTTTTGTTACTGAAAAGAGAGGAAATCTGAGTATGTCGGACAGCCATCTGAATCCCCATCTTGTCGAACTGGAACAAGAAGCGCGTGGGCTTGTAAACGAATCAATGAGGATCGCCTGCAAAGATTTCGCGGACCTTTGCAAAGGCGGTGATAATCTGGATGGCCATATTATCAGCCTTGCTTATCTCTCCGGCTTCGCCGACGGGTTGCCTGCGAATAAACGCCCCACAATTGGCGGGATGGCTCCTGATCCCGTTGGGATTGCTGCTTCTGCTTATAATAGCTTGCCTCCGATTGCAGCCGATAATGAGAAAGACCGAAAAGAAAAATTGCAGGATCGCATACGGATTGCCGGCGAGATCAAAGACTCTGCAGACAAGCTTTACGAAAGGCTCATTGGAGTTGCAGACTCTGAACTTTCTGGAATCTCTAAAGACGAAATTGTTCGCGAGTTTGAAAAACTCCCAGGCCTTTGTGCCGTCATTCGCTCCTATGCCTATGGAGAATACCCACAGGTTGATTTGGACGTTCCGGGTTTGATGAACGATGCTCTGTTGATTGATATGGAATGCGCCGCCGAGTGGACAGAGGAAATGGACGCTCCATCCCCAGCCTAATACACACTTAGATCATCGCCTCTCAGTCCCACGATAAAGTATGCTACAGAATACCTAAGTTATGCTTAGGTCTGTTTTAGCTGACCTGATAGCTCAAATGAGAGGCGCCGATTTGGCCATTTTCCGATAACAATCAGATGTGGCCTTAGTGTTGATAGATTATGACTATCTATTTTACAGATCTTCCAGATCTCCAGATCATGTCTCGATGTCTTAGCCATGATTTCCAGATAAAATAAAAAATAAAGAAAAGGCTTCTGAAATGCAGGTCAGAGATTTCGAGACTCTTGACGAGTTAAGGGAGGCATTCCCCTCCGCGTTTCTACCCCAAGGCACGCTAAATCTTTCTGGGCTCAGTGGCATACGCTCCCTCCCACGTGATATGGCTGTAGAGGGTGATCTGAAATTGGATGGGTGCTCCGATCTTGTTGAGACCCCGGATGGGTTGGAAGTTCGAGGCTCAGTTTATGCAGTTCGATGTAATTCTCTCGTAAGGATAGGGCAAGCGAATGTCCATAAGGCGCTTCACATATCAAGATGCAGTAATCTTGATGAGATTAGCTCCTATGTCAAAGTTGGTACACTCGTATTGTTTCACTGTCCCAATCTGGAATACATACCACCAACAGTAATAGTAGAGGGGAGCGTCAGCTTGACGTACTGCTCTGGACTTGGTGAGGTCCCATGGGAACATATCAAAGGTCATTTCAACGCTGTCGGATGCACCGGGCTGAGAGAACTCCCATCTCCATTTTCCGTAGAAAGCTTCATAGATATCAGCAGCACGAAAGGCTTGGAATTACGGGACGACATAACGTGTCATCGAATAATTGCTCGACGGACTAATGGACTCAAGGTCTCAGAAAACCTTTTCGCTCGAATGCAAGACGACATGGATCTAGATGGTTCAGAATACACTCTCACTGACCCTTTGCTTGAAGATTCATCACCAAGGCCATCCTAACTCCATTTGTGGAACATGCCCCTTATGATAAGAGGCAACCCGCAATGGATTTTTTGCGAAGATGAGTATGTTCCTGATTACGGTGCAGGACTTTCTTCTTCTACTACATCTGGATAAAGTTCTGGCACTCGATCGCGAGGCACCCAAGCCCAAGCTTGCACCCATGCGCCTTCATCAGAAATCGACATAAAGGCATGATCGTCAATTTCAAGATCATCGTTAGTATCAACAGCCGAGGTGAGAACTGCCGGCGCTTTAGCCTCGCTCAATTCCTTCATCACGGCCACAGCCGCGTCATGATTTGGATTGGAAGCATCTGCGGCAATTTTTTCTACGAGATCAATTGCATGTTGAACTGGGGTAAATGAGATCTTCAAGTTACTATCCTTTCGCGGACTGCTTGGTGTCTATGGATTCAAAGTAATATAGCCACGATGCATAGGACAGACTTCATTAAGCTTTTGGCTATCCCCCCTATTCTGCCAGAAATGATAAGTTCATCTTCGTTTTAACCCGCCCAATAAACAAGAAATTAGCATCGGCAACCAGGATGCGCATTCCTTGTTTGGAAAAGTAGAAAATATCAATATAAATCATATACTTGACCGAATTTTAATATCGGCAATATCGATGTGTTTAGAGTGCATTTAAAGGTGAAGGAAAATCGAATACAGGTATTGTCTCAATTACAGCGTGTATTGCTTCCAACGCTCTTACCTGAACTCGCAGATCTCTCATCAAAAGCCAATCTACCTCTTTGTCTCGGCGGAGAGTTTAGAATAACGATGGCACTTCCTACACGGATCTTGGCCCGACATAATCGCTCTTCCTTGCATGGCTTCTAATTACTATGCATCAAACGCTAATAGTGAGAGACCGGCAAAATGAACGATCAATCTGAAGGAAAATACATCATCGGAAATGTTTCGTTTGATGACAAGATTGTTGGCTTTTGGGGGGAAGATTCCGCCGATGGCCGCCATTTGCCGTCTCGTTTCAATTCCGAAGATGAAGCGCAAGCCGCGATCAGTGAGTGTGTGAGTGAGACAGAGCAAGCTTATAGAGATGGTTATATGACCTCTCCATGCTCCGAGGACGATTTTAAAGCTTTGGATTCCTCTGATCCTATAATTGCGGACATGCTTCTCGAAATATTTCCTGATCTCGCGCAAGAAGGTCCTGGCGCTTCCCCTGAAGACCAGCCTTCACCCTGAAGTTCAGAAAAATCTATCCGCAAACAACGCTACGCGCCAGTTCAAAGAGAAAATCTCTTATACTGATGGGAACACCTCTGAGACCTCTGAGGCTGGTGCACCTTGCGATGGGAAAACAAGAAGGTCCCTTAACACATCGCGTGCTAGATCCAATGCGATAGAAACATCGTTATCATCATAGCTTGAAAGAGGCTTCTGAAACCCATCCGCTGTTTTCTCTATATATTTTTGTAAATCATATTCAGAATCTATTTCGTCAATATTAGGCTGATATCTTACGTTGTTATCGAACCAACCCTCGATCACCTCTTCCACATCGTGGCGCCCAGTGGCGTCATAAGCGTTGCCTTCTCCATCAACAGCATAAACGTGATTAGTGGCCGGAATAAAATCGCCATATAATTCAGACTCATCAACCAGAATAAGATAACTGAACCCCAACTCCCGATGAAGGGCTGTCGCGAATACATGACATTCTCCATTCATGTATCTGTCTATGTTGTTGGGTTCTGATATATTCTGCGACACATGCGACATGTGGCTGTAATCCTTAGCACTGCATCACTGGGGTCATTATTCCAGTGATGCAGTGAGAGATATCAGGGAGATGGTGCGTCGGACACTTCCGGCTTAGGAGCAGCTTCTGCAACTAAGCGGTTAATGGCAGAAACATCCAAATTCTTTTCTGGCCCACTCATCATTTTGGCGAACTCCTCGTGGGACAGAGTCAAGTCCGTTTTCTGTCCGTCCGCCCATTCAAAGCTGCAGTCCCAGTCCTGAGCCCCCTTTTGCAGCGAAAAGCCTTTAAGGCCAGCTTCACCATTAACCATTACTGGCTGTTGGCCTTCTGGGGTGGCAAAGGTGATTTTATCGACTCCTGTCGCGGCAAAAGGAATGTCCAGCCCCATTTCTCCCCAGTGCGCTGGAGATTTCACCCCGACATAACCGGTACGCTCGACTACAACATTGGCTGGAAATTTCTGGAAGTCCTCGGCCGCAGGGTACATGAACGGCACATCGAACATTACCTTGCGCCCCACCTGATCTGAAAATGTCATTTCAGAAATAGTCCTCCGGTCCTTACCAAAGGATGACAGGATCTTTTGCGTCAAAGGTGTGGCATAAACATACAGATCTGACGCATGTTTGGCCAATTCGACACCGCTGGCCAACATTGCCTGGCCAATGTTCGTCACACCAAGCGCGGTCAGATCTGCCTTAAGTTTTTTTTCATCGATAGGCATGCCAATCAATCCCTTTTGCTTTGTCGGCCATGCCATGGCCGATCGCACTTATCAGTGGGGATTTAGATAGCCCATTATCTTGCAAACAACAAAAGGCACTTTTTCATAGCTCAACACAGATGAAGATATGCCTGAATAAAGTGAAATTAATAAAATAAGATAACGGTTAGCGAATTTGTATGATTAAGATGGTGTTGGGGTTGGAGAGTCGTCAATTAGTTCTGCTCCAGCTACATATGCATTCTCTGGCTTGATGTTAATTTTTATCGATCTGCATCTCTCAGAAATCTCTCTCTTAATACCTTCTAACAAATAACTGTCGCCTGCCGGCATGGATCGTACTGCGTCTAGTGACTTGTCTATTCCACTTTCAACCCTGTCGGCCATTTCTCCCACCAGATTTATTACCATTCGAGGGTTGAAATTGCACACATTAGCCAACCTCTCCCAATTTTTTGGCATGAGATGCTTGCCATCTTTCTGATTTCCAATCGATTGGGCCATGTTTTTATTTATATGAGGCCATACTGCCGCACACATGAGATCATAAAGAGGGGCAAGTTTTGGTGCGGACTTTCCACTTAAGAGTATTGAAAAATTCTTCGCGTGGGCATCCCCATTGGTAATGAGAGTATTAAATATTATCCCTTGCAGTAATCGATATGTGTCATCACCACCGAGATCTTTTGTAATATTGACCATGTCGTTAATCGTGACACCACGCTTGCCTGCCCCTCTTTCGTATTTTAGTGCTGGAGGGAAGCCGAGGGCCTGACAGAAGTCTTCCTGATGCAAGCGATAGATCTTGTTGTCTCTGATCTCTCGATCATACCTCGTCACGAGGCACCATGATCTTTCCCCTGCAGCTCCAGTCGTTACCTTGGAGGCATCAAGGCCAATCTGATGAGCCAGTGTTAGGCAGAATGCTTCGTTTTGCACGCCTCCTGGAAGACGCTGGGCATCTGGTTTTAATATATGTGTCGATGGCGCGCCATTGATCGGAATGTAAAGCTTCCCTTTTGACAGGGTCACAGGGAGTTTTTCCTGTGCGCCGGCCAGGCTCATCGAAACTCCCTCATCCCCCACTAGAAAAGGTTTGCGAGGCAACTCGTTTATGATCTTTTCCAGTTCTGCATCACTCTCGATTAACCGATAACCAGGTTTACCTGTGGTCCGTTTTCGGCCGACGCTTAATGCCCCAGCCACATCCTGACCTATGCGCGAAAGCATTCCGATTACATCTTCTGTCGATACTCCCAAAGCTCTGCCCGCGGCAGCTAAGGGATCCCCTTCTGGAAGAAGGTTCATCAGCCATGGCGTGACTAATGAGTGACCATAGCTTTGAGTGCTTAGTGGCATCGATAATGAAACAGGAAAATTAGAATTACGCGCTAACCACTTATTGGAGTAGGTAAACGTGATATCAGGTTCAGGGGTAATGCTCCCCACGATTATGTCGCCGTAGTAAACAGGAATCACGTCTTTCATGGCAGCATCACCCCTTCATCACCATCTTCGTCTGGCTCAGTATGATCGGAGTGTGCTGCCTCATTCCTCTGTAGCGATTGGTCGGCAGAAAAAAGCTTTAATCCTGCCATTCTGGCCACTTTAAGAGCTTTGTCGAGATGGCATGTAGGCTTGCCGCACTCAAGATCAATGATAAATCGCACGCCGACATTCGAAATGAGAGCCAACTGCTTCTGAGTGAGGGCGCGGCGTTTCCTGCACTCTTTGACCAGTTGACCGAATGTCCTTGCATCGTAGATCATATCACATCTCTCACAGTCTGTCAGTTTTCGAATGACATATTCCCGAACGGGAATATTTTACACAAGAGACGCTGAAAGTGCAAAGAATATTCCCGACCGGGAATATATTTAGACCGGTGGGTGAGTCTTTCAGCAATGCAAGGCAAGATTCCACTTTGACAATTGATCAAAGGGGTAGCAAACATCTCATATTAAAGTTTGAGCCATATGATTTGAAACGGATGCAGAAATGAATTGGAAAGCACTTAACAAAACAATCGGACTTTCTGCGGCCACGCTCATTACCATAGGAGCAGGAGCTTCTTTACCTTGCCGTATTGCTCATGCTCAAATGAGCTTAATCGCAAAAAGTGCTACATTTGCTGGTGGTGAAATATCATCTCTTCTATTCTTTGAAACCGCAGATGAAATGTATATGGCAATTTCAAAAGCAGTGATAATTGCTTCGTCAGGTCCTGCGGCCTGTAATTCTGCGGACTGCACGAAACAGATTGAAGAGATTATCAATCGGCACCCCTATATTGGCAAGTTTATAGAAAATTACGAAATATCACGATACCTAAATAAATATCCTGATAAATCCCAAGCTATAAAGGTCATATCCACTCAAACCAATATCCCCTCAACACAAGATGAACGAACATTCGATAAATATGGAAATGCAATCGCT
Source organism: Acetobacter pasteurianus (assembly GCF_009914215.2). Taxonomy (NCBI): domain Bacteria; kingdom Pseudomonadati; phylum Pseudomonadota; class Alphaproteobacteria; order Acetobacterales; family Acetobacteraceae; genus Acetobacter; species Acetobacter pasteurianus. The sequence continues at coordinate 185,912 of NZ_CP039845.2, read as the reverse complement.
GTAACTATCCCGCCACCTCCAGGAGACTGTTCTCCAAATGAGCATCGGAATATGCAAAATGACGTTGATGAATTATGCAAAGGGACTGAACTGAGAAGGTGCTTAAAATCAGATTCACCAAGTATAATAAATCAAAAAATCGAAGCTTACAGAAAATGTTCTGATGCCAGGCAAACAATAAACACAAAATGCTTTCGTGGAGGAGATCATGGACACAGAGAGGCTGTTTATGGATTATATATCGGGCTTTCAAATTGTCAGGGTTTAATAAAATGACTGATAATAAAACACCTATTGATCAGGAAAATATGGAAGATGTTCTTCACGAAAAAGCTTTGTCTGTGTACTTCGCTTTTAAAGATTTTCCCAAACCCCAAAAGACTGATTTCATCCCTTCAAGCGATTACTTGAGTTGTAGAGAAAAAGAAGAATTTTTCAGCATTTTTGGGTATAATAAGAACATAAGTTCTATTGATACTTTACTGAATTCCCTCATACCGATGCATTTTCTACGCCCTGCAGCTCTAGTTTTTTATACCCCTCAAATCGTATTATATAGTGCTCTGGCTGGTGAAATCGCAGGCGATATAATAGAAAGCCTTGCTATGAAATATTCTACGAAAGAGGGGAATACACCAGATGGCCACGAATACGAGATCGCCTTAAAAAATCTACTAAACCCCATACAACGTAAGACACTGAAAAGTTTTTTCTCAATTTGGGGGCTACTTTTTGGAAAATTACATTGCCGTCTTTGGTTGTAGTTGTAGAAAAAAATGTGATCCAGACAGTCTTTTAGCCTATTTATTATCAACTTCCAATTAATTGAATTATTGTGCCTTGCATCAATATCTATCATTCAGATTTCACCAAAATGTTGTGAACTGACATGGATAGGATCGATGGGTATCAAAGATTTTTCGACAATTGACGAATTGAGAGAAGCCTTTCCCTCATCCTTCCTGGCCAACGGCACTGTTGATCTGACTGCTCGGAGGGAAATCAGGACGTTGCCCTCCGACATGACTGTTGCAGGCCACCTTATTCTTGATAACTGCGACAATCTTACTGAAACCCCAGAAAACCTTTCTGTGACAGGCTGGATGTGCGCCACTACCTGTCATTCACTTGAGAAAATCAACAAAGCTAGAGTTGGCGGGAACATGCATATAACCAATTGTCCTCGTTTGCATGTGTTGAGCCCTGCCCTATCTGTTGGGGGATGCATAATTAACTACTGCAGTAGTTTGTCTGAACTTCCCAAGTTCCATGTTGCTCGGAATATAGATGTCTCGTACTGCCCAGAAATCCAAGTATTACCATGGAATGATGTTCGAGGTTATTTTAGCGCTGTCGGATGCACCGGGTTGAAAGAACTTCCCGCACCATTCTCTGTCGCAGGTCAATTGGATATCAGCGGAACTCGTGGACTTGAGTTGAGAAGTGATGTCTCGTCCCCATTAATCTGGGCGCGTAATTGTGAGGCCCTTGAGATCTCTGACGGCTCACTATTGCGCCGTTTGGGTGGAAACATTGATCTTGATGGATCTGAATACACCATCCTGACGCCTGACAGCATGCCTCAAGCTTTCTCCCCATAACCGCTTTCACTTCTGCTAATGACTTACATGTTGATCATAAATCCGCAGGGAATGGTTAACCTATAAACCAAACCTGCGATATGTAACCTATATATTACACGGTTCAACTGACACTTATCGGTGCTAGTTCAAGTCCCAAAAAGAGAGAATGCCAATGTTTCTTTACCATGGCTCCCCAGATCGAAATCTCTTTCAGGATGAGTTTACCGTCACTGCAAAAGAAAGCTCGCGTCTGCAAGCTTTCTTTACCACCACTGATCCTGGAGTGGCTGCTCTCTATGCGGGGCCTGATGGCGTTGTCTACCGATTTAATGCCGATCAGACATCGATGCGCTCTGGTTATGATAAACAAATAATCCTTGATGGAAGGTGGGATCCTGATTCTACAGCACATAACTGCCCAATATCTGACGATCAGTATTTGCTGATTGAGAAATACTTGCTTAACAATCAGATTATTAAGGAAGGAGACTATCTCGATCTTTGCTCTGAGAACTTTTATTACGGATCAATGCAACCAGCAGATCAAAATACATGGCTGCGCGTACTCCATGATGATTTTTTACCCGCCGAGATGCCGGCCAGCAAACGAGAAGCAGTGGCAGGCGAATTGCTGAAACTATGCGGTTACACTGCCGTAGTGGGTTATGATTCCTCTGATGGGATGGAAAACGACTTCACTAAGCGATATTCGGAATCAAACTGGTCTGACGCAGCTCGCTTGGGCTGCAAGAAGGTATTACAGGGCATTCAAAGGGATCCAGTAGATTATGATTGGACACCCGTTGTCGCCTTTATGAACGGTACGAAACCAAACTTAAAAATTTGCGGCAAAAAGCAGGCATCACTTATCTTGGAACAGATCTCGGGCAGCAAAACCGATTATCGAGTATGCAGAGAGTTTCCCAATTGGATAGAGCCCGAAAAGATCGTAACGCCTGCCTCTTCCCTTTCCATGTCTGATCGTGCACCTGCCTATTGACCGCCCTTTCTGCCCCCTTCTGCCGCGGCCGCCCTCCGCCGCCATGAAGCGGATTTGCGGGATGGATTATTAGAGTGCTCATCCTGTGATCTACATCTACACACAGTAACAGAATGGCACGCAAAACATGAACGGACAAAACATGAACGGAGGCCTATCTCCAGATTTTAGGTTATGAAGAACCAACAGTCATTATCGTCTATATCTCCCATAACTATCAGGTCTTTCTTGACTCATACAGCTCGCGTGTTCTTTATATGTTCTCGTGAGTGAGTGAGGAGGCTAAGGATATGACTACGGGCTATGCAGGCGACAGGACAACAGGGTTCGCAAGCCCAGCTTCAGACGCCATTGAAGGGCCAATTGACCTTTCGGAAGTCCTGTCCTTATCAAAGCCCAATCGATACCCGGTTCGAGTAAGTGGCACGTCATTCTCCTCCCGCGGTGTCATGAATGGAGACGTACTGATTGCGGATACCGCGGGAGCGCCTGCATCTGGACGGTTAGTCATCGCAAGCGTCAGTGGGCAGATCATTCTCGCAGAACTACGGAATGATCATGGTCGCTGGCTTCTCATATCTGGAGACGGCAGTTCTCAACCTCTATACGTTGATCCCGCGAAGGATGTTGAAATTTGGGGAACCGTTACTGCCCTCGTAAGAACGGAGGTCTAACCCCAAATGTTCGGTCTGATTGATTGCAACTCCTTTTATTGCTCCTGCCAGAAGGCGTTTGACCCGCGATTGAAGCACCGGCCGGTTGTTGTTCTCAGCAATAACGATGGGTGCGCCATAGCACGCACGAAAGAAGCCAAGGATCTGGGTATTAAGATGGGCGATGCCTGGCATTTGATCAGGAATATTCGCAAATTGGAGCATGTGGCCTGGTTCTCCAGCAATTACCCACTTTATGCAGATATGTCCCGACGGGTTTATGAAGTGCTTTTGGATTATGTTCCTCGCGTTGAAGCATATTCAATTGACGAGATGTTCCTGGATCTGAGCGGATTTCATGAAGATCTGTCCGTAGTGTGCGAGCAGATACGAACAGCAGTCGACCAGATCACTAAAATCCCTACATGTGTAGGATGGGGGCCGACTAAATCAATCGCAAAATTAGCTAATTATATCGCTAAGGACAGGCCTGAACTGGAAGGGTTATGCGATCTCAGCGCCTCCAATGTGCGAGAGAGGTATTACCGCAATCTGTCAGTTAGTGAAGTCTGGGGAATAGGGCGCCGCCTCGCGCCAAGGTTGCATGATTCAGGGATACGCACGATCCAGAATTTCGTTGATGCAGATGAGGCATTTATCAGAAAGATTATGTCTGTCACGGGCGTAAGGCTTCAGGCCGAATTGCGAGGAGAAAATTGCCTCCCTCTGTCAGAAGCTCCAGGGCAGAGAAAGGGTATGGTGTGCTCCAGATCCTTCGGTTGCATGGTTACGGACTACACGAGCATGCGTGAGGCGATCTGCACATTCACATCTCGTGCCGCAGAAAAGCTTCGCGCAGAAGATCTTGAATGCGGACACTTGACTGTTTTCATCCAGACCAGCTCACATAGGCGTCAAGATGAGTGGTATGCCCCTCAGGTGTCCCTCTCCTTCCCGCCGACCAACAGCACATTCTCTCTTGTTAAGCATGCTACACGGCTGTTGGATGCTATTTGGAAAGATGGATTTCGCTATATGAAAGCCGGAGTGGGGCTTAATGATCTTGCTCCATCCAACAGGCAACATAGCCTATTTGTGCAGGAAGATGAACAAAAGTCGCGTGCATCAGATGTGATGGACGTTATAAATCGCAAGTTTGGACAAGGTACCCTTAACCTTCTGGGCGCAGGCATACAGAAGAAATGGGCGCCTAGGCAGAATATGCTATCGCCTCGCTACACTACCGATATTAACGAAATCATGGTTGCCACCACCTTCTAATTGGGAATAGAAGGTTTTCCTGCAAATGGGGTTGATGGTGCAAGGGATAAATATTTCGATTGTGGGTTGTCAGTCGGCCTTGGGCCTTGTGATAACATACCCATCCACTGAGACCGGCTTCAGTCTGTCTTGCAACCCTTGCGTTTCCAGCAGAAGTTCATTCTACTGCGGGCTGATGATTATGCATTGATGCTTCAATTCACATCATAGGCTCTGGGATAGTAGCCGGTCACAGTCACATAGTATCAATTTACAAGGTTTTAGATTTAATTATGGAAACACGCTTTCAATTTATCATTCCTGAAGGCTCTATTGTGAAAACTCTTGGAGTTCCTGCAACAGCAGAGTCTCCAGAAATACCAAGAAGAACCTATCCTGCTAGAAAATACCTAACAGACCTAGTGAGGAATGACCTAAAGGCGCATGTTCGCCTCCCCAAAAAAGATTTTGACGACTTTCTAGTTACAACCAAGACATTTCAACAAAAATTACGCATGGAGTCTGCAGCAGAGGGTGAACTCTCGCCATTTTTCAAGAAAAAATGGTAAGATCTGGATAGCATCAGCATGAAACAACATCGTGAGCACAAAATCACCAAAAGTGCAGTTTTGATTGAGCTGAATGGTGAGGCTGTAATTCTTAAAATATCTGCACAAGGGTGGAATGAAATTCTGGCCATAGCAGCACGCGAAGCCAAAGGGGAATTGTGTGTAGCTAAAGTGCCAAACCAAAATATCTTTGATCTTATATCTACTCAGGCCTAAGGACCTGCCTTAAATTGATGATTACCTAACCTTAGGCGCCCAGCATAACGGGGGTGACATCTCGAAATGTCTGTATTATATATATGCATAATATGAATGCACGGGTAAGAGATGATGATTAGAAGTAATATTGTTTTCATACAGGCATATTAACCGCAAGATGAATGTATTGCTTTTATTATTAGAAGAATTTTAATCATGAAATCTACATTGAAATTATTATTAACTCCAAAGAGAAAACTTCAAAAGGATGCAGAGTTATGCATCAACAGCTTTTTTGAAAAGCTTTTAATAGATCCCTTCACGCTATCCCAGAGATACTCTCCATCTGAATTGTGCCTACAAAACGAGTTTGAGCGCATTCAGAATATAGTTTCTTCTGATGAACGACCATTGATAGAGCATCCAGCACTACCTTTATTACGCATATTGTTTAAAAAATTACCTCCTTATATGGCTGTTATCGATATCAGATCCATAGGATCTGTTAGCGGATCCCGTGATCCCTTTACGAACGATCTGGATGCATTGCCCCAGACAGTGAACCACAATGCATTATACGACCCTGAAATAGGATGTCTGGACTACAAGGGAATCAGGAAGCTAAGGCGCGAAGTTTACAACAGCTTTTTTCATACCACCAAAACAGAGCGGATTTTTACGATTACAGAAAGAGAGTGGGACGGACATCGTACGGCCCATAATTCAGACGGATCACATAGGTTCAGTTATTGGCGTCAACTCGCGTTAATCCCAACAGTGCCCTATCGGATAAGGGCGAGGATTGTTCCTTTCTCGCTTAATGAGAAAGCATTTTTGAGTCTCATTTCATCATGGCGTATTGTCGCTGTGACCAGATCTGGAGAAGGTGTGAAAGATGCCATGGACATGGCGACTTTTTGGCCTGAAGGGTTCTGCCCAATCACCAGGGACAGGTATAACAACAGTTCGCAAGATTATTGGATTGTTCCCCAGCCTCACATGGCTCCGCTTGAGTACAGAGATCCACTCATAACAGTGCATCAGAAGCTTGATGAACTGAGACCATTTGAACCACTGAGGGTTATCGCCGAACAAAGAGTTATGCCCACAGCATCAAAGCCATGGAGGAAGGATCGCCTCTAATTTTTTAAGAAAAAGCTAGTTTGCTCGGAAGTGAGGATGTTGACATTCTTCAGTCTGGAAGTTCCGGGTTTTACGGCGCATCTGATAAGTAAAACTAATATCGAGAACCAGTTCGATGAGTAACAGCACGCATCGACTGACTGTTTTCTTTGAAAGAAAAAGAGCAACACCCGAAGATGTCGCTCTTGTAGTTATCCACCTATTCGGCAGTTTACTTAACCTGCGAAATAATATTTTCTAAACCACTTTGCAGTGTTCACCTCATAACTATCGGACGATGCCACCTTTTTCAAGGGGTTAGAACCAAGGTACAGTGGCTTCTGAACTTAGCCCGTAACCAGAAAACGGCCCTGGAACAGGGGAGCTGAGCAAGGGGCCGTGTTTGATGAAAATTGGATATGATGGCGTGGATGTAGTCTTGCTGCATACCAATATCGATGGAAGGTTTAGGCGCTTCTCAATACTGTCAGGGATAAGGCGTTTTGCCTCTAGTTCCGAAAGGTTATGCCTACGCATCAGGCGTCTGCGCAGTCGTGGTGCGCTTGACTTAGCGCGGGCACGGCTCACGCATCGGTATTTAACCTGCTCTGGTACAGACATGATCCCGGATGAAAGCGTGTAATCTTCCAGCCGGAATAGCCACCCACCATCGAGCAATCTGGTGAGCGCATCCTTTGATCCGTGAACCCGCAGCACATCGCCAACCGACATGAAGGTGTGGTTCGGAAAACTCACTCCGACATCAGATGTATGAAGGCTCGCGATCGCACCATGCAGCCGGTAGAAAACCCGAGACATGATATCTTGCACAGTAATTTCCTGATCCGGTGATAAACACCGGACCTGAATAAAGTGGCTCAACATGGAATGACCCATTAGTCCGCGCTACCGAAAACACCGCCTCGAATGATGCAGGCCATGACATAATGCTGGTCACCTTCTGAGGGGACTTTGTCCTTAAGCATCCACCCATCGAGCAGATTGTAGAAATCACGCTTCAGGCGAGGCTGGCGGAAAGCCTTGCTCATAGTGGTCACTGACCCGTACATCTCCGCCGCAATCGGCATGCCATCGCTATCGGGATACCACGTATCGACCGTCCGCAGCGCGTTACCAACCTTCTGAGAATGCAACGCTGCAACAGGCCCTGATTTCGTTTCAACAGCATAGAGGGTTCGGCTCTTGCTGTTGCGCGTGCGATCCATGATGAGTTCCTGTGAAGGAAAGACCTCCAGTCCAGGAGCCATCCGCGCTTTGGAGACAACCTCTAGCAATGCAAGGCTTTTGCCGGCGAGTGCATCGGCAATCACGGTGCCAAGGTCTATGATATCCTTGTTATCGCTCACTCCCGCCTCATTGAGGCGCAACGAGAAGCTATCGAAAGACCAGCTCTTGACGCCCTTCCCATCCTTGAGGAGACGAACCGTTGTCTCAATGTCTTGCGCGCTCAGACGATTACGCCACAGAGCACGGGCGTTGGCGATATTCTCGGCATATCGCAGTCCCAGAGTACGGAAACCATCGCGAGCGATGTAATCAGCAACGACACTCTGCACGCGATCTCGGTATGTCGGCTCATTGCAGGCACAGGGGATACCCACATTGCCAATCACGCGCACGGTAAAAGTGACAACCAGCGTATCGGCCCCTTCTCCATCCACTGGAAGCGTTGCCACATCAACGGTCTGGAGGTTCGGAGACTCAATTGCGGCGTCCAATTTCGCTGGATCAGCGTCTTTCTGTTTCTTTATACGGTTGGAAATTGTCCCACGAACCGCTTTTTCACGCAGAACAATCGGATCCCCGTTGCCTGATGTGAAGATTGCATCTGACGGGTCAATCTTACGCTCGAATGCGAGGACGGATGGGTTGGCAATGGCGCTTTTTGGCATAGCTTTCTCGGTGGACAGTGAGAGTTGGGTCATCTGTCATGATCCTTTTACAATTAAAGTATATTGAGGAAATGGACGGCGTCTCTAAGCCGCATTATTACGGCAGCGGTAGAGCCCTTTTTCTGGGTCGTTCTCCACATGCCACAGCAAACTGGAGGGAGATGAAAGTCTGTGAGGGCCAATCCACTCCCCTATGGAGTAGAGTGCTTCAGCAAACTGGAACGGCACATCTGATTGCCTTGCGCCCTCGACAGTTCCAGCAGGACTAACTGGAACAAGACCGGCGTAACCGACTGTGATGGGCACCAGCCAACCAGGAGATTTCTCGCTCTTCCATTCGCCTTTTTCTGGATCGCCGTCATGTTTGTCTGGCATCCATTTCCATTCACTACGACACACTGAAAGCCAAGCGTCCATCAGAGTGGCATCTGGTGAAGTGGTGCGGAGACGCTCCAGACGGGACGTCAGAACATCCTGTCGGTCAATCAGGGCAAACCCCGGCATGAGACGATAGCGAAGCCGCTGATAAACATGATCGTCCTCATCGACCGGCGCATCGAATATCCAAGGCATAGGTGAGATCGCGTGACTGCCGCGAGGGGCCATAATGGAACCGCCAGCACAACGCATCTGGGCAACGATATCCCGGATGGTTTCTAGATCTTTTTTGAATGTCTCTGTACTACCCGTGCGCCAGCGTTGACATGTGACGCCGAAGACCAGAGAGATGTCGAGATGGATGCGCCCTTCCTCAATGATTGGTGCGGTAGAGCCATTTTTGGTGAGAGGATTCCGAGTTAATCCAAAAACCTTTCGAAAGCCCGATCCTCCGACCATCTCCTGATAATCGTGGCATACCACACCGACTGATTCGAAGAATACATCCTCTATACCAGCTTGGCACAATTTGCGCCCAATCGCCCACATAAACCCCATGAACGCTGTGATTGATGGGAAGCCATGAGTCATAGGACTGGAAATGGCGTTAGCGTTCTGTACACGTAGGCGTGGTAGAACCAGACCATGAGTAAATGACGGAGCCTTGCTCATGCCATACCTCCCTGAGCCAGACTTGAGGTCTGCCATGAACTTTCTTGCAACAAAATCCGACACCAATGGGCGAATTCTGTATCGCCAAGACCGACAACACCATACTTAGATAAGGCAGCATTCAGCGCATTCGCAATGCGCGTACTAACATCATCCTCCCATCGGTCGGGACGTGCTGTATCAGAAGAATCATCGAAGGCGCCTGGATCAAGCCATGCCTTCTCCCCCAGCGGTAGCCGGCAATCTGATGCTAGGGTCCATCCTGGCTTTTCGTAAGACCTAACCGATTCAGTGAACTCAGCAAGGGCCTGACACAGATCGTCTTCGTAGATCGTGCGTTGCTTGCGCGTCTCAATCGTCGGTGGCGGATTTGTTTTGAGGAAGCCAGCCAGTTCCTTGATGATATGATAGGCGCGCCGAGATCTGACAAAGGTCGGAATGGCGCTATCGCGTCCACGTAAATCAGGGACAGAGCGCCCGACCCATTTGGGTGGCAGTGTCGATAGCAGGTAACTGACGCCTCGGCGGGACGAATTGAGCGGAGAGACGTTCTGCGGATTGGCTCCGCCTACATGCCATTCGACGACATCATGATAAGAGATAGAGGGATGTTCAGACGGCTTGCCCTCCCGGCGAGCCTTTCTGGCCTCTTTGCTTTCCTCTGAAAAATTCGCTGATTGCACGGACATGTACAGTTCATGCATCAGCGAGCTGCATGCTAATGGCGCAAGCAGGATGAAGTCTTTGTCCTCTACCGGATCATCCCCGTTGAGCCAAAACACCTGCTTCATCAGGGCATCGACACGAGGTGCCTTGGAAGGCGAGACAACTGACGCAAATTTCACCATCATTTCGTCGCCTTTTGCGGACGATGGCGCCAGCGCATCGCGCAGCGCTGGATCATTCGATAGGACGTAATCCAGCAGTCGTTGCCCATCTACACGAAGATTGAGGAAGGCTATTACATAAAGGGCGGCTGCATTTTGCGCGGAGGCATCCTCATGAAAAGACGGCCCCATCGCGTTTCGCGCCACAACGTCACAGTGTGGGAGCGTGTCAGGCGGAGCGTAGAAACTGTCACACTGTGAGGACGAATGAGTGATCCGAGCGACGTGGGTTGCGAACTGGATTGCCTGAGCATCCTCGGACGCTTTCTCAACCCACGTTTGATATTCGTAGCGTGGATCACCCTCCGCCACCTTTTTCGTTTCTCGGCGCTCTTTGATAAAGTTCGCTATAGCCTTCCTGAATATCGCTGTTCTCTCAGATTGCGAGGACACATTCATTTCACAGTCATTTCCTTTTTCATTCCCCCCTATACACGGCGAAGCCGAGATTAGGATGGTACCGCCAGCCAAAATCAGAATTAGGGACACGGACTGACATGAGCGCGGCCGTCGTAGGAGAGACTAAGCCAGAGGTTACTTTATAGTCAATACCATATTGTTTCGTAGGAGACCAAGAATAAGGAGTATCAAGGCTCACATCATGACGAAGGCTCTTTTCCACAAGCACGTACAACCTCTCACCAATTTTTCCATCTTCCCGATAAAGGCGAGGAATCCCATCTTCATCGGGCATCAGAACGAGAGTCACCTCTTTCCCTGATGAAGCACGAAAAGGTTGTTGCTGAGGAAGAACCCCGGTCATAAGCGACTGTGGGAACTTCCACACGAGATAAGACATGAAGTTTGCAGGCCTGAATGCTGATGCAGTCAGGAACCTCTGACGTCGAGATCCCGATGATACCGCCTGCCGCAACTCATCCGGCAACATATTGCGTACCAATGCGGCCTGCTCCAGGTCCGCAAGGCTTGTAGTGGTGTGCCATTCAGAGCGAGGGGGGGGATCGATCCTTGGGCGCGCATCAATGTGCTTTACAAAGCCGCTCTCCAGAAGATCGCAAGCATGATGGGTCGCAAGACGAAAATCACCACTTCTCCCCTCATAGCCCGGACGGCAAAAGGCCGCTTCAGTGGGTTTGAGCAGGGCTCTTATCGGCATATCTAGGATCGCCATATTCGCATCAATCGGGATCTGACGACGATGCCGCTGAATACGACCAGCCAATTGAATTATCGAACGGACTGATGATGGTTCCACTACTGCCCAATCAGCATCCCAATCGCGACCAACCTCGCACACTGGCGAAGCCAACACGACAAATACGTGATCTTTGTCAGGATCAGCATCAATTGCTCTGCGGATCTCAGGCTCGGAAAAGGCGGCGTCTGGACTCTTTCGTGTGAACGACCGATCCAGCATGTTCTCTATCGCTGCCCGATGAGCCAATGGGAAACGCGCATGGTAGACGCAAATATGAACACGCATGCCCGGAACTTCCTCCGCGCGAAAGAGGATCTGGGCCACGTCAAAAATTGGTTCTATGTTGGCCATACGCACAATACCGAAACTTACCCGCCTCCCAGTGACGGGATCAGCGCCTGCGTGTCGGCCATGCATCTTGAGACAGGAAGCCATGATGAATTGCCCCGGGTTTTGTGGAGACAGAAAGACCCGTGAGGTAAGAAGAATTCATGAGCAATAAATCGAAGCGTTTTCCGCCTGAGTTTCGTGACCGTGCAGCCCGCATGGTTCTGGAGGAAGAGAAGAACCATCCTTCGCGGTGGTCTGCAGTGATGATGATAGCGCCAAAGCTGGATATTCATCCTGACACGCTGTCAAAATGGACCCGTCTGCATGAACGTGCCAATGCGCCTGCGGTGAGTGACCTGCCTGATCGAGAGAAGATCAGGCAACTGGAGCGAGAGAACCGCGAATTGCGGCAGGCCAATGAAATCCTGCGTAAGGCGTCGGCATATTTTGCCCAGGCGGAGCTCGACCGCATCTTCAAGCCATGACACGCTTCATTGAGGAGCACCGGCAGACATATGGTGTCGGGTCAATCTGCAGGGTTCTGTCGATTGCACCATCTGCCTATTATGCAACTGTTGCCAGACAGAAAAATCCGTGTGTGCGCAGCCAGAAAGACAAAGAACTGTGCGATGACATCCGTAGAGTGTGGAATAATAATTTCTGCGTCTATGGAGCGCGCAAGGTCTGGCATCAGCTCAGACGTGAAGGCGTGGATGTCGCCCGCTGCACGGTAGAGCGGCTGATGCGCCGGATGGGGCTGAAAGGCGTCATTCGTGGCAAGGGGGTCAGAACCACACGGCCTGATCCGCAACGTCCGTGTCCGCAGGATCTGGTGCAGCGCCAGTTTCATGCTCCTGCCCCCAACAGACTGTGGGTTTCGGATTTCACGTATGTTTCCACTTGGCAGGGCTTTGTTTATGTGGCCTTCATCATTGACGTCTTTGCACGGGTTATTGTGGGTTGGCGTGTCTCCTCAACGGCTCATACCGACTTCGTACTGGATGCCCTTGAGCAGGCTCTGTGCCAGAGGCAGCCTGAGGGAAAAGTGACCCACCATTCCGACCGCGGCTGTCAATATGTGTCCATTCGCTACACGCAAAGACTGGCTGAAGCGGGGCTCGTTGCTTCTGTCGGCAGTGTTGGGGATTCCTATGATAACGCCTTGGCAGAGACCATTAACGGACTTTACAAAACCGAACTCATCTATCGGCAGGGGCCATGGAAAAACAGGGAAGCTGTTGAACTGGCAACACTTAAATGGGTCGACTGGTTCAATAATCGGCGGCTCCTGTCCTCCATTGGAAACATCCCGCCAGCAGAAGCTGAGGCACGCTTTTATGCACAACAGAAATCACATGCATTAGCCGCTTAAATCAGATAAAAAACGTCTCCACAAAACCCGGGGCAATTCATGATGGTCTTTGCATAACCATCCAATACATCATGGCGACCACTTCCCTCTGGGATAACCACAGGCACGGTTTCAGCAACCCGAAGAGCTGGTTGCTGCGCAAGCTCAGACGCACGCGCGGCGATAAATTCCCTATGCTTTTCCCGGAAGGTTGCTACGTCTGAAGGCGTATCCGATGTGCAAGAAAACTCATCTACCCAAAGGCACGTGACTCCTGGCCATTCATCTCCGCACCTCCCATGGTTTTCGTCGTAACACCGCCTCCCGGTTCGGTATGCCTCATACATGCCTTCGACCATTGCCGGAGGAAGAGTGGCCGATGACAGAAGCACTCGCGCGCCTAGAAGGCCAGCAAGATGCACCATGCGCGTCAGGGCGGGCATATCATTGAGATCGTAATCATCCAATTCATCGAGCACTATATCGGAGGTCATCAATCGAAAGCTGGGAACGATGTGGCGACCTCCACGAAGGGATTCCGTAGCAGGGGCTATATGATCAACTGTGCAGACTACCACAGGGGTCGCCAGAAGTTTCTCGCTCTTCTTATCTCCTACAAGTCGCCTGGTGACCGGATGAGAGCCTTCAACGCCTCCTTCCACGACATAACCCTCATCCATGATGGATTGCATCGATTCAGATCCTGAGGCCGCTGCCTGATCAGCGTAATGCTCGAACAATGTCCTACTGGCTAAACCACCAACGAGAATGGCGATATCATTCGAAGAAATGCCAATATCTCTGCGATAAGCTTCACCCGTCTGCAACGTGAGCGATCGCAAACCAAGGGCATAGGTCAACCTGAACCCGTCATGCTCATTGGAAAGGGCATTCATAATTTTGCCGTTTGCTAATGTTTTGCCACAGCCAGTAGAAGCCATAGAGACAATGAACGCCCCGCCCTTTTCTGATCGGTCACGAACAGCGCGCGCTTCGTCCACTGCCGCATCCTGCCATCGGAACTGATCATGAGGGGAGCGTCGCAGGAGGGCGCGATGACGCTTGATGCTCGGTAGTAACTGTTTGACGGACTGTAAGGCATAAGCCACTTGGCCTGCCGCGCGTGCAACACCAAGCAAATGATCTGTGAGCGGCTCTTTCAACCTCCCCTTACTGTCTGTATTTGCAAATAAGATGTCTTTTGATGCCTTTGCTACCTTTCCAGTAGAGGGCAGACTGGAGTGATGATGATCTGCCAGCATAAGACTAAGCCGTGCGAGATGCAGCACATAAGGATCCTGTGACAGAGACGCATCGCTTCCAAAGGCTGAGCTATCACGATCCAGCATCTCTATTGCTTTAAGAGCGAGGCGCCTCGCATATACGCTCCATTTTTTATCGCGAACCGGATGTGCTTCTGACTTCCCGGCCATGCGCCAGCACGATTGTATGTCCTCCGGGTTATCGTCATCGTAGGACTGACTGTTCCATTGTGCCGTAATTTCGGAAAGTGGTTTGGTAAGGATATCCAGTGGAAATGATGGAGATTCCTTCCCCAGCCATTCCTGCTTCCCATCCTTCATTACCGGAACCAAAGGCATTCTGTGATGTGAAACCACAAGCCATGCCACAGCGGCTGCAAGCGGTGGAAGGTTCTGAAACGGCATGGATCGTCCGCTTCCATTGTCAACACCATCGCGTACGAGCAAGTCTAGATCAGTCCATCGTCCCGCATGAGACTGTGAATCCGCAAGCCGTTCGAGCCATATCCTGTCATTGTCCGCATCTCCGACAAATGCAGAGAACATGCGAACAGAGACCCACTCATGACGATATGGGCTCCTCTTGGGGATATGGGATCGCAGTTTCTCCTGAAATTCCTCACTCCCCTTTCCCAGATCATGAAACAATGCAGCCATCTGCGCCAAAAGAAGGACTATGCCCCTCGATCGCCACGTGGTTTCATCATCCGCCCTAAGGATATCGCGGACTGTGGAGTTCGTCGGGACATTGCCAGCCTCATCGAAGCGACTGCGATCACCCACAAACCAAAGAACATCTGCGCCGCTGGCTCCTGTCAAATTATGACAGGCTATCGCAGTATTGCGCCTTGCTTTCCTTCGAAGAAGGTCGCGGAGGGTCTCCAGCCCCTGCTCGGTGATCCGTGTCTGCCACGTTCGAGCCCCTTTCCTTTGGGCGAACTGATCAAGGATGCGGCGTGTTTCGGATAATGCACGCTTGTCGCATTGAGAAATCAAAAGCACGTTCATGGAACTTGATGTTTAACCTTCATATCCATGGAGACATCCTTGATCACATCGATCATGAAGTCGAGAGCATTACCCCCTACCAAGACATCTGTACAGGCTGCGCGGAATGCAGTCTGATCATCTCCGCGCATGGCCGAGATGAATGCCTGAGGCATGACCATAGCGTCCTTTACGAGGTCAGCCACATCGAACACCAGTCCGCCTCGCCTTGTCTTTCCATGCAGGACGGCGAAGCCGTGTGGTATGCCAAGAACCCATAAAGACGTTGCGCCAAGTCCGTAGGCCAAATAATTTCCATGGTCGAGAAATCTGTTTGCCGGGTCACTCGCCTCGCCATTGCGAGATCTAGTAAACTTCCCGTAGCTCACTGCAGATGCTGCCATACGAAAAAGGGCTTTAGTTATTCGCGCCTCCTCTGTAAGCAAGGCCTGAGTGTCTGGCGCCCCCTGTATTGCACTTTGACTTTCACGCAGAAGGCAATCAAGGGCCTCGAAATCTGGCTTGAAGCCGTTTTTTTGAAAGCGAGGCGATCTCCATGTCATGGCTATTTTTTCGCTCCGCATGATCTGAAATGCTTTCGCCGCTTTCAGGCGGCGGGAATCATCAAACCAGAAGGACATCCATGCCTGAACATACTCTGTGGGACGGTATTCACTTTGGGCAGAAACCCAGTAAAAATCAGCTACTCCTGACGTACCTGCAAAAAGAGGCGTTCCGCCGCCGGCGCTAAACCCGATCATTACACCCGCCTTCCCAAGTTCTCGAACGGCGGCTTGCGTTATCGAAGTTCCTGGGCCGAGGAGTAACGTTGTGGTATTGGCAATCGGCACATTCCAATACAACCTCTTCTTGCCCGCATCCGTCACATACTCAACGCGCCCTCCATTCACGAGTAAGCGGCAATATTCCAAATAATAGATGTTGGCGCGTTTGGAGTACATAATGGTCTTGAGAGATGAAGGAGAAATTTCGTCCATAAGAAATATTTCCAAACAACATGCTCTTAACGTGAAAGCTCAATCCTAGCATTTTTCCACTTGATAAGACCCTTTTTTTTCGTTACCCAGAAATCTCTTAAAAACCAATGAGTTGTAAAATGCCTCAAAAAAAGGGGTAAAGGCTTATTGGATGATCTTTTGGCGGATTTCCGCCGCACATTGTGAATATTGTTCTACCAGACCGCCGCATAGGCGGTTTAGAAAGCTGGCGCGTAAAGATCGACACCAACACTCAGCCAGACCGCCGCATAGGCGGTTTAGAAATCTGTCAAAAATCCAAACGGACAGAGCGCAGTCCAGACCGCCGCATAGGCGGTTTAGAAAGCCTCAATGCCTTGATTTTCTGCGATTTTTGGCCAGACCGCCGCATAGGCGGTTTAGAAACAGATTTTCGGAAGAAAATTGCTGAATTTCATCCAGACCGCCGCATAGGCGGTTTAGAAACGGAGCCGGGCCGCCGGGTTCTGCGCTTCTTGCCAGACCGCCGCATAGGCGGTTTAGAAAAGCTCCAAACGCTCTGACGCTGCGCCCATTTTCCAGACCGCCGCATAGGCGGTTTAGAAATAGTTTATGCAAGCTGGCTTGTATTCCGACACCCAGACCGCCGCATAGGCGGTTTAGAAATCTTGTCACAATTCCCGTCACTGGGCTTGTCGCCAGACCGCCGCATAGGCGGTTTAGAAAGGTCTGACTGTCTTGTGTACCGCCAGAAACGCCCAGACCGCCGCATAGGCGGTTTAGAAAAGATTGCGCGGGTTTTGTGTCTAGCGTTCTCGCCAGACCGCCGCATAGGCGGTTTAGAAACTCGTCCATGTGCCTGGACGAACCCCCTTGCGCCACACCGCCGCATAGGCGGTTTAGAAAGGAACCTGATTGCCAAGACCGAACGGGGTATCCCACACCGCCGCATAGGCGGTTTAGAAAGGGCTTCGCCCTCTGATCCGCTCATTTTTCTCCACACCGCCGCATAGGCGGTTTAGAAAACAGCGAACACAGAGACCGCCGCTTCCGCCAGCCACACCGCCGCATAGGCGGTTTAGAAATTGTTACCCGTTCGGATTTATCTTTTTTCTGTCCACACCGCCGCATAGGCGGTTTAGAAAAGTCCTGCGCCTCTTCTAAAAGCCTCTTACGACCACACCGCCGCATAGGCGGTTTAGAAAGCTCTGCGCTCGCTCCCGCACTGAAAAAAATTCCAGACCGCCGCATAGGCGGTTTAGAAAATGATTGGGAACGCTGGCATTTACCTGCGCAACCAGACCGCCGCACAGGCGGTTTAGAAAACACGAGGACGCTAATTCCGATTCAAAAAATTCCACACCGCCGCACAGGCGGTTTAGAAAGTGCGCGGATCGGGAATACAACACCAGTGGAGGCCACACCGCCGCACAGGCGGTTTAGAAATTTGCCTGATTAGGTTTTGCAAAGTCCTGGCACCACACCGCCGCACAGGCGGTTTAGAAAAAGGGATCATTGGAAGGGGTGAAGGCCGACTACCACACCGCCGCATAGGCGGTTTAGAAAGCATTCAGGCTGCACGGATTGTCTTGGACTACCCACACCGCCGCATAGGCGGTTTAGAAAACACCGGCTTCTCTCTCTAACCGCCTCAGCAGCCACACCGCCGCATAGGCGGTTTAGAAAGCTACAGCACGGCGACCCCGCGCCTGCCACAGTCACACCGCCGCATAGGCGGTTTAGAAACAACTTTGCAATCCCGACACCTCATCGGCTGGCTCAGCTCTTCAAGATAGCAGCACGGAATTTGTAAGTGGACTTGATGTAATTGAGAATGAGCCAGAAGGCGATAGTTTTACGCCATAGTTCCAAGGAGGGGTGAAGGCCAACTAGACAGCCACATCACCCCTCCTCTGTTCTCACTTGGAAAATATGCCTTATTGCCTTTCCCATAAGTAGACGCACTTTCGAGTTTCTGAACGACCGTGAGCCTTCATCTGTTGAGAACTATTGCCTTTTCCTACAGGTAGAACCCATATCTTGAGACACTTGAAGCCAAGTTTTTCGGCCATGCTTGAGAGGATGCAATCCACTGGAATAGTAATTCCATTGTAACGGACGTTGTCATTTACCATATAAACTTTTCCGTGGCGCTTCATAACTAATGCTAATTGATAAATATGAACTGCCATTTCAAAGAAATAGCATTCAATCATCCCTATAACCGCATTGTTATTGAGGCGGTGTTCCTCCTTTTCTGCCCTCAAGAAGTTCAGAATAGCTGTTAGTGCTTTACTCTCACTAACCAGTTTTCTGATTTTTTCTAAACTCATAGGATCAATGATATTCTGAAAATCTTTGGGCCTATTCTCGACAGTGCAGGATAAAAGAGACTGCCTCATCTCCTTAATTTGCATGTCGGTGAGGTTAAGGTAGGCAAGTTCAAGGGCATATGTTCTTGTGTAATCGTATCTATTGCAATACGGAGGAGAGGTAACTACCAGATCTATTGATCTTTTTCTAATATTATTCAGATGAAAAAAATTACTTCCTTCATATAGGGTAAGCGGAGACTTGATTTTGTTATGTCTGCTATCAATCGATGTCAGTATTTGGTCATGGGCAAGGCTAGACAAATCACTTTCAATTATTCTGCATTTATCCAGAAGTGCATCAGAAAAAGTCGGTATATTCCCCTTAGAAAAACTACTTTTCCGAGATCCTTTTTGGGCACGATAGTCCCACCTTAAAAATTGTCCATCCTTCCTTGTGTAGCTAATATCTTCCAATATACCAAACGCAACAAATTTGCAGAATACTCGCATGTCATGAGGTAGGCTATCACTCCAAAATAGATAGTTCATTAGTTCCTTTTCTGAATTAAGTGGAAAAGCCCCTCTTGTAATATTTAAATGAGAGAATGTTTTATTTATTTCAGTAGGGATCTGCCATGGCTTCTTATCGTAAATATCATGCAACCATTCTTGAACTGTATTCATGCCAACTCTGTGCAGCAACTCCCGGACTCTAATAAAGTGGCATCCCACGGGGAGAAGTTCTACACCGATAGAGTATAGGCCTCGCTCATTTGCAGCAAAACATGTCGATCCCGACCCTGCAAATGGATCAAGCACCACACCTCCGGTTTTTATATTCGAATGTTCAAAGACATAATCTAGAAAAGGTTTCGAAAAACCTTCCTTGTACTTGAACCACCGGTAAATCGGCTTTTTTTTATTCGCCTGAAAGCTGACGAGAAGCCGATTAAGATCCCTATTGACCTCGGTTACACTTTGATACTGGCCCTCAATATCTGCGATAAGATGCTCAGCCCGTAACCGTGATTCAACATTGATCATGAGTATCAGTACTCGCAGCACGACATAAATTACAAAGATACTTTAATAAGGCTATTGAGCGAAAATAATGGATGCAAGGCTTATCGCCGCATGTCTTTCTAAGCTTTGTCATATGCATAAGCCTTCGTTAATGAAAGCTAGATCAGGGCGATGCGAGGATCACATCACTTTGGCATCGTTATAATTTGCGCCTAACACCGCCTTTGAACAAGATTTAAAGGTATTGAGGCATAAGAAAGGTATTGGATATGACCAGGCTTGCCGAAGGCTCCGAAAGACAATTTGTCCTCAATGAGGATCTTGTAGCTGGGATGGAGCATAAAGGGCGTTTGGATTTATCAAAAAGCTATCTGCTCACAGAAACGCCGGAAAATATGCGCGTTTCAGGTGCCCTCGTGATGAAAGATTGCGTTGGGCTCCAGAAAATGGGATCTGGCCTTCGTGTAAAAGGCGACATTATATTGGACGGATGCACAGGCCTTCGCGAATATCCTGAAAATGCAAAAGTAGGTGGAAAAGTGCATCTACAAGGTTGCACGGGACTTACCAAAATCCCATCAAACACCAAATTTAAATCTTTGTCTGTGGCTTTATGCTCTGCTCTAAACGAACTGCCGACCATGGACATTAAAGGCGATCTATTTGCGACCCAATGCTATGTCTTGAATAAAATAGGGCCGGGCTCAAAAATTGGTGGCGATCTTTACTTATTTGATTGCGTAAGCCTTCGTGAACTTCCTAACGATCTTGAATTCAGCGGCGCTTTAAATATCGGGGGATGCCGTTGGTTGAACGCTATCCCAGACAACATTCGTCATATAAAAAGTTTGGAGGCAACACAGTGCAAGAGCTTATCGAAACTTCCTGATAGCTTCACAGTTGATGGATTTTGCAACCTGTCAGATTGTGACTCTTTGGAAATCTTGCCTTCTGAGATGTTTGTTGGTGGTAGTTTAAGCTTGCAAGGTTGCAGCAATCTTAAAGAATTACCTAGAGATTTGAAGGTCAATAACACAATATCATTGCTTAGATGTAATGGTATTCGGATACCTCAGGAGGTGATAGACAATCATCCTGATCAAATTTATTTCCCTGCAGAATATGAGGTGATCCCTCCTGCTGCGGAAAATACGGCCAAACCATCTTGCGGCTAAGGCCAAGATGCAACCCAAAGTAAGGAAGGTATTCAAATGTCGGATTTTCCAGACAAATGGAAGGGATCTCTTCTACTTGCGGCTGACAGCATTGACAAGTTGAGGGCATCTGACGTTGAGAGGGTCTTGCTGGATGTACCAGAAAACGACCGAGAGGAACTCGGAAGGGATATATCAAGATGCCGTCCTGATCTCTCTGATGAGATCGCGGATATCCTGGAAGAGTCCTGCCCTTCCCCTTAAAACCTGACCTTGTGGAGTTATAGAAGATGGGATCCTTCGAGATCCCCCTCCCTTAGGCTTCGATAATCAGGTGTTCCCACCCCTGCGGCCTTTTGGCATCCGAGTTGCGTAGGATAGTATAAAAAATACGTTCGCTTTTATCGTTGTCGTTTGGAAATAAGGTGGTGGCGTGGGGAATAACGATCATCACGTCTGGATCAAGGTCGCAGAGGTATGCAATTCTCCAGCCATTTGATAACTGGATAATCAATGGATCAATTTCTATGGGATCGTCTGGATTGAGATGTTTCATCATATAAGAAATTCTGGAAACGAGGCGCATTTCTGCAGTTTCTGTGCCAGATTCCTTTGTGCTCACTTCACGAAAAGATGGATTATTGGAGTGAGAGCATAATCTAAACCTGGAGAGGATTTTTGATGGCATATGCTTCAGGGCTATCTCACCTGCCAGGTTCGGATTGCAGCGCGCCAACCTTAAAAAATCAATCTTTGCTAGTGACACTGAATGTCCCTTTTGCGACTATTTAATTGACCAAAAAAGAATAACAAATAGCAGGAAGAGCCCTACTAATCCGGCACGAACTGATCATCATTGATAGATCAGAATACATCTCTGCGTATAAGTATCGTATAAGTAAAATCAGCGTTTAAGGGGTATATGGAAGATATTCATACATCGCTTCCGCATGGGCCTCCTCTATCTATATGATGACGGGGCGTGCCTTACTTTGTAAGTAAAATGTTATGTGTCTGTGTGCAAAGGGATGTACTTAGCAAACCAAGAATCCAATCTTTCATCACTTGTAAGGGATAATCTGGCTTCATCCAATGCATCTTCACACGCCCTCAATTCATCCCAACGGATCGCATTTGCCCAAATCTGAGATAATTGAAATGTGGTGGCCAAACGTTCCGGCCCGCCATTTCCGCATGATAACTCCTTAAGACCCAACTTATACCAGCCCCACAAGTTTTGCGGAATAACAATACGCGCTTCCCCACAGCTTGAAAGCTGGTCATTCATTATAAGCCGAGAGACCCGACCATTCCCATCCATAAATGGGTGCACTTCAGTAATCAGGAATGAAAGGTAAATAGCCCTCGAAAATGGACTGGTGAGCGATACCCCTATTTCATACCCAATCCTCAATGTCTCACGAACCGCTTGTGGGGAAACGAATACATATTCTCCTGCCATATTTGGTCTAGATTTATATCTTCCAGGTTCTTTTTTTGTTCTGCGACTGAATACTTTCGCGTGTATATTTAAAAGCCTATTCTCGAAACTTCTGAAATTCGCCTTTGGCATTCCATCATTATCATCAAGAATCAATCGGAACGTGCCAAGAAAATCCGATTTATCATTATCCTGAAGATCATATTTCGTGTTTGCATAAGAAAAAGCTTCGGCCAGGCTTAAATGCACACCCTCCATTCTATTGGACAGCCAGGCTTCCACGAAAGCCTTATTCTTTACCGCTAAATAAGACATGGATTGTTGGGCAATAGAATGGTTGTATTCTGGAGTAGACTTAAGGATCGATGCGAGTTTATGAAATGCATCTACCCTATATGAATCGATGTGCACGGCAAATTGTCGACATTAAGTTTCAAAACAAGATTGATGTAGCATCTCTAGAGAAAGTTTCCACTCTTTATAGATCGACCATAGCAAATCTCAGTTAAATTTGTGGTTTGCATCACTTATCTATATTTTTTGCCAAGATAACCAAGAGTGCGATTTTGGGTAAACTTCTGGATTAATGCTCTAAAATCTGACGCTTCCAAGATGTTAATCACAGCGTTTTGGGTTTGCCTCCGCAAAGTTTATTATATTATTTCATAATAAACTTTGCGTTTTTAATTCTAGAAGAAGGTCTTGGTCGCAAAACTTATTGGTTAAAAACATAATAAACTTTGCGCTTTTGATGGCGGAGGGAAAGTGGTATGGCTAAAAGCGTAATGAGCGCGAATGATGCATTTAACTATCGACAAACCCTCCATGTTGCTACACTGGAAGCCTTGACCACATCACGTCGCTGGAAACCTAAAGACCTTATTTTCCAAGGCGGTACGAGCCTTCATCTGGCACATGGGTCTCCGAGATTCAGCGAAGATCTCGACTTTATGGTAGATGAAAACCTAAACCTTAATTCCATCGCCAATTCCGTGAAATCAAGACTTATTGTATCCAGCGCTTTCCCGCCTGATCTTGAATTGAAAATCAGCAAAATCAGAACCAATAAAAATCCTCTCTCGTTCGTAGTGAATCTTGGCCGTTCTGACGTGATGGGTTCAGTCCATGTGAAAGTGGAGATGTGGAGAACCCCTTCCCGCGCCTTACAGGAAATCAACGCTTTTGTAGCACCTGTTAGAATTGTAAATGGCCCTGCCGCAGGGATGAGTGCGCAGGTTGTTTCTTCAGGACTTGAAGAAATCTATGCAGACAAGGTTTTTGCCGTTGCCGCCAGAACTCATCTCAAGGCCAGAGATATCTTTGATCTCTATTGGATCAGGCGTCAGGGGTGTGCCGCGGATCTAACACAAGAGAACCTGCAAACTAGATTAGAAATTTATCCCGAAGCGGACCCCGAAGAATGGCTCGAAAACGCTCGTGAACGATTTGACAATATGCATACTGATGCTTCGGCCATTCATAAAGACCTAAAACGTTGGCTTCCCCATTATTGGCCTTTGAATGAACAGACAGTGGGCGACATGATCGTCGAGAGCAAATTAGCCTTGGAAGAAGGTATGGAAATCATGCAAAAAATTGCTCATGAAAGACGACATGAGCTTGGGCAAGAGCATGAGGCATATCCAGATACCGGATACGAACCATGACAACCACATCTTCCCCAACCAATAAAAGACGTAAAAATGTATCAGCGATTGAAAGGCTGCGCACACTGCCGGAGTTATTTCGTGGCGCGGATACAACAGTTCGTTTTGGTTGGGACACCAGACAAGCTTCGCAATATCTTCATGCGTGGAAGAAAAGAGGGCTGATATCCGCCTTAGGCGGACACAGCGATGTCTACGCAAACACGATGCTTTACCCACGTGTAGATTGGAGCCGCGGTGCGATGATGGCAATGCCTAGTGCGGTATGTATTGGAGTTGAACCATTGCGACTAGCTGGATGGGCTACTCAGATCCAGCAAAAACCAGACATTGGCGTACATCAACGCCAACCTTATTACAAAACCGATCATTTCAATGTTATTCCCTTGCCTGCCGAATGGAGAAAAAAAATCTCCGATGGTCTCCACGAAGTTAAGGAAAGAGGTTCCATGCCCGTGCTGCGTCCAGCTTGGGCGTTGGTGGACATGATTAAAAGAGAGGGCTGGGAAGGATGTGGCCTAGACCCTGATGATATTGATTGGGAATATCTGAACGCATCTGACTGGGCTGATCTCCAAGTGGCATGCGCAACACTAGATTTGGACATGGAACAGCATATCACGGCGCATTATGAGCCTGACTTCTCTTACTCCTCGTCCCCTTAACTCAAACCCTCATAGTGAAGGGTTTTCTGGTTTCACCCGTGAACATGTTTAAGGCAGAAAGATCTGTATTGGGGTGCGTCCGAAAAGTCGGATCATCCATCGGGATGTCTTTCTGGCAATCTTCACACCATATATGGCTGCGGTATTCCGACCATTGAGCTTCTGCGTCTGGATGGTTTGGACAGCGCAGGCCGAAGGCTGAAGGTTGCTGTCTGAACACCCATTCGCGCGGTGGTAAGATTGGGGCCAGCGGGAGTTCTGAAAGATCAGGTGGCTCATAAGCGATAGCGCCTTCACCCAGAGCTACTCCACGGGGCGGGAACATAGCGAAGTTGCATGGATGAGCGCCGAGATCGGGTTGGCGGAGATGCGCGGGTCCGCCCTCAAGGAAGACGGGATCGCCTGACTCAGTAACCAGAAAATCAAGCGTACAGTGGATATCTCTCAGATCGATCTTGTGTTCATGATAGACGTATTTCGGGACATGTGGGAACAGCCTGTGGCCACGCATAGTCGCGAGTATTTTGCGAGCCATTTCGATGCAAGCGTTGAGGCTGTAGGTTGTCCGTGCTTGTTCGATCGTAATGGGCGCATGAGGATAGTAAAGCGAGGCGCCTTCAATACGGCCGTTCATGACGTAAATGCGCCATTCTACTGGTGATGTGTTGCCATCTTTTTTCTCAATCCTCATGGCTGGGATCCACGTGCGCGCCCAGACGGGCGTTTCCTCCTGACAATAGGTCATGGTTGCTTCGGCAACGCGCTCATCGTGTTTGATCATATGCGGATGATAAATGAGAGGCATCATTCCGCCACCAGGCTTTACGCAGACACCCCGTCTAAGAGTGATATCGTCTTCTCCGGCTTGCATCATGGCTTTCAGGCATGCAGCACTGGCGCTGTCGTAACGCAGAATTTCATCGTCTTTCAAGGCTTCAAGAGCCTTGTCGAGTTTGTCCTGTGCAGACTTATGTTCTGGCGAGATTGAATTACCATAGCGGCTGATGATCGAATTAGTAGGGACTACCGAGATGATGCGGGATGGAATTGTCGGAACCCTTGCTATCTCTGCAAGGATAAGCCAGTTGCCCAGCGAGAAGGCATTGAAGGGTCTTAACGAATCAGATGCACCAATGGGATTGTTAATGATGTGACGGCCAGTGACGAACTCTGGAACGAAGCGCGTGATGTGATTGAAACGTTGATCGAGAAGCGGAGCTACTTCCTGTTCGAACTGTATAGCCTTCATTTCGGAGGTAAAGTTTGATGTCCTCTGTCGAAAATCATCGATTGTTTTAATAAAAAATGGATCATCAAAATACATCATCTTCCCCTATCTTTACCTGATACCATTATGTGTAATAGGAATTTGTTCGGATATACTCTGAGAGAATATGGCAAGAACCGCGATTGCCATATGCGCATGGCAATTTATCTCGGAAGTTTACTGCTAATATCATAAAAGGGACAGGTAGTTGCCTGTCCCTTTGGGCGTTTGGAGTGTTTAATCAGATCGATTGCTGTTTGAACTCCCAAGTTCACTGCCCTGAAACTCTCCAAAGTCTAAGCAGCAGACCAGCCTGGTGTTGATCAATGGCTAAGCATAGGCGCTACAAACCACCTGATAAAAGAGGAACCCATCAGGGTGATGGAGCCTCATCTTCGGTCAGTTCATTTTTTACCTCAAGGCACGGAGGTTCTTCTGAATGCCTATCGAGGTCGATAACAAAGTAAGGCTCTCTTCTCGACTTGGCGCTATATTCCTCAGACGGGACATAAAAATGCTTCGCCTCATGGTGCCTGTTCATTTCACCGGTCATCTTGCCCCGCACCGCGGTAACCTCCACAAAGTCAGGGTAATCCTTACTTGTGATCGCAGAAACAACCAGATAGTCATCAGCATGTTTTGCGAGAAAAGTCCGGTTGTCTTTCTCTTGTGACATTCCTGGAGCCAACTCTTGCCCAAAGTATTTTTCCCACACATCTGGTTCGTAATTAGCGAGAGTGCGCTGTGCTGTGTATAATTCGAGAGGTGTAAACAATTCAGGAAAAGACAGTGCAACGCGAGACCAGCCACAATCTTCTTCATAACACCGGCCTGAACGAAGGGGGCTAGGCATCTCCTTGGTAGCATCCTCTGACAAAATATATCCGCCATGGCCAGCAGTGGATACCGTTACTATATCTGGGCGTCCATGTTGATCAAAACGTAATGCCCGTGCGTTCTGGATTTTACCCCATGGGCCGCGCGATAAATGTTCGAGAGATTGCGGTGAAACGCTTCGTCCAACGTACATTGGATTGCCGGCCATGATTTCCACATTTTTAACTGATCTGCCGATTTGGGTATCAAGATCAGCCATATTAAAACCGTAGATGCCGAAAGAAGATCTCACTCTCATTTTATCAGAGTCAAATTCTTCGAAGCACAAAATTTTCTCGCAGCGATAAAAGAACCTGTCCTTTCCGCGGGGCTCAGCAGAAATTATAGCAACCTGACGTTCTTCACCTCCGTTAATAGAGGCAAAGGCCTGAAACTCACGAACACCTGTCGCTTCGTTTGTTGATCCTTCTTCCCAGCGCAATGCAGAACGTGGGGGCTCATTCAGGGAAGCCAGACAGGCTTGCGGTACAATATGACGTGGCTTTCTTTTGGCTTTTGCTGGCGCTTTAACTGAAGTGCTCATACTACAACTTGCCCTCTTTTTAGGCGAACCATGAAAATATCATGACTGCACAAATTCACACCAAGGATGAGAAGCCAGAAAGGGCCGATTAAGATCGGGATAAATGGTCAGCTAAATCTCATCCATTTCTGGTGATGATAGGCTTCTTGTTTGCAAGGCACACCCAAAGGGAGGGCTTAAAACGAAACCTAAGATATCTTCATAAGGCCAGATTCATTTTTAACCATTATGATCTGTCACAATGATTAACGACATACCTCTACTTTGGCTTCTGGAAACTTATGTGCCGCACGAAGATATTCTTGCGTTACAGAGAAGAGCAGATCGTAAGAACCCCAGCCATTGCTCGGATTGTAAGGCTTCATACGCTCTTTCTCGATGACTAGAGTAATTAAACCCTTCTCCAAGTGGGGAATAATGTCACTGGCTGTTATGATCCCATTTTCCTCTGGATGCCACATCACCCCGTAAAGTCCAGCTTCCCTAGCCATCAACCCTAGGTTATGCGTCAAGCTTGTACTAAAAACTTCGCCTCGATCTTTTCCTTCGATGAATACAGTAGGCTCTACACCTGGATAACGAATATCCCATTCAGAGCGGCTAATCTGTTTTGTCTGTCCGCCTTCTCGAATGAAAATACCGCCCTGATCTGATTTTGAGAGATTTTCTTGATCAGGGGAAATAAGATAAATATCCAAACCCATTTTCAAATCCTTATGATTATTACATAAAGGTTTTTCTTAATCACTGAAACTGCCATGCTTAATGGCTTTGTTGTCAGGAAGAAATAGTGCTCAACAAATCTTCCCCCCGCACGGCGGCGGAGAGAAGATTGGAGTCAAATTAGTGGTTAAGCGGCCCCTCCTAGCTTGAGGAAAGACGGTAGGCACTTCAACCGGTTCAAATTGACCTTGGTCATGCAGAATCTGACTCTCTGTTAGCATCATTGCTTGGACTCTTGCAGGAATAACCTTCAGAGTGGATCTGACATTAGATCTGGCCTTAAGGCCTTTCAAGATCATTTCCATATCCATTCCCAACAAATCTTCATAAGCCTTGGGCTTTTGAAGTTGCATCACGGGTTAGGATCAAAAAATATCTAAGTCATATTTTGTAAAAGTAGCGAAAACGTATTTTCTCAAACAAAGATAGACGATTTTTCTTCGGCTGTGGATTTGTTTTATATCTATCTAACATATCTCTAACAGCGTAAAAAAATTTATCTTGCGCAAGATTCATTGACCAATCAATTGGCGCTATTCTAGTTCTACCCGATGCCATTTGATACGCACGATAAAAAACACCATTATAAAGATAATATTCATCTACAATCATATTTCCATTCACATCAGGAATATTGCCCCAATAATCCAATGGTATCCCATCAATATTGAAAATTTTATTTCTTATGATTCTTATATTTTTTTCGCATTGAGCAGCGATACTTCCGTATCCATACTGATTATTTATTATAATTCCAGATTTTAAAATCGCTAGAATGTATTCTATTGGAGAATTCTCTGATAAATATGTACAGATGTCATCATGCGACGAACCTGCAAGATTAGGGAGAAAACTTGTAATTTGCCGCGCCAGATCCTCGCTG
The DNA here is from genome assembly GCF_009914215.2 of Acetobacter pasteurianus. Taxonomy (NCBI): domain Bacteria; kingdom Pseudomonadati; phylum Pseudomonadota; class Alphaproteobacteria; order Acetobacterales; family Acetobacteraceae; genus Acetobacter; species Acetobacter pasteurianus. Next base: position 157,053 of record NZ_CP039845.2, on the reverse strand, counting down.
TAGGCACGGAAATCTTCTTCTTCGGGCTCATGACCATCATCACTCAAAAGGCCGATAAGGGTAGGTCGGGATAGAAGTGATAAACGCTTGATTTCAAAATCAACATCATAAACGTTTGACCCTGGTGTTCTGTATATATCATCCAAACCCACTTTATGACCTTTCCAAGCTTTAAACCTCTTCTCTTGGAGAGGTTATCCCATCCAAAAGCTTAATTTTAAATTAGCCCAGCCAATTATTCTTTATCAAGGTATAATCAAAAGGAGAGTGATTTTAGGTAAATGAATTATTCTGAAGAGCGTCTTTAAAAATGGGTCAGAAATAAGATTTTGTTCTTCCTTGCAAGTCTTTCTGGTGAGATTGATTAAGGACAGTCCCCTCTCTCTGTCCATTATGCTTTCTCATGACAGAGGTTACGATAGATGACGGTAATTATTACGAGTTGCTCAAAGACCAAACGTTATTTTGTGCCTCATAATATGTCTATCGCATCATGCAAAAAGGGGTCTTTGGCCGAAGTCTCGAATGAATGGGTGGACCGCCTGAAAAATTATTCAGGTGAGACCTACCTCGCTTCCGAATTTTATGGAGGCAGAGGCTTTGTCTACGCCAAAGATACGGCTCAAAAACTCAATGCAAATCTGGCTGTCGTTTCTTCAGGACTTGGCATCATTAAAGGGGATACAAAAATCCCACCTTATGGCTGCACAGTCGTTCCCGGATCCGACGACAGCGTAAAACCGATGATCAGCGATAACTCGTTTTCGCCGCAAGGGTGGATGAGGGCAATGCAATATGCCTCTCCGGTCTCGAAAAGCCTCACCGATATAATCAAGGGCGATAATGGCTTAATTCTGGTATCTCTTTCAGCCGGCTACCTCCGAATGATCGGACAAGACTTAGCCACCCTCCCCACCGAGGTCAAAGAACGCTTACGAATACTGACCAGGGCGCCCCTTAAAGATATTCGCCCAGATTTGCACCGTTTCGTAATGCCTTACGACAAGAGGTTGGACAGCCCGCTAAGCTCTTACCGCGGCACAATGAGCGATTTCGCTTCACGTGCCCTTCAGCACTTTGCTTCTGAAATCATGCCATTAGAGGGTGAGAATAAGGCACTCCAAACCAGACAAATCAACCAAAGCTTGGATCGCCTGATTGAAAAGCCATACAAGCCTCAAGAGCCGGCACTCCTGGAGCAGAGTTATGATGATGAGCTTCCGCTTCTCAATGGGTTGCGGGACAATGATCACTCAGGCCCTTGTCTGTGAGTTACACCTATCATGAAGTTTATATACTCAGACAGTCTGGATGGGGTTGATCCCACTTTCAATTTTCTAAAGGAGAGCGGTTCACCCGAACGCCAGCCCTACTGGGATGACTTGCTGCCTCATGAGCTCCTTGGTTATGCCCCTTACGATGGGGTGCTAGTTTCCAAAGCTACAGTTGGGGATCATAGGATAAAAGGCTCATACACAATCGGCCAGGCAAGACGATTTGAACTTGTAGGTGCTCGTAAATTTTTAAGGTTGGATGAGCCGGAATTTAAGAATATTGAAATTTTCGGCGACTGTGGTGCCTTTAGCTACGTCAAAGAGGATGAACCCCCATTTACCCCAGAAGAAATGGCCGAATTCTACGCAGAATGCAAATTCACGCATGGGTGTTCAGTTGATCATATCATCTTTGATTTCGATGATAAGCTGAGCGGAATGTCTGGGGGAACTGCTGAAGCCAAGAGAAGGTTCGAGATTACTCTTGAAAATGCGGATATCTTCCTGCGAGCTAACAGGGCGATAGGTTCTAGTGTTGTTCCCATGGGAGCCATCCAAGGTTGGTCACCTGACAGCATGGCTGAAGCAGCTCGCTGCCTCGTTGGTCAAGGATATAAATATCTCGCACTTGGCGGCATGGCGCCTCTAAATTCTTCACAAATACAAAAAAGCCTAGAAGCAGTTAGATCTAAGATACCCTCCTGGATTAAATTGCATGTATTGGGTTTTGCTAAGGCAGATGAAATCCAGTATTTCAAAGGTTATGGAATTGAAAGTTTTGACACTACGTCCCCTCTTCTCCGGTCATTTAAAGATGCAACCAAAAATTACTATCTACCCACAGGTGACGGCAAACTAGAATACTATACAGCGATCAGAATACCTCAGGCTCTCGAAAATCCGAGACTAAAAAAATTTGTGAAGATGGGAGTGTTTAAGGCAGAAGACCTTGTCAAACTTGAAGCTGACGCACTTTCTTCTCTCCGCCAATATGACGCTGGAATCAGGCCACTTAGTTCAACCTTAGAACCTATAATCGCGTACAATGCCGCTTTCGTGGATGGTGAGCTTTATAATGGCGGAACACTGAGTCCCAAGATGCAGGACTTGAAGGACAAGTACATAAAAACTTTATCCCATAGGCCCTGGGACAGGTGCTCGTGTAAAGCATGCACGGGAGCTGGCGTTGAAGTTATGATGTTCAGAGGAAATACGCGCAATAAAAGCCGCGGATTTCATAATATCGGCGTTTACGCACAACATCTCAATGATCTAGAACTCAGACCAAAAGCGATACCAGTTGCCGACACCACACCACCTGCAACAGCGAAAGAGAGACAGCAGTCTTTTGATTTCACGCCTTTCTAATACATTCCCCCCCCTGAAGAGATTAATGATCTCATCTGAAGGGACATTGACCTTATATGAATGAGATTGTAGCAATCTAAAATATCGAACAGAGCAAATGCCCAGAGAGAGGAGGAAATGATGTAGGTACGCCAGGAAATCAATCCTTGCGTCATGGAGATGAATCATCCCATGTCTCGCACCTATCATCACAGCCGAAAGTTTGGCAAAAATCACCGTCTTGTTGACCGTCCTGACCACAAGCATTTCGGTGGGAAGAATTCACCAGAATGTCCAAATTGGTATAGTCATGAATATGATATCAGACCAGGGCGCCATCGTGATAAAAGAGTGGCCAAATCAATAGTCCGCGGTGAAGTATCACCTGAGGACGCTGTTTTCCCATATACTGGGACTAAAAGGCCTCATGAATATTACTGGTGATCTGATAAAGCCCAGTGCCTTGCCTCAATAATGCGGCATAGGAGCGTCATCTTACTGCTGTCAAGTTGAAAGCATCTCAGCGAAGATGACGCGGAGGGGTTTGTTCTAAGGAATATAACCCCTCAATCGATCAATCAATTCCGCATTACGATCTGCAAAATGTTAGGGGTTCAAAAAAGATGGAATTAGACCCAAACTCAGTGGAAGCCCGCGAGTTATGTGAGAAGGTTATCTTGCGCGCATATACATTCTCTCGGATGTCAGGCATGTCCCCATCGGACGTGGTAAAGGCAACGATGGATAGTCTTGCACATTCGTCAGATCCTGCCCGCGTATCAAGTCGGGAAGAGCAACTTGAATCCCTTTCCAAGTCCATCAGACGCATGTGGAAGAGCACTGACACATCGGCAACTTCACTCGCTGAGCAGCATTTGGTCCAGGCCGAGGAAAGAGTAATAAAGGAATTTTCCAGCTCAATCAGAAGTATCAAAAGCTTTATGGCGGCCTTAGGCACAGTCCCCGGGAGAGTCGCAACCGAAGTGGCTGAACTTCCTGACAGGAATTCTCCAGAAGAGAACCCTGACATGTTGATGGTTACATCAGAAGAACTCACTTCAATTGTTCAAAGAGCAATCGAAAAAATCATCAATGAAGCAGACTTACTCCAGAAAATCGATAGAGATAGATTAAAGGAAGAAATCTATCAGAAAATGCAAGGCTATTATGACCCTATTTGGCTGGAAAAGGCTAAACGTAAGGATTGAATCTTTCTAAGCAACTTTTCCTTTGTCACATTTGCGACAAGGGGCATTATTGAAGCGGCCCACCAAGTTGCAGATCTGATCTTGTAGGTCAATGATTTTTAATCACCTACACTTTCGGTAGACTGTGAAAAAAGGTAAAGGAAAGCAGGATAAATTTCACTCATCTGCGATTAAACTGATAATCATTTTACTACAAAGCTTTTCAATAACATCATCTCTAATGTGTGTTGTAACCACTTCTCTTTTGATGATTTTGCAAATTGTATAATGCCATGGGCCACCTTCTGCACAGATCATAGCTTGAAGATGCTTCTGTGAGAGAGCCCCTGCGTGACATAAGACCTGCCTGATAACATCATTAAGCTTCTCATCAGAGGGAAGATCCAGGTCATATTGTGCGCCTGTCGCTAGAGAAATTCCACGCGCCCGATAAGTGTAGATATGCCCAATAGTATTTGAAAAAGACTTGGCAACCGATGGTTGGATAGGTCCTTGTGGTGTAGCTTCAAAAGACCCTTTTAATGGCGAATGCCCCTTATACAAAGTAAGGTGTCTCGCGTTAACCAAAAATAACAAAGACTGCAGTTTGGCCTTATCAATTGGAGAGTCCGCATGATAGTGCATAAACATTTCAAGGATTAAATTGGCAACTGCGCGAGGGTCATATCGAAGTCTAGAAGAAGACATGGTTTTAAAGGCCATTTAAGAAAAAATATTAGACGTAAGGCTTAAATCTTTGTAATAGACCTTTGGTCCTATCTGCAATAAGGCTATTTCAATTGCGCCGAATTTACCCCCTCCTTTGTGGCCTCACCATTTGTGCTTCACTGAATACAAATTCAGCAGAAGCCGGAGAGACATCCTCCCCCTTTCTAATCTCTGCAAGAGCGGGAACACTCGGCGTTGGCCCTGAGATTGAATACCATAGACAAAATAGTCATTGGGGCGTTCGTGGCGATTTTGACTATTACAATATTTCACTAAGCGATGTGAAACATGAGCAGGCATCCTTCAGCGCTTCAGGGGCTAATTATGCTGAACACGGCATCGTAAGTGCCACTTATGGCGGCCGAGCACGCCTTATCAATGGCAGTATCTTAGGTGATTACTATCCCTGGAGAAAGTCCGCATTTAGACTTACGAGCGGAGTGATATTTTCAGGAAGTTCAATTTCTGGAAAAGGTGTTGGACACGCGCAAGGGTCTACAACGATTGGAGGCAGGTTTACTTCGCCTTTTGATATACCTAATGCTGGATATGTTGGGGTCAAAGCCCATTATGCCATAGCAGCTCCTTATGTGGGATTGGGATTCAATACTCCAGTATGGGGTGGTTTCCATATAAATATGGATGCAGGCGTCATGTTCCATGATGATGCCGATATCCACACGTCCCCAGGCGGCATGATGAATGATTTTCCAAAAGCCTATTCAAAGCTTAAAACCATAGCTGATAGAAAAATCCATAATTATATGGACAGGAAGCTGCCTGTTTATCCTGTACTGATGATAGGTGTAGGATATAGGTTTTAAAATATAGGTTAGTTATTTATCAAAACCCCAATGAAAACCGGCCATCAGGTCTGGAAGAATGTGTCATAATATATCCAACTACACTTAACCGAGTTTATTCATCATGAAAATTAGCGATTTACCTCCCTTTCCTCCTGACATTGCAGAAGTTTATGTGGCTTTTGGCGATATAACTTTCCTTCCTGATTGGGAAGAAATTCCACAGAATTACAAAGATGGGATAGCACGAGGCGCCAAAATTGCAGAAGTGTTATGCGCCGGTGGATGGGATTTCGCTGCAAAAATTTTCCCAGATCTTCATAACACATCTGCTGATCTCGCAGTTCCCCCCTCCGACCACGTATATGCAGTTGGCGAGGAGCGTGATCCTGTGATAAGATTCAAGAAAGTCATAGATGCAATCAGTGTGAGCTTTCAACCCAAGCACCAGCATAAAGTTGCTGGAATTGGCTACCTGATTGATTTGTGGGCACCTGAAAAAACTTTTTAAACGGTAAAATTATGAAAAGACTTACAAAAAGAACCCTTAAAAATTGCTGTATCATCGAAAAAAAAGGGCGTAAAAATACAAGACAATGGTCAAACGCACTAGCCCGAAACATTGATCCTGACGATGCCCTTGCAGCAATGATCGACCTTGTTCGAAGCAGAGCGCCTTTCCCGATTGCTCTTTATAAGGTCGCAAAGAGAAGCGCCCGCCGCCCCGAAAAATTCTTTGAAAATCTTAATTCGTGTGGATATTATATTCCTTTCTACGTTGGTCAGGATAATAATTATGTATTCGGGATTAACCCTGATCCAGATGGCCCCACAAACATCGCCACAACAGAGCAGATCATGGATAGTTCCAACACTACACCGCCTCTAGGCTTATACTACCATCTTGCATGACACCCCCAAGCCTGAAGAATGGGGCTTTACGATTCACCTAATAAAAACAGCGGGGAAAGACATCCTCATTTTTAACCTTCTCTCCCCGCACTCTGCACCTCCAGACGATGTTTTCGGCACCTTGTAAAAGCCCCCACCTTCTCCGTAATGGCAAACGAACAAGCAAGTTGGGTTAGGTTAATTAGCCCAATCACTCTCCCGTAGGAGGAGACATCAAAGATAAAGCGTAAATTGCGTCTTCTCGCTTACCGCCTGAAGCATCAGTCTTGTCGGCGCTCATCCACTTCCCATAATATCCATTCATTCCACTGGGATGGGTTACGTGTACCCACATAGCTCCAGCAGCCAAATAGGCGACATCATTCACCTCCTTAAACGATCTCGGATGGAGAGAGCGGATCAGTTTTTTGCAGTCTTTGATGTATCCGGCAGTGGTCCCTAGCAAAATAATCACCCGTAAGTTTGCCGGTAAAGCGGATAGATATGTTTGCGCGCAACAGCGGACAACAGTTGAAACAGGTTCAGAAAATGCCTTTGTCATCACCTGTCCGGTACATTCGTAACGGCCTGTTTTACTGTTCATTCTAGAAAGGCTGCACCTCACAAGGGATCCAAAGGCGAAATCCCTTTCAGTGGCCTCAAAGCGCCTATTGAACTCTTCATCTGTTTCGGCCTGATCTAATAACCCTAACCGGCAAAGAATAGATCTGAGCCGTCCTCGCGCCTTTTTAAATGGCACATCTTCAAACTTCCCCGACTTGAATGCATTTGCCTGGGTAAATCCCTTTGAAAACCCCAAAACCAATACCTTGGGGTTCGATGCTCCCCAAGCGCCCGGATCATTTACTACGTGCCATGCTCCGATATCGCGCTCATCACACTCAATGTTGGTGAAGCACCTTCTACATGAAAGCGGGCCATGGTGCGGGAACGACGGCGTAATATTTGCTGGAGAATTCATCGTGGAATATCCGAATTGGCTGAGAATCCTATAGCTTCTACATCTTTCGTCTCAACCAACCAATCTTCACAGCGTTTACCTGCATCAACGAGGCTGAATGCGTTCCATTAAACAAGATATGTTAAAAAAACTGCCAATTTTTAACATATCTATTGGATTGGTTAACTTAATTAGAAAAAGATAACTTCACGCTTTTCACCAAACACAAGAGAGGCATATGAAAAGGCATAGTTTGGATGACATTCCCCTTTTGCCTTCAACGCTAACGCATGCGGAAAATCTTCTTGAGCCCGGAGAAAAAGAGAAGATATGATCGTTTTAGCAACCTGTGGAATTCATTATCCCTACCAGGATAATCATCACTATCAAAGCACAAACCACATACCTCATTGTTTTGAAATGACATGCTAGAAGGCTATTTAAGGTTTATTTATTAAGGCCTTTTTGGATTAAAGGCCAATCCTAAAAAGGCAGAAGTCTTTCCAATAGGCTATTTGAATGATACAATTTGATCCAGATCAACTTAAACCTAGTCCTAACCGACACCTTTTGAAATATCTTTCAAATCATAATGGGTTCCCGATGCTTAATAAGAAATCAACAGCACCTAAAAAGTATATTGTAGAACTGCCAATACCTTCGAATATCCTACAAAATGCCTATAAGGTCATATGCAGTGGGGGAGACTCTACTGTACCAAAAGCGGCTATGTGGGATTTCATACAAATTATACGTGAAATAGGCACTCCCATTATAGACACCAATGACACTTCTGACTGCGCTGATGATCTAAAGAAATGCCGGAATTATATTGGTCAACTGCACTCTCAACTTACTAAGGCTGTTTGCGATAAAATCAAAACGGCCAAGGAGCTGCGAGAAGCAAAAAAAGAAATTTCAGACCTAAAAGCTGAGTTGAAGAAAAAGAGGAATTTCTAGCCCTGGTTAACACACGCCAGTCATAGATGAATTGTCAGCACCCTTTTCCTCTCCACATAGAAGTGCCAGCCCCATGCAAGCGGATGGGGTTCCTAAGGATTGTCATTTGACGCAATGACCAACATTTTTACGCCATTTCAAGGGCTGCTGCCCTTTTTGTCCCGGCCAGAGCCAGACAAGCCAATCAGCGGAGATCTCCTTGATTTGGAAAACTGGGGAACGAACGTTGCAATTCACCGTCGAATAGATATGCATCCCGATCTTATCCAAATTCTAGATGATGCTTTAAAAGGAACACCTCAACCCTTCAGCAAGATGAAACCATTTATGCCTGGCACTAATCATTATGGGGCGCCAGACCATCCTTCACCTTGGAATGGTACGATCAATGGTTACAAAATATGCATCACTGAAGAAATCCTCTGGTTGACTCTCCGGGACTGGTATGGATGGTCAGTCCCATGCTTAGAAACGGTCAGAGCACTGAAAGAGCATCTGGGCCTTACAAATTTAATCGAGTTCGGTCAGGGAACAGGTTACTTTGCGTCTGTTCTGGAAGCATCAGGGATCAGCATGATTACGTCTGAATGCTTCAATCAAGGGTATGATGGTATAGGGATATGGCGCAAACCTGACTTCAACGATAGCAAGCAAATGTTTTCACAGCATCCAGATCAGTCTGTGCTTTTATCTTGGCCAGACCCAAGGGCTGAAAAATTGATTCTTGACCTCTTATCACCCGGTCAGGAGATCATCATAACTGGTGATCGAGACTGCTGTGCCCTGCCTTCTAAAACACTACAGAAGAACGGCTTCACTCATATCCCTGAAAAATCTACAAAACGATCAATTGCATCAGCTATAGGTGAGCTCTTTGATCTGGAGGTCTGGAAAGCGCCTGAATGAGGAAAATGACCTAGGATTTGTGCCCACTGAATTACATGAAAAAGGGTTTGGGAGGAGGCAAATCAGTTCAAAATCCAGCCCCAGGAAAGGGGCTGGCTGATCTATAAATCCTCGTAAACGGCTTAAGACGTGAATTTAATAACGTTAAATAACACACTGTTTATAAAGTATAATTAACACATGTCCCGTATAAAATGAGAGATTGCTCCACGCTATCAATGCGGCTCTGGTGCAGAGGCATCCAATGTGGGTAACACTTCATAGGACGGAGGGAAGACGATTTTACCTTCGTGCCTATCAAGAACCTCCTGTGGGATCTTAATACCGTCCTGACTCCTTAGATCCATGAGCCAGCCGACGTTCAAATCTCGGGGCAACTCCCTGACAGAAGTTCCTCGCAAATCCAGTTTTCTGGCGATATTCATTCCGCCTGGCAATGTCACAAGACTTGAACATCCATTCAGTAGAAGTGAACCAACGGTCAGTCCATCAGGAAGCATTTCAAGTTTCTTGCAATCCTTGGCACTTAACTCTTCTGTGGAAATTTTCCCGGATATCTCCACAAGATTAGTACACCCTTCAAAAGTTATTAAAGGCGCAGAGATATTAGATTTTATTTCTTTCAAGGAAGTGCATCCTGAAAGGTCAACGCGACCTGCAGATGTGTTCCTCACCTTGATATCTGTTGGAAGCCTTTTAAGCCCGGTGCATCCCTGTAAATTGAGAAGCGTCCAATCTCCAGCACTAGGCATTTCCTCAAGTTTTGGACAGTTTTCGATAATAACATAATCAGCAACATTTTTCCCAAGATCAATCGGCAAGGAAGTTAAATTGGAACACTGTGCCATATGAAGGCTTTTTGCTTTCAGGCCCTCAGGTATCTTTTGAAGGTCATCACAACTAGAGACTGTGAAATTCCCCTCTATCTCGACACCATGGGGAATTTGAGAAAAAGAAGGGCAATCCTTTATTAAGAGATTGCCTTTAAACTGCGTCCCAGATCCTAGGGCCTTAAAGCTATCGCAGTGAATGATATTCATATAGGCAGCATCAAATGAAATAGCCGGCAAATTTTCTAATGCAGGACAGTTCTCGATTTCATACTGTCTAAATGGATTTATAGATGAAGGCAGATCGCGAACGTTCCTGCAATTTACTATAAAGCAGCTATCATCCGCTTTAGTGCCCTCTGGTACTGTTTGTAATTTCTCCATACCTTCAATTAACAATACCCCCCCTTGAAAAGTGCGATAGCCATAAGGTGACACGCCTATCAATTTGGCCTTGGCGTGTAAGCCATCTGGCAATTCTTTCTCATCTTCTAGACTGATCAGACTGGGTTCGCTCCACATAGCTGACAGCTTTATATCCCCTTCACGCTTGAATGACTTGGCGTATTTTTTTTTGAAATCCTGTAATTTCATAACATTTGCCTCCAGGCCGGTGGGATATAGAAAGCACACTCAGGGATTACCTCATCCCGATGAAGCTGAATTTTAAGACTTTTCGATGCAAAACACGCATTCGCGTTACCCTGATCATGACAGGCCTTAATATACTTATGTGCATTTTTATTGTGCCTTGCGTACCTGAGGCAGAACATCCTCGGAACACTGATTTTCCAACATTAAGCAGAGCGTGAAAAAAATGGCCACGAATGATGATAAAAATGAATTCGTAGTTGGCGCGTTGGCATGCAACGATGAAATTGTGGGTGTATGGACAGAAACAACTCATGACGACAAAAGGCAGCCTCGGCTTTTTTCGTCACGAGAAGATGCCCAGAACGCTATCGATAAGTTCGCTGCTGAGTCAGAAGAAGCCTTCAAGAGGGGCGATGTGCGATCGATCATGACCAGTGATGATTTCGCCGTCTTTGAGGCTTCCGATCCGGCAATACGTGATCTGATAATTGAGAGCTTTCCTGAATACGAACCCGACCAGTCTGTAGATGATTTACCGGATCCGAACGCCCCTTCGGCCTAAAAGGCAGTCATCGTCCACACTGCTCAAACATCTAACAACTGCGCAACAGAGAAGGTTCCTCACAAATGCCCGAAACAGAATTCTACGATCCTTTCGACAACATTCCTTTCACTGAAATATCGCTGAAAGATGCAATGGATCAGAAGAATCTCACCCAAGAAGATGTCGATTTGATTTCGGCTGCTCCAGAGATATTTGACAATGAAATTGTCTATTGGCTCTTAAAGTGCCCTGATACTGGGAGGACAACGTGCCATGGTGTTACGTTTGATGAAACAACTGCCAGAGATCAAGCCCAAGACTTCTCTGAAGTCGGTGAAATAATCTCCACCAAAACGATGACAATCAGGGAATATCTGAGAGATATTATGGGCTTAGAAGTGCCAGACCGTAGTCATTCAAATGACCTGCCCCAGGATCAGCCTTCCCCTTGATGATTTAAGGCCGATTATTCACCATCATCATTCTCTGTCCCGTTAACTGTTCTTTGTCGCACTCGGCAGGTCGCAAAGAACAGGGACTGAAAATTGTTTTCCTGATTGATTTATGTCGTGATATATAATGCATAATGTATTCTGTGCATCATAATTTATCTAAGAGGAGGGCATTATCGATGACTTCACCATCAGTATTTTCCAGTTTTCGAAATGCACGCCTTGATGACCCACAAGGCCGTTATTGGCTTAAAGCCGCTCTTAAAACTGTAAATGCCCCTCATCCGATTGAAACAACCCTAGAAGAATTCGTTAATCACCTTGTTCAGATTGTCTATTCTGACAATTTTGACCTGAACGCTGCACTGAAAGTGGCCTCTTTCATAGAGGAAGTTCCGTCACGTACCATAGCGAATATTGTCTCCAGAACTGTGTTCAGCTATCGGGAGCTCAATGATGCACAATATAAAATCCGACACGTATTGGGTAACGATCTAACAAGGACAGCAAACGGTGAGTGGATCGAAGAGATGGCCGGGTTCGAGATGGCACGAGCTTCTGCCTGATGCTATCAGCATACTTGATGCAGCAGGTCATACAGAGTGGACTTTCGGAGGTGGCACAGCCCTCGCACTTTGGTTAGATCACCGCATTAGCTATGACATCGACATCTTTACTCGTGGAGCATTAAAAAGCCTTACGAGGAGTTTCTGCGCGGAAACCAGACGTGTTTTGGGGGAAACTGGATCATCTCAATTCCCAGGTTACTACCTGAAGCTTGAGTTGGAAGGCGGAGAGATTGATTTTCTTACCCCTCATAACCTAATTGACAACCCGACTCAGAAGGTTTCACTCGCTACAATATTAACGCATACAGGCCCAATTGGCTCTGCACCAAATAATGGTGGGAGGATGATAGACGTAGAAGTGCCGTGCGAGATCCTCACACGCAAAATCATGTTAAGAGGAGAGAATTTTAAGTATCGAGATGCTTTCGATCTCGCTGCTGGTTTTTCATATGACCCAAACGTTCTTAATGCTGCTCTCGATATATTTAATGGGCAGCCTGATACTATTGATCAACTCATACAACGTTTGGAACTCATGAAAGAATCCTATGTTTCCAATGCTCCGGGGATCATCACCCCAACGCCTGGGTTTGAGCACCTTCTCGGAAATGAGGGCATAGACATTTGCCTGAATGGTGTCGGGGAACTGAGAAGCCGCATGACCCCACCTCAGAACAATTTCGGCTCCCCTGCCCTTTGATTTAACCTCAGAGTAAGGTTTGAACTAAATTTAAAATATGACTAGCAATCCTTATGCTTACCTGATTCAGTATTATCTCCCCACTTCACTGAACAATCAGAAAATGAATAGGAGATAGATTTAGCTTTTCTTATTTGTATCTCTTTACTCTTTAACTCCAATACAGGGTTATCCCAGTAAATTTTTTCCTTGGCCTGGGGGAAAGGGTCAATCTTAATTGTGTCAGTTTCTTCTTCATTCCATGCGGCACAATATTCGACTTCAGGAGCCAAAAAATTCTTATCGTCTAGTTTAATTTGAGAAGCTCTTTTGAAAATTACGACATTTTTCCCACCCTTTCGCATTGCGGAGTGACAAATAAATCCGTCAATTTTTTTTTCGAATGAGTTAGATAAGTAATCAGCGACACATTGTGTTGGTAAATAATCGATAGATTCAGATTGAGGGTTTACCGGCTTTGAAAGCCAGTGTGAAAATTGTTCTGCAAAGTATTTTCTATCCAATGTTTTTTGCATATCTGGGTCAAAGGGCGATGGTTCAATTTCATAATCACCTAAATTGGTGAGGTCTAATAATCTCAGGCTACGCAGAGGAGAGAAACTGGCAATAATTACCATTGCGTCAAGATGTGGCCGAACCTCAGCACATGCCGTTTCTGAATCAAGGGATGTATAAAGCACAGGTATGCCGATCGGATTCATCCGTCCTCCAAAAATACGGCTCAAAGGAGGAGGACCAAACTGCTCTTCAGGATTTTTAAGTATTTCTTTTACATGAGTCTCGCCACTTGCGACCCTAGCTCTATAAAGCCTTACTGAGTCATTAGCCGCAAATTCTTTAACTGCTGTTTCTGGTATGCCCTCAAAAATATCATCAAGTAACGACTTAAACTCATCATTGAAAAATCTAGAATTTGATTTCAGGTCTTCACAGGCCATATTCCATTTTAATTCCATTTCACTAAAAAACGTTGGCTCAATCGTATAACTGCAGTCTCCATCAAAACAATCGTATCCCCAATACTGAATATAGTCTTCTTGGTGATCTTTCTTCATAGCTTGAATCACACTTTGGGCAACATTGTTGCCGGCGTTAAGCAATTCTGAAATTACAGCCTCAAGACTATTACCATCTTCCACATTATTCTGTTGTTTTACATAATCGTTGAAAACAGGGAAAACCAATCTCGATAAATTTTCCACAGTAACTGCTTTATTCTCATGACCACAGAAAGAACATTTGTGAATGATCCCTTTTTTATCTATTACCGCTTTAAGATATTTCTCACCAATACATGAAGAACAAATCCATTTATCGCATGCATTCACAGAAACATTCTCTTCTCTATTTAAACCTTTATCATCAACCATTTGAATTATAACCCCTATACAATACATTCATGAAATAGCGCGTTTAACGTTGAGCCTCTTATCTATAAAAAATGCAATATGCAATTGGCAGGCAAATATTTTTTGCGTTTAGGTTTTATGCAGATATAGAAATAATATTCCACAAGATCGCCCATATGGCTTATTAAATGTTATGCCCTGAACTTTTCAGGAAATATCCTCTGAAGTGCGGAGTGAAGATCTGCCTTCTCCTCTTTAGACCATGGTGTAAACATGGAATCACAAGGAGAAACCGGCACGCATTCTCCTGAGTGTAAGCGGTTAACCACCGCTCTCACATTGGCATCACGTGCCGCGGCTTCTTTTACTGGCAAAATCAAGGGGGCAATTTTTTGATCCATGCGCTCCTCGCGACAATCATGTTTTATTTTCGGGTTACCATTGCACCCTGACGTGACCATTGATGGCATTATCACGGTATTTTTGACCAAATTGGCCTGTATATGAAAGGCCTACATCAATGTTCTTGCCGACCTTGTAAGAGACCCCTGCTTCAACAACCGCACTGTTGGCTGCTAGTGGTGTCCCAGCAACATCCATATCCGTTCCTCCAGCATACACCTGTCTGGCGGTTGGAGTGAGCCCTCCGAAAGCATGCCTATAGCTGGCAGAGCCAAAGGCATTCAGATCAATACCCTTCAAGCGGAAAGTATGACTGGCACGTGCACCGAATGTAGCAAACGTTACACCGGTATCAGCTCCATGCGTCTTCAGGGCTGCGCTGCCACCATGTTCACGAGATCCCATAAAGTCCTGATTGACGTACGCGATCTGGCCAAAAGGCTCTACTGCATAGTCCCCAACATCAAAACGATAACCGAGTTCAGCGAATGCCTGAGCAGTTCCTCCGAGACTATGGCCACTGTCACGCTCATGAATAGAGCCAACTGACACATTGCGATTGGTATTAACCATATTCCAAGTGTACGTGGCGCCAGCCCGAAGCATCAGACGTTCCCAGTGTGTGCTGGCATACCCTCCGACTGTCAGATTGTTTGCGCTCCCAGATGAGGATCGGCCGTCTTTAACACTGAAACGGTCATGGCTATAGCTAACCAAGCCACCTACTCTGATATTCGTATTATTGATCGGAGCATCCAGTCCCATAATAAAACCGGCGGCCGAATGCTTCATGTCAGCGGAGCCGCCACTCCCTCCATTATGGCCATGGTCACCAAATCCTTCTCCCCACAAAACCATACCCGTGTCACAGGCACCACCCTGCATTTTCTGTCCACTCTTCGGATCCGCCGTGCTGATATTGCCAACTGACATGTCGCACTCAGCCGATGCCATACGGTTAAATGCTGCATTCCTGATGAGTTGCGTATCCTGGATGAGATCCGTTTTGACAGATGCTCTGATTTCACCTGAAAGCGAATCATAAGACTGTCTGGCCTGAGGAGCACTCTGCTGCTCAATCTGCTGAACGATGGAATTATTCAGGCTCGTTTCATCAAGTGATGCCGCAACAGCCTTCTGGTTGCGCGTCTGTGCGAAACTTGAAAATGGAACTTCGGTATCCCGGACAAGAGATACATTAACGTCATTAGATGTATAGGTTAATCCTGGGGTTAGGAACGGATAAGCACTTTCAAGATTTGTAGTGAAAGAGCCAAATCGGCCTGTCACGCCTCCATTAGCATGCAGAATTGTAAACGTCTGGCCATATGGAAGATTTTTGTTCTGAGAGGAATTGGTGAACATCTCTGCAACCCCAGATACAATAGCATTCCCTTTAACATCCACCAGATCTGTTGCTTTTCCGTCTGTTGTGCTGACCATCTCCGAACCATTTTCAAGAACAAGATTTCCTGCGACATGAAGGGTGCCGATGGAATTACCTGCCGGAGAAAGTGTGGCGCCATTCTGGATTGTCGTGTCTCCTACAGAACCTTGACCTGCAAGAGTAGATCCAGAAACTGTTGTGACGTCACTATTGGAAGCATTGGTTTCAACATTTAATGTTCCTCCCAAAACCTTGGTAGTGCCTGTCATGCCAGAGGTGTCGCCAGTGATATCGAGCGTTCCAGATCCTTCTTTGACAAGACTTCCAGATCCAGTGATCTGGCTTGCCAATGTGGCACTTGAACTTTGATTGATAACGAGTTTGGCATTGTTCACAACATTACCGCCTGCCAGGTTACTCGCATCTGTCACCAAGGTACCACCCGTAACAATAGTGCCACCAGTATGCGTGTCCTTGCCACTCATGATGACAGTCCCTGTATCACTCTTTTCTATGACACCAGCGCCGCTGATATCATTACTCATTACAGGATCATCTTTTTGGTCGATATTAACTTTTGCACCCTCTGCAACAATGATCTTCCCAGTTCCGAAACTCGTTATCGTTCCAGTTAATGTGCCCGCGATTACGTCAGTACCACCAGTATAGGTGTTAGTGTCCTGGAGTGTGACGTCACCGATGCCTTCTTTGATCACTGTGCCAGCCCCGCTAATCTGGCCAGAAAGTGTGCCGTCATAATCCTGCTTCAGGTCGAGTGTAGCATTATTGGTGATATCACCTGTGCCAAGGTTTTGCGTGCCGGCTGTTAATGTCCCGGCTTCAATATCAGTTCCACCAGAATAAGTGTTGGTGCCCGTGAGGGTCAGATCGCCCGCCCCGTCTTTCACAAGTTCACCTGACCCACTGATATTATTAGCCATAGAGGAATTGGACGTCTGGTCTATTTCCAGAGTTCCATTATCCACGATTTGGCCAGATCCGAATGATCCTGCATCCCCTTTTACCGTCCCACCTTGAATATCTGTCCCACCTGAATAGCTGTTGATTGATGTGACATTTAGAGTGTCATCACCTGTGATGTTGTATTCCACATCGCCTGAGCCAGACACAGTGTTGGAGAATGTGGAATCACCATTTGCGGTGACCTCTAAAGAAGCATCATCCTCAATAGATCCCGAACCAAATGATGATGTGTTACCAGACAGCGTTCCGCTCTGAATATCAGTGCCACCCGTCCATGTGTTTTGAGACGCAAGAGTTAAAGTATTTGATCCTGCTTTAACCACTTTTCCCTTACCAGAGATGACGTTCTTCAGTTCACCATCCTTAGATTGGCTCAAGGTTAGCGTGGCATTATCCAAGACCTTGCCTGTGCCTAGGTTATTGACGCCTGTGGTAATATCTCCGGCTTCAATATCAATTCCACCAGTAAAGGAGTTATTACCCGCGAGCGTAACACTCCCCGCGCCTTCTTTAACAATTCCACCAGAACCTGAAATTGCATTCCCAAGGATACCATCATCAGCCTGATTCAAGGCCAAGGTCGCCTGATCCTCTATCTCCGCCTGCCCTGAGGATTTTGTGTCAAGTTCAAGAGTTCCAGACTGAATATCAATTTCACCAGAGAGAGAATTCGATCCAGTAAGTTGCAGAACACCATCACCTGATTTGATCAGTGTGCCGTTGCCAGACAATTCATTGGAAAGAACGCCAGTCACATTCTGATCAACGTTAAGAGTAGCGTCATCTACAATTTCGCCAGATCCCATTGACCCAACTGAAGCCGTCAGAACACCTGATTTAATGACAGTAGAACCAGAATAACTGTTTACACCGGATAGTGTGAGATCTCCGGCTCCATCCTTGATTACATCACCAGTGCCTGAGATCTTGTTGGCCAACGAAGCATCAGAAGATTGGTCAATATCGAGAGTAGCATTATCCATGATTGCACCACTGCCGAAGTTCCCAACGGATCCTTTCAGGGTGCCAGCTTCGATATCGGTTCCTCCAGAATAATTATTCTCACCAGAAAGGACGACCGTATTTGAGCCACTCTTTCTAACTGTGCCGGCCCCGGTAATATCGTTCCCGATCTGTCCATCACCCGCAAGATCAATATTCAGCGCAGCGTTATCCGTAATGGCGCCTTTACCGGTGCTTTTGGCATTCGTGATATCGAGACTTCCGCCCTCAATATCAATGCCATCGGTTAAAGTGTTATCACCGCCCAGAACCAATGTCCCAAGACCATCCTTCACAAGTTTAGAGCCACCGACCACATTCGCATCGCTGATGGAACTGTCTATTTCTGCGGTAATAGATGAACCAGATGTTGCGCCGTCTCCCACATTCACCTTCAGAGATTGCCCTGCAGCATAGAGAGTATCTCCACTAATTATGTAGGACTGCCCGTCCGAGTTGGCGAAATCCATCGCCCCGACGCTTACATTCCCTGATTTGTCATCGATGGAGACACGTCCTGCTTGAGCTTCAAAAATCGCAGTACTTCCAGGGTTCCAAACACCAGAAACATCGGCATCGATATTTGTCCAGTTAGTAACGCCACCCTTCCACACGCCATCCCCACCCGTGAGGGTTCCTGATGGAGTGGTATCAATAGAACCATTCCAGATTTCAGTAGACATGTTGGCCACTACCAGATTGACCTGACCATTTACAGAAGTCTGAAGGGCTGCAGCATCTCCCGCGGCGATAGGAAGAGAACCATTTATACTTGCCTCTCCGCTGAGGGTGCCGGCGTAGTCAAAGAGACGGTATACGCCTTCTGAGAGTGTAGTGCCGGAGGTGGGATCGGCGTTGACATCGATCGTCCCGCCGAGTGTCAAATCCCCTCCGACCTTAATCAGATCGTTCTGAGCACCGCCTTCTGTGCCGGCCTGGCCAAGGTCAAAGTCCGTGGTTGAGCCACTTTCCAGCGTCAAACCACCATCAATCGTGAGTGTGCCGACCTGGCCGGCATCCCCGGCCGCCAGCGTTGCTCCTCCAGCAATATCAACACTACCACCTATCGTGCCAGTACCGCCCAAGCCCGCGCCACTGTCTACACTAACCTGACCGGTAGATGCGCTGCTATCTCCATCTACATTCAATGTACCAGCGGCAACTTCCGTGCCACCTGAATGACTATCAGTGCCGCTTAACGTGAGGGTGCCAGATCCTGTTTTTTGGACAACTCCAGAGCCTGAAATATTATCCGAAATCTGACCATCTTGATCCTGAGATAATTCGATATCGCTATCATCTGTTATATTCCCAGATCCCAGACTTTCTGAAGATGCAGTCAAGGTTCCTGCGGCGACATTCAGTCCGCCGCTGAAGTCATTCTGGCCTGAAAGCGTGAGGTCAGCATCTCCTGTTTTGGTAACTGAACCAGTTCCTGTGATGGAATTGTCCATCACCCCGTCTTCGTTTTGAGAGACGGTTAATTGGCTATCATCCTCGATGGCGCCAGAACCGAATGACCCTGCAGAGCCAATAAGCGAACCGCTTTTAATCTCGGTACCACCTGAATAATCATTCTCTCCAGTGAGGGTCACATTCCCTACACCGCTTTTAACAACCTTACCCTCGCCTGAAATTGTATTGGTCAGGCCATTATCAGTGCTCTGATCAATATTCAGAAGAGAGTCAGCGTCTAGTTCAACACTTCCTTTTCCAAGATTTGAAGTTGAAGCTTCAAGTGTCGCATCTGAAACTTTCACCCCGCCAGTAAAGCCATTCTGACCGGTCAGAACTGTCTCTCCGCCAACAACATTGATTGCTCCAGAACCATTTATAGCGGCCTTGATCGTAGTTACATGGCCCGGCTCTTTGTTCTCAACTGTCAGGCTACCATCGTCCTGAATGGTATTGGCAGATGGCAATGTCGCGGAATGTGTTGAACCGTCCGCAATCGTCAGTGATGCTTCTTTCCCGATATCTATCTCACCGGTTACAGCATTGTTGCCTCCTAGTGTTTCTGAAGCGCCATCATCCAGTTTTACGACCCCAGATCCTTCAATGGCTCCAGAAAACACCCCTCCTTTCCCATCAATCTCCAGCTCACTATTTTGCCCAGTCAGACTTACGGAACCAGTGCCGTTCAGCGTACCCAGAGTGGTATTTCCTGCAACAGAAATTATGCCACCGTTATCGAGGATACTGCCCACTGTGGACCCATTGCCCGTATCAACGCTTGCTGCGTTTTCAATTTGCACCGTAGCCTGATTTGCTTGCACGCCAATCAGGCCTTCAGACCCTGATAGAACATCCAGAGAACCGTTACCGGTTATTTGACCACTGAACTGTCCAGAAGCGTCCGAAAGAGTAAGTGATTTCGCTCCGAGATTAACTGTGCCGGCGCCGGAGATGCTTTTTGTTCCTACATCACCAATGGACGTATCAAGGGAAGCCCCTGACGAAATATTCACATCGCTGTCTATGGGAGAGGCATTCACGCCTATTGCAAGCGTGCCTTCCTGAACATTGATGCCACCTGACAGAGTATCTTTTCCGCTCAGGACAATGTCACCAGAGCCAGTCTTGGTAAGTGATCCACTGCCAGAGATATCGTTAGCAAGCTCACTCTTCCCAGTAACATCAACCAGAAGAGATGTTTGATCATCAACAGCCCCAGTGCCCAGCGCTGCTGAGTTGGTGATCTCTAGAACACCACTTTCGATCTGCGTTCCTCCACTATATGTGTTGGAACCATCCATTACCAGCGTGCCCTGACCTGACTTGATCAGGCCTGCAGGGCCTTTTGCCCCATCAGTAATGGAAGCCGCAATCTCAGCTTTAATGTCTGCTCCAGAAGAAGATCCATCACCTACATCCACATTGAGGGAAGACCCAGAAGCTGAAATCGCATCTCCCGTTACATCATACGTTCCGCCATCTGTATTCGCGAATTGCATAGAGCCAACAGAGATATTTCCTTCACTATCATCAACAACAATATTTCCAGCCTGGCCTTCGAATATGGCTGATCGCCCGTCAATCCAATTTGTTTGGGCATTTGCGGCAGAATCAGTCCATGGATTACTGGTTTCATTCCAGGTTCCACTTCCACCACTCAGGACACCGTTACCTTTGCCGCTTCCATTCCAGAACAATTGAGATCCGTTGAAGACAACCAGATTTACTTGGCCATCTATGGACGTCTGCAATGATGCCTCGTCACCTGCATTGATAGGCAAGGTGGAAGATAGAGCTGTAGATCCGCTAAGGCTGCCTGCGTAATCAAAAAGACGGTACACGCCCTCTGAGAGTGTGGTGCCGGAGGTGGGATCGGCGTTGACATCGATCGTCCCGCCGAGTGTCAAATCCCCTCCGACCTTAATCAGATCGTTCTGGGCGCCACCTTCTGTTCCGGCCTTACCAAGGTCAAAGTCAGTGGTTGAGCCACTTTCCAGCGTCAAACCACCATCAATCGTCAGAGTACCGGCCTGACCAGCATCCCCGGCCGCCAGCGTTGCTCCTCCAGCAATATCAACACTACCACCTATCGTGCCAGTACCGCCCAAGGCCGCACCACTGTCTACACTAACCTGACCGGTAACTCCGCTGCTATCTCCATCTACATTCAATGTACCAGCGGCAACTTCCGTAGTACCGCTATAAGCATTAGATCCTGTCAGAGTGAGCGTGCCAGCACCTGTTTTTTGAACAGAGCCAGAGCCTGAAATGGTGTTCGAAAGTGATGCATTAGCGTCCTGCGAAATATCAAGAGAGCCATTATCAGAAATAGATCCGCTTCCAAGACCTGTTACAGAGGATTTCACAGAACCATCCTGAATATTCAGGCCTCCTGAGAAATCATTTTCTCCTGCTAGTGTCAGTTCAGAATTGCCGGATTTAGTCAGGGAACCTGTGCCCGATACTGTGTTGGACAGAACGCTATCATCATCATCGGAAACAATGAGAGAACTATTATCAGTGATGCTGCCACTACCGAATGATGAAGCAGAACCAATCAGAGATCCGCCATCAATCTCAGTGCCACCGGCATAAGAATTCGCCGCGGCCAATGTGACATTCCCATCACCTGTTTTCTCGACACTTCCATCCCCTGAAACAACTGGAGAAAGTATCCCGTCTGTATTCTGGGAAATATCAAGAATAGCCCCGTTCTCAAGAGCAATAGATCCGGTACCAACGCTTGCTGTGTTCGCTACAACATCTGCATTGGAAACAGTCAGGCCTCCGCTATATCCGTTATCCCCTTCAAGTGAGGCTTCACCACCATCAATTTCCAAAGCCCCCTTGCCGTCAATATTTCCTGTAATTGAAGTAGAGTGCCCAGAAGAGTTCTTGATAATCAGCGAACCTTCATCGTCAATATTCCCGGTCTCTGGCAGGTTTGCTGCGTGATCTGTAGTGTCAGCAACAGTGAGCGCTGCTTCATCCCCAATCTCTATTCCGCCCGACCAGACATTTTCTCCTGAAAGGGTCTGTGAAGCCCCAGAAAGAAGATTCAGTGTCCCCTCTCCAGTTATCGTGCCTGAAAACTGACCTGAAAGTCCGCAGATATAAAGAGTATCAGTTTGACTGTCATCAAATGTGACTGAGCCATACCCATTCAGAGCTCCAGTCAGGATGACATTTCCTGCCAAATTTACGCTTCCGCCGTCATCGGTTACTGAACCTACAGCAGCACCATCCGTCAGGGATATTGCCCCTAAAGAACCGACTTCGACATTCGTCTGATTAGCATCTGTCCCATCCAAAACTTCTTGACCAGATTCGATACTCAGGGTGCCGCCTGATATTTCACCTTCACCTGAAATAAGACCTGAAGCATCAGTCAGGGTAAGAGTTTTGTCTCCGAGATATACGGAACCCTCACCTGTAATGCTTTTGGTAGAAACGTCAGTTCCAGAAACATCTAGTTGAGTGCCGTTACCAATCTCGATACTGGCGTCTGTTGGAGAAGCATTGTCTGCAATCGTTAGTTTGCCACCTTGAACATCAATGCTGCCTGTAAGTGTGTCACTACCAGATAGGATCAGAGTTCCGGCACCTTCCTTGGTGAAACTGCCAGTTCCATTTAAATTATTAGAAATTTCTGAGATTGCGTGAACACCAACATTCGCAACCACGGAAGCATTATCTAAGACGGATCCAGATCCAAGTGCTGACGATGACGTTAACTCAAGAGTGCCCGCCTCAATATCAGTGCCGCCGGTATATCCATTATTACCGCCAAGGATTAAGGTCCCCAGGCCCTCTTTAACGACTTTTGAAGTGCCTGTTGCTCCATCTTCAATTGCAGAGTCAATTTCTGCTGTAATCGTTGATCCCGATGGAACTCCATCCCCCACATTAACAGAGATAGAGTTTCCTGAAGCATCAATTTCATCGCCAGTTATACGATATATGCCCCCGTCTGTATTGGAAAACTGAATTGCCGAGACAGAAATATTGCCTTGGCTATCATCTACAACGACATTGCCTGATTGGCCTTCAAATATTGCGGCTCGACCTGATGACCATTCAGCGTTGACATCAGCATTGGCATCAGTCCAGTTCGGATTTGTTGAATTCCAGGTACCGTCCCCCCCTGTCAGAATTCCGTTGTCTTTTCCGCTACCGTTCCAGAAAGCCTGAGCAGTGCTGTAAACAACCAGATTCACTTCCCCATCAATCGCAGTTTGCAAGCCAACCGCGTCACCTGCATTGATAGGCAAGGTGGAAGATAGAGCTGTAGACCCACTGAGGGCGCCGGAGTAGTCAAAGAGACGATATACGCCTTCTGAGAGTGTAGTGCCGGAGGTGGGATCAGCGGTAACATCAATCGTTCCGCCGAGTGTCAGATCCCCTCCGACCTTAATCAGATCGTTCTGAGCACCGCCTTCTGTGCCAGCCTGACCAAGCTCAAAGTCCGTGGTTGAGCCACTTTCCAGCGTCAAACCACCATCAATCGTCAGTGTGCCTACTTGGCCGGCATCCCCGGCCGCAAGAGTTGCTCCTCCAGCAATATCAACATTACCGCCTATCGTGCCAGTACCGCCAAGGGTTGCCCCATTCCCTACGTTGACCTGACCGGTAGCCCCGCTGCTATCTCCATCTACAAGCAGATCTCCAGAAGTGACATCCGTGCTACCTGTATAAGTGTTGGTACCACTCAACGTGAGGGCTCCTGCGCCATCCTTTATAAGAGAACCATCCCCACTTTGGCCTAAACTACTGCTTTGATCACCAATATTTCTAGAAATAGTGGCGTTTTCGTTCTGTTTCAGATCAAGTGTGGCACCATCAAGAACAATGTTGCCTGTGCCCAGGCTTTTGGTATCACCTGTTACGACCCCATTTTCAGCGACCAAAGATGTGCCTAAGGGCACGCCTGTATTGGGTTTTGAACCATCCAGCGTATTGATTGTTGCAGTAAGATCGATATTCCCAGAAGTCTCAAGTGTGCCTGTACCCGAGATCTGCGCAGCAAGTGTTTCCTGACCATCTTTTGAAGCATTCACAACTTCCAGCAGGCCATTATCTTCTATGGACATGCCGGATGGAATATCAGCAACTCCGCCCGTGGGATTGTCTACAATGAGAGATGCTTCAGGATTGATGTCGATGCTGCCAGACCAGTCATTTGCAACTTCATCGTTTCCAGCCGTCAGGGTTTGACTCCCTACGCCTACACCATCCCCTATGACCAATTCACCTGAACCAGTAATCTGGCCAGAGAAAGTCTCATCATTCTTGCCTAGAAGATTAAGCGTGCTTGCATTATCCAGTTGGACTTCGCCACTTCCTGACAATCCTGCAAACTGATCGGTGCTGGCCACAGTAACCTGTGCACCACCTTCAGTTTCTAGGTTCGCATTCGCAAGAGTTGATGAATCAATGTTAAGTTTGGCACTCGAACCCACTTCGAGTGATGAAATATCACCAGAAACATTCTGCAGGGTCTCTTCACCAGCCGCTATAGCGAGATCCCCATCCCCGACAAAATTACCGGAAAAAACACCAGAAGCTGAAGTTAGAGTAAGTTTGTGACCTGTGCTCTCGACTTCACCCTCACCTGATAGGCTTTTTATGGAGAAATCGTTTCCAGAAGTGTCGAGTGATGCCCCGGAGGCAACATCTACATCACTTGACTCCTCAAGCCCGGCTCCAGAACCAAGGAGAAGTGTGCCACTCTTGATGGAAGTTTGCCCAGTGATGGTCTCATCACCACTGATTGTTGTAACCCCTTGTCCAGCAAAAGTGAGATCACCACCGCCAGACAGGATGTTTGAAATGGCCCCACCTCCAGAAAGAACTACCGAGAGGTGGCTACCGGATTCAATATTAGCTCCGCCTGTGCCAAGACCATCCTGATCACTTAGAATAATCGTGCCATTCTGAATGTCAGTGCCCCCAGAGAAAGAATTATCCCCTCCAAGGGTAAGTGTTCCTCCTCCTGTTTTCACTAGAGTAGAAGGGGTGCCAGAAGCTTCAGTTATGACAGAATCAATCTCTGCGGAATTATCATCCGAGACACCAACTGACAGGCTGCTGCCCGCCACCTGAAGTTTGTCGCCTTGTATGACATACTGAGCCCCATCACTGTTCTCGAAATCCATACTAGCAACAGAAATCTGCGCTAAACTATCATCAACTGTTACACTCCCGGCTGATCCTGAGAAAACCGCGTTTTCACCCTGATCCCAAGAATGGTCAGACTGCAGTGCCACGTCAGCCCAGTTGGTATTCGATGCGTTCCATATGCCGCTACCACCATTTAGAACACCCTGTGGAGCAGTTGTCGTGCTTCCATTCCAGAGATTGTCTGCTGTTTCATAGACAACCAGATTCACTTGCCCGCTAATGGAAGTCTGTATCTGTGATGCATCGCCTACATTGATAGGCAAAGTGGAAGATAGAGCTGTAGATCCGCTGAGGGTGCCGGCGTAGTCAAAGAGACGATATACGCCTTCTGAGAGTGTAGAGCCGGAGGTGGGATCGGCGTTGACATCGATCGTCCCGCCGAGTGTCAAATCCCCTCCGACCTTAATCAGATCGTTCTGAGCGCCGCCTTCTGTGCCGGCCTGGCCAAGGTCAAAAAGCGTGGTTGAGCCATTTTCCAGCGTCAAACCACCATCAATCGTCAGAGTGCCGACCTGACCAGCATCGCCGGCCGCCAGAGTTGCTCCTTCAGCAATATCAACACTACCACCTATCGTGCCAGTACCGCCCAAGCCCGCGCCACTGTCTACACTAACCTGACCGGTAGATGCGCTGGCATCCCCATCTACATCCAATGTGCCTGCAAAAACTTCCGTAGTGCCGGTGTACGTGTTGTTGCCTTTAAGATTAAGGGTGCCAGATCCCGTTTTAACAAGATCACCCGCTTCGGATCCGTTTGAGATAACACCACTTTCGGTATCGGTATTCCCGCTTTGGACATCGAATGTCGGATCACCGCTAAGAGTAATATTGTTGGAAAGGTTGGTACCGTCAGACAGGAAAGAAAGCGATGTGCCTTCGTCCATTTCAACGGAACCCGTTCCAAGAGATGAAGGGCCATTGATAGCAATGGATCCTGAAGCAATATCAGTTCCGCCTGTATAGGTATTGGCTCCAAGTAATGAAAGTGTGCCTGCCCCTATTTTAATAAGCGTTCCTGATGAAGACCCATCACCAATAACACCTGTTAAGATGTCGCTCTGGTCAGATTGCACATTTATTGAGGATTTACCATTTAACTGGAAAATATTACTTAAGCTCAATCCATCAGAGGCATACGATAATTCCGTGCCATCTGCCATGGTGATCGCACCAGACCCAAAAGCAGAGTTATTACCAGCGGTCAAACCTCCTTCATTTATTGTGGTTCCACCGCCATAGGTATTATGGCCATTCAAAGTGACATTGCCTGTGCCATCTTTTGATACAGACCCATCCTTGGACCCGGAATCAAATATTGTATTGCTTATTAAAGCGTCATAATTTTGTGAAATATCTAGATTAGAATTAGAAAAAAGAGCAACATTCCCCTGCCCCAATCCATTAGATGAAGTTATAATTGAAGAACCGGATGCGACAATTGAACTACCTTCAAAATTGCCGTCTAAACCAACAGAAATTTCTAATAGAGATTCATTATAATTTGTGCCCGTTAATGTATTTTTGCCTTTGATAGAAAGCGTCTCACCGATCGCAACAAGATCACCATCGCCTGATATAGGTGCGGATAGTGTTTGAACATCGTTTATATCCGGTGATGAGATAAAACATAATACGCCATTATCTATTATTTTTGATGAGGCCATATTACCTGAAACTTGTGCGTCCCTGTCATATATTGCTAAAAATCCATTTGAATCAATTGTTGTTAATCCAGTATAATTTCTTTCGCCTGTTAGAAATACAAACCCGTGTTCACCTGATGCTCCAGAAATATTTAATTCACCGGAACCTTTAACCTCGCCATCCACAAATAATGCACTGGCATTACCTATTCCTTGGATATTCAGTGCACCATCAAGTACCAAACTACCTTCAATCAAATCTTCCTGATTGGGAATTATATCCTGCTCCCCGTTTGCCGAAATTACTATATCGGCATTACTGGAACTTTCTAATCCATCGACAGTTCCACCGCCAAATATTTCAGTACCTGATGCAATAGAAATTTCAGTAGATGCGTTGCCAGAATAATTTCCGCTTGCATCTTCCAAACCAACATAAACACCGGGATTATTTGCGTTTGTCGTAATCGCGCCTGAACCGTCTAAACTTTTAACATTAACCCCGATTACTGGATCTGAAGTTCGGTATAATACTGACAAAGTCCCTGATTTATCTATATCTACATCGCTACTTTCATACAGTGCGTCACTACCCAGATAAACATATAACACACCATCTTGGACTTCAGTTTTACCAGTATATGTATTAAGTCCAGTTGATGTTAATGTTAAAGATCCATCACCTGTTTTAGGGCCTGTTAGATCTTGAATTTCTTCCCATATTGTAGGGATGGAAGAAGGAGACAGAACAGGCACCTTTACGGACGAGACATGGGCGATCTGGGAACCTCTGATTGAGGAGGTTCGCCCGAGGGGCAAGACGCCGCCACATGATCTGCGGCGGACGATAGCAGCGATTTTCTGGCGTCATGAGAATGGCGCGAAATGGCGGAGTATCCCCGCTGAACTGGGTCCGTGGTGGCGGGCTGCGCAGCTTTTCATCCGCTGGGCGAAGCTCGGCGTATGGGAGCGGCTGCTCGCACTGGTTCAGGAACAACAGGGAGTGGCATTCGGAATGACTTTTCTGGATGGCACAAACATCAGGGCTCACCACAAAGCGGCGGGAGCCCAAAAAAAGGGGCCTCTTTCGAAGAGCGAGACCATCGTGAAGCACTTGGCCGCTCTCGCGGTGGCTATGGCACAAAAGTCTGCGTGATCGCTGATGGACATGGAAAAGCCTTCGGTTTTGCGCTGGCCCCTGGACAGGCTCATGAACTGCCTCTGGCACCAGCCATGCTCGACAGCCTTCCCGCCACTCCCCTGTGGGTAGTAGCGGACAAGGGCTACGCGTCGAACGCCATGCGTGAACGGATATGGGACATGGGAGCACGGCCAGCCATTCCTGCGAAACGACGCGATGGCCCGGTCGCCTGCCCCAAATGGGCCTATCGGTGTCGGCATCTCGTTGAGAACCTCTGGGCTCGCCTCAAGGAGTGGCGCGCTGTCGCAACCAGATATGAAAAAACAGCAACGTCGTTCCTCGCGGTCATCCACATCGCTGCCGCAGCAGACTGGATCAAGCCCTAACAGGCCCTAACTAAATCGGTGCTTTGACCAGATGCGTCTTGTATGACGGAATCAATTTCCGCTTTACCGGAAGAACCAACATTAACTGCCAATGTTGATCCAGATGCCTGTAAAGCCCCCCCCGTAATTGTATAAGTATTCCCATCCGTATTTTCAAAATCCATGCTTCCGACAGTGACCTGACCGGAACTATCGTCAACTGTTACGGTGCCTGAGGTGCCTTCAAATATGGCTTCTTCACCCGCATTCCATGCGTGATCCACCTGAACGCCCAAGTCTGTCCAGTTGCTGTTGCTTATATTCCATGTACCAGACCCCGCAGTTAAATTGCCTGCCGGATCTTGAGTGGCCGAGCCATTCCATATGTTAGTTTGGGTGCCATAAACAACGAGATTTACTTTCCCAGGTATTACAGTCTGAATTGCGGCAGCATCACCAGTTGCCAAAGGAACTTTCCCAAGTTTCTGAGAGCCGGACAGTTTGCCCGAATAATCATAAAGACTGTAAACCCCTTCGGGAAGTTGAGATCCCGATGCAGGGTCTGCATTAACATTTAATGTCCCGCCGAGTGCCAGATCCCCAGATAATTTGATAAGATCGTTATATGCACCGCCTTCGACACCCGGCTCACCAAGGTCAAAACTCACAATTGATTGACCAAGTAATCTTAATGATCCAAGAGAAAAAGTTCCTGCACCATCGTCCCCTGGAGATATTTCTCCATTAATACTAACTACAGAATTATCTTCTAAATTGCCTATTCCGCCAATTACGCCTTGAGACTCAACATAAATAGGTTGTTGTGAATCTGAAAGAGTTCCATCGATTAGGGTTTCTCCATAAAAAATATTGACTGCGCCAGCAAATGTATCATCACCACTTAAAATCACCTTCCCGCCGGGAGAGAGCATTATAATACCCCCCGATCCAGAAATATTCCCTGTAATTCTGATTTTATCGTAATCGCGATCGAACTCTAATTCGCCATTATCCTCAATATTGCCAGAAATGGTTACCTGATTCGAAGCGCTATTCAAGAAAATAACGGAGTTAGAAGAAATATCTATTTGTGAATTTAAATCATTATCTAAAACAAAAACTGCCGATGACGATGACCCCGTAATAGAAATCAAACTATTTGCAGCACTTTCAGGATCCAGTGTCACATAATTATAAGCCCCTTGAACAGAACCTGTAATATTTAATTTGGAACCAGCATCCATCTTTAAGTTGTAAAAATTTGAATCATCACCTCCAGTGATACTTCCCACGTCAACTGCGCCGTCAATCGTGACTGTATTTCCACCTGTTACATTAACACCTTCTGAAATGTTGGAGTTGTTAAGATCTGTATTTATTCCTGTCCCATCAATTTCAATACCCCCTTGAATATTGGAGTTAGAGAACATTTTGGATGTATTCGTTCCTTCGAGTTCAATACCACCAGTTCCTGGATCTGTTGCGACAACAGAACCTGAAAATGAACCTGAAGGATTCGTGAGAACAACGTATCCGTTTGAACTGTTAATGATTTCGCCAGAACCCTCTATATTGTTTATCTGAGTTCCACTATATGATTTATTAGTTGACGGATCTACAAATGACGCATTCGTCAAGTCCAGAACTGAACCAGATTCCAAAGTAACGTCACTTGTTTCAGCAATACTTCCGCCACCTGACAATTCAAGCGTTCCAGCCTGAACATCAGTAGTCCCTGAGTAAGTATTTGCCGCGGTCAGGTCTAAAATGCCATTGCCTGTCTTAACAAGGTCTCCAGGGGAAGATCCATCCCCTATAACACCACTGATTGTGTCAGTATCACCATCAGCAACAGAAATAGTCGGGTCACCATCAAGACTGATAGGATTTGATAAAGTCAATTCGTCTTCATCAAAGTCGATCTCAGTCCCAGCGGCCATTTCAATAGATCCGGTGCCAAAAGCTGAATTGGCTTCGTACCCCATTATGCCGGCATTGATCTTCATGCCGCCTGAGAAAGTATTCGATCCTGACAGGATAAGCTTCCCAGAACCTATCTTTGTTAGACTCCCAACCGTTGATCCATCCGAGATCACACCTGTAATTGTATCAGTTTGACCTGTGTCTACATTAATTGAAGGACTTCCTGCCAAGGTAATAGCATTTGATAAAGATAATCCAGTAAGTGAAAATGAGAGTTCAGTGCCATCTGCCATGGTCACGGCACCTGTTCCAAAAGCCGAGTTATCACCCGCAGACAGGCCTCCACCGTTTATGATAGTCCCTCCCGAATATGTATTTTGTCCACTTAAAGTGACTATACCAGAGCCATTTTTAGTCAGTTGAGATGGATAATCTCCACAAAAACTACAGTAGCTCTCTTCTATACTTTGAGATAAATTGCCATTGAAGTTCTGACTTATATTTAGAGAAGATGATTCTAGACTTATGTTCCCCAGTCCAATAGTATTTGTGTTTCCATAGATGTTTGCCAAATTAGCACCCAAAACACCATTGAAAGTACTTGCGCCTTCTAAAGAAATGCCAACATTATTTATTATAAAAATTCCGCTCCCGTCGATTTGGGCACTTATTGTCATCTCTTCTTGAGATGAAACATTCATATTAGTATTATTTTCTATAATAATAGACCCGTTATCATGAATAAATGATGTGCCAGTTATATTCGGAGGATGAGGTGTGCCATTTGAATTAGGATTATCTAGCGTTAAATCACCTCCTGATTGTACTGTAGTGACACCTGTCCAGACATTAGAACCAACAAGAGAGATCCCTCCGCCCGATGAAATGGTAATATTCCCTAGACCCTCTATTGTTCCTTTGTAACTGTCATCTTCTTGCCCATTTATATCTAATGTCGAATCTGCCTGAAGATTAATAACTCCAAAACCGCTCACACTTCCGGCTGTTACATTGCCATCTATATTCAAAAGCCCCTTATCATCGATTTCTACTGCCAAATCTACATTTGCATTCTCCAATGTCTCACCCGCACTGGATGGACCTATTTCAATGGAAACATTCGACATCCCTGATGCTGGATCAGTAGCAGATATTGTCCCTGAAAATGTCCCAGATGGCGCAGTCAACTGAAGTTCATTTGATCCAACATTTACTGTGCCTGAACCTGATAATGACGTAACTTTTGAGCCTGAAGTTAACCCAGAAATGTCGAAAGTTGCTCCACTTTCCACGTCCAAATTAGAGCTGCTAGAAATACTGCTTGTACCAGTTAAAGCCAGTTTACCATTCTGGATAACAGTGGTTCCGGTATATGTCTCTTGACTCGAAAGGTCTAATTCTCCAGAACCGGTTTTAACAAGGTCACCTGGTTCTGATCCATCTCCAATAACACCACTAATGGTGTCAACTTGTGAGCCATCCACCTCAAAGGTTGGGTCCCCAGTTAATGAAATGCCATTTGATAAAGATATCGCCCCAGATCCAAAAATAATCTCTGTTCCGGCATCCATCTCAATGGCCCCAGTTCCCAATGCGCTGGCATTGCCAATAGAGATATCGCCCTCAGCGATCTCACTCCCACCAGAATAGGTATTTGAGCCAAGAAGATTAAGTGTACCTGAACCTGTTTTTTCCAATTTTCCCTTAGTTGCGCCATCACTAATGACACCTGACAGGGTTTCTCCTAGACCATTTGAAACATTAACTATCGGAGAACCGTTTAATATCAAATCGTTCGAAAGTGACAGGGCATCATTAGAGAATGACAATTCAGTGCCATCACCCAAAGTGATCGAGCCAGTTCCAAATGCCGAGTTATTAGCTGCAGAAAGCCCACCTGCATTGATTGTTGTGCCACCAGCATATGTATTTTCGCCAGAAAGGGTGACGACCCCAGCCCCATCTTTATACAGTCTTCCCGAGTAGTCACTCCCGTAAGTAGAAGAAGCATCAGCAATTTTATTTGACAACTCTTTATTAGAATCTTCATTTACGTCGAGAATGCCGTCTACAATTTCAATACTTCCATTCCCCAAATTGTCGACACCGCCCTTTAACTCACCAAACTCGACAAAAAGAGAAATGTCAGAAATTCCGTAGGTACTAAATGTTTGTGTAGAATTTATACCTGTAAGGTTATTTATCCCCGTAACATCAACAGTTCTAAACCCAACAACAAGCGTACCATCGCCATTTAATGCTCCTACAATTGTAATTTCTGGACTTGGCGACACCGATACATCTGAGGTAGGTGCGACTGCAAAAATTCCATCATCCTGAATTGAGGCAGATTCAAATGATCCAGAACTATCTGACCCTAAAACGAACTCCCCCCCTTTCTCTATGACTATTTCACCCGTATAATCGCAATTAGATAATTCTGAATTTGGTGTATTTCTAAAGTCCAAAAAAACTTCTGCATCATTTTCCACTTCAATTTTTCCGCTACCAGAAAAAAAATCTGGAACAACAGTGCTCCTGGTGGGGTTACTATCATCAGAACCTGCCATAAACTCTAATGTAGAGCCATCATCAATAGCGAGAGATGAGAGAGGAGCAGAGGTAGAAGTATCGATATCGTTTATTTCTAACTGTTTAACTAAAGTATTGCCATTCCCTATTTCAAGCGAGGAATTCAAAGCCTCAGTCAAATTCAAGATATCATTTTGAAGAATTAGTTTCGAACCAGATATAGCTCTTGCTTGTATATGCCCATCTCCGCTCCAATCTACGTTCTCAAGCCTTTCTACCCCACCATCAATATAGAATACATCTGCTGTATCTCCACTTCCAACTGGCGTAGGGTCAGTTGTTGAAACATTTCCAGAATACAACCCATTGGGATTCATCAAGTATAGAGCATCATTTTCACCGAGAATTATCGACCCTTGTCCATTTAGAGTTCCGATCGACACACTATTTGATGTCCCGCCTCTTCCTGAAAGATCCAGTGTACCACCTGATGAAATATTAACAGGCACCCCATTCTGGTTTAATACAATTCCCGTGCCACCTAACGATATTGTCCCTTGCTCAATATCCAAACCGCCAGAAAACGTATTCGCGCCGGTCAATGCCAATGTTCCAGCCCCAGTCTTAGTTAAAAGACCTGGCGAACCTCCATCAGAGATCACTCCACTAATCGTGTCAGTTTGTGAATTGGGGACATCTACGTTGGCTGTCCCTGAAACATCTAAAGAGTTAGATAGAGTGAGTGAATCAATAGAAAAAGAAAGAGTAGAACCATCCTCTAGTGATATTAAACCTGTTCCAAATGCAGATGAATTTCCATCAATAATGGTACCAGACTCTAAATCCGTTCCACCTGAGTATGTATTAGATGCGTCTAACTCTAAAGATCCATCACCTGTTTTTACAAGACGGCCTGTGGATGAGCCGTCAGATATCACTACTCCTAAAGATGCCGCTGAATCAGTTTCAATATTTGACGATCCAGATAAAGTGATACCTCCTCCGGTAATACAATCATCACAGTTGCCTGATAAATCTAAAACACCGCCTTCTATATTCAAAAGCATTGGATAAGGATTATTAGCAGACCCAGCATAAACCATACCAAGGCTGGAACCTGAATCCATTTCAAGTTCACCAGATAATAAATCTATCTCTCCTCCCATATCGCCTTGTTTCTGATATACATATTCTTCTGTAACACGAATATCGCCGCCTAAAATCAATCTGCCTCCATTTATGGTGAGATCACCCCCCTCTAAATTGACTTCATCGTTTAGATCAACACTTCCATTTCCTTCTTTTATCAGTCCACCAATCACAACAAAGATAGTATCTGTGGTGGAGCCATCGTCGTCTTGATCTATAATCAAATCCTGACCAACGTAAATGTCCTGTCCTTTATCAAGATCGCCTGTTGTCACTGTGGCAGCAAAGGTTTGGCTCTGTGGCGTCACCATAGAGACTGCTGCTACTGAAGTAAAAAAAGTAAACAACTCAAGACGACGACGAAAGCTCATATTCTCAACCAAGCTCCAGTTGTAAGGAATACCGCAATAAATAACGGTAGTGGTGGTATGAAATTTATGGCTTAGCCTTATTATTGAAATATGCTCAAAAAAGCTTTCTCAATGATTAACGTATACCCATTACAATTAGAAAAATCCATCTCATAAGGCCATGTAATAAACTAAAATTTAGCCCTCTATAAAATCCTTTTTTATCAGGGTATTACATTACAACCGGAAGGTGATAGGATTTTCTTGACACATCAATTCAAGGCCAATTTGACAGCCAATGATCAATTAGGCCTTGCCAAATCATGCCATTTTCTGCGGTGAAGACCAAATATGGATAGTGCGTTCTTAAATTCAACGCCTACTCTAAAGTTCACATATGCACTCTATGGTGCTGATCTAGTGCGAATGATCATCAATTGGTTTTTGATTACAAACAAGATAGCAGTCAAATTAAATCAGGGAAAAATTTCATCATCTTGAAGATGCAGAATACGCTGGACTCAAACCATCGAAAGATGGACCACACATATTGGCTTGAGCTCTTACACCTACGACACCATCCATAGACAAGATAATTTCATTAAAAGCTGAGCCAATTTTAAATTCACCGAATTCAGAGGCCCCTTTTCGCACTATCTGCTTGATGTGACAAATAGCTTCCTCTCCCGAATTGAACCAATACACGCCTGCTACAAAATATTTACTAATAATCTTTGACGAAACCTCACCAACAATACATGTTCCATTAGAAAAATATAATCTTTCTTTATCAGTATACATCTCATTTGAGATAGTGGAATATATAATGCCCCCTTTTATTTTAACACCTTGAGCCTCTTCATGATGGGATCGGGATGCGGCTTTTCTAAATACCTTCAACGCCTCAATAATACTGCATTCTTCAAAGTCTTCTGCATCTACAATCAACAACTCTCCAGGGTTTTGGAGAATCCAGTCATTCATAAGTAAAGTGGCACAAGCGGTTCCCGCCGTAACCGATCTTGAATGGACATGATCAATGCTGCAGTTTGTATCTAGTATTTCATAGTCTGATTCACCTGAAGTAATGCACACTATCCTGCCATTCTCATTCAATGGTAAGAGTGAGATTATTAGTGACAAGGTGGCTTCAAGATCCGGCTTTAGAGCCAGTATTATAATATTCATTGGAATTTCTGACATCCATTATTGAGATTGATTATTTTATTTACATTTCTAAGGCCATTATATTTTTGGCGTCCCCCTTGATCGATGGATGTGATCATCTCTAGCACGTTCGGCCAGCTTACATCGCTAGGATCATTTACCGCCATGACATGAGCACCTGAAGCAAGTGCCGCCTTAATCCCATTCTCGTTATCTTCGATAATGAGGGTATTCTGAGGCTGAACCCCCAACATCCTCATCGCCAGCATATATATATCTGGTGCGGGTTTAGGATTGCTCACATCTTCATTGGATAACATAACATCGAGGAACCCAGACAATCCTGCGAGGTTCATCATAGTTTCTACCGTATTGCGGATAGAGTTTGATGCTACAGCCATTTTGTATCCTGAGGCATGCAGCTTAGCCAGCAAGTACTCTTGCTTGAATACGGGTCTACATTTTGTATGAACAATTTCAGCAGTATATCGCTGCTTCATTTCAGCAATAAAAGGATAAAGACCTCTTGGAACTAATGAGGCAATTCCTTCGTCCTCACTGAGTATCTCCAGCTTTCTTTTCGTAGGAAGCCCATCGTATCGCGCCAAATGATCAGCCATACTAATTTTTACGCCGAATAATCCAAGAGCCCTGTTCATTGCTTGATAATGCCAATCTCTGGCATCTATGAGCACACCGTCCATATCAAACACAACTGCCTCAATCGACATGCTCTGCCTCATCAACACCTGAATGCGTCTTTGCCCAAAATTAGGAAACTATCTCATAAATTGACGGCATTTCTCCGGCCAATCTGTGCAGATCATCAATCGTGAATGTCGAAACAATCCACTATCATGAATAGATCGCCAAACAGATTCCACTTTTTCAGCCGAGTGACCATGCAGTTCAGGCGAGACAACGCAAACATACTTCCCATATGCCAGATGCTCTTTGATGTCCTTATTGTCATACCATACTGGCCAACTAAATGAATCAAGCCACACTCCATGAGCCTGGTCGTATAACACAGGGAACTTTTCTATATCGCTATGCCGGGTAAATACCGGGATACTTAATTTAATATACGAAACCATTTCAGGCACTGACATATCGAATGCGAACCAAGGGAATTTTCCGATATCAATGTTCTCCAGCGCCTTAATAATCATGGAGCCGATACCATCACTTTTAATATTTATTGCCAATGGAATTTTCAAATTAGGTTTTTTTGCCCATTCCGCCTGATCACCTATTAAGGCATGAGAAATTGCCTTTCTCAGCACCCACTCAACCTCAACGGGAGAAGATGCATGCTTCATTTTGACACCATAATCAGATGGTGATGGATCATGCGAGATAACGACATCACCTTGATGATCACGCACATCTGTTTCTAAACCATATCCATGACTAAAGGCACGCGAGATCGCAGCCAAAGAGTTTTTATCTTCTAAGGCTTTCCACATGCCTCGGTGGGCCAATATCATCATTAGATTACACCCCTTACGAGGCCATTTTGGCATAATTTTTTTTGAATCTCTGGATGATTTTGAAAGAAAGCAAGATCTTCTGGTATTCCCAGGCCGAACATTCCTTGCCCTTCCATGCCTATATTATAGGTTCCTACCCTTTTACCTTCTGAAATGAGATAATTATAAACAGGCGCAACGTAAAATTCACCATTTGACTTATCATCTAGTGAAATCATCATATCGGCGCAGGAGACAAAATCTTTTCCTGACTTGAAATTGTACACTCCGACTGTCGCTTGATGCGAAATAACCTGCTTTTCGGCTACTCGTTTAACCAGTTCTTTCTCATCTAGAGCGACATAAGACCATTTGGGGTCACATGCTATCATCGTCATAATAAGCCCATCTACATGCTCAGATGCACATAGGTAATCGTCCACATCAAAGTCGATGTATTGATCACTGTTAACGATCATAAGAGGGTTATTAGAATCAATCAGATCTCGCGCTTTTAGGACAGTGCAAGCAGCTCCTTCTGTGATGCCATCTATGAAAACCACCTCACATCCAGGTGCCCACTCTTTTAACTTTCGATTTAGATCGTAAACTGTGTCATGCTCACGCTGGCATACGAAAATAAATCTATGAGATGAAGTGGGGCGCATATTGTCGATGACCAGTTTGATCATCGGAACCCCTTCAAAGACAGGGATCAGTGGCTTGGGGATTGTATAACCGGCCTTTTGAAAGCGGCTGCCTCTCCCCGCCATGGGCACAACAATATTGAGCATATTATCCTAGCCTTGAATGTTTATTCACCCTCAAGGCTAAGGATCACGATAAAAAGGTTCAAATAGATAATTCGTATTTCCCTAAAGACCTATGAGTTCCCTCATTCTACTAAGGTGGTCCTGGCGCAATTTTTTTAAGCTATCTAGATATTTATCCTGCAATCTATTTATTTTTCGCTCCATTTGATCTACCTGCTTCCGGTCTAATGAGGCGAGAATGACAGACGGGAAGCCAATTTCTCTAGGATTTATTGTAGATGATCTATTGGGCTTCAGAATAACATGTGTCTTGGTTATCTCAATCACACGCCTGACGATAAATTTCTGCAGAATTAGGCTTTCGAATAAAACGTAACCTCCGATGGCCAGACCTTTTGGTTTAGGAGGAGGCGGAGGTGATTTTTTTCTAGGTTTGGACACCTTTCCAGCCATGGCTAATTTTGCCAAAATTTCCATATCATCAATCTTTACGCAATGTTCGGCCTTAGCCTTAGCGCCAGTCTCAATCTCTGACATCACTAATAATCCTATTAAACATCATGATTTTTGTCGTCTCGTGAACTTAAAAGAGAACTACGATATCAGATGTCCTGTTCCGTGAATATTAAAAGCGGAGAAACTTAAGCCCACACTTTATCTCATTAAATTTTATTATTCATATCGGTTCACATAGAACATCTGATTTACAATCTCACAGTCTATATCTTCTATCGCGGCCACTAACGATATTAAGACCTGTTGGAGCCAAATAAAGCATTGTACCCTCAGGATTGGACCAAATCCTGGCTTTTAGATCGAGTACATCTTGATAAGGGCATCCTGCTTTATTGATGACATAAGCATTTGTCTTGATATCAACGTCTCCATCCATGGATGATGGTATTCTGCCAATTTTAACGCCAAGCGCGATCTGGTTTTCTCTTTCCAAAATAACCTTAGGACACTTGTAAATGGAACCACGCGGAGGCAGGTTCTGGGCGATCAAATCAGAAGGAGACGATATTCTTACTCCAATATTTTCTTCTTCAGCCCTCAAAAGATAAACGGCAGCACCGTTGATAATGGCATCCAGTTTATTTTGACGGCTTTCGCCTGGCGACACCTTTACCGTCATAACTTTTATAGGATATTTCAGGGGCTGCTTGCCATCCCCATTTCGATTTTCTCCAATCATATCTTTCTGGTTGTAACCGCCGTTATAGTATTGAGGCGCTGCCCCCACTACCTTATCCATCGCCACAGCTTGCCCAACTAAAAGCATGGTGCTGGCGAGCCCCAATCCTATATTTTTTTTCAACCCATATCTCACTGGGAAGACCTCATATCTTCATCTAATGTGCGCCCAGGCTCTTCGTCTGGAAGAGCAGATGCACCACCTATGGCTTTAGCACTGTGTGCTGCCTCGAACTCTTTGTTACGGACTTCGTTATACTCTCTTGTCCATTGTGGCCCCGGGGTAATGGTTATTTCAGTCATGAGGGAACTGGAGCCACTAATCGTCTGCCCTGGACCTGGAGACCACATAAATGAGCCGCTACCTTTCCCAGTTTGAACATCAATGGATATCCGTCCGCTGGCATTCCATGATTGTGGCGAGAATGGCGTACCTTTATCTGGCTGCACCTCATAAGGGGCCATAGTAACGACCCAGTCTACAAAAGGCCTGTCATGCTCATAGTGATACAGTGATTGCATGACTGCACCGTGGCATACTGCCTCATGCACCAAAGGGTTATCCCCCTTCCTGTCAAGCGCACCTGTAACTGTAAGCCCATGGCCAACAGGGAATGCTGCGGTCAGAATACGATGCTTGCCTGAAAGAAGGCCTCCTTCTAAGGCGTAAACATCCATTTTCGCCACAAAGGACAGCTCTCCATCCCACTGCTGGGGATCACTATGCCCATCACAAAGTTCTTGGAGGACAGCCCCATCATTTTTAAGAAGAGGGATAGCACCAGATGCCATATGAACGGTTTTCTGAACTGGAGGAGCATGGCAGGCGCCTAATATGGCCAATGATGAAACGAACGAAAGATACCGCAAAGGCCTTAGAAATCGAGAGACCATCATCCTTCATCTTCCTCATCTTCTTCTATTTCGGCTTTAACCCAATCCACGAACTCGTTGAAATTGCGTGTTTGAGTTTCCCCATCGCTCAGCGTGATAAAGACATCCCCGCCATCTTCAGGAGGAAGCTTGGCATATGCGACAACTTCATTTGATGAGGGGGTGAGAAGCAGAGAGATATTGTCCCCTTTTTTATAAATAGATGCTTCCTCGATAACAGCCATCAGAGCATCTTCCCTTTCAGGCTTTGTAATTGGGTCAATTTCTTTGTCTTTGTTAAGAACAGCCACATGCACAAGCAACCCATCGACAGCCACACCCACAGCGAGACCAACCAAATACATCTCTTCTGAGAGACCAGTACGAGTTGTAGGATCCCTTTGCATTTGGAGTATACAGATGGCTTCCTTTGGTACCATTGCGACTTCTTCGGGCCTTAAGGGGGCTGATGAAGCAATACGCTCCCTTAAATCGTCACTCAATATCTCAATCATAATCTCTCTATCCTTACGGTTAATGCTGAAGATATTCACCTCCAGACTAAACCCGGCTTAAAAAACCTGCGCTCATAAGCGAAACTAGGACTGCTCGATTGTATGGCTGACAGCGGAGGGAATAAAAAAATATCCTTCCCTTCACACTCTTGAGCAATCGATGGTTCAGGTGTTCGAACCTTCTCATTGACACCCGACCTTATTTTCCTTGTGTTTTTGGAGTACATGCCCAGGACAGCCCCCAAAAAAAATGGGAGTTCGGTCAGCATAATGGCCTCTTGCTCTGCGCCTGGAACACCATCAGATCCGTAGATATCAAAAGCTTTGTCATGTGTAATTTTGATTGCGCCACAGATGAAATTCGTCACGTCGCCATAAGCGGCAATCTGCACACCTGAGATATCTAGATGCTCCTTGAGCTTAGTCAGATCCAGATGCACTGCTCTCGTAGATATAAATCCAGATTTTATATCTCCCCATGCGAAAAGCATAACCCCCACATTCACATTTGATGGATCTATAAAGGTGAGCACAGATACCCATTCATCACCTTTATCTTTTGCATCTGCAGGATTGGGGGAGCCGCCATCAGAAGATAAATGATAAGGTTTATCTTTGTCATCTTGAGAATATTTTGACTTTCTGGGCCGAATTGGCAAAACCATAATTTTAGGGTGTGATCTAAAATAGCCTTCAAAAAATTTGATGTAATTGGGGTTTAGAAGGCTTTCTGGATTGCGTGCACAGGTATCATTCACAAGACTGGTATAAGAATCAGTTAGAACATAGCGATCAGAGACTGTAAGCCCCCAAAGGAATGCGATGTGGAGTCCGCTTTGAGCGATTGACCCATCTTCAGATAAGGTGAGCAGCCTCTTAAAGGCATTTTCAGAGAGAAGGGAGCTTTGTGCGATCTCTCGATCTATAGTGCTCGTACAGACCTTCTCACTTGATGTCATAACTTTCTACCATTCGGCGGATATAATGAATTCTCACAAGGCTATTCTAGTCTTGCCCCCCTTAAATAGGCAAGGCCACTTTGCCGCAAATGGTCAAAATAGCCTTGTATTAATTTCTAAGGCCATATAAATGATTTTTATGCCGTTGTAGCTCAGTGGTAGAGCAACCGCCTTGTAAGCGGTAGGCCGGGGGTTCAAATCCCTCCTG
The DNA here is from genome assembly GCF_009914215.2 of Acetobacter pasteurianus. Classification (NCBI taxonomy): domain Bacteria; kingdom Pseudomonadati; phylum Pseudomonadota; class Alphaproteobacteria; order Acetobacterales; family Acetobacteraceae; genus Acetobacter; species Acetobacter pasteurianus. The sequence continues at coordinate 115,283 of NZ_CP039845.2, read as the reverse complement.
CGGCACCAAATAAAATGCCAAATACATATATAGTCTCGATTGGGAAATTTGTTTTCACCAACACTGAAAACACTTGTCTCTCGCTTGTTATGATTATAACCGAAACATTGCAGTTAAAAAAACATTTTCCATTATCATATCGAAGGGAATGCTGATGACATCCTCCACTTTATCAGCATTTCACGTAACACCTGCCGAAAACCTGCCAAGCATTATGAGGAATGGTTTAGAGCCCAGGATAGGCCCTAGATCAGAAGATCTGGGCGAAAAGTATAAAGCGATTTACCTTTTCCCTAATGTTGAGGCCATGGAAAATGCCTTAGGGAACTGGATGGCCGAAGCTTTTGATGATGATGAAACCCTCGCTGTAATTCATGTCTCCCTCCCTTCTGGCACTTTTCAGCACAACACTGGATATGAAATTGAAGTCACTGCACGGATCCCACCAGATAGGATAGAGATCATATGTGAAAATGACGCCTTATTAGACCGGGAGATGCTGAAAAAATATGATATCGAAAATGGAAACTGCCTTTTCACTAATTCACCTTAATTTATGTTGAACTTCTGTCAACGACAGCCTTTCCACCCAACAAGTGAGCAGAAAGGAAAGAAGATGTCTTTTGTCTTTATTCAATCGCCTTAAAAAAGACGATTCTTTTTTCTCGCATCACGCCGAGGTGCCCTATCTGGGACCCTGCCCAAAACCTCAACTTGAAGTCCTCGATCATTTTGGATGTCAGCAGCAAGTGGCAGGTTTTCTACTATCCCCAACGCATGCATGACAGCCGCATAGAGGCCGATACCGACATTCACGTCGCCTCCCTCTATTCGTCCCAAAGTGCCTCTTGTGGTATTCGCCTGATCGGCGATCTCTTGCTGCGAGATGCCTCGGAGAAGGCGAGCTGCTCGAATATTTTCACCAAGCGCTTTCACCGCACCAATAACAGCGACTGAGGGTGGTTGTGGAGCTGGCATACTGCAAATACCTTATGTCTTAAAGATTGAACGTTTAATGCGTGTAAATGTATCACCTCTGATGCATTAGTGTCCATAAAGGAAATCCACTTTATGCTCATATCGGCATAAAGTGGACGCACAAGGCCTGATAATATCCCCAAAACAATATCGGTTTTCGTCTTTTCAGTAGCCAGTGTTAGGGGGCAAGTGAGCGAATGAAACTCCTGATTTCACACTCTTCTCTCGGCACCCTTTTTACGCTGAATATCGTCTGGAATGAGGGCCAACCGATATGAGGGGATACAAGCATGCCATTTTTTTTGGGGGCATAGATCACTCCCCATCCCGATCGGATTTTTTCAATCAACTTGGGGGTGATGGACAGATCATGGCAGTAATCACACAAAGTGATGGGTGGTACAGGCATCATTTCCTTGCCCCCATCCACAGTTAAATTGGCCACGATGGTAGGTGGTATCACCTCTTCTGTCTCAAAACCTGCAGGCCTTGATCGAGGGAAGAAATTCCGAAATATGGTCGCTATTTTCTTAAATACGTCTTTCCTATAGAATTGCCCCTCCGCTTGCCCTCCAAAATAAAATTGAGAAATTTCAAGATCATCCAGAAAGCCAACACTTTGCAATCTGCTCAACAAATCCCTGTTGAAAAGATGCCAATTAGATGTCGGATCCGACAAGACAGTCTGACAGCCGATGTGATGTTGGGCCGTATAATCTTCCAGACCTGACTTAATCAGAAGCTCATTGGAGGATAATAAGCAAATCGTAGAAAAATCGATCCCCAACTTCTCGGCCAGCAGATAATTTGCATAGTGTGCCTGAAAGATACCACTATGACCGTCACCCGTATCAACCCTATTACCTTCATCGGCGTTTAAAATAACACCATCTAACCCCTCAATAGCCTTTTTGAATAAAGCAAGATCGTCATCATTGTTCACACCTTTAGATAGGTGCATAACGACAACCGAACTGGGACAGAATTTCAGGATGTTTATAGCCTGATCTCGAATGATATCTGGGCGCTCATGAACTGGTATCGAAAAAAGAATTCTGTTGGCCATGATTTACACCTTGCGAACGCTTAAGGATATTGAACACTTTTCGGTCAAGGCCGAAACTACGTGTGAGAAGAATGTTTGGTGCCTTTATTCTTTCCTGCCGATACCACGCCCTCAGACTTTGGCTGCTTAATTTGATTGGGCAGTATGACAGGAGTATCCTGTTCTTTCGCAGTAGAGTTATAAGCGTCCAGGTTGTCAGTATCGATCCCTAGACCTTCCAAATCCCCGTACACACCATTACTCGGCATATACATTTTCACATCATCAAATTTCGCCATTCTAGCCCCCCCTTGCGCAGTTTTGCTTGATGACTGAAGGCTGTCCACTTCTGCTGCTGGAACCATTCCCTTAGGGAGTTGAGGGGTAGAGGCTATTCTATCAACAGGATGGATATCGTCTTTGGGCGCAGTTTTATCCGTTTTATCCATCTGCGATTGGATTTTGTTGGCCTTGTTGGCCTCTGCCTCACCATCTTCCCAAATTTTTTCTATCGAATCACCTGTACCATTAACGATCGGTTGAGAGTGCTGTAATTTTGAAGGCGTATCCTGATTTTGGGTATGGGCGGCATTTGGGATATCAGCGCCTTTAATATGATTGCCGGTGTTAGAGACAGGACGATTAGCGGCAAGCTTCTGGTTCACGCTCCCACCCTTACCCCCCTCAAATTCCTCGTTGGGGTCTACTGCTGGCCGATCATCGTATTCATCAGTGATAGCTTTTTGAGGAATAGAAGATACCGGGGTGTCTACTACTGGCAAATCATCGTGTTCATCAGTGATGGGTTTTTGAGGAATAGAAGATACCGGTAACGACTGATGCTGGCCCCAGAAAGTCTTTGTTATTACGGCAAGTCCGCAGAGGCCCATACAGATAAGAAGTAATTTTTTTTGTGATCTAGACTGGAGTGGTGATGCCTTTTTATGCTTTTTCTTCTTCAGCCCATATGAATTGAGCCATGAGGGAGGAATGATTTCTCCAACCAAACCGCCATTTCGCTGCTTACCTCCGCCACCTTTATGCGAAGAGGATTTCTTGGCTTTCTGGTGATTGGGGATTACCACCCTCTCTTTGATGGATATCTCTGCTTCGCCAATTACATCTTCATCATCCTCAATCTCCCTTACTCTTATCGTGCTCGCTTTTGACATTTTTGGCTTTTCAGCGATATCAGCATTTTCTTTTAATTTTCTTTTCTTGTTAGTCTGAACTCCTTGCGCATTTTCGCATTCCCGAACCAACAATGCCCTCTGCACAGTGCTGGAGGTGTCTTGATGAGGTTTGAGGCTTAACCCCATCGACTGGGCAGATTGAGCTGCCTTAGGGCCGTGATCTGGTGACGCTTTGGGATTGGCAGCGAGGTCATTCTTTTGCCCCGCCCCCTTTAAAGGCGCACCAACCCCCATTTGCGGCGATGGCACAGTAGGAGGCATCTCTATGCCTTCTTTAGGAATGGGAGGCTGCGCAGCCCCCCCTCCGATTACAACCGAAGGTTCTGTCTCGCTTTGAACCTTGGAAGGGCTAGATTGCTTCTGCATGGATGGATGCCGCACGTATCCCTTTCCCTGTTGACCTTCAGGAAGGGATACGGGTCGGACAATGACTTTATCATCTTCAACTTTTATATTGGCAGGCGGCTCAGTAGATTTTTTAGGGTCAAAATAAACATTTATCCCCCCACTCCTTGCTACGAGCCTCATGGGATAGATTTTGGGCCTTCCATTGGGCAGTTTTGGTGCCCCGCTGAGTGGACTTTGAGGATCGGGAGCAGATGAAGGGGATGGCTCTTTTCTAGGTGACGCCCCAACGAGTTTAATCGTGGCTTTGCCGGGTGTTATTCGAGTGATTTGTGACGATGGAGATGGTGGCTTTGTTAGGCTACCCGCCGGTCGAGAGATAGTGGATGTGGCGCCAGTTGAAGGTTGATCGCCCTCCGGCTTAGGCTCCTTCCCTTTTGTCAATATTTTCGTAGGTGCAGGGATCTGTGCGCTAGATTGAACTGCTGCTGATGAACTTGCACCTGATACAGCTTTCGAAGAATTCAAATCACCCCTGTCACCCAATCCTTCAGTCCGACTTTTTATGGAACTTAAGAGACTGTCAGGCGCCACCTCTAATTCGGCATCCTTTGGGGCTGGTGAAATTTCATGCTGATCAGCCACAGGCACATGGGCCTGTGTTGGCATTTGCTCGTTAAGATCAATAACCTTCACGCGGTTATTGAGTTTCATGTTTCCAGAGCGAGCTGCCTCTACTGCGCTACGTACGCTTGATGATGCATCTTCAGGAAGAAATCGCATTATCTCATCAAGGCCAGAAAAGTCGTTGCCACTTATTGCGGGCTTTCCCATCGGTTGTGCAGAGGATACGCCTGTCGGAGGGGGCTGAATAACTCCAACACCTGCAGCATCAGTATTGTCTAAATTCTTCCCATAAGACTCATTGGCAAGCATTCTCTCTACATCCTGAAGAGAGAGATCATGGCCCATAAAATACTGATCTTTTTCTGTCATGATATGCTGCACATCATTTGATAATGGAAAGGGAGAATTATCCGTGGTCGACATATCAGTTGCTCTATCTTCCACGGAAAGCCTATCCTTTCGCGTATCAGTCATACCACCATCCCTGCCGACTATCGGGGTAAACTTCAGAAAGCCTTAATTAGCCTTCATGGAATTTTTACCATGGATAACCATAACGATCAGAATAAGGCCAGTCCAATTTGTTTAATTATGGACTTATCCATATCCATTCGTTTTACTTTCTGTGAAATTGAAAACCGCACTGTTTGCGGTAGTCCACATATTAACATAAAGTTGTGAGTAAGGGTTAGCTTAATGTCTGAAAGTAAGAAAACAAAGCAGGCACGAGGCAAACGTCCTAAATCTACATCGAAAGCAGCAGAATGGGCGCGCTCAACCCTTGCTACGCTTATGTCCAGAAATTATGGAGACACGACGGCCCTTATCAATGTAACGCGCATTGCCGTGGCTGAAGCCGGGGTAATTCTCGCCCTCATTGCAGCTCTGGTCTACACAGCTACCAGGCCTCCTATCATCCGCTATTTCGCCACCGATCCACGAGGGAAAATTACGGCTCTAGTCCCACTGGACCAACCAATCATGACTAAAGATGCCCTCTATCAATGGGTGACATCTGCTGTGATTTCGCTTTACACAAAAGATTACGTGCATTGGAGAGACCAACTAAATAGCGACCAAGAAAACTTTTCGTTAGCTGGATGGAAGTCTTTTAGAAAGGACTACGAAAAGCACTTTATCGAACCTGTTATTGAAAATAATTACATTACTTCTGCCGTCCCCACGAAGGCTGTAGTGCTTGTTGATCGTGGGGTGCGCGATGGGCGCTATGCTTACAATTTACAACTCGGAATCACGGTAACATTCGCATCAGGAATCCACGAACGCAGTTCGTCTCAAAATTACATTGTCAGTGTCCTCGTAGTGAGAGAGAGCGACACGGAGAATGAAAATGGCAGAGGTCTGGCTATAGCGCAGATTGTTACTCAGTAATCTTGTTTTGCCGCCCCGAAACAGCTTTTGATCTCAAAAAAGACAAGGCCATTTTCATTGTAAAAGGCCTTAATATTCACTTTTAATCTAAGGTTCGGGATTTTTTTCTCGAAACCTTATCAGTCAGACCATAACATTGCCTTGAATGGTTAAATTCCTGGCATATGGAATTGGATTGGATGCGATTACAGATTGATATCTATCCAGGGGATTATTTTAGAAGGGCACAGCCTTCCACAAAGGCCAGTTGTGCTAAAATAATCTATATCTTGGACTCAGTCGCAGGATCTTTGTCTATATGACAAGCCTCTATAATAACGTTCAATGTGTGTTGAACAAATATCTTCGTCAGCGCCACACAGTGAGCAGGCTTATAGCAGTGGGTCTTATGCTGCCTTTGTCCTTGCACGCAGAAGATCTTCCTGATGGCTTTCTACCGGCCTCACCGGTTTCTCCAGTATCTGCAAGAGTGGCGACATCACCGTCTCCTACACCTTCAGAAGCTGACAAAGATAGCGCCATTCACCCTGAAGATCCTACGCCTTCCCCACCAGTTCTAACGCCTTCCGCACCTTTGGAAGGCAAAGAACAAAATATGGTTCCGAACAGCACAAGGCGACCAGCACATCACTTGAATCCTTTAGAACACCCCCCTGTTCCCGGCCGAATGTCGGAGGGGGGCCGAGAAGGTGATGCTGAAACCGATGGAGATGTGCCGGGCGCAGGGAGAATAGGCCATGCCGGACTGCCTCCCGCTGTTGATGGCAGTACGGAGAATGCTTACGGAGCTTCATCACCACAGAAAATGTACGCAAATCCACCATCAGACTATGGCAATGATGGCCCCAAAGGCACTCCAGATGAGGAAGCTTTTGAAAAGACAATAAAGCAACTCGCCCCTATGAATGCCGATCAAATTAGAAAAGAGCGTTCACATATGGATACGGTGGAGAGGGTCCAATCAGAACCAGCAAATGGTGTGATCCCCACCCCTCACTCTGGAACTATATCTCTGAGCCTTAAACCCGGAGAAGCATCTCCAAGAATTGGTCTGGCTGCTGGAAATGCGACTGTCTTAACGTTCTATGACCAAACAGGCGCACCCTGGCCGATCACCTCAGTTACGTCTGGGAATTCTGATGCTTTTACTTCTTCGAAGGCAGGGCAAGTTGGGAAAACCAACATGGCGGTGATCGCCCCCAAGGCTAATTATGGATACGGAAACCTAGTAGTCACTCTAGAAGGACTTCCCGTTCCTGTAATATTTTCAGTCGTTTGCGGAAGCGGGGTTGTTGATTACAGAAAAGATATTCGGATTAGAGGCAGAGGGCCGAACGCTCAGGAAAATATAACAGAGGGCTCATCCCTGCAGCCAACCAATGATAAAACGATGAATGATTTTGTCGATGACTTGCCACCTAAAGGTGCTGTCAGCATCAAAACAAATAATCCAGAAGTCGAGGCCTGGCGCTACAAGCACGGGATTTATGTCCGCTCTCGCCTCCAAATGGTCGATCCAGATTGGATTGATGATCAAAAAAGTCCTGAAGGCGACCGTGTCTATGAAATTGATGAGAACACCCTGCAGGGATCTCCCATTCTGGAATTCCTAATAGACGGCAGAAGTGTCTACGTCGATCTAGATATCAATATGCAATAGGGCAAATCTCATGACGGAAGAAAATGAAGAAAAAAAGTCATTTGCCCAGCGCTTTATGCAGGACAAAGTCGGTATTAAAATAACGGCTATAGGCATTGCTTTTGGGGCTGTTGTGCTTGGATATAGCCATTTCGAGAGTGGCCATGTCCATAATGAACAGGTCAAATCTGACGAGGAATCCAGCACAAGACAAGTAGCCAGTATCAAGGAAAGCGGGCGGCGCAAATCTATGACGCCGGAGGACGCCAGGCTTTCTCATGAGCAAACAAGATTAGAAGTGAAAAATGCAATGAGTACTGGTGGAAGTGAAACGCCACCTGTTCTCCCACCTATCGATACGGCACAGGCCCTACCCGCGCATTTGCCTTCGGATAAAGATGAAACGCCCTCTGAAGATCCGAGCAAAGCCAAACTTCCCGAAATGCCTATGCCCGATGAGTCTCCTGGCGTTCCGATGCAGAAGAAGAATTTGGCTTCAAATGCCAATGTCCAGGTCAAACACCAACTCGATCCTGACCTGCTCAAGGCGTACGAGCATCAAGCATCCCTCCTACAAAAATCCAAATTCCCTTCCATCACCACAGTTTCATTTGAGGATCACCATTCTGACGGATCCTCTGGAAGCAAAGGAGGTATCTCAGGTAAAGAAGGGACGACTACATCTTCTGGAAGAGGAGTGGGAGATGGGCATTATCTCGACTTGAATGGCCGTTGGCATGATGAACAAGGAAGCGATCCTTGGGCAGAAGGCCACTCAAAATCTCTCGCCGATCACCCATCTAACGGTAACGGCCAAACAGATAATCCTAATAGCGATAATTCCACTGAATTCGAACTGCCAGCACCTGGGACGATGGTTTATGCTGTACTCCTCGGCGCTGTGAACAGTGATACGCCAGGTGTCGTTATCGGAGAAATTAGACAAGGGGCATTTAACGGATCAAGAATTCTTGGCTCCTTCGATTTTACTCGTGAAGGGGTCATGATCAAATTCAAAACCATGACCGTTCCCTACACTAATGAAAATGGCGTCAAAAAAGCCAAGCCGATATCAATCAATGCGGTAGCTCTAAATGAAAAAGATCTCAGCCCTGCTATGGCGACAAGCATAGATCGTCACATGCTTGAAACCTTCGCCGTCTCTTTTGCTTCTGGCTTCCTACAAGGACTGGGTCAGGCGGCAGAAAGTTCTGGCTCAACGGCAACATATGGGGTTGGTGGCACAACACTCTCAAACGCCAAACTCAGCACTACCGACCAGTTGCTTTATGGGTTTGGGCAAGGCGCAAATCAGCTTTCCAGCCAGTTCCAAAGTAAATATGGCAACCTGCGGGATACGATAAAAGTCAAGTCACAGACACCATTCGCCCTACTTTTCCTTGGTGGAGATCAATAAAATGAGCAAGAACCCTAAGAACAGAGGCTTTAATGAAGATCTGCCGGGTGACGAAGACGAGCTGAATCAGGGGGCACAAGATCGCCACCATGATGATATGGGGCCTGATGAAGTGGAAGATGAGATAACGGAAGAGGTTGTTACAAGGCGACGTCGTCGCTCCAATAAATCGAGCAGAGATGACGACGATAATGAATATGAGGATGGCGAAGACGACATCGACAAAAAAAATAAGAAAATAGTCTATATTGCTGTTGCGGCAGCAATCCTTGCATCTGGTTTGTGGTGGTCAGGATACGCAGCCAAAGGGTATCATATGATAATGGGTGGAGAAGATCCGGCTCCGACAGTAGCCCATAAATCGCCCCGGCCACATCTCGCCTCTCGCACCCAACACAAACAACCTATTCCAGATCAAGATCGGGCAGCTTTTGGCGATGGCGATACTCCTGCGGAGGCTAATCCTCAGTTAGAGCAATCTGATAGTCAGGAAAGCATTCCCGCACCACGGGGAAGACGTCGAACCACTTCCTCTGCACGCAACTCTGTTCCAAATAACACCATGGGTACAGTTGACGTTGCCGGCACAAGCCCTTCAGATATCCCCTTATCTCAACGGGCTCAAGAAATGCCCGGCTCGGAAGCCCCTGAGGCTTTCCCAACAAATACAAGACGTATTCATCCTCCCATCCCTTCTGCCGGAGGGTTAGGAAGCGCGCAAGGGCCGTCTGATCCTGATCAAATCCCCGCCAAGATTGCTTCCGCACAGCAGCCCAGCAATCAGGAAGTAATGAACAAACTCAATACTGTTTTGGAGCATTTGGATGACCTGAATAAAAAAATCGCGTCCTTGGAAGAGAAGTCCAAAAATGCAGCCAACAATGACGGGATTTCCAGTGTAAATGGCAAATTGGACGCGATAAATGGCCGGCTAAATGATGAGGAAGCCAGCATGGCCTCACTGAAAGATGCTATCCTTCAGCCTAAAAAAGCCTCCAACTTACACAAATCAGATGACGATAGTGCATCAGATGATGACACTCCAGTCATAACCACTCCCCATAAAAGCAAGAAGCATGATGCACAAAACAAGAAAATGGCCTTGCATGCACTTCGCGGATATCTTTTGATAGGTGTGTCGGAAGGGGACAACCCGTCATCTGTATTTATTCGAACCCCCGGTGGCACAGTTATGAAAAATTTGAACGATGACCTTGGGTCAGATGCAGGTGTTATCAAACAGATCAAGATGTCAGGCAAGTCATGGGAAGTTATTACGACAAAAGGCATCATACCCGCAGGTTGATTATGCCTTGATCACAGAATTCGGAAAGTCTGGTGTGTAATACTAAAAGCACCAGACTTTAGACAACTGGACAAGGTGATTTATGGCTAAGCGCAAAACTGATCAGCCACTTTTGCCACTAATCCTTTCTGTAAAAGCGGCAAATTGGCGCATGAATGACCAAGATCAGGATCATGCAGATAGAGAATTTCAGAAAATAAGAGAAAAGGCTTTGCAAAGAGACGGGTACCGGTGCCGTTTTTGTAATTTCTTCTCAAGAAAATTCCAGGAAGTTCATCATAAAGATGATGATCACCACAATAATACACTGGATAACCTTGTTACCGCCTGTTTCATGTGCCATTCAGTGCAGCATATTGGCCTTTCAGGCCACATGAAGGAAAGCGTTCTTATTTGGCTTCCTGAAATTTCTCAAGCCGCACTTAATCATTTGATCCGCTCTTGCATTGTGGCTCGTTTCACCTGCACAGAAACTCCACTTTCTCCTCCGGGAACTCCCCCCAACAGAAAGATCGCACCCTACGCAGATGGAGGAGAAATACTGAGTGCTGCAGAAAGTGTGATGGCTGCCCTACAGGATAGATCTGCTGAAGCTGCCAAACTGATAGGAACTTCAGACCCTAAAGAGCTAGGTAGCATTTTACAGGACATCGCGATCCAGAGACCGGATATTTATGAGACACGTGGTGAGATCCTTAACGGTATTCGTCTTATGAATCTTGGAAAGAAAATGTCCAATGATAAAGATGTATTGGTAGAGCACGTTAGAGCATGGATAGATCCCAAGACTAATGGCCCTTACTCTAGTGGATTAAAAGCTGATTCCTGGTCAGAGATTATGAGAGATGTCCTTGGCATCTCATAGTGGCCCTTTCTTTGAAGATTTTATTTTGTCATAATATAATATCTATGAATGGTGAGAATTGTTATGGTCGGGTCATCCCCAGTAAGATTGCATAATCAGGAAGATCTGCGTTTTGGCGCTGTCCTTTTCGATGACATCGAAAGCCCTTCTTCAGGCTGGATGTCTATAGAAGGAACACAGGTCAAACGTATTGATGACATCCACCAGATGCCAAGTGATGTTATTTTTTGGACAAACATAGCTTATGGCCCATTTTTTAGTGGCGCAGGAAGAACCAGAAGCAATCTAAGGCACGCGGAATATCTGGTGTGTAAGCCCACGGAAATTCTGGGAGAGTGGGGATACCCTGAAAACACCCCTCAGACTTTTACTCCTGTACTCATGTCAGTGATGTTTTCTAGGATCGCTCGACTAACTTTTGGTATAGCTTCGAAATGCAATCCCCAGCTTCGTATGAGTGAATTTTTCACCAATACGACATTGCAAGGTGATGTTGGAATATTCCTGCCTGAAGCTGAATTTCCAGAAGACGAAGCTGTTGAAACATGCACCGCCAATAAAGGGTTCGTAAGATTTACAGTGACTAATGGTGTGCGTGGCCCGAAAGGCGGAGCAATGATAAAACTGCGGCCTCCGCGGCTTTCATACGCTCGCAAACTATTAAACGGGATGACGCCTGTCGGTCCATTTGAATTCATCAATCCACAAGAGGCTAGTGGTGGTCGGCGGAACTTGGCCGCTTGGCTCTGTAGTCAACCGCGCCCATTTGTTGCTGAAATCGCGGTAGATGATGGCGATCCCGATTCAGCAAGCATGTACGGATATGGAAATACCACTGATCGAAAGAAGGTAATGCGAACTTGGGTAGCCGCACCCGAACTAAAAGCCCTCTTGACGATCTATAAAAAGATTTCTGTTAGAAGCGTTTGGATGGGGAAAGAGTACAAAAAACTTTCAGATACTCTTCCTGACCCAATTATGAAATTTCTAAATGCCAAAATAAGCTTCGGATCTTGGTCTGCTGGAGTGGTCGCTGAAACAATTTGGCGGGCGGCATGTGCTGGCGATATCCGGCGGAAAATGCCTGGAGAACCGCGAGCAAACACAAGTTGGCGGGGAGCATGGCTCTTCGCTGAAGACAAAGTAGAGGGATATCAGGCGGCGAAAAGCCTCTATGATTTTGGGCATGTGGTCACGATGTATGGGCCTGGTTGGCTGAATAGTGTTGTCGCGTCCGAAAATGTCGAAGACCTCATCAGAGATGGTCTAACATGTGGCCTTATACCGCCTATGGTAGACGTACCAGACAATATGATGAGAAAAGATGAATCCTTTGTATGGGGCGGGAATGAGGATGCATTGACCCTTGTAGATTGCATACTCAAGAAACGTCAGCAACTGGCATGGAATACTGATGAAGTGCGAGTTCTTCCCCCTGGAAAGGAAAGGAATGATCTTAAGCAAAAAATAATGGATGGTCTAAATAAAGGGGTACTTTAATTTTTACCCATCTAATTTTGAATGGAGTAAGGCTGAAGTTAGCATCATTCAGCCCCTCCTCTCCCTTGCATCGCTATATGATAAAATCCTCCGCAAAGACGTTTTAATCGATACATCACAGTGTCTTTCTATAATTGTGATGTGATTGCGGAGATCATGATATGACTGTTTCACAATCCCAAGCCGATCATGTTGCTGAATCGCCGACTTCGGCCGCGATCAATGAAGAAGTAAATCCGCAAACCATCACAACGCCAGAAGCAGAAACTGCAGAAACTCAAATCGCCCCTAACTCCCCATCGCCGGCGGGTAGTTCTGCAGAAAGAGTATCCGATGAGCGGGCTCGTCAGCAGATTGAACAACGTCTCCAGCAGCGTATCAATTTGATGCGCACAATGATGCTGCAAGCAACCGCACCAGAAATATCTGGGCAGACGCCTGGCATGCCCACTCCTCCCGGATCCCTAGTTAATATTCAGATGCTTAATTTTCGTCTGCCGCAATTTCGTGGGCTGGGATTAAAACGCAAACTTGCAGAACGTCGTGTCGAACGAGCTCTCGAAAACTATACGATGATGCTTTCATCGATGGATCGCATTGCATATGCAGCCAATGAATATAATAGGACGGTCTCCGAAAAATACCCTGAATATGCAGGACAACTCAAGCATTATGCCGAAGAGTATAATGTGACAGAGGATCGCATTGCCCAGATGCTAAAGGATCCGAGCGTGGATCAGGCACAGTTTGTCTCTTCAGATGGGACGATGACCCTTTCTGAAGAGATGCAACGTGTGGCGAATGACCGTGAACTCGATGGCATGCGCAAGGACATGAAAGTTGATATTGAAAGACTTGCGACTAACATGAATGATTTTACCGCATGGTCAGAACACATAAAAAACAAGCCGTCCTCTCCTGAACAGGAGGCATGCCTTACTGGCATTATGGATACGATCAATCGAGATATTCGCGAACCTATCGCCGCTATGGACACGCTTAATGCTGAAGATCCAGAAGAACCCGGCATGATAGAAAATATGCGGGACAGAATGCGGAATATGTTTACCAAGCTATTGCAGACTGTTGGCAAATTCATTGGATTTAAACCCAAAAATCCGCATTCAGGGCCTGAAGTCGCCGAAGCGCCTACTGTTGCAGAAGAAGCTCCCGCCCCCACACCCGGCGGTTAAATACCGCCAGCAGTCCATTACCTTGTTCCCGTTGGGAACAAGGGGACAAATGTGGAAAGAAGTAAACGCACAGGCAAGGAAAAGAATATGATTGTCGGATACGTAACAACAACCATGCCCAACAAGCTCCTCCATATCGCTTATACCGGACTTTCAAATTGGGATTTCGGACGAATGCTTGATATCCCAGATCCGGTGGAAATAACAAAAAGAGAACTCTCATCCTTGACGGAGGGTGTCTTTCATTTCAAATGCCCCAAAGAAACTGACTACCGTCGGATGATGACAAATTTGGGGAATGTAATCAGAAATGGTTCGACCCCTGTAGCATCGGCATCAGCTATTGCGACTGACACAAAAAACGGCAAAACGAGATTTGACAATGAATCTCTAACTTTTAGCGGTTGGGTGGATTGTAAGATCATCCCAAAGGCAATGGTGGGAACACCACGGAAGATTGAACAAGCTCAAATGGAAATTATCGCTCTAAATGAAACAATTAATGCGACAATAGGTACAGTTGATCACCCAACGAATTGGTTGGAGTTCAGCAACGACAGGAATTTGCCCAGTGTGGCTGTAGTTCTTTCGGATGAAAACAATCGCGTTGTTCGTAAGTTCTCTACTGATATTAAGATCAACACAATACAACTCCGTAACGGTAGAATGGATTATCCACAAGGCCTTATTAAATTGGAAGATATAGCTCCTGCATTGAGGGAAGCAGGAAAAATTCTGCATGATGGATTTGAAAAGCGTCAGCAAATGCGGGAAGAAATGGAAATAAAAAAAATATGGGAACAAGATGCACCTTCACCATAAGAATTCGAGATCCTAAAGAAGCCATCAAAACATAACAGACCACTAAATGATAAAGCCTTTTGTAGTTGAACAAGGCCTTCTGGCCTTGTTCCCATCTCATAATTTTACGGTTATACAATTTGAGTGTTAAATTTACGTCTTTAGAAGAGATATCATGCAAAGTCACCAACATGAGATTCCTATGCCTCAATCCATACGGATAGCGGCAACTTTATTGAACCATGTAAAACGATCTTCCTGGGCAGACAGTAAAAGACTTGTTTTTTTTCTGAGCGCAGAGCTTAAGCAGGTTGAAAAAAAAATCCGCGATGAATTGCACATTTCCTCAGAATTCATGTGCCTTCATTCATTGCTTAATGCCGTACAATTCTGCATTTCAGATCAAATAACCAGATTGGAATTCGCTAGGGGGACACAAATTAGGCTTAATGACCTAACCCTGATGCACGAAATTAAGGGGTCTATTAATGTTCTTGTTGATATGACATCACGTCTACTCATCGAGAAGATGTAGGTGTTCCCATTTAATGGATAACCCACCCTCCTCCTAATCTCTTAACAGGCACCGAGAAGAAAGGGTAAGGCGGCAGTACGATGCAGAATGGGCCGAATTTTTAGGGATATGATGAATATAAATAGGACGTTCTTGTATTGTTCCATACCCGTAAAACAAGCACCATGATATAATCATTTCATCATAAGGATTGCGAACTAGAAGAATTTGATCATGACCAGCTTCTTATATAATGGAATAACGATCCCTGAACGCATGAGACATCTTCCAATTATGGAAAATGGCATGCCTCTCCCTACATTTGCTTCCGAAGCAAAGACGATTTTACCCCTCAATCTACACACGGCCAGCGCCAGACTAAGCGCGATGGCAAACCGTCGTTGTTATATTTGTGGAGATAAGTTGCCTGACCTTGTGTCCTTTATAGGCGGCCCAGATGAAGCAATGTCCAAGCTATATCTGTCTCCACCTGTTCACCCCGAATGCGCTGACTTCATCATGCAGGCTTGTCCTGAGATCTCAGATGCATTAGCCCCCGGCAACCCAGGCTTCTTTGCCGTGAGCACAACTGCTAACTATGAATATGATGCTGAGAAGGGTGTGTTCTTAATTTCTGATGCAGAAGAAGTTTGGTGGAGCAAAGGGCAAAGGGTTCCAGGAGATGTAATGGACATACTCCATGAGCTCACACAAACCCTAAGAGCGATCTGATCTGATACGGAAATTGCACCTAATTAAACATTTCCATTGCTGCTATTGATGGTTATGTCTTGACAATTATCAATTGGCCTTGATTATGAAATTGTCTCTTATAGAGATTTAACAATTTCCAAAAGGTTTCTGATTCTTATGAATACAAAAGAACTTTGCCAGACCGTCGCTAAAAAACTTTCCTGCTCCGAACAGGAGGCAAAAGCGGCGGTAGAGGCAACTTTCGATGCTATCCGTGAAACCCTTGCTCAGGCGAGTGACGAGGGCGAAGTGTCTGTGCACGGATTTGGGAAATTTTCCGTAAAACCCACTAAAGAGCGCATGGGCCGCAATCCACGCACAGGAGAAGATATTATCATCCCTCCTGGAGCGAAGGTTCAGTTTACTGCCGCAAAAGCTCTAAAGGATGCAGTCTCTCCTGAAAAATAACGGCACTAGAGCCAACCGAGAGACGCTACGCATCTAATGCTGCTGATATCTCAGAATGGAAGGCTATCGGGCCTTCCATTCAAAAATGCACCTACATTATACAATCACCACCAGACTCAACTTCCTCATGAACTTCAGGTGCTTTGTAGGATAGCCCATCAAGCACATTTTGAGCACAGATTATTAAGGGTTTAATTGAAAGATCCTTATTCAGTATTGCTCGAATTCCATAACGCTGAGCCTGATCTGCCATCCTTACAAATAACAGCCTATCTTCATTAGGAATCCGCCCTGCATCAACCGCATTCGCTTTTTGTAGGAGACCCCACAATCTTTGACTTTTCAGGATAGCATTATTTCTAGCCTGTACAGAACTGGAGTGCTCTACGGCTTGGAGCTCCGCCAAAAGTTTGCTGAAGCACAGAGCATCCATTTCTCTATCACTCATTGCCTGAGACGCTGCGCTTTTGTAGGCATTCATACCGCGATTAGGATTCATCGATTATTTACTTTCTGCAAAGTAATATATGTGTCCTGGATATTCTTACCGGGACAAAGGCAACTCATAACTTCCTTAGGATGAAGCTGAGATCGATGAAACGGAAGAGAGCGGGACTTCAGCTTCCCCCATTTCTGCTTCCATGTCTGTTGACCCTTTTGTTATGCCGGTAATGGTGCCATTTACTGCGAAACTGACATCAGAAGTGACACCTGACGAGTTCATCGTTTTAACTGCTACACTATACGCACCATCGGAAAGTTGATTACCGCTATTGTCTGTGCCATCCCAGGACCATGTATTTGATCCATTCGAGGCTGATACCAAGTCATCCTTAACAACCTGACCAGCAGCATTAGCTACAGATATAGCCACAACCTCACCCGATGTTCCTGTAAAGGTCAATGAAGCCTTACCTGACTGTAGAGGCAGCGTTGAGGAGGAAGCAGACGCCTTTTCACCTACCAAAGCTTTGTCAGAGGTAAGTTGCCCCTCTTCATTCAAGGAAATCAATGATTCAAGGTTTTGATTGGTCTGCACCTGTTGTTCAACACCCGCGAATGTCGCCAGTTCCGATGTCATCGCATTCGTATCCATCGGACTACTTGGATCCTGATTTTTTAATTGAGTTGTAAGAAGGGTTAAAAAATTTGATTCATTGGTAGCTAGGGAAGCAAAAGCACCTGCGGAGGCAGTTGAAGCTGTGCTAGTTCCAGAGCTGCCAGCAGTTGAAATTGATGTGGCACCAGTTTTGGCAGCGCTTTCAGAGGCCTGAAGAAGTGAGGCAAGTTGCGATGTGGATGAAGTTGTCGCTGTTGTGGACACGTTAAAGCCTCCGCTTACAAAAAAACAAATTAACCATAAGCATAAGATCAGGCGGTTATATTAACTCTTCCAGATCTATGACTCACCGCGATGGCGGCCTCTTCACCTGATAAAACAGCAGGCGAACCAAACAACCTACTGGACACACTTAAATTATCGCGTGAAGGCCATTCCTCTCTATTTTTTTCTTCATCTTGGGCCGAAGCTCCTTCCCCTCCACTACTTCCCCTCCGTCCGAAGCTTTCGCTGCCGGCATCATTGGGGAAAGCCTCCTCGTTTAGATGGGAGTTCTCACTTGATGAAACCACTTCGACTTTCATGTCAGCTATATCAAGACCCGCCAAGCTTAGTGAGTCCAACAACTCAGAATGATGTCTTTTCAGTGCCTCAGTTGCTTCATGACTATCAGCCTGGAGGGTAACTGATGATACGTCCCCATTCGCTTTTTTCTCCACTCTAATTTTTACAGGAGAAAAATCATTTGATTCAATAATCATAGATAGTGAAGATCGCGTTCCAAAGGAATTTCCACTCACTGAAACAGAATTGCCTGAAATATCGTATAGACCATTATCTATATCATCATCCTCGTTACCTGAACCTAGGCTTCCACGCACAGAAGAAGCATCTTTACTGGTTCCCCCCTCCGGGCCACCGTTATTAGCGATCTCTTTGATGAAGCCAGAAGAAATAGTAGACTCAGATGAGTGGCGCTGGCTATCAGACAGTTCAACCTCGGCCAGATCATCCTTCCTATCAGAAGGATCATTCGAATATCCCCCTTCTCCACTCTGTGAATCATTTGATAATGTAGATCCAGAAATGTCAGAGGAACCTTCGGCTGTACCCGCTTGTAAGGTGGAACCATCTGAGGTCTTCCCCCCATATTGAGGCGAATAATCGTCAAGCTTATCAGTGTCGGCTTTAGCCTTAGCTAATATCGATTGGTGGATATCTGAAGTGCCTTGCCCCGCAAGATCAATTCCTGATGCTGAGCCGTTTGTAGCCAGAGAGCCTGAATAATCCGACTGCACCTCATCACTTGCATCACTGATCTCATCACCAACATCGGAGGAGAATATATGTCCTCTGCTCCACAAACCGTTAGCCACCGAATGTTTTGTCGGCTGGACTGAGACATCTTTGATTGTGATACTTCGGTCTTGACTTAGCTTGTCCTCGGAAGAAGTGAATGAGGCGCTTTTTGCTGTTAAATGGCTAGGTTCGAGACCATCTGTTGAATTAAGGTGTGAGCTTATATCAGTTTGGACTTTATCCACATTATCATTTTGGACCTGTTTTGTCGGCGTCCCAGTCGCAGTATTCAGAGGATTTGCAACTAAATTTGTTCCGCTGCTGATGCTGCTGATATCGCCATGTGAAATATTTCCCCATTGAATTGAGGTATCATCAAGACTATCTGTTGCCGATTGTGGAATTGACTTAGATTCTTCAGAAACCGTTGAAGTAATATCATCGCCACTTTCATCATTATTTTTCTTATCTATTGAGGCTTCTAACGTTCCATCGCTTTTCCCGGACGGCTTTATTGATTTTTCTATTAGAGAGGTATCGTCAGAACCAGATAAAGAATTAGATATTAAGGTAAGATCACTACCAAAGGCAAAGAAGGATGATTGGCCAGAACGGGACGAATTACCGAGGATTGCCAATTCCTCGCCATCTGAATCCGTAATAGAATTTTGGCTGCCACCCTCATCCTGACTATGCGCGCAATATTGGGGACCTTGCTCCCCTTGGCAACTAACGGCGATCGCATTTGCCAGGGAAGCAAGCAATTCTGGTGTTATCGATTGGGAAGTTATCTGCTTATCATCGTTCGGGGCATCACTTGCATCTGTTAAAGATGTAGAAGAATTGTCTGACCCTGAATTGGCACCCCGCATTGGAGTGTCATCTGTATCCGTTTTTTTTGACAAAACCTTCGCTGAAGTAGGCTCTGCCCCTTTCAAAGCGCTGATTTTTTTTAAGCTGTCGCTCTGAACAAACTGACCCTGGTCACTAGCGGCACCAGTGTCTTCTGATGGATTGTCCTCTTGTCCACTTTGCCCGCCCGATGTCGTCTCATCATTCTTTTCAACTTCGGCCGAAGTTATGGGAGATCCATTATCGATGAGAAGGTCTGAGAAAGAGCCCGACTGTTCCCCAGATTGCAAAGAAGTCTGCTTCTTAGAAGAGATCCTTGAGGGCTTGGACACAGCAGAAGAAAGGTCGGATTTACCAATAATTATGGAATTAGACACCATTGCTCATCGACCTTTCAATGTAGATACCATTCTCTGTGGTTAATTCTTGATCTCAGAGAGCATGGAATCTAGCTCCGAAAACTCAGGCATAATGTCTTCAGGTATGTCTTTTCGGCCGATTTCTGCACACACTTCAGGGGACTGACCCTGAACGAATGCCACCAAAACAGTTTTAACGATATCTTGGTACCTGGCGTCTTTCTTCACAAGCTCCTGCATCTTAGCAGAGAGAGGGGCGAAGATACCGTAAGCCATAAGAACGCCCAGGAATGTGCCCACCATAGCGCCTGCAATCATCTCACCCAGCACCGCTGGAGGCTTGCTGATTGAGGCCATAGTTTTAATTACCCCAAGCACTGCAGCCACGATACCTAGAGCTGGAAGAGCATCTGCGAGGCTCTGTAGGCAATGGGCTATATGGAGATCCTCGGAAAGATTTTTTTTGAGTTCACGTTCCATGGCAGCATCAAGAAGATAGGCGTCATCTCTTTCCACTCCCATACCGATAAGTCTCAGATAGTCGCAGATGAAATCCCTTGTACGAACATCATTCAGCACAGTAGGAACTGATTTAAAAATCTCACTGTCTTCAGGATTTTCGTAGTGCTGCTCTAGTTCTGTAGAGCCTTTAGACCTGCTAAGCTTCATCAACCTGAAAAGAAGGTTTAGCAATTGCATATAGTCTTCTTTTCCGTAACGCGCACCTTTCAATACAAGCTTGATATACGATGGGACTTGCTTGAGTGAGTCCTTTGTGTTGGCCATCACAAAAATGCCGAGGCCTGACCCTAAAATCGTCAGCAACTCAAAGGGCATTGAAGCTATGAGCGGTGCCAGTGCCCCACCCGAAGCCGCAAATGAGCCAAAAACGCAGAGAAGAGCAAAAATCAATCCACCTACGAATAGCATTAGTTTTGTTTCTCCGCCTTAATATCGCGCCCATCATGCTGTGCGGACATTGGTGCTAGTTTGTCGCGTTGTAACAAAGAAGAAGAAATCGGATTTCTCCGATGCAAAATGATCACTATGCGGCGGTTTTCTGGGGCATCTGGATGCGAGGGATCCGCCAGATTGCGATCAGCCAGTCCTGAAACACTTTCGATATTTTTGTCAGGATAGCCCGACTTCACCAATATCTCTCGGGCCTTATCAGCCCTCATTTCAGATAATGTCCAATTAGAAAGCCCAGAAGCATTACCTTTCCGCACATGATAGGCGATGCCATCAGTTTCACCGAGTATGGAGACCTTTTCAGGTAGAGGAGAGAGCCATTTTCCTATCGCTGCGAGCATGAGTGATGCTGTCTTGTTAGGTGCAACGCTTCCAGTATCGAACATTGCCTGATGATCAGTGTCGGTCAATTCTATCCTTATTTCATCTGACCCGACCTCAAATCTAAGGTTCTTCTCTACATCTTGGATATTGGGATCTTTTTGGATATCAGACTTAATTCCTTCTATAGCGACATCAATAGACTTTTGCTCTTGAATTGAAGCAGCAGTTTCAGAGCCATTTGAAAGACGATCTTGGGAAGAAGACCCGACTTTGCTTCCCAATTTGGCAGCACCTGTCTGTGGGCCACCAATCGGAATTATTGAGGGAGATCCAGGTTGCAAAATGGAAGTTAGACCACTGGTTATATCGTCTGAAGTATTTGCACCAGTAGATGGGGCACTTTGTTCCGTGGAAGATCCATCATTCGTTTTGCCGCTTCCATTTCCAGAAGAATTAGCTTCAACATCAGAGTTCTTTGCAAGCTTAATTGAAGTAGGTGACGTTAAAGGAGAGGCTTCAAGCAATGAATCTGTAGTTGCAGTGGAAGCGGATTTGTCCGCCATGGGGTTGAAAAACTGAGCAATCCCCTTTTTTTGTTCTTCGGAAGTCGCGTTAATCAGCCACATAAGCAGAAAGAAGGCCATCATGGCTGTCATGAAATCAGCATAAGCGATTTTCCATGCGCCCCCGTGATGGCCTTCTCCTCCGCCATCTTCTTTTTTGACTATAATAATTGGCCTTTGTTTATCGTTCGGCATATGGCTTAGGCTTCTTCCAATACAAATCTTTTTATTTTAGGCAGCAGACAGGCCAAGAACCGTTTACGGGGGAGGATTTTAACTTTTGACTGTCCGCCGATTATGGTTAATGCCAAGACGCACAAAGGGATTGCCAAAGAATTTGGCTCGGCCCGTATGAGAAAGGTCGATGGACATATCCAACCACACTTCACCACCGATTTGGCGCCATCTTCTGCAAAAAGTGAAATCTTCGCTTAGATAGGTTCCATCATCAGGATCAATGCTCCCATCAAAAAGGGCATAATTTCGCATCCCAGACTGGTCTTCAGCACAGTTGATCTTTTTATATTCTGTTTCAGGATATGCTTTGATCATCGCCTCTACTGCCTTGCGACTGATCATCATAAATCCAGTCCCAACAAATGGAACTTGAACCAAAGGACCCTTTTCCCAAGAGTCATGGATTTCCTTTGTCTCTCCAACGTAACGCAAGGATGCGGTCCGTTGGGCTTCCCCGGCCAGAATATTATTTTTGGTTACATTATCCCAAAATCTGTCCCGAATAGGATATGTCCCGGCGATCACATCTTTGCCGGATTTAAGCAACCTTTCCGGTGCGTTATGATCAAAGCCTATGTCTGCATCCACGAACAGAATATGAGAACAATTGGAACGATAATAAAAATTCGCTAACAGGGTGTTGCGAGCACGCGGAATCAAAGCGTCATCACCCAACGTCATCAGCGTAACAGGCACTTTGCCTGCTGAACATCCGATAACAGAAGTCATAAATTCAGTCGTGACCATTCCACCATAACAAGGTGTGGCCAAAAAAATCGTTTCTTTGTTTTTTTTCTGAATATCTTCTTCAGAAGTTCCGGCTGTAGTTGTGTGGCTGACATTGTTTTTCATGACATTCCCGGCAGACAATGATGCCGCATTATGCCTTGAGGCCAACCATTCAGGGCCTTGGCTTTAATACGAACCTACTTAATCGATACCGACCGGATTTATCATTCTCAAGGATGATCTTAATCTAAAGGTTTTAACGCAATACACTTTCCACGCAGCCAGGGCATCTGTTTTGGGAATCTTCTAAAATGGTTAAATGTTAACGACTAAACAATATTACGTCTTTTCTTCAAGAATTGAGTTCGTGATATATCGTCAATCTCAGCTTGCTGCTTTCTTTCTTGGTCTATCTTTATTTCTTGCAATTCACTTTCTATAAGCGATTTAACAGCCTCGTGAGAGGCGTTCACTCTTATTAACTCTGAACGCCTAGCCTCTGTGTTTTCTTTTGCTACTTTCAGATCATCCTGAAGTTTTTCTAATATGTCTTTCGCCTTTGGAAGCCATTCTCGATATGAAGCCTCTAATGCCTGGATGCCACTCGATGCTTCGCCTGCGGGATTGTCATATACAAAGCTTGCGTTTTCAGTAATATCCTTCTCTTTCTTAGCGATCTCAAGCTGAATATTTTTTTCCACCTGAAGGCTTTGTGCTACTTGAATTCTAGCCTTGTCCACCTCAGCCAAACGCAACTTCTCAAGAACACGTAAAGACCGTATTCGATCGCTACTCATTCATATTGCCCATTATTGGAGACATTACCGTTTGCAAGTCTAGAAAGGACTCTTCCAAACCTACCTTCTCTTTCTTAGACTGTCGAAGCATGTCCTCTATCGCAGGGGCAATTTGGATAGCCGCGTCAGCAACAGGATCAGATCCTTCCTGATAGCCACCAAGCCTGACCATATCTTTGACTTCACCCCATGCAGATAGAAGCTTCCTTGCCTCTCTTGTGAGAAGGTTTTCTTCATCTGAATTGCATCCAGGTACTGCTCTGGAAAGTGATTTCAGAACATTGATAGCAGGATACCTGCCGGATTCCGCTATCTTTCGCTCCATTACAACATGACCATCGAGAATACCCCGCACAGAATCTGCTACCGGCTCATTTTGGTCATCGCCTTCAACAAGGACTGAAAACAAAGCTGTTATTTGGCCTGCCGTCCCATCTTCCATCATTGGACCAGGCCCTGCCCTTTCCAGCAATCTTGGCAGTTCTGCAAATACACTAGGAGGATAGCCCCTTGTGGCTGGCGGTTCTCCTGCTGATAGGCCTATTTCTCTCAATGCCTGACAAAATCTTGTCACGCTATCCATCAGCAACAAGACTGACTTACCTTCATCACGAAATGCCTCTGCCACAGTTAAAGCAGCATAGGCAGCTTCTCGCCGCATGAGAGGAGATGTGTCGGAGGTTGCCACTACAACAACTGACTTGCTTAGCCCCTCCGCTCCAAGATCATCCTCAATAAACTCTCGAACCTCTCTCCCTCTCTCCCCCACAAGAGAAATGACAGCGACATCACAAGCGGTGTTGCGGGCCAACATGCCCATCAAGGTGGATTTTCCAACGCCAGAACCTGCAAATAAACCAAGCCTCTGCCCTTTACGACATGTCGTAAAAAGGTTCATGGCCTTAACCCCAAGATCAATTCTGGAGCCCAATCTTGCCCTTGTGGCCGCCAATGGAGGTTGGGCGTGTAATTTGCGTGTCCGCCCTCCAGGAGCCAGATCACCTTTACCGTCTATAGGTGTGCCGGAAGGATCTACCACCCTGCCTATCCAGGAGTTATTAACCTGGAGAGCCCCTCCAGACATTAGTCTTCTTTGTTCTGCATCATAAACTGGGAAACTGACAGAACAGCCGGCACCAACCCCTTCTAAGGATCCGAAAGGCATAACAGTCGCTAGTTCGCCTTGAAACACCACGATCTCGGCCTGAAGATCGCGACCATCCAACGAGCGAATAGTAACTCTGTCACCGATACCCGTGATGTTAAGCATTCCGCTGACTGAAGCTGTTAGACCTGACACGCTAACAACTTTTCCTGTCATCTTGGCAAATGGGGTGCTGGAGAGAGATGGATTTATGATGCCAGATAGAAATCTGATTTCTGTGTTGATCTGAGAAATCAGAGCAGAATTTTCGGAAGCTTCAGACTTAACGAATTTAGCAAAATCATCGGGGCTAAATGACTGAACAGTGTCCCCCGGAGGGGTAATAATGTCACTAGAGGCCATTTGCACCCTATCTCAGCGGTTAAAGAAGATAGGTGCGTAAGGGGGTATTAAGCCCATCACCCTCATATTCCGCACCTATCATCACCATTAGAACAACTCTGAAACCATCTCGCTTTCAGATGAATCAGTGCTGCTGTCGCCGAATAACGACAATATGTTGTTATCGTCATTTCCACCAAAAAGATCAATCATCGTATTATCTGAAGTGTCGTTATCGAGATAAGAAGGATTAACTTGAATTAGAGCGAGATATTGTTCGGCATATTTTTGAATTCCTGATGGAGATGAGAACTTTGTCATATCGACTTTTTTCGACAAAATCCTAGTTTGCTGATCATAATCCAAAGCCCCAAACTGATCCGGGTCATAGCCACTGACTACCTCAGCCACCTTTAAGAGTGTCGGATCCGACATAAGTTGGGAAATCGTTTTTATGCCACCGGCTTCCATAGTTCTGGTGAAATAGAGAGCATTCCCAACCCCGTTGTCCTGCAAATCATCGCTACTTTCATACCGAGACATCTCAAATGACGAAACTGTGGAAGCTATCATTGTTGATGTAAAGGGACTGGCAGCAGCAGTACCATGGCCACTTCCCATCGCCTGAAAAGCATCAGCAAATTTTGCCCATGTAGCATTGCTAGATGTTTTTGCCAGAGCTGTAGATGAGGTTGGATCTTGAGTGAGCAGATCCTTTTCAAGGGCTTTTTCATTGCTTAATGAGCTGAGATTGTATGCCCCCAAAACTACTTCATTGGAAGAATAGTCGCCCATCAACTGGTCAGACGTTGTGATTGTTGCGGCTTTCTTCTCAAACTCTGACACCTCACGTGCCGTAGTCGCATCTGTCTTGGCGTAATTAGCGGCTGTAGTGCTTTCGTCCTTTTCCGCCGTAAGATATTGGGTCACAGGCGATAGACCAGATATCAAAGACATTGCCTTTTTTCCTCGACTGCATGGTGAGATTGACCTGAGCACAAGCCACGCCATCATAAATGGCCTTGGACATTCCTAAAATCAGTCCATACCCTAAAAAGGTAACAAAACCATTACGCCTTCTAAGGCTTATTTGAAGACTTAGTGGCTACCGACAGAGGCAAGCTATTGATGCAAAAACATTACATAAGCCTTCTTCGCACTCCTGAACGACAGGAAAGATTCCTTCGGGTAAATGCTCATGTCAATGGATTGCTACATAGCCCTGGCATCGATGGAAAAACCCTCGACCTTGATGAAATCCGCCAAAAAGGCTTTTTGGGTGATGGTTGCGAGTTCACAATGGGCGCGGTCGGATCCGGCCTTGCTCATGTTTCCCTGTGGGGAACGATCGCCAAAAGCGGTGAGCCCGGTCATATATTCGAAGATGATGCGTTCCTCTGCAAAAATTTTGAGGAGGAAAGTCAAAGGATTATCTCTTCCCTTCCGAAAGACTGGGATATCATTCTTTGGGGGAATAATTCTGATACAAGTCTTCAATTTGAGATGATTCCTGGCATCGGCGATTGCATAGCTCACTTCTCTGAAGAACAGGTGCGGCAGGGCATTGATACGTTTCGCGATATTGATGTGAAATCTCAAGCATTTCGCCTGAAAGAAACTTTTGGGATATGTGGATACGCTGTCTCCCCAAAGGGTGCGCGCAATCTAATCGAGAGATGCCTGCCATTTACAACCACTCTACACCCACATTCATGCCTGAATAACCGCCTTATCAAGACTGGCAGTGTCGATGTGATAATGAATAAGCACTATCGGCATATGAAAGCCTTCACGTCTTTCCCGCCCCTGTGCCTGACTGACAATATCAAGTCACGTAGCCTTAACGCGAGCTGATAAGAAGGAAAAATGGATATGGCTTTCAAATCCTTCCTAGGCAGAATATCAGTTATATCTTTAGCCTTGACACTAGCCGGTTGCGGGCAGCCGGCCAAAGTCTATCTGGATAAAGGTCGCTCACTGTCACAAGCCGGGTTTGTCGCACATTATGCAGACACTACTGCTCGGTATTCGATGATGAATCTCCTCCCTCCTGGGCAGATTACTTACCGCCCGGCACCTGAGGGTGGGAATATCTATCTTTATGCTGACCCCATTGGCTGCGGCTGTGTGTATATGGGCGATCAAAATGCGTACGACACATTAAAGGCGCAGGATAAAACCATCAGTAAAAATCATTCCCAGCAGGATCCATCACTGACAGAAATGGTGTTTGAAAACCGGAGGGACACCACAGCATGGGATTGGAGTTCTTGGACACCAGCAGCAGATCCTGGCTCCAACCAACCCAAACACATGATAGGAAGCTATTGGTAATAGCGTTCTATATCGCCTTATCCCCTGTCAGCCTGACAGGGGAATGATACATGTGCATTCAATTAAAAAGATAATCGGATCCGAATACCTTTTGCTCGGCCGACAACAGGGATCTCTCGATACCAAAATTAGAGAAAATGGCTAAACTTTAGGTCTAAGAGATATCGCCAATCGAGATTTATCAAAATCTCTCCCTCCCTTGGCATTATACCCCACGGAAGCGTCTTGGGTGGCACTCTGGATAATTAGCTCCAGAACTATATTCTGGGATCTAATGGATTGACTTAGAAGCCCCCTATTGACCTCCGCCGTTTCATTAAATTCTTTGATTGCTTCCTTCAAAACCGGGGATGGATCTTCCGCGGAAGATACAGGTCTTTGCTTGTATGCTTTCAAACATTCAGACAAACCCTGAAAAGCAGCAACCTTCTTTTCTACGTCGGCTTTATATCCAACAAAGTTATTGGCTTTAAGCAGATCATTTTCATGCAGGATTATTTTTGTCGCATTCTTAAATGCATACACCAATTCGTCCTCAGGAGAGGATTCTATTCCATCTCCTTTATCGTTATCCTTTTTTCCGGTTATCGCAGATATTTTTCTTTTGCCACTCTTGATCAAACCACTAATTGATAAGCTACCGTTCATACCTACCCCTTTCCACCATGCTTTTGTCGATCAGACTGCATTTCAATCATTTTTTTGTAGACCTGATGAGCAATACCTACGCCGCCGGCATTTGAGATTTGCTTTCCAAGCTCCAACACCTGAAGGGATCGAAATTGCTTTTCAGCATTCCCCCCACCAAAAGGCCCTTTTGAGTTATCTATTGTATCGAACATCGGCTGGAGCATTTCTCCGATTGCCACGGACTCAAAATCCTTAGAAGATTTTTGGATCTTCTGCTCAACTTGCGGGGAAATTGTTTCTGGACTTGCCCTGTTAACTGAAGAGATATGGCTGACACCACTTTGAATGGGGGACATACTTAAAAACCTACCAAACCCTTAGATGTGATCGTCTGAATCACCGAACTTCAAGATCTGCCTGAAGTGCCCCGTCAGCCTTGATGGCTTGCAACACACTGATCATATCACGAGGCCCCATCCCCAAGGCATTCATACCTGCGACAAGACTAGCCAATGTGGGGCCTTCCTTAAGTATACCCAACTTGTGCCCGTTATCTGTTGTCGCATTGATCTGCGTACGAGGCGCCACTGCAGTTTGACCTCCGCCCATCGGGTTTGGTTGCACTACTTGTGGGGTTTCAGTGACTTGTATGGTCAGGTTGCCCTGAGCTATGGCCACTGTCGTTATACGAACATTGTCACCCATCACAATCGTGCCTGCAGCCTCATCGACAATCACTTTGGCCATGGTGTCAGGCTCAATGGTTAAATCACCAATTTCATATAGCGTCTGCGCTGCATTCCTTCCGGCAAGGTTAACCGCTACCGTCCTTGGATCATCTACCTTTGCGGCACCTTTTCCCAGATGACGGTTAATCACTGCGGCTATTCTGGTGGCAGTAGTGAAGTTCGGGTTCTTCAGCGCCAGATGAATAACGCCAGAAGATCCAAGAAGCACTGGAACCTCTCTTTCTACCACTGCCCCATTGGCGATATGCCCACTTGTTGGCACATTTCTTGTTACTGCAGCGGCTGCCCCGCGCGCGGAGAAGGCATTCGTTACAAGGGAACCCTGAGCAACTGCATAAACCTCTCCATCTGCAGCCTGGAGAGGCGTAACTATCAATGTGCCGCCTGTCAGACTTTGTGCATCACCTACGGCTGAAACAGTTACGTCAATACGACTTCCCCCATGGGAAAAAGGTGGAAGTGTAGCGGTGACCATAACTGCTGCGGCATTGTGAGTCTGAAGCTGTATCGCCTTATCACGAATATTTACACCGAGGCGGTTCAACATCCCTATAAGAGTTTCTCGGGTAAATAAGGTATTTGTCAGCCGATCGCCGGTACCATTCAGCCCTACTACAAGGCCGTAACCGACCAATTGGTTATCTCTGACGCCTTCATAGTCAACTATGTCTTTTATGCGCACAGGAGACGCAAAAGAGCGTTCAACACCGAACACTAAATTCAACATCACTGCTGCCATAAAAATTGATAGCATTCGCCTCAAAAACTGAGGGGAATAACGTAGGAATGACAGACTTTCGCGATGGAACATTAAGAAACCCTGATTGAGATACGTCTGGAGACCATAGGAACAAAACGGTTAAGGCTTTAACAAGTCTGATGATCTGGATAAGGCCAAAAATTTGTATTGAAAAATCCTTGGCATCAACCCTTAAAGGATATGAACCCACAAGGTACAGTTCAACATCAAAGCGAAATACTTTGGAACGAAGCGTTCGATCTAATATATCCTAGCTATGATTTGCCATCGTTTTCATAGACGTCTTCCTGACTTTCAGTGGAAAGCCTTTGCATTTGGATTTTTATCCTTGTTTGGTGCATTTGCCCCTCACACACTGCTGGCAAAATCACCTGAAGCGATGCGATGCATCGCCGCTACAAGCCAGGCTGAAAGGTCTTTACATATCCCAGATGGGTTTCTTTCCGCCATGAGTAGGGTGGAAACCAGTAAGCCTGACCCAGATGGAACACTCGCACCTTGGCCATGGACTGTAAATGCCGGAGGTGTAGGGTACCACTATGCATCCCGTGAAGAAGCTATTGAAGCTGTTTACTCATTTAAGGCCCGCGGCATCAATTCGATTGATGTAGGGTGCATGCAAGTTAATATCATGCATCATCCTGATGCTTTTTCATCACTGGAGAATGCTTTCGATCCACTGCCAAACAGCCTTTATGCTGGGCGCTTTCTAATCCAAATGTATAGCAAAATGGGTAGTTGGCCCAAGGCTGCTGCTGCATATCACTCCCAGACGCCTGGCGTTGGGGAACCTTACCAATGGAAAGTGCTCGAAGAATGGTCAAAGCCGCAGGACGGAAGAGCGAATACGGATGGCAAACCGCATCCATTCCATGAATTAAGGACTAATTTAGCTTCAATTCACCCCACAACTAAGCCTCGGCCCATGTTTGTGTCCAAGGTAGAAAAAGATGGCAATTTGGACGAAGAACAAACTCACAATAACCCGACACCTCACCCTGTTAAGATGTTCCGCCCTTTTAAGGGGAATCAGAAGTTCTCGGAAATTAACAGCCCAAAGCATTTTGATGGGCTTCAAAAAGGTCGAACACTGGCTTCATACCGAGCCATGCCGGTAAGGATCACTACAACATTCCCAGTTAACTCGCCTGTCGCTCAACCTTAAAGCCGGCGCCACAAGCCTCCCACTAACGGCCGCTTGCCTAACCTAGCACTTCACATCTTGTCATTCTCCCCGTCCTGAAGGACGAGGTTATAGGGAGCGCTTGATAAGAGGTCGGCAGGATACCAGACATATATGTCGCGTTGAATATCAATGTGATTTGAGGTCCAGTATCAGCTTTCCTCCTTTGGACACCCCAGACTTTCTCCATCCTGCAGCAATAAAGCAAAATCCCGGATTGGAACTCCTGACTGCCGCCGGATCGACGAAGGTGTAATGCCTTTTACCAGGCCAGCAGTGATCAGCGATGGCGTCAGCCTGTCGCACAAGCTCGGACGAAAGGAGCGAGCTCTCGTTTCGGAAGAGTGAGCATTCGACACCTTTCTGGCCGTCCGCCCGGTACACTGCATATCGCCAAACAAAGACAGCGTCTCCGAGATCGGTTCGGAGCACAATGTGTTCTCCCGGTCCGACAAACTGTGATTGCTTAGGGTTCCTGTTCTTGCAGGAATAGTGCCGTCGGAACAGTTCGAGACAGGATCTGTCACCATCTTTGGTCAAATACCAGAGCGGTTCATTTCCCATCCTGGCCCCCATTTCAATATTAGATTTTAATAAATTTAAACAGACAACTCTAGAGATTCAAAAACAAAATTGATCTCGAGAGCACCTGTTTACCTTTCCTCGCACACGAGAGGAGACCTCTCATCATGCAGGGAAAGGAAAAAAGAAGTGGCTAAGACCAATAATTCTTAGAGAGTTAAAAAACTGGATGCTCAGAATTTTGGAGAATAACTTGAAGAGCCTTCCCGACCTCCGCCAATACAGGCAGGAAAGAATTCTCCTGCGCCCGGAAAACTCTCATTGTTGGATACCACACAGATCTGTCACCCTTATCTCCCCACCTCCAGCAAGCATCCCAGCGACTAACCATCCAGATAGGGCGGCCGAGTGCACCGGCCAAATGAGCTGTGGAAGTGTCAACAGATATGATTAGATCCAGGTTCAGCATGATAGCCGCCGTATCTTCCATATTCTCGACTTCATTCATAATATCGATGATCGGCACCCCATGCCATTCCTTAAGCTCGGACCTTCTGCGCCCAAACTGCAAATTGTAAATTTCGCATTTACGAAGATCAGGACAATGAGCTGAGACCGCGCCCATCATATCCAACAGGGTAGTCGAACGTCTCTGATCCGCAGCAACGTCAGCAGCCTTAGTGCGCTTATCACCAGCCCAAACAATCCCGATACGGGCCAAAGGAGATGCGGAGTCAGAAGACCCACAAATATCCTTCGCCTCCTCTCTCATAATTTGGGAAAAGCGATTGCCTTCTACACCGCTAGGGAGCAAATAAGGAGTCGAATGAGGGATATTTTTCTCTGACTTGACCCCACAAACAAATGGAAGGTCAGGGATTGGGCATGAAAAATCAAATTCAGATCTTTGCGCTGACGACATTGAAGCGACATCAGATATCAACATGCAATCTGTTTGTTGGTAATTGAGTGCTATAAGGTCAAGCAACTGGATAGGAAGTGCGATTGTTAACTTAGCCCCTTTACTGAGCAACCAAGGGACAAAACGAATAAACTGGATTGTGTCACCTAACCCCTGCTCTTGATAGAGTAGAATGTGCTTTCCTTCCAGATCAACCTGATCAGAGAGACGAGGAAGTTCCAGGAACCAAAAGTTTCGGTCATTTACCAAAGGTGCACGGCGTACATATTTCTTAAACCCTTCCTCAAGTCGCCCTGCCTTGAGCAATGAGACACTGTGCCCGAATGATACAACCGGGTTTGTGGGGTCAAGTTCTAAAGCCTTCTCATAATATGGGAGCGCTTCTTCTGATCGATTCATTCTCTCCAATGCGCAGCCCATATTATTGTAAAGTGGCACTGAAACGAGAGCGTCAGATGAAGAAAAGCACGCATCTAGAACTGTGAAGGCTTCCTTCGGATATCCGGCCTCAAGTAGAGCCATCGAGATATGCTCTAAAGCAGTAACACGCAATGCAGGACACTCTTTAAAAATGGCTTGGAAGATGTCCATTGCTTCCTTTTTACGCCCCATTGCCATAAGCGCATCGGCAAGGAAAATGTGCATTTCTGATTTAGAACGAGCAAGTTCTGCCGTGCCATCTGGAGTCAGATGGATAGCTTTTTTAATAAGAGTGGCGACAATATCATGACGATTAGTATATTTAGCCAGAAGCCCGGAAGCGGAAAGAATAAGAGGGACTTCTTGAGAGGCCTGACCTACCTGCAAAGCCATCTGAATAGCTTTATGCCCCTCTCCAGCGGCAAAAAGATGTTCGCATGCGATCGTGAATTCAACGGCTGTAATCTTAACAGCCTGTTGCTTTGCTTCTGCATTTGGTTCCAATGCCACTTTTCCCATTCCTAAATTTATAGTCTAGAATTTAAGGCCAAATCCGATCTACAGCCTCATAATCCCTCCGAGTTAATACAAAGGATAAGGACTGAGCCTTAAAGACTTAAAGGACAAATATTTTTGGCCTTATTTTCCACCGCTGACAATGCCCTTATCCTTGAAGGTTATCATCAGTTCCTATAGAAATTTTCTAGATTTAAAGTCTTATGGCCTCTATTTATCCATCAAACCAATGGGTGGCGCCTGCCTCATTGGATCTTAGAGGTCATAAATTTTGCCAATGCTAGGGGTACGCTTTGAGCGACACAAATAATTCCGCTCCAGAAAAAGATGTCTCTTTCGGCAAAGCGGCAGGCATTAAATCTGCAATATTAAATCGTGCAAGAAACTTCTCGATGCTGGGAAATGTGGTCAAGAGTGGAGGTTGGAAAACCTTCGACCTTCACAGAATATTCCCAGGGACCGACATTCTTCTCGCCGGGAGTGTTTTGCTTATTATCGCAGCGATGTTCATCCCGCTGCCGATCTTCCTTTTAGACATCGGGCTGGCCATCTCAATCACATTATCAGTGCTCATCCTTATGGTCGCACTTTTTCTCGAAAAGCCACTCGATTTTACGTCTTTCCCCTCCCTTCTACTTCTGACTACAACATTCCGGCTTTCTCTTGAAATATCGACGACCAAGGCCATTCTTTCACGAGGTAATGAAGGCCCTTACGCAGCAGGTCACGTTGTTGCTGCCTTTGGCGGCCTTCTTATGGGAAATGACGTCATTATCGGAGGGATCGTTTTTTGTATCCTTATGGTAGTGAACTTCATGGTTATTACCAAAGGATCCGGGAGAATTGCAGAAGTTGCAGCCAGATTCACCCTGGACGCAATGCCTGGCAAGCAAATGGCAATTGATCAGGACATTGCCTCAGGCGCCCTAAATGAAAGGCAGGCCAGGGCCAAAAGAAAAGAACTTGAAGCCGTCAGTAACTTCTTTGGTGCTATGGATGGTGCTGCAAAATTTGTGCGCAATGATGCTATAGCGAGCATCATCATTATCGCCATTAACATTATCGGCGGCCTGGCCATTGGCGTAATCAGGTACAGCATGCCTGTCGCAGATGCAGCAAAGACTTTCACTACATTAACCATCGGGGACGGCCTTGTATCTCAGATCCCCGCCCTTCTTGTCTCACTTGCTGCAGGTATTGTTGTTACCAAAGGAAGTACGGATGAGAAAACCGATGTTACCTTGTTCAAACAACTTGGTGGCACACCAAAACCCTTAGCAATTGCATCTTTTCTAGCTGGCATATTCGCCTTTATGCCCGGCATGCCTATGGTGCCTTTCCTCATTATTTCAGGCTTAACGGCAGCAGGCGCCTGGGCCAGACACAAGGCTCCACAAGTTGACAGTGATGGTGACATCACTGAAGTAACTCCTCCAGCTCCTTCAGTGCCTCCCATCACAGATCTGCTAAAAATAGACCTCATCCAACTTGAAATAGGTTTTGGTCTATTAACTTTGGCAAACGGCGATGACTCTCCTCTTACTACCCAGATTAAAGCTCTGAGACGTCGTATCGCCCTGGAGCTTGGCTTCATACTGCCATCTATTAGAATTAAAGATGACATGGCTTTAGATAACGACACGTATTCTATTAAGATCAAGGAAATCGAAATTGGCTCAGGTCAGGTAAAACCCGGAAGATTACTCGCCATTTTACCTATGGGTGCAAATATTCGGGTTACTGTTCCAGGCGAACCTGCTAAAGAACCTACATTCAATTTGCCTGCGCGTTGGATTGAGCCAAGTGATCAAGCTAAGGCTATCGCGGAAAAATGCACCGTAGTCGAGCCCAGCACTGTTATTATAACTCATCTTTCAGAGTCCCTACGCTCTCATATGGGAGAACTTCTCACCTACCCTGAAACTCAAGCTTTGCTAGATAACTTGCCCCATTCAGAACAGAAGCTAGTAAATGACATCATTCCATCCCAAGTTTCACTGATCACAGTGCAACGTGTGCTTCAGGCGCTCCTCCAAGAAAACGTTTCTATACGTGATTTACCAAGCATACTCGAAAGCATTCAGGAAGGTGTCGCTCAAAACCTAAAGGGTATAATGGCACTTACTGGTTATGTTCGCCGTAAACTCTCACGGCAAATCAGCAGCAGTCTTACGACGCCATCAGGCTATATCCCTATCATTACCATTTCCAGAAAATGGGAAACTGATCTGATGAACAACACAACAGGTGCAGGCGATGAAAGGGTTATTGCCATGCCACCCAAGATGCTGAACCAGTTTATCACATCGTTAAAAGAAGCCTTGCACCAAGCTTCACAAAGAGAAGAAAATCCTGTTTTGATAACCATATCCACCAATAGGGATATTGTCAGGCAGGTAGTCGAAAGAATCAGCCCCTCGACACCTGTTGTATCTCAGGCCGAGCTCTATCCTCGATGTGTCACCAAAACCATCGCGACAGTTGCCTAACATCTAGCCCGATGATAACAGTTAAACATTATTGATTAGGTTTATATGCATATTCCTAAAAGAGGTTTTTAAGAATGTCTGAATCCGTGACTTCCAGCGAAATGACGCATAATGGCGGTACAGACATATCTATATCCCAGAAAAATCTGACCGCTCCATCACTTGAAACGAGTGGCAGGGATCCGAAGTGTCAGCAACCGTCAGTACTTGATAAAGACGAAGAAACTAGGGTTGATGCTCAGACTGGAACAAGAGGGGATTTAGAAGTTCCCTCTTCAGACGAACAGGATAGTCTCCCATTACCAAGCCTTATGATCGAAGATGTTCTGAAATGGCACTCCATCCCAACTCCTATTATCGAAAGCCTTGCAGGATCTGACCTCACTACTGGTATTGATCGTGTTTTAAACTTCGGAGATCTGCCGCTGAATGATGGCCGTCCTATAGCATTTTGTGGCGCATCAGGCTCAGGCAAAACACTGTCTCTCTCAAAGTTAATAGCAAACAATATATGCACGACATCCACCAACGCATTGGTCTTAGCCTGTGATAGGACACCGGGTAGCTATGCCAAGATTTCATCATCTTTGTACGGGACGTCTGCTGAAATAGTTGATGCCTGCTTTCCAGAGGCAGTAATTGAACCTTACCTAGATAATCCGGCTGGCCGACAAATCCTGATCGATCTCCCAGGTGTTTGCATCTATGCCAAAAAGCAAATGTCTGAGGTGATGGATATAGTCGACAGAACAAAGGCTCACCTTGTTCTAGTCATTCCCGCTGGGATGGATCCTGAAGAAGCCGCTGACATCTCGGCCGCGTTCATCGAAAAGGGTGCCACTCATATGATCGCAAGCCGTCTGGAACAATCAGGCAGGATAGGAAGTGTTATCACAGCCGCCGCTTGTGGTCTGTCTCTTACTTATGGGAGTTATTCATCAAGCCTAAATAAGGGCTTTTCCCTTCTTTCTCCCGGCATACTCGCAAGAAGACTTCTTAACCTCCCTTAATGCATATTGAATGCAGTTAAAAAGGGGCATGACTCAGCACATTAATTAGAGAATTGCTTTAGGAGCGAACTATTCCTAGGCGCCACATAAAGGGGGAGAATATCAGCCCCCGAAACTTCTCACCAAACCTCCCGCGACCATTTGCCAACCATCTACCAACACGAAAAATATCAATTTAAATGGCAGTGATATTGTGGCCGGTGGCAACATCATCATCCCCAAACTCATCAAGACACTTGAGGTGACGAGATCGATCACCAGAAATGGCAGGTAGAGCAAAAAACCAATCTGAAACCCCCTACTTAACTCCCCAACCATAAAAGCCGGGATGAGCACGCGCCATGGGGTCTGATTGACAACTGTAGTTGGTTGGATGTTGGCCAAATGAAAGAATGTCGTGAGATCTGTTGGTCTGGCATTTTTTACCATAAATTCTCGAAATGGTTCTGCGGCCGCTTGCAGCCCTTCCATTTCTTCAACCCGACCGTCCATTAAAGGGACAATGCCTCTTTCCCATGATTGCTCAAGCGTAGGCTGCATCACAAAAAGTGTAAGAAACATGGCCAGGCCGATCAGCACCATGTTAGGCGGAGCACCCTGAGCTCCTACAGCACTTCTCAATATGGAAAGACTTACAATAATTCTTGTAAATGCAGTCACCATAACCAATAGGCTCGGCGCAAGGGATAGGACGGTTATAAGTGCCGTAAGTTGAACAAGCCTGCTCGTCGTGCCTGCTTCACCAATACCTCCGCCTTTACCAAGATCAATATTGATCGATTGGGCGAAGCAATCAGTAGGAAACAAGAAAGCGGCACAAAAGACTGCTGCGCTTATTAAGACAATTATCGAGAAGGCGATCCTATTAAGATGCGCCTTATTTTTGTTCATTGTCACCAATTCGATCACTTGTCTTCATCTCACATTTATACAGCCGCCATCACCTAATGGAGAGGTAGACCATTATGCCCATTTGTATCATTAGAATCAGTCTTGGTAGCCTCTGGAGGGCGATCAGCATGGATAAACCCAAGACAAATATCAGTAGGTCCACCTAGCAAAATTAAAGATGTTCCTAGCTTCCCTTCACTTCCGCTTACTTCAACAGATACAATTTTTCTTTTAGGATCAATCGGTAGAACGCTGATGATCTCCAATTTCTGATCCTTGAACGATCTCCCAGCTTTTGCCTTCCAAGAGGAAAAATGTTGAATCGCCTTTGTTGCAAGGAGAAGGAGACAGACCACCAGTAAGAGTGAAAAGATAGCCCACCCGACCCCCGGCATACCCACCTCACCAGTTGATCCTTGGGGATAATCAGCAACTACAGGAAATATTATCTGCTTTGATGACCCAATCGCGTCAGGAGAACCTCCGAGATGAAAAGGAGTGACATCTTGGATCTGCGATGAAGACATCAATTATTCCCAGTCATAATTTCCGTCATATTCACTGCGATATGATCTTCATCGACAATGAGTATTTCACCACGAGCAATAAGGCGATCATTGGCATAAATGTCTGTAGACTCGCCAAGCCTTTTATTGAGCTTTACAATCGCCCCTCTACCCAACTTGAGTAGATCCTTGACGGGCATACTGACATTACCCACTACGGCCGTGATTTTGACTGGAACATCTAAAATGGCCTGTCGCTGATCGATGGCAGAGACATTTATGACTTCTTTATCCCCCCCAATCCCAGAGTCATTGGGTTCGACATCGGTTTTACCCACATCAGAGGCAAAATCTTCCAAATTGATACCACCTGCAGCATTTCCAGGGGCGGAATTTTCAGAACCAGACATGTCAAAACTCACTTCTAGTGATGGGGTTGGTTAACTAGGATGAAAGTGGAAGTTTGAGGTTGTTTAAAACACCCAAGATTTTTTTTCTCACTGACTCAAGCCAAATCGCTCTATCCAACAATATCGAATTTGCATCAGTTTTTACGGTCAATTGTCCTGTAGACAAGCCTTTTTGCTCCACAACCTCCAAATCTGGAATATCGGCCAATTTATCCTTCAAAACAAAGCTATCTACAGGCGAACATTCAACAATGATCTTGCCTTGTATTTCTTTAGCTAGGTCACGAATATCTGTGGTTAAATCTTTTTGAAGGGCTTTGCACAACTCAACACTTTGCGGATCTACCAAGTCTCTGATCACAGCAGACAAGACCGTAAGAAAGACTTTAGAAGAGTCTAAAAGACTAGCATTCCGACGATCATTTTCACTGGCTAAAGCGGATATAACGGTATGGATAGACTGAGCCATTTCGGCGCGAAGATTATTTGTTGTGTCTTCTATTCCTGCCTTGCGACCAGCTTCAAAAGCTGAACTTTTAATGCTTTCCAGTTCCTCTGGTGCCAGCCTTATTGAATGATCAACTACTGGTACTGGCTCTTCTGTAAGAGTCAGTCCTTCCTGATCATCAACAATAGCTTCACCTTTACCCTCGCCATGAAGAGATGAATTCGCATTGCCCATGGAGAAGTCAGGCAATGCGTCACCAAACATTCTCCGCCTTTTATCAATCATATTCCCTTGAATCACTTCCATGATTACTCAATCAATTCATCATCTGACGAATTTGGAGAAATATCTATTTCACCATCGTTAGACAGATCTTTGATGATTGAAATGATATAGATCTGCGCGCTCTCAGCATCCTTCATTCTTACTGGGCCAAGATTAGCGATTTCATCATCTAGAATCCCGCCTGCCCTCTTAGACATACAATCAAGGAATATTTTCTTAATATCCTTACTTGAACCTTTAAGAGCAAGAGGAAGTTTCGCCTTTGCCTCAGGATCTTTATTGATCGCGTTCATAACGCGCATCATATCCTCATGCATAAGTCTTTTAATATCGTCAAAGGTGAACTTCAGTTTGTTCACCTTCTCCATATCATCATGATTTCTTTGGCCCAGAATTTCAGTGAGTGTCGTTTCAGTCTTCCTATCGAAATTATTGAAAACCTCCGCGACAAAGGCGTAACTATCCCTCTTTGTCGAACGCCCAAAGGTAGAGACGAGATCTCTACGGAGGGTATTTTCTAAGCTTTCTAGGACATCCCGACTGACACTAGACATATGTAGGATGCGCATAATCACATCCATGGCGAAATCTTCGGAGAACTGCGTTAGCACTCTAGATACATAGGCTGGCGGAAGGTAGCTAAGAATAACTGCCACAGTTTGAGGTTGCTCATTACGCAGATAATTGGCCAATGCCGTTTCCGGCATATTCGCCATTTTCTCCCATACGCTTCGGCCAGATGGCCCACGTATATCCTCCATAATCTTTTCAACAAGATCTGAAGGGACACCTACCCGCTTAAGGTATTCTTCTGTGGTCTCATATGTTCCAACGATACCGTCTGACACTTCAAAATTACGACTGAAGTCCGCAAGCACTGCCTCAACAAGGTCGGCTTTCACCATACCCAGTTGTGACATGGCCACTGATATATCTCTAATCTCATCTTCATGTAGGGATTTGAAGATTGCTGCAGACTTCTCTTGCCCAACAGCCAGCATCAATATGGCTGCCTTTTGTTTACCTGTAATGCTGTTAAGCAGCGCTTGGGCCTGTTCAGTTATAACTGGTGGGGCTGGGAGGCTAGAAGAGTTGTCATCTACTCCAGGACCACTGGCTTGAGGCATTGATGCTTCATCAGTCATTGTCAGTGTCCTTATTTTTGGAGGCTAGAGTTTGATTTCTGTTTGTCAGGCGTCGCAAGCCATGATCGAACAATCATCACAGTTTCTTCGGGATGTTCACCGACAAGATTGCCTACCCTATCCAGGGCCTCTCGTCTCATCATCCCATCCATGCCAGCAATACCGACCTTATCCTCATGTCCTCCACCGTGAAGAGCTGATGACACAAGAGCAGCCCCTTCTGAAGCGATCTCAGAGATAAGACCATGCCTTGCCTCTCCGTCAGCTTCCCCCTCTTTCCCTTTCCGAATTATGGGGAGGATGATCATTAGGGCGGCCCCTGCCACCAACCCGATAGGAATGATCCACTTAGCGAGGTAGATCAACATATCGCGTGTGAAGATGCCGCTGCTTTCAGTTGGGAATTCGATCCCACCATCATTCCTGAAGGGCATAGAAACGACACTTACTTCATCACCCCGGCTCTTTTCGTATCCAATAGCAGCCTGAGCCAACGTGGTTAACCGCTTAATTTGCGCATCATCTAAAGGCTTCCAGACTGATTTACCGTCCTTATCCTTTTCAATGGTACCATCCGCCATCACAGCCAGGCTTATCCGTGCCACACGTGGTCTTGTCTGGCTTACAACCCGCGTTCTTTTGCCAATTTCATAATTATCAGTTTCTTCAGATTTATCATCGGAAGAACCAACCTTGTTATTTTGGCCGGCATTCGCATTTGGCAGGTTATTGGAAACGGAAGTATTCGGGTTAGCTTCGGTATTTACGCTTTTAGCTGATGAAGTCTTTTGAGAACGCAGAACCTGCTGATCTGGGTCATAAGTCTCTTCTGTTTCTCTTACATCATCAGCATTCATACTTACTGCCGCACGCACTCGCACATGGCCACTCCCAAGTGTAGGTGTGAGCATATCCTCGACGGCCTGAGCAAGCCTTTGCTCTTCTGCATGTCTAAGTTTTTCGAGGGATGACTCCTTTCCCGCCAAGCTATCTGGATCACCCGGCTTGGCCAGTACGTCACCTCTTGTGTCAACGATGGAAATATTGCCCGGCTGCAATCCTGGCACTGCCGCAGAAACCAAATTCTGTATGGCCTGGATAGCTTCAGGCGAAACTGTGCCTACTCGACCGACATCAAGGATTACACTGGCCTGTGATGGGCTTGTTTGAGTAGAAAATAGATCTCTGTGAGGAAGAACTAAATGCACACGTACATTGCGAATTCCATGAAGAAGTTTGATAGACCTCTCCAGTTCCCCTTCCATAGCTCTTGTCTCGTTAATCCCCTGTTCAAATTGTGTGCTTGTGAGAGTGCCACTTTTGTCAAAGAGTTCATAACCAACAGCCCCCCCGCTTGGCAGGCCGTCCTTCGCCAATAGGAGCCTGGCCTCGGCAACCTTATCTTTTGATACATAGATGCTATGGCCATCAGGGCCAGAAGTGCTCGGGATATGAGCCTTGGTTAAGGCGTCAACCATTTCAGCAGCTTCAGAAAGCTCTACATCTCCATAGAGAAGAGAGTTTTTATCTGAGCCACCCCAAAATGCTAGAACACCAATAGATGTCAGCAATAGAGCAGCGACAACGCCCAGAGCGGCCAGCTTTGTGCGTCCCAGACCTTTCAGTCCATCTAGTAACTTCTGCATCCAGCGACTATCTACCTACAATCCTGATTTCGGGACTACGCCAATAAGCCCGTAAATTGGGCGCTATGACGATATGATGTGGCCAATTGTTACCATCTTATTCCATGATAATGGTGCAATTCACGTAATGAAGAACAAATTACAACCCTATCAGTTTGGGCTCTTTATTTTGAAAGCATGACACTCAAAATAAAGAGCCACACGAACGGCTACTTCGGCTTGATTTTATGGCGGAGGATATTGAGTAGTCGGAGGGATCTTATCGATCGGCATATTTAGTCGTTGAGCATTTTGATCCTGCGTAAGCCCACGCGGTCCCTCATAGGTTTCACGTGCCATATTTGGGGTAAGATCTGGCCTTTCCCAACAATCAACTCCGTTCCAACTTTGTGTGCAGTAAGGTTGTGGTGGTGGCGTCCTCTCAACAGGTGTGCACCAATCCTCGCCCTCGGCAACATACCCCGCGTTACACACCCTACCTGTCAGCTTATGCCCGATATAATCAGGCGAACAGCCAGTCAAAATGCCCATTAAAGACAGAGACAATAAAATTGAGAAATTAAAGCGCCGCATGCACTATCGACCTTTTACATTCATTGTCTAGATGGAAGGAGCGGAGAAGCTGGAGATGACATCTCACCTTCTGCGGAAGGAGATGAGGAGTATCTTACCATTTGATGGCTCGGGTTTGATCGTTGATCCATTGAAGTGGATAATACTGGGTCCGATTTATGAGAATGAAAAGAACGCACGCCAATCATGTATTGGGAAACAATGTTCACCCTATCGGGCGACATGTGTGCCATGATAGCTGATAACTTCCTCGTATTCATGGCGCCTGCCATGGCCACTAGGATATGAGTTTCCATAACATCAAAAACTGAGGCTGCTTCACGAGGGGGCATATTCTCATAAATACCCACCAATCTAGCGACTGCTTCTGGGCTTATAGATTTAGCGGCCTTCTGTTCGCGGCTATAAACTTCCTCTGTCGCACTGACATTCTTCAGTCTGGCCTCGACAGCTTTTTTTGCTGATTCCAGGATGCGTTTTTGCTCTGTCACATCCCCATTTGGATCTCCATTCCCATAATCAAGGCCGGCATCTGAGGGAACCGGGAATGCTGAATCTGACTTTATATCAAGTTTCGAAGCAGAAGATGACGCATTAGAAGGGGGAATGAAGTCTGCAGTTTGGGTTCGGGCTGATGTAATCGCAACAGTTGAGCACAAGGCAGAAAGAGACGTGATTATTATGGAACGCCTTAAAGCGGGGCAATTTAATCGCATGATTTCCCGCAAAAAAAACATTCCGCACCTGCGCTCTGCAGCAATTTATTAGAAATGACAGAAAACGAAATTCTGCTTCTGCATTGGCTCCTTCCACGACTGTTAAGTCGCGGCCGGAACCAATGGATTATTTATTAGTCGTCACCAAGAGGGATGGAGAGCTCAGGTGAGTCTCCGAGGTCTCCTCCAGAAGAAACTGGTTCGTTGGGCTTTTCTTCTTCTGAGGAAGGTGAAGGCTCAACAACCTTATTCTCAGGCGCCGGGATTGGTTTACCCTGACCTTTCGATGCCGTAGCCGAAGGAGTTTTTCGTCCAATCATAATCTGAACATCACCTTCGAGGTGCGCTTCCTCAGCAATGGCGCAACC
Source organism: Acetobacter pasteurianus (assembly GCF_009914215.2). NCBI lineage: Bacteria > Pseudomonadati > Pseudomonadota > Alphaproteobacteria > Acetobacterales > Acetobacteraceae > Acetobacter > Acetobacter pasteurianus. The sequence continues at coordinate 72,106 of NZ_CP039845.2, read as the reverse complement.
AGTTGCATTTGCCATTACCAGCTTTGCATCCATAAGACGGGCTTGCTCTGTAATAATAACGCGGCCAGCATTAGCTATAACTGATTTTGCTTCACCTTGGATGATGATTGTATCAGCATCAATCTTAGACTTTACAATTTCCCCATGGCAGCCAAGGATAAAAGTAGTCGCAGAAATTTCAGCCTGATCAACCTGACCATTGATAATAAGAGTACCGGGAACACTTCCCCGCAACTCCCGTATACTCAAACCATGCGGAATTACGCATTCCGGGGACTGTTCCTGACCTTTATCTGCGGCCTGATTTTCGCTCATAAATTCATCCAATCCGATTCATGCGCTTTTGAGCCAAAAAAAAGAAATATTGGCCATATGCCAGCACATACATGATATGACATTAGCTTTTTCATTCACAAGGATTATTAAGTCAAGGCTATTTGCTATTTTAATCCTTGCCACAAACTAACCTTCCTTGAAAAAGGCCTTGTACATATCACATGCCTCAACAGAATAATAAACTAGAAAGGCAAGACGTTATCCAAAACTTCCTGACCATATCGAGGCTCTTGCAAATGGGACAACTGCCCCCTTCCACCATATGAAATTCGAGCCTCGGCAATACGATCATGTGTGACAACATTATCTTCAGAAATATCTTGCGGCCGCACAACACCGCTAACCATTATCTGGCGCAGCTCTCCATTGATCCGCACCTCCTGTCTAGCAACGACAACAAAGTTCCCATTAGGGAGAACCTGCGTGATTGTTCCACCAAGAGTAAGTGTGACAGCATCAATACGTCGAATAGTGCCAGAGGCTGCATTGGCACTAGAACTGCTTGTATTTAGCGCATCTGCACTCGTTATATGGGAAAGGCCTTTCCCTTTAAAGCCAAGCAAACTTGGTATCCCAAAATCTTCTGAACCACTTCCTGATGCACTTGTATCGTTAGTAACATCAGCGTTGTCAGCAACTTCAACTTTTATGGTCAATAGGTCACCCACCTGAGAAGCTCTTTGATCTTTAAAGAATGCCCGACTGCCCGGCCTCCATAGGCTCCCGACTTCAGTTGGGGGTGCCTGTGTAGGCGGCATAGGCATCGTCACAGGTCTATAGTCTGGAGCCAATGTCGGATCAGATGTCTTTGTCATCCTTGGAGGGTGGCCCATCTCACTTAAATTAGAAACACCACTACATGAGGTTAAACTCAACAGGGTAAGAGCAATCCCGATTTTCAGCTTAACCTGCATCTTAATTACCCTCACCACTATCCATTATCACTTGGGAAGCCCTAAGCTTTTTAGCCTCACTAGAGTCCAGCCCGACAGCGGTAGATGTTGAATCGACAGAAATCTCGCCGTTTCCGTTTACTCGGCCCAGAAGGATCATCTTTGTTCCCATATTTATCGCATGGACCAATTGGCCTTTCCCGCCATCAGCCAAGGCCTTACCAGTCGTAGTGATGCGTATGCCAGGAGAGTTGTAAGAAATTATGACCGGATCGCCTCTATGTACAAGGATCGATCTTCTCAAATCACCCATTATTACGGGAGAACCTGAAGCGACTGGCTTTGAAAGCGACATCCCAACCACATCATCTGGCGAAGACGGGCCTGAAAGGCCTAGAGGCAACTGACCATCAAAAGCCGAATCAATATGAAAATCCGAATCAGTAAGGACATATCCTGCTGGCAGAGATCTATCATACACCATAACTGGTGAAATTTTCTTAATTTCCCCCTTTAGATTGATTGCGTCATCTTCACCATCACCTGTTTGATTGCTTCTATAGGCTGTCGCGGAAAATTGTCCGGTTTTTTTGTCCCATTTTACATCACTCACAACAAAGGGAGCCCGATCATCACTAGCCACGACAACAGGCTTTAGGCCTACGATATTAACAAGCAACGACCCTCCGGTTTCAGAAGAAGAAATCTCTTCCTTAACCAGATTGGCAAAATAGTCTTTGCCGAGAACCTTACCATCTCTGGTAAGGGTTAATGTTATAGAGGATGACTGGTCATCCCAATCGACACCATACTGATCTGCGATTGCTATAAGTTGGTAACCGCTGATTTGAATAGATTTCCCTGGTGATGGTGATGGCCCCAGCGCCCTATCCTCAGACCTTGAGATGCCATCAAAAATATCAGACAGATGTACAGTGTCTGAGTATATTTTACCTGATGACCTTAATGTTGCGGCATAAGATGCACATGATAAGCTTTCTGCAATTGAGGCCGACAAAATAAGCCCAAAAACAGCTTTTTTGAGAAAACTCATTTTACCCTGACAAAATAAAAAAGGCTCTTGCTGAGACCGTATTGACCAGTCAACTATGGTCAATACAGGCCACGATCATTTCAGGTTGGTAAGAGTTTCCAACATTTCATCTGAAGCCGTAATAGCTTTGCTGTTCATTTCATATGCACGCTGGGCCGTAATAAGATCAGTGATTTCTGTAACAGCATTAACTGCTGACTCTTCAAGGAAACCTTGCCTAATCGTGCCGAAACCAGTGCTTTCTGGAGTACCTACGATTGGATCTCCTGATGAAGTCGTTTCAGTAAAAAGGTTCTGACCCATTGCGGCCAAGCCATTTTCGTTCTGAAACGTGGTAATCTGAATTTGCCCAGCAACCTGAGATGTAGTCTCACCAGAAACTGTATATTGCACCTGACCAGTTTGGTCGATGGTGATATTTTCTGCATTGTTGGGGAGCGAGATATTCGGGGTCAGAGGATAACCGTCTGCAGTGACGATTGTTCCATCTTGTGAGAGCGAAAAAGAGCCATCTCTTGTGTAGGCATATTCGCCTGACGGGAGAAGTATTCTGAAATACCCCCTACCTTCGATTGCCAAATCCAGATCATTATTAGTCTGCTCAAGTGTTCCTTGCTCATTGATGCGATAGATAGCCGCAGTTCTCACCCCCAGGCCTATCTGGGCGCCAGCAGGAACCCGATATCCTGTATCGGAACTCATTGTGCCGACCCGGCGAATATTCTGATACATAAGATCTTGGAATTCAGTACGTCGCCGCTTAAATCCTGTCGTGGTCATATTCGCTATATTGTGCGAAATCGTTTCGACATTATTTGTCTGCGCCTGCATACCAGTTGCGGCGATATCCAAAGATCGCATCATGAGAATTTAATCCCCCCGGATGAGCCGCCTATAAGGCCTATCATATGACCCCATGCGACCAAACCATTAGTTGATATGCCCAAAAATCAGCGCCTCATCTATTTTTAAGCATGATGAACAAGACGAAAGAAAGGTTCTTATCAGGCAAGCACATCTTAGGCTAAGTGCTAAAAATACCTTTCGCAAGGCGTTTTTATTGTGCGTTAAGAGCTATCGTGCCCTATATTTGGCCGAAGAAGGCCTTTCGGATCCTGCAATAGGGCTTTTATTCCTGCCCTTTCGTCACTCTCGAATGCTATCGGGGAGAAACGGGGATCAATAAGGCGCGCTTTGGAGGCTGCTTTGGACAATACCAGTTATATCGCCCTCTCTCGGATAGACGCACTAACACGCGCATTGGATGTTACCTCCAACAATTTGGCAAACGCCAATACCGATGGCTTTAAGCTCTCTAGAGTTCAGTTCTCTGACTACCTATCGAAACAGAAAGATGCTCAAGGTACAGGGGCCGAAAAGGTAATCCATTACGCTCAGGATCGCGCCACTTACAAAGACCAAATGCAAGGAACACTTCGCCAGACTGGCAATCCCCTTGATTTGGCTCTTAACGGAGAGGGCTATTTTACTGTCAGAACGCCAAATGGCATCCGGTTGACAAGGAATGGTCAGTTCCATCGCAGCAATGACGGGACAATTGTTAATGGAGACGGAGATCCTGTTCTAGATGACCAGAATAGGAATATTGTTCTTGACCCTCAAGACCAGATACTGCCGTTAGGCGTTTCCTCTGATGGCACCATATCAACGGAAAAAGGAACCATAGCCTCCTTAAATGTTGTCGATGTTGACAATGAGAATACCCTTAAGGATGAGGGTAACCATCTCCTTAATCCGACCACGCAGACACATCAGGTAACGGCAAAGGAAGTTAGGCAGGGCATGCTTGAATCCAGCAACGTAAATGCGATTGCTGAGACCACCAACATGATCAGAATACAGCGCGCGTACGACCTTAACTTTCAACTCGTTCAAACAGAATCCACACGCCGATTGAATGCCATAGACAAGATTACCGCTGATGCATCTTCGTGACATTGAACACGTCTCAGACCTACTTATTCGAGCCAGGTAATCTTCCTGTAACCATTATCGCTCAAAATCGGCAGAATGTATCACCCCTCAAATCTCTCACCCAACGGCAGGGTCTAACCAACGCACCCCCCTTAATTCTTCCCGCGCAAAGGAAATAGCAATGGATCTCGGCCTTTCTCTGTCCATAGCCACAAGTGGTCTTCACGGCATTGATTCCGAACTCGCTGTGACATCAGAAAATGTGTCAAATTCAGGCACTGATGGTTACGTGAAAGAAACCGCCGTTGTGTCCTCTGTCGTAGCGGGGAAGGTGGGCACAGGCGTCTCAGTTGGGAACACCACCCTATCCCTCTCTGCCGGCCTTCAGAAAGCGTTGTATTCGCAGAATGCGAAGGTTTCTGCACTTACCACTATGGATAATTCACTCGCGAGCCTTTCTGCAGTGCAGGGCACCACAACTTCTGACTCGACAGACACAGACACAGATGACACTACTGGCACGCTTTCTGACAGCCTTCAGGGAGTAGCAAGTGCCATAACATCCCTCTCGGCAACCCCAACAAATACGGCCGCCCAGTCTGCTGTTATATCTGACGCAGAGACACTTACGTCACAGATCAACACTCTTTCGTCAGTTTACGACACTCAAAGACAAACCGCCGAAAATAACATCGCATCCAATGTGAGCGATGTGAACTCTAGCCTGACAACAATTGGCGAAATATCGAAAAAAATCATGCTTCTGACTGCTGCTGGGCAGGACACGGCAGATCTTCAAAACCAGCGCCTTGAAGCGATGGACAGCCTCTCCCAAAAACTCGATGTTACCTTCAATACGTCAAGCAATGGTGATGTTACTGTCCACACGACCAATGGCACTCTTCTTCCAACCCGACCAGATCAAATCGGCCTTTCTGATTCAAACACAGAACTCCCCTCCTCCTCTTGGCCTCTTACTTATGCCGCCACCACCATATCTTCGAGCATGTATTACAAGGAGGGGGATACCTCCGGCGGCATCTCAGGCATCATGCTTAATGGACAAGATGTCACCTCCGACCTTTCCGGTGGTTCACTAGGCGCCAACATCACCCTGCGCGATACAACATACCCGAAAATGCAGGCTCAGTTAGATTCCTTTTCTTACACATTGATCAACAGGTTTGATAACGCAGGTACGCCTCTATTTACCAATGGAACATCATCACCACTTTCTTCTGACACAACAAAAACCACACCGAATGGCATTGTCGGTCTTTCGTCCGTGATTTCCGTGAACCAGGACTACGTCAAAAATCCTTCACTTCTCACGACAGACAGCAACGGCAATACTGGCGTTATAACCGGTCTCACCAATATTCTTGGAGAAGCATTCGGCACTTCTTCAGATGATACATCTGGATCATTATCTTCCCCAACCTCAGGACTTGGCCCCTCAGGGGATCTCGCTACGGGCTATACTGGGAATCAAGGGCTGAGCGAACTAGCTACGTCTCTAACAACCGACCAGGCAGCTACAATCTCCAATACCTCCGCCGACCTTTCAACTGAATCCACTGTACAAACAACCCTTTCCACTAAAGTTTCATCAGTTTCTGGGGTGGATGTGAACAGTCAGATGTCAGAGATAGTGGCCTTACAGAGCGCGTATACTGCAAATGCAAAAATCGTAACTGCAGTTCAAAGCATGTTTAGCGAACTACTGGACGCTGTGAACTAACATCCAACGGGCAAGGAAACGTATTATGAGCACATCAGTGGGCCTATATGGCGCATCTGGCGCTTCAACAATACTGTCAAAAGCAATAGGTGACATTACGGAAAGACAAACGCAGGTAAGCTGGGAGGCCTCTGAAGGAACAATTTCCGAGACTATTGCCGGCCTGGATGACAACACAGAGTCGGCACTTTCCCTTAGCCCAAGAATTTCCGAAATCAGCTCTTTGTCCAGCAATATTACGGTAGCTCAGTCCAGGCTCTCTCTTACCTCCTCCGCTTACAGCAGCATGGCGTCACTGGCCCAGAACCTAGCCGCAGCAGCATTAAGCATGGAAAGCACAGAAGGCTCTTCAGGATCGGCTGTAGACGCTAATGCAACCACAGCCAGCGCCGATCTGAGCACACTAGGTGGAATACTTAACACCTCTGACGAGAACGGTTATATTTTTTCAGGGATAAACTCGACTGAAAAAACTGTAACAGATCCTGATGGTCTTGCCACGAGCAACCTTGCTACAAAAATAAATTCCATTGTTTCGGGTTTAACGTCATCAAATGCTGAAACGATATTGAGCGAAGCTACAGATGCCGCTGCCGACAACTCAGACAGTCTCACTGTGTTCAGTGCTAGTCTTTCTGTTCCGGCGGAGGACGCTGGGTCAATGGGAGTGTCAATCGTCACCGGCATAGATGGTCAAACAACTCAAATTGGAGCAGTAGCAACACAAGGATCGCAGAAAACGAGTGATTCTACTGGGTCCCCAGTTAGAGATTTAATCAGAGATATGATGATTATGTCTTCGATGAAGGGCATGTCATCCTCAACGCCGGGCTTTACAGAAATTGCGTCACAGTTACAGAAATCATTAACAAAAACTGCAAATAGCCTTATTGACGCAGGCACCAGCACTGGCGTTCTGCAAGATCAACTTACATCAAAACAAAGCAATCTTACTAACGTTCAAAATCTGCTTGAAAGCCAGATGGATACGATGGTCGGAGCGAATATGGCTGAGGCAGCAACACAGGCCTCAGACTTAAAAACGCAACTAGAGGCATCATTCACACTAATATCGGATATGAAAGATATGACTTTAGCGAACTATATTTAACCTTACTCATCTAACTGATCAGATTGCGTTAAACCTTCAAGGCGGCTAGTAAGCCTTGAAGAGAAACATTCAGATGCAAGGCTTATTCCTTTGCAGACCTTAAACCTTGCATCTGAACATTCTCTTACCCTACTATGATCTAATCAAATTTAGAGACCTGAGCCGCGGATTATTTCATGATGGCTTATGGTTGAAATGTTCTTTTCGGAGCCATTAATGAGTGACACGTTGTCCGCGGATCAAAAAGAAACTCCAGAAGGGCTTTTAGACCCCAAACCCAAGAAGAAAAAGCTTTTAATCCTTCTCCTTGGAGGCGTTGTTATTATCGGCGGAGGTGCGGGTTACGCATGGAAAAAAAATCTTCTCCCAATATCAGCCTTGAAACATGATGCCACGAAAGATGAAACAGGGGTCAAATCTCTCGTGAACCCACCGGTTGTACTGGGAATACCTCCGGCGACAGCAAACCTGGATAATGGCAACGGCAAAACAGTCTATGTAAAAATGACTGCTACAGTTGAGATCTCAGGAGCAAAGCCTGGGGACAATCTCAGTGACAAAATCCCTGAAATTCAGGATATATTCCAGACGTATCTTCATGAGACACGTCCACAAGATCTTCATGGCAACGGTTTTTACAGACTTCGGGAAGCACTTCTACGAAGATTGAGATCAGATCTTGCGCCGTTGAATGTTTCAAACATTTATATCACAGAATTTCTTACCCAATAATATCGACAATGCTAGGTATAACCATCTTCATAAATCTCATCTCTCCCCCGGTTTATTACAAGGCCTAATGATGTCAGACCAAGATAACACTGAAGATAAATCACCGTCTTTAGATCAAAGTGAAATCGACAACATCTTAGGCAACGTATTTGAAAAATCCCACACACGAGAAGAAAGCGGCATTGAAAGAATAATCAAAGCTGGGTTTGTCTCCTATGAGCGCATGCCTATGCTTGAAAACGCATTTGACAGGCTTATTCGCCTACTTTCCGCAACACTAAGAGCATTTACGAATGATAGTGTTGACATAACACTGGAGAGCATCAAATCACTACGCTTCGGTGATTATATGGAGAGCGTGCCTTCATCTTCATCATTTGGTGTGTTTAAGGCTGAGCAGTGGAAGAACCTTGGGCTTATCATAGTTGATTCCGCTCTTTCTTACTCAATAATTGACCTTCTGATGGGCGGACAACGCGGCTCAGGCACCAAAATAATTGAAAATAGAGCTCACACCCCGATAGAGCGATCTTTGATTGAAAAGCTCATCACAATCACTCTTGCGGATCTAAGCACAGCCTTTGAGCCCGTTTGCAAGATTGATTTTACATTCGATAGACTGGAGATGAGCTCAAGTTTCGCGGTAATTGCAAGACCGTCTAATGCGACCGTGGCTGCACGCTTCCATATCGACATGGAAGATAGAAGCGGCAATATGGATATAGTGATCCCGTATGCAACTCTTGAACCGGTTCGTGAAAAGTTGACCCAACAATTTATGGGAGAAAACTATGGTTCCGATTCAATATGGGGAGAACATCTTCTTGGGGAAATCATTGAAACCAATGTGACGGTATCAGCCATATTGAATGAAAAAGAATTCCCTCTCAGGGATATCCTTAGCTTGGAGAAGGGATCTACCCTAATTTTCCCTCATCAAGAGGGCACCCCTTATAAGGTTAGGCTTCAATGCGACGATACGCCGATGTTTGAAGGCACATTAGGGAAAATTAACGACAGGCTCTCGGTAAAAATTGGTGCCAGATTGATTCCTGCTGATGATGAAATAGTCAAGAAAGAGGATTTGGAAAGTATCGGAATTAACTCTCTTACGTCACCATCTTCATAAAATAGAGATATCTTTCCCCTCGCTTGAGAGAAAAGATGAATATCTAACCTTATCTAAAACAGGTGCATCATGCTTTCCAACGATATTCAAGTAGCCATTGAAGCAGTTCTTTGCGTCCTCATTCTCCTGGGACTTTTTGGTAGCCGCAGAATTAAAAAGAGCCTTCTTACTCTCAAAGAAATTCAGCCGAGCGTTGAAGCACTTATTACCCAATTAGACGCATCGGCATCTTCTGCGAATACAAGCGTCAACACTCTTAAAGACGAAGTAGCAAAAAACGGCAGGAAACTAACCTTCCTTATCCAGGACTCTTCCAATAAGATTGAGGATCTTACATCATTAAATGAAGGCGCCTCTCAAATCATGAATGAATTGAGAGGTCTATCTGATAGCGGATTATCCATCACATCAAAGCTCGGCGACCAAATTGTACGAGCAGAAAATATTCGAAAAGAACTATCTGAGGAGATTCTTCGCGGTGAAGAGGCTTCACCCCTTCTGTTGACGCCAGACATGCAAGATCAAAGCCAAGCTTCCACTCTACAAATCAATGATGACCACAATACTGAAGACACCATACCTCCCCTACCTGCACCTGCACCGACAAGTCATGTTGAGAACCCTCTTGAACAAAGCACTGTCTCCGTTCAGCCTAGCGACATGCCTCTCCCACCGAATAAACCTGACGAAGGCAAGGTAGAGGATGACCTCATTCCCTCTGGAAGCAATTCAAAGGCCATGTCTGATCTAATAGATCAGGATCTGAATGAAGGGGAAATAGTTGTAAGCCCAGACAAAAGTTTAGCCGCAGATAGCTTCATAAATACTCCATCAACATCACAAGAAGTTCAGAATACTATTGGCATTGGTACACCCGATCTTCCTGGTGCGATGGCTGATGAAATAAACAAAGATAAAGAAAACGATTTACAGGAGCCTTTAATCACAGAACACCAGACGCAGCCTAAGGGACCAGAAACTAAATTTCTCGACAAAATTCAGATCCCTGTCCCTGAAATCATGAAAAAGCCGCGGCCTTATTCATCCCCCCGGTAAAATGGGCAGAAAATCTTTTACCAAAAGCGCCTTAATGCCCCGCCCTGCCGGGTGGGGAGAAGATCAATTATCATTCGAATGAGAATGAAGTGAAAATTAGACCTATTGAAATAGGCCTTTCATTAAAAAATTTATCCTCATAAAAAAACTGAACCCCTCGTTAATATGTTTGTAGCCTTTCTGCTTTTTATTGAGACTTGTAAATTAAAACATCTTCTTTTGGTGAGTTGATGCGCCCCCCAGACAACTGGGTGTAGACCGCGGATCTGCTTCAGAAGAAGACAAGCGGAGAGCACGCAAGTGAGTCTTTCAGTTAACACAAACAACTCTTCCATGGTCGCCCTGGAAACCCTGAATTCCACGCAGTCTCAACTGTCAGCCACAGAAAACGCTGTTTCAACCGGCAAAAAGGTCGCAACGGCTGCAGATAATCCCGCTGCATTTGGCATCGCCTCCCAGATCAATGGCGACACCCAGGGCCAGGCCGCCGTTAACGATGGTCTGAGTTACGCCTCATCTGTCGTGAGCTCAACCACTTCCGCTGCCAATAACATCCTGTCTGTGCTGAACCAGGTTCAGGAAGCCGTGACCGGCCTGAAGGACAATGATTCCAGCAGCACATCTCTGAGCCAGGTCAATGAAGAACTGACCGGCTACATGAAGGAAATCGACACGATTGCACGTGACGCTACGACAAAAGGCGTGAACCTGCTTTCAGTCGGGACTGGTGACGGCCTGGGCATTACGTCCAACCAGATTTCTTACGTTACCGGCCTGCAGGGTGACACACAGACAATCACCGGCTTTTCCGCATCCATCGCATCCGACACTGGCTCAACGGGCACAATCTCTGTTCTGACTGATGCCCTTGGGCTGACAACAGGCAGCACGGCCGGCGCTGATCCCACGTCCAACGTATTCCTGACCGGCACCGGCTCTTCCATCGCCATGTCAGATACTGCAGCCAACCTGATTGACAAGGTGCAGAACGCCATCACGGCTATGACCAACGTCACATCCAAGCTGGGTGCAAATACCAACATGCTCGCTGCCATGTCCACCTATGGCGAAGCTGTTTCCGATGACCTGACTTCAGCCTCCGGCGCCCTGACTGATGCCGATATGTCTTCTGAAAGCGCCAAGCTGACATCTCTGCAGACCAAACAGTCACTGGCCATCAAGTCTCTGTCCATCGCCAACGGCGAATCTCAGAACGTGCTGTCTCTGTTCCAGTAAAAGCTGGATTAGTGCTGGTCTGAGAAAGGCCCTTGCCTATGGCAAGGGCCTTTTCTTTTGGGGTGCGTCCACTGAAAAAGATGACATTCCTGATGTCTTAGGCCTTAAGCAGGTGCGTAGCATTTGACCTGTTTTTCAGGCCCGCAAGCTCCGGCGTTCAGGCCGGTGAGCATGTCAGTTTTTAACTAATTTCCCCGGCTTACGGGGGAGAAGAATGGTGTCCTCAGTTCTTCATGAGGTTAATAGATCTTGTCAGCATAGACCTTGTAATCTGCATTGTATTTAGATTTGCCTCATAAGAATGTTGAGCATCATGAGTGTCCATTATTTCTACCATGGAGTTCACATTAGGCATTTTGACATACCCCTTTTCATCAGCGGCCGGATGAGAAGGGTCATATTTCAACTGGAAATCAGACGGATCACGACCGATCTCTTTGACCTTGACCGTTGATACACCAGTAGCCGCATCAACTTCATCTTTAAAGGTAATGGTTTTACGGCGATATGGATCTGCGCCAGGCGTTGATCCAGTGGTCTCTTCATTTGCAAGGTTCTCCGCAGCAATTCTTAATCTAGCGGATTGAACCCTCATACCTGAAGCCGAGATACCAATAGTATCTGAGAAATCCATCAAGAACCTCGCTACACGATTTACTGTGATGATGAACCAAGGGCCGTGCTGTACATGCTCATGTATCGACCATATACAGTCGTTGCAAAGCGCTGCTGGTCATTAGTGTCAGCAATTTTCCCTAGTTCATCTTCTAAAACAACATGGTTTCCATCAAGAGAAGAAGATCCGGGGATATGCTGTGATCGTGTACTCCCTCCATCATCTGACATATGCATGGGTGAAGTCTTAGCCAATTCTGGGTCTAATTGCCCCTCAACGACACCTTGAAAAGGCGATATGTCTTTTGAGACATATCCTGGAGTATTAGCATTCGCCACGTTGCCGGCCAAAACCGATTCACGGTTCTGGAGCCATTTCATTCTGCGTTCAGCTAGGGATAACAGGTCTGTCCCCCCTACCCCTCCGATTGAAGAATTAAACGAGTTATCGGGCATTTTTATAGCCTTTTGACATTATCCCAGCCTCACCAGACAGGAATTCTATGGAGAGGAGACAAGAAGCCGGAATAATCTTTCTGTATCTCCTGCAAATTTCCTATCCCCCACACGATTAGAAATCCATTCCAATGTGCCAACATCCCCTGCACGAGATGCATCTGAGGCCAAACGGAGACAAAGCAACTGCTGGTCAATGTTTAGTTCGCCTGCCTCAGGAACCCTTTTCTTTACCATAAGGATTACGTCTGACACAGCCGGGGACCATTCATCTCGCGCTTCATGAATCCTGGCCCGCATGTCGGCAGCGATATCATTCTGATCAGCTCCCAATAGATAAAGAGCAACTTCTGGCTTTCCAGATGACATAGCTATTCTGGCAGCAACACGTCCTCGGCCTTCCAATACATCTTTGGGGAGACCAGGGCTATTTGTGTTAGCCAATGCCTCAGATGCCTCATCAAACATTCCTCTCTGAATGAATGAATCCGCCAACCCTTCGCCAGCGATTGCTTTGCTTACCGGATCCTGAAACATAGGGACAGAATTTGAAAATGCCTGAGATGCTTCATCCGTAAGCCCAAGGTTCAACAGCATCTTGCCATAAGCCATCAAAACATCAGCTTTCTGAGGTCCCGGAGGAATATCGGGAAGATGTGCACGCAGCATTGCTGCATCTTTTATGAGAGAGGGCTGAACCTGACCCGATTTTAAATTTGTCGGATTTGCTTCCTGAGCTATCCCTGATAAAGCTTGGTAAACCATCGGTGTAATGTCGGGCTCAGATCTTGAAGATAATGTTCTCTGGGCTTTATCCAATGCGGCCAAGGCATCAGACCACCTTTTTGCGCGAATGTAAGCATCAGCTTGTGCCATTCGAACAGAGACCTCTCTCCCCGATAAACGGCCGTCAGGCAACAATTGAGAAAAGACGAGAGCTGCATCTTCTGGAGAAAGCAATCCTGATTTTAACCTGAGAATTGTTCCAGCTTCTACCGCCTTTTCAGAGATCGTTGGATCTTTGTCGCCTGCTAAATCAGAAAATTCAGTCAGAACGTCAGTAATAGCTTTATCGTCTTTATGCGCATCGGAAGGGATATCCCTCATTCGACTAAGCACTCTGGCAAGCTTTGCAAAGGAAGATTCTGGAACCTTATCCAGAACAAGTCGGTCTTCGGGCTTTCCATAGCGCGCGATATGTTCTGTGACTGGAGCCAATAGCACGTCTTTAAGGCTCTGTGGGTAATTCAGCAATCGATCAAAGTCAGTAGCCAACAGATGTGCTGCCTCCTCGTCATCCCCTCCTGCAGCAGCATGATACAAGCCTTTCCACATCTGCGTGGCCCGTTTGTCACCATCAGGCCAAGGGCCATCTAAAAGGGCTGCCCCATCAACATTCCCGCACATCAATTCAATAGCGCCAAGTAGGAACCTGACATCTGTTCTAAACGCCTCCTCTGGATCGTCCTCCAGGGCGACTGTCATGATCGCACGAGCATCAGGAAATGCCCCCACCCCAAATGCTGCTTTCGCAGCTTCAAGGCGCTTTGCAAAACGATCAGAAGGTTCGGAATCAGCGGCAGCGATGACCGCGGCTCTATAATTTTCCTGCAACTGATCCAATGTCTGATTTTTCAGGCCAAGCCATTTCAGATCAACATCACTGGCAAATACTGCTTCAGATGGGTCTGGAATATTTTTACCGTTTATAGAAAGTAAATCTCCCTCCGGCGTTGCCTTCATTTCCACAGTCGGAGGGGCATGATCATCGATAATAATGCCTTCCAGTGATGGCCACACATCGTAATCATGACTACGGCGCAGCGAAAGGATTCCCCCGTCGTCACTTGCAGAAGTGCCGATTAAGACGGTTCTCCCGGTTGCAGGATCTTTGATTGAGAGCACACGGCCAGGATGCCTCAAAGGGAATAGCAGTCCATCATTTGAAAGCCGTGGGTTAATGACACGCCTATCACCATAATCATTACCAGGAGGGGGCTCATCTCCCAAAATCCAGCCATTGCTTTGCTGTGAGAGGTAAAGTTGCCGCGTATCGACAAGCGGGATAGTGATAATGGTGGCGTCTGCAATGGTTTCAACCCTTAAACCTGCAAAAATACCATCTCCGCGGAGCGCAGAAGTATTCATCGGTTCAGCATTATCTACGACAATTACAAAATATCGACCACTCTGGTAAGCAGCCAACCCCATGTTGGCGGGGACGGGGATCAATATACGATGGGAAGAAAAACTGGAATTGGTGCTGTCGCTATTATCCAATCCATTTTCTGATCCTTGGCCAGGAACTGATCGCTGAGTGTTGTCGGTACTGGTATCTTTAGATTTGGTGCCAAATAGTGATGAGTGATCTGAAGCAGCAGAAGGCTCCGTTGCACGTTGAGCCCCACCCTTCCGTATGTCGTTAATGCCGACAACATGGGCACTCCATCCTTCTGGTAGCCCTTTTAACAACAAGTCTTCAGAAAGATCCTGGTTGTTCTTAATCTCACGATTTCGATTTTGCTCTGAAGCTTTTCCAGCAAGCACATGGGGTGCCACATGTTCGATTTTTTTATGATTTTTGAGCGTTTTGGACTTAGGGTGATCACTAACAGTCACCCCTTCTGGCTTAGACGCGCGCTCGATCTTGTCTTGATCTTGATTTAGCAGAGAAGATAAAGTTGCTGTCGTTTGAGCATTAGCGAAATCACTAAATGCAAACATTGCTCCTGAAAGGACAAGAGCACCACATAGACCAGATGAAAATGAAAAATCTCGCAAACCTATCTTTAGGTTAGAATGCCTGATCATTAAATGTGGCTGCTTTCTTTTCGAGACCAAAACACGAGCCAAGTGGCATCTCCAACAAGCCGAATAAGAGCTGGGCAAAGCAATACACTTTGCCCGGTTCTTTCAGCAACCTTTGAAGGTCAAATAATCTTCTATTAAGCGAGAAGATTAACAAGGCTTTCCGTGGCTGAGCCTTTCTTCTCACCCTTCGCAGAGGGTATAATCTGTCCTGTTGCATCAAACTGCATTGATGTCTCGGATCCCCCGGAATGACCAGACGAAATCTTTGCATTCCCAGCAATATGCTCTGGCTTCGAAGGCGCATGAGCTGCCGTTGCTTTATGAGAAATTGCGGCTCTCATCGCCCCTGCCAACTGTGATGCAGCAGATGTTTCTGTCATGGATAACCTCCATTTAACCATCAATCATGATGGTCAGTTTATGATCACCAAAAGTAAAGACCTATCTGGGAATATCAAAGCTAAAACACTTCTAAGGAAAAGGCTTGATGGCAAGAATTTGGTGCTCTTTTGCTGCTTATTGTCACAATAGCATTCTGTTTTAAGTTTAATGACACAAAGCAAGTCTTGCAGAAACTAAGGTTAAAATAATTTGGAAATATACTCATCAAGACCTAATACATAATCAGATCATGAAGCCAATCAGATTGATTCGGCATGAGACAGGTCAAGGCTTAATATGAGCATAGATGCAATTTCATCATTATCCTCGACGCAAGGTGGTGGCGCCTTAAGCGCATATAGAAAGGCGCAAGATCTGCTAGATCCGAGCCTTTCTACAGAACAAAATGTAGAATCATCGGGTGACGCGGTATCAAGTTTTAGCCAAGTCCTCGAAGGAGCAATATCTGGCGCGATTGCTACCGGGAAATCAGCCGAGAATCAGACCGCCCTGGCCCTTTCTGGTAAAGGCAATATGGCTGATGTGGCAGCGGCTGTAGAAGAAGCGAAGCTAAGTCTTCAAACGACAACCGTTCTTCGTGATAAGTTTGTAAGCTCCTATCAAGAAGTTATGAGAATGTCGATTTAAATTGAGAGAGTGCCGACAGCATGACTACAGGTTCTTTAGATGTCCATGAGATATTACGGCAGACTCTTATAGTTGCTGTAAAGTTAGGTGCTCCTACGCTCTTGGCTTCTTTATGCGCAGGCGTTTGCGTCTCTCTATTTCAGGCGACCACTCAGATTAGTGAACCTACGCTTTCATTCCTTCCCAAGTTTACAGCCTCAATGGCGGCTCTGATCCTTACTGGTTCGTTCATGTACGCAACTGTACATTCTTACGCTGACATGATTTTTGATCAGGTTATTAAGGTCGGAGGTTACTGATTGAGTAGCATAGCCGATTTTATAGGTAATCCTGACCTCCTTTCCCCCAACGGCAGCCTAGCGGCACTCACTTCGACATTCGTAATCATAATTTGCCGGGTGAGTGCGGTCATAATGACTAGCCCTGGGCTGGGAGATACCAGCGCGCCTAGCAGGATCAGAGCTGGAATAGCCCTAGCAACCACGGTGGCCATTCTGCCAGTCGTGAATGACCACATACAGTCTTTAGCTGGAGAAGCAATGAGGATGCCCTCCTCAGCTATCATGATAATCGCCGAAGAAATATTATGCGGGATATTTATTGGATTACTGGCGAGGCTAATAACACTATCAATTGCCATATCAATGCAAATTGTGTCCGTCTTTACCGGGATGTCCAGTGTCATTCAACCTGATAGTCAATTGGGTTCATCCAGTACAGCTATCAGTCACATGGCCAATTCTCTTATACCAGTAATCATTTTCACCACTGGGATGTACGCCCTACCTCTTTACGCTATCGTAGGATCTTATAATTTATTCCCTCCGGGCCACATTACAATGCAGATAACAGGAGATATGGCGCATAGCATATCTCAGGCCACTGGAGAGACATTTTCGATAGCAATGCAATTGGCTGCACCTTTTGTGCTTATCGGCACTCTGTGGCCTGCGATGCTCGGTGTGCTTAATAAACTGATGCCTACTCTACAGGTTTACTCCGTAGCGATGCCAGCTCAACTCCTAGGCAGTTTGCTACTTCTCGCTCTATTAATTCAGGTGGTTACTGGGACTTGGCAGGAACGAATTCAGGGTATTTTGCTTGAATTGCCTGGCATTCAGTCACTTACTAACACTCCACCTCATCCAAAGCAGAAATAACCCACAATGGCTGATGAAAATGGTGGAGGCGGTGAAAAGTCCCAGGCTCCTACAGAAAAGAGGCTCCAGACAGCTCGTGATGAAGGGAATGTTGCCCAATCAAGAGAGTTTATGCTGCTCATAACTCTTTCCGGCTTTGCCCTTGTCTTCTCTACTTATGTGGTCTCGGCTGCGCCCTCTTTCATTTCCAGTATGAAGGTTTGTCTTAATAATTTTGGGAACATCAATTCTGACCCCGCATCGCTTTATAAAGCGACCATTTCCGCTGGGCTCAACGGGTTAAAACTTGCAGCACCACTACTCATCACTGGTGCTGCTTTGCCACTAATATTCGGGCTCCTTCAGACTAATTTTCTTTTCCGCCCTCAAGCTCTTACACCTGACATTTCGCGTATCTCCCCTATGAAGGGAGTAAAAAAAATATTCGGGATCAATAATCTTGTTGAGCTTATCAAAAGCCTCCTAAAGTTAATCATCTTCGGCCTAATCTTATACGGCGTTGCCAAATCAACCGTTAGACTATCTCCTGAAGCAGAACGATGGAGTTCACAACGCCTAGCTCAGGAAATGAAGAGTTGGTTTGTCTATTCAGTTTTGCTGATCCTCGCTGTACAGTGCGTAATCACCATCTTCGATGAGCTGTGGACGAGATTTCATCGTATCTCGAAGCTAAAAATGAGCCTCCAAGATATCAAAGATGAAATGAAGCAAACGGAGGGAGATCCACTCATAAAGGCCAAAATTAGACAAATAGCCTTAAGAAGATCCCGTAGACGCATGATGGACAACGTGAAAAAATCTACCGTTGTCGTTGTTAACCCAACACATTACTCCGTGGCCATTCTATACGATAAAAATAGTAGCTCAGCCCCACAAGTAGTCGCCAAAGGTGTTGATGATCTTGCATTTCGGATTAGGGAAATAGCCAATAAGGCCAATGTGCCTATTATTTCAAACCCACCCTTGGCCAGATCCTTATATAACCTCCCTCTCGACACTGAGATACCCGAAGAATTCTGGAAACCAGTGGCAGCAATTATAGCCTATCTAGTTAAGCTAAAGACGCCTGGATCAAGACGTAATTCACTTTAAAAAGAAAGACTTTAGTAACGTTTTGTGCATCTTTTCTTGCGTTCATACATTTGCTCGTTATTTCCTTTAATAAGGACAGCAACTAAAGGCACAAATGCAGAGCCAACGCATTATTGCAGACGTGTCAGATCAGCATATCAAAGCATAAGGACAAACCCTCCATGGCAGGCGCTATTAATGCACTTACTACAGCCGTCAGCGGGATGAATGCTCAATCAGATGCGTTCACTAATCTGAGCAACAACATCGCCAACAGTCAAACGGTCGGGTATAAAGCTGATACAACTTCTTTTCAGGATTTTGTCGCTGGCAACCTTAAGGGTAACTCTGAATCTCAGGCAGAATCAGATTCTGTCTCTGCTGTGACAGTGCAGCATGTCGAGAATGAAGGGACAGCAACCGCCAGTTCTGACAGCCTTGCTCTGGACATATCTGGCTCAGGTCTTTTCAACGTCTCAAAAGCGACTGGCACGGCAACTGCCGGGGGAACCACATCATTCTCTTCTCAACAATATTACACCCGGAATGGGGAGTTCTATGAGGATAAGAATGGCTACCTTGTAAACACGTCAGGATATTACCTAGATGGTTACATGGTGAACTCCAACGGAGCACTTGAATCAAAGCTCAGCCAAATCAACGTCTCCAATGTCACATTCAAGCCTACACAGACAACTGAACTTACCCTTAATGCTGCAGTAGGCACCCTCCCCTCCAGCACCAGCGATCAGGAAACATATACTCCTCAGTCTTACACATCTGCTCCTGTAACGACTTACGATTCAAACTCCGACCCTCATAAAATTGCTGTACAGTGGACTCAAAGCTCTACCAACCCACTCGTGTGGAATGTATCTGCATATGATGCGGATGGAACAGGCACTATCGCCCCCAATAGTTATCAGGTGACTTTCGACAGTTCTGGAACACTATCCTCCATCGTTGATAACAGCACGGGCAAGACCGTAGGCTCAACGATATCCGGGGCCACTGCCGAAATACCCATAACCGCTAATTACGGGAATAATCAGTCGCAAACCATGGAACTCAATCTGGGAACCATAGGTGGTACTAGCGGAACAACAATGGCCGCCTCAGGTGGCACAGCTACCGAGAGCCAGTCCAGCGGCATGACCGTTAGCGGTACGACACTCTCCATGGCCAACGACAGTGTGATCGGCACGACAACAGGCAGCACCCAGTCATTTCTGACGGATCCGACTGAGGTCAATGGAACATATGTGTCGATGAAATGGACACAAACCTCTGCCTCTCCACCAACCTGGTCAGTGCAGGCCGTGGACCCTTATAACACTGGCACAACTTCTGATGTAAGCAGCGCATCACATACTGTGGTTTTTAACACAGACGGAACCGTTAAATCATTTGACGGCAGCGCACCTTCATCTCCACTCACAACCACGGCTACGGTAGCGGGATCGTCATACACAGTCGATCTGAGCGGCGCCAAACTTACGACAGACACGACAACAGGTTCTGATTCTAGTGCCCTGACATGTGACAGTGTAGCAAGTGGGACTTACACAGGTGTCGAAATCGAAGCTGACGGGTCAATTCAGGCCGAGTTCGACAATGGCTATACCCAACTTGTTGGAAAGGTTGCTTTAACCAACTTCAAAAACGTTGATGGATTGCAGGCTGTAGATGGGCAAGCATATACTGCAACCGCGGCATCTGGTAATGCAGAAACAGGTGTTGTAGGGGCCAATGGGACAGGAACCCTAGCTGTAGGTTATACAGAATCCTCGACGACAGATCTTACCGGTGATCTATCAGCACTTATTGTCGCTCAAGAGGCATATGCGGCCAATACCAAGACTGTGACAACAGCCGACACCCTCTTGGAAGACACGATCTCAATGAAGCAGTAAGGCTCCCCTATTTAGGATAGCCAGTCAGATCTGTCAGTCTGGCATTAAAATGAAAAGGACGCCCGTTGGCGTCCTTTTCTATTTCTTGAGCCCCGACAATTCGCCCGCCCCGTGAATGGAAGAATGGTGCAGGTTATTTAGGTTCTTGATATCTCTACGATCTATATTCGTCTGCAATTTGATAACGTGGCGACATCGAAGCCGTAAGGATCAGGCATTCTCTCACTATGTTTAAACATTAAAGTCGCTAACAAGTGAATGCATAGTTTGAGAACGCTCAGTGAGAGCCTGACAAGTAGAAGTCATACGCTTTGTCTTATTGGCAGTTTCTCTTGTAACATTCTGAAGCTCTGAAGACTCATGATGAGTACTTGTAGCACTCTTATTTTGCTTATCGACCTCATCATTGATCAATGAAACAGCGCCACTAACTGCAGAAACGTCTGCGTTGATTCCTTCCAGAAGCATCTCAGTCTTTTCCACAGAAGCAGTGGCACCTTCGATAAGCGCTTCACTCTGCCGGGCTCGGGCAGAGATATCTTCTGCAGCTTTTTTGGTTCTGGCTGAAAGCTTACGGATTTCTTCCGCCACAACTGAAAAACCTCGGCCATGCTCCCCAACTCTGGCGGCTTCAACGCTGGCATTAAGAGCTAAAAGATTTGTTTGGGTCGCGATGCCATCAATAGAATTCACTAGATCAGAAATTGTCTTCCAAGCTGCGCTGATCTGCCTCATGGCTTCACTGGCATCGTTAATATTTTTATTGCCATTCTCTGTAGCAATAGCGCATTTTTTGACAGCATCTTCTGCAGCCAAGGTTTGCTTAGAAACACTTGAAATAGATGCTTCTAGCGCTGCTGTAGCGGCTGTAATCTTTGCAATTAATTTAACCTGCAGATCTGTCTGGCTGATAACAGAATCAACATCATGCGAAATTGACGTTGCTGAATCCCCAACCAGGCCAGACGCTTCACGTATTTCAGAGACTATTCCACCGATGCCATCTTTTAAAAGATTGAATGATTTTGTAAGTCGAGGAGCCTTTTCACTTACCATTTTATCAAGAGTGACACTCATATCACCCTGAGCCACTTTTTCTATAGCCTGTGAAATAACCTCAAGAGCGGCATTTGAGTCTTTCTCAGCTTTTTCGCGCTCATCTCGAAGTTTGTCTAGATATATTGAAATAGACAAGTCCATATCTAAAAGTGCGACCTTAAGCAGCGTCCCCAAATCTTTTCCAAGACGCTCTAGATCTTCTGATTTGTTTCTTCTTGAGGCCTTTTGCGCTGCCCGCGCTGTCAACTGTTGGATAATGCAATCTAAAAGGATGGCATAACCAGCGATGTACCACTGAGGATCAAGACCAATTTTGGCATGAGTGGTGCCAATTCTAATGACATTATCAATATACTTCTTACCGAAGACGCCTGAGAGAATAGTTTCCCAGTGCTCCTTTTGCCGTAATTGCGCAGAATGCATCATTTCTTCATTTTTGAAGAAATGCCCAAGTTCCGGGGTTAAGTGCACACGTTGATAAAATTTATCGAGAGCCACATCAAGAATTGGACCAAGTTCAGAACGTAGCCGCGATAAAATCTCTCTTTCATCATCAGCGATACCTAGGAAGGATAAACGACCTGAGATTGATGTTAATTTTTGGTCGCTCTTTTCCATTGCAGAAACATGCATGCTCTGTCTCCATAAACACATTATCATTTTTGAAAGTGATTTGCGTGCAGGAGTAAAACTAAGCACGCATATTTAAGTGCAGGAAGATTGGCTTATTCTGTCGCAATTTCTGTCGCAATTATAATCACAGATAGAACAAATCTTCCTGCTGCCGGCCCTATGAGATTAGTGATAAAATCACATCCCTAGAGCACGGCGATAGATATCCAAGAGTGTTTCCTGTTCCTCAACCTCGGCCGGCTCTTGCTTCCGAAGTCTAATAATCTGCCGGATAACTTTGACATCAAAGCCGGCAGATTTAGCTTCGGTAAAGATATCCTTGATATCTCCAGCCAAAGCTTTGCGCTCTTCTTCAAGTCGTTCCACACGCTCAATAATACTGCGCAATCTATCTGCTGCAATACCACCTACTGCTGCATCATCCTCGCCAGAAGAATGAACTGCTGCATGATCTGGCATTTTTAACCCCGTAAAAAATGTTTCGACAAAATTATATAAAGCCTAATCGCATTATCAATCAAATTTTGCATATGTTTTAAATAAAATCATAAATCATTAACTTTCTGATTTTATAGTATCCTTCAAATTTGCCTTGCAGGAATAAGATCCAGTACAAAAAAAACGAGAGGGTAAAGGTTCCGCACCCCTTTACCCTCTCGCATCATAAAACCTAAGAATATTAAGAGAAATAAACTCAGGCTTCTGAAGACTCATGTTTACGGTGAGTACCAAGACCAGAACGAAGAGCTTCGACCTTTTTCATCTCGGTATATACTTCGCAAGCCATAGGATAGTTTTCTGGGAGCCCCCAATACATCCTGTAGGCCTCAGGCCGCTGACGATGAGACCGTTCGATATGACGCTTTAGCATCGTAAAGTTCTTACCACAGTGAAGGCAGGTAATAGAGTCATGCTGAATTGACTCAGCCAATGGGACTGCTGGCTTATCTGATTCAGCGATCCACTGTCCTGGCTTCTCGGGAAGATCTGGTGACATGCCCTGCACAAAATTACTTTGAGCAATATCCATCACAGATTGCCGCTTCTTGGGAGTGTGTTGAACACTTTCCACCGGCGCCTGAACTTCAGGTGCATTTTCTTTTGCTTCAGTTGCTACGGGGGCTGGAGCTTCCGCCTGTTTCGGTTCTGGTGTTGCATTTGCTTGAGGATGAACATCAGCAACAGACATCCCACTCGGGCTAGGCAAATGACCTTGCCCCTTCTCAGAAGAGGAATACTCTCCTTCACCCAAAGGTATTTCTGAAGGCAAAAGCTTTGCTATGCGTGAAATTTCAGAAATCGCACTATTCATATCATGAATAATGCCAACATCAGCAAGAGCTGAGATTAGGCCCAGTGTAGTGGCCAATCTTTCAGGGCTTTTTTCGGCAATAGATATCAGAGTAATGGTAACGTCACGAAGGCTGAAGGCCTGATTTATTATCTCATCAGGATTTTGCTTAGGCGTAAATTCCTGCTGAAATCTCATTGCCAAACGAGCAATCCCCTTTTGCGCGATCTCGCCTATGGAGGAAGTGCCGAGACCCACGACTAAAGGAGGCTGTTGGTTTGAACTTCTTTGAATTCCTGACATGTAAATCGAACTCCGTGTAAAGATGGAACCTACTATGAACACAAAAAGAGAACAAAAGGTTTCATGTGCATGATAAGATTAAGATGAAAAAGTATCAATAATGAAATTCCTCAAATTGCAGTTTGTTAGGCCAAGAGAGACGCTAAATAGCTTCTTCATTTTCAATCAGTTCATTGTTATCTTAGGATCCAGTTCATTTAAGACATGCCTAATTTGGTCTTTTGTCCAAGAATATCAGGGGAATACAAGGTGAAAGACAAAACCAAATTGTCAAAATCTCACACCCCCCTGTTATATGCTCTCCCACAGATCAGATCGACCAGAACCGCAACTCTGCTTGCTTTAGCATTTCTCACAATGGGCCTTGCCCCAGCCAGACCAAGCGAATCGCTCAAAAAGTGGGCTCAATCTCATACGATTACTGACCCAACTGTTCATGCCACCGAAAGCAAGAACGTAGAGAGAGGAAGACACTCCTTGCCTCCTCCCCCAGATATAATCTCAGCGGCACCTAAAGAGCCTGTTATGACAAGCTCTTCTCTCACCCCGCTTCCCACTTCTGCACTTCCCATTATCGGCAAGGAAGCCAACTCAGTTCCAGGCCCCCCCCCTGAAGGTTCATTTACGCCGCAACCCACATTTTCTGGTGATAAAAAGGATCTTGGCGCAAAATGGCTTCCTGCATTTCAGAACATGACGCCAGATCAAAAAGATCTATGGGGCATGCGCCATCTAACTACAAAAGATGACTTAGTTAAAATGAAGTCTAACGCGAAAGTGAAAGAGGATCACGGCAAAGAAGGTCAGATTTCTCACGTGTCTCCAGACTTGTTCCTAACTCACAAACACGGAAGCATCCAACAGAATAGAACAACCAATGCCCTGCCAGTGAACTCCTGCACAGAATCTAGAGACCTTTCTGTCCTGCTTTCCCCCCAATGCATAAAAGAGATGGATAATGAACATGCGCGTAACAGCAATGATATGACATCTTCTGATGGTGTTTTAGATGGAGAAGACAATAGGACAATGAAAAATATCATCCATCAGGACCCTTACCCCATAAACTGTCACATTTCATTTTTTCCAACTTCGGGTGAAGGCATAATCCATAATGTCAAGGTAACGACCATAAAGGCCTGCATGCTTGAAGCCGACATGGTTAGTGCCGGAAAAACAGGGCATGAGGCCGTAACAATTGATGATGAAAGCAATAGCACGCATTTTGACATAGCATGCGCACGATCTTCGCCCAATCAGATAAGCTGCAAGCCCCGTTGATGTTACGCAAACAAGAGTGTTTGCATTTAGTTACATTTTTGCGGCTTGACCCATAAGAGACATCGATAGGCTATCTATGGCCCCTTTAGCTTTTTCAAGCATGCGAACTGCATTTACACATGCTTCTCCAGCGCTCTTTGTTGGATCAATCCCTCGCAACGATGAGGCTATGATATCAATCACCTTTTGAGCTTGAGGTGGCAAACCTTTAGCAGAAATTTCACTTACATCTGCTTGCTGATTAACCTGGCCTTCCACTTCATTGTCCTTATCAATCACACCCTTAAGCGTAAGGCGCCCTTTCTTTTTGTTGATTGTGGCACCATGCACAACGGTAACCGCCCTACGGCCTCTCCCAACTGGGATAACCTCAGGCTTCTTCTGTCGAGTGTCTTTGGCGCCTGACGCTCCAGATATAGAGTTTAAACGCATCATCTGCTCCATATCTGCGATTGCCTGATTTTTTTTCTTAACCTCATCTTGCATTTTAGAATTCTGTTCGACCAGTTCCTTATTTTCTTTCTTTCTGGCAGAGATTTCCTTGCGCAATTCGGCCACTTCGATCTGCAGAATATCAAAGTCTTTTAATAAAGAGTTCTTTTCTGCAAGAGCACCCTCAACAGCCTCCAATTTTTCTTGCAATTCCAAGACAATGGGAAGTTTCATTGGATCTTTGGAGTGCTCAGGTGCACTCCGAATACCCTTAATCGGTTTAACTGCACTGGGAGTTGGAGAGTTAACCACAGGGTTCTTACGTGGCCGGCCCCTACCCCGGCGCACAATCACCGGGGCATCTACTGGGACCGTTTTCTCACTTTTTTGAGGGACTAGATCAGGTATTGCCTGTTGAGGTGCTGCCTGTGCTTTTTTGCTTACAGTCTTTGACTTTTTGGCTGTTCGTGGAGTTCTAGCTTTCTTCGAGACATTACTATTGACTGGGCTGACAAACTCCGCCCCGCCCTCACGCTGTGAGGAACTGTCATTCAGGTCAACGACACGAGATAGATTCCCCACCGCCTTTGGCGTCCTTGGCGAACCATTCTCTCCACCCTTTGAGGTTTTGGCAGCCCCTTGGGAGTAAGACCTGCGAAAGGCTTCAAGATCAAATTTCTTTTTATTGTTCTTTACAACTGCGTTCATATCACTTTGACTCTATTGCTCAGCATTGAATGCATTCTATTGATAGACATCAAATTAAGCTAATGTCACCTCTATATCGAAAACAAATAAGATTCAATGAGATTCAACGCAATTCGCATAAAACTTCATTACAATCGCAGCCTAGTAAAGATGTAAGAGTTAAAATGGCTGATTTCCGCCAAATCATTCTCCCGCAGTTCTTTTCCCCAGAGTGAAATACCTTGCCCGGCTCAAAATCATTCGCCAGAATTATCGCAAAGAATGCCATAGGCACAACCACCAAAAAAGTCAGAAAGCCGTCAAGGGGATAATAATGACTTGTTGCGATGAAATGCCTGATAACCTAGCAAATCAAACAATGAGTGCACCTACATTGCCCAAGAACGAATTATTAGATCCTTGCGCGATTGCCAGGTTCTGCACCTTCCCAATAAATTCTAAAGGGGAGATAGTAAAAGAGAGAGGCATGGTCTTTGCTCTTTCTCCGAGAAATCAATGCAACACTTATTCTGCTCTTGATGGCCAGATGATTAGTGCTGGAGATTTTTACCAAGAAGCAATGGATGGCATTGAGAGAGCATGCGGGAGACTTCCAAAAAAGAAAAATCGGAAAACAAAAATATCTAAGCAGATTATTCTCCCAATCCTTGCGATACAGTCAATTTTACTGATCATAATCTCACTCGAACTTACCCTGAAGACCAGGGTGAATCTCAACGACAATAGAGATTATCAGATATCAGAACATGCTCAGGGAATGGAAAAATTGAAATTTGCCGATCAAGGGCATCAATTAACTCCTTCTATATCCCCATACCCAATAATGAGCCCACCGCCATCATTGATGCGTCACGACAAAAAAACTTCATCACCTCAAAAAGGGAATCTTGAGCCCAACACTCAGGCCATCGATCATCTCCAAAAATCAATAGTGAGTGGAGAGCCTCTTTCACAAGATGATTATAATGCTCTCCCAAAATACCTGAGAGAAGCAGTCGATGGCGCAGGACTAGAGGTGAGCGGCAGAAAACAGCCAAAAGATCAGGCAAAAAAGAACAAAATCAGCATAATCCAAGACGATGGGGCTCAACCGGACAATAACTCCACTAGCCCCGGTGAAGATCCTTATGGGATTAGCAATATGCCTCCTCCCCAGACCACTGCTGCTACGGGGAGTTTCCATATCCCTATGCCCGGAGGCAATGATCTACATAATAGAGATGATGCTGAAAATTTTGGCCTGGGCAAATTTCCATCAGCAGTGTCAGACCGGTACCGATAATATATACTGCCCCAACAGAGCAGAGATAAATTGTCATCTCTGTTCTGAATGGTGATTAGAATTTAAAATACTTAAAGGTGTTTCCAACATATAATTTATATAATATAATAACATTATTACATTCATTGAAACATAAATTAAGAGTGCAAATAATGACAAACACTGCAACTCAAAACACCATTCCAGATGATAATGATTTTAAAGTAATACGCAAACTCAAGCCGCAAATCATCGAATACAGTGAAGATCTGCGATCCGATCCAGACATCAAACAAGCGCTATTCATTGATACCGAAACTACTGGCCTAGATAGCACTGTGGATGAAATAATTGAAATTGGTATCGTTCCCTTTCTTTATTCCAAAGCAACTGGGGGAATTATTGGATGTTTAGAGCCTTTCAATTCATTCCAAGAGCCAAGTCAGCCCTTGTCGGAAGAGATTACAGATATAACCGGCATCACCAACGAAATGCTTAAAGGTCAATCCATAAACAAAGAAGCAATTAAGAAAATAGTGTTAGAAAGCTCCTTTGTAGTGGCTCACCATGCCAATTTTGATCGACCTTTTGTTGAAAAGATAATCCCCTCCTTCTGCCAAATCCCTTGGGGGTGCTCATTGGAAGACGTACCATGGCGCCAATGTGGGCTGTCAGGCGGTCAATTGCTCTCATTAGCATACCAATCCGGCTTCTATTACGATGCCCACAGAGCAATTACCGACTGCTACGCTGGGATTGAGCTTTTGAAGATCGTGCATGACAAGAATGGCGTAAATGCTTTTCAGCATGTACTCGACAGAGGCAGAAGGCCTTACTTTAGGCTATGGGCTCAATTTACGCCTTATGAGTTAAAAAATAGCCTTAAGAAAAGGAAATATCTTTGGAATGACGGCACAGACGGAAGGCCTAAATCTTGGTACACGGACAAAATGTATTCAGAAGTTGAGAATGAGCTCTCTTTCCTTAACAAGGAGATTTATCAAAGAGAAAATGACAATGTCATTATTAGGAAAATTGAACCTAGCGATAGGTTTACTAATCGGTGTTAAGGCCAATTATGGGGCTTGCAAGGATAAAATCTGATGATATAACCGCGATTAACCTTAATAGGATGATTAGAAAATCCTGGACGGTGTATATTTTTGTTCATTAACCGAAAGAGCATTACGATGGCCAGCGGACTTAAAACAATCGGAAAAACCTGCGTATTTATTGATGGGTCAAGTCTTTATTCAACTTCACGCAACCTTAATTTTGACGTCGATTATAAAAAACTCCTTGAATACCTTGAACGTGAAACTGGCTCTCTAGTCCGCACATATTATTATGCCGCTATTGTTGATACTGAAGATTATTCACCTCTTAAGCCTTTGACTGACTGGCTATCTTACAACGGTTATTCACTTGTAACCAAAACAGCCAGGGAATTTACAGATGCAACTGGCAAGCGCCGTGTCAAAGGCAATATGGACATTGAAATCGCTATCGACATGATGGAAATGGCTCCTCATGTGGATAATATGATTATCTTCACTGGCGATTCTGACTTCAGGCGTGCAGTCGAAGCGGTGCAGCGCCAAGGTGTTTCTGTAACTGCGGTCTCATCGAGAGAGACATCCCCTCCCCTAATCGGTGATGATCTACGCCGTCAAGTGGATCACTTCGTTGAGCTTCATGATATTTCGAAACATTTTATCAGAGCAACTGATAAACGTGATAGCCACCCGAATGGTCGGTACAACGATACTTCTTTCGACCGCTCAGAAGCTCAGGTTCTACCTGCTTCTCGCAACTCCGGCCCAATCAGAATGTGATCTCTGCAGAAACCTGACAATATCATCTACAAAGGGGCACACCTTGTGTCCCTTTTTTTGTCCATAAATTCATCTTCAAATTTCTAATGATGCAGCGACTGCGCCAGGACAAATTGGCAATCTGTGAAGCTTATTATTCCCAACAAAACTATCAGGACAAGCACACAAAGCACCTCCTATTCTGGAGTTTCCATTGCTGATGCCTTCCATAAAATCAGAAACAAGGTGTTCTGTTGGTCTAAATACAAACCCAGCAAATCCCCCAGCCAAACACGCACTTAGTTGCGTATTTCCTCCGAGAGAAACTGATCTTCGAACAATATCTTCGTAATTATCACTGTCCTTTATGCATGAAATTGCCCCAAGGACATATTCTATTGGGTTAACCCCCACAGCAATCCCCCCCCGGCACCAAATTTCTTTATAATCCTCAACCTCAATTCCAAATGAACTTCTAACAATTCGAGGGAGGGTTTTTGGGGATTGCCCTGATTTCAAAGCCAACCCCACAACAGTCACAATTTTGATGAGCATGACAATGTCACGCTCATCCGTAAACTGAGCGCAAAAGCCCTCAACCCAGTCCATCGCATCATTCTGACATTCAAAAATCGCTGATGAAGCAAGACCCGCAACAGACAACATTCCTAATTGTCCGTGCCCCTTAATCGGTGAAGGCCTCAGCAGCCAACCGGCCATAGCACCTCCACCTTCAGGAGAAGGGAGAAGAAGATCCGACCAGTCTGCCAATACATCACGATATGGTAAACCTGAAAGAATGCTGATTGCAGTTGATAGAAGAAATATCGAACAGTTTCCTGGTGAGCATTTTTCCGGCCGATAAATGAAGGATGTTGAATTCATCCCCGTATAAAGGAAAGGGTGGGCCACATAGTCACCTATGACCCCCCCTAAAACAGGCATGCACACAGGTTCTCTCTGAAGGATACCTTCTTTCAAACCACATCCGCTACGCGGCAGAAGAGACGTAATACCTTTTTGCAAGTTCTTCAGCCATAAGAGCAACGACACCAGCCTTCTCCTCATCATTCTTTGCGTTACCCAGTTCAAGAGCGGCATTAATTCTTTTGTCGATAATTTCTTGTGCCGACCCCTCCGGGAAAATCTTAGCAAGCATTTCCCAAGAATTTTTGTAACCCACCTTTTCAGCAAGCAAATCCCTTAGGAGAGCGTTCCGAGGAGAAGTCTGAAGTGCCCACAATTCCTGCGGCCCCAATGAATTATAAAGAAAATGCTCATGCTTGCCGAAACGAGTTTTGATACTGGTGAATACCGGCCCTCCCCTCTTTGTGGGGCCGCCCATTTTATTGATTACTTCTTCAGCAAATTGAGAAAGATCAGCATTGCCCGCTATTGCTTTAGTCTCAGAGGCATTCCTGGTGCCTGTAATCCAGATCGAAGAGGCAAGATTTACCATCTCCTTGTCAAAATCATCTGCCATTTGAGTAGCAGCAATAACAATGACCCCGAACTTTCTTCCCACACGTCCGTCCATCACGATCTGATTTCGCGGACCTGGACACCCTTTTGTTTTATGCATTTCATCAATGCCAAGAATTTTTTTAGTTTCATTCAATCGTTGTATTCGCTGCTCATGATAATCTTGATAATCTGTTTCAAATTCAGAGATATTATCCTTAATCAAATAAAAATCGCCGGCTATGGCAAATCTTGCCAAAAGGCAGGCGATACTGGTTTGTTTTCTACCTTGCGGAGTACTTGAATCACCGCAGCATTCATCTATATCCAATGAAATAATTCGCGCTGAACCCAGATCAAATGTGCTGGGCCTGGAAAATATTTTATAGTCCCTCAGGGCTTCTGAAATAACCCTTTTAAAAGATGAAAGTAGCGGTTCGCCTGTATCGGTTAGAGTTTCACCATATAGATCTTTGATCTGGCTCATATTCGCTACGTACAGCAGATCTGCCAACATTGGGACGGCATATCTCTGAGCACGGGTGGCTATATGATACTCTTTAACGCTTTGAGCCATATAATCGACGACATCCCACCAAGTGGTGTCCTCACTGATTGGCATTTTATGAGTTTGGATTGCATCATCAACAATATAATCGCCTTTGGAATATAACTTTGGAGCTCCAGTTCTCGTCCTGTCACTCTTATTCTCATACAACTCATCAACAATCATACTCACCATACCCGTCAATGCTTCGGGCGTTCTCCCTGATGAAGCATCAGTCGCGAGCTGACATATCAAATTTACTAGCATGCTACGCTGGTGAGATGGGGGTTTTCGGCTCCCCAAAGGTGTATCACATGGATTGATAACGTTTTTTTCGTCGTACCTTAATCTTCTGTATACAGCCAAATATTCCTGCCCTGGGGGTAAATTCTCTCTGATGAGATTGATTAGCCCTTTAGATGTCGGACCATAGTCTATCAGAGCAATCCTAGGCAGCTTGAAGCCACCAACACCTGCAGTTTGTCCGGGTGACAGGCAAGCTCCCAGATTGAAGGTATTTAGGAGTACGCTTTTACCTCCGCCTGAGGAACCGACTATGAGATGGAAGTCACTGGTTGTGATATTGCCAGAAATATCGAAAGGCCACGCCCTTCCGTCTGGTGTTCTAAAAATAACGGGACCTTTTTCATATGGAGAAGAGTCTCTTTGCCAAGGTTGCAATTTCAATATCTCTTTGACCGGCCCAACTCCAAAAGGAGCAGTCGAGGCGGTACTTAAACCAAAGCATGATGACATAAAACTGGCGAGAGGATCCCCTATAGAAGTTGACACCTCGCAGTGCCCCCAACCTTCCACGACACTTTGTAACCTGCTTAGTTGCTCCTCCAATTGCCTTTCTTGGCCAATACGCGCCCATGTGCTAAACGACACATGAATACTCGCGCTTAAGACATTCTCTTTAGAGAGATATCTGCTCTTCAATTCATCAATGGCATCTTTGATCAGCTTATTCTCAGGGTTTGTTATCTGACAAATTGCAGCCAAAGTTCGTCTGAAACCCAGTCGGCCCAAGCCACCTCCGCGCATAAGAAATTTAACGCGCCACGGGAATTCTTTACCACCCATCCTCATGCGACGAATTAAGCGATTAAAGGTTTGGAGTTCTCTCGGCCCCGCTGTTAGATCCATCCCAGCATAAATGTATGATCCGATTTTAAGATTCTGCGGGTTATTTGGAGGCAGGCATTCAGCGGGCCTTGCAAACAACTGTTCATCAAGACGGGGCCATAGAAGGCCAGTAACATCGTCTTCATTGGCTGTACCGCGCCCTATAGACGATGCTTCAAACCTAGCGGATACATCTTTTGCAATTTCATCCTCGGACAACTCTTCTGCGGTTTGCCACGGAGTTGAGGGGCACCAGTCATCTGCCGTCCCCTCTCTATCAACTGCCCGCCTAATCGCTCTTAGGCCTGTTGTGACATCTAGCAGCTTCAGCCTTATCCCTGCCTCAGACAGATCTGCGCAAATCGTATCCACGAAAGACGAGTGACGATCAACCATCTTTTGTGCGGCTAAATATACTGCTTGTGCATCACTATCGGCGGGCCACCAATCTGGTGCTTGGGTATCAATTCCTATGTTTCGCAACTCTTTAGGTGACAACACGCTAGGCCTTGTCCACAAGGTCAAATATACCCTCTCATCTACAATTAGCTTACTCAGATATTTTTCACGTGCCTGTATTAGGCCCTCAAGATCCAATCCAATTCTCTCCATCACCCTGCGAGCATCAGAATAAAGACCTCCGATAAGCCCTCTAGCTGCCTCAGGATCACGCTCTATGTAAATTTCAAAATCATAATTACTGTCTTCTAGATAATTGCCGCATGTCAGTGCCATCGAATTAAGCATACTCTCCAGATCATCTGGCCCTGTCATGACTCTCGTACCATCAATCCTGATGACAGAGAGCATGCTTCCATCCTTAGCTGCGATCCAATACTTACCAGCAGTTGTCTCTAACATACTGTAAGATGACAGCGTTCGATGGAACTTTTGGTCTATGAACGATCTTAATGAAAGTACACCGGACAGAAGGCTCATATATTTTGACCCTGATTGATCATCTGATGATGCTAAGTCATTCCAAATTTAGGCTTCACCTTAGTTTAAAGGGGAAAGCCATTTTCTTGATTAAGGGTAGCGACAAGACTTCAAGTGACCAAACAAAACGATTTAGCCTTGTCATATTGCCCATTTAACCTCCCACACTCCCAATATGTCTTTAAAAAAATCAATGTTCTCATTTTGTCCGTGATGGATAGCCTTGTCTCATGCAGGACATAGACTTACGATCATCCCGTGAGATGGAACAATATGTTGGCAAGGCAAGGCTATGGACTCTAAGGTCCCCAATGGCCCAGGCACACTTATGTCCCAGCAGGACATGCCTGGGGAGGCGCTCTTTGGGAATGTCGGTAAGACAATCGCTGAGAATGGGTGGTCAATCTACCCTCAGGAACCCTATGGTGACAGACTGCCAGCGCGTCTAAATTACCGCGTCATCAAAGTTTCAGAAGACTATCAACTTGCCACCAAACTCCCTACACCTGAGTTTATTGATGCATGTGTGAAGCAATGTTCCGGGATGAATGTTGCATGTGTGCTCGGCCCAGCATCAGCCAACGCTGTTGTAATCGACATTGACGTAACTGACCCGGAGCAATCTATCGCCATTCAAAAAATGGCATTTGAAGTGTTCGGCATCACACCTTTCCGTAGGGTCGGCAGAGCCCCCAAAATGGCTCTGTTTTACCGACATCAAGATGATGATCCCATCGATAGCACATCAAGGTTCTTCTCTAAAAAGAATGATGAAGGGAAAACGGTTAAATCTGGTCAAGGTGTCGAAATTCTATCAACAGGGAAAAGCGTCACGCTTTATGGTCGCCACCATAAAACAGGACGACATTTTGTCTGGATGGGGGAACTAGACCCAATCACAGCAAGCCCTTCTGCCGCCCCGATTATTACCGCTGAACAGGTGAATGACTTTTTAGTAAAAGTCGATAATGAATTCCCGTTTCACAAAGGCGGAGACGCTTCTACCACCTTCGTTCATACAACAGATGCCAGTGGGAAACGGGTCTTTAAGCCAGCCAAACCAGGCGCTGGGACAGAATGGGTCGAGGATGACGAAGGGATCGTCATTGATGGAAGAGACCCGTATCTCAAGGCTCTAGTCACAAGCGCCTGCAGATCTCATGTTAATGAGATACTGAGCCAAGAAAAAAATATATATGACATTATCTGCTCTGAGGTAATTGATAGCTTTATCAGCACGACCAAAAGAGAAACTGGCGGGCGCTGGCAAGGGGCTCAACTCAAAAAAGAAGTCTCAAGCCGCGTCAGACGCCTTATTTCTAAAGTCCTTGATGGAAAAATCACGTTCCGGGCGAATTCTGGAAAGTCATACATTGCCTCCCAGGACATTATCCCGTCTCTTAACGATGATATCTACGATCTCTCTTTTTTGCGACCAGTAAAAACGAGAAAGCAACTCATCTCCACAATGAAAGTGGGAGAACCTGTTCCTCCAGAAGATAACGCTCTTATAGAAGATCGATCACTGGTCACAGACGACATTCAGAAAGGCATCACCTCCGCCCTAACCGCTTTTCTCTCAGATGTGTACGGATCCGCGGAGGGGCTTGCATATGAGTGCAGACAAACCAGAATCCATATCTTGAAAGCCCCGACAGGCGCAGGGAAAACCTCTCAGACCGTTCGGCGCCTTGCCATGGATCCGCGGACTTACATCCCCTACAATCCAGATCAGCAACATGATAGAGATGAGGATAATCCAGCCCCAATGCGGCCATGGGTTATGCTCCTACCCACCTACTCCAACATTGAGGAACTTCGAGCACGCGCTCAGGTGTTAAATTTAGATGGAAGCCTTCCTGATGAAGCATTGACCCTTCAGGCAAAAGAGTTCGGCCTCCTGCATGAAGACGACCCAGCTCTCTCTGCCCGGCTTACAGAATTACGCCGAGATGCTGAAAACTGCGGTGTAAAGACCATGGTCTATGCTGGCAAGGTCAAAGCTGGATGTATGCTACCGGAAAAGGTTGAGATGGTATCCCAAGCTGGATTGGGGACTGCTTCACTTTGCAAAACAACAAAAAAAAATCAGGATGGGGAAGCCGAGGAAATCAAATGCGAATTCTATGACACATGCCCAGCTATCAAGCAGCGTGATGAAATCCAGAAAAGTCACATTATTTTCACTCCCCATTCTTTTTTAGCCATGCCCATTCCTGAAGAACTTCACGATGTTCGCGGGATAGTGGCAGATGAGCGTGTACATCACCTCTTTCTCCACACAACAACACTGCACTCAACAACACTGACCACCCCTAGGAAAAGGCCTCGACTGACCAAGAAGCTAAAGGATCAGGGGGTTACCCCTGAAGATCTTCTGGCCGATCGAGATAAAATTGGCTCTATCACGCTTGATGCCATGAAATCTGGTGAATGTCCGGCTCAAGCCATTCTGAATCATCCACTGAATATCCCAGGAAGGGAAAGTGAAGGAGCTTTGCCTCTGGTCGAGAGTGCCCTAGCTGTAATGAGGAGCGCGACACAAAGGGATATTACCATCACCCCCATGTCATCCGAAGAAGATCTCCTAGAACTATGCTCTCGCCCGACTGGCAAAGAAATTCATGAGGAGTTGAGATTCTGGAAAATTGTAGAAGAAAGAGTCCATCAACTAATTCAGGATCGTCTAAAAAACGAGGGCATCAGAAAACTTGAAGCCGAAATTACAAAATATATTGCATTAGGATGGAGCCCTGCTCTCATCCACAGCCTTAAGCAACGTCTGGCCCATCAAAAATCAATCCCAAATGCGGCAAAGGGCCATAAAGATTATAGGCTCCAGCTTTTATCGGGAAATTCCGGCGCCTCTGATGGCAGCGATCTTATTCGGCTGTCCTGGAGGTCGAAACCAAATTGGAGTGGTGTACCGTTCCTTCTTTTAGACGCTTCCGCATCACCTGAAATCATCAGAAAGATATGGGGTGGCTCAGATGCTCGGATAGTCTCGCATGATGTTGTGCAAGACGTTGGCCGGTCACTAAATGTCAGAATTGTCGGCATTGTAAATGAAACCAATTCCACCTCATCCTTCATCGGTGGAGTTGATGGATCAGAGCAAAAAAGGGTCAGCCAAGCCAAAAGGCTTGATAGAACCAGGAAAGCTATTTCCGCAGTATCATCATTGTACGGGATGGGCCGGATCGTGGTAGGCACCAATATTGCCCTACGCCGGGCGATAAATTCGGGCTGGGTCTGCCCTGATAATGTCGACTGGTGCCACTTCGGCGCCATGCGTGGACTGGATATGTTTAAGTTTCATGCGGCAGCATTATCTGTAGGCCGAATGGAACCTCCGACAAGAGCAATTGACGGCCTGGCCGCTGCCTTGACTTATGATGACGAGACACCTGAAAGACCCTATGACTCACGAGGAGACGGCCTTGATGCGGAGGGCGCTCCCCTCCAGCCACCAATGGGAGAACAGCGCATAAGACATCGCAGCGGTGATGTTCGAATTATGCAAGTTCCACGCTACCCCTCCCCATGGGCGGCCATGATTCAAAAACAATATCGAGAAGAAGTACTACTGCAGTTCCTGGGGCGTCTGAGACCAGTTTATCGTGAAGGGCAACCACCTGTGTGGTTCGCTATGTCATCCATCATCCCTGAGGGGTTGATAGTGGATGACATCATTCACGTGAATGATTTTATCTTATCGAGACAGTGTAATCACCTCCCTAGCAAATTGTGGGATGCAGTAAGACGCACCGGGGGAATAGCCGTCCCAGAGGTGCTTTATGAAGTATGCCCTGACATTTTCAAAAGCGTTGAAGACGCTCGGAATGTTATGAGGAGGATGAAATTTGGTGACCCCTCCAAACCAGAACGTGAAACTCAAGGGTTTAATATTTGGCAGTGGAGAGCATTAAATGGCTCCGACAGATTGGCATATGTCCGAGGATCAGTGCCAAATCAGGAGGAGTTTCTGAAAGAAAGAATGTCGCGATTGATGATGCCCGGTTCGGATTTGAAGATGCTGCACAACGCTGTTTCTGGGCTGAACCTATTATCCAAGCCTCGTGAACCTGATAATGTGGATGCACAAATTGGATCAAGGAATGAGCGAATTGCAGAAGAGTGCCAAGATATTGACACCGCTGGTATAAGACTAATGGATGCTGAAGGGGAAATGACCATTTTAGATGGAGAGAGATTATTCCCATGGGGCAGCTCTGACAAACCCGGTAATCCATATCTTCAGGTCACTATGTCAGAAATGAAAGCCCTGATATCTTTGGAACGCACCAGAAACCAAATTGCAGCAGCGAAAACAACTCAATAGATCTAAAAGAACACTGATGGTTGCATACCTTTCCCAATATATCAGGGCTTTCATTTTTTCAGTGGCAGTCAGACCATGTTGCGATTTTCGCATCGTCTGTTGGTTAACCACATGACATTTTCGCCTTGTGGAAGAGCGTAGTCTGTCGATGTGAAATGCTCTGCATCAGTGATGTCTAGAGTCCATCCCATCATATTGTTCCAGTAAAGAGGCGCTGAATCCTTTTCTGGATCTTGACTGACAATTTCTGGATCAGGATACGAAACGATGATGTAACTGACATCTGGATGTGAATCAGTTTCAATTATGCTTAGAGATTGAGTTAACAGGTTGCGCAATGCTTGAAGCAGGTGAGTTTCTTTTGCCGACAGAGTTAATGTGGTGGTCCCACTGTCAGCATCATGCGTG
This sequence comes from Acetobacter pasteurianus, assembly GCF_009914215.2. Lineage (NCBI taxonomy): Bacteria > Pseudomonadati > Pseudomonadota > Alphaproteobacteria > Acetobacterales > Acetobacteraceae > Acetobacter > Acetobacter pasteurianus. Next base: position 34,221 of record NZ_CP039845.2, on the reverse strand, counting down.
GGTTTCGCTTCAGTAAGTATCCGAGAAGACAGCAGAATTGCTTGGGAGATGAGAGGATGGGTTTTAATTTTCATGCTTCTTTTCGTATCCTTCTGTCTACTTCGTAGATTTTGCTTTCACATCGTACTGCCATCTAGAAGTTCAGGAGACAAGCATATTAAATATCGTCCCCTTTTTCGGCGAAAGAAAGGGCGCAAGGTTAAGAACCTTGGGTATCTTGCCTAGATAGTGTTGGGTGTAAGAGCTAATATCGATATAATTTAAGATCAGCATCCGGCGGACGAAATTGTTCAAATCACATCTTGTAGTTTTTGTGATGATATTTTTTTCAGAAATTTCAAGTGCGCCCTTGAGAAGACAGGTCTGAAAGTCTTTAAGAAAGTTAAGGAAATGACCATCTTCGAGGGTCAAGTCCTTCCAGTGCATTGCATCCACGAGTTTTAGATGGTCGGTAGAGAATGTCTCGGCATCCTCCCCTGTTTGATGAAAAAAAGCCAATCTTACGACTGCAAGCAAATCACCTATTTCAGCGGACATTCGTGAGACATTGCTGCACCTTTCCTTATCCTTAGGATGATAAGATGCCGGGCCAAAACGAAATATCTTTGAGATTTCGACCTGAATTTCAGATATTTCTTCAATCATGCAATTGCGCAGATAGAAACGAATATTCTGCTCCATTCCATCGCCCTGACAAGCCATTTTAATTGCTTCCAACCGAGGCAAGGACATCCTCACCTTTTAGAGCAACTCCGCCTGGCTTTCTGAGAAGAACAATCCGATGTGTGTTTGTCCCCTTAGTTTTGTTCTTGACCCCCCAGATATGGGAGGTCTTGGTAAAATTTTGCTCATGAACAAAAAGAGCAAAAGGAATTAAACCAACCGTTTGTGACAAACGGATGATTCTATCATCCAATGTCTCTGTCCCATTTCTAATCTCGCCGACCTCAATAGCGGCCACCCCTCCGGGCACCAAAACACGAGACATCTCCCGCATCGCGCCAACCATCATTTGTTCCCATCCGCTTATAGATCCTGACCGCCATATCGAGGGGGTCTTCTCAGACTGCAGATCTGCGTAACTATCAATTATCCCGGCAAACCACATCCGCAGCCAGTTTTCTTTTGCATAATCAATAGTGTCGACAAAAGGAGGGCTAGTCATAACCAGTTTAACAGTCTGGCTCTCGCATAAAGAAAGGTTATCAGCAGATGATGCATCAAGTGTTGGAAAACGAGAGGCCGGCATAATTCCAGTTGCGAGAAGTCTTGCGGATTTTGCTATGATAAGCTTTTTTACATCTTTAGGCTCTGATCCCTTGCGATGCTTTGCATTGATCCGTCTTTGGGCATCTGGATAAGCCGTGCTGCCAGGGGGAAGAGTATATCGCGAAAGGAAACCCGGCGAGTGCCCGGTTAGGATGGCCATGGTTACCATTCTGATCCAGGCTTCAACAGAGCTAGACCATGGTGGAAGCCCAAGAAACCGCTCCCTAAGCATTAAAATATCGGAGAATGTGTCCTTATGAAAATAAGGCTCCATTTCATCCCATTGATGAGGATTCCGTCTTTTCCATCTGGCTAACTTCTTCTGCGATACACCCCACTGCATTTCGTCCAGTTTCTCTACCACCTTCTCCAATGAAGGTGGTTCAAGCCTTGGAGCGACAATCATAGGAGAGATAGGGTTAATATCAGAGCCGTTTACCATACGTCCCATAAGTGAGGCTTCAATCAGAGTTGTGCCTCTACCCATGAATGGATCGCAAACAATATCATTTATATCCGTCAAACGAGATATAAAGAACCTAGGCAACTGCGCCTTATAACAACCTCTATAGGTAAAAGAATGTAGGCTATTTCCTTCTTTCTGTGATGAAGTCCAGAACTCGCCATGAAAAGACGGTACCCTGCAAATGTCAGTCATCCTCTAGATGCCCAACCTTTAAGATGGTCATTTTCCATCCACTATTAAGACAGTCCTTTAAAATGTCATTTGCTACGCTTGGGCTAATCGCGTCACGCAATTCAAAGCTACAGTTCGCCTCAACCAGGCTTTTAGCGACTTTTTTCTTACACCGGATCTCCTGCGCATGACCTAACGCAAATCCGCCATAACTGGACTGGTCGAAATCAGTTGCAGATGCGACAACTTTATTTGAAGGCGAAGAAATTAAAATGATGACACCCCTGGCAGGGCCATCAGCAAGGTTTACTTCTTGTACCACGAAAAGACCTTTCAGTCCTGACCTTCCCCAACTCCATTTTCAGGAATGGAGTTGGGATTACAATGGTTTCTTAGAATTTATATATTTTGCTAAGACAAAACAAAAGGAGGCACAACTTCCTTTGAAGACGATTGTGCAATAATTCTTGCGTATTCCTTCATATCCGAAAGGCTAGGATTGGTTAAAACTAAATTTTCCTGACGCTGGTTCAGTTCAAGTTCTTGCTTAATTTCTAGGTCTATCAAAGATATTCTTTGTTCTAGAATTTTGTTAGGCAGGTTTCTTTTCTCCAACCTGCTCAAAATAGTATCCCTATCTATGGATAAGAATACGCCCATAACATACTGACCTAATTTGTCGCTCAATTTAAGAAGATTGCGATACCCGTTGATTTCGGCGACAACTACAGCACAATTCTGTGGCGAAGTAGATAAAGCATCAGACAATGCTTGCTTGGTGATGCCGTAAAAATTACCGCAAAATTCGGCCCATTCTAAGAAGCCATCTTTTTCAACAAGTTTATGAAATTGATCTTTTGAAATGAAATTGTAATCGACACCATCCGTCTCATGTTGGCGTGGATCTCTTGTGGTAGTTGAAATCACTTCTACACCGCCGAATTGGCAAATATATTTGGCAAAAGTGCTTTTCCCAGAGCCAGATGGCCCCACAATCACACATATCATAGACTATCTCCAAAGCCATTTAAGCTTTATCTAATCAAATGGCCGAAGATATAGCCTTTAGTCAATGGCTAAAAAATCCTATTCGCCTACCTACTAATCTAGCGGAAAACCAATAAAAAGAAGCTATAAGAATAGCTAAGATGATCGCTCCAATTGATATCGAATTTTCAATAAAGTCGCAAAATCCGGTAAAAGGATCATTGGGATAATGACGAGCAAACCAATCTAGATACGCATCGTTCTGGGCTAATAGAGCGAAAACTTTCTGAACGACCTCAACCTGGAGTAAATTGGCGATAAGAATTTTGGCAGTTACGCAAAAAACTATTACTGCTCCCAAATCAAGCACGCAAAACCTTATCAGATCCTCACTTAATTCTCGCTCGCCCACCAATAAGCACCCTCTTCCGTTGAAGCAGGTAGCAAAACTAATCGCGCCTTCCCTACTCCTGCATCTCCCAGAAAACATTTGCCACTTGCCGCCGTCCAAGTCCACAGATGAATTGGTATACATATCTTTTTGGAAATAGAGTTTTCTCTGGCTATAATTTACCAAAGGGCTCAATTCGCCCTCCGATAAAACTCTTGTTAGCCACCTTTCTACATTAAAAACATAAGAGAATTTACGCACCATGGCTCTTTGGCGCTTTTACGCAATACCAACCCTATTATTCATAGGCTTTGCGTGTGATTTGATAGATGAGAGATGTTTTGCACAGAGTTCATCTACTCCAGATCATCAATCCATCTCTGAAAATAACGGCGAACATCCTCGTATCCACCTTCCTTCACAAACGACCTCTTCCGCATCAATATCCGCCAGCGCTGAATCGGGTGTGATTTTATCTCGCGTATCCGATAATTTGCGGTCTTGCGCATCCAACTCGAATCCCTCTGAACGACTGCACTGCTACGATGTCGTCACTTCATCAGCTCAAATCACACCATCCTCGACTATTAAAACCGGTGCTTGGTCCCTTTCCCCGGGCGCAGCAGGGTTGGCAGCTTCCGGTTATACAAAAAGCAAGTCACGCCAAAACCCTGGCCTTTTTGTAAAATGTAGAGAGGGCATTATTTATGCATATGTGGAATTTGGTGAGAGACCATTCCCTGTAGAAACTGAAACATCAAATTTTAAGGCCATCTTATCTGAACAGCGGATGGATGGGGACAAGACCAGTAGAAACAATCTATGGAGAGCCTCCAAAGCAGGAACGGCTATAGGAGTGTGGGATAACAACGAGGCAATTAACTTTGCCAATAGCATCCGCAAAGACAAAACGCTCTCTATTAAGCTAATACCTGATTCTAATTCCCCCAATATGACTGATAGCACCAAGCAAGCAATTACAGGGATTGGATCGGACAATGACCCCGATAACAGTCATATTGTTGTTAATTTCTACACCGAAGGGGCTGATGATGCCCTAGTGCCTATTCTGGCTGCATGCAAGATAAAAACAAGGCTCTAAGATGATTCTAAACAGAAGAACCGCTCTCGCTCTATCACTTGTTATTGCTTCTGCCTTAACCGGGTGTAGTGAGGAACAAGGATCAGGAGCAGACCAGGAGATTTTTATTCACACCTCTCCTGAGGGTGGGCATTGCCTGCTAGGCAACAAGCGAGGCTCATGGGAGGTTTATCAAGCTCCAGAGCACATTAACATTACTCGGGCACGCGAGGCCCTTGAAATTAAATGCGCCAACTATCATGGGTGGAGCGGCGAAGCTAAGATCCCTGCTCATCCTTCGGCCGGAGGTGTAGCTGATGCAGTAGGTAGCTTACAGATCGATGCTGTTGATAGCGTCTTTATGGAATATCCCAAATCCATCGTCATAACGATGCGCCCTCCGGTTTATGACACATCAGGGGGAAATGATTCAGGCGGGATCACTTTAGACAGCCTAATGAACCTCCAAAAACGTAAGGAGAATGAACGTCTAGCTGACAGACCGGCCACTCCGGTTCAAAAGGAAGGACCTAAGGTTCAAAAAAAATCTAGGTCTCATTCCCTTTCAAAGGCTAAGTCTAGCAAGCACTGTGAGCCTTCAAACCTACCTCCGGGAATGATCCCGGCTAAACAAGATTGAAATAGCAGAAAGCTATCTAGGCTCCTTTCTGCCTCCTCCTAGCCAGGAGAGGGAAAGGAGCAACTTTTTGCGATTATCTACCGCCTATCGGTCTTTGATTTGACATTCTTCCCAACCTGAAGGGCGGGGCTTTACGGCACATCTGACAAGGCAAAACCTAGCAATTGCGGTTTCTCTAATCGGCCATTTCTGAATTGATTTTTTGGCATTTCGGGCAAATTCTATTTCCAGGCCCATAGGAAAGAAATTTTTGTTTGCATCTTAAGCAATCTAAGTTTTTCGGCCACTTCCGCCTTATAACTTCCCCTGCGGCTGTAACCATTTTAGTCTCTATTTTTTTCTCTTCTACATAAGAATTGCCATGCTCATTCAAGAATGCTTCAACGTTATCCGCTTCATTTCCTAGAAGGTCTTTTAACGAAGGAACCCATAGTATTTTAATCAAATCATTACGGTGCATAGACTCAAGTCTGGCCATAATGGCGTCAATGCTTCGACCCATTTCCTTAGACAATTCCAAGGCAGGCACAAGGCCGTCCTTCCTTTTCAATCGCTCTATGTTTTTTACGAGGCAATCATCCTCATCCGCGGTCCATTTTTGCCTATGGCGAGACATATCCCCTTTTATCTGAGGGAGTTTTTTTCTTGATGCCTGCGTCTGAACAGAAGATCTGGATCGATCGAGAGCCAGGGCGATCAACGCCACACTAGAGAATTTATGCCACAGCACTATTAGCGCGACATTATCCTCACTCGACCAATCTTTTCGAGGGCCAGTCTTCGCCATCGCTCCCGCCAACAAAAACTCCACCATGGAGTGTTATAAGGTTAAGGAATAAAATGACCTTAACAAAGGCCAAAAGTCATCCCAAAGCGTACTGAACAGGTCACTCGGAATAAAGGCCTTGTCTTTCAGACTTTGTCTCTTGCATAGAAATTTAGTTTAATTCCACGGATATTCTTTAGTTAGAGAAAGCCAATATGTCTCAGACTCACGGTCACATAGCCTTATCTTCAGCGGTTAATAAAGCTGGAGAGTTAGCGATCTTCGCGTCATTTAATGACACGAAGTTCGTACCAGATGGCTTTGTCCTGAACTCTGATAAAATCCTATTTACCTGTGGAGATCAGGTAACCAAATCCACTTATTACATAGAAAAAAGCTTCACGGACTTACTAAACAAAGCCCATTCGATAACTCTGGTTTATTCAACGCCAGATGATTGCCTGCATGAAGTAATCATTCCCAGAAAGGAGGCTAAGTCGTGATCCCTTTGATCAATGAGCATGATATTGGGCAAATCCAGACCAAAATGCCCCTTCTGGCTAAATTCCTTTCCAAAGGAACGAAAATAAGCGTACCAGAGGGTAAGGATTTTGTCTCATTTTTTAACAAGATTAAAGACTCTGCATCCAAGCCATCCACAAGAAAAATAGCTGCAGGCTTTGTGGTTGTTGGTATATTCTCAGCAACCCCTCTTATGGTTTTGGATCCCCAAAACAAAGATCATCTGGTCACCAAATTCATAACCCTGGATTTTCCTAAGTCTTCCTCCCCTCATCTTTCTCTGAAGACTGATAATGTCCCATTGGCCGGAGCAAACAGCAGCAAGGTGGGTAAAAGCTTACGAACCCATCTGAAATCCATAGCCACCTCCGCCGCATCAAAGGACGAGGCGCCAAAGATAGCGCGACCACTTCAGCATCAGCCGGTCAAGTCAGATGACGTTCGTCAGATTCCTCTAGACGACATTTCTCCACGGCTAAGAAAAGCGATCTCTTACGCTCATCAAACAACTGGGGTGAGTAGCCACCTTTTGGCTACTTTCTCATACCTTGAAAGCCGTATGAATCAGCATATAGGCAACACGAGGTCTTCTGCAGAAGGAGCATTCCAGTTTACTAAAAGTTCATGGTTGGACACGATTGACCATTTCGGAATGAACCATAGCCGCGGTCTTGCAATTGCAGCATCTCATATTGAACGTGATGACCAAGGGAAGCTCAAAGTCGACAGTAAAGATGCTGAGAAATTTATCTCAAAGTTGCGAGACAATCTTCCTGTTGCGACCATGATGGCCGCAGAAGCGATCAAACACAACCAAGGCGTACTTGAGAGAAAATACGGCCCTGGGTCAGATACGCTTACCAACCTATACGTTCTTCATCTCCTTGGCCCGACATCGGGGTTGAAATTCCTCAATGCCGAATTTTCTGGTGGCACAGCAAACTGCTCAGATGTTTTCAAAAGCGGCATCAAGGCTAATAGAGAGATCTTTACTAGAGATGGAAAGGTGTTGACCGTTAGAGATGCCTACAACAACATCGAGACATCTGTCATGACTGCTTCGAACAAACTCCAGGTAGCCTTCCCAGAACATGCTCATGATAGTCATCTGGAACATGAACCAGCCCCAACATCTGATTTCGAACCCTCTCCCGCACCTTAGTCTCTCTTGAGTGTTCGACTAGGAGGTAGTCATATGACATCTCAAAAGAGGCCTTTTACAATATCATTCGTTGAAGGAAGCGATAAGGCGCCCATCATAGATTTAGAAGGAAAGTTTGAAAGCTTTTCTTCTTTTGTCTCAGCTCACTCTCAAAATCTGGATTTTGCAGATTTACGGTGGACCAATCTCTCTGAAACCGATTTTAGTTTCGGACACCTGAGACATGCCGACTTGTCATACTCTAAGCTAGATGGCTGTGTATTTGATCACAGCGTTATAGATCATGCTCTGATTTGCTCTGCATCGGCGACAAAGCTAAAGGGCTCCAACTTTTCTGCGAAAAATCTAAGAGCTGAATATTCTGATCTTTCTTATTCAAATCTAGAGGATGTGGACCTCTCTGAATCCGCCCTGACAGGCATCACTCTCGATGAAGCCTCTTTCCAACGATGCAATATGAACGGCTCTGATTTATCAAGCGCCCATGGCGTAGATACAAAATTTATAGAACTCAACTTGAAAGGAACCTCTCTATCATCTTCTTTCTTTATCACTCCGATATTCAATGAGTGCACATTCAGCACAAATAAACTCAAGTCATCTTTAGAATGGAAAGATGCTCGTATGCATGGAGCTATTTGGAATAGGTGTACAGGTCACATTCCAAAGCTTTTGATGCTAGAAGATACCATTTCCAAATTATCTCTCACCGCTCTTTCTACCGGCTTCCTAGGTATGGGTACTGCTGTTGCCGCCTCAGCAACCCTTACGTCAACGACATCGCTCTCTGTCACCCCTCTCTACACTACTGCCGCCCTACTGGTTGCTAGTGGGCTTTCTGCAATTACCTCTTTACGGGCTTCAGATTCAATCTGGACAAGAGCCTCAAGGAAATTCGGAGGCATCATCGGACGTACGGCCCGCAGTGTTGTAAAAAAAACGAAGGATCTATTTAGAAAGTTGCAAGTAACTCCAAGTGATCAATGTAAAGCAGAAGATCGGCTTAACAAAATATTGAATGATACATACATTTCATTGGGAAATTCGAAATCTATTGAAGCAATTAATGCTGCCTTCAACTCTGTGAATATTGGCGATCATCGAGATGGCTTTGCGACTTCTATCGTAGATGATTTAATATCCACATATGGCACTTCATCTGACATCCTTGTCTGCAATAGCGCCGACATGACTAAACTCTCACTTGCTTTTTCAAGGCTAAAATCTGGTCAAGAATTTGGCAACACCGTCCTCGTTGATCCTGCATCCCTGTCTGCCCGAACAGGAACGTCCCCCGCCCTGATCAAGACCTCACCAGGTCTGATAGATATTTGCTACGTGAAAGATGATTCTAAGGGTCGACCGATATGCACTGTTGCCGAATATAATAAAGATGGCTCTTTGTTCGGAATGACTCTGACGACAGACGGGGAAACGGTACGGTTTAAGCCCGATGATCCAGAAACAAAGGCCTTATGCCTGCCCTCCTTAAGCAAAGCCCTTTCTGGCATGGAAGCCTCATCACTAGCCCCTGACATCAACAAAGAAGTGGATTGCAAGGACGGATCCTATACCCTTCAGGAAGCAGAGCTATCCGAAACAAGTCCAGAAACCATTACTAATGCTCCTTTCCCAGCCTAAGGCCCAACACCACAGATTATCAGAAGCAGGTTACACACCTCTTCAGGTGGGAGCTGGTTTAATGATGGTAGCCCTGCTTACCTCACTCGGTGCAGCATTGGTTTCGGAGGGGCTTAAGCTGGTTCACGAAAAAACAATTCAAGTACAGCTAGGGCAGATTGTTGAGGCCACTGAATCATTAGTCTCAGCAATTCATTCTTATGATATTTCAACGTCCGATCTCTCAGCTCAGGGCACACTTTCCCAAGAGTTCTATAAGAAAGATGGCACCCTGGCCATTCTTGGTCATGACGTAAAAATCGTGGGATATTCTGACCACACATCAATAGAAATCCCTACTACGACCATGCGAATATGTATCAGGTTACTTCTTACAGATTACGGCAGTCGGGTAGTACAGAGGTCTGCCAATTCATACTCAACCCTAAGTAGAACTGCATCTCTACCAGACGCACGCAATGCGTGCATGGATAACGACTTCAATACCGTTACCTTAAATATCCGCTAAAATCTCGCACATTCCCAATGCTATGTTCAGTGGCTTTAAGCGCCTGGATCGACACCATAACATGCCCTCATATGCAGGTTTTGGCGCTTGGGTATTAAATTTGTTCCTTGCATCCCCGAAAACTAAAATTCTCAGAAGAATCTGAATTTGCCACTACGGACAAATACATTGAGATGAGCCTTAAAAAGCGGAGCGCATGGGTTCTTACCCGGATAGAGGACAAAACCACTCCAGGCATATTTTCGATGCTAGATGGAGATGTCCCCCCTATACCCAAAAATGTCGATTGCGCATTAAGAAGGTATACAACCAGTTTCACGAATATCGCCGAAGTACCTGATAATGATTGCTTCCCCCTAAAGGATTCCCTAGTGATTTGGCTAGAAAGTCTTACTCAGGAAGGAAGAATACCTCCGCATAAATATCTAGATTGGGAAATGAACAGAATCCCATCAGAAGCTCAAAAGCTCCTTCTGGAAAATGGTATTGATGCCCTCAAATTTAGACGGCTGGATGACAGTCGGACACGGCTTGTAATTGTCGATAAGACAAAAGTTAGCGAAGCAAAGGTAAATATCTATCGGGCTGCACCAGAGAATATCTTGAAAAACTCTCTGTGCTCCGACTTAAAGACCTCTCCAAATCTGCAGATTGCTTCAGGTGACGGAAGCATTCACAACCTAAGCCTCGCCGGCCAGACATTGCAGAATGTTTGTAAGGATGCTGCTGATTTGGAGCTAAATAACACCCGCGGCTCACATATTTTGGCCATGGCGATATTCAAGTATCTGGATATCGCAGGAAGATTAGGTGGAAGCGGAACATCTCAACCAGGCATATCTGCGATCATAGATAAACAGAAAGGCTGCCCTGTCTGGGTAATGGTCAATCTTGATGACAAATTTATTGACTATCAAGGCGTGGGAAAAATCAGCGACATTTCTAAGCGGATTTTCCATGGGGAATTCGGTGAGGCAACTAACCTTACAATAAGACATGGCATTTCCCCGCACAGTCAGGTCCACAGTCCAGTTATTGAACAAGCTGAGGTTCTAAGTGCGAAGATAATCAGTGCCATGATGACACCTGAAGCATTCCAGACTTTTTGCCATATCCCTTCGGAAACTGGATTTACGTTGCTGGCGAACACATCTCAGCACCAACCCACTCATTCACTGGAGCGAAATGAGCTATCCATTGAAAAAGCATCAGTTAGTCCTGATGAAAAGCAATCATTGCCGGCGCCAAATGTTTAACTATAATTATTCTAAAAGAAAGTGGAAAATCTAGACAACCACAGGAATCTCAAATGAAAAAAAATAAAAACAAAACATCTAGAAAAAAAGTTGTTGGGTTTATACAGCCTGACCTACATGATAAAATAGAACAGATTTGCAGAAAAAACGGTATTACAAAATTACATATCATTGAATACGCGATAAATACTTTTTCTTCTGAAGTGGGAGACGATCAAAAGATAAACATAACGATCAACCGTGACCATAGAGAGGGAGGGCCATCTGCGGAAGCGAGACCTCAGGATGCCACTTGCAATCGCGGGAAATTTTTCTTTGGAGGTTGGGTTGATGAGGCTTCTCACAGCATCATAAAAGAGATGTCCCGTAAATATAACGTCAGCATCTCCTCAATTCTGGAATGGGGAGTTGGTCATTATATCGCGAATTCAAGAGAGAATTTAAATTAGAGGCAATTCCCGTTATTAAGACCCATCCACGCTTTGGGGCTTAGCCTTGAATATCGTCTGGCCGTTCGTCACTATTACAACATATATGTACCCGCCCGGTGCGCTATTGAGTGATTGTGTGAAGAAAATGGTCCTGAGACGAGAAAAAGAAAAAAAACATCTTCGGCATCTAATTTTATCCTTCTGGGTAATATGCGCTTTTATAGCACTCTTACCCCGCTCAGCTCATGCACAACAAACCCCAATTACAAGGACATGCATCCTGAGATCCGCTGATGCGTTCCACATCCCCTATCGCATTATCCTTACCTTACTACGCACAGAAGGTGGTCAATTGGGAATGGAACACCACAATGATAACGGCACTTACGATTTGGGTCCCATGCAAGTAAATAGTAGGTGGATACCTGATGTAGCGAGCTTTCATTTTGGCGGTGATAGAAAAGCGGCCTGGTCCGCAGTAAGAGATTGGGGTTGTTATAATATACTCATCGGCACTTGGGTCTTCCGCACATATGTTGACGAAGCAGGCGGCAATCTTGCGGAAGCTGTAGGTTTATACAACTCTCATAATATAATCCCGAAATTACGATATCAGAGACGGTTTGCGGCAAATTATGCGAAGTTATTTTTTGGCTCATCAAAAGTAAATAATTCGCAGGAAGCTAGATCTGCGACACCCGGATTCAACAATCAGAGGCAAAACGGATAATGGCTCCTCCCCGGCCCGGTGAAAAAGCCCCACCCCTTATGGGGAGTGAAGAAGCGGTCATTATGGTGGCCTTGCTTATTTGGCTTGCATTTATCTTTTTCTGGCCATGGGTGAGGCCGCCCTTAGAGTTTATTATTCTAGGCAATGCTGATTGGCAGTATCACCTGCTAGACAAAATACATTTATTGAGAGACGCCAACGGTCTAAAAATTGAGCATTATATAGATTATTATATGCATCACCCAATGCTCATTGGAACCGTCCCTTGGAGCACCACTCTGTGGATTGCGGAAGATATCGCCAGTTTTTATCATATGTTTTTGGCTTACGTGGCGCTGGTCGGATTTTTATTTTGGAAAACATACAAAAACAGACCAACGAAGTCTTATAAAACAGTATACAGTTTGACAGGAAAAGAACTCACAAATGTCCCCTATATTTTTAATCAGAAGATAACATTTAAACCGGCCCGAAAATTTCTTCTGGCTGATTATAAGTCTAAAACTCTATCCTTCATTGTAAAAAAAATACTCACATTAACCTTTATCTCAAGGCTTATTGAAACGAAGAAAGAATGGGTGAAATCAGGTCCCAACTTTTTCGAATACCAATCACTTGCCTGGAAAGGGACAAAATACAGCTCACAATTTGTGCCTGAATCTGCTGGCCCCGCAGAAGATCCGGCAAAAAGCCCACAGCAATGGATGAAAGAAAATGGGATAACTATTACTAATGGTGAAATCGATATAGCAAAAGCAGAACAAACTTTTAAAAGTCAATTAGGTGCGCATTGGACTGGTATTGAAAACGCACCTTACTACATGCAGGCTATAGCGATACTCTCCTGGTTAAATTACACACATAAATCAGGCAAACCTGTTGATGAATTTCGCGGCATATTGGATTTGATTCATTGCACCTCAAAGTCCCCTAAAGAGGCGGAATCTTCAACCAGAAAGCAGATGGCCAAATATTTTTCAAACAAACAACTTGTTGAGGATCTGAACAGAAGAGGCAATGCCCACGCCTTTCTAAACACAGCAATGATGGCGATATATGGCGCTGGCGGCCCTATGGCTAAATGGGGTGGCGGTGATGCTGGCGTTAACGCTTCCAGTGGCTTTAGATGGGTAAAGAAAATAGACCGGACGTTTTGGTACTGCATGAATAATGTCGGAAGAGAAGCGCATCATATAGAATGTGCTGGAGCAGTAAGCCACTTTCATGCTGAACGAGTTGAACGAAAGAGGTTAGACACGCCTTACGTGGCAAGCGCCATTGAGGGCTTAGAAATAACCGTAAGAGAAGACGGCGTCATGACCCTAGATGACTACTTCCGTGAGCGTATTCAATTTTAAGCCTTCCAACCACTTTCTGTTATTTCTGAATATGAAACTGACAAGGCTATATCCCCCTCCCCAGTGTGGGCGGAAGGGTGTGGCCTTATTTTGTCCTTGTCATTTTTAGATTAGGCTTTGATATAATAAAGGCCTTATGCTATTTATCTCGCGGAACAAAGCTTCTTTAACTTTTACATGAAACCTCGAAACGGGATTTTATCGATGAAAACATTCAATCCTCATATATCCAAATCCAAGGTTTATTTGACATAACCTTCTCAGAATACTGAAAAACCAGAAAAAGTCTGAAAATTGGCTTTTCTCCATAAGATGTCTGGATTTTAAGGTAAAATTCATGTCCGAAACGAATGTTGCTGGAAGCATATTTCCCAAAACTTCGAATCCGCCCTACACTGCACAGCGTGGAACTGAAATTCCTGTGGCCATTGAACAAAGCCAACCAAAATCATCTCAGAGCCAAAAAGGCCTTTTGCCCCCTAAGCTGTCATTCCTTAAATCCCCTCTATTTCTGACGCTAGTGGGATTTCCAAATCTATGCACCATCATCTATTTTGGGCTAATTGCATCGCCAATATATGAGTCAGAGGCGGTTCTTCGCGTAAGCAGCCCTGTTGAGCAAGCAAAATCACAATCCTCTTCGATTTCTTCTCTGCTTGGTGGCAGTCATGATTCACCTGGAATCTGGATGCTTAAAGACCGGCTAGATACTTTCGATGAGTTTAAGTCGATTAATAGCCAATACGACATTCAGAAACTCTATTCCCGAGGTGACTTTGTAACCCGCGTTGGGGGCCTTTCATCCTCATGGCGTAAAGGTACAGGCGATGTGGCGCTATGGAAGTACTATCAGCGTATTTTTGATATGGACGTTGACGAAAATACCGGTGATGCAAAATTAACAGTTACCGGGTGGACTGCTGAAGACGCTCATAATATCGCTACTGCATTAGTCCATGATGCTATCGTCAATTTGAACTATCAAGATCGTCAGCAGGATGCCGAGACCATTACTGCTGCAGAACTGGAATGCGATCGGCTTAGAAAAGCCCTCTCAGAAGATGATATCGCTATCGCTGCATGGCGGGCTCAAAGTGGCGCTTTAGACCCTAAAATTGACTATGCGTCTTTACTGGATGAAGCCTCACAGCTCAACACCAAGAGGATTGAGCTTAAAGGTCAGTTTGAAGCTATTTCCCGAAATGCGCCAAACAGCCCTTCAGCCATTTCTCTCCAGTCCCAAATGGCAGTGATAAATGGTGGCGTACAAGATTCCCTAAATAGCGCCAAGACCTTGTTCCCATCTGCTTCCACCTATGAAGGGTTAACCATCAAGCGCGAAACTGACGCTAAGCTACTTGAAGCCGCCGGCGCGGCTCTACAGCAAGCTCGTATCAATGCAGCCCAGAACCACTACTACGTTGAAATGATCGGAAGCCCGTCCAACCCTAAGTCCCCTTCTGGCCCTTACAGTCTGAAGTGGGTTTCCATCGTATTCATCGTTTCCATGATTCTTTATGCCGTTCTCGGATAAATGGCGGAATATATAAGGCGCTCATTTACTATGTTCGATAAATCCTTCCGTAAGCGGCTTTCAGTCGCCCTTGCCCTTACCACCTCTCTTTCTCTGACAGCATGCGGCACATCAATGCCCAATGCCGGCCCTCTAGCTGGGGAAATTGAACAAGCCAAGTCTGTAAGCATTGTACATGTCACTCCAGACATGGCTGCTCAGATGCAAACTGAAGCGCACGATCGTCAGCAGTCAGAAATAACTGCAGCATTAAACCATCTTGCGCTTTCCCAGGCAGCTAATGACTATCGTCTACATGCTGGTGATGACCTCCAAATCTCTCTTTGGAGTTTTTCCGAAGGTGGCGGTGGCGGTGGATTAGGGGTTGATCCTTCTCAGTCTGCCTCATCACCTACCATGGCATCGGGCATCCAAGGCACACCATTAGGTAAATTTCAGATCGATGCATCTGGTAGTGTCACTCTCCCCTACGCTGGGCGGGTAGTAGTTGCCGGAAAAACAGAAAGTCAGGCCCGATCAGCCATTATGGCTCGATACAAAGCTCTTGGCATTCTTCACAATCCAGATGTGACAGTGCGTGTCGCTGAAGGACATCAAGGTGTGCTGGTTACAGGCGCAACTGGGCAACCTCAGATCGTCCCATGGAATGCCGGAGGCGTTTCGCTATCCGAGGCTATTACACTTGGATTAGGTAACGGCACAACCACTCTCAACGAAAATAGCTCATCTTCTTCATCAAGCGACACTGCCAGCACAAACGCTATAACTGTTGCTGTCGTACGGAATGGCGTAGAGACTGACATCCCCATGTCGGCCGCCCTTGACCAAGACATCACCCTGCACCCCAAGGATAAGGTCATTATTCGCAAACGACCTGCGGTGCAGGTTACCATGCTTGGTGGGGGTATTGTAAGAAACGGACTTTTGAGTTTCGCCAAATCTCCAAGCCTTGCTGCTACTATCGCTGCATCACAAGGTCTCAATCCGAATACGGCCAATAGCACCAAGATTTTCATATTCCGCCAACACTATGGGCAAAAGCCGACACTCTTCACTTTCTCCTGGACTGATGGGGATGGCCTCGCGGCTTCACAGCTCTTCCCAATGGAAAACAACGATATTGTTTATGTTGCTGAGTCTCCCATCATACCGGTCGCTCGCGTTCTAAACACTATATTCCAAATGGCCGAACCAGCATTGATTGCGAGGCCCTGATTATGGATGCATCTAAGCCTGATCATTTAGACGCATACCCTTATCTAGCTCTGTCCGGGCTTAGCCCGGCAGAAGCACACAAGGAGCAGGAACGCATCCAGAGTTGGGAGGATCTCTCTGAATGGCTGGACAATAACACCCCGCCAGATAATACCCCTCCTCCAGACAGGACACCGATTGGTACGCCTATCATGGAAACATCCTGGAAAGCGGCCCTTCGGCGCCGCTTTTTTGATTTACAGGCTCAGGGAGACAAGCATGTAGGCGAGGATCCTGTCTGGCCTAAAGTCGTGGAACGTAGACGTCGTGTGACCACTTTGGTCTCATTGGCATTGACGGCGCTTATGACGGCGCTGTCTTCTATGATGATATCCGTACAGACTTCATCCACCCTCCTTGTGGACATTCTAATCACTCTCATGGCGATCATGAATTTCTTCATGATCAATGTTTTTGCCAAATTGATGATCGGCACGTGGCACGCTATTCGCGGGGCGAAAGGAAACCCTTGGCACCCAGCTCACACGGCCTGTAACCCACGCTCAGACGCCAAGGTCGCGATCCTATTCCCAGTATATCATGAAGATCCACATCGCGTTGTGGGCGGGATGATCGCGGTTGCAACATCCTTGTTAGACAATGTGGAGGCGGCGGGGGCTCATTACGAATTCTTCCTACTCTCGGACAGTCGCAAACCATCATACCGAATTGCTGAATTAGCTGCACTAGAACAAGCACGACAGGCCTGTCCGCAAATTAAGTTCCATTACAGATGGCGGACCACCAATGAAAATGCCAAGCTTGGCAACGTAACTGATTTCTGTCGCCGCTGGGGCAAAATATACGACTACATGCTCGTTATGGATGCTGACAGCATTATGAACGGGAAGACCATCCATACCCTTCTCCGCATGATGGAAGGCAATCACCGGCTAGGGATTCTTCAGACAAATCCTACACCTGTGATGAGAGAAAGCCTCTTTGGGCGGATGCAGCAGTTCGCTGGCGGAAGGTACGGATCCGCCTTCTCATATGCACTTCAGGCCATGCATATGGGACACGCAAGCTATATTGGGCACAACGCAATGATCCGTACTCAGGCGTTTATGGAAAACTGCCTGCTCCCAGATCTGCCCGGCAAAAAACCTTGGGGCGGTAAGCCTTTAAGTCATGATATTATTGAGGCTGCGCTCATGGCTAGAGCCGGATATGAAGTGTGGTTTCTGCCAGATATCGGGGGAAGTTACGAAGAAATACCGGCCAACATTATCGGCTTCATGGCAAGAGAACGGAGGTGGATGCAAGGGAACCTCCAGCACACGAGATTTCTGTTCATCGATGGATTAAAAAAGATCCACCGTGAAAATTTTGTAACTGGCTTTATGGGTTACTTATCTGCACCAATCTGGGGAATATTCTTGCTTATCTCCGCACCAACGATGGTGAGCTTTATTCAATCAGGGAAATTTAGCAACGAAGATATTGGCAAGATTGAAGTTCCCTCAATTATTATGCTCATAGCCTCAATAGTGTTTATGTTCGCCCCCCGCATATTGGCGCTCATTCTTTGTATCAAGCAAAAGAAAACGGCATCGTGCGGGGGAACAGTCAAATTAATTACAAGCATGGCACTTGAAACCATCTTCACTTTCTTCTTCGCCCCTCTGATGATGGCTTTCATTTCAAAGTTCGTCTGGCTTTGGGCAAAACGGAAAAGCATCTCATGGGGCACACAGCAGCGCGATGATGAAGCACTGTCTTGGTCGACCTGCATCAAATGCTTTAGCTGGACAACTGCCATTGGTATCGTGTGCACAATCGCCCTCTATGCGGAGATACAGAAGGTGCCCGCACAATCGGCCGCCCTGCTCTCAATGGCATCAGGACATCTTTTGGAGCCTATGAGCCTCTTCTTATGGTTCTTCCCAATCCTGGGCGGTCTATCGGGCAGCATTATTATTGCCAGGTTTACAAGCAGAACATTCCCCATCTTAAAGAAGATGAAGATATTCAGCATACCTGAAGAAATTGATCCGCCAGAAGAAATAAAAAACACACTAATATGGACAAAAGAACTGCAACTGCGCGTTCCAGATCCAGAAAATGAAGTTGAGTGCTTCCTTTACGCGCTAAAGGATAAATCCTTTTATCTAGCACAACGTGCGCGTTGCAGGATTAAAACTCACATATCAGCAAAGATTAAACAAAAACTATCAAAAGGCGAAAAATTAAGCCTTAAAGAGTTTATGTTCGCTTTAAATGAAAAGGCTTGTCTCGATTTACTTCATCAGTCTCATTGCGAAAAGCATAACGCCTGATAAGACAAAATAAGACAAATTTTTATAGCAGAAAGTGGTCTTAAATAACTTGACCACTTTCTATCTTTGAAATATCCCTACTTTATCAAGACGGAAGGGTGTCCGAGTGGTTTAAGGAACTGGTCTTGAAAACCAGCGTGCGGGGAACCGTACCGTGGGTTCGAATCCCACCCCTTCCGCCAAACACATCATAAAAAACCTATACTTTTCCTCATATTATCAACATCACATTTTAATGCTGGCCTGATAAGCATTTCTACTCCTGGCCTTTCTGAGCAAACTTTCGCATGTATTTCCGCTACAATAAGTTTGTCATCACTAAAAACAACTTTATTCATGCCGTCATAAAGAGCCTTTTCAAGGTTATCCAAATCTCCATCTCTTATAGAGGTAGGCCACTCGTCATTTTGACCAGGGATGTAAAAGATTGTCCCCTTAAAAAGGGGCACATCATAAGGCTTAATACCAGCCTCTAGCATCGCTCCATAGGTTAAATTATGGATCATCTTTTCGTATTCGCGAGTAGCTGTAGGAGTGATGCTTTTCATTTTCATGATAGGCCCACCAGAACCTTCTCCATCGACATTCACCCAGGCGTTCGCTTCCTGCTTCATGAATGTCCTAGCTCTAGCTTTAGGCTTCGGGATTAAAGGCAAAAATGCTTTAACGAACGGTAATTTTGTTTTGCTTTCAGTTAAAACCGGATGTCTACTTCTTTTGTGCTTTTTTAAAGAGGCCGACTTGGTGGCAACATTATCACTCTGTACGGATGCATGAAGTGTTGTGGCAGATGCAGAACGCTGAGTCTTCTGCGCATTAGAGAGATATCTCTCTAAATCTGCTTCTGTCCATCTAACCATTTAATAAACCTTGTTGGATCTGATTATTGTTAAGGCCATATTTGATATATAAAAATACCATAGGCCTTGATGACAGGTCTACGGTATAAATCCAACGCATAGCTATGATAAAAAAAATGAAGGTTGCCATAAAAATGACATCAGGGTATTCCCCACCCTTCGCAAGCCTGAGACACAATGATAAAGACCAAAATTAATCAAAAGTATCACCAGCCGAGTTAAGTCTATTTTTTTAATTTTCAGTGGATAAAAATGACGAACATTTCTGAAAATCGGAATACAGGGCGGGAAGTTGTCCTAGATACAGAAACCACTGGCTTAAAAATAGAAGACCGTGTCATTGAGCTTGGAATGATTGAACTTCAGGATAAAATACCTACGGGAAGAACATATCATATGTTTTTTAATCCTGAGGGGACGCCGGTTCATCCTGATGCTCTGGCAGTTCATGGAATTACAAATCAGTTTCTTGAGGATAAGCCTACATTCGGATCCCAGATTAGTGCGATTTTCGCATTTCTTCAGAATGACCCTATTGTAGCGCATAATGCCTCATTCGACATTAGGATGATAAACAACGAGATTAAAAGATGCAGCTCCGGGCAAAAATTATTACCCAACGAAGTTATTGATACGCTCAAAATCGCTCGTGAAAAATTCCCTAATGCCGACAATAGTCTCAACGGGCTTTGTCGAAGGTTTAAAATTAATCTCGATCGTAGGAATAGCGAGGGCCACGGAGCACTATTGGACTGTGAACTATTGGCAGAATGCTATGAGGAACTCACCATAGGCCGAAACCGCCGTATCATGTTTGATGTGCCCCTTGAAAGGGGGAATGAATATGATCATGTTACAGAAATAATCGCGCCAAAATTAAAGAAGGATAGAGGAATTGGAAGACCAAATACCCAGGAGTTAAAAAGGTGGCAAGAATTCAATAGGACGTGCGGTTTTTCTAATTAGCAAGTCTAAACGATAGATAATTCAATCAACGAGGCAAAACAGTGTTCACAAACTTCCCATCGCACATCAAGGTAAACCCAGCCCATCAATTAGATGATAGTGCCAATTGCGATGACAACACGGCCACAATACAGCAAAGTGCGTCTTCTCGCACTCTCAGCCATAGCCATGAATTGATCAGTTATCTCTCAAAAAGACTTTCTAGTTTAAGATTGGCAGGTCACGTCCTGTGCAGTTCTGATTTATAATTCTCCATGCAATAATCTTTATAGTTCGAAATATTTATTTTCGATTGGCTTGCTGGCATTCTAATCGCTACGCTTTTTAAGATCACGATGGTCGATCGAAAGCGTAGCGAAGCATGTATACTAATAAACGTATTATATCCCTACTCTGCACATCTATTTCGAGTATATGGATTGCGCTTTTGCCAATCCCTGTTCATGCGCAGTTTATGACACCATACTCAGCGTCATCCATCCAGGGATCAACGCTGCAGGATGCCAGCAGGATTAACGCTTACGGCACGTTACCTTCAACCAGTGGTTTCGGTTATGCCAATCAGTCTGGGATGGCCTATGGGCCACAAACTTCCTCCCAAAATCAACAAGTCAACCAGCACGGGGCCGAGAATTCAGACCCTGAGAATGGGCTATCCCCGGAAGAACGAAAGTTGCTTGGATTATCCGAAGCAAGTGACGATCAAGGGAAAGATCCTTGTAAAGACTCCAAAACAGGAAACGAAGTACAATCACCTGAAGATCGAACTAATGAAGCTAAAGATATGACGTATGGAGGGGGTGATCAAAAAAAGGACAAATCGGATATTGAAAAAAAATGTATAAAGAAGCAGAGCCCCAGCAATAACAAATCCAAAACCGCTTCCGCAACCAACAAAAACTCCTCAGCCAGTATTTCCATAGGGAGCGTGATTACTGGACATCCAAAAGTAATATCTGGTGATGTTATCTCGATTTCAGGGCACAACATCCATCTTGCTGGAATTTCGTCCCCTCCCCTATCAGAAATATGTCGGTCAGGAGCCACCACATGGAGATGTGGCGAAGACGCCCTATCAACCCTTGCTGACGCTTTAGGGAATGCCTCTGTTACATGCCGCATTTCAGCCTTGCCTTCAGACGTAACTGGAAAGAGCAATGCAGAGGGAGTGTGTTCCGGTTCAGATGGGATTAAAGATCTATCAACTTATCAGGTCTCTCAAGGAAATGCCTTGGCTATCAGTCCTCACTTAAAAGGGGCAATGTTTTTAGCCAAATCCAACCGTCTTGGTATATGGGTAACGCAATAGGATCGCTTCTAACTTACCTTTAGAAAGCCTTTCCCCCTTCACTTTCTAAATAACTTGCGCCGGAACCAATCCTTTCTGCCTTCGCCACTCTCTGGAGTGATATAAGTTTTGGACTACATATCGCGCTAAACTTGACTACATAAAAATAAGGCCTTTGGACTTTTAATGTTGTAATTTTCCATTTTGGCCTTGTCAAAGCCTCGGCCATATAAGATAGACCATTAAACCTTGTTAGTTGGTTATACATGGCAAGGTTAAATTGTATTTTTTGTAGGACTTATAATGGCCGGACGGAGATCTCAACCAAAATCATCTCCCATTTCATCTTCAGTGGATGGTGGACGGTTATTAAAGTCTGCTCACGTAATCATGGCCAAAGAGCGCGGCTCTTTAGAATTGCTAGATAGAAAAATCTTCAATTTCCTATTGAGCAGAACTATCAGCCGAAATCAGGATCCGTCAGACAATATCCATTCTGTGTTTGTATCTGACATTCTTAAATTTATTGGCCACACCTCTACTGACAGACTGAACCAGTCTATGGCCAGATTAGCGTCAGTAAATATTCTAATTGATTACGTTGATAACCGCGGATCGAAGCACTCCGTACTCTCTCACTATCTTTCATACGATCTCGAACATAGCGAAACAGGGCAAATCTCATTTGCGTTCGACAAGATCCTTATGCGATTTTTAGCCAACCCTAAGGTCTTTGCGATTCTGGATCTTGCTACTGTTAGAGGATTTAGAAGTGACTATGCAGCTCGATTGTATGAAATTATGGCTCTGCAGTTCGGCAAACGTCATCCAGAGTGGACTGCGACTATTGACGAATTTCGGGAGATAATGGCTGTAGGCCAAAACTACCCCCGTTATAATAATTTAAGGGCCAGAGTAATCGATCCTGCTGTGAACGAGGTAAATGCCGCGGCACCATTTAGCGTTATTATGACGGAAAAGAGGGGTGGTCGGGGCGGCAAGGTTATTGGTCTGACATTCCGCGCGGGGGCCAAAAACGCCGTTTCACTTAGCACTGTTGGTGATGTAGCCCGGCATGGCATAATGGCTAAACGGCGTAAAAATCCAGAACGTGATCCATTAACAATCGACCTTCTTTCGCGCAAAACTGACGCTGAAAAAGGGCCTTTTGATTTATCTGAGGAAACCATACGAAGATCTCTTGAAGACTACAATATTCCAGAAATTTCTGCTCCGTACGAAGAATGGAAGAGAAGCTACGACAATAGGCAGCCTCCCATTGATCCTGATTGGGCCTTCTTAACCTGGCTAGATGTCTACACCGAAAGGAACGGTGCCCAGAAGGACGATATCTTGGCGCAGGGGGATCCAGACATAATTAGCAATATTCTCGAAACTATCGGCTGCACTGATGAAGATGACTGACGACCTGAATGACACGTCTATCGCTCTCAAACGCGGTAGAGCTGCTGATTACGTACGTCAGACATTGCGTGAAATCCACATTAGCAAGCCTATGCTTGATCTCATCGACAGAATGGCTACCGCCCCTGGTCTTCCTAAAGAGATAGATGGTGCATGGCTTCGAAAAAAATGGCAATCAGAAGTCCTTTGCGTAAACAATGGGATTATCAATCTCCAGGGATTAAGCCCCGATATTGCGTTCCAGAATTGGTCTATAGACAAACTCGACAATCCACGTGGGCTACTTAGAAAATCAATTCAGAAAGCCTCACAAGAAATTCGTCATGATCACGTATCTTATTTCCAGTTCGGCCGATGGGATCAGGAAAATGCATGCGCAGAACGTATGCGTGGAAGTGAAGATGACGAAATAAGCCTCATGGCTGCGTTATGGCTTCGTCAATCTTTGCGAGAGCAATCAAAATTTCTGACCGAAATGCTTATCTTGTACTCAGGGAGGATCAGCCGGAATGGCTTGGAAAAGCAAACTCCAGATTGGTTAAAATACTCTCCTGACGAAATCCGCTGTTGGACGACCATACCTCCGACTTGCCAACCTCTATGGCTTGATCATGCCAAAACACTCTTTGGAGAAGTGTTGAAAAATTTACCGCGCAAGACAATCGAGAGAGGCGCAAATAAAAGTAGATTAGATAGAATAGATGAGGTCAGGACACTGCGTTTGAGATTACAGTCAGAACGTGTGGCCAATATGGATTTCTACAGCATGCCTGGCCCATTGGAAAAGGCCGCAAAATTAAACATTACTGCCAATGAGTTCCTACTGGCCCAGAAAATCATGTGTGATGATATATTGGATGGGAAATGCGATATTTCCATTCACCGAGACCAACCTGTGTGGATGATCTTCGCAAAATATCTTTCACAGGCTAAAGGAAAAATTGCACTCCCTGATTTCTCAGAAGTGGAAACGCGAATACACAATATATTTAACCTTGATATTGAGGAATTTATATCAGGTCTACCTCCGCTCTCTAAAGGCCTTTTTTTGCAAGGCTCTGATATCCTTACAGAGATCAAAGAATGGAGTCTTTATTTGACTTCAATTTTTCAGGTTCAGTCCGAATGGCATAACATCCCTTCGGCCCCAGATTTGGGTTTTGTCTTATGGCTCGCAAAAAAGAGATGGCCTGAAATGTGAGTTATGAGCTCACACGAAGCCCATAGTCACGACATAAAAATATAAGGATTTTAGACTGGCCAGCAAGTTGTTGATGACAACAATAATTCCACAATGTTATGATTATCTCATAGAATAATTTATATAGAGAGACTACCGATTATGGACAATTCGCCCATTCACTCTTCATCAGTTCAACTCCCCTTTTGGCTTTTATCGCCTAATCTCCAAAGTGGAGAAATTATGGCACGTCAATGTCTGAACATTATTGGCCAGGGTCACTCAATTTCTCCAACCCGTGAATCTGCCTGGAAAGTATATCTCGCTCTTACAAAGTCAAACCCTGACGCAGCCAATTGGTCAGACACGAATACTACCGCATGGTTGTTTGTAGCCGCGATAAAGGGGCAACCTGAAGCTATTACGAAGATCTCCAACTTTATCTCTGGTATGACAGAGGAAGATGTAAAGAGCTATCTTCATGCGAACCCGACTCTTTATCCCCTGCTAGGCGCCTCTATCCAAAGAGGAGAATGGAAGAAACTCAAGGCAGGGATTATCAGCAACTGGGAAACCTACCTTTCCGATACCACCGAAATGCTGAATGAAGATAGAGGATGGGAAGGAGACGCTGAATCAGGCCCTTCTGTTTCATGGGCCACAGGCAATGGCTATGACAAGGAAGTAATTAACTCTCTTGTATCTGTAGCAAAAGAAGATCCCCTCCTACAAGAAAACCTATGCGATGTTAACAAGTCACCTGCTCTTGTTGTCGTGGCAGATTTTCCGGCTCTTACGCCCCAGGCGCAGGAGGTTAAGGATCAATTTTCAAATCTAATCGGCCGGCGGCTTCCTTTTGCGGCGGATATTCCATCATTGGCTAAATTCAAGGATAATTTCCTAAGAAAGTTCCCCTGGGCACAGAATGTATGTAAGGCAGTCATGAGGCATTTGGCATTCAAGACCCGTACATCTTCTATGAGTGCATCCATTCCCGCTCTTCCTCGCCTTCTCCTCGTTGGGCCTTCCGGGGCGGGTAAAACAGCTATGTTAGAATACATTTGTGAATTGGTTTCTGTGCCAACCACTACAATTTCAGCGGGCGGGGCAAGCGATGATCGTGGGTTATCAGGAGTAGCACAAAAATGGTCATCTCGCGCACCATGTATTCCATTAGGAGCAATGTCCAATTACGGATGTTGTGACCCGGCGATCATCATCAACGAACTCGAAAAAAGCGGCAACATCAACCTCCGTAACGGAAGTGTGCAGGCATCTCTGCTAGATATGCTTCAGCCTCCATCTACCGGCTATCTGGATGCCTGTCTAAATGCGCCCATCGTCCTAGACGGTGTATCCTTTCTGGCCTCTGCAAACTCCCTACATGGCTTAGATCCGGCCATTCTCAGCCGCTTCGAAGTTATTCATGTTGCGCGACCTGACGCATCAATTGATAATTTCTGGGCTCTACTCAATGGAGTGGCTCTCCAGTATGAGGACTCCTTTTCCTCAACTGAGACCCTCACTCCGATTTTGCCAGATCAATCAGTTATTAACATATTTCGTGAATGGGTGAGTTCAAAATGTGATATCCGCGCTCTCCAGCGTGCTTATCAACTCGAACTGTCTGATCAGATTCTTCTAATGGACTCTTTAGACACAGAGGCAACTGAGGAAAAGGTTGTTTATCGCAACTGAAATCCATCATAACCTTCCCCAATCTAAAATAGAGGGGAAGGTTATTAAAGTGGGAGAGAGGATCCAAATGCTTAAATCTATTGCGCACTCTCACTGTGAGACATGTGGCGACCTTACTACCTTTCCACATGATCATCAGAATGATTTAACGGGACTTGATGACGGCCCTTTGATTTTCCCGCCACGCAACAAACCAACTCGAAAAACTGCCACGGAATTGAGAGCTATCAGGAAAAAGGCATGGGCAACCCGACGAACTAAATATGGATCATGTGGTCATAGATGATCCATATTCATCTATTTCTATTAATTTAACCCTCTACTCATTTGGGAATGATCACCGCCTTCATTATTTTGAGCGAAACTCCATCTCTCAATGCAAGGAAATGTTAATTTAGTCTCCCGTACATACTTGATCTACACAAGTTCTGCTTGGCATTGACTGCGGGTATCCATAACCAGGCCCGGAAATCAATCCATCCATAATCATGCCGCCCCATGGGGCAAAATCTTGCTGGCGCCACCCACCATATCCTCCGCCATTAGGATATTGTGATACCCCCCATGATGGAGATCCCCATGGTTGTCCGTCATCTCTTGAACGGTAGCCACCACTCTGCCACCCGTCTCCTGGTGATGGAGGGGGTGCTTCTGGCGGAGGAACCTGAGTTAGCTCACTTGTAGGAGGGCGAAACGGCTGAGGTGGTCCATCCATATACTCACTTCCACCATATGCCCCTTGAGCAAAAGAAATCGATGTAGATGTTAGAAGGACACTGAGCGACAAAATGAAGCCAAAAACTAGGTTTCGTCTCGGTTCCTTCACTGGGAATTTAGTCATCACAAACCCCTTACCGATGCCGGCCAGCCCCCAACAGAAGCAATTCCGATTTCATATTCCATCACGCAGACCTATTTTCCAGACTGGCTCACCAGCATTAGAAACGTGAATGCTGACATCATAGCCTTGGAAGGATTTCTCTGGCTGCCGATTATAGACGCTCAAAACGGATGCCACCATCATCACAAAGGTAATCATCGCACACCCTGTAGCAACGAGAAAATACGCCACACCTTGTTCAGTATCGCGTCCCTCATTCATACAAATACGCAAATTCCGCTTATAATAAACTACAAAAACCAATGTAACAAAAAACGCACATACTTTCCCTAGACAATCTAACATTACCCTTCCTCTTTATGCTTCTACTTCAACCAGTGTTTCGTGTTTCAAGAATATCCATCTAGATGAAACCACGAACTCCTTCCAAAGCCATGCCATTACAAAGTCTATCGGGAGATTAAACTTCGATAAAAATGGCCTTACCCAACCAATTAACAACATTAGCATTTATTAAATTATGAAATGATAAGGCTTATTTAAATTCCAAAGCCTAAAATCCATATGACTGCAGCCAAATCTTGCTCTACGTCGCATTTCATAAGGCCAAATTATCCCTATCCAATTTGGAAAAACCAGCAATATTATGATATATTTTCGCTCTTATTCAGATTTAGATTGAAGGCCTCTCTTTTCGAGCAGGAGAGGGAAATCATGACCAATTCATCAGGCCCCGATATTTCGGAAACCACTCAGGGCGATCCTCTGGATACCGGAACTTCATCTAAGGCAGAAGCACTCAAGGCCCTCCGTTCATGGATCGCAGTCGAAATATTGTCACCTGATGTCCATAATGACGGTAAGTGGCATGACCTAGCGACTAATTATGGTGGCAAACTATGCACCACTTCTCTTGAAAATAGCCACCTTCAAGAGACGCCAGTTCCCCTTGCTTCGGATACAACACCATGGCCATCCGAAATGTCGGAACAAATATTTCTTTCTTCCCCATCCAAAGGAAGAAAGAAGTCTCAATCTCAATCTAATGGGTCAATAGATCTATTCTCCTACGATGAAAGCAAAGGCAAAACGAGTGATATTGTTGAGCATGAGGCCCAGCAGGCACAACCATCACATAACGGCCAAAGGCAGAAGCGCAATTGGTATCATATTGTACTCGGCGCCTTACCAGCAGGACAATCTATTAAAGCTCTGAATGAAAGCTTTAATGAGTCAGAAGATACACTTCCTTCTGAACGATTGCAGCCGACTTCAGGAAAAATAATCGCCGCTACGATAATTTTGAATGAGTGGGGCCTATATGTACCTGACACCTTAGCTATTGCCAGTTTTGCTTGGGGACTGGGTAATATGCTGTCGACAGGAGATGCATCACTTCTTCCTGATTGGCGTGCAAAACAAACTTTCATCAACAGCGAAATTGAAGACATTCTAACTCAAATTGAGACTGGAGAACCGCCTCATCCACTCTCATGGTCAGACTTAATTGAAACCAGTTACATTCTCCGTGACAAACTGAAAATACCTAAGGAATTATGGCTTGGCGTACAATGTGCGATTGTTGTTGAACGTGAACGCCCACCACCTGGCGATCTATTATGCTCGCTCTACCTGAACGATCTTGAGACTGCTGCAGCAACACTTAATCGCGCTCCAACTGCATTTGCAGAATATATGGGGATTAAAAAACCCCGCGATCCTTGGAATGCGCTTAAAGACCGTTCGCGCATTTCTAATCTACTCTATCCTGGGATGTTTCCTCTTGCCAGATGGCCTGGGCCGGGCCTCCACCCACTCAACGTTCTACAGCAAGCCGCTGTTAACAACATCTGTTACAACCTATCCAGAGAGGGATTAGAGGCAGTCAATGGCCCACCCGGAACTGGCAAAACCTTCTTACTGCGGGATATTGTTGCCCACGTAATGCTCAGCCGAGCTGAACATCTGGCCATGATTAAAGATCCCAACATGGGCATCGGCCAGATAAATCTGCTCGATTTTGCGATAGTGGTTGCTAGTAGCAATAATGCTGCTGTTGAGAATGTCAGCCTCGAACTCCCGATCAGATCTAAATCCCTTGATGAATCAATATGGCTTGAACGTGGATTAGATCACTTTGGGAAGCTTGCTTCTTTTGTTCTCGACATCCCAGAAGAGAGTGATGAGGGGAATAAAGCATGGGGCGTGATTGCTGCCAAACTTGGCAATTCTCGAAATAGAAAAAACTTTTTCGAAAAATTCTGGTGGAATGAAAGTTGGGGCCTATCTAACTGGATGGCACGGGCAGCTAATCCAGATTCCATAAATTTGGTGGGTAAAAAGCCAGGAAAATTAGAAGAACATTACCCTCCCCCAAGACGCCCTGAAGCAATGGCGAGATGGCAGAAAGCCAGAGATGATTTCCAACAGGCTCTAGATCGCTGTCACAAGATCCGTGATGAACTTTCCGGTGTATGTGACACCAGAAGTATAAGGATGAAAGGTGAGATCAGCATCCCAGTTCTTACCGAACAAAACCGCCAATTCACACTAGATCTTGAATCAGCAAAAAGGGCTTGTGAGGCCGCTTCAATAGATGTTCAGATCAACATGAGTAGACTTGAGGCCGAAACTGCCAAATTGACAGCTTTGACATCCAATCGTGTATCTGAGGGCGAGAACACAAACGCACAAATCCAGCGCATTTCAAACAACATAGACCAACTACAGACTTCGCTTATTCGCTCCAGGAAGAGATATTTGTCATGCGCGACTGAGCGAGACAGGTTAATCGCCTCCATCAGGCACAATGACCGCGTTATTGCGACTGTGGGCAATGAAAAAGAACTGGAGACCAATCAAGAAGAACCACCACAATCTTCACTCGGCCCAAAGGAAGGCTTCTGGTCACTTCCACATGAGTTATTCCACGCTGGCAGCCCATGGAATGAAGGTGAATTCAAAGCTGCTAGGGATGATCTCTTTGTCGCCTCTGTTAATTTGCATCACGCTTTTGTTGTCGCTGGCGCAAGGAAAATTAGAAGCGCAATAAAATCTATAGCAACGAATCAGGCAGAGCCAAATGATTGGGGAATGTTCTTCCTCATAATACCGGTTGTTTCTACAACGTTTGCATCCATCGGAAAGACATTCAACAACCTTGGGCAAGGCTCTCTAGGTTGGGTGCTTATCGATGAAGGTGGTCAAGCAACTCCTCAAGCTGCTGTAGGCGCCATATGGAGATCTAAGAGGACGGTTGTCATCGGCGATCAGCAACAAATTGAACCCGTAGTAACAATCCCACCTAGAAGCACTGAGCTCATCTTCAGAGAGAACAAATCTGACCCTAAAAAGTGGGCCGCGCCTGAAATTTCCGCTCAGTCTTTGGCAGATAGAGCCAATGAAGCTCAAGGGCACTTCCCTACCGACAATCCTGATCTTCCACGTGTAACAGGCTTCCCTCTGCTAGTGCATAGAAGATGCGACAAGGTGATGTTCGATATCGCCAATCATCTGGCTTACGGAGGAGAGATGATACATGCGACCCAGCCTGGACCTTCGGCAATCAGAGATTTGCTTGGTCAAAGTTCATGGGTAAATATTTCAGCGCCTTCTCAAGATAAATGGGTTGAGATGGAAGGTCGTGCTGTGACCATTGCAATCTCAGGCATCTGCGAAAGACTAGAGCATATTCCTGATATCTATGTCATCTCACCATTCAGGCAGCCAATCAGGCATCTCAAACAAATGATCCGCCGAAATGCCGCCAATCAGGTCGGTTTCAAAGGCATAGATAGGCGTAAATTATCAAGGTGGGTTTCTTCGAATATCGGCACAATTCACACATTCCAAGGGAAGCAGGCAGAAGCTGTAATCTTACTTCTCGGAGCTGGAAGTGGAGCTAAATCGTCATCACGAATATGGGCTGGCAAAACCCCAAACATCTTAAATGTAGCTTCTACGAGGGCACAACGATGCCTTTATGTGGTAGGTAACAAAAGAGAATGGGAAAATGTAGGAAGCTTCAAGATAGCAGCCAAGTTTCTCCCCACTATTGATGCAAAATCCTGGCTCTCAAAAATCAAAGATGACCAAACAAATGTCTAACTCAGAATCAGAAATCTCGCATAACTTCCCGGCCGGGCCATGGAATGTTCTTGTAGTTTGTCGCAGGCTAGGCCCCCCGATAGTCGCTTTCGGAAGTCCATCTGGGGTAATATATACTCGAAAACTCAGTCATCCACACTTCAAGACAACCATCTTGAATGATATTTTTCAGAAAGAGCAAGGGAATGCCTGAGCCCAGAACGAACAACAACTTGATCATACACCGGCTGATACCACTGGAACCCTTTGGTACGCTTATCAGAGTGCGTGACTTCATTGTGGAAATGTCTGAAGGGAAATTTGGGCTGGGCGGAGGGGGAGGATGCTCCTGCGCCATCGGTGATAATATCGAGATAGACATGCAGCCACACACCTTCCAGAAGGCTGCTGAAGAGCTCCTAGATGAAAAGGCGCTCTCCTACCTAAGTTATGGCCGTGATATGTGCTGGTGGGCTTATGCGGTAGATATTGGAGGCAAGGCATTCTCCAATTTCGCTCAATCCTCTGGGAATGGAAGTATTGATGTACTTTCTGAGATCATGGAATTCGTGCTCTGCTCAGAAGGTGACACTAATATTAGCTTAAAGAAGATAGAGGAAACCCTTTCAGCCTTGGATGCTTCCTCCCAAGGTATCCGTAGTATCCAAGATGCTTCGCACGATGAGCGAATTGCTGTTGAGAAACTGCTCCGCTCGAAACTGCAAGAGGAAACGGGGCATTCCTCTCTTGTCGATGTGTCTCTCCTGACAGATTCCTCTGCCCACTATACGACCAGAATTTTCGACAAAAATTATCGTTAATAACTCTCCCCGTCCTTCAGGACGGGGTACATTCCTTTTGCTAAAACTCAGATTAAAATAACAACGTCCACCCATTTAATATTTGGGATACCCCTGGAACAACAGATACGGATTTATCCTTATCAGTCGAAGGTTTTAAATTCTTATCCGCCAAAAACAAACTTCCTGCTCCTCCAAGCCTGACCATTTGGCCCAACGATCCAGAAACTGAGGATGGGTACCCCTCCCCTTCAGGAAAGGCCAGATCACACCACTGCCCAGACATCTTTTCCATTTTCAGAAAATCAATATTCATATTAACAACCTAAAGCTTAATCATCTTGCCAATAGCCATCATCCCAATCATCCTCCGTATGCGAAGAGTGATCTTCAATAGGCCTTTCGCTTTCATTATTCGCTTTAATAGCAAGACATTCCTGAATAACCAAATCACAAAAAGCCTTACCAATTACCTTAAAATCATGTTCACATCTTTTGTGAACATAGTCCTTTTTTCCATCTAGCCTTGAGTATCGTAAATAGTCCTTATCTTCCTTTGCAGAATATCCACAAACAAGACATCCTCCTTCAGGAGCCCACCACAACCTATGCTGAAAAGCAGCGTGGACAGGATTTGCAGCATTCACAATTTCAGACCAAAAAGACCTTGCTGTATTAAAAACAGCCTCACAGACCGCCCTTACATGCGGTGTTGGCAATAATTTAATGTCACATCCCATCATGGGGCCAATAACTGAATAAGCCTTATATTCTTTGCCACTCATGAAAGTTATATCTTTTAGATCGTCTGATGCTTTAATAAACGCCTCATTAGGAGGTATACCCATAATAAAATAACGAGAAGCAATCTTTAATACCGCCTCTCTATCAAATGGAAAGACTTCATCCCATATTTTCTGAGAAATACGACTAGGCTTATTAGGCATCTGTGCCGTCATTATAAATACTTACGATTTACCCCCAAAGACTTTGGATAAGCCTTTGGGGTAATACTTCAATCAATCTTGCAGAAGTTCCCTTAAAAGTTTTTGCAGATCAGGGTTCCTGTGGACTACATCATGAAGCCTATCAAGTTCGGTTTTAGATGCACGGTTCACGCCAACTTTTGAAAGTTTCACAAAAGCAGACGCAAATTCAGCAAATGTATCTTTACCGGCAGGTGGAATAATATCTACCTGCTTACTCTCTTTACGAGATAAAGCTTTATCTTGGACACCCAGTTTTTCTAGGGTAGCCTTAATTGAACTTTCAGTAGCATCGGTGAAGTCAAAATCAGCCTGACGCAGTGCCTCTACAGAATGAGGCTCTAACTTAGAAAGCACACGTGCTGGACGTAACGCGCCCGGAACCTCAGAAGGTTTTAGCCGACCCTGCCTGACGCTCTTTGCCACTTCCATCGCGTCATAAAGTCTGGCGCGAGAAAGCGGCATATGGGGAGCAACCGAATTTTTGAAATCCGGGAAACGATCGCGCATATTCAAACACAACTCGCCAATCGAAATAATATTCTTGGTAGCTGCGTCATAAAGGATCTGAGCTGATTTGACCCCCTCCTCAATAGTGGGAGGATCCATATCAACAGCAGGCATCATACGATTTACATCGCGAACAGAACCAGGAACAGAAGGGAAATGTGTTGAACGCCCACGCTCAGATACCGTTGATGTTGCAGACCTTTTCTGCATTTTTCCAATTAGACCAGCCATCATGCCACCTTCTTTGACAGGATGTCTGGAGTTTTATTGCCGTTGAGGCCGACCTTACGCCTCAACCACAGCCACAGGGACACAAAATCAGGATCTTTTTCTCTAGCCAAATTCGACTCAGTCACTCCAAGGCCATATTGATCGGTGGAGCGGTAGACTTCCAAATCACGAATAATGATGGGGCAAACATCTCCACATTCAGCGAGCATATTGTTAGCCATATCACAGGATCTTGATTGACGCCGGACACCCATCAAAACGATTGAAGCTTTATCAGACTCATGAAGAGCATCTGCATACCATGCTTTCACCGCACGAGTATCTGTCGCCGATTGCCGGCATGGAACTAGAATAAAATTAGACCGAGAAGTCAGGCCAGGCAAAACAGAAGCGGCGTCACCGGTCTGAAAGCCAGAAGGAGTATCAACGACAATAACGTCAATTCCCTCAACATCCTTAATTTCCTGAAGTGCGGCAACCCCATCAATATAATTTGCAACTTCGACGGGGATTTCCTTCAGGTTAGTTTCTTCACCATCGGATTTCATATCTGCAATGGTTGTGTCACGAATATCTGACCATGCGCGCAGTGACATTTGCTCATCAAGATCCAACCCGACAGCCTGGAAACCATCGGCAGTAGCAGATGCCAAAAGGTTACGTGCTAAAGTGGTCTTGCCTGACCCGCCCTTGCCTGACGAAATGAGAATGACCACAGGATCACTCTTAGAGTGCATTTTCGCATTCATTTTTAGAACCAATCTTAGCCAGCCAGTTTTCACGCAAATCCCGCTTTCGCAGAATCCTTGCGATATTTAATAAACAAATCGAATTTGCTATGCAATCAAAAAATACTCATTTTTTGCGAAAACGGTTCTTCGTGTTCCCAATGAGAACACGAATT
>NZ_CP039846.2:2507500-2772347 GCF_009914215.2 Acetobacter pasteurianus | reverse complement strand
AGGTAAAGCAGTGAGAGCAAATGGAGCAATCAATATTTCATGCTGCCAGCTCTGCTTGCGCTTTATCCAGCCAAGGTGGTGATAAAAACAAAGCCGAACCATCTGGGTGATGATTCGGCTTTATCTCAAAGCGTCAGATGGCCACCATTTAGGTGGCCCCGCACTTTCCTCAGGCCGGAGCCAGTGCTTTTACACGGGCAGACAGGCGGGAAATTTTGCGGGCCACTGTGTTGTGGTGGATAACGCCCTTGGTGGCCGCACGCTGGATTTCTGGCTGAGCAAGGCGCAGTGCTTCGCGCGCAGCGCCATGATCACCAGCTTCAACTGCGGTTTCTACTTTCTTGATGAAAGTACGCATGCGGGATTTGCGGGCGGTGTTACGAGCAGTCCGCTTCGCGGTCTGCCGGATGCGCTTACGCGCCGAAGCGATATTCGCCATGAGTTTCTATTCTGTCCAGCACTTAAGAAAGATTAAAAGGGCAGACACGCCGGAACGCGCTACCCAAAAGAGTAAGCGGTGCTGTAATGCACCTAAGCGCCTTCCGTCAAGCTTCTTCCGTGCCGACCACTAGGATTTTACCCGTTTTTCTGCCTTTGGGGACAAAAAAATGTGGATCGTCCGGCCTGTGTTATCTGCTGCACGCCAGAACATGCGGGGGTGCCGGGGCAATTGGGGCATGGTTTGCCCGTTTGCCCATATACCCGCCATGCGTGCTGGAAGTATCCTAGCCCGCCTTCTGGCCGCACATAATCTTTCAGGCTGGAGCCACCCGCTTCTATGGCCTCTTCCAGCACATCTCGTATGGCTTGCGCCAATTTGCAGGCTTTGGGGGGCGTAAGATTGCAGGCTGGCATGGTTGGAGCAATGCCAGCCCGAAACAGGGCCTCGCACACATAAATATTGCCCAACCCCGCCACAACCTTCTGATCAAGCAGAAAAGGTTTGATAGGCATCCGCCTGTTCTTACTGGCTGCTAGTAGGGTTTTGGGGGTAAAATCAGGCTCAAGTGGCTCAGGCCCCATGCCTACCAGCAATGGGTAGGTATCTTCCTGATCTGTGGGCACCAGGTCCAGCATACCAAACCGGCGCGGATCTATGTACCCGCAGCGCTTTCCGTCCTGCAGAATCAGCACGACGTGTTCATGCGGTAACGGCTCGGTTGGAGAATCGAGAAGCACACGCCCAGACATGCCCAAATGCCAGATTATGGACATTCCACCAGACAGGCGCATAAGAATATATTTGCCCCGGCGACGAAAGCCTTCTATCCGGCGGCCTTTGATTGTTTGTGAGAAATCGGCAGGAATCCGCCATCTCAGGTCGTGACGGCGCACAATTGCTTCTTTGATGGTACCGTTTTGCAGGGCAATCTGCATCCCGCGCATTACGGTTTCTACTTCAGGGAGTTCCGGCATGGCTAAAAAGCAGGGTATAGGGGAACCCCATGACCGACAACAGCTTTACGCCCTCCCCCGCTTCTTCTGACGCAACAGTGGAAGAAACGGATTTCGGCTTCCGTTCCGTAAGGAAGGAAGAAAAGAAAAACCTTGTTCGTGACGTGTTCGATAGCGTTGCGGGCAAGTATGACGTGATGAATGACATCATGTCCCTTGGCATCCATCGGGTATGGAAGCGTATTTTTGTAACAGAGCTTGGCCCGCAGCCCGGCATGTCTTTGTTGGATCTGGCCGGCGGCACGGGTGATATCACCTTTGGCTGGCTAAAGGGCGGCGGCGGCTCCGCTATCATGACCGACATCAACAGCAGCATGCTGTCTGTTGGGCGGGACCGGGCCATTGATCGTGGTTTTGTGTCTGACCTGTCCTTTTGCGTTGTGGATGCAGAAGCCATTCCGCTGCGTGATATGTCAGTAGATCGGGTTTCCATCGCTTTTGGCCTGCGCAATTGCACGGATAAAATGGCCGTGCTGCGTGAAGCGCGGCGCGTGCTCAAGCCGGGCGGACGTTTTCTGTGCCTCGAATTTTCTCGCGTTCAGGTGGCGGCTCTGGCCCCTATTTATGATGCGTGGTCTTTCAAGGTGCTGCCAGCCATGGGCAACCTGATTGCCAAGGACCGTGACAGCTACCAGTATCTGGCAGAAAGCATCCGCACCTTCCCGGATCAGGAAACACTTGCAGAGATGTTCCGTGAGGCCGGGTTCTCTCACGTACGGTATCAGTCTCTTTCCGGCGGTATTGCAGCCATTCATTCCGGCTGGCGCGTGTAAGGCCAAAGGGTATGGATGTGGCTTTGCCTTCCCGTTCCATTCTGCTCATTGTGGGCGGCAGTATTGCTGCCTTCAAGGCGCCGGAGTTGGTGCGCCTGCTTAAAGGTGCGGGCATGCAGATGCGCTGCGTGCTGACGGAAGGTGGAAGCCAGTTTGTAACGCCCCTTACCCTGCAAGCGTTAACTGAGGAGCCGGTTTATACAGACCTGTTCTCTTTAACGGCTGAGCAGGAAATGGGGCATATTGCACTTTCCCGCTGGGCAGATCTTGTTCTTGTCTGTCCTGCATCTGCCAATTTGCTGGCGCGCATGGCGGCAGGTCTGGCGGATGATCTGGCCAGCACGCTTTTATTGGCCACAGATGCGCCTGTTATGGCTGTTCCCGCGATGAATGTGAGAATGTGGGAGCACGCCGCCACGCAGGATAATGTGGCCACGTTGCAGCAGCGCGGTGTGCACGTTGTGCCGCCAGCCATTGGCCCTATGGCGTGTGGTGAGTTTGGCGCAGGCCGTATGCCAGAACCTGCCGATATTCAGGATGCCGTATTGGCCTTTTTTCGCCATCAGCAACAGCAGAATGGCCCCTTGGCGGGTAAATCTGTTCTGGTAACGGCAGGCCCTACGCATGAACCTCTTGATCCTGTGCGGTATCTGGCCAACAGGTCATCCGGTAAGCAGGGCTATGCCATTGCTGCAGCATTGGCAGACCTTGGGGCAACAGTTACGCTGGTAAGTGGCCCAACTACGCTACGCGCTCCTGCCGGTGTTACATATGTTGCGTGCGAAACGGCTTGCCAGATGCTGGAATGCGTTAAGGCTGCCGCTCCGTTTGATGCAGCAGTCTGTACCGCAGCGGTAGCAGATTGGCGGCCTGAGGTGCAGGCTGGGCAAAAGATTAAAAAAATCAGCCGCGATGATGTGCCCGCTCCTATTCGGCTGGTGCCTAACCCGGATATTCTGGCCGAAATTTCGGCCCCCGGCCCGCAACGGCCCGCGCTGGTTGTAGGGTTTGCGGCGGAAACAGAAAAGGTTGAAGCGCACGCAACTGCCAAGCGCCAGCGCAAGGGATGTGACTGGATTGTTGCAAATGATGTAAGTGCTGGCACAGGTATTATGGGGGGTGATAGGAATCAGGTTGTTCTGATAACCGCCCAAGGAAGTGAACGCTGGCCGCATATGCCAAAGGAAGAAGTTGCACAAAGGCTTGCTTCCCGCATGGCAGATTGGTTTACAGAAACCTGATAGACTGTTTTTGAAATTTTTATAGAGGCTTGTTTATGTCTGCACCCATTTCTCCTTCGGCTGATCTTAGTGTGCAGGTGCAACGCCTCCCTCATGCACAGGGCCTTCCCCTACCCACCTATGCCACGGCAGGTGCCGCGGGGATGGACCTGCTGGCCGCAGTAGCAGAACCCGTGGTGTTGCTGCCTGGCGCACGGGTGCTGGTGCCAACAGGGCTGCGTATTGCTCTGCCCCGTGGGTACGAACTTCAGGTGCGCCCTCGCTCTGGTCTGGCTCTTAAGCACGGCATCATTCTCCCCAACTCTCCCGGCACAGTGGATGAAGATTATCGCGGAGAACTGGGCGTTATTGTGCTGAATGCCGGGCAGGCTCCATTTACCATTGAACGCGGCATGCGTATTGCGCAGGCCGTTGTGGCACCCGTAACACGGGTGGTATGGGCCGAATGTGATGAGCTGGATGAAACACAGCGCGGCGCAGGTGGGTTTGGCAGTACGGGAACCGGAGTGCCATGAACAGAAGCTGGATGAACCTTGTACCTAGGCCACAAGGTTCGTCTTCTCTGCCTTTACGTTATCTGAACAGCGCAGATGCCCTGCTGCTTTTGTGTCTGGCTGCAGCGGCAATAGCGCTTGGGGCGGCGGTAAGGCACATGCTGGGGCCATTGGTGGCACCCGCTAGCATGCCCATACATCTGGATATGTGGCACCTACCCGGTTACGCGTTGCGTACAACTATACGCATGTTTGCGGCTTTGGCGTGCTCATTGGTGTTTACGTTTGTGTATGCAACGCTGGCCGCAAAAAGCAGGCGTGCAGGACAGATTTTGGTGCCGCTGCTGGATGTGCTGCAATCTGTTCCCATCCTTGGGTTTCTGTCTTTTACCATCACGTTTTTTCTGGGATTGTTTCCAGGCCGCATACTGGGCGCAGAATGTGCGGCCATTTTTACCATTTTTACCAGTCAGGCATGGAACATGGCGTTGGGCATGTATCAGGGCTTACGGTCTGTGCCGCCTGAGCTGGAAGAAACAGCCCGCTGCTTTGGTCTGACAAGCTGGCAAAAGTTCTGGCGGCTGGAAGTGCCCTGCACCATTCCATCTCTGGTGTGGAACGCCATGATGTCCATGGCCGGTGGCTGGTTCATGGTCGTGTATTCTGAAAGCATTACTGTTGGCAGCACGGATATCACCCTGCCGGGCATAGGCTCCTATGTGGGTATGGCCATAGATCAGCAGAATATTGGTGCTGTAGCCGCAGCCATTGTGGCCATGATGGTTGTTATTTTGGTGTACGATCAGGTGCTGTTCCGGCCTTTGGCGGCATGGGCTACACGCTTCAGGTTGGAAAGCGTGAACGCAACCCAAGTTGTGGAACCGTGGTTTTTGCGGCTGGTGCGTCGTACACGTTTGCTGCGGATGTGCGGGAATGCCCTGCTCTCTGTTGGCCGGCGTATCAGCTACCTGCCTCTGGGCTCTCGCCCCGATACCATGCGGGTCGATGCGGATGAGAGCACTGGTGGCACGGATTGGCTATGGTGGGGCTTTCTTCTGCTCGTCTGCATCGGGGCTTCATGGCAGGTGTGGGACTATGCCCATACGCATTACACACTTGGCCAGATTGCCTATGTATTTGGGTTGGGCGGCATAACATTGGTGCGTGTGGTCAGCATGTTGGTGCTAGCTTCGTTAATCTGGGTGCCTGTAGGTATCTGGTGCGGGCTGGACCCAACGCGCGCCCGGCGGGCGCAGATACTGGCGCAGTATGGGGCAGCTTTTCCGGCCAACCTGTTCTTTCCGGTATTTGTGGTGGTGATTGTGCATTTCCGCTTAACCCCGGATATCTGGCTCACTCCCCTGATGATTTTGGGGGCGCAGTGGTACATCCTGTTCAATGTTATTGCCGGGGCATCCTCTTTCCCATCCAATCTGTTGGAAGTTGGCCGAAATCTTGAAGTAAAGGGTTGGTTCTGGTGGCGGCGTATCATCTTGCCGGGCATTGCGCCTTATTACCTTGTGGGCGTTATGGCTGCTGCAGGTGGCGCATGGAACGCAGCCATTGCATCGGAAGTGGCGCAGTGGGGGGAAACAACCCTAACGGCTCATGGTCTGGGCGCTTATGTTGCGCAAAGCACTCAGCTTGGAAACATTAGCAATGTTGGGTTGGGTACGGTGGTGATGTGTGTATTTGTCATGTTCACCAACGCTTTGGTATGGCGGCCCTTGTCTGACTTCGTGGCACGCCGCCTGAAACTGAACTGAACCGGATAGATAGCAATGGCATCTGGCCCAGAGAAAAAAACATTTCCATCCGGCTCTGTTCTGGCAGAAGCACGCAATGTCAGCCGTTTTTACCATAAGGACAGTGCCGCCGATGTGCAGGTGCTGGATAATATCAGCCTGACCCTGCATGCCGGAGAAATAGTGGGCCTGCTTGGGCGGTCTGGCTCTGGCAAGTCCACCCTGCTGCGTATTCTGGCAGGTTTGTTGCCGCCTTCATCTGGTGAGGTATTGTGGAAAGGGCAGCCTCTACATAAACCCACGCAGGAAATTGCCGTGGTGTTTCAGTCTTTCGCCTTGTTTCCGTGGATGACGGTGGAGGAAAACGTAGCACTGGGTTTGGATGCGCGCGGTGTGCCTGCGGCAGAGCGTGACAAGCTGGTTGATGATGCCATAGATCTGATTGGGCTTGGCGGTTATGAAAACGCATGGCCCAAGGAACTTTCTGGCGGCATGCAGCAGCGTGTAGGGCTGGCGCGCGCCTTGGTGGTGCATCCTGATCTGCTGCTGATGGATGAGCCCTTTTCTGCCCTAGATGTGCTGACAGCAGAAAACCTGCGGACAGACCTAATTGAGCTTTGGTCAGAAGAAAAGCTGCCGGTTCAATCTATGCTGATTGTGACGCACAATATCGAAGAAGCCGTGCTGATGTGTGATCGCATCGTGATTGCGTCTTCCAACCCCGGACGCATTGCGCATGTGTTGCATGTGCCGTTTGCACACCCACGCAACCGCGAAGATGCAGAGTTCCGCCAACTGGTGGACCACATTTACGCATTGATGACACAACGCGCCCCCATTGTTTCCGAAGCAGATCTGGCACGCCGCGGCGCGCCGCAGGGGGCAGCCCTCACCCGCTCCTTCCGGGCTTTGGTGCCTGTTTCCATCACTATGATGATTGGGATGATGGAAGCCTTGGCCGCTCCCCCGCTGAATGGTCGGGCAGATTTGCCGGTATTGGCAGAAAAGCTTCAGCTTGAGCTGGATGATCTGTTCCCATTAGGTGAATCTCTGGAGCTTCTGCGTCTGGCAGAGCTGGAGGATGGGGATATTCTTCTCACCAATGAAGGCGTGCATTTTGTTTTGAGTGATCTGGATGAGCGCAAGGCCATTATGGGCCACGCGCTGCTGCATAATGTGCCATTGGTGCGGATGATCTGCACTCTACTGGATGAACGGCCTACACACAGCATTAAGGCAGAACGCTTCCGCAGTGAGCTGGAAGACAGCATGTCTGCCGATTACGCACGCCAGACACTCCAGACCATTATTGGCTGGGGCCGGTTTGCCGAACTGTTTGACTATGATGAAGAAGGAGACCGCTTCTTTCTGGAAGATGAAACTTCCGAATAAGCAGTCTGCTCTTTATGCGGGGTTGAAGTAACGCGCAAATTCCTTGCGGGCTTTAGCCACTTTGGGGCTGATAACCACCTGACAGTACCCCGCCATGGGGTTGCGAGCGTAATAATCAAAATGCGCTTCTTCCGCAGGCCAGAAAGTGGTGAGAGGCTGAATTTGCGTCACTACAGGCTGATCGCCCCAGATTTTTTCCTGCGCGATGTCTTGCTTTGCACGTTCTGCAATCTGCTTTTGCTGGTCGTTTTCATAAAAAATGACGGAGCGATACTGCGTGCCCTTGTCATTCCCCTGCCGGTTCAGGGTGGTGGGGTCGTGCATAACAAAGAAGATGCGCAGAATTTCAGCGTAACTGATAATGGCCGGGTCAAACTCCAGCCGGATCACTTCGGCATGGCCTGTCTGCCCGGTGCACACCTGCTGATAGGTAGGATGCTGCATCGTACCACCAGCATAACCCGGCGCAATGGAGAGAATACCCTTCATGCCGCGGTAAACGGCTTCTAGGCACCAGAAGCATCCACCGCCTAATATTGCTGTTTCCATGCTTCTGTTCTCCTTTCCTATGTGGGCAAATAGCCTGCCAGCAATTCAACCAACAGGCTATATCGGCTCGCGCGGTTGTTACCCGATACGAGACAGAGCGGCCTTCAGACGCACACATTCACCCTGCTGTGCTTCCAGGCGCTCCCGCATTTCCTGCACCACTTCCGGTTTAGCGCGCGTGACGAAGTTTTCGTTGCCAAGTTTCTTTTCGGTTTTGGCAACTTCATCTTCCGCCTTGCCCAGTTCCTTTTTCAGACGCGCGCGTTCGGCATCCAGATCAATCAGCCCTGCCAGCGGGATAATAAGGGTTGCCTCATCCACTACTGCCTGTACGGAGCCATGTGGAATATCCCCCTGCAACGGTGCAACTTCCGAAACGCGCGCCATACGGCCAATGGCTTCCTGCCAACGCTGCGCGTGCTCCAATGTTTGCGGCAAGGCGTCTTTCAAAAAGACTGGGGCCTTCTGTGCTGGCGGCACGTTCATTTCAGCGCGCACCGTGCGGATTTCCGTAATCAGGCGGATAATCTGATCGCACTCTGCCTGAGCGGCTTCTGCACCGGCTGGTACAACAGGTTCTGGCCAGCTGGCAGAAATAAGGCTGCCTTCTGCCCCATATCCAAAGGAATGCCACAGTGTATCCGTTACAAACGGAATAACAGGTTGCAGCAGACGCAGGATAACGCCCAGAACATAAGCTGCTACCGCGCGAATTTCGGCTGCTTCGGCTTCATCTGTGGAATTGAATACGGGCTTTGCAAATTCCAGGAACCAGTCACAGAAGCGGTTCCATACAAAGCGGTAGCAGCTGAGCGCGTATTCATCAAAACGATAGGAATCCAGCGCCCGCGTTGCTTCCGTAATGGCAGCAGCAGCTTCCGCAATAATCCACCGCCCTAGCGGAGATTTCACGGTTGCTGGGTCAAACCCTTCTACAGGTTTAACGCCGTTCATTTCGCAGAAGCGTGCAGCGTTCCAGAGTTTGGTGATGAACGCGCGGTAGTCTTCCACCCGTTTGCGGCCCAGTTTGACATCTCGGCCAATGCCGGTAAGCGCGCAAATGGTAAAGCGCATGGCATCCGCACCGTACTGATCAATCAGTTCCAGCGGATCAATACCGTTACCTTTGCTCTTGGACATCTTCTGCCCGTGCTCATCGCGCACAAGGCCATGAATGAAGATGTTGCGGAACGGCACATCGTGCATGAAATGCTGGCCCATCATCATCATCCGGGCAACCCAGAAGAAGATAATATCAAAGCCTGTTACCAACACATCAGTAGGGTAATACCGGGCGAGCTCTGGTGTTTTATCAGGCCAGCCAAGTGTGGAAAACGGCCACAGGGCGGAAGAAAACCACGTGTCCAGCACGTCTTCATCACGCCGCAGTTCTACGGGCTTGCCGTAATGGGCGTTGGCCTGTGCCTGTGCATCGGCGTCATCATGCGCCACAAACACGTGTTCATCCGGCCCGTACCATGCCGGAATACGATGGCCCCACCAAAGCTGGCGCGAAATGCACCATGGCTGGATATCACGCATCCATGCAAAGAAGGTGTTTTCCCACTGTTTGGGAATAAAGCTGGCACGGCCAGATGTAATGGCCTCCACTGCTGGGCCAGAAAGTTTACCGGCATCGCAATACCACTGTGTGGTCAGGCGCGGCTCAATAACCGCTCCACCACGTTCAGCATGTGGTACCTGGTGGCGATGGGGCTCGATTTTTTCCAGCCAGCCATTTTCTTCCAGACGGGCAACAATGGTTTTGCGTGCTTCCTCGCGTGAAAGGCCAGACAGGCTACGCACAAAGGCCGGATCGGCCAACCCTTCAACAGCGCTCAGGTCCTGCTCAATTTCATCCAGCACAACACGGGCCTGATCATCCAGAACAGAGATCATGGGCAGGTTGTGGCGGCGGCCGACTTCGAAGTCATTAAAATCGTGCGCAGGGGTAATTTTAACCGCACCCGTGCCTTTTTCTGGGTCCGAATGTTCATCTGCAACAATCGGGATCAGACGGCCGGTGAGTGGCAGGCGAACGGATTTGCCAATCAGGTTTTTATAGCGTTCATCTTCTGGGTGAACAGCTACCGCAGTATCGCCCAGCATGGTTTCTGGCCGCGTGGTGGCAACCGTAATTGTTGCATCCCCGGCACCTTCAACTGGGTAGCGAATATACCACAGGTTACCGGCAACATCCTTGCTTTCCACTTCCAGATCGGAAATGGCGGAGCGGAAAACCGGGTCCCAGTTCACCAGCCGGCGGTCACGATAAATCAGCCCTTCGTTGTAAAGAGTTACAAACACTTCCCGCACCGCGCGGGAAAGGCCTTCATCCATCGTGAAGCGTTCACGCGGCCAATCGAGCGATGCCCCAAGGCGGCGCAACTGCTTTGTAATGCCGCCGCCGGACTGCTCTTTCCATTCCCACACGCGTTCGATAAACGCATCACGGCCCATTTCCTGGCGGGTTTTGCCTTCGGTGGCCAAGGTGCGTTCCACCACCATCTGGGTGGCAATGCCTGCGTGGTCTGTGCCGGGCTGCCACAGGGTGTCAAACCCCTGCATGCGCTTCCAGCGGATAAGTGTGTCCTGCAATGTCATGGTCAGGGCATGGCCCATGTGCAGGGTGCCGGTAACATTCGGCGGTGGAATCATAATGGTGAACGGCTTTTTGCCGCTGTTGGGTTGTGCAGAAAATGCCTTTCTGCTTTCCCATAATTCGTACAGGCGTGTTTCTATCTGGGCCGGCTCAAAAGACTTGTTCAGCATATGTATTCCACCACACAACGTAAAAAAGGCGGCAGGCATGTACTGCCTCCGCCTTTGCAGAGCAATCATCCGGTTTTAAGCAGCGCACCCGTTACTGAAATGTGTGCGTTCACCCAGTAACGGCGTGTCTGTTTTCCGGTATTACAGACCGCGCTGCGTCAGACGTTCCACTTCCTTCCGGACAGCAGCCTGCACGATGCCTGCAAGATGTGCATCCAGCCACTTTTTAAGGAACACGCGCACTTCCTGGCGCACGATATCTTCAACAGTCAGAGACCCTTCATGTGAA
The DNA here is from genome assembly GCF_009914215.2 of Acetobacter pasteurianus. Taxonomy (NCBI): domain Bacteria; kingdom Pseudomonadati; phylum Pseudomonadota; class Alphaproteobacteria; order Acetobacterales; family Acetobacteraceae; genus Acetobacter; species Acetobacter pasteurianus. The sequence goes on along the minus strand of NZ_CP039846.2, from coordinate 2,761,637 downwards.
ATAGCCACTTTTCTCTCCTCATGCTCTCTTAGATACTTATCCTGCAGTGTTTTCTGCAGAACAGCGAATGAATTTGATGTATCTGACATGGTTTCGTCATTCAGGGGGATTGGGAGAGGACCAGACATATCGTGTTCTGCCTTTTCAGTTAGCGGGATCTGTCTCAGATCAGTTACGGATAGGATACCGTCATCATGAGCGATAGGTGATGACTGCACAAGAGCCGCGTCTTCTCCCATATTGACTGGATGATGAGCCGAATTGTCGGGCTGGCTGGCGTGATGATCCGGCTGTGATTCCTTCACAAGCCCTTCCATCATGGAAGGTGAAAGAATCAGCATATCGTCGTCTTCATCACCCTCAGCGGAGTCTGTGTCCGAAGAAGGGGGAGCCATGGCTGCCAGATGCTCATCATGCAGGGTCTGCCGGATAGAAGACAGCACATCTGCTACTGATTTACCTGTACCTTCAGATGGATCCTGTGACGATGCCATACAATAACCCCTGCCCTTACCCTTACTGTTCAGCTTTTAGCGTCCTGGCTGGCTGACCGCATAATCGTTCAGCCCCCATAGACGGTCTTTTACAGCGTTATAGTAAGCTTTGTCATCATAAAGAGGAACATTCAACTTGAGATCGGCTGCCGTCAGGCGGCCAATGGCGGCTGCAACGTTGTACGAAGTCAGCACCATATTGCTCAGGCTTTGTACAAGGGCCACCTGTGCCTGTAACAGAGTTTGCTGTTGCTGCAAGACTTCTAGTGTTGTGCTGGTACCTACAATAGCCTGCCGTTCCACCCCATCAAGGGCCACGGTGCCTGCCTGAATAGCGGCGCGGTTACTGTTAATTGCGGCTTGATAGGCAACCAGTTTCTGCCAGTTTGAAACGGCATCCTGCGCGGCTGTTCTGCGCTGCACATCAACTTCACGGTGTGCTGCTTGCGCCTGCTGTTTGGCCTGCCGCACGGCTGAATATTCTGAGCCACCCTGATACACCGGGACATTGAAGTTGATGATGGCGTATTTGTTTTCGTCAATCTGGTTGTTCAGGCTTTGGTTAACCTGCCTGGAATAGGCCAGAGTGGCGGAAACTTTGGGCATGATTGCCGCCATTGCAACAGCTACCGCATCTTTTTGGGAAGATTCGGTAAACAGCGCATTGATAACATCTGGATTGTTTTTAACCGCCATGGCGGCGGCCATCTGTTCATTTTTAACAGGCAATACCAGCGGCTGCGGCGGCACCAGATTAGGTGGCGGTGCCATGCCCACAATCTGCATATATGTGGCCTGAGCAGTCTGGAGTGTGCCTTCAGATTGCTGGCGGGTGGCCTTGGCCGTTGCGTAGGCAGATTCAGCCTGCGCAACGTCTGTGCGGGTAATTTCCCCCACACGGAAGCGTTCATTCGTGGCGCGAAGCTGTTGCTGAAGCACGCGTTCGTTGTTGATGTTCAACTGTAAAAGCTGTTCATCCTCAATAACCGACACATATGCATTCACAACCTGCTTGAACACTTGCTGTTCAGCGGAAATCAGATGTGCACGGGCTGCCATAACCTTGTTGACAGCCTGATGTGTGGAGGCCGTTGTTTTGCCACCCGTATACAAAGGCTGGTTAACACTTACGCCTGCCGTATAACCAGGGGTATTATATTGGCGAATATAACCGGTGGAAGGCTGATCGGCCTCCCCTTGGTAATCGTTCACACCCTTATAGTATGACAGACCAACGGTGCCAGTTACAGTGGGCCGCCAGCCAGCCAAGGCGGTTGGCACTTGCTCATCTGTAGCACGTAAGGTGGCGCGCGCTTCCTGAAGGGTTGGGTTTGTCAGATAGGCTGCGGCAAGCGCTTCCTGTAGCGTATGTGGCACAAAGGTTGGCGAACCACTGCCATCGTATTTCTGTCCCCATGCAGTGGAACTGCATAGCAAAACAGCCATACCTACCCCTGCTCCGCAAATACGCCGCATCTGATACTCCTGATTCAGTTACCGTATTGCCGCTTAAGGCACTGCTCATGCCACGATACTGAACCTATTTCTACAAATTTGTAATCAGGTGCGGCAGAATATCTTTCTAAAAGTTTATTTCTAGAATTCAAAAGTAATGGGTGCGGCAAGATCTGGCAGTAAGGGGAGCTGTGTTTCAAAAAGGTTAGTGACAATAAAACTGGACGCACTTTCCGGCTCTCTCATGGCGACAAAGGCTTTTGCCAATGTGTTGGGAGAGGCCATTACGCCAGCCATAGTGCCGGACGCTGCAAGTTGAGCAGCACAAAAGGCAGGGAAACGCAGAATGGCACCATCAAAATAAATAACATCATAAGGTACATTGCCTGCTGCGCCCTCGCTGAGAGGGGCGATGACCCATGAAACGCTAAGGGCTTCTTGCTGGCAAAAGAGCTGCCCCTGTTCGGCCAGACGTGTGTTTGATTCAAGCGCAGTAACATTAGCGCCAAGAGCAGCAAAAAGTGCTGCCGTGTATCCGGTGGCTGCCCCCACAACAAGAACCTGCGCCTTTTCTATCGGCAGAACAGCCTGCACGAGGCGTGCTGTAAGCAGCGGTTGTGGCAAAACACGTCCCTGCCCCAGAGGCAGCGTGATATCTGCATAAGCAACAGAGTGCTGGTCGGGCATAACACAACATTCACGGGGCAATTCCCGCATGACCGACAGTAATGAGAGGTTTGTAATTTCTGAAGGGCGAAGCTGATCGTCCACCATTAGGTTACGTGCTGTTTCCATATCTTTATCTTTTGGATACGGCATCGGGTAGGAATTCTGCTGTCTTGCGGCCTGAAATGTCACGTTTTCCCATCCCTTGCGGTTAAGGTTTATGCCCTTTGCGGTTCCTGCCAGATCAAGGGCAAAACATTTTGTGACACACTGATTTAAAATTCGCACGACACAACGGCTTGACCAATCCGCCAGAACAGGAGATAAGGCACCCCATCACCCGATGGTCTGGTGGCAGAATGGTGATGCAGCGGACTGCAAATCCGCGAATGTGGGTTCGATTCCCGCCCAGACCTCCATCTCCCTACGAAGCTAAAAGACAATGCTTGACATTTTCCGCAGAAAACTGCGGTTGTTGGCTCTTGTTCGTATGACATGGAATGACCCGGTGAGACTCGCAGAGACAAAAATTTCGGGGGTATATTTGGGGGTATCGCCACAGGTGTGGGGGTATCGGTGCTAACAGACGCAGCAATTCGCCGCGCAAAGCCTCAGGACAAGCCCTACAAGCTGGCAGATTCGGAAGGCCTTTATCTGCTCGTGAATCCAAACGGGAGTCGGCTCTGGCGCCTGAAGTATCGGATGAGCGGCAAGGAAAAGCTGCTCTCCTTCGGCAAATACCCCGAAGTCTCTCTGGCTGGTGCGCGAGAAGCCCGAAACAACGCCAAGGCTGAAATACAGCAAGGCCGAGATCCATCCTTAACGCGGAAGCAGCGCCAAGCCGAGGCAGCCAATACCAAGAATCACCTGCGGGCTGTTGGAGAGCATTGGCTTAAGGTCAACGCAGCCAACTGGAGCGGCGTGCATCTGGAGCAGGTGACGCGCAGCCTGGAACGCTTTGTCTGGCCATCCTTAGGGAATATCCCGGTAACGGAAATTACCCCGCCCATGGTGCTATCCGTGATTGAAGGCATTGCCCGCACCAATGCCAAGGAAACAGCCAGACGCGTACGCCAGCGCCTATCGGCCATATTTACCTATGCCATCGCCCGGGGGCTGGGAACGGAAGATCCGGCTGCCGTGGTTAAAGGTGCCCTGCCCCCTTTGAAAAAAGGCCACATGCCGGCCATTACCAATCTTTCCGAATTGCGTGAGATGATGCGCGTTGTGGAAAGCCTGCCAGCGCACCCGGTCACGATTCTGGCAATCCGCTTTCTGGCGCTTACAGCCGTGCGCCCTGGCGAAGTCAATGCCATGCCATGGTCTGAACTGAAGGGCGATATCTGGTCTATCCCTGCGGAGCGCATGAAAATGAAGCGTGGGCATGTGGTCCCACTCTCCCGGCAGGCTATGGATGTGCTGGAAGCAGTAAAGACGCTCACCGGCCGTGGCCCGATGGTTTTCCCCAATGCCCGCTGGGCGCATCGTCCCATGTCCGAAAATGCTATGAGCAGCCTGCTGAAGCGTGCGGGCTACTTTGGTATCCATGTACCGCACGGATTCCGCTCTTCCTTCTCATCCATCATGAATGAAAAGCGCCCGGAAGACCGAGCTATCATAGACCAGATGCTGGCTCATGTGACACGCAACCAAGTTGAGGCCGCATATAACCGGGCCGAATATAGGGAAAGAAAGCGTGAGCTGGCTCAGGAATGGGCAGATATGCTGCTGGAGGGGTTTTCTCCGGCAGTTTTATTGCTGAATCGGCCGCGTAGGTAATGAAGTGTTAAGGATATTGATTGGGGGCATAGAGTAAAGCTGGTTCACCGCAGAGCATCGCCTTCACACGGCGGGGGTCACAGGTTCAATCCCTGTCGCACCCACCACGGTTTTTCCTAGATTTCTGCGGGTTTTAGCTAATTTATGGAATGTTAGTTTGTTCCAGTCAGACCCATTTTATCCGTAACCGGCCGCTCTGGGCCGCCTTGATTATGCGGCCTGCCTGTGCAGTGTATTCACGGGTTTCCAGTTCCATGGCAACAGTTCGTGGAGCCGGTTGATCTTGTGCTCGTTGATACGGGCCAGGACGTCGGCGAGGTAATCGTGCGGATTAAGCCGGGAGAGTTTTGCGCTTTCGATAAGCGTCATGGCATCAGCGATGTTGTCGCCCCCGGTGTCGGATCCGGCAAAGAGATAATTTTTTCGCCCCACGCATACGGGCCGTATGGCCCGTTCGGCAGGATTGTTGTCGATGGCGACACGACCATCTTCGAGGAACAGGGTAAAGGCCTTCCACCGGTTGAGCGCATAACGGATCGCTTTTGCCAGTTCCCCCTTTCCAGGGATACGGGCAAGCTGTGTTTCGCACCATGCGTGGAATGCTGTGACACGGGGGCGGCTTTGTTCCTGTCGGACAGCCAGACGATACGGGGCCGGGTGTCCGGTGATCTGGCGCTCGATATCGTAGAGCTCTCCGATCTGTTCAAGTGCTTCCCTTGCGATTGTCGAATCACTGCCCTTCCAGACATCATGGAAGGCCCGGCGGAGATGAGCCCAGCAGGCCGCTTCGCGCACATGCACGGTTCCCGTTGCATCGGGTTTATACAGATCCCTGAACCCCGCGTAGGCGTCAGCCTGCAGAATGCCCCGGAACTGTGCCAGATGGGTCTGGGGATTGATCCCCTTGCGATCGGGAGAGAACCAGTAGGCCACGGCGGGCGGATCACTCCCGCCCCAGGGGCGGGGATCGCGCAGATAGGTCCAGATCCGCCCTTCCTTCACACCACGTGGTTTCCCAGCCTGACGCAGGCGAGGATCAAGAACCTGGATGGGTGTATCATCGGCATGCAGCAGGTCTGCCTTTACGACATCCTGACGGATCAGATCTGTGAGAGGACGCAGAACGGCAACGGCCTGACCACACCAGTCGATCAGGGTTGAACGGGGAATGTCCACACCCTGACGGGAAAAGATCTCATTCTGACGATAAAGCGGAATGTGATCATCGAATTTTGAGACCAGGATATGGGCCAGCAGCCCGGGGCCAGCCATGCCCCGTGGGACAGGGCGCGACGGTGCTTCAGGCTGTACCATTGTTTCGCAATGACGGCAGGATTTCTTCAGCCGTGCCGTTTCGACAACTTTCAGTTTTGCCGCAATAAAGTCCAGTATTTCGGTGACATCTTCGCCAACGAGGCGTAGGGGACCGCCACAGGCGGGACAGGCCTCGCCCGGGTCGAGAACAATACGCTCCCGTGGTGTCGTGTCGGAAACCTTTGGTTTGCCGCGCCGTCTGGGGGAAGAGACCACACCATCGCTGTCATCGTGCTCCCTGATGTCAGGAGAAGGATCGGCTGCCGCGATGGCGATTTTCACATCTTCAAGAAGCAGTTCGAGCTGTTCAATCTCACGGTCTATCTTTTCTGAACTGGCCCCGAATTTCTGTTTCTGAAGACGCGCGATCCGGATTTTGAGAGACTGGACAAGAGCTTCATACGCACGGGCTGAAGCGGAAAGCCGAGCCACTTCGGTCTGCAGGGAAACAATCATTTCCCTCAGGATATCCGGATCATCAGGCAGGACCGCGGGCGCATGCGTCATTATGAAAAAATAGCAGAAAACCCAATAAAAGACAAAAGGTTCTGCACGATCACGCCATAAAAATCAGGCCACGCGAGACGGTGGCGCAGACCAGGAAGGTCGTCTCCACTCCATGCCTTCCCACAGCATGGCCATCTGTGCGGCTGTCAGGCGTGCAACGCCCTCTGCCGGCGAGGGCCATGGAAAACGTCCCTTCTCAAGAACCTTGTAATAAAGACAGAACCCCTGACCGTCCCACATCAGAAGCTTGATCCTGTCCCCACGGCGACCACGAAAGGCAAAGAGCGCCCCTGATGTCGGGTTCTGACGCAGCACGTCCTGTGCCAGTGCAGCCAGACCCGATATCCCCTTGCGCATATCCGTAACCCCGCAGGCCAGATAGACGCGCACACCGTTGCCCACGCCAATCATGCTGTCTCGGCAATCCGGATGATCTTCGCCAGAAACTCTTCTGCAGGATGTCCACTCACCCTGATACTGCGGCCATTACGCAGCATAATGGCCAGCCCTTCATTATCATCGCCAGAGACCAGAGCAGGTGTCTTCACTGCAGCGACAGGAACAAACGCCACAGACTGATCCGGGGAAGACAGTCTTTGGCGGAAAGACGTCCGCCATTGGTAAAGATGTTGACGGGTCAGGTCATGCCGACGGGCCACATCCGATACACTTGCCCCGTCCACACCAACTTCAGCCAGTATCGCAAGCTTGCGTTCATCCGACCAGCGGCGACGGCGTTCAACGCCAATCAGGATTTCTTGAGCCATAGCTACCTCCCAAACAACGTCAATAACGACGTCGTTAACGACGGTAACTTACCAGGCACAATCCTCACTCATAAGGCGGTCTCAAGCGGCCGCTTACTTTTATCCCTATCAGAATCGATAAATCATCATCAAATCTGTGCAAAATCCGTGCACGATTCGGAGCCTGTTTAAGCGGGCTTGCTTGTCTCATCCATCATGAATGGAAAGCGTCCGGAAGACCGAGGCATCATAGACCAGATGCTGGCTCATATGACGCGCAACTAGGTTGAGGCCGCGTATAACCGGGTCGAGTATCGGGAAGGAAAGCATGAGATGGCTCAGGAATGGGCGGACATGCTGCTAGAGGGGTTTGCTCCAGCTGTGTCATTGCTGAACAGCCCGCATAGGTAATTATTTTTTATTTTTAAACATTAGGTTATTTTCAGCCTCTAAAAAATAAGGAAAGAAGCTACGTTGATTTTTTATTTTGATGATATCATGTACAGTAATCGTATTGGCTTTTTGGCGTTCACCACCTGTTGGAGTGATCACTTCTAAGTCTGGATTTTCGATAATAGCAGCATGAACGTCGTCAGCATGTGCTGGGGTGTTGTTATAAATATTTTTGTAGAATTCTGTCATAGACATTGCATCGCCGACATCCGTTACAAGACGTGGAATATCTCCAAGAAGTTCTTCTTTGGCTGAAGCGCGCCCTTTGTTGTCAAAAAGGTACAATGTACCATTTTCATGACGTGGATCATAAGACAGCATGTTTAAACCTGAGCGACCAAAATGTGCCTGCAGACTGGCGTTATCATGCAGTATGTTGTTATAAACTTGTCGTGCCCTATAGGTATTAGAGAAATGAAGCATCCAATACCACCATCCATCAGGATTATGGATTGAAAATGGGCTGACATAGGGGGCGCAATATCGGAAAGCGTCAAAAACAATTTTCTCGGCAGTTCCAAGCCACTGTCTTTGATTCATTTTATCACTAAGAGCGTTTATATCACCATCTGTGATATTTAAGTGCTCAAGCTGCTTTCTTAGAACTTCATGATTGTTCTTTTGTAAAAAAGCTAGCAAGGAGCTAATCATAAAAGTGTAAAATATTTCTGGTGCAGCATAGGAATGCATGATGTCGGTAATTGTACTTCTCTTGACGTGAATATGTCCGCACTGATCTAAATTAAAGATCACATTGCGATAACGTCCTTGTCCCAGCATCTGTTTGATCGTGGGATAAGCATCTTCAAAAAATTTATTCAAATAAATGATACGTAGATGTAATTTAGGGCACGTTTCCTTAATATTTGCTTCCAGAGGAGCGACATGTGTTTTTAGAAGTTCTACAACAGCTTTTTCTGCATCATTAAATATGAGCAGACACTCAATTTCAATGGGATCTAGCCCCTTCTCTGTACGGTTAATATTTACATGTTGTGTTGCTCGTTTTAACTCTTCAATAAAAATCAGCGGAGAGCCTGAAGTTCCACATCTGTATCGTCCTCCCCCAGAAAATCCATCTACAATGGCTAAACGAAAACGTGTTTGTTGTGGTACTTGGCAGCGAACGGTTAAATAATCGAAAAAGTATTCCCGAAGAATTTTATGTTTCCGTTTGGAATGTTCAGGAAGGTTTGCTCCATCTCCCTCGACCCATTTGTATCGCTTTTCAACCATATCATTCTTTCACTTTAAATATCATTACCATATTAAAATTAATTGAGGTTAAACGCTTATTGATGGAGTGCTGGGCATTTCGTCCCATGTACGTCCGCGATATTCTCGACCATTGGCTTTTTTCGATCGTTTTTTATTATCTTTCCCCCATGTTCCCCATTGTTTGAAGAAAAAAGCTGTATTAGCTACTAAGCACTGACCATAAATTTCGTCGATCCATTCTTCGCGAATTGGGCGAGCATATTTTCCGCTTTCTCCTCCAATTATAGCCCAATGAATATCTTGAAGATCAACAGCACCTACAGCACCTAATAATGGTTCAAATGAGATAAATCGGATGGCAGCTGGTGTATTTCGTAGATGTGTAATACGACCCACTACGCTGTCATTTTCAATACTGGTTCCAAGCCACACATTAGGTAATATCTCTCCAATTTTGTTCCTGATTATTTGCGCCATGCGTTCAGGTCGTTTGGTTAGGATTTGATAGTTGTGGCGAGGTGTTTCGCGCATGACTTCCCAAACATCCAGAATAAAAGAGTCACTTACCTGTTCATGAAACAGATCGCTCATTGAATTTACAAATATCTTGCGTGGCTTACGCCATTTATATGGGATCATAAGAGCCTTATGATCTTCACGAACTATGCCATTCCAGACAGCACGTCGTCCTGTTTTTCTAGTTAAACCTGTGTATTTCTCAATTCCCATTGCCTCCAGACGCTTAGCCATTTCCATAGCGTAACAATGCGTACATCCAGATGTGATAACTGAACACCCGGCTACTGGATTCCATGTAGCATCTGTCCACTCAATTTGAGTTTCAGCCATGATGCCCTCCCGAGCAATCGGTAATCAGCTGTGGCATTATTCCATTACCATAGTAGGTTAAGAAATTAGGTTTAGACGAGGTCTTATTCATCGCAACCCATTACCACAGAAAACGCTGTTTCGGCGATAGCAGCGTTTTTCAATATATTTATTATGCACCAATATGCGTTATAACACCAAGAGATCGTTCTGAGTGTTTGACGTTAAGTAATATTTTATATCCATCATCGTAAAATGGCGGCGGGAATAGTGCTCTAGTATTAAGTAATGCCCCATCGCCTAACCATTTTTTCCCAGCCTCCAATGGAAAGCGTATGATACCTGCAATAGCATTCTGATAGTCTGTGAGGCGTCCACCTTCATTACCTCGAGCACGAAACAACAATCCATGTTGAGCATGTGGTCGCAGAAATACTGATGGGGCCGCGATACGAAGATCAACCACTTCGGTCGTGTTTCCTATTACGAGACCTTTCCGGCTCTTGTTAGACCGATGTTCTTCGGTTCTAATAAGTATAATATAGGCAAATTTAGAAACAGGAGATATTTCTCGTGGAGCGAAATGCATATATTGATTTTCGTCTCCAGCAACATACGCACGGTTAGTTGCAAACCAAAGTGCCACCCAAATATTATCAACTATATCTAGCCATGTTGTTTTCACACCATAGTGCTGTAGGAGTGGCTCTCGAGCATACGTTGCTATACTCTTGAATAGACTACTTGCATTACAGAAGTCTTTGATTATTTCATTGAGCTTTTTATGGCGCTTGCCTTGAGCCGTAGGGCTGACAATCCCCCTATAAAGGGTTGGTGACAATTGCTCATATAAACTAGCTTGTCCACGCATATATATCCTTTCCCAAGGATTAGCAGTGTATTTTAAATATCCAACAGCTTGCATAAGAGCATGAGGACTAGAAACTTGGAATACTTGATGACCGAATTCATCAGAAACATTTTCGCAACCAGCTATGGTTAGTTTTTCTAAAAATCCCAAATCTTCCTCCATAATATCTTTTAAATAAATTATTCCAAAATATTGCGAATGCATAAATACTGATGTGTAGGATATAAAACGTCAAATGCCACTATATCATAGCGGGTGCCGCATTATGATTGCACTGTAACCATTAGTCGCTCCTCTTGGCCCAACACTTACCCTGCCTGCACAGCGGCATTAGCGGTATCGAGCTGCTTTTCAGCAAAGTCCCACTCATCCGCCGTGGGTGCGCGGCCTTCCTTCAGAGGCTTCAGCAGGGCGGAAATATCTTCCACAATCACCGGGCCGTTTTCGACAAGAGCTTCAACAGCGGCAATGGCAATGCTTGCATAGTTCATGATAGTTTTTCCTTGGTTTTCCGCCATTTCTGGCAGGAAATAAAAAAAGGGCATCGGTCATGCCGACACCCTTGGGGGATCATTTTCGTGAGGTCAGGAAAATGATTACTTGCTGGCAGGCAGCAGCTTGCGGGCTGCGTCCAGGGCATCCTGTGCGGCTTCAACCTCAGCCTCAGACAGCGGATCACCCTTCGCCGCGGCGTCATCGAGCGGCTTGATCTGGTCATGCGCGGTCTGGAAGGCCGGTTTCAGCTTTGCCACCACAGCCGGATCTGCGGCCGGGTTCTTTTCATAGTCAGCCGCCAGCTGGGCTGCTGCCGCGTAAGACAGGCTCAGGCCGTAAACAGACTGCTGGCGCTGCACTAGCTGGTCAGATCCGCACGCCATCAAGCTGGTGCCAACCAGACCAAGCAGCATGACGCCCGCCACGGCAGAAGCCGCGCTGCTTTTCTTGGGTGCTGCTTCAGCAGTGGAAGAAGCAATGGCAGATGTTGCGGCCGCCAGAATGGTGCTGGCTGGCACGGCATCGGCAATCACCTTTGCAGCCGTAGGGCCAATATCCTTATGGGCCGCCACAGCATTCAGCGCCTTTTCCAGATCCGCCTTGTTGGCCAGAAGGGCTGCAATAATGCCGCTGTTATCACTGCCCAGCAGCGGCAATGCCGCAATCAGCATGGCCGCAGAGCCACCGGCCGGAATCACGTTGAACCACGTGGCCACCAGATCCCCCAGAATAAGGGACAGGGCAAACAGCGTAGTGGGCTGGCGCAGATATGCGCTGATACGGGACAAGTTCATGGATCTACCTTTCGGGCACGCTGCGCATGCCCTGTATGTGTGAAAATCTGGGGTTTCTGGCTCTTCAGCCCTGTGCGCCACGCAGGCTTGCGTGCAGCGTGTTGACGCTCACGTCTTCCACCACCAGGGCTTGGCCATTGCGGGGTGCAGCAATGCACAGGCCGCGTTTTTCCAGCCGCTCTACAATCAGATCGGCCAGCCGGATGAGTTCGCGTTCAGTCATGAACATGATGTCGCTTTCAGTAGGAATTTTTCAGGAATCGGATCTGCTGGCCCACAGCTGCCATTCGGCACGCCGCCGCAGCGTCAAACCGGCTACGGTGATCAGCTGGCCATTGCGGTGCATGTGGTTCCACAGCAGCAGCTGATTGCGGGCGGCGTTCCCCTGCCCTGTGTTCAGCAGCTTCAGCAGTGTGGATCCTGCCAGCGCGGGCAATCCGAGGTTGTAGGTAAAGTCCAACAGCGCGGCCTGCTGGCCGGGTGTCAGCGGCACACGCACCAGCCGCAGGATCTGCGGCAGCAGCTTGGCCAGCGTGCCTTGCAGCAAGGCATTGGCGTATTCGGCCGTAATGGGTGCGGTACTGGCTGTTACGGCGGCCCCGTTGGCCAGAAACCGGCTGCCATACCCGATTGTCCAATACCCGGCCGGGCACACATACGGACACAGGCGCAGGCCTTCAGACCGGCGGCACAGATCTGCCGCCAGCAGGATCGGATCATTCATCAATTTTCCGGATACAAAAAAGGCCGCTCAATGGCGGCCGGAGTGGACGAGTTTACAGGTGATCTGGCCCGGATTAGTCCACCGGAGCACAAAACCCGCAGAAAACAGCCCTTTGCAGTGGGCTTATACGTTGGCAGGTTTTCGTGGTCAGGTTTACAAAAGCCGGTTTTCGGTTGTCACGGGTGCATATGCTGCAACGCCTGGACAATCCCGCTGCCCAGGGCAGAGCCAAAAATAACCAGGCCGCCGTTTACCCAGGTCTTGCGGTTGTTGATCCGCTTCAGTTCCGTCCAGATATTGGCAATGCCGGTTTCCAGCGTAGAAAACTTGCCGTTCACGCTGGTTTCAAACGCAACAAATTCATCCTGCCGCACCACATCATCAGGCATGACACTCTTCCTTTCAGGCATAAAAAAAGCGGCTTAAAGCCGCTCGGTAATGGTGAAGCTGGTTTGCTGCCGCAGGGCAGCGCCATAGGGGTTGCTCAGATCTCCGCGCTGGATGCGTCCAAACAGGCTACGCAGGTTCAGCGTGGGGCCATCGGCATCCGGATCCGGCACAAACAGCACATTGGCACCAGATGCGCCCAGCAGCAGGATCTGCTCCAGCACCGGCACGTCAGCCAGATCCAGAGATTCATGATCCACCACAGCCTTGCGCCGCATCCATGCGGGCGTGACAAACTCGGCCCCGCTCATGCCGGTATTCACCGTCACGGAACTGTCCAGCCCGGTAGTGCTTTTGGTGCTCATATTGCGCACCGGCTGCCACACCGGCCCGATATAGGCCAGAGACAGGGAAATATAGCTTTCCGATGTGCTGCCATTGCTGGTGACGGTGATCTTGACCGTATCGGCCTGAATGTCCTGCGGTGCCACATGCACCATCTGCACCGGGCCAACACCACCCAGCGTGGCAAAGCTGCCAGAGGCGGAATACACCGTATTGCCGCCGGAACTGGCCACAAGCTGCCATGTTGCGGCTTGGCCAAGGTTGGTGCGCCCCACAAAGAAGGCCCGCATGGTCTGGGCACTATTCCATTGCGCCTGAAACCATGCCGTTCTGTTGCCATCCCCAACAGACCAGAACGCCGCCGTGGTGTTGCCCTGGTCTGTGGCCAGCTGATTGGGTGAGAAATCCTTGGCGGCTGAAACGCCTGCATAGAAGGACGCCGAGCCGCTAAGGCTGGCGGTCTTGACCAGATTGTTCAGGCCGAAAGCACAATTCTGCATCAGACCAGCACCGTCAGCACGCACTGGCCTGCGCTGGAGCCGCGCCAGCTTTCACCGACAACCAGACCGCCCAGCCCATCGCGCAGGCCGTCCACATTGGCAAACAGCACAATCTCATCCCCCATTTCAAAATCAAACAGGCGTTCAAACGGCAGCGTGACGTAAAACACGCGCCGGTCTGCCACCGTCCACAGTTTGTTGATGACATCGGCCACCACCTGCGCCCCGGCTTGCGTGCGCAGGCTTGTCAGCACTTCGGGCGGGCTGACCACTTCCTCCGTTGGGCTATCCGTGCCCACCGTGACAGCACTGCGCTGCGTGCGCAGAGTGGACAGATCCGCCTTCGGGCTGAGGGTGCTGGTGCTCATCACCGTGTAATTGCGGCTATAGGTGCAACGCCCGCAGGTGAGAGGCAGCGCCAGTTCAGACGGCAGATCTGTTTCCTTGATGTCAATCACCTCATCAGGCAGCACCGCCAGCTTTTCCCACTGATGCGGCGCAAGCTGCAAAAAGCTGTCTGTAATGCCTATCAGCTTCAGCGTGCCGTCCCGCGCAACCGCCAGCTTGCGCATACTGCCCTGCAACAGGGCGGTGATCATGTCATTCCCAGTATAGCTGTCAGAGCCATCCCAGAACGCACCGGCGGCACTATCCACATTGCCGAACGGATCTGCCCATGTGCTGGAAATGGATGCCGCCGGTATGCCGATATCCTGCACCAGCACCTGCCGCACGATATCCGGCAGGCTGGAAACATACGTGCCATCAGGCATCGCGCCAGTGGCCCAGCAGGTCATGGTATAGACCGGCGTGCCACCCAGCCGGAAAAACGCGCCCCGGCTGGAACTTTCCACCACATAGGTGCCTGCGGCCGGATCTGCGGTCGTGATATCGCTGACCATGCCCGCATATGACCAGCTGCCATCTGTGGATGTAGCAGACCAGCTACCCAGCACGCCGCCTTCCAGCACGGTCAGATCCGGCTGTGTGCCCTGCGTGCCCATCCAGAATGGTGCATCAGAGACCTGATAGATCTGATTGACGCTATCCACACAGACCGGTGTGATATTGAAGGCATAACCCCGCAGGCGCGGCTTTACCCGGCCTGTCAGGTCTGATCCACCTTCCACGCCGCCAGTGCCAGCATAGGTTGCCAGTGGCAACTGGCGCGAGAGCACGGCAGGCCCCGAAAGTGTCAGCGTGCCTTGCGTGGCTCCGGTGCGCCATGCGGTGGCGGATCCGGTAAACAGAGGCTGGCACGCAGAGAGCGCAGGATCTGACCACCAGCCGCGTGCCATGTCATAGCTGCGCAGGCCGGTCAGGATGGACAGATCTCCGGTATGGTTGCGCACGTTCATGCTATCGGCCACGCCATCGGACAGATTGACCGTAAGCTGCCCGAACGATTGCGTCATGCTGCTACCGGAAATTGAAATATCCAGTTCCCTGTCCACGTCAGGCAGGCTGGCCAGAATGGGCAGATATTTCGTGCCGGTGGCAACATCCACATACCCGCCAGAAGACAGGCATGTGGTCGTGCGGGAAGCCGCAGGCCCGAAGGCCAGCGTTCCCAGAAAACAGCGTTGCTGCATTATGGTGATATCCCGTTACGCTGCGGCTTTGAGGTTCTGGAACCGTGTTTCCGCAAACAGGTTATTCGTGGCCTGCAGGATCTGCTGCAAAATGCTGGCCAGCGTGGTGGTGCTGTCCTGCATGATGTCCCGCATGGCGTCCGCTGTCAGGGCATCCGTGTTCATGCTGCCCAGAGATTTCAGCATGGTCAGCACCGCCTGATAGTCTTCCACATATGCGGCCCCTCCCCCGTTATATTTCTGGGACAGGGACAGATATGTCTGCATATCGGTCTGTAGGGATGCCAGAGCTGTGCTGTTGCCACCCATGGCCGCCTGGTAATCCGTATGCAGATTATCGTTAGCGGCCTTGTACTGATCCTCAACAGACAATGGCGAGGCATCAGACGTATCCAGCCCTTTTGCGTAGGACAGAAGATTGCTGAACACGCTGGAAACCTGCTCGGTGGCCTGATCCTGATATTCTTTCTGCTGCTCTAAAGCCTTTTCCTGATACTCGGTTTGTATCTGAAGGCGCTCGGCAGCCTGTGTTTTTTCAAGATCCGCCAGCTGCTGCTGGTAGGTCACATTGTCCGCATAGTTATCACCCAGAAAGCCCCGCCAGTTATCCTGCAACTGCTGGATTTCCTGTGCGGCACTCACCTGCTGATTGAGCAGATCCGCACCTTCCTGATCACCCGTGGCAGACAGATAACGTGCCTGCACGGACTGGTCAGATTGCGAAAGCGTGGTTTGCTCATTGGCAATCATGGCAGCAGCAATGGCATTGCCCTTATCAAGCAATGCCTGGGCATCCAGACCGTAGGATGCTGCCGTGTTGGCGGCGTCCTGGTATTTCTGCTTCAGATCATCCACCTGCTGCATCAGGCTTTCGGAACCGGATGCCGTGACATCCAGAAGCCCTGGCATTGTGGTGCCCACAAACTCCTCAATGGCCTCAAACTTGCTTTGCAGGTCATCTACGGAATAGGTACCACCATCCAGCGTTGAAAGCGCCTTGGCCATATCCCCCGTGTAGCCGGTGAAATGATCCACCGTGACATGGGAGCTATCATCAAACTTTGAGACAGACACTTTCATGCTGTCCAGTTCATCTGCAAGGCTTTTCAGGCTTTCCAGATCCTGCGTGAACGTATCCACGCTATCGAAACTGGTCGGCATGAGCTGCTTCAGCTCCTGCTGCATGGTGGCGTCTGAACTGGTCAGATCCAGATCAGGCAGAAGATCTGTCAGGCTGTATGTTTCGGACTTCTTGCCTTTCTTAGACCAGCCAACCTTGCCAATGGTATCCGTGTTTGTGGCGGAAACCCCGGTATATCCGAAGACATTGTTAATGCTGTCCAGATCATCCTGAAGGCCGGATGCCACGTTATCATTGCCATGAATATCCTTGTAAACATGGCCGCTGATATCCAGCATCCCATCGCTGCCTACGGAAACATACTGATAATCCTTCTTCCTTTTGGCAAAGAGCTGCGACAGAAGGTTATAGGCCATATCGCCAATGCCGAAGGCAGCACCCGCCATTCCCATGTATGAGCCGATGGAAGAAACAGCACTGCCAACACTGCTGAAAATGCCGCTGCCATCAGCTGCCTTTCCAGAAAACAGGTTCCCCAGACCTGAAAACATGCCGCCACTTTTTGCAGCTGATCCAGCTGGATTGCTGATCTGGTTTTTCACATTCAGGGCTTCCCATGGGGAATAGGCCCAGCCGGATGATGTGATGTCGTTTCCTCCACCATATCCGGACAGAATGTTGCTGGCACTGGAAGAACTGCTGCCTGCGCCAACTTTACCAAACAGATTGCCCAGATCTGCCAGCGTGGTGCGTGTGCCGCCATCAATGCTGTTGAGTAGAGGATTGATCAGGGCAAAGCGTGCAATCACGCTGGCAACAGATGCTTCCACACCCTGCAACATGCTTTTGAAAGACATGCCTGCCGATGTGCCCTGCAAGAATCCTTGCACCACGCCATCAGAAAGCTGATCCGCCATATCGCTGATGGATCCAGTGAAATCATCCATCACCTGCTGCTGGTGCTCATACTCGGTAGAAGCCTCAGCAATTTTGGTGCTCAGATCAACATAGTCCTGCGCTTCCTGTGGCAGAACAGTGCCGAACTTGCGGTGTTCCTGAATTTCCGCTTGCATGCGTGCCAACGCAACGGAACGCTCATCCGCATTCTGACCGATACTGGCTGTTTGAGCCTGTATCATGCTCAGATTGTCCTGCAGGCCGCTATTCTGCTGCGCCTGTTCAAACCGCGCCTGTGCGTCTGTCTCGCTGTTCAGCGCGGCCGTGCGGGCTTTCACAGCTTCGGCAAACGCCTGCGATTTCGGGTCAAAATCCTCCAGTGCCTCATTATAGGCCTGCTGATAGTTTGTGGCGTGCTGGATAGCCTGTTCATCAGAACCGGCAACAGACAGCATAGCTGTCTGTGCCTGGGCCTGCCGCTGCACAGCCACCGTGCCATCATCATACGCGGCCGCCAGCTGCTGCTGTTTGGCTGCAAGGGCCTGTGACAGTGCCGCCTGATCCACACCAGTGCCACGCGCCTCGGTATCAAACTGCGCCACCACTTCCGCCATGCTGCGCCAGTAACCACTTTGAGCAGAAAGCCCCTCATTCTGGTCTTTCATACCCTGGGTGATCTGTTCCTGCGGGCTAAGGGTATTCGCCAGCTGGATACGCGCCTGGGTGATGCGTTCGCTGATTTCCTGCCACCCCTTGGATCCAGCCGTCTGCGTTGTCAGCAGATTTTGCTGTGACTCAATATAGGCGCTGATTTCGGCACGACTTTGCGTATAGCTGGACGTGCTGAAGCCACCGGCTGCATCCGCAGCGCCACCCGTGAGAGACTTCTGATCATCAATCACGGCCGCAGATGTGGCATGATCCACGGGAGAAGCACTGGTCGGCTTGTTCACCCGTTGATCATACTGGTAACCACCGCTTTCCTGCAGGGCGATCTTGCGCACCACATTGGAAAGCCCATCAGTCAGATTAAAGTGGCCGCTTTCCTGCTTGATCAGTGCATCGGAATCAGATGGCAGCCTGCTCAGATCCTGCCCATACACACTGGCTGCATACTGGCGGCCGCCAGCAGAACCCACCTTGAAGCCACCATACAACGCCAGAGCGTTATCCAGATTTCCGCCTGTCTGATGCAGGAAATTCTGGAAGCGCGTAATGCCTTCATCCACATTCCCCTTGACGGTGCTGACATCATATTTTGGCGTAAAGGCGGTATTAACCTGCATCATCCCGACCATTTCGGGATGCTTGTCATTTCGCAGAACCGTGGTGCCCGCCAGACCGCCTGTTGTCTTTTCCGCAGGAACGGGCAGAGACAAAAGAGACGTGACGCTATTGAGCAGCTTGGTGCCCATAGCCAGGGCCAGATCCTGAATGGCATCCACAAGCGGTGATGTCTGCTTGCGCAGCTTCTCCACGGCCTGCTGGAATGGTGTCAGCCCCTGCTCGGTCGCATCCTTGGTGCTGGATGTCAGATGCTGCATGACAAGCGCATACGCCTTGCCCTGCTCACCTGCGGCCTGAAGCTCTTTCACCTGCTCCACAAGCTGGGCATCCACGCCCGGAAGGTGCTGCTGGTACAGTGCCTGAATTTCGGCCGTGG
Organism: Acetobacter pasteurianus; assembly: GCF_009914215.2. Lineage (NCBI taxonomy): Bacteria > Pseudomonadati > Pseudomonadota > Alphaproteobacteria > Acetobacterales > Acetobacteraceae > Acetobacter > Acetobacter pasteurianus. The sequence continues at coordinate 2,742,828 of NZ_CP039846.2, read as the reverse complement.
GATCCACCATGGCGGTTTGCACCGCCTTCAGACCATCTTCCAAAGAGCCAAACACTGTTCCGGCATCCTGTGCCACCTTGGCCAGCGCCTCAATATCGGACGTACCGCCCGTGAAATTGTAAGTGCTGCCAATGGCTGTGGCGGCCTGCCGTGCAGTGGTTTTATCCCACCCCGGCATCTTCTCCAGGCTGTCGGCCGCAGAAGTGATGCTGTCAGCCATGTTGTTGGCGTCAGAACGGGTGGCCCGCAGCTGCTGGCTCAGTTTGGCAAGCTTGCTTTCTTCCTCTTCCGCATACGCGCCCATCTTATAGAACGCGGTGCCCACAGCGCCTGCGGCAACAGCAATGCCTGCTGGGCCTGTCAGGGCATTTTTAAGCATGGACAGGCCTGCGCCATAGCCACCGCTACCACCTGCGATTGCAAGGGCATTGGGCGCTTCATAAAACAGCGCCTGCAATGGATTGCCGCCTGCCAGCACCATATCGGCAAACTTGTGAACATCATCCACAATTTCCGTGATCTGGTAAGCTTCCAGCTTGCCGGATTTGGTGGATTTCTGCTGCGCATCGTCCAGATCGGATTGCGCTTTGGCTGCCTCCAGCAAGGCATCCCTTTGCGCCTGTAACGCCTCAACCTTATCCTTGGCGTCCTGCACAACACTCTGCTTGATCTGCGGATCCAGCTTATCATCAGGAACGGCGGCGGCTTGCGCCACGACATCGTCATACCGATCCTGTGCGGACATAAGCTGCAACATGACTTTGGCCAACTGGCTGGCTGCACGTCCTGTCCGCAAAAAGCTGGTCGCGCTCTTGTCCAGGCCAACCTGCAAGCCTGCGTTTATTTCTTGCGACACATTGCCAATATCGGACAACTCACCCGCAACAAGGCCTGCATCGCTCTTGATGTCGTTCAGGCTATCCTTGAGCTTGTCCTGATCCTGTAAGGTTTCAGACAGATCCGGCGTCTGGACGTTCACAGTGCGGGAGACATCAGCACTCACATCTGGCGCACTGATGCTATTCAGCTCCTGTTGTTCTACAGTGACCGCACGCTCGATTTTGCTGGTGCTATCAGACACAGAAACAGAAACCTGTTTATATTCCGTGCCAATATCACGAATGACCTGCTTTTGTTTCTCCGTTTCAGACGTGCTCTTAACAACGTCGGCCGTGGTTTTATCCATGCCAGACTGCATGTCTTCTGCGGCCTGCGCACCTGCCTTGCCCATTTCGGACAGTTCGCTTTTGGCAAGAGCAGCCTCATGCGTGATATCGCTGATGCCTGCCTTGAGCTTTTCTTGCGCCTCTAGCGTCTTGCTGAGGTCTGGAGACTGTATATCTACCGTTCCAGAAACATCAGCACTCACATCCGGCGCGGTCATACCGTCAAGCGCATCCTGCCCCGTTTCGGCAACGCGGCGGATATCATTGATACTATCAACTGCCGCCTCGGAAACCTGCTCCATCGCATCGGGCAGACCTTCGGCCGTATCTGTTAGCTGATCATATTTCTGATCAACCAGAGCCAGTGCTTCAGCCTGATTTTCAGCTTCGGAAACACTTTTGGCCATTGCCTCTGTTGTTTTTCCGATAGCTTGTGCGCGACTGCCTTCAGCTTCGCGTAATCCATTCAGAAGGGCGTTCTCTTCGCCTAGCTGGCCGTTCCATGCCTTCTGCCCCGTAGCCGCAACCTGCAAATTGGTCTGAACCGTTTTAAGCTCAGTGCCAACATGCCCAATCTGGCTTTCCACCTTTTCCAGATTTTCCGTGATGCCAGAGGTATCAAGCCCTGCATCTGCCGCTTTCTGGAAATCTGCCCGCAGGCTGTCACGTTGCGCACTCAGGGAAATGAGCTGTCTGGTCAGGCTATTCACACGAGAAGCAGCTTGCGTGCCCAGCTTCTCAAAAGACACGGACGCCGCATCGGCACCTTCTGCCAGCGTTTCAGTGGCCGCTTTTGAGGTTTTGCCCATGCCAGACATGACATCGGAAAGAGCCACGCCCTTTTCGGCAACCGCATCCAGATGATCGCCTGCGCTTTTTGTCGCACTCTCGGTCTGATCAACAGCCGTAATATCGACCTGTAGCGATTCAACCAGATCTGTATCTGCCATGGGAAACCGTCACTTTTCTGTCAGGATCAGCGTAGGGTAAAGCATTTGCTCACCTGCCTGCCGATCAGCCCGCCTGCTCACGTAAGCCGCGTGCTTTTGCGTCCATTCTTTTGCTTTTTTGTCCCACGAAACGCCCGAAGCGATGCCCGCACCACGCAGGATGTAGGGAACAGGCCCTCCACGGGCATCACGCCCACCTTGCAAGGGCTTGAAGGCACGCTGGGCACGAATGCGCTTGAAGCGGCTCATCAGCGGCCTGCGCACGCCTTCCACAATCCCAGGTGGAACGCTGATGCGCTGGCCGCCCACTTCAATCTTGCGGGCATAGGGCATGGTGTTCACAATCCACACTTCCGAACCCATCGGGATCTTGCCTGGTGCGTTCGTCCAGCCCTTGCCATCCACCAGAACAGCCCAGCTCTTGCGGAAGGCGCCACTATGGGCAGGAGACCGCTTGCGCAGTTCTTCCAACGCCCAGACAGTGGCCGCACCAATGGTGCTGAAAATATAGGTGACATTCCCACCATTGAGCTTGGCCGCCTCTTCCTCCAGCCCCAGCGTGCCATCCACACGCCGGACATATTGTGCCGATGCCGCACCCGACTGAATGAGATCATCGCGCTCCTTGCGGATCCTGTTCGCAACGATCTTGTGCGCGGCCGCACTGGTCATGTTCCGGTTGATGGCAACACGCATGGGTTTTTGCAGACGTGCGGCCCAGCTCATTTTTTCATCCTGTTTCTCAGGCGCTCATGATGATCACGGATGAACACGCCATCCATGGCAACAATGCACCGATCCAAAAGCGCCATTTCGGCATGCGTGTAGCCATGATACTGCGACCATGTATGCACAACTTCCCATGGGATCATGCCGGGACTGCTTTCTGTAACCGAAGCGCCCAGAGGCATGCTGAACCCTTGTGTCAGACGCTGGCGTGACGCAGAAAGCCGATGCCATGCCCGCCAGATCCACATGAACTCAGGCAGTGGATCCACACGGGCATGTTCCTCTGGCAAATCATTCCAGAGATCTTCGTCATAGCTTCCCCATTCGAGATGCCATGCCAGCGCCCTGGTCAGTTTCCCTCGGCTTCCTCTGCGTGTTCTGATGCCTTGGTGGTCACAAGGGCTGCGGCTTCCCAGCAGGCCGCCATCAGTTCACGGTAATCTGGGTTATCCAGAAGCCCCTTGAACTCCTCAATCGTGACAGGGTTTTTCTTTTCCCGGTCATGATGCAGACCTTCAACATCCAGCACGAGGAAGTCCCGCAACAGGCCTGCATTGATCTTGCGGCGCACAGCGTTGGGAATGGCAGAAACATCACCACGGTAGCGTTCAGCAGCCTTACGCAGGCGCTGGGCCTGTGCATCCACGAACTTGTCCGTGTAACCACGGCTTTTGATTTTCAGGCCAGGGAATTTGTCAATTTTCACCCAATCCCCATCGGCAATGGCGGCGCTATCGGTTTTCAGGTCAGCAAGAGTAAGCATGGATCTGCCTCAATAAAAAAGGCCGCGCAGTGGCGGCCATGTTTGAAAAAGAAAAGGAAAACCAGACGATCAGGAGCTGGTGCGGGCAATCGCAAACGTGCCGCCCACGGGTGTGGGGTTGGCCGTTACGGAAACAGTCGCCACCACCGTGGTGTTTTTCCCAGAAATAGGCGTTTTGGGATTGCGGATGACACCGTTCAGCACTGTAAACTGGTAGCCGTTGCCATCACTGCCCTGCACACCTATGGAAACCGGGCCTGTCTTGCCGTTTTTCCAATCGGTGAACTGCTGATAATCCTTGAAGAAATACGTGATTTCCATGGTCGCCTTGAAGCTGCCAAAACGCAGACCGCAAGCGCCAGTGTGCCCCATGCCGGTATCCTGCCCGGATCCATCACGCGACAAGGTGATGGTGGCAGACTGAATGCAACCGGCAGGCGCATTCCCAAAAATGCTGCACCCCTGAAAGCCTTCAACCGTATCAATCAGCGGCGTGGTGGTGCGAGGGGTAACGGATGCCGCAATATCGGTATCAGATGTGGTCATATCTGAACCGATCAGATCAATGCTGATTGTAGGGGCCTGCCCTTTTTGCAGCGTGATTTCCACCTGATTAACCATGGTGCCAGAAAAAATCTGCCATGCGTCAGCCATCTTCTGGCGGAAGGTAAAGGTTTTACCCAGAGCACCATTGGTGATGCCACTGAAAACCGCTGTTGCCCCCGCAGAGGCTACCTTGTCACTCGTGACAGATGACAGCACCGTGTCAGGAACGTAGATGCCTTTCTTTGAATCAGAAAACTGCACATACGGTGTCACGACATTTTCGATCCCATAACCGGGATCATTCAGCACCACCAATCCCGTTTTAGGTAGGGACGCCAGGAATGCGGGGTTAGAAAATGCAACAAACTTGTAACCCTGATGGCCGCCGATATTATCAGCCGCAATCCACTGGATGAAATCACCCGCTGAAGCATTCCCAGATGATGTTGACGTGAAGCTGACCCAATCAGCACTCATCACACCTGCCAGCAGATCTTCAAATGTGCCAACGGATAGAATGCCGGAGATACTGCCCTGTGTTGTGCGGCCGGTCAGGACAGACTGCGCCATTTCCGGAATGTCGTTGATTTCATCAGGCTGCGTTTCGGTTTCATTAACTGTCAGCGAAACATCTGTGTAACGCAGTGCCTGATAGGCCCCGGTCGGTGGCGTGTTATATGTGGTTTCAAGCGCGTAATCGACCGCGCTGGTATTGCTTTCCGCACCGGCCGCATAGCCATTTGTGCCGCCTGTATAGGCCATGATCACCTCAATAAAAAAGGCCGCTCAATGGCGACCTGTCTGCACGAAATATGGAAGCTGTTAGCTGGCTGGTGTTGCGCTGCCGCCGGAGCTTACGACTGTGCTGCTACCTGTAGGCGTGGCACCAGAACTGGTGGCAGATGTGCTGCCGCCAGATGTGGCCGGAGCAACAGCCGCTTTTTCACCCTGCGGGAGAAGCCCCAGACGATAACCGAAAAAGCGTTCCAAAGAGAGCACCATGCCTGCGGCATCCGCCGCCATGGAGCCGAACACCTGCCCGCTGCTCTGGAACAGGCCGGATGCGCCATCGGGTTGTGCCAGAACATCATACTGTTTCCCGCTTTCATCAGCGGTTGGCGGCAGGCTTTCAGGAAGCCCAGAAAGAGAACGGTATGGGCATACAGCCGTGCGGCATCCTGCGGGGGCATCCTGTTCAGCGATAGCCACAGCAGCGGACGTGCTATCCGCATCAATTTCCACTGATCCCATCTGGAATGTGCCAGCATTGGCGGCAGTTTCGTAAAGCGGGAAGAATTTCATGTCAGAATGTCCTGATATTGATAGTTGATCCCCAGAGAAAACCGCACACGGTTGCCGGTCTGGCTCAGATCTGGCGGATCAAACATATGGCCAAGGTAGATGATGCCCGTTGGCAGGTTTGTGGCCTGCCTGAAGGCCACGGACATGGCCTTGCGCAATTCCAGAGCTTCCAGCGTTCCTGTGCCTTTGGGCACCATCAGATGCAGCCAGATGGTGCCGTCTTCCAGATCTACCGGCTCACCTGCGCCTGCACGGTCTGCCAATCCGGCCGCCGTTTCCATCACCCAATATGGGCCATCTGGCACGGTAATGTTCTGGCCTGCCGGATCCAGCAGTTTCAGCTTCTGGGCTTCGGCAACAGCCTGTGCGCGTGTCCATGCATCAGAGAAGACTGCTGGCGTTGTCATGCGTCTCGCCTCCTGCGGCAATCAATGTCCAGCCGCAGACGGTTGGCCCATCGTAAACGGGCTGCGCATCTGTCAGCGTGTAGGTTTTGGGGCCGTCCTGCACCCGGTCGTCCTGGGCAGGCATGCCGTAACCGGAAAGCGCATCCGCCATGACCTGTGCCACGAATGGAGCCTGCGCCATGTCGTTCGTGATCTGGGCAGACTGTGCTGGCGGTGCGTAGGCCATCAGTGTAACGCTGGCAGTGCCGCTTGCCCTGGACAGCACCATCTGGCGGCCTTTGGTGGCGATCTGGCGGCGGCGGCGTTCTGTGCGGTAGCTCATCCGATGCCCCCCGCCTGATAACCTGTCAGGATATCCACCGCAGGTTGTGGCATGCCTCCAGATCCGGCAGATGGTGCATTCCAACTGGTGGAACCCACCCCTTGCTCGCTTTCAGATTTCAGGTTGGGATCTCGCCCCTTGGCATACCATATGGACGCCGCAGTGAGCCGTATGGCCTCCTGAAGATCCTGCGGCACGATATTCGTGCCTGCGTTTTCCGTGCCCGGTGCGACATATCCGGCCGTATATTGGACGGCATAGATCCCCGGCATCCATCCTGGCATTCTGGCATCAGGCGGATACACCATGGCGGCATCAGGATCGAAAGGAAGATCCTTGATCTGCTCTGGTGTGAGAGAAAGCTCTCCCGCGCAGAATGACTGAATGCTGACCAGAGGATATCGGCCCAGGCAAAGCACGTCCTGTGCGGCACCTGGCAGCACCATGAACGTGTCCTGCCATTGCGCCTGCATAAGAGGCCTGCCGATAAACTTCAGGGCTTTTGCCGAAGCCTCCAGCAGCAGCCGTGTCAGCTCTGTGTCCTGCGTATTGTCGGAAATACTGAGATCCGCTTTCAGATCATCCAGAAGCGCCAACGGCTGAAGAGCTGCTGACGCACTGATTTGCACAGTACGCCTCATTGCTCTGTTCCTCAGCCGCCAGTGGTGGTGCCAGAAGTCGGTGCAGCCGTATCAATGCCGGTGAAGTCACCGTTGATAATGGCCTGCGGACGGTAAACAACCAGTGTGGTGCGCTCTTCCGCCAGAATGGTCACCATCCCTTTCACGAAGTTATCCCGGTCTTCGGTGGAAATGGAGACTGTGGCGTCCTCACGGTCAAACAGCTGCGCTGCAAGGCTGAATGCCCCGGTCATGAACTTGCCCTGTGCCATGGCCAGAGATTCTGCTACCGGCAGGCCCCACAGAACCGGGCCAGCCATGCCCATGGGATTGGCGAACACATACCGGCTCACACTGTCCTTGGTCAGTTCAATGCTGGCCCAGTCAGTCGGGTTCAGGATATGCCCGGTCGCCGGGTATTCTGCCAGCGTGGTCTGCAACATGCCCAGACGCAGACGGTCAATCATCGTCTCGCCTTTTACCGTCACGCCTGCAGGCTGCTCATATTTGCTGGACTGTGCCAGCAGCCCCAGAATGCTGGTGCCTGTGCCATCGCCATTCAGGAAGGCAAGGTCTTCCTTGTAAGCCAGACCATAGCGCAGACGCCCATCGATGTAGGTCTGCAACTGCGGTGCATCAGCAAGAATGGATTTGGACGCCATGACGAAATGCGCGATGGTGCGCACTGGCAGCGTATTCAGGGAGAAGCTGATATCTGACTGCGGATACGGATTTCCGGGGTTTTCTGCCACGAAATCAGCATTGTTCGTGAACAGTGTTTCCTTGACGTAGTCCACGGATTGGGACTGCGTGTTCCCTGGCATCAGCAGATCACGAATGACCAGCCGCCGGTTGGGCTGGGCAACGATCTGCGGCTGGCGATCTGCCACAACCAGCGCTGAAGTGCCAGATGTGCCGGTGGAACTGGCAGAGGTGATATTTTTCATCTCAACCTGCACTGTTCCCTTCCAGCTAGTGCCACGTTCCATGGCGGCCTTGACCTCGTCAGACGCCACGAACTTCTGCCCGATGCTCTGGGGCTGCTGTTCTGTCGGCTTATTCCCACGGGATGATTTCTGCTCCAGTTCCGTCACGCGGGCAGACATTTCGGTCAGAGCCGTCAGCGCCTTGTCTGCACTGGCCTTGGTTTCATCCGTGACCGTGCCAAGATTTTTCAGCTCGGTCTTGGATGTTTCAGCAAACTTTTTGACCTCATCCGTAGCTTCAGAAAGCCGCTTGATGGCGGCTTTGTATTCGGTTTCCAATTCAGACATCGGGTTTTTCCCATAAAAAAAGCCGCCTCAATGGGCGGCTGTGGGTGAATGAAAAGCGGTTTTGTCAGATCACAGACGAAAACTGGAAAGACCAGGCGGCACCAGAGAAGATCCGGGCTTGGGCGCTTCCTCGCCACGCACGGCGGCCATCAGGCCAGCCGTTACGGATTTCAGCTCCGGCAGCATTGGGATTTTCCCATCCTGTAACGCCTGCTTCATACCATCGGGCATGCGCTGGCCTGTCAGAGCCTCATAGGCATCCTGCAAATGCTCCAGCAGCTGCTGGCGTTCCTGCGCTGTGGGGGCATCATTCCCTTTCAGGGATTTCTGATAAATGCCCAGCGCGGCTTCCAACGCCTGCACGGCAACCGTTGGCTGCACTGTGGACTTGAAGGCATCACCCCAGCGCCGCTTGAGATCCGTGACACGGGCCTGGGCATTGCTGGGATCATCCACCAGGCTGACCTCATACAGATTGGCCTGCTTGATCTGGCGGCGCGGGCCTGTGGGCTGCGTCATTTTGACCGCGCCATCCTTGGGGATGCTGAAGCCAATGGACAGACCGCCCAGTGCACCATCCTTGACGCGCTCATACAGCAGTTTCCCGGCATCCGTGTTGGTGCCGGAGATCTTGCCTTTAACGTGCAGGCCCTTGCTGTCTTCCGCCACGTCATTCCACACGCCAGCAGGCACGCCATCACCGCCGAAAAATCCGTGCATGACGTGCATGGGCAGAACACGGCCCTGCGCCTTGCGCTCGGCAATGGATTTGGCGAAAGCCCCCGGCAGGATCACATCACCATGTGAATCCGTATTGCCGAAAACGGCTCCATAACCTTCCACATGGCCGCTTTCGCCATCTGTGCCGGTAATGGCTTTATACTCGAACGGAACGGCGCAGACTTCCATGCCGTCAATCATCGTCCGGATCTCCTATCGTGCCGCCTGGTTGCGGCTGTGGTTGGGATGCTGGGGTGGTAACGGGCTGCAATGTCGGTGGCATGCCAACCTTGCCCACATCTGTCAGCGGGATCATCTGCGCCTGCACGGTTGCGATATCGCCACCCGGAATTGGCGCCAGACCTTCCTTTTCACGGATTTCATTGCGGGTCTTGATGCCGTTCTGAACCTGTGTGGCCTCTAGCTGAGCGCGTGTCTGGCTGTCCGCCCGTAGCAGCGCATCCACATTGTGCTGGGCGAAATACGTCTCTTTTTCCGCAGGCAGTAGCAGGCAGCGCGTGATAGCCTGCTCTATGCGCACCAGCCACGGCTGAAGCGTATAGGTCAGAAACCACAGGTTCATCTGCTCCAGACCAGATCCCCACGCGGTGGATTTCTCCATGCGCCCGATCATGACCGGAGCCACGCCAAACCACCGGCAGAGCGTTTCCACGTTAAAGCCGCGTGTCTGAAGCAACTGCATGTCTTCGGGGTTCATGCCGATGCTCTCAACCGTCCATCCGCCTTCCAGAAGTGGCGTTTTCCCGGCATTCAAGGCTCCTTCATAATCCTTCAGGATAGCCTTGGCACGCACCCGCTGTTCACCTTTGAGGATGTTGGGAGACTTGATGTAAGTCTGGCTCAACATGCCATTGGCAAACATGCGTGCAGCGGTTTCTTCCGCAGCCATGGCGCTGCCTATCTGCTGGCGGCCTGCACTGATGGGAGACATGCCCATCATGCCGTCCAGGCAATACCCCTTGATGTGCAGGATATTGCTTTCTTCCAGCGTGAGCTTCTGCCCCTGATACGTGTAGGTGTAGATCAGTTCACCTGTGGCATCGTCACGATTGACCGTCATGCGGTCAGGCCGCAACGGATAGAGGGCAACCACACGCTTTACGCCAATATCGTTCCAGATCACCTGGGCAAAGGCATTCCCCCACAACATCAGGCAGGCCACCATGGATGACCAGAACTCTATGGCGCTCATATCCGTATTGGGGGATCTGCTCAGGATACGATACAGCGGATGATCCCGCGCCAGAGTGGATGACGTGCCATCTGGGCTACGCTGGTAGAGCTTCAGCGGCATTGCCCCGATAGTGTCAGAGATCAGCCGCGTGCAGGCCCAGACCGTATCCAGCTGCATGGCGGTATTCACCGACACCAGCTTGCCGCTATGCGTTGGCCCACCAGCCATGAAAGCCCCCAGGCGCAGATCCGTAAGGGATACGCCTGTGACGGTCAGCGCCATTGCATTTGCAGCCTTGTACAGCAGCCCTCTAAATGGCGCTGGCATTTTCATGTCGTGATCAGACCTCCCTCAAGAAACGGGTCAATATTTCCCGGTGGCTCCGGGTTTCGGCTCATGCAGGCTACGGCATCAAACAGCGCCATCAGCGGGTCGATTTTCTTGCCGCCTGCCACTTCTTTGGTGATTTCAACATTGTTGCCCTTGGCCCGCGCCATGGCATTGCCAACCGCCCAGGACATGATCGGACGGTCACCATGCCAGAACGTGCCATCTGCCAGTTTGCGTTCGAGCGTTTTAATGGGGCCAGTCATTTTCCAGCCCTGGCTAATCCCCACAATGCGGTCGCTCATAATCCCGCGCCGTGAAAGCTCCAGCACGATTTCTGCAACCCCGGCCGGATCCAAACCAATCATGGCCAGCTTGCCGGAATCATCCAACTCTTCGGCAATGTCTCCCAGCTGGATGATGTCCTGGCTCATTTCCTTCATGATCCACAGGTCGCCCTGCTTCTCAAAATCCAGATAGCGCGGCGCTTCTTTCTTCCGCTCTTCCAGAACACCCCGAAACACCCAGCTACGTTGCCAGTGCAACCAGTCTTCTGTGTCAGCGTCTCGACCTAAAACAGCCAGAGACAGAAAATCATCCAAGCCCCCGCCATCAATGCCGCCGACAATCACGTCAGAACGTTCAATCAGCGATTGCAAGGTCAGTTCTGGATTAGCCTGCCGCATCCAGTATTTAATACCGGCCCAGGCGGAAGCCCCTTGCGAGATCCCCACCTGCACGTTCAGATGCTTGGCCATCCAGACAGTGAGCACGCCTTCCCCGGCTTCCAACGCCTCACCATATTTGGTTTTCAGCCATTCCAGTGTGACAGAAAGCCCCAGATTTGGGTTGGTGATGTACCAGTTCTCAGGCTTCTGATGCTCCTTGCGCTTCAGCATGCCTTTCGGGAACTCATAGATCACTGCCAGAAAATGCGGTGCGATGATTTTGCCATCACGCACCTTGCGCCCATATTCCAGCTTATCCTTGAACACACCGGCCGGAGATTCTTCGGACTGCGTTGTGAGGTAAATCACGAAACCTTCGGGACGTGATGCAATGCCGCCCGTTGCTTCCATCAGCATGTTCTGGGCTGTAGGCCGTTTCCCAAATTCCCATAGCTCATCCACCAGAACGCCAGTTGCCTTTTTGCCGACAACGGCCGTGCCATCTGCGGCTACAACCCGCAACGTGGCACCAGTGATCCGATGCGTGATGATGCGCTGATTAGGCGCAACGTGCAGCAGATCATCTAGGTCAGGATCCAAGCGGATCATGTCCTGGGCTGGTTTGAAGGCGTTATCCGCTGCGTCCTTGGTTGGTGCGAGAATGAGAAATTCCGCAGATTCCCGCCAGTTCTGAATAAGCACAGTCAGCATGACACCGGCAGCAATGGTGCTTTTGGTGTTCTTTTTGCTGACCAGCAGCAGATATTCGGAAATCAGGCGCTGCCCGGTTTCTGGATTGTAGGAACCGAAAACGGTGGCAGCAAAATCCTTCAGCCAAGGGCGGCAGGATTCACCAAGCGTTGGCTGGCCCACAACGTCAGCCAACCGCAGCGCATTGAATACCTCCATGCCCTGCTCGGCGGCTTCCGGAAACAATGGTGCGCACGGTATCAGGCTTTCACCTGCTACAATCCTGCGCTCCCAATCCAGACATGCTGTTGACCAGGTCGGACTAAGAGCCTCTGCCATTGTTTACCACCAGCTTCGGCGGCTGCATGGGCTTGAACTTTCCGCCCATGGCACGCTGTGCCGCATCTTTCCGCTGCTCTTTCACGCCTTTTTTCTTGCCGACTGTTGCATCACCCATCATGCGGGTCTGCTTCAGCTTATGCAGGGTTTCCGTGCGTTCCTTGATGGTGATGGCCTTCAACATCGCATCGCGCCGGCGCGATCCGGTATCGTCTGCCGTTTCCAGCTCAATCGCTTCGGAAATCTCGCCAAGATGGGATGTCGTATCCTCAAGCTCACCAAGAAGGCGCGACACCATTTCATCCATACGTTCATCCACGCTGGCAGCAGATCTGCGCCCTGTGGACGGTGGTTTCTCCCGTGGTGGAGCGGGGTTGCGCTGGGGATTGTGCGCAGGTTGGTGCGCAGTTTTGGTGTTTTTGCGCACTTTTTGCGCAGAAGTGCGCACCCATCCACCGGACGCGATGTGCTTGCGCAGCGTGCTTTCAGCCACGCCATGTTTTTTTGCAATTTGGCGGTTTGACAAGGCTCCTGCGCGAAAATCAGCCTCTATCGCGTGCCAATCCGTATCAGTTTTCTTGGGCATTCCCCACCTTCCCGCGCAACAAAAGTGCGCACTTCAAAACGCTGGAACGAAAAATTTTTCACGCGTGCCACTGGCGCGGTTCAGGTGCCTTGGGTCGATTATACTTTTACCCCTCCCCCTACCCGATGGACGCATGGCATTGCAGCCATGCATGACGCGGACGCATAACACCGAGAAAATGGCAGAAAACCGCCGTTTTTCAGTATTCAACGGCGTTTCGTGCTGCCCGCGCCCGTGCGGTCTTGGCGGTATGGCAGGATCCGCAAAGCAACTGGACGTTGTTCTCGTCCAGCGGTGCGCCACCGTCCTTCAGCTCCTGAATATGATCCCCAAAGAGCCGCGTGCCGGTGCGACCGCACTGTTCACAGCAATGCGGCCGCTTGCGCTTGATGGAAGCCATCAGGGCACGCCATTCAGGGCTTGTATAAAAGCCGTCAGCGCGTTTGGGTGGCTCTTTGGCTATGCTGGTGTCCAGAACACCTACAAGCGGCCTCATGCACGTCAGAACGGCTTTCTTGCGGCTGCTCATGTGGTGGCCACGTCCAGCTTGGACAGGTCGAACGTCACCAGCTCCCACTTGGCATCTGGCGATGGCCGCCGGTGCAACCGCACGTAATCCTTGGTCACATCCACGCGCACGCTGTCAGAAATCGCCTGCATGCCGCGCTGCCATTCCTCGTCCTCGATCTCCAGACGCCGGAGCGCGAGGATCTTGCCCACGTTCATGCTGCCCTGCTTGTCTACGTCAAACGCATCCAGCACCACGGCTTTCAGGTTGGCGTTGGCACCTTCAGACCAGCGGTTTAGGCAACCATGGATCAGCGTTTGCGCCGCCTGAATTTCAGGGCCAAACGAAATGACGTTGCCGACCGCCACAGTCACGCGCAGCGTGCCATCATAGCTGGTCAAGGTGACGTTGCCTTTGTCGCTGCCCAGCTTGGTGCTGTATTGCTCGGCCACCAGATCCAGAAACGCATGGATCTCTGCAAAGCAGAGCCGCTTGAAATCCATCATGAACTGCCGCACCGGCTCGGCTTCACGGTGCAAACGGCGCACCAGCTCATCTTGCAGCTTGTCAGATGGCCGGACATTCGCTTCCGGCACCAAACGCCCGCGACTGTCCTGCATGAAACCGTCAGGCACGGTTTGCATTGTCATTCTCCATCGTTGTCAGAAATGCCCGCGCCGGTTGGCGTCAGGCCAGAAGGTCAGCGCCCGCAGCGTCTGCGCTGGCGTGGCTGTATCGTGTTGTCGTGGCCAGCGAACTGTGGCCGAGCTGGGCCTGCACCCAATGCACCGGCTGCCCCGCGTCCAACTGGTGTGACGCAAAAGCATGGCGCAGCCAGTGAGCAGAGACATCAGGCGGCAGGCCCGCTCGTTTTGCGGCCCGCTTCACAACGCGATCCACAGCGCGTTCATGAAGCAGGCCGCCATCGTGGCCGGGGATAACGGGCGCATCAGGCCCGACATCAGACCGCACAGCCGCGATCTCTTTCCACAACGATGGTGAAACCTGCACATGGCGGGTTTTGCCACCTTTGCCGAAAACCGTTGCAATGCCGCCCGATTGGCGGCGTGTCATATCGCGCCAGCGTAACGCGCAGGCTTCTGAAATCCGCAGGCCGGTGCCGTAAAGCAGCGCCAGCAACGCATGGCGGCGCGGATCCTTCTCACCTGCCAGCATGGCCAACACCTGCTGGCGCGAAAGAATGCGTTCGTTCAGATTGTCGCGGCCACGCTCCATGCGGAACGCAGCGCCTGCATCCTGCGGTAGAAAGCCCAGCTTGTGGCCGTAGGTCAGCAGCGATTTCACGGCGCTGATCTTGCGCCGCCGAGTGCTGTCCGCCGCATCGGCCATGCTGTCGTTCCATGCCTGAATGTCAGCCAGGGCAACATCTGCCATCGGCTTGGCAACAAAACGGGCGAACTCCGCAACGTTGGTGCGATAGGCCCGCACCGTGTTGCTACTGCGGTTGTGTAGCCACGTTTTGACCAGCGGAAGATCCGCACGGTGAATGCCATCATCCGGCACTGCTGGCGCGGTCGATCTGGGCTGATCACCGCTAACCATTTGATTTCCCTATATTATCGGGTCATTTCCAACCCTCAAAAACCGTCAGATAACAGAGATTATCTGACGGGTTTGGGGGGTGTTCTGCGGGTTATCTGACACCTTGGCAGGTATGCCGTGTCAGATAATACCGCGTTATCATGACGCTTTTTACCGACATGCCTGAATGATAGCAGCCACGCCTGGGAGTGCTTTTTCGATAGCAAACGCGAGACCAGTGATTAGAGCAACAAGCATAATCACGGTGAAGCGGCATGCTTTAATTTCATTCATCACTTGTACCAAACGCCAGAGATCTTTAAGATCAGGCATGTTCATTCCTGGAAAGGTCAGGGGTGGACAAAAGAAACCCCCGCGCTGCTCGAACAGCCGGGGGTTTCGCTTAATCGGATGGAGCGCCGCCAACCTTGCGGCCGCAATCGCCCCATTTTGGCCCGCGCCATGTTGTTTCCATCACGCCGGGTGGCAACTCTTCCACCGTGCGGGAAGCATGTTCTTTGCGTAGCGCGGCATCAATGCGCTGCATGTCGTGCTCAGCATACACCGCACCCGCTGGCAGTTCGCTCAGCGATTGCAGGTGGCCATATTTTTCACATGCAAGGGCATTACATCGGGCAACCGTATTTTTCAGGCCACCAACGGCCCGCAAAATCACATCAGCCCGATGCCGTGGCAGACGATCTGGAACCATGCGCACGCAATACGCCACATTTCCATCTGCCGAAACAACTAGAACAATCTTCTTCCCGCGCAGCAGAACAGCACCACGGCAGATCTTCTGCCAGTGTTTCATGCGTTCAGCTTTTCAGAAGATACAAAAAAAGCCGTGGCCCAGATGGGCACACGACTTCGGAGATTTTGACTGTTTACGGCGAGTTAGGGGTAAGCGTCAATCTGATTTGAGAAATTATCTGTTGGTTTGGGAAGAATATTTTATTATCTTGGAACAAGAATTATTTTTTAGGAATTATAAATATGGCTTCTCTTCGAGTATTTGTTTCTTCGACATGCTATGATTTATCATCAATTAGAAGTCATTTAAGACAATTCATTATTACTATGGGCCATCAACCCATGATGAGTGATTATAACGATATCCTATATGATCCACGCACACATACTCATACAAGCTGTGTAGAAGAAATAAAAAACGCAGATTATATTGTTTTAATTATCGGCGGAAGATATGGAGGTAATGTTCTTCCCGATGCGTTAAATGTAGTGGATTTTGATGAATTAAAGAAACAAAGTGGCAGTAAAACAATATTTGATACAAAAGAAAAACTGTCTATCACTCAACTGGAAATACTCAAAGCAATTGAAAATGAAATACCAATTATAACATTCGTAGATAGCCGAGTCATGAATGATCATGCAACATATGAGAAAAACAAAACAAAAAGCATCTCAAAAGACATTGAGTATGCCTCAATAGAGAAGCCTCATACTGCTTCATTTATATTTGAATTTATCAATTTCTTACGGAAGAGATCTTATAATAACACATTACATACATTTTCAAGACCAGAGGAAATAGAATCTACTTTAAGGACTCAATGGTCAGGCTTGCTACAAAGATTATTATATGATGAAAGAACAAAAATAACAGAGCGTAAAGAAATGGAAAATTTTTCTACGCAAATAGAAGATTTAAAAACGGCAATATTGGCTTCTATTGGGGGAGGGAAAATAGATAAAGAAGTAGCTAAAGGAGTTGTTGTTTATAGAAAACTTGTTGATTTTATTCGTGGTTTTGCCCTTACATCTTATGATTTTATATATGAAGAAGATATGAATTTTGACCAATTCCTAGAAAAACTAGATATTGTAAAAATAGTAAAACTCCCGCCCCTTGGGCGTCGTAAAGAATATAATTTTCACACAACGAGAGACGCTCAAGCATTGATAAAAAGTGATGGGACTTTTTACTTGGTAACAAATTTATATGATATTGATTACATGCGAATTGAATTTAATAATTTCATGAGGCTTTCTAGGGAAAGTAGAAAAATAATATTTGATTCATTAATAGAAATAAATACAAGCGAGGGAATTTTGTTCCGAAATTTCTTACATATATCAAATAAAACATTCTCAGAATTCAAACAGGAATTAGAAGGAGATGCAGGAAACATAAAATCAGAAAATGACAAGACACAGAATGATGATTAAAATCTCTAATTATTGATAACGTTAAGTCATGTTTCAATAACAGGTAGAGGGGGTTTTAAACTCCCTCTTTCCAAAACCGGCCCGGCATCACCTGATATGCCTCCACCAACTGCTCCAGAAGCAGATCAATAGCGCCTGAAACGCGCAGTTTGTGAGTGGAAGCGGCCTCAGCCATAGCCTGAACACTCATGCCGTCAATCATCATGCGGTGCAGGAAGGTTTCGCCTACCTGCCCCAAGGCGTTGCGCACATACTCGCAGCGCCTCACAGCAGCTGCGCGAGACAGCATGATAACGTGCGGATCTGGCAGGCCACCCTTTTTGCCGGCTTCCGGGTCTCTGGCACCTAGAACGCCTGTTTCGTAATCTCGCGCCCAGTGTTCGGCTGCGGCTACGTGGGCATCTGTAATGGTGCCTGCCCTACGCAGCGCGTAAAGCGCCCCGGATGACCGCAGGCGCTTTTCTGGTGGCTGGTTCTTGTGTTCCTGAACGTAAACTTCCGTTACGTCGCCTTTGGCTAGGCGTTCTGGTGTGGCTTCTTCTGTATTCTGCACGTTGCTGCCCCGTTTGTTCTGGTGTACCGTCCGTAACCGTCACGGGCTTGCTCGTGCCTATGCAAACGGCGTTGCAGGGTGGTGACTTCCAATTCAGCCTCTGCACGCCGTTTTTGTTCCTGAGCCAGCTTGGCCCGCAGGTCTTCCATTGCATCAATCGGGTTGGGCTTGCCTTCGGCCTTCAACCGCAGTTTCGCAGCAACACACGCAGGCTCATGCTGCCACCTGTGCGCTTTGCTGATGCATGAAGTGCTGCTGATACGCGGTTTTCTCAAACGGCACGGGCGGCAAGCCATTTTCCTGCGCCAGTTCCGGCCAGCGGCGCTTTACGGCCCCAAAATCTCGGCAATCGGTAAACGCATCCTTCCAAACCTTGGCAGCCTTGGCCCATGCCTGTTCGAACTTGGCATTTTCCTTGGCTTCCTGAGGTTTTTCGGGGGCTGTATCCTGCGCTTTCGGGCGTAAGTGCTGCACCTCTATGCCGCGCAAAACTGCGGCTTCAAACACCTTTAACCGCCGGGGTTCCTCACCATTCTTACGCATGGCCTCGGTATGCTCCCGAATGGCGGAAATAATGGTATCCGGCTCTGCGCCCTGCCCCATCCAGCGCCGCACCAGCGAGACCGCATACGGCGCCTGATCGTTCATGCCGGTTGTGGCAATCACGCGGGCTACTGTCTGGGCCACCTGCTCCTGAGCCAATGCTGGGTTTTCGGTTGCCCCAGAAATAGAACTAGAAGGAATATTAATATCTCTCTCTAATTCTAGATCTATGGAACCCACGGAACCCAAATTTTCAGAAACCAAAACCGAATTGGGTTTTTGGTTTGGGTTTTGGGTTTCGGTTTTTCCACCCTGAACAACCGATGCCAAAGGCATATGGCGTTGGTTACGGTCAGCAGCAGCCTTCTTGCCGCTTCCTGGTGGGCGTCCACCCTTTTTCCCATTCTCACGTGCAGTAATCTGCTTACGTGTCAGGCCGGGTGGCACATCACAGCTTTCCTGCATCTGCTGCCAGCGGGCATCTGCTTCAATTTTGGCAGCTTCACGCTCTTCCTTGCGCAACAGGCGATCATACAGGTGTGGGCTGAACAACGCGCCCTCATCATCCCGCGCCAGAAAGCCGCGCTGGATGAGCTGCGGTAGCACGCGGGCCAGCACATCCTGATGCAGCCACGCCTGCACGGCAATTTCCGCATCAGTCAGCACATACTGCCCAGAACGAAACACGCAGGAACGTGCCTCTTTCAGCGCGTCACGCAGGTTTTCGAACACGCCGCGATATTCGGAAGGCATGGAGCGCACCATCTTGAGCGATGGCAGATCATCCCGCGCAAAGTCCTGAATATGTGGGCGGATCAGGTCAGCCATCAGCTTGGCCCTCCCCTTTTACAGAATACGGCTTGCCCAGCTGCTGGATGGTATGAATACGGGCCAGCGCCCGCTCCAGCACATGCTTGGTTTTTGCCATTTTGGGTGCAATTTCGTTGGCTTCTTGGGGGTCAATCACACCGTCTTCCAGAATGCGGATAGCGGTGGAGACCATCTCTCCCGAAACCATGCTGTATTCGCTCATATCCCGGCCAAAATCACCGGGGCCAACGTGCATGGGCAGCACAACATAGCCCAGAGCGTGCGCCATTTCTGAAAGCAGAATGGGCTGCTCGGCACATCTGTCCAGATCTATGGCAATATCCAGCGGAATAACGGTTGGCTGATGCCTGCTGGCATAGGCCTCCAGTTGAGATTTCTGCACACGCGTAAAACCGGCCGCAGCACGAAAATCCCCCACGGCCTCAACCGCACGTTTTGTGGCTGTTTTGATGGACGCCAGAAAGCAATGGGAAAACGGGATCATGATGCCGATACCGTTCTTAAGAATGGGAGCAGACACTGGCATTGCTGCCAATGTCTGCTTCGTCCATCATGTAATTGGAGGGCACATGAAAGGACGATTTTATGTCAAAGGATAAGAAATTTACCCCTGCACAACTTAATAACTGCAATGAGGATGGAACAATTCCATTCACGCAAGAAGATCGTGATGAAATTGTTTTTGCCGGAAACCAGATAGTCATGCGTGTTGTAGCGGAACTAGTTAAGAAGCTACCCGAAAAAGACAGAAATGAAATTATTTCCCTTATCGAAGAACACGGAAAAGCCTTCGACGCGGAAATCTCACAGAAGGGTTGTACATCGGGTTAGATTATGAAAAAGTCTGTTTTGTAGAAAAGAAATTTCCATAATCATCAAGAAAACCCGATGCAGACAGAGTGTAGCGCAGGCGCGTATGAGTTTCCAGCCTCCTGTGGACGGCGTGTTGTGGCCCGTTTTGACGGGGGGTGCATGAGTTCGGATGGGGGCGTCATTCTGGTGAAGCAGGCTGATGACATTCTGGGTCTCAGCCGCCGCTTTGCTGCCTGTTTTCGCGATAAGCGGCATCCTGCCTTTGTGGAATACCGGGTTGAAGACCTTGTCCGTCAGCGGATCATGGGCCTGGCACTGGGCTATGAAGATCTCAATGATCACGATGCCCTGCGGCATGACCTGATCTTTGGTCTGGCCTCGGGCCGTCTGTCAGGAGGCCGGGCAAACTGCGCAGCATTGGCTGGCAAATCTACACTGAACCGGTTGGAGCGCAGTGGGCACAAGGCAGATCGTTACTGTCGGATCATTGCTGATCATGAGGCCCTGGCGACCCTGTTCGTCACGCTCTTTCTGGACCAGCATGAGCGCGCACCCGCCCGCATCGTTCTGGATGTGGATGCCACCGATGACCGTATCCATGGCCATCAGGAAGGCCGTGCCTTTCATGGGTATTACGGCCATAACTGCTATCTGCCGCTATACATCTTTTGCGGGGATCATCTCCTCAGCGCTACCCTGCGCACGGCAGACAGGGACCCGGGGAAGGAAGCACTGGCAGACATCCGCCGGATCGTGGAGCAGATCAGGAGCCGTTGGCCCCGGGTGCGTATCCTGGTGCGTGGGGACAGCGGTTTCGCCCGGGACAGTCTGATGACATGGTGCGAAGACAACCACGTTGACTTCCTGTTCGGGCTTGCAGGCAACACCCGCCTGTATGACCGGATTGCCTCTTTGTCCGCTGAGGTTCGTGACGAAGCCGCCACGACAGGCAGAGCTGCGCGCGGTTTCGCCTCCTTTGACTGGATCACAAAGGACAGCTGGACGCGCCGCAGGCGGGTCGTGGCCAAGGCCGAATGGCGCCACGGCAACCGCTATCATCGCTTCATTGTCACCACGCTACCGCAGGGAATGTCCGACCCCCGCCATCTCTACGAACAGATTTACTGCGCACGCGGGGATATGGAAAACCGCATCAAGGAATGCCAGATGGATCTGTTCTCAGACAGGACCTCGTCCCACACCATCCGGGCCAACCAGCTCCGGCTGTGGTTCTCGGCCGCAGCCTATGTCCTGCTGATCGCTCTGCAAAGACTGGCCCTTGGCCAGACCAGCCTGGAGACGGCGACCTGTGGCACCATACGCGCACGACTGCTCAAAATCGCGACACGTGTAACGCTCAGCGTCCGTCGGATTGTCCTGTCCATGCCGGACATGTTCCCCTGTCAGCATGAATTCGCCCTCGCTCATGCACGATTGCGAAGGCTCCGGCAGGCCATCTGAAGAAACAGACAGTGCACAGACCACATAGCTTCCACCAACACTGCCTTCTCAGGCCGTGACACCCTCACTGCGTTCAGAACCCGCCGCCAGAAGCACAATATCGTCAATATTCCAGATCGGGCTCCTGTGGGATGACTGAATTCTACAAAATAACCCGAAATTGCCTCAAGTGTGAGAAATCAGCGTCGATAAGGACAACGCGATCCCACAAATTGGGAATGACGAAGATTTTGATCGCTTTTCTATGGCGAATGCCAAAGCGGCTAACGACTTTTTGGAGATCATCAACTCACCCGATCCTGTTTTGCGGAAAGGGCTGAAACGCTAAACTCACGCCGACAATGTGTTGACCTAGGGCAGAGAACCACCACGTCCCCCGGATAAACCAACATATTTTCTGTAGCTGCAGGCTTGTGATTCACATCCACCGCACCTCCACGTACAAGCCTGCGAGCTTCGCCATTCAGGTAACCCGCAGCTTCAGCCACAAAACGAAATAGCGGAATGCCCCGGACACCATCCGCATGACGGCTTCCGCCCTCTGCTGCATGGTTGGTTTCATGAGAATCAGTCATGCCGCAACTCCAGTGGTTTCAGGTTTAGAGAAGATATCTGGACGGATTTCTTCACGAGGAACTCCTGTTGCCTGCTCAATCGCAAGCACTCGTTCAGCTGGAACCCTTCCATTCTTCCTCCAAAGGATGATGGAGGAATGATGGAGGTCTAACTTGCGAGCTAGATTGCAGACGCCACCTACCTCAGAAATTGCTCTTTCTAAGCCATTCATAAGCTGCAATGTGGGATATTCCCACATTTTATGTCAAGAAAAATGTGGGATCAGTTCACCCGTCATAAAGCATGTTTCGTCTATTTAATTATACCAGAATCGTGAAAGACGGAAAAATGCCGTGTCAAGTATAGGAGAACGTTTGCGGAACTTGCGCAAGCAGCGCAATATGACCCAAGTCGAGGCAGCGGTCGCCATAGGGACATCTCGGTCAAATCTGACCAAGATTGAAACTGGCGAATACCTGCCAGGTAGGGAGGTATTGATGGCTGCTGCAGAGTTTTACGGTGTTTCACTAGACTGGTTAACGTCTGGTGACAAACCTAATAGCAAACGTTCTGCTGTGGCTGAAAATGAGCAAGAGGCTTTGCTACTTTATGCTTACAGAGCTCTACCGCGAGATGAAGCGGAACCATTATTAGCAATGCTGCTAAATCGAGTTAAGCCTCCTGCTCACTAATAAGGTTGAGTTGGAGGTTGAGATAGTTGATGAATATAATCTAAGCATGTTGACATATTTTTCATCGCTTCCTTCATATATTTTCCTGTTACAAACCAAACACCTTCATTTCCCTTAATAAAATGAAGAATAAAGTCTTTTGAAATAGTTGATCTAATAAGAAATTTTATTTTCTGCTCTTCATTTGGAATAATAATAATGGCATCCCCTTTGCCATACCCCATGAAGTTAATCAGTCCATGTTTTTCAAATACAATATCTATCGGAACCTGAGTTCCATCAGGAATATCCCATCCAGACTTTTCAAGAAAAATAGACATCTTTCTACTAGGATCAGAGATATTTATAGAAAGTAACCCCGCCCGATTAGGAAGGTAGGTTACCATTTGGCACTGCCATAATCCATCGGACGTTTGGTTCGAACGAAACTGCCACGGCCCCATAATAGGCGAATATGGCGTTTGCGCTTTAGCCTCTAAGGTTAATGAGTTAAAAAATATGGCAGACACTAAGATCAATATTTTTTTCATCTCCACTAAATAAGGAAAAAAATAAACACGCGTGTGATTTCTTCCCACATTCTTCTTGACATTAAATGTGAGTATATCCCACATTATCTCCATCACAACCCGTGGTGGAGAAAAACCGTGTCGAATACACGATACAAAATTGAAGAAGCCGATGGCGGCTTTGTGCTGATAGAAGAAAAGGGCGCACCCGGTCGCCCGCCTATCAGCACTGTTCGCGTGCCTTATTCCATCGCGCAGGAAGCAGAAAGCGGAACAGACGCTGCATCCCGTAATGGTGATGCGCTCAGGGATCAGCGCAAGCGGGCAGCGCTCAGTTTAGCGCGGTATGCCACATCATTTTTTATCGAAAAAGATCCAGATGCCCACCACCTGCTCCGTATCCGTGACCGTGTAGAAGCACTGGTAACAGCTTCCATTGCTGAATTGCGCAAGAATGCAGCCGTGCCCAGCCAACAAACAGAATAATAGGCACGGCCTATAGTTTAGATGTTAGGCGTTAGATACTATTTTGGCTTTGGGTAATCTGATTTCAAGCGCTCCAAAAGGTTATAAAACTCACTGGAAACCTTAGAGTGCTCGTATTCATCGCTTAGATCACTTCCAGAAGCAGAACGAGCACTTAAATGAGAAGCTGTTAGTATTGCAGCAGCCTGAATAAGAGCCGCCTCAATAGTTGTATCTATTTCGTCTGACATAGCGTTTTTCCTTTCTTGGGTCTGTTAGCGCGCCAAGAATGGAAAAAGTTGGGGGAGTCTGGCAACAGGCTTCCCCTTCAAAGAGAAGCAAGATGGTTCATCAGACCAATAGGCCAGAACAGTATGTGTTCTCTCATGCACATGCTACCCTTTACACAACACCTACACAGCACACCAAAACAGGCTTGCAGCATGACGCAGGAACCAGAAGCTGGAAATTTGGAACCGGAAACGGATATGGGCGAAATGGGGAAAGATTTTCCCTACTGGGCAGCAAAGGAAGCTCTGAAAACCGCCGAAACAGCTTTGGCAGAAACAGACAAATCGCGGGAAAGCCTTACAAAAACAGCAACATCCATTATTGGCTGGGCTTTGCCCCTAAGCGTGGTAATGGGGGGCGTAGTATTTGCGCCAACTCTTGGAATGCCGCGGCGGATAGCAGCAGCCTGCGGCTTTATTCTAACCGCAGCTGCTGTAATAGAGGCATTTCAGGCATTGCGGGTGCGCAACTGGTCAAACGGTGGCCTTTCACCCAGCATATGGCTCAAGCTGATAGAAAGCCCACCACCCGATGCCTCAGCTTTGTACATCACAGTAGAAAGACTGAAATCACTAGAGAATGCCTTGCACATAAACGATACACTCGTGGATATTTGTGCAAAGCATGTGCGCAGAGCATGGAACCTGCTGCTGGTTATGCCTATTGTAGCATTTATAGCAGCAATTGTAGCAGCTATTTATCTTTAAGAGTATTCCGTAATTCTTTTACAGATTTCAGTAACTCTTGCATATCCCTTCTCTTATTCTCTTTCGGTGCTGAACTGCTATTATTAGCGCCCTTCTGGCCTGTTCTTTGCTCAAAAATAGAAGGTTTAGGCACAAAATTTGGCTTATCCTTTTGCGTTTGTTTTTTATCGTCCTTAGGCATCAGTTTCCTCATCGAGTCTTGTGAACGCCCGATGATGGAAAATGCGGGAGAGTACAGCAACCGTTTCTCCCGCATTTTAGCTAAGCAGATGGTGTGCCCATGATTACGGCCACCATCCCCTGCCCCGCACACCAAAAATCCACCAGATTCAATCAGACCGCTCTACGGCGAGCCCTCATTCTTCGTGCGCAAGGTGATATTCTCTTTGCTCATGCAGATGAGCTGGAGCGATACCGCCGCGCATGCAGCGCCAGCGAAAACCCAGATGGCGCAGAAGCATGGAAAAGGCTGGCCAACCACACCCGCACAGAGGCCGAAGCCTTCCATTCCCGCGCCAACCTCATTGAAAGCCACGCAAAATGAACAATCAGATCTTTCAGGCTGCCCGCACGCAGCTGGAGCAGCTCATCCATAACAATGTGGACAGCAAAGAAAAGCTGACCATGCTTTCTCTGGTGAAAGACATGGCTGCTGCAATGGAAGCCGAGCAGAACGTGGCCGATGCCGCCCTGCGCACAAGCTACGCCAAGCGCCGCAGCCCAACCTTCCGCCTGCGTGATTTCATTCTGGGTGAAGCAAGGGTGGCGTGATGGCAAACCGTGAACAACATCAAGCCGGGTTGGATCAGTTTCTGACAGCCGCCGAGGTGGCCGCACGCCTACGGGTGACAACCCGCACCCTCTACCGCCGAATCGAAACGCTGAATTTTCCCCGGCCGGTAAAATTCAGCCGTAACTGCGTGCGCTGGAGAGAGCGGGAAGTTTCTGATTGGGTAGAATCGGCTGGCAGCCTAAACTCAGCCAATGCCTAAGCGGCGGCTCTTTGCTCAGCGTGTCGCCCAATACCCCCCCCCACCCCAAACTTATGGGGGTATATTAGGGGGTATTTCTTGTTTTGGTTCAAAAAATATTATTCAAAAACATATATGTAGGGAATGAGTGGTATGGTCGCCCAGACCTCCATCTCCCTACGAAGCTAAAAGACAATGCTCGACATTTTCCGCAGAAAACTGCGGTTGTCGGTTTTTGCTCGTATAGTCCCGCCACCCGCTGCGCAAAATCTCAGGAACAGCTTTAACACACTGGCTGATTCGGCAGATGTCTGTCTGCTGTGGATCGTCACGTTAGGCATGAGTTAACGTTAAACCTAAAAAAGACCCCTCGCTGTTGTGGAATAGAGATTATGGCTCCAAATTTCACGTATGTCGGGATTTTTCTAAATTTTCTGTAAGCCTGAAAATGTTTATATCGCTGAATAAGTAAGAATATTTTGCATGGAAGGTATTTTCTTACGAAGGAATAATAATTTTGTTAAGAATTATCAGAGTAGAATGATTTGATTTTTTGGTTACCTGAATTTTCATTAAGGTTAAAATGATGTCTAGCAACGATGTTGAGTTAAATGATGTGGCATTTTACGATGCAATTCCAATTTCTGAGATTACGGAAAACTCAGATGGAACGTTTACGGCCACTCCTTCTCCATCTGGTTTATCTGAAGATATTTATTTTCCTGTATATATAACTGGAGATAATGGTATTTATGAATATCCGAGTGATCATGAAGGGTATGGGCATGGATTTGGAGGTAATATTGAAGTAAATCAAGTAGGGTATTATACTAAATATGGGGTAGTTATGAACGTTTTGGGGGAGGTAGCTCCTTACGTGTTGTTTACCAACGGTGATACCCCAGATGCAGACGGAAATTATATTTTGTCAGATGATTCAAGCGTATATGTCTGTTTCTTGAAGGGGACACAAATAAAATCAAAGCACGGATATATAAATGTTGAAGATATTTGTGTTGGTGATGAAATAGTTTCTGTAGAAAACGGTATTGAAACCCTTATAAATGTTACGTGGGTTGGGTGTAAAAAAGCGCATGTTATGCCCTATTTACCTCTGGATGCATCAGGATATCCTGTAAGAATATTAAAAGACGCCATTGCTCATGGCGTGCCTTATAAAGATATGTTGATTACTGCAGAGCATTGTTTGTTTTTTAACGGTAAATTTGTGCCGGTTCGTATGCTCGTAAATGGTAATTCTATTTTTTATGATAAATCTATCACTTCTTATGATTACTATCATATAGAAACAAATACTCACTCCGTTATTATTGCTGATGGAGTGGAAACAGAAAGCTACCTGAATACAGGTAACAAAAAAACATTTAATGTTAAAAGTAATATATACAGCATCCATGAGAAAAAACTTGAGTGGAACAAGGATTCTTATGCTCCACTTTGTGTAGATCATGATTTTGTTGAACCTATATTTCAGAAATTAAAAGAAAGAGGTGAAAGATTAAATCCTCATCATGTTTCAGACGAAAAGCTCCAGATTACTCAAGAACCTAATTTGTTTTTGCTGACAGAGGCAGGAAAAGTGATCAGGCCTTTGCATCACATAGATTTACAATATAGTTTTATGCTTCCAGCAAATACCAAATGTGTAAGAATTATATCCCGCACCAGCCGTCCATGCGATGTTATTGGCCCATTTATGGATGATCGTCGTTACATGGGGGTTGCTGTAAGTGATGTTTGCTTATGTTCCGCGCAGCAGCAGCATCAAATTGTTTCTCATCTTCAAGCTGAAAAACCCAAAGGTTGGCATGATACCGATTGGATAGATTGTGCATGGACTAATGGGAACGCTTTGTTGCCTTTGGGAGATTATCTGGAAGGAAACAAAATAGGTATTCTTTCCATGACTATCCGGGAAACAGGATCCTATATTCTCCCGGATCAAAACAGGACAATGTTACGGCGCTTGGGATAACAAGCCTTAAGTGAAGGCCGGTCGTCATGGGAATTGGTGCCCACCGCGATCGGCTTCTTTACATATGCTTGTGAGTTCTGGTGCCTGATTCGCGTTTATAGATATTAAAGACAAGTCATTACGGCGGTTTACTCTGCATATTTTGGGTGGTCTGGGGTGCAGGTAGAAGCGTTGCCTCTTGCGGCTGCTGCGTTCACATTCCCGCTGTCATAATTTTGCAAAGGAATACTCTCGTGAGTAATGACACAACAGCACAGAATGGTGTTCTGCGTTCCGTTAAGGTGCAGAAGGACGGAAGCACCAAGGCAAAGCTGTGCTTTACAAAGCAGGACCAGAATATTGAATTTTCTGTAACGGTCACCCTGCCCCCAACGCCTGGCGCAAGTGCCGATGCTGCGTTTGTTGATACCGCCAATCTGCTGGGCCTGACCAAGGTTGCCATTCAGAAGGTGGCAAAAGATCAGAACATCACGCTTCCAAATTTTGCGGAATAAAAGATACTGCGGGCAGCGAATCTGTAAAAGGTGCTGCTGCCCACATATCTAGGGCTCCGGTTTGCCGTGCCGGGTATAAACATTTCGCAAGAAAGGGCTTGGCTTGTGCAGAAAAAATTTGCCGATGTTTTTCTGGAAAAAGTAGAGCAGATAAACGCTGGCCGGACCATTTATGCCAGCGCGGGTGCGTTTTTATGTGTCTGTTTTATGCTAGGGTTGGCCAACCTGATTTGCCATTTCGGCCTGCATATTGATCTGGCTTATCTGGTGCGAGATCTTATTTTCATCATGGCATTTTATTTTTTCCTGCCTCCCCTCATCCTATGGGTTGGAAAAGGCAGGCTTCCGGGTGGAGATAATTAGGCTTTTTCTGCCCCATCAAGCTTGTGCTTCACTTTTTTAAAGCAGCACAAGCTCTCAGGAAAAAACTTATTGTCGCTCTTTTTGGCCGACAATCAGGCTGCGTAAAATGCGTTCACGCAGGCATTGAGGCAGCAGTCGCTCAAGAACCCGAAGCACCCGAAACGGCCACGGGAAGATATAAACTTTTCTTTTTTTGGTAATGGCCCGTATAATGCGGCGCGCAGCACTTTTGGCTGAAACCAGAAATGGACGCGGCCCTTCCAGTCTGCGGCTCATGGGGGTGTCTATAAAGCCCGGCACAATCAGCGTGAGGCCCACACCTTTATCTTCCCACGCCAGACCTGCCGCGCGCGCAAAGAAATCCAACCCACATTTGGAACTGCTATAGGCCGGAGAGCACGGTAGTTCGTAAAACCCAGCGACGGAGCCGATAAGGGCAATATGCCCGCCTCCATTGGGGATCATATTCTGTGCAGCGGCTGTGGCCAAGGCTACGGGCGTGGCGTAGTTCACCTGCGCAAGCTGTAATACCTTTTGCGGGTCTTCTGTCATGCTGTCCAATGGCTGTATGTCAGATAGCCCAGCTCCCAGAATCACCAGATCAGGCTTATGGTCAGCATAATCGGCCTCAAACGCTGCCAGAGCGGCTTCCCCATCAAACAGATCAATCTGGCGGGTAAAAACAGCAGAACCGCGTGCACAACACGTGGTGGCAATTTCTGTCAGGCGTTCGGGGTTTCTGCCCCATAATATCAGGGTCCGGCCCGGCCGTGCATAACGTTTGGCCAGTTCCATTCCAATTCCGCCGGTGGCCCCAGTAAGCAGAACAGAGCGTGCGGTGTGTTTTCCGTTCGCAACAACTTTCACACTTTTCCCTTTCCCAATGCTGCGTAATAAGGCATCACCCACTGGCTTTTGGCTTTCACACAACGGAGTGGCAATGTCTTCCCCCACTCAGATTACGGTTACACCTGTTTCGGGTTCACGCCAGCTTTCTCTCTTTATAAAACTTCCACGCCTTCTTTACGATGGCTTGCCGAGTTATGTGCCTCCTTTAGATATGGAGCAGCGGGATATTTTTTCACCCACGCATGCACCATTTTTTGAGCACGGCTTTGCTTGTTATTTTCTGGCGTGGCGGAATGGAAAGCCCATTGGGCGTATATCTGCCCAGATAGATGCCTTGGCTCTTAAGCAGCCCGGCCCACGTACGGGCTTTTTTGGCGCGCTGGATACGCTGGAGCCGGAGTGTGTGGCCCCATTGCTTGAGGCCGCCACACAATGGCTGAAGTTGCGCAAAGTTGAGCGCATACGTGGCCCGTGGACACTGAATAGCAATGGTGAATCCGGGGTTATGGTAGAGGGGCAGGATGAGCCCCCCATGATAGGCATACCGTGGCACCCCAAAATTCTTGGCCCCGCGGTTGAGGCCGCCGGGTTTAAGCGTGCTGTGGACCTACTGTCCTACCGGATGGAAACCAGCCCTTCTGCCGAGCGTGCAAACCAGATACCTGCCAATATCCGGCAGCGTCTGGGAGCTATTACCATGCGCGGGCTGCGTAAGGACAAGGTGAATGAAGACGCCGAAATCCTGCGCGAGATCTATAATGATGCGTGGTCTGATACATGGGGGAACATTCCTCTTACGCAGGATGAGGTAAAGAGCCTGCTCAAGGCGCTCAAGCCCATCTTGCGGCCAGAACAGTATGTGCTGGCTGAAGTGGCCGGAGAACCCGCAGCCATTGCGCTGGTTATTCCCAACATGTTTGATATCAGTGGTGATCTGGGCGGTGCCCCCTCTCCGCTCGGCTGGCTCAAGCTGGCTTCACGCGTGGTCAGCCATGATTTCCGGTCTGCGCGTGTGGTGTTGCTGGGTGTGCGCAAAAAGTATCTTGGCACGGCTTTGCGCGCCATGCTGCCAGCCCTGATTATTGATGAACTGATGAAGCGTGGCCACGTGCTGCCTTATCGCAGCATTGAGCTTGGTTGGGTGCTGGAAACGCATGAAGGCCTGCGCAAGCTGATTGAGCGCATTTCCCCCACACCGTACAAACGGCACCGGATGTACGAAAAACTTTTAACGGACTAAACCGCGCTCTGGCGGGTGGAGCGCCTAAAGGTGGCTCCACCCGTGGGAACGGAATTGCAGGTTTTTGCCTGCATTATCCAGAACCGTTACGCCTGTAGATGTCTGCGTAAATTCCCCTATCCGGGTGACTTTTACGGGGCCGCAGATAGTATCTAACGTGCCTTTGCTGAGCAGCGCGGCTTCATGCTGAGCGGGGACGGCAAATAAGATCTCATAATCATCGCCGCCGGTTAGGCAGGTTTCCAGCCATTTGGGGCCGGTTTGGCGGGCTGCGTCTGATAGAGGTACAGCATCTGCATGGATGGTCACATGCAACTCATTTTCCCGCGCAAGATGCCCAGCATCCTGTAGCAAGCCGTCTGAAATATCCATGGCAGCAGAGGCAAGGCCGTATAAGGGCAAGCCAATGCGGGGCTGCGGCAGACGGTAACGCTGCGCCAGATATCCGGATGGATCAGCTATTTCACTCTGAAGAGCGCGTAAGCCCAGGGCCCCATCACCAATGGTGCCCGTAACCCATAATCCATCACCAGCCTGTGCACCTTGTCGGCGGATGGCCTGCCCTGGCAATACAGAGCCAAGAATGGTCAGGGACAACACCAGCGGGCCACGGGTGGAGGTTGTATCGCCCCCCAGTAACTGAAGCCCGAATTGCTCCTGATCCGCTTTCAGCCCCTTGCAGAACTGCGCCACCCATTGTTCGGTAATATGAGGCGGCCGCGCAAACGTTAGCAGCCAACCTTCGGGGCGGCTGCCCATAGCTGCCAGATCAGACAGATTGCAGCGGAGCAGCTTGCGGCCAATGGTTTCTGGTGGATCATCTGGCAGAAAATGAACATTTTCCACCATGCCATCCGCTGCAATCACCAGCTCCCGCCCTTCTGGCGGTGTGAAAACAGCGGCATCATCCCTCAATTCAAGGGCAGCGGCGCCAGCCAGAGCAGAAAAATGTTGCCGAATAAACGCAAATTCCTGCGGCAGATCAGTCTGGCTGCTGGGTTTGTTCTGTATCATGGTTCCGTTCAGCCGCCAGACGTTTGAAGAGCGTATCCAGAACGCCGTTCACAAGGCGCGGTTCGTCACCAGAGAAGAATGCATGGGCCACGTCCATGTATTCATTGATCAGCACGGGAGCAGGCGCATCGCCTTCTGTGGCTTCTGCTGCGGCAGCCAGAAGCAATGCGCGCAATACGGGGTCCAGCCGCGCAATGGGCCATGTTTCCGGAAGTGTTTTTTCAACTTCCTGCGTAACCTGTGTGCGCATGGAGGTGACCAGCCGCACAATATGGCTGAAAAGCTGTGTATCGGCTTCTGGAATGCAGCCATCTTCATAGCTTGCGCCATCCAGTGTTGTACCAAACCGATGGACCAGAAACTGCTCAATAACGTTTTCTGGGCGATCTCCATTCTGGTCAATCTGGAACAGGGCCTGCACAGCGGCAACGCGTGCAGCCGTGCGGGGCCGTTGTGCCCCTTTCAAACGGGGTTCATCCTGTAGTTCTGTCATCCATCCCTCCTGCCCGGCCAGTCTGTTGCAAAGCCGGGTTTAATGGCGTTTTTCTGTTCTAAGGTCTAGTCTTTTCCGGAGGCTGGGGCGCCACCTGTTTCCATAAGGTTCAGGATTTCCGAAAAATCCTTGGCTTCTGTAAAATCGCGGTACACGCTTGCAAACCGCACATATCCAACGCCATCCACTTCCTTAAGGGCATCCATTGCCAATTCACCTATGCGGGTGGATGTCACCTCGGTTTCCCCATTTCCCTCAAGCTGGCGCACAATGCCGGTTACAATCTGCTCGATCTGTTCTTCGGAAACAGGGCGTTTGCGCAGGGCAATGCGGATGGAGCGTGCAATTTTTTCCCGGTCAAAGGGGGCGCGCCGGCCATCGTTTTTTACCACAACCAGTTCGCGCAGTTGCACGCGTTCTACCGTGGTAAAACGCTGCCCGCAGGACAGGCATGCACGCCGCCGCCGAATGGCCAGTCCTTCCTCATTGGGGCGACTGTCCTTGACCTGACTATCTGGGTTCCCGCAAAAAGGGCAACGCATGGTGGTATCAACCTTCCCTCAGGCGCATTTCTGGCTGGCGTTTTCTGTTGTTAAAAGAGCGCGTATGTAAAGGCACCACTTATTTCTTTTGGGCCGTTTCGTCCATACCATGTGGCGGTCCATCTGGATGGAGAAATTATGAAACGCAGCCATTTTGCTGTTCTGTTCTGTGCAGCTCTTTCTTGCTCAGCCTACGCCGCACCGCAGGCTTGGGCCGATAATCAGCCTCCTCTGCCCGTTCTGCCCGAGCAGGCGGATGCTCAAAAAGATATTACCATATTTGATACATCCCTGCATCTGGCATCGGAAGGAGAGCCGGCAACGGTTTATTTTGCCCTGTCCAATTCCAGTGAAACAGCGCATCTGCTTACGGGCGTAACGTCTCCCGTTTGCCAGAAGCTGGTGGGCCACCATGCCGATCAGGAAAGCACAGGCGGCACCCGAGTGCTGTTTACCCACCTTGCCCTACCCGGCAATTCTACACTGGTGTTTCCACCGGGCGGGTATCACCTGCTTTGCTTTGGCCTTTCCAATAACGTGCATGCCAATCAGAACGTGCCGTTTACATTCACATTTATGGGTGGGTCTTCAAAAACTGTTTCTATCCCTGTGCAGGATGCTGGCACAGATGCAGAAAGTGACCATAAGCCAGACTGATTACGTCTGATTTAGTAAAGCGCCATTCTGGCAGGAAAGTGCTTCCTGCCAGAAATTGTGGTTTCAGCCGCCCGTATAGGTGCTGAGGGTGCGCTTAACAGCCTGATGCCATCCGGCAATCATGGTGCGGCGCTGTTCATTTTCCATTTTCGGTTCAAACAGAGAGCCCCGTGCCCATTCAGAAGCCACGGTCTGCTCACTATCCCACACACCTGTTGCTATGCCTGCCAGAAAGCCTGCGCCCAGAGCAGTGGTTTCCACGTTGCGCGGGCGTTCCACCTTGGCCTGCAGCATGTCTGCAAGAAACTGGCAGTACCAGTCATTGGCAGACATGCCGCCATCTACGCGAATGCTATCTGTGGTGCCACCGCCATCCTGCATCATGGCGGTTACCAGATCAAGCGTCTGATATGCCACGGATTCCAGAGCAGCACGGGCAATATGCGCAGCACTTGAATCCAGCGTAAGGCCGCAGATAAGCCCACGTGCGTCCGGGTCCCAATGTGGGGCGCCAAGGCCTACAAAGCCCGGCACCATGTATACACCGTGGCTGTCTGGTACGCGCGTAGCCATATCATCGGTTTGAGAGGCGTGGGTAATCAGATGCAGCCCATCGCGCAGCCATTTGATGGCCGCACCGGCCACAAAAATGGAGCCTTCCAGCGCATAGGTGGTTTTGCCATTGATACGATAGGCAATGGTGGTGAGCATGCGGTTGCGTGATGTTACGGGTTTATCCCCCGTATTCAGCAGCAAAAAGCAGCCTGTGCCATAGGTGGCCTTGGCCATGCCGGGTGTAAAACATGCCTGCCCCACTACAGCGGCCTGCTGATCCCCCGCAATACCTGCAATAGGAATAGGCCGACCGAACAGTTCCGGCACGGTTTCACCATAAATGCAGCTGCTGTCTTTCACTTCAGGCAGAAGTGCTGCAGGTACGCGGAAAAGACGCAGAAGGTCTTCATCCCACTGTTGGCGGTGGATATCAAACAGCATGGTGCGGGATGCGTTGGTTACATCCGTTGCGTGCACCTTACCGCCTGTCAGGCGCCACAGAATGAAGGAATCAATGGTGCCAAAAGCAAGTTCACCCTTTTCAGCACGTTCGCGGGCCTGCGGCACGTTATCCAGCAGCCATGCCAGCTTGGTGGCAGAAAAATATGGGTCAATCAAAAGGCCGGTGCGTTCGCGCACCAGTGTTTCTGCGCCTTCATCCCGCAGTTTCTGGCACACATTGGCCGTGCGCCGATCCTGCCAGACAATAGCGCGATGGATAGGCTTGCCGGTAGCGCGTTCCCACACCACAATGGTTTCGCGCTGGTTGGTAATGCCAATGCCTGCCACCCGGTCTGCTGCGCCAGATTTTTCCAGCGCTGCGCGCGCGGTGCTTACAACATCTTTCCAGATATCTTCCGGGCAGTGTTCTACCCAGCCGGCCTTGGGGTAATGCTGTGCAAACTCCTCTCTGGCGGCAGCGAGTTCCTGCGCATCACGATCAAAGACAATGCTGCGTGTTGATGTCGTTCCCTGATCAATAGCCAGGACACAGTCTTGCTTACTCATTAAGGAGTATCCTTCTGCGTGTTGCGGTCAGTCTGCCGCCGTCGTGGTCACCCGTGCCCGTGCGGGCATAAATGGGCGGAGAAGTGTCTGGTAAAGTGTGGCACCCACTAAACCGCCCACCATGGGGCCAGCAATAGGCATCCACCAATAATTGCCGGGGGAAGGAAACGCGGCACGTCCCCATCCTGCAACAAAACAGAAAATGCGCGGCCCAAGATCACGCGCAGGGTTAAGGGCCCAGCCTTCCAAAAAGCCGGAAGATGCGCCTAGAATAGCTACCAGCAGGCCAATAATCAGCGCGCCGGAATTGGCTTGCGGGGCCACGGTATTGTATTCACAGGTAATGGCAAAAATACCCAGCACCAAAATGGCGGTCAGGATAACCTCATTCATCATGGCATGAAGTGGGGTTACAAAATCACCGGGATGGGTAAAGAAAACGCCAGAAGCTGCGCCATCATTTACCCAGTCCAGATGATT
This sequence comes from Acetobacter pasteurianus, assembly GCF_009914215.2. Taxonomy (NCBI): domain Bacteria; kingdom Pseudomonadati; phylum Pseudomonadota; class Alphaproteobacteria; order Acetobacterales; family Acetobacteraceae; genus Acetobacter; species Acetobacter pasteurianus. Next base: position 2,707,899 of record NZ_CP039846.2, on the reverse strand, counting down.
GGCGAGCGCGTAATGCTGGATAACAGAGCCGTACAGGGCGTACACAAGCGAGGCCCCTAAAAAGCCGCCGCCAATTTGTGCTACCCAGTAAGGCACTACTTTTTTCCAGGAAAATCCACGGTAGCATGCCAAAGCCAACGTAACGGCCGGGTTGGCATGCGTGCCAGATACAGAACCAGTTACATAGATGGCCAGCGTAACGGCCAGCCCCCATGTAATGGCAACACCCCAGTAAGCCTGCTTGTAGGGGCTGGGATCATACAGCGAGAACATTGCTGCCACTGAATCCCCAATAGTCACAATAATCATAACAGCCAGACATTCGGCTATCATTTCCCCAAGCAGGGCTTTTCCTGTTTTTTCCATGACCTTCCTCATTATTATTTTTGTTGTTGGAAAGGACGTATCTATGGTTCTCAGATATCAGGCAAGTTTCTTCCCGACATATGCTTCAACATTGGCTTTTTCTGCATCATTCAGATGCAGACCCAGCTTGCTGCGGCGCCACAGAACATCTTCTGCCGTGCGTGCCCATTCACGAGAAATCAGATAATCCACTTCACGCGATGTCAGGTCACCGCCCAGCACTTCACCCATATCCTGCATGCTATTGGCTTCACCAATAATTTCGTAGGTCCGGCTGCCATAATTGCGCATCAGGCGCCATGCAAGACCTTCCGGTAGCCACGGTGCTGTGCGGCGCAGGCGTGCCAGAGCCTGATCAAACCCACCGTCACCCAAGTCACCACCGGGCAGAACTTCCTGTGCAGTCCAGCTCTGGCCACCTACTGCGGGCAGAACAGGTGCCAGTTTTTCCAGCGCGTGTTCGGCAAGCTTACGGTAAGTGGTGATCTTGCCGCCAAAGATTGAAAGCAGCGGCGCACCATCCTGCGTATCCAGATCCAGCACGTAATCACGCGTTACGGCAGAAGCGTTGGCAGAGGCATCATCATACAGCGGACGCAGGCCAGCGTAGCTCCACACCACATCGCTTTCTTTGACCTGCACGTTCAGATAGCGGTTTACGCTTTCACACAGGTAGCTCACTTCATCGGGCGCAATTTCCACTTTGCCCGGTTCCTGCTTCCAAGGAATATCGGTGGTGCCGATCAGCGTGAACTTCTGTTCATACGGAATGGCGAACACAATACGCTTATCCGGGTTCTGGAAGATGTAAGCCTGCGGGCCTTCATACACGCGCGGCACAATAATGTGGCTACCCTTGACCAACCGAACGGATTTGGAGTTCGGGATCTTCAGCGTATCCGCCAGCAGGCGTGCAACCCATGGGCCAGCAGCGTTTACCAGCGCTTTGGCGCGTACGGTTGTGGTTTTGCCGGTTGCGCGGTCTTCCAGAGTGGCTTCCCACACGCCGTTGGCGCGGCTGGCGGCAATTAGGCGTGTGCGTGTGCGCACATCTGCACCGCGTTCGGCGGCATCCATGGCGTTCAGCACCACAAGGCGGCTGTCCTGCACCCAGCCATCGGAATACACAAAGCCTTTGGTGTATTCGGGCTTCAGCGCAGCACCGGATGAATGCGTACGGAAATCAATGCCGCGAGACTTCGGCAGTGTCATGTTGGAAGCAAGGTGATCGTAAAGGAACAGACCAGCCTTGAGCATCCATGCCGGACGGACCAGCTTGGAATGTGGCAGCACGAACCGGAGCGGCCACATGATATGCGGGGCCATCTTCAGCAGGCGTTCGCGTTCCATCAGGGCTTCGCGCACCAGGCGGAATTCGTAATATTCCAGATAACGCAGCCCGCCGTGGATCAGCTTCGTGCTGGAAGATGATGTGTAGCTGGCAAGGTCATCCTGCTCCACCAGCAGAACAGAGGCGCCACGGCCAACAGCATCTCGTGCGATGCCTGCGCCGTTTACCCCTCCTCCAACAATGAGCAGATCATAAATGCGGGCGGGAGATGCAGTAGGTGTGGTCATGGTTTCTTCCGGTTTCGGTCAGAACGCAAACTTCTGTCTTTTATTCGTATTCGAAAAGAAAACGCAAGAAGAATGGCGTCAATATGGCCAGATGGCGGTTTTTAACAGCCTTCCCTGCTTTCCTTTACGAAAAAGAACGATCATGGCTGTGCAATATGCAGCTTTACATCGTGCTCTTTCAGCAAGGCGCGAATGTTCGCTGGTGGCGGTTGATCGGTATAAAACGCGTTAACCTGCGTAATATGCCCCACCCGTGCCATGGGTCTGCGGCGGAATTTGGTATGGTCTGCCAACAAAAAAACAGTGCGCGCATTGCGTAGAATAGCCTGCGCAGCGTTAATTTCATCGGCATCAAAATCCAGTAATGTGCCGTCTTCATCTATGCCGCTAATGCCGATTACGCCAAAATCTGCCCGGTATTGCTCAATCATGGCGGCGGCTGTAGGGCCGACTATGCCGCCATCACGCAGGCGTACATGGCCACCCGTAATAATCAGGCTGCATTCCGGCGCAGGAGCCAAAAGCGTGGCCACATGGATATTGTTGGTAATAACCCGCAGCGCCTTGTGGGTGCGGAGAGACTGGGCAAAGGCCTCTGTCGTTGTGCCAATGTTGATGAAAAGCGAAGCCCCGTTGGGAATGGCCTGTGCGGCATTGCGCCCAATGGCTTCCTTTTCGCGCAGGTTCAGAATTTGCCGATCGGAATAGGAAATGTTTTCTGAGGGTGAAAGAGAGCTGGCTCCACCATGATGGCGGGCAAGAAGCCCCTGTGCAGCCATGGTGTTGACGTCTCGCCGCACGGTTTGCACCGTAACATTGAGCTCACGCGCCAGATCTTCACTGGTGGCGTAGCCATGTTGCTGCACCAGCTTGAGAATACGAAACCGACGTTGTTGCACTGCCTGTGTCATGCCTGCGCTGTTTCAAGAACCTCCAGCACGGCTTCTCCGTACCGTTCCAGCTTGGAGCGCCCTACCCCTTTGATATCGCCCAGTTCATCCAGGTCTGAGGGTTTTTCCATGGCGATATCGCGCAGCACGGAATCATGGAAGATAACGTAAGGCGGAATCTCCTGCTCCTGCGCTTCTTCCCTGCGCCATTGGCGCAGCGCATCAAACAGGGCTTTGCTGTCTTCTGTAAGGGCAATGCCTGCGCTTTGGCTGCTGCGGTCTGATAACCGGCTGTTTGTTTCCACTATAGGGTCTGCCCGTAAGTGAACTTCTTCCTCACCACGTAAAATGGGCCGGGCTACATTCTGGTTTAAAATCAGGCCGCCGTACTGGCCTTCTGTGCGCAAGGCGCCACGGGCTATAAGCTGGCGCACCACGCCGCGCCAGAATTGCTCGCTTTTATCCTTGCCAATGCCTCATACGGTCAGCTTGTCATGGCCATTACGGGTAATGGCTTCTGTGGTTTTCCCGCGCAGTACACCGATAACATGCAGCGCGCCAAAGCATTGCCCTGTGCGATACACGGCAGAAAGCAGCTTACGGGCTGCTTCGGTGCCATTGAATGTTAGCACCGGGTGTAGGCAGTTATCACAATGGCCACAGGGTTCGGCCAGTTCCTCACCAAAACAATGCAGTAAGGCGCGGGTGCGGCAGCCAGTGGTTTCGGTCAGCGCTATCATGGCTTCCAACCGGCTGCGCATAATCCGCTTTTCGCTTTCTGGTGCGGCAGATTGATCTAGCCAGTAGCGGGCGCGGGCCATGTCCTCCCCGCCGTAAAGCAGGAGTGTGTCAGATGGCAGGCCATCGCGCCCGGCCCGGCCAATTTGCTGGTAATAGGCTTCGGGCGAGGCTGGCATATCCAAATGCACAACGGCGCGTACGTCTGGCCTGTCTATGCCCATGCCAAAGGCAATTGTGGCCACAATAACAAGGGGCTCACCAGAACGAAAACGCAGCAATGCAGCACGTTTTTCTATAGGGGAAAGCCCTGCATGGTAAGCCAAAGCAGGCCACCCGCGTTCACGCAGAGAAGCGGCCATGCGCTCCGTACGGGCACGGCTGCTGCAATATACAATACTGGCGGCATCCTTATGCCGCTCCAGCGCTGTAATAAGCTGGCGCGTTTCAGACGCTTTGGGCTGTACGGAAATGTTGAGATTAGGCCGATGAAAGCTGGAAACCAGCACTTCGGCATGCGGCATATCCAGTGCCGCCAGAATATCTTCCCGCGTGCGTTCATCTGCTGTGGCAGTAAGGGCAATGCGTGGCACATGCGGAAAATGGCGCGGCAATGCCGTAAGCGCGCGGTATTCTGGCCGGAACTCATGTCCCCATGCCGAAATACAATGGGCTTCATCAATAGCAATAACCGAAAGCGGTATGCGCACCAGCCGGTCCAGCGTGCCGGATGAAAGCAGACGTTCGGGAGAGATATACAGCAGATCTATGCGCCCATTTGCTAGATCTGAGCGGATTTTGGCCGCTTCATCCCCTTCCAGTTCAGAATGGAGGGCCGCGGCATTGATGCCAAGTTGGCGCAGGCCCGCAACCTGATCATCCATAAGGGCAATAAGGGGGGAAATAACCAGCCCCATGCCTTCGCGGCACAGGGCGGGTATTTGGTAGCATACACTTTTGCCGCCGCCGGTTGGCATAAGCACCAGTGTATCTCTGCCTTCCATAACGCATTCAACAGCTTGCGCCTGAAGACTGCGGAAACCGGGAAAGCCAAAAACCGCCTGCAGGACTTCCTGAGGCGGCTTTCCAGCAAACCGGTCCCGTTCCAGCCTGCTATGTGAAAACTGAGAGGGCGTGGATATGGAGCCGGTTTCTATCATTCTATCAGGGGTTGGCCAGTTCGATCTCCACGCGGCGGGAGCCAACCTGCATGCCTTCGCTGCTGGAAGGTGCGCGTGGGGTCTGGACGATATGATCGCCCGCCACGCCATCTTCACTCAGCTGCTGGGCTACGGCTTTGGCGCGCTGGATGGCCAGAAGCGCATCGGCAGAAAGGTCCTGCCCTGCATGTGCGTAACCTTCCACTTTGACAATGCGGGAAGGATGTCTTTTGGATTTTTCAGCTACCTGCAACAGAACATTACGAGCATTGTCATCCAGCTCTGTTGAGCCAGCGGAGAAGAAAACCACGTATTTGCGTGGTGCATTGCCAGCACAGGCAGCCAAAAGGCAGAGACCAGCAACAGGAAGCAAGCGGCGCATATAAAATGTCCTAATCAAGATATGTAATTATTTCCTAACTGGTGCCCTGCCGGGGCCGTTACGTCAACATAGATTTGCTTACGCAACGGCGGCTTTGGCAACACCGGCAGAAAGCCGCCAGATGCGGTCCAGCTTTTCCACACCAGTCAGGCGGTGTGCAATAAGGATAACTGTGCGCCCTTCTGTAACGGTGTTGAGCGTGCGTAGGAAGTCTTGCTCGGTCTGGGCATCCAACCCGGTGGCAGGTTCATCCAAAATCATGATAGGCGCTTGCGTGAGCAATGTGCGGGCCAGTGCAATACGCCGCCCCTGCCCGCCAGATAGCCGCACGCCACCTTCACCCAGCCACGTATCTAGCCCTTCTGGCAGGGTGCGCACAACATCTGCAATGGCGGCTTCTTCCAACGCCTGCCACAGGTCTTCTTCCGTAGCGTCCGGACGGCCCAATAGCAGGTTGGCGCGGATGGTATCATCAAACAGATGAGTGGCTTGGGAAAGCCACGCAATACGCTGGCGCAAAGAGTCCGCCTTGATGCGGGAAATATCTTCTCCGCCCAGTGTAATGCTGCCTGCTTCTGGCGTAGCGGCTTTGAGCAGCAGAGCCGCAAGGCTGGATTTGCCCACGCCAGATGGCCCCAGAATAGCCACACGGGCACCTGCGGGAATGTCCAGAGTAAGGCCATCAAACACCCATGGGCGATTTGCAGCCCAGCGGAATTTTACGCCTTCTACATGAATATGCGTGTCTAGCGGTGCATCTGTCTGTTCAGACGCAGGAACGGTGATGGCGGATGGTTGTTCAGCCACTTCCACCACGCGGCGTGCTGCGGCCCCCATTGCGCCAGCCTGTAGCCCGGCACGGGTAAGTGCTGCGGCACTTTCAAAAGCGGCAACGGTCAGGAACAGAATGCCCACACCTTCAAGCGCAGGAATGTGTTCTGCAAACAGTCCGCCAATGCTTAGCAGCACGGCAAATACGGCAATCTGCCCGGCCAGAAAGGCCATGGCGTTGGCAAGGGCCGCCCGGCGTGCCAGACGAAGCTGATCTTGCAGGAGAGCAGCATCTGCTGCCTGCACACGTGCCAGCATACGGCCTTCTGCGCCAAAAGCGCGGATTTCACGCAGGCCACCTACCAGATCCAGCACAGTAATGCGCAAATGCGCCAGATGATGCACGATCTGGCTGGCAGAAGCGCGGCTGGAGCGTGCAATCATCCACGGCACCACAAAGGCAGAGCAGGCAAACAGCAGGCCTACTACAAGGCCCAGCATCACACTGGCATGGCCCGCAATAATAACGAGTGCAGGAAATGTGACACAGGCGCAGATAAGTGGCATCACAATGCGCAGGTACAGGCCATCCAGCGTGCCAATGTCTGACACAAGACGGGAAAGCATATCCCCAGCCCGACGGAAGCCCAGCCCGGCAGCAGCACCCTGCGCGAGGGAGCGGAAAAACCATACACGCAAATCAGCCAGTGCGCGGAACATGGCATCATGCGCAAACAGGCGTTCTGCATACCGCAGGATCACGCGGCCAGCACCAATCCAGCGCAAGGCGGCTGTGGCAATAACAATTTCACCCATAACGCAACCGGCCAGACGTAGCCCGGATGTTTGCATGAGCGCCAGCCCAAAAGCCAAGGCCAGCAGAGCCAGAACAATGCCGCCAGCAAGGCGCACGCCCTGTTTACGCCAGAGCGCAAAAATGGTGCGGATGGCTTGCCAGTCTGTCAGTTCCCCTGTGGGGCGTGGGTTAGGCAGAGAGGTCATGCTCAGGCTGCTCCCTGTCGGCTGATGACGCGGCCACCGGCCAGATCTATACGGCGGCCTTTAAACATGTGCACGGCGGCAGAATGCGTGGCCAGAATAACGGTGCGGCCTACGGCCAAGCGTTGCAGGCTTTCAAACACGCTTTTTTCTGTTGCCGGGTCCAGATGCGCTGTGGGTTCATCCAATAGCAGCACCGGGGCATTTTTCAGGTAAGCGCGCGCAATGGCAATACGCTGTGCCTGCCCGCCGGAAAGGCCAAATCCACCTTCCCCAATCCGGGTTTCCAGCCCTTCGGGCAGGCTGGGCAAAAACTGGTCAACCGCAGCAGATTTTAGCGCGGCCTGAAGTTCGGCATCACTGGCATCGGGCTTTGCAAACAGAATGTTCTCGCGCAGCGTGCCAGCAAACAGAACGGGCTTTTGCCCAATCCATGAAACCATGCGGGCCAGTGCGTCTGGCACAATGCTATCCAGCGGCGCGCCGTTAAACAGCACGCGCCCTGTATCGGGCTGAATGAAGCCCAGCAGCAATTCCATGATGGTGGATTTGCCAGAACCAGATGCCCCTGCCAGAATCAGGGTTTCACCTGCGGGCACGGTAAAGCTGACATGGTCTAGCGCCAGACCACGCGCTGGATCCCACGAAAAGCTGACATCATCAAAGGATACCATCACACCATTGGCGTTGACGGTGCGCGCCCCCTCCGGCGCAGGGCGTTCCTGAGCTTCAGGAAGTTCCAGAACAGCCGTTGCGGCCCCTTGGGCGTGTGCCCTGTCCTGATAAGCAAGAGCCAAACCACGCAGGGGCGCAAAAAATTCGGGCACAGCCAGCAGAACAAACAGCCCTGCTGTAACGGCATGCACCAATGCCGGAGCACTGCCCTGCGCCTGTAGGGCCAGAGCCTGCCTGCCATCCATAATGGCAATGGCGATCAAAGCAACAACCATGGCGCAGTCGATGGAGGCGGAAGACAGAAACGCAACCCGCAGCACTTTCATGGTGCGCTGGCGCAGTTCTTCAGCGGCATCACCCAGCTTGCGGGTTTCATCTTCTGCCCGGCCTGCCAGCACAATGGTGGCAATGCCTTTAACCCGGTCCAGAAAACGCGCCTGCAGGCGTGTCATGGCCAGAAACTGATTGCGGGAGGCCACAGCCGCCCCAATGCCGAACAGCGCTTGCCCGAAAGGCACGGCTATACCGCATAGGCCCAGAACCAGTGCTGCATGGGGCTGCACAAAGGCTATGGGAATAAGAATGGCAACAGGTGCGGCAATCCACAGAATAGAAGCAGGAATCCAGCGGCCAAAAAAGCCGTCTAGCGCTTCCACCCTATCCACTATGGTGGAAGCCAGCACGCCACTATGCACGCGGCGCAACAGTGCTGGCCCACCTGTAAGAACGGAGGCCAGAACCTCACCACGCAACCGGCGGCGTGCGGCAATGCCTGCACGTGCGGCACCTGTATCGGCCTGAACCATAACCAAAGCGCGTAGAATGGCCAGAACAGGAAAGGCTAGAAAAGGCCATACAGGCATAGGGCCTGCGGCTTCTGCCATTTTCCAGTTTACCAGGGCATGCCCCAGCACAACGGCCACACACCAGACTTGCCCTATACCGACAAGACTGGAGAGCAGCCCGGCTCCAACCACTGATCGCGCTGCCTGACGCCCCAGACGCGATTGTGTCCGTGTCCAGTTGCGGATTGCTGCTTTCTCGTTGCTCATAACACAAGGCGTTTATACCGACAGGCGCAAGACGCAAACAGTTTAGAAAGCCATCCCCTGCTGCAATCTGGGCATAGCGTACATTTTTTGCCTTATTTTCTGGGTTCTGGCGGGGTTTCTGGCAGGCGCATTACCAACGTATATTGCACGCCGCCTTCCCCTTTATACGTAAGCGTTGCTTTAAGTTGGCGCGCAAATGCGTGAATGAGTTTAAGGCCAATGCCTTGATGTACAGGTGGATCTTCCCACGCACACCCCACCCCGTTATCTCCAACCTGAAGGGTAAGCTGCCCGTGGCTACGGTGCAGACGCACAAAAATGGTGCCTTTCTGCCCATCAGGGAAAGCATATTTAATGGAGTTGGTAATAATTTCTGTAACAATAAGGGCGAGAGGCACAGCCTGATCGGGGTCCATCCAGAAACTGTCTGAAACCACATCTAATGTCATGCGCCCGAATTCAGATTCTCCGGCGATGTGAAGTGTTTGCTCACAAAGTTCTTGCAGAAAGACAGCCATGTTCAGGCTGTTCAGGGCATCTTCTGCATAAAGCGTCCGATGCAGTGTTGCCAGCGCGCGAATTCTATCACGCGCGAGGGCAAATTCTGCCCGCACCTCCGGGTGTTCAATCTGGTTAGCCTGCAGGTTGAGCAAGGAGGCCACAATTTGGAGATTGTTCTTAACGCGGTGGTGCACTTCCTTCATCAGCAGTTGCTGATGGGCCATTGCCTTTTTAAGCCGCGCTTCATGGCGGGAAAGGCGGCGTGTTGCACGCGTAAAAGCCTGCCCAAGGCGCTGGAGTTCAAGCGGCATGGAGCGGGTGATGCGTGCATCAAAAATCCCTTCCATCTGCCATTTCTGCACAGAGTATGTGAGGCGGCGTAATGGGCCTATCAACACAATATTGGCCGCCAACGTAACGGCAACCAGCCCGATAACTAGCAGCAGCACCAGCCCTACAATTTGCAGGATCATGGTATGCAGGGCGTCAGATTCCATGGATGTGCGCTGGGTGGAAACCAGAATATCTGCTCCCCCCGCAATAGCGCCCAGAGCATAGCCCCCCAGCCCGGTGGGGAGTGTGATAATGCTGCGCTCGCTGTTTTCCAGCGCGTTCTTGAGTTCATGCACGATGGAAGGTGGTGGGGATTGCCACCCGCAATCTGAACATACAGGCAACAACTGTCCATTATGCATGAGCAGCCATGCCTGTATGGGGTTGTCATCTTCTGCAAAAACCTGCCAGCCGGAGGCGCTACCCAGATACGCCCTTTGCCGGGATATCTGAAGAATACCCATCAGATAGCCATGTGCTTCCGGAAGAGCCAAAAAACCTGCGGGCACGGTAATGCGCAAAAAAGCGCCACCTTCCCCCGGTCCGCCACTGGTCTGTACGGCTTCAAGCAGTGTGGAATGTACATCCGTTGGCGTGGAAAGCGCCCCTACCTCCGCACATCCTCGTCCTTGGGGGGAAACGGATTGTATGGGTTTGCCTTCATCATCCAGCACGGAAAGAAAGCAGTAGCGCTGCCCACTAATGGTTTCCATAAGCCGGAGGGCGTGCACGATCTGATCGGGCGTCAGATCCATATGGCCTATGGTTTCTAGGGCGCTACGCAATCTGTCTGTATCGTGGCGGAATTGCAGGTCCAGCCGCATAATGGCGTTACCAGCACGTTGTGCGCTGCCAAGAGTAACTTCGCGGTAATTATGTAGAGCCAGTACGGCGCCAATAGCAATAACAGGAACGGCCGAAAGGCAGATCAGCAGCCGCATGCGTGCGCTTGTCGTGCTGAAAATGCGCCCCAAACCAGACAGAAGGGAGGCCGCTACCCGGTTTGCAGGGCCTTCCCCTCGGCCACTAATATGCAAAGTGCTTAATCCTGTTTTTCTCGATCTTCCTGAATAAGCTTGAGCAGTTCTTCAGGCACGGGTTCATTCACAACGTTATCGAACATCTGGTGCAGGCCACGCTTCAGCCATAGGTCAAAAGCTTTATCCCGCTTTTTTTTCGGCTTTCGGGAGTGGGCGTCGTCTCTCCTTTTTCCCATCCTGAACTCCGGTTTCTGCCATGCCATCCATCCGGGCATGGCCTGTTGAGTGCTGTGTTTGCACGACTCTGCGGGCTTTGGGTCCCTAACATCAGTATCGTACGCCATTGCGTTTATGCCGTCTGCTGTGCGTTACGCGTTGTGTTGCGGGCCGTGCGGGTTTTCCGTCGAGTGGAAGAAGCTCTGGTGGTGGTTTCTGCGCCTGTTTTGCCAGAAACACCGCCTTCTTCTTCTCCCATCAGCCAGACTTCCAGCTGTCGGCGTGCCCGAAAGACCCGGCTTTTTGCTGTACCCACAGCGCATCCGGCAACGTCTGCCAGTTCTTGATAGCTCATCCCCTCCAGAACCCCCAACACCAGAGCTTCCCGCTGGTCGTCTGGCAGCCGTGCAAGCGCTGCATCCAGTTCTTTCAGGGCCAGCCTGTCCTCGTGTCGTCCACTCACAGACAACAGGGATTGAGGCGTATCATCAATGTTCCCGACTTCGCGCTTTTTGCGGAGGTCAGAGATAAAACGGTTACGCAGAATACGGTGCATCCATGCGGCAAAATTGGTGCCCATGACAAAACTGTCCTGCGCCGCCAGAGCATTGCACACAGTATCCTGCACAAGATCTTCGGCCACAGAACGATTGCGGGTGAGCGCTAATGCCTGCACGCGCAGTTTGGGGAGGATAGCGATAACCTGATCATGGAAAGAGGCTGTCATTTTTGTGTTCTCCGCCTTGTGGATCTCTTACCCCTTCAATGTTCGGCAGAGTGAAAAGGTTACATTCAAAAACAAGCGAGTGTTCACGAAAACGAGAGCGCCAGATTTATGAGCCTTCCGGGCCGTTTTGTTTATCCTGTGCCGCCATGACTTTCTTGAGCGCGGCCCGTGCGCGCGAAACACGAGCCTTCATGGTGCCCACTTCCACCTCACATATTTCCGCGGCTTCTGCGTATGTCAGCTCCTGTGCGCCAACAAGCACCAGAGCCTCACGCAGAAGTGGAGATATCTGCCACAACAGGCTTTCAAGCTCCTGCATTTCGGTTTGCGTGTGCGGAGACGATTCGGCGGTGGAGGCAGGCTGGTGGCCGTAATCTTCCAGCGCAATGCGCTCTCTGCGCCCGCGGCGGTGCTGCTCCAAAAAAAGATTGCGCAAAATGGCAAAGCACCATGCCCGTAGGTTTGTGCCGGGTGTAAAGCCATCTGCCTTGTCCAGAGCACGCACAATTGTATCCTGCACCAGATCATCGGCAATGGCGGAATCACGCGCCAGAAAGCGTGCAAACCCACGTAATGCAGGGATAATTGCAAGAAGTTCTGTGCGAAACGTGCGCCGCGTGGCAACATGGGTGGAATGTGGAGTGCGAGTCAGGATAAATCCCCTTTCCGGAAAGCCGGTGCGCGTGCATCATCGCGTTCTCGCATGTTTTTGTCATGACCCATTATGAAGGAGACTTGCCATGTCAGAGTCGCTGCGTGACGGCCTGATCCGGGCCCTCCCTTATGGCAGACGTTACGCGCGGGCGCTGACAGGCAGCCAACCAGAAGGTGATCTGCTGGTGGCCGAAAGCCTGCGCGGCCTTTCTGCGCAACGGCTGAAGGAAGGCTTTACACCCCTTTATCAGCTCTATGAGGCAATTTCAGGGCTATTTTCTCGTAAAGGGTTTGCTGCGGAATATGATGTTGCAGGGCTTTCTGTAACACAGCGCCAGCTTTTGCTGCTGATCACGCTGGAGGAAGTGCCGGTTGAAATGGCCGCGCGTATTACAGGCGTATCCACCAAACAGGCGGAGCAGGAACTGGAAGACGCACAGGGCCGCCTGCACAAAAATGTGCAGACATCCGTGCTGATTATTGAAGATGAACCCATTATCGCCATGGATATCGAACAGCTTGTGCTGCAATGCGGGCATCAGGTTGCAGGTATAGCCCATACACAGGCCGATGCAGTAAAATTGGCCAGAGAAACCAAGCCGGGGCTTATTCTGGCAGATATTAACCTTGGGCCGGGCGGAGATGGCATACAGGCGGTGGCAGAAATTACCTCCTCCTTCAATGTGCCGGTTATTTACGTAACAGCGTACCCCGAACGGTTGCTGACTGGGGAAACCATGGAACCCAGTTTTGTAATTACCAAGCCGTTTGATCCCCTCACGCTTGCCGTAGCCACGTATCAGGCCGTTAGCAGCGCACGTACACAGGCTGTGTAACTAACGGGCCTTCATTGCTCTTTCATAACTCGGATTATCTTTTCTAAGCATGGCGCATCCTCCTTTACTCCACCTTCAGGACATCACTCTTACACTGGGGGGGAACCCACTTCTGGATGGCGCGGGCTTTGCCGTTGGGCGGGGTGAACGCCTGTGCCTTGTGGGCAGAAACGGATCGGGCAAGTCCACTCTCCTTAAAATTGCGGCTGGCGTTATTCAGCCGGATTCCGGTTCTGTGTTTGTGCAGCCCGGTGCCTCACTACGCTATCTGCCGCAGGAGCCGGATTTAACGGCCTATGCCACAACGGCAGATTATGTGGTGGACCAGATTGGAGACCCGGATATGGCGTGGCGTGCTGCACCATTGCTGGATGCGCTGGGGCTGACAGGCAAGGAAAACACGCAAAACCTATCTGGTGGTGAAGGCCGGCGCTGCGCCATTGCCGGGGTGTTGGCGGCTGCCCCAGATGTGCTGCTGCTGGATGAGCCTACAAACCATTTGGACATGCCCACCATTGAATGGCTGGAGCGCGAACTGCTGAGCCTTGGCTGTGCCATGGTGATTATCAGCCATGATAGACGGTTGCTTTCCACTCTTTCACGGTCTGTCGTGTGGCTGGATCGGGGCGTGACCCGTAGGCTTGATGAAGGTTTTGGACGGTTTGAAGCCTGGCGTGAAGAGGTGCTGGAACAGGAAGAGCGCGATGCGCACAAGTTGGACCGGCAGATTGCGCGGGAAGAAGACTGGATGCGTTATGGCGTTACGGCACGCCGTAAACGTAACGTGCGCCGTGTGCGGGAACTGGCAGATTTGCGCACAGCCCGTAAGGAGGCCATTCGCGCCCCCGGCACCCTCACCCTAAACACGCAGGCTGCTGCAACATCCAGCAAGCTGGTGGCTGTGGCCGAAGATATCAGCAAGGCGTGGGGTGAAAAACAGGTGGTCCGCCATCTAGACCTGCGCATCCTGCGTGGAGACCGGCTGGGTATTGTGGGCGCCAACGGTGCGGGCAAAACCACATTGCTGCGTATGCTTACAGGGCTGGATCAACCCGATAGTGGCACAATCTCACTCGGCCCTTCCCTCAACATGGTTACGCTGGACCAGCAGCGCCGGAGCCTGAACCCAGAACGCACTTTGGCTGATACCCTGACTGAAGGCGGCGGCGATATGGTGCTGGTTGGCACGGAAAAACGCCACGTTATTGGGTATATGAAAGACTTTCTTTTTCGGCCCGAACAGGCGCGCACCCCAGTAAGTGCCCTCTCTGGTGGGGAACGCGGGCGTTTGATGTTGGCCTGTGCTTTGGCCAAACCCTCCAACCTACTGGTGCTGGACGAACCGACGAACGATCTGGACTTGGAAACACTGGATATCTTGCAGGATATGTTGGCCAGTTACGAAGGCACAGTGCTGCTTGTAAGCCATGATCGTGATTTTCTGGATCGGGTGGCCACATCTGTTCTGGCAACGGAGGGAGATGGTAACTGGATAGAATATGCCGGTGGCTACAGTGATATGCTGGCCCAACGGAACCAGAAACCCCTTACAACTGCTGCCGTGGTGGAAAATGAACCTTCCAAACCCAAGGATGCAGCCCCAGCACGCGGTCCATCCAAAAAGCTGAGTTATAAGGACCAGTTCGCGCTGGATAATCTGCCCAAGGAAATGGAAAAGCTGGAAGCGCAGGCCACAACCCTGCGTGAAAAACTGGCAGACCCAGACCTGTACGGAAAAAATCCGGCGCAGTTTGAAAAAATTTCGGCCGATTTGCAAAAGGTGGAAACCAAGCTGGCTGAATCTGAAGAACGCTGGCTGGAACTGGAAATGAAGCGCGAGGCTCTGCAGGCAAACTAAGGGCTGGCGTATTTTTCAACCATCTTCGACTTGCAGGCAGGCAGTGGCAGTGCCTATGTTTTGGTATGCCCTGTTTTACTGGTTCTCTTTATAAGCGCACTCTTCCTGTATGTAGTGTGGCGCTTCTTGCCCTCCTCACCGCAGCGCCAGTGGCGTATGCGCAGGATACACCTGCCGCTGCGGATGCCGAAGGCGCGCAACCATTGCTCAGTCTGGTGCCTTTACCGCCGGGGAGCGTGCAGCCAAAAGCCCCAAAGCCGGAGGGGCCGAAAGCGCCAGAAGTTATGGCCAAAAGCAAGAGTGACACGCCAGCAGTGGTGGAACAGGATATCCGTCCCCCTTCCATTGCGTTTGATGGGCTTTTTGCGGCCATCCATCAAACACGCATGTTTACAGACCCCAAAGTGGTTTCAGACATTGTGCCCGATCGCTCTCCTACAGATCTGGTGGCGCTCTGGAAGCAGGAAAAAGACAAGCCGGGCTTTAACCTCAAAGACTTTGTAACAGACCATTTTACTATCCCGGCCCTGCGGTCTGCCGCCTATACGCGCAAGCCCGATGAAAGCGTGCGGGATTATATTTCCGGCATGTGGGATGTGCTTACGCGAGATCCGGACGTGGCTATGTCATGGTCTACCCTGCTGCCCTTGCCCTATAAATATATTGTTCCCGGTGGGCGGTTTGCAGAGATTTATTACTGGGATAGCTACTTCACCATGATCGGCCTGTATGAGGATGATCATGTGGACCTCATGCGTGATATGGTGCGCGATATTGCATCGCTTATCAACACGTACGGGCATATGCCTAACGGCAACCGCACCTATTACCTCAGCCGTTCTGGCCTACCGTTCTTTTCCCTTATGCTGGATTTGCTCGCCAGCCACGATGGGCAGATTGCCTATACTTCCTTCCTGCCTGAATTGCAGAAGGAATATGATTACTGGACATTAGGTGCAGCCAATCTGCCGCCGGGTATGGCACGGCACCATGTGGTGCGTCTGCCAGATGGTACCCTGATGTTCCGCCATTGGGATACACGCAGCGCCCCGCGTGATGAAAGTTGGCCGCAGGATATGGCCACAGCGCAGGAAACAAGCCGCCCCTCTGGTGAGGTCTGGCGTGATTTGCGCGCCGCGGCGGAAAGTGGATGGGATTTTTCATCGCGCTGGCTGGCTGATGGCAAAACACTGACAACAATCCAGACCACATCGCTGCTGACCATTGAGCTGAACTGTCTGATGGTACACTTGGATCAGACACTCTCTCATGCTTACGCGCTAAATGGTCAGGAAGATAAGGCGGCCTACTACGCGCAGCAGGCAGAAATTTTGCGTTCTGGCATCAACCGGTTTTTGTGGAACGAAAAACAGGGTGCCTATTTTGATTACAACTGGCGTACCGGGCGGCAGACGGACATTCTTTCCATTGCTACGTCCATGCCCCTGTTCCTGCATCAGGCCAGTGTCAATCAGGCTGATGCGGTGGCCGAAACGCTGAAAACACGCTTGCTGCATATAGGTGGCCTAACAGCAACCGAGCACCCAACAGGCCAACAGTGGGATGCCCCAAATGGCTGGGCGCCGTTGGAATGGATGGCTGTTAAAGGGTTGGAACAATACGGGCATCATGAATTTGCGGCCGATATTGCGCGCCGGTGGATGGCCCGCGTGATTGGCACCTTTGAACGCAGCGGTGTGTTGCTGGAAAAATACGATGTTTCCGCCACCGAGATCAGCCCTACAGGTGGTAAAGGTGGTGGGGAATACCCCATGCAGATTGGCTTTGGTTGGACAAACGGCACCCTAGTGGGCTTTATGAACCGCTACCCGCAAAATACGCGGCAGGTGTTGGATAACAACCCGCTGGCGGACCAGCCCTCTCAGCAGCCCTTGCCCCCGATTGATGCGTGGGATGCCAAAGGCCCGGAAATTCCGGTGGAAGAGCGCTCTCCTTTGCGGGGTGTGCCGCTTTCATCCCTCAATATGGAGCAATTCAACAAGGATGATGATGGTGATGATGACGATGCGCCTGCGCAGGATGCCCCGCACAGCGCGCCATCATCAGAAAAGCCGGCTCAACATACTGATCAGCCAGAAAAACCAGACAATCAGTAAGCGCAGGCCGACATATTACGGAGTGTAGTGAATAACGCTCCGGATAGATTTGCCTTCGTGCATCAGATCAAACGCTGTGTTGATATCTTCCAGCGGCATGGTGTGCGTTACAAACGGGGCCAGCTCAATTTTGCCTGCCATGGCATCTTCCACCATGCCGGGCAGTTGAGTACGGCCCTTAACGCCGCCAAACGCCGTGCCTTTCCATGTACGCCCCGTTACCAATTGGAACGGACGGGTGGAAATTTCCTTTCCTGCGCCAGCCACGCCAATAATAACGGACTGCCCCCAGCCACGGTGTGCACACTCCAAGGCTGCGCGCATAACTTCCACATTGCCGATACATTCAAAGCTGTGGTCCACACCCCAGCCTGTCATTTCAATAATGACCTGCTGTATCGGGGCCTCGTAATCCTTCGGGTTGATAAAATCTGTGGCTCCAAAAGCCTTGGCCAGTTCAAACTTGTCCGGGTTGGTATCAATAGCAAAAATACGCCCGGCCTTGGCTTGTCGGGCACCTTGAATAACGGCCAGCCCGATACCGCCCAAGCCAAAAACAGCGACGGAATCTCCTTCCTGCACTTTGGCCGTGTTGTGTACGGCCCCAATACCAGTGGTAACCCCACAGCCCAGCAGGCAAACATGCTCTGGGTTGGATTGGGGGTTGATCTTGGCCAGAGAAACCTCGGCAACCACAGTGTATTCACTAAAGGTGGAGCACCCCATGTAGTGGTAAAGCGGCTGGCCTTTGTAGGAAAAGCGGCTGGTGCCATCGGGCATTACGCCCTTGCCCTGTGTGGCACGCACGGCAATGCACAGGTTGGTTTTGCCAGAGGTGCAGAACTCGCACTTACCGCATTCTGCCGTGTATAGCGGAATAACGTGGTCTCCCGGCTTAACGCTGGTAACGCCTTCGCCCACTTCCATTACAATGCCCGCGCCTTCATGCCCCAGCACAACGGGAAAAAGCCCTTCCGGGTCTTGGCCAGAAAGAGTGAAGGCATCTGTATGGCAAACGCCAGTGTTCAGAATTTTAACCAGAACTTCCCCGGCCTGTGGGGGAGCTACATCAATTTCAACAATTTCCAGAGGCTGGCCCGGTTTGAATGCAACTGCGGCGCGTGATTTCATGAAAACCTTCTCCTGTTCCTCAAGGCTGGCAGTAATCTGCCATATCCGCTTGCCGGTTGATATTGAGAGTTCGGGGTTAAGGCATCACAATTTCCCTCAAACATAAACATCGTGATATTTCGCGTTCTCCATCATAAATGGTATTTATCAAAAACACCTTCTGCCCTGCCCTTCAGGTTCAGGATTTCAGACGGAGAAATTAAAGGATGAGAAAATGAAGTGCCCTTCTTGTGGTTCCGAGTATCCCTATCATGATGGAAATTTGTGGGTTTGCCCGGAATGTGCCCATGAATGGAATGAAGAAACCCAAGCGGATACTGCCGGAGCGGAAGATTCATCTGTTGTGCGGGATGCCAACGGAAACCAGCTTGCTGATGGTGATACGGTAACGGTTCTGAAAGACCTGAAAATTAAAGGGTCTTCTCAGGCAGTTAAAGGCGGCACCAAGGTCAAGAACATTCGGTTGGTGGATGCGGGCGATGGCCACAACATTGCCTGTAAGATTGCTGGTTTTGGTGCGATGAACCTGAAATCGGAATTTGTGAAAAAATCCTGATCCCTTAACACAGAGGGCGTATTTTCAAACATGCGCCCTCTGGTTTGTTAAGCTGTGTTTTTTACATCCACGCCAAAAAGGGTGAGATGCACAACAGAATGCCTATCAGGGTAATAAATATTAGGCTGGGTTTGCGATATTTGCTGAGGTCTGGCGTTTTAACTACCAACCAAACAGGTAACAGGCAGCCAATAATACCAAAAATCGGGCTGCTGAATGTTGTAAAAGACAACACCGGCAAGTTGGCAACCACCGCGCCCCATGAAAGCAGAATGGCAAACCCCATAACGCCGTATTGAACCCAGTTGCGGTGCAAATGTCTGGGTTTAACCCAATGCCCAAGCATGGAACTGAAAATACCTACGCTGGCTTCCCTAAAGCCAAGGTACACCCCAAAAAATGCTGTCATAACGGCAAAAAGGTTCAGAATAACGCCAATCAGGCTAATGGAACTTGCCGGAAACACCTGCGCGATAATGGCCAAAGCAGAAATGTTCTGCTGATACGCGGCAATGGCGTCACTCGGCTTCATGGCCAGAGTAAAGGAAATGGCGTAGAAAAACACCGTTACAAACAGAATTGCAAAAGCAATGTTCATGGCGCGCAAAGCCTTGAAACGCGCCACTTCTGGAGATTTTTCCCGCGCCCGGTAGGAAATGACCATAGGGCTAAGGGTTTGAATAAACAAAATGGACGTAAGCGTAAAAGGCAGCGTGATAACCGCTTTTGTTATCAGTGTGCCAACAGGCGGTAATGCGCCAAGATTAGCGGTGTTCCAGCGTGGGATCATGAAAACACCCATGGCCGCCACAATCAGCAGCTTGGTGATGACCATGAAGGAAGACATGCGGAACAGCAGCTTTTCCCCGCGAGATGCCAAAGCTACCAGAACGGTTAGTAGAATAAGAGGATACCACGCATAATTGGAAAGCAGATGTTGCGTTATGCCAAAGCTGTGCAGGTAAGATGCGCTATCCCGCGTAATGGCGGTGGCATATACAAACATCCATATAACCAGCATGACAAAATACAGCGCACCCAGCAAAGTGCCCCAGCCCCGGCCCAGATAGCTGGAGATCATATCCGGGTAAGTCTGGCTTACGCGCGCAGAGGCCAATGTGTTGATAAACAGCCGCTGAAACAGATACATACCCGGGTAGCCAACAACAGCGGACAGCAGAAAAACCCACACGCCCATTAGCCCTACCTGAACGGGCAGAAACACAATGCCCGCACCAATGGCCATGCCAATGCTCATGACAATCCAGCCGATATCTGTGCCATCAAACCGGGTGGCTTCTTTCCATTGTTGGGGAGAAAGCGCATCGGTTCCGGCGTTTAATGTGCGCGTATCTGGGGGCTGCATAAATATTTGTTTCCGTACATCTAGGTGATCTCATTTATAGAACGAGTAGATTGAGAGAACCTATAAAACAACAAATTTTATGTAATCCGATAATTTAACGAATTAAAATAGTTGATATGTTTTTCCAAGTTCGATCTGCTTACAGCAGATACGCTTAATTTTAGCGCCACGTATGTTATGGAGCATTTTTAGGCATCACTCCAAGCAGCATAGTTTTTATAAAAATGAGCACACAGCCTTTTTCAAATACCAGAACTATTGCTCTTATCGGGGCGGGTTCCGTTGGGCTTTGCCTGGGGGCAGCTTTTGCAAGTGCCGGATGGCAGGTTGTGGTGTGTGGGGCGCGGACCCAGTTTCCTCAAATTGAAGAAACCGAAGGAACAGATACGCATGCATACCCCATTCGGTATGCAGCCACACCGGCAGATATTGGCCCTTGCGATGCCGCTATTCTGGCAGTGAAATCTCATCAAACCCAAGATGTATCCGTTTGGTTGCGGGCGTTTAACCGGGCCAGCGCCACTCTTCTGGTTGCGCAAAACGGGCTTGGGCAAAAAGAGCGTGTGGCAGCTTACGCGCCACAAGCCAATATTCTGCCTGCTATTGTTTACTTCAACGCGCAACGGGTTGCTCCCGGTAATGTCACATTAAAGCGTATTGGCGCGCAGGATTTATGCCTGCCAGATGGTGCGGCAGCTCAATATTTTGCGGATGTTCTTCAAAAAGGAAATATGCGGGTTCAGACAACAGCAGATATCACCACTGCGCTGTGGTTGAAATTGCTGGCAAACATTACGGCTAACCCCATTACCACGCTGACAGGCCGCCGTACGGGTGTGATGCAGGATGGCGCCATTCAGGCCGCTGCACGGCAGATTATGGCCGAAGCCGTAAAGGTTGGGCAAGCCGAAGGTGCAAAACTGACTGCGCAGCATGTAGAGGATATTCTTTTATGGCTGCAAACCATACCGGCAGAGAGTGCCACATCCATGTTGCAAGATCGTCAGGTCGGGCGAGAGTTGGAATATGAAGCTTTAACCGGTTACGTTGTAAAAGCGGCAGAAAAACATGGGATTGATGTTCCACTGAACTATCTGATTTTATCTCTGTTATCTTCTATCCACCCCGCAGTTTTCGGAAAGGCATAACAGCATCATGAAACGTGCGTACAAAGTTGTAGATGTTTTTACAAAAACGCCTCTGCTGGGTAACCCGGTAGCTGTTGTGCTGGATGCGGATGGGCTGGATACCAAAACCATGCAGGCCATTGCGAGCTGGACAAATCTGTCTGAAACCACATTTCTGCTGCTCCCCACAAACCCGCAGGCTGATTACCGGTTGCGTATATTTACCCCTAAGCACGAACTTCCATTTGCGGGGCACCCTACCCTTGGCAGCGCGCATGCCGCGCTGGAAGCCGGGCGTGCTGTGCCACGCAATGGTGTGCTGGTGCAGGAATGTGGCGTTGGGCTTGTAGAACTGGCTGTAGAGGGAGATGGCGCAAACAGAACGCTTTCTTTTGCCGTGCCGCCAGCAAAGCTTACCCCGTTAAACCCAGCCCAGATTGAAAGGCTGGAAGGTATTCTGGGCGCAACAGTTGAGCGTAAAATTACCCCCATGATTGTAGATATGGGGGTTGTCTGGATTGTTGCGCAGCTTTCCAGCGCGTCCAAGGTGCTGGCCCTGCGCCCGGATTTCGGGCGCTCTGCGGCATTTGAGCACAGCCTTGGTGCAACCGGCATTACAGTTTTTGGGCCGCATGAAACAGATGATACGCAAATAGAAGTGCGCTCTTTTGCCTGCTCCCAAGGTGTGCAGGAAGATCCTGTTTGTGGCAGCGGAAATGCCAGTGTGGCCGTATTCCGCCAGGAACTTGGCCTTCTTCCCAAAGGGCGCAGTGATTATACGGCTACACAAGGGCATTGCCTTGGGCGGGCTGGCCGCATTGCGGTGCATATTCACGCAGGGGATGGGCAAATAACCATTGGCGGCCAATGTGTAACGGCAGTGGATGGCGTTTTAAAAACCTAATAGCAGCAGTTTTTAAAACGCCTTTCCATTTACGCAGATACAGCTTGCGCCAGACGTTTTACAACTTGGCGCGAATGCTGCATGAGTTCTGGCACATCAACACCTTTTACCATGCCATCATACACAACAGGCTTACCTGCTTTGAGCACGTGCCGAACGCAGGCAGCACCAGAGGCTACGGGTGCAATCAATGGATCTGCCAACCCGGCATGACGCGGATGGTTGATATCATGCACAACCAGATCTGCCACCATGCCCTCTGCAACGGATCCTATGTCTGGTAGCCCCAGAATGCGCGCTCCTTCGTGCGAACTCCAGCGTACAATATCCTCGCAACGCACGGCATCTGCGCCATGCACAAAGCGGTGCAAAAGCCATGCGGTATGCATTTCTGCGCCCATATCGCAAGCCTCGTTTGAGGCCGCACCATCTACTGCCAGAGAAACACGCCCCCCAGCCTGTTCCAATGCCGGTGCAGGCGCTATGCCAGAACCCAGACGCCCGTTGCTTTGCGGGCAATGGGCCATGCCTGTTTGGGTTTGGGCCAGAAGTGCTATTTCGCTGGCATCAAGGTGTACCAAATGGGCAAACCAGACATCCGGCCCCAGCCAGCCATGCTCCCCCACGAACTGAACTGGGCGCATGCCGTACACTTCGTTGCAGTATTTGACGTAATTTTCTGTTTCTGAAAGATGTGTGTGCAGGCCAATGCCCATGCTACGTGCGCCTTCCGCAAGGGCGCGCAGTTCATCCGGCGTTACGCCCCATGTTGGGGTGTTGGGCGCTATGGCAATGCGTCTGCTGCTGTCTGGTGCCGGATCATGATAGCGGCTGACCAGATCGCTCACACGCTTGAGCATTTCATCCAGCGTTTCTGTAGGGGCTGGAACAATTTCGTCCGTATCGAACTTACGGGTTCGCGTAGTGCCGCCACGGGCAAGCACCAGCCGCATCCCCAGCTTTTCTGCGGTTTCAAACAGTACGGCGGCAGGGTCATACTGATAGCTGCGGGCGAACAGGTAGTGATGATCCACCACCGTTGTGCAGCCCGATAGCAAAAGCTCCACCATGCCAACCTGGGCTGCCGTTTGCAGCGTATCTTCATCCAGATAGCGCCAGTATGTGTTGGGCACCAGGCGTAGCCATTTTTCAAGCGGCGCGTTAATGGCTGATGGAATACCCTTGAGCATGCTCTGAAAAAGATGGTGATGGGTAGAAACCAAACCCGGTGTAATCACCCCGCCTTTTGCATCCAGCACAGTATCCCCCACCTGTTCGGGAGTATGCCCAATGCTGACAATACGCCCTGCCCGTATGCGGATATCTCCTGTACGCCGTTCCTGTAGTCCTTTCAGACCGGTGAGAATGCCGGATGCATTGCGAATAACCAGATCGTTCATGCGGGCATCACCTTAGCGCGGTCTGTAAATTTGGTTGTAAAGGCGGATTGCCAGTTTACGGTTTTATCCAGCAGATCATTATCCACCATGAATTGATAGGTTGCCTGCCAGCGGGCTTCTGTCATGCAGCCTAACCCTAGTGTTTTTGTATCTCCGCCTTCCACCACGTTGGCTTTGGCCATGGCACTATGACCAAACATAATCTGCCCTTCTGTCATGCGTGGGTTGGCTTTGCGTATCAGGGCGTTACCGGGTTCTGGATCACGCATGTAATCCTGCCAGCCTAATAGGGAAGCGCGCACGAAGGCTTGCGTGGTGGCATCATTTTTGTCTGCAAATTCATGTGTGGTCAGCACTGGGGTGCCGTATGGTGGGTAGCCCAGATCTGCAAATGGAAAGAACTTTACAGGCACATTGCGCTGCTGGGCCTCGTAGGGTTCAGAGGATGCATAAGCCTGCACCGCCATTTCGGGGTCCAGAAAAAACGGTTGCAGATTAAACGTATAGGGTTTTGCCTGCGCTGGGCTGTAACCAAACTTCTTGCACAACCACCCCCAATAGGACGCATGGGCCGGGCTGGAAATAAGAATGGGATGATTACGTAACTGGGCCAGATCTGTAATGTTATCGTGCGTCATCAACCCTTGCAGATCATGCTGGAAAGAGGACATGACAGTAAGTAACGGCATACCACCCTGTATGCCGCGCAGGGTTTGAAAATCGTAACCTGTTACAAAATCTGCGCGGCCAGCCGCCAGTATCTGCATGGTGTTTACCTGCGGGCCACCCATATCTATGCGTACATCCAGCCCTTCCTGCGCATAAAACCCTTTAGCCAGAGCCTGATAAAACCCGCCTACTTCTGCCTGCGCAAACCATGACAGCAGCAGCCTGACCGGTGTTGCCGCCTGCGCACGTTTAAACGGTGTAAATGCTGCAACAGACGACGCCGCAGCAGCTGAAAGCAATGTTCGACGTGTAAGAGACATCCCGAATTCCTGCACTGGCATGATCTGTTTATTTCGTATTCGGTATGTTCATACAGAACGTGCGCATTTGGGAAGCTGTAAAATAGAGCACGCTTCATTGCTTTTTTTGTAACGATTTACCCCTTGATCTTCGCAGGATTGAATGGCCTAAACTGCATAAATCATTTCTATGCAGGAATGTTATATGCCGCGTCTCTCTGCTTTTTCTTCCCCAGTTGCTATTTCTCGGTTGGCTAAAACCGTCATGGTGGGAGCATTGGGTACGTTTGGCCTGATTGTCGCGCTGAATAACGTAACTGATTACAACTCAAACTTTCAGTTTGTGCGCCATGTTCTCAGCATGGATACAACATTCCGCGGCAACAGCCTGATGTGGCGGGCCATACCCCAACCTGTTCTGTGGCACCTGTTTTACGGCCTGATTATTCTGGGGGAAGCCTTAACCGGTCTGCTTTTTGCCATTGCAGCTTACCAGATGAGTGCGCGCCTTTGGGCTCCGGAAGATGCCTTTAAAACCGCAAAAAAGTTTGTGCCCGCAGCTACGGCTTTGGGGTTTCTGATCTGGTTTTTTGGTTTTTCTGTGGTGGGGGCCGAATGGTTTCTAATGTGGCAATCACAGGCATGGAACGGCCAGCAACCTGCATTCCGCTTTTTTCTGACCATGCTGGCTGTGTGCATTTACGTGCAGCAGCCCGAATAATCTCCTGCCTCTTCTTCTGCAAAGTTTGGATGGATCATGCAAGAAACCGTTATCAGCATTCAGTCTGCTGAAAAAACCTTTCCAAACGGTGTTCAGGGGCTGGCGCCTATTACCTTGGATATTCACCCCAAGGAACGTATTGGCCTGATTGGCCCTTCTGGGTGCGGCAAAAGCACGCTGCTGAAGCTGATTGCCAACTTACATCAACCTTCCTCCGGGTATTTGACCTGGTGGAACAAAGGTTTTGCAGAAGTCGGCAAGGAAAATCGTCGCCTGTCCTTTGTGTTTCAGGAACCCACACTTATGCCGTGGAGCACCGTACGCAAAAATGTGCGTTTGCCGTTAGATCTGGAGGGTATTTCTCCCGATGTATCAGCACCACGCGTGCAGCAGGCGCTGGAAATTGTAGGCTTAGCCCATGCGGCAGATCGCTTTCCTGCCCAGCTTTCGGGCGGGATGAAGATGCGTGTTTCCATTGCGCGGGCATTGGTCACGCGCCCTAACCTGCTTTTAATGGATGAACCCTTTGGCGCTTTGGATGAATTAACGCGCAACCGGCTGGATGAAGATATAGCCACCTTATGCGCCAAGGATGACCTTACCCTGTTGTTTGTCACGCATTCTTTGTACGAGGCCGCTTTTCTTTCTACCCGTGTGATGGTTATGGCAGCGCATCCGGGCCGGATATTTGCCGAATATGAAATAGACCCAAGTATCCCCAGAAATGAGGAATTTCGCCTCAGCGATACATTTGCCACGATATGTCAGGATTTAAGCAAATTGCTTATTCAGGCATCTCAATCTTCCCTTCTTGCAGAGGTGGCCTAACTTATGTCTGCCCGCCTGATATCCATTTTTGCCCCCCTTGCTGTAGGCATTCTGTTTTTGCTGTTGTGGCAGGGTATTTGTTATTTTTGGCACATTCCGCCTTATCTTATGCCTGCCCCTTCTGATATTGCACGTTCTCTGTTTAGCAATATCGATACACTGGGGCATGCGTTGTACAGTACGCTTACCGTTACATTAGCGGCGTTATGTGTATCTGTAGTTCTGGGTGTTCTGGTTGCTTTTGTGCTGGTACAGCATCCGCTTATTGAACGCAGCCTGATGCCCTATGTGGTTCTCATGCAGGTTACGCCTGTGGTAGCTCTCGCTCCATTGATTATCATTTTAGTGAAAACAACGCTGCTGGCACTTGTTATCTGCGCCACACTGATTGCCATTTTTCCTATTATTTCCAACACTTTACAAGGTCTTAAAAGTGTTGATCCGGGGCTGGAAGCGTTTTTCCGTATGCATAAAGCCTCGCGCCTCAAAACGCTTTTGCGCCTGCAAATACCCAGCGCTTTGCCCATGTTTATGGCAGGCTTGCAAATTTCCAGCGGTTTGGCTCTTGTCGGTGCTGTGGTGGCCGAGTTTGTGGCTGGCACCGGAGGCAATAGTGCTGGTTTGGCCTACGAGATTTTGCAGGCTGGGTTCCAGATGGATATTCCACGCATGTTTGCTGCGCTGTTCATGATCACCCTTACCGGCCTTGCCCTTTATATGGCCACAAGCAGTATCAGAAAGCTTGTTTTGCATAACCGTGTTCAGCACTAGAAATAGAGTGTTTGCCAACATCATTTTGTTGACTTATCGAAACATCAAGATCTATACTACGACAAGTGAGTAGAAGCGGTCGGAATAGAAATATTCTGGGCATTGCTCCACCATGTTGGTCTTATTCAGCATGGGGGAAGCTTTGGCCGCTAAAAAACATGCTTTCCCACATGCTGGTTTGCACCAACTGCTACGCCCTATGGGCCAGTTTGCAATTTGTGTGAGAAACGCCATGACCCTGAATACCAAAACCACCCCAGATTACCCTATGGAAGAGCTCAAGCGTGAGGCCACTATAGGCAGCATGGGTACAACCTCTGTCCGTTCTATCCCTGTTATTGATTTTTCAGACTATGAGAACAGGCGTGCCCAGATTGCGGATGATTTGTGGAATGCCGCAACTCAGGATGGTTTTTTTCAGGTTATCAATCACGGAATTTCGTTACAAGATATTGATAACGCTTTTGCGGAAGCAAAAAGGTTTTTTGCTCTTCCTATGTCTGAAAAGGAAGTTTTTAAAAAGAAGCCCACCGTGAATGCAGGCTGGGAATATTGCTCTCAGGTGCGGCCTTCCACCGGCACGCCGGATAACAAGGAATCTTACCAGATTACTTTGCCGGAAATGGATAATCTGTGGCCGGATGAGCAGGTTCTTCCCGGCTTTCAGATAAAGCTTTTGCAATTTGAGGAAGATAACTGGCAGCTTGCCATGAAAATACTTTCCTGTTTTGCAGAAAAACTTGGGTTTGAAAAAGATTTCTTTGCAGAGTGCTGTAAAAGATCTTCTCCGGGGTATCAGTGCACCTTGCGTCTTATCCATTACATGAGCATGGAAAACGCCAAACCGGAAGATTTCAAGCAATGGCGTGCTGGTGCACATTCAGACTTTGATTGTCTGACACTCCTGCATCTGCGTGAAGGTGAAGGTGGCCTACAGCTTTGCCCAGGTAACGAAATTTCATCCAATGCATGGACAGAAGTGACCCCTGTGGCCGGTGCTGTTACCTGCAATATTGGTGATATGCTGATGCGTTGGAGTGATGATAAGCTAAAATCCACCCTCCACCGTGTGCGTATGCCGCAACCGGGCGAATATCTTGGCCCGCGTTTGTCTGTTCCCTTTTTCTGTCAGGCAAACCGGGAGGCTGTTATTGAAGGGCCTGAAGGTAAATACCCGCCAATTACAGCGGAAGACTACATCTACCAGCGTCTACATGCCAACTTTGTGCAAAAGCACAAGTAATGGGTGCGTATGGGGGAAGCTTAACTTCCCTCATACAGTTTTTGTGCCAGATGGTTATGCTGTTCTATAACCATACCCACATCCAGCTTTGTAAAATGGCCGTCCTGTATTAGGACCTTGCCGTTTACCATGCTAAAGGCAACGGAAGATGGGGTACAAAACACCAAGGCGGCTACCGGATCACTTAATGCGCCGGTATATTCCAGCTTGCGCATATCAAACGCAATAATATCGGCCGCTTTGCCTACCGCTAACTGGCCAATATCTGTGCGGCCCAGAACTCTGGCCCCTCCGCGTGTAGCTAACGCCAATACATCACGCGCTTTGAGCATCATGGCCTGTTCATCCCGCGCAGATAACAGGCGGGAAACCAGCATGGCTTGCCGTGCTTCTGCCAGAATGCTTGCACCATCATTAGAGGCAGAGCCATCAACCCCCAACCCAACAGGAATACTGTGCTGCTGCATGGCCCCAACAGGAGCAATGCCAGAGGCCAAGCGCATGTTGGAACAGGGGCAATGGGCTATTCCCGTGCCCGTTTGGCCAAAGCGGGCCATGCCTGCGGTGTCTAGTTTAACGCAATGGGCATGCCATACATCGGCACCAACCCAGCCAACATCTTCTGCATATTCTGCGGGTGTCTGGCCAAAGCGTTCCTTGCTGTAGGCCACGTCATGTTGGTTTTCGGCCAGATGTGTATGCAGCCGGGTGCCCGTATTGCGCGCCAACTCTGCCATATCACGCATAAGTTCAGGGCTGACAGAAAAAGGAGAACACGGTGCGCCGCCTACGGTTAGCATCGCCAGAGGTTCCGGGTCATGGTACGTTTCAATCACGCGCAGCGTATCACGCAGGATGTCGAGCTCTTTTTCTACCAAACTATCCGGCGGCAGCCCCCCTGCGCTTTCTCCAACACTCATGCTGCCGCGGCAGGCATGAAAGCGCATACCCATTTCAAGCCCGGCCTCAATTTCATCATCAAGGCGGCAACCGTTGGGGAAAAGGTAAAGATGATCACTGGTTGTGGTGCAACCAGACATCAGCAGTTCCGCCATGGCCGTGCGCGTGGAGGCCTTTATCATTTCTGGCGTAAGGCGTGCCCAAATGGGGTAAAGTGTTTGCAGCCATTGAAACAGGGAGGCGTCCTGAGCCTGCGGAATAACCCGTGTTAAGGACTGGTACATGTGGTGGTGAGTATTCACCATACCGGGCATAACCACATGGCCGGACATATCCAGCACTTCATCCGTAGGAGGATGCGGGTCCTCCATACCACCAAGGGCGACAATCTGCCGCCCTTCTGTCACGATCCACCCGTTTTTCAGCTCTTGCCTGGCATCATCCATCGTGACGAGGCACAGGGCATTTTTCAGCAAGTATCTACGTGACATCATAAAAACACCTAGCCCCTCCCTTTGTATTAAAGAGAGGGGCGTTAAGTTGGTTCAGGACGGTCTTAGAAAGAGGTAGAGATTGTGCCTGTCATGGAGAAGCGTGGTTCCACCATGAAGGTATTGCCGTAACCTGTGTAAGCTGCGGAGCTACCGCTATAAACCGTGCCGGCATCATGCTTGCTGTAAACAGCGCCCATGGCACCCGTGCGCACAATGGAACCCGTAAGGTTGGTGAAGTTCAACCGGAAAGTGGGAGACTTTACAAAGCCAAATGGCTTGAAGTGGTACCCAACCGTCAGGCTGTTGGTCACGTAACCCGGTATTCTCTGATCCCCAGCCACACTGACGGATTGCGGGCCGGTGTAATGCACGGAGCCGTTGGCAAAGAAGCCTTTATACTTATAGGTCAAACCAAAGTTGGCCATAACCCGTGGTGCCATAATGGCCTGCGTGCCCTTGGAATGCAGCATAATGTTCTGGTACGGGTCGAACACGTTGCTATCCTGCGTGGCGTGCAGATACTCCACAGAGGCATAAGGGCTGAAACCGTGGATCTCACGCCCGGCGATCATGAAGTCCAGCCCGCGCATGGTCTGGCTGCCGATGGAGAATGGACGGTAGTTGTTCATGCCCAAATACTGGTCAACCACACGGTTGGTGACGTTGTAGTTGAAGAATGACAGATCCATCATCATGTAGCGGTTGTGGTAACGGTACCCCAGTTCTTCCTTGATGGAATACTGGTTCTTCAGGATCGGCACATCCGTGTACAGCCAGCCCATATCGTTTTCTGTTGGCTGACGGTAATCCCCTTCCGCGTTTACATAGATCTGGTTCTGATCATTGATGTTGTAGCTAATGGAAAGCTGCGGCAATGGTGCCGTGCTGTTGCGCCCCTGCCTGCCGTAGTAATCCTTGTTCCATGCGTTGGACATAACAAATTTAAAGCCACCGTTAATCAGCAGTTTGTCATGCAGATACTTGGCTGTGTCCTGAATAAACAGCGAGTGGATTTCATACCCCGCAACCTGCCGATCACCTTTATCAATGCGATACTGAGACCAGTTCGGGCTGGGTGCACCGCCTGCGGGCATGGCAAAGCTGGTAGGGTAGCTGCGGTCTGATTGGCTGTTGTTATACCAGTAACCGAAGGTCAGGTGGTTGTGCTTGTCAATATCATAGCCGAGCGATGCCGTGGCACCCACTACGCGGTCACCATGTTCCTGAAAGTAGCCAATCGTGTTCTGCATATCACCCGCAGAGTTGGCTTCCGCACCATTAGGCTTGGCGCTCCAGCCCTGCCCATAGGTGAGGTATGGGTGCAGATCGAAGGACAGCTTGTCCGTAATAACGGTGTGGATAGGCGCACTCAGGAAGATCTGGTTCCAGTGGTCAGCATTGTTCTTCCAATAGTTCGCGTTACCCGGATGGGATGAGCGATCCCAACCTTGCCCCGTGTGCTTATACAGCATGAACTGGTCTTCTGTGGGGTAGTTATCAATTGTCCAGTCAGCAGAGTTCCATGAGATAAACAGGTTGGCGTTAGACCCGTTTTCCCAATCCTTGCGGGCGCCAAAATCAATATGCTTACGCTCGTTAATGCCAGAACCCATCCAGCTACGTGCATGCGTGTTGGAAAAGGAGAAGTAGCCCCGGATACCGCTATTGCCGATATCACCGGAATCAAGGCGAATAAACTCACGCGAGAGGTTGTTGGTGCCGTAGGAGAAATCCGTCATACCGCCAAACTTGTGGGACGCGATATGGGATTTGGAGTTCATCACCCCACCAGCAGCAGACATAACGGGCAGATCACGCGCCGCACTGCCGGGTGTGATGCTCACTTCATCCACGTTTTCTGAATCAATAATTTCAGCCAGATATTTCGCCTGCCCGGCAGAAATGCCATCCACCATAATGGCCATGTCACGGTCTGTCAGGCCGCGTGTCTGCACCTGGCCGCCCTGCATGCCCGATGTATCCGGGGTGGTCACGTTCACACTTGGCAGGTTTTTAACCAGATCCAGAGATGTGGAAACGGGGCTGCGCATATCAATGTATTCTTTGGTGACCGTCTGTACCGCATGGGGGGCTGTTTCAAGCCGCATCATGCCGCCGCCGCCATTGCGCTTGCGGCGTGTGGACCCCACCGAAACTTCTTCTGTCCCGTGTGCCTCAATCGCTTTTGTGGAGCGCGGGCGCACATGTGCAGCAGAAGAGGTTGCAGATGCCCGAGTGAGTTGGGATGATTTTTTGGCTGCCGTAGCCGTTTGCGCTTCCGCCGTAGAAAGGCTGGCGCAGAACCCAACAGCACTGACAAGGCAGGACAACGTTGCAAGGTGTTGGCGGTATGTCAGTCGGGACAGAACTGGGCGGGCTGGCGCAATAATCCGAAAGGACATGAGAAAATTCCTCAGCAGGGAAGCTTAACAACGATGCAGGAACAGAAGGCCTTTTTCTTCAAATTGGCCTGTGTAAGAGCCGTAATTTGGAAATCGGCAGAGATCTTTGAGTAAGCTTCCGACATAAGATTAAGGCTCCGGGCAGCGGGCGATAAAACGATACGATATCGATATATATAGGCTTATAAGTGAACGCACAAAAACAAAAAAGGCATTTTCTTGTTGCCGTTTTAAGAGCACCGCCTGATCTGAATTTGGCAATGCAACATTGCTTTTTTTGCTTTTGAGAGAACGGAAAAAACCTGCGTATAGTTTGTTTCGCCCTTGATATGGTGCGAGATGTAGCGTTTTTGATTGACCTCCTAACCCTAGAGGCCCGTATGCAAACCCAGCCCAATGTTTTGTGTGTTGCAGATGCGTCCGGGAAAAGGGCAGTACAACGGTGTGACTTTTTAGCGCACCCTCCTTTTTCAGACACATCGGATGGTCTGTTCCGCTCCTATCTTTCCCCCGCCTATACCGCGACAGTAAAGCAGGTGCGTGAATGGATGGAAGAAGCCGGCATGCACTGCCGGATAGACGCCGCAGGTAATCTGATTGGCCGATATGAAGGCCTTACCCCCAACGCTCCTGCCCTGCTCATTGGCTCTCATCTTGATAGTGTCAAAAACGCAGGCAAGTACGATGGCACATTAGGCGTTATTCTGGGCATAGAAGCCGTTGCCAGCTTTCATGCACAGCAAAAGCGTTTTCCCTTCGCCATAGAGGTAATTGGGTTTGGGGATGAAGAAGGGTCCCGCTTTCCAGTTTCTATGCTGACATCCCGCGCTGTGGCTGGTTCTTTGGATACGTTGCCAAACGTGCTGGATGCCCAAGGCACCAGCATCCGGCAGGCACTCCTAGAAAGTGGGCTAGACCCTGCACACTATCTGGAGGCCAGCTATAAGCCCTCTCAGGTTCTGGCGTATTTTGAAGCGCATATAGAGCAAGGGCCTGTTCTGGAAAGTAAGGATCATGCAGTAGGCTTGGTCACATCCATTGCCGCGCAATATCGGTTTAAGGTGACAATGAAAGGCATGGCCGGGCATGCGGGCACATTGCCCATGCATTTGCGCCAGGATGCCCTGGCCGCCGCGGCAGAAGCCATTTCCTGCATAGAAAAAATTGCGCAGTCAGGCCCGGATGATCTGGTGGCAACCGTTGGGCAAATGAACGTAAAGCCCGGTGCGCCCAATATCGTGCCGGGCTGGGTAGAGTTTAGTATTGATGTGCGTGCTGGCACGGAAAATGTGCGCAACAAAGCAGCAGAAACAATAACCCAAGTCCTGCACGAGATCAGTCAAAAACGCGGCGTGGAAATGGAACTTGCACTTCAGCACGATCTTTCCGCCACGCCATGCAACCCGCAACTCAGCAACGTTCTGGCTGCATCCATTCAAGCCGTCACGGGGCAACCTGCTTATAAGCTGGTAAGTGGGGCTGGGCATGATGCCATGATCATGGCTGCCCTTACCCCTGTATGCATGCTGTTTATTCGCTGTGAAAAAGGCATAAGCCACAACCCTGCCGAAGCTGTGCAGGATGAGGATGTAGAAACGGCTTTACGTGTCATGTGCGATTTCATCCAGAATATTCCATCAGAAAAAGCCGCTTAATCATGGAGCAAACCCGTATGATTTCACCAATGTTCAAACAGATTGATCCGCCCCAACGGTTTCTGATGGGC
This sequence comes from Acetobacter pasteurianus, assembly GCF_009914215.2. NCBI lineage: Bacteria > Pseudomonadati > Pseudomonadota > Alphaproteobacteria > Acetobacterales > Acetobacteraceae > Acetobacter > Acetobacter pasteurianus. Next base: position 2,674,529 of record NZ_CP039846.2, on the reverse strand, counting down.
CCCGGCCCCATTAACGCCCACCCACGTGTTTTGCGTGCCATGTCTGCCGATATGCTGGGGCAGTTTGACCCGGAAATGACGGAATACATGAATGAAACCATGGCGCTGTACCGTCAGGTATTCATGACAGAGAACCAGTGGACATTTCTGGTAGATGGCACGGCCCGGGCCGGTATTGAAGCGGCTCTTGTTTCCTTGGTGGAACCGGGCGCAAAAATTCTTATTGTGCGTGCTGGCCGCTTTGGTTTGCTGCTTTCAGAAATTGCCGAGCGCATAGGGGCAGAAATCTGCACGCTGGATCTGCCGTGGGGTGAAGTGGCCTCATTAGAGCAGATAGAAGCGGCATTGCAGGAACATAAGCCGCAGGTTCTGGCCTGTATTCATGGAGATACCTCCACCACAATGGCGCAGCCTTTGGATGGCGTGGGGGCATTGTGTAAAAAATACAATGTTCTTTCCTATGCAGATGTTACGGCCACATTGGGTGGCGTGCCGGTTTGCACAGACCAATGGGGCATTGATGTGATCTCCGGTGGTTTGCAGAAATGCATGGGCGGGCCGCCGGGTTCTGCTCCCATTACCATTTCGGATCGGGCTGCCGAGCACATTATGGCTCGCCGCCATGTAGAAGCCGGTATCCGCAGTGCAAGCCTTATGGATGGGCAGCGCCCGCGTATTCCATCCAACTATTTCGATCTGGCCATGGTGATGGATTACTGGTCTGAAAAGCGGCTGAACCACCATACCGAAGCAACAACCATGCTGTACGGCGCCAGAGAGGCCGCCTGTATTGTGCTGGAAGAAGGGCTGGAAAACCGCTTTGCCCGCCACAAAACGGCCAGCACGGCGCTTATTGCGGGCCTACGCGCAATGGGGCTGACCATTTTTGGTGATGATGCACACCGTATGGCGAACGTAACCGGCGTATGGATTCCAGCCAGTGTGGATGGAGACAAAGTGCGCATGCGTATGCGTGATGATTTTGGCATTGAAATTGGCACGGCTTTTGGCCCGCTTACTGGCAAAATCTGGCGCATTGGCACCATGGGCTACAATGCCGTCAAACACAAAGTGTTGCTGACATTGGGCGCATTGGAAGCAGCTTTGGCTGCTGAAGGGTTTAAGCCCCCGCGTGGCGCTGCTGTAGATGCCGCTATGGCATCCTGGCCGTAACCGTTGGGAGAAGCATAATGGAACTGAATAATCCAGAAACACTCCGGCAGGTTGAGGCATGTTCAGACCTTTATGAACGCGCTCTGGCCGAAAATGATGTGCAAGTTCTGGATGATCTGTTCTGGAATGGCCCGGAAGTGGTGCGCTACGGCGTGGGGGAAAACCTGTATGGGGCGGAAGAAATAGCAGCTTTTCGCCGCTCTAGAAAAGGAGGAAGCCCCCCACGCCGTAACCTGCGGCGCACCATTACCGCCATTGGTAATGAAAGTGCTGTTGTCAGTCTGGAATTCCAGCGTGAAGGCTCGGACCGCATAGGCCGCCAGATGCAGACATGGATACGGACTGACAATGGATGGAAAATTCTGGCAGCCCATGTGTCGCTCATGGCGGCACGTCCAGAAACCGAAAGACCTGCTTTATAAGGAAATAGGCCCATGACCGCCCCTTCCTCTGATCAGGAAAATCTTGTGCGCGCACGCGCTACAACCATAGGGCTCGATCTTTCTCCCACATGTCTGCCGGGGGTTATCAGCAATTCCGCCCTTTTGGCGCACTATGCCAAACTGGTTGAACAGCACACTCTGCCCGATACGTGTGAACCAGCATACGAGTATATTCCATGACCCGTTTTTCCAGCGCGCATGCCATTGCGGAGGCTATTCGCTCTGGTAAAAAAAGTGCAGTTTCCACCATTCAGGAAACATTAAATACGTTGCGTACACAGGATCATGGCATCCAGAGTGTTACGCATCTTTTTGCAGATGAGGCTTTGCTGCAGGCACAAAAAATAGATGCCATGCGGCAGGCGGGCCAAACTTTGCCCCCTTTGGCGGGTGTGCCGTTTGGCGTGAAGGATCTGTTTGATATTGCAGGCCATGTGACCACGGCTGGCTCTATTGTGCTACGCAATATGCCACCTGCGCAAAAAGATGCTGCCATTGTACAGCGGCTTAAAGCTGCCGGGGCCATTCCCGTTGCAACATTGAACATGGATGAATTTGCTTACGGGTTTGCAACCGTAAATGCGCATTATGGCACCACCCATAACCCGCATGATCTGGCCCGTATGGCTGGTGGGTCTTCCGGTGGGTCTGCTGCGGCGGTTGCTGCGGGTTTTCTGCCTTTTGCCCTTGGGTCCGATACCAATGGGTCTATTCGCATTCCGGCATCATTATGCGGTGTGTGGGGAATAAAGCCCACTTTTGGCCGCCTGCCCCGCGCGGGAGCTTATCCGTTTTCTGCCAGTTTGGATGTGGTGGGCAGTTTTGCATCCTCTCTGGATGATCTGATTACAACATTTTACGTGATGGATGGCAGCACACCAGCGCCAGAACCGGCAGCCGATACGCTGCGGGTTTCCAAATTAGGGGGATGGTTTGCATCCAATCTGGCGCCTGAGCTTGTGGCTGCGCTGGACCGTGTTTGTGCCAGCCTGCAAACCACCAGCACGGTTGAGTTGCCAGAAGTGGCAAGCGCACGTGCGGCATCTTTCTTGATAACAGCGGCAGAAGGCGGAAACCTGCACCTGCCCCGCCTGCGCAAACAGGCAGAAGAGTATGACCCTGCCACGCGGGACCGCCTGATTGCTGGAGCCTTGTTGCCATCATCCACCTATTTGCAGGCTCAGCGTTTTAGAAACTGGTTCCGCACGAAAATCCACGAACTTTTCCAGAAAACAGATGTTCTCATAGCACCTGCGGTTATGGGGGAAGCGCCTCTTCTGGATGCGCCAACCATTATGGTGGACGGTAAACCTGTATCTGCTAGAGCTAATCTGGGCCTGTTTACGCAACCGCTTAGCCTGCCGGGTTTGCCTGTATTGTGCTTGCCGTTGAAAAATACAGGTTCTTTGCCGCTTGGTTTACAGCTTGTTGCTGCTCCGGGGCAGGAAGCCGCGCTGTTTAGTGTTGCGCGGGCGCTGAAGAAAAGCGGCTTGGCAGGGTGCGTGCCCCTGCCAGAAAAGGAAATGGCTTAAAAAGTTATAGGGATGGGTGGAGCACATGCTCCACCACTTCCGCCGCAACCAGAGCAGCAATAACTTCTGGCCTTTTATCCCTGATTCCGCGCTCTCCTATGGGGCAGATGAGGGACTGTAAGCGCTGTTCTTCCATACCAAGCTGGCGGAAACTGTGTTCAAACCGCCTGCGTTTGGTGGCAGAGCCAATGAGCCCCACATAAGAGAGATCATCCCGTAAAAGAGCAGATTCTATAATTAACGCATCCAACGTGTGGCTGGGTGTAAGCACCAGCACGCCAGCTTTGGCTGGTGCGGCGTGCAATATTGGCTCCCATTGGTCTGTTATGCGTGTTTCTACGCCTGCGGGAACAGCGCCAAATTCCTGTTTTCTGGGGTCTATCCAGATCAACCTTAGGGGTAACGGTGCCAACGCATAAGCCAAGGCACGCCCAACATGGCCAGCTCCAAACATAAGCAGCACCGGGCGTGCTTCCAGTTCTTGCCGTATGTTGTTTTCTAGTTCGCGCACAATGTCTGGTGTTACACGCTCCAGCCGCACACGAGCCCAACCTCCGCAACACTGGTTGGTATTTTGCCCACCCAGAATAAATTCATGTTCACGCAGCTTTTCATGCTGGCACAGCATCTGGCGTGCCTGTGCTACGCATTCATGCTCCAATGCGCCTCCACCCACTGTTCCGGCCAGCAAAGAGGTGCCCACCAGCATGAAGGCACCTGTTTCGCGCGGGGTGGAGCCTTTGGCTTCCGTAACACGCACAAGAATGAGCTGTTCTGGATGGCGGTGCCAGTGTTGAAGAACCCTTGCAACCTCTCGCATGATCAGCTCCGTATTAGTGAGGCATGTCCTTTTGTTTTTTAAGCCGTTCCACTGTGCGTAAAATCTGCTCTGGTGTGGCAGGCGCATCTAGCTGAGGGCAGATGCTGTAGTCCGCAATGCTCGCTATGGCGTCCGAGATGGCATGCAATACCGCCAGCCCGTGCACAAAAGGTGGTTCCCCCACAGCTTTGGAACGGAAGATGGTTTCTTCCTGGTTGGGGGAGTTCTCAAGCAGCTTCACATTAAAAATCGGCGGCCGGTCCGAGCAGGCCGGAATCTTATAGGTGCTGGGGGCATGTGTGCGCAGCCGGCCTGTTTGGTCCCACACCAGCTCTTCCATTGTCAGCCACCCTGCCCCTTGTATGAAGCCCCCTTCAATTTGGCCAATATCCAGAATTGGGTTTAGGGATTGCCCGGCATCGTGCAGGATATCCACGCGCTCCATACGGTTTTCACCAGTCAGTAGGTCAACCGCAACTTCTGCGCAGGCGGCCCCATAGGCAAAATAATAAAATGGGCGACCGCGTCCGGTTTTTGGGTCCCACGAAATTTTGGGTGTTTTGTAAAAACCGGATGAGGAAAGCGAAACACGGGCCATATAGGCGGCCTTCACCACATCCACGAACGGAATACAGTTTTCTCCCACCTGCACGCCATTGGCTCCAAAATGCACGGTGCTTTCTGGTACCTGCCAATGTGTGGCGGCAAAGCTGATGAGCCGTTCCTTAATTTTGCTGATGGCATCCAGCACAGCCATGCCGTTTAGATCTGCCCCGCTGGATGCCGCTGTAGCAGATGTGTTGGGCACCTTGCCTGTGGTTGTAGCGGTAATGCGCACGCGGTTTTCGGGTAGGCCAAATTCCCGCATGGCAATTTGCACCATTTTGGTATGTAGCCCCTGCCCCATTTCCGTGCCGCCGTGATTTACCTGCACGGAACCATCCGTATAGACATGCACCAGAGCGCCTGCCTGATTGAAATGCGTGGCGGTAAAGGAAATGCCAAATTTAACGGGCGTAAGGGCTATGCCACGGCGGATGTATTTACTGCTGCGGTTAAAGGCGCGGAGTTCCTCACGCCGTTTGCGGTAATCGCATTCCTCAGCAAGCTGTTCCATGATTTCCCGGGAAATGGAATCTTCCACGGTCATGAAATACGGCGTGATGTTTTTGTCTTGCGTGCCGTAAGTGTTGCGCAAACGCACATCCAGCGGGTCTAGCCCCGTGGCAAAGGCAATTTCTTCTATAACCCGTTCGGCGGCAGCAATGCCTTGTGGGCCACCAAAGCCCCGAAATGCTGTGTTGGACTGCGTATTGGTGCGAAAGGGTTCTGAGCGCAGCCGCACATCCGGGTAGTAATAGGCGTTATCTGCATGAAACAGCGCTCTATCCGTTACTGGGCCAGATAAATCAGCAGACCATCCGCATCGTGCGGCTAGCAGCATATCTACACCCTGAATATGCCCTTGCGCATCAAAGCCAACATCATAATCAATCACAAAGTCATGCCGCTTGCCTGTCATGATCATATCGTCATCACGATCAAGGCGACATTTTGCTGGACGCTGGGTTATTTCTGCGGCCAAGGCTGCTAGGCAGGCGGGAGCATTTGCCTGTGTTTCCTTGCCCCCAAAGCCGCCGCCCATACGGCGTACTTCCACTGTTACCAGGTTGCTGGGGCGGTCAAGAATATGCGCCACCATGTGCTGGGTTTCTGTAGGGTGTTGGGTGGAGGAGCATATACGCATCTCCCCTTCTTCACCCGGTGTAGCGAGTGCGGCTTGCCCTTCCAGATAAAACTGTTCCTGCCCCCCAACTGTAATGCGCCCGGACAGCCGTTTGGGAGCGTTTTCTAGGGCATTTTCAGCGTTGCCGCGTACCATTTCGAGTGGACGGCACACCATGTCTCCGCCTTTTTGGCGGGCTTCTTCAACACAAAGAACTGCTGGCAGGTCTTCATAAACAATCTTGGCTTGGCGTGCGGCTTTGCGGGCTGCCAGACGTGTTTCAGCCACAACCGCAAAAATGGGCTGGCCGTAATAAAAAACCTCATCTGTAGCTAAAAGAGGTTCATCCCCCGCGCCTACGGGGCTGATCTGGTTTTCTCCCAGCACATCTTGGGCAGTAAGCACGCACAAAACGCCGGGAAAATTCTTAACGGGCTCCAGATCCATAGAAACTATGCGAGCATGGGCCTTGGTGCTTAACCCAGGCACCACATGCACAACATTTGCGGGTGTGGGAATATCATCAATATACGTTGCCTTGCCGGAAACGTGTAGACGCCCACTTTCGTGCTTCAGGCTTTGTGTTGCGCCACCGGGAACTGTTGTGGGTGCGTTGATATGCTTTTTAAGCATGGGAAATCTCCCTCCAACCTTCCAGACAGATAGGTTGAGCGCTTCCTTGAGGAGCTGTTTCTTCAAAAAAGCGCGTTAACAGGTTGGCGGATACTGTGGAGCGATACCACGCACTGCCGCGCATATCCGTTAGGGGCGTAAAGTCATCCTGTATGGCTTTGCGTGCGGCTTCTAACGCAGCAATATCCCACTTTTGGCCAACCAAAGCCTTTTCCGCCATTTTGGCGCGGCAGGGAATGCCCGCCATTCCGCCAAAAACCAGACGCGCTTCTGTTATCTCTCCATCAGCATTTATGGAAACTGCAAACGCAGCCATAATGGCGGAAATATCCTGATCAAACCGTTTGGAAACCTTGTAAGCCCGCATAACTGTTTGCGCGGATTGGTTCGGTATAAAAATACCTTCTATAAATTCAGCAGGCTGCCGGTCCTGTTTTCCGTATTCTACAAAGTAGTTTTCTAACGGGAGCTGCCGCCGTGTATCGCCTTGGCGCAAATGCAGCACGGCACCGGCGGCTATAAATAAGGGTGGCCCATCCCCAATGGGTGAGGCATTGCCAATGTTGCCGCAAACAGTGGCGGCGTTTCTTACCTGCGTAGAACCAATGCGTTTTATGGTTTCCAGCGCATCTGGCAGATGTGTTGCCAAGGCAGGCAGAGCCTGTGTGTATGTTACGGCTGCGCCTATCCACAAACCGCCATCACGTTGTTCCAGTTTATGCAGATCCTTGGCGGATCTTACGGCAATAACATGCGGCAGATCTCGCAAATGCTTGGTAACCCACAGGCCAACATCTGTAGCGCCTGCAACAAGTGTGGCCTTGGGGTTTTCCTGATAAACGATGGCAAGCACATCGGAATTGGCAGGCAGAGTGATGCGGCCACGGGTGTTTTGAATATCTACACTGCTGCCATCCTGTAAGGCAGAAAGGCGCAGGATTATGTCCTGTTTCTCCACATCAAATCGGTTGCCCTGCTGCACCATAATGCGGCGCGCCTGCTGCATGGCGCGTATAATGGGGGCATACCCTGTGCAGCGGCACAAATTGCCAGCCAGAGCCGTATTGATGGCTTTAGGGTCATCCCCCCCGCCGTTTTGCACATAAGCCACCATGGACATTACAAAACCCGGCGTACAAAACCCGCATTGAGAGCCGTGCAGATCCACCATGGCCTGCTGCACCGGGTGCAGGGAGCCATCGGGGTTTTGCAAATGCTCAACGGTAAAAAGCTGGGCACCGTCCAGCATCCACAAAAACTGGATACAGGCGTTTACGCTGCGCCATGTCAGTTGGCCGTTTTCAAGGCGCACAACCATAACGGTGCAGGCCCCGCAGTCTCCTTCATTGCAGCCTTCCTTGGTGCCGGTTAGCCCTTTCTGGTCACGCAGCCAGTTCAATACCGTGTGAGTGGGAGAAAGATCAGACACTTCGTGCAAAGTCTGACCCAGATAAAACCTTATATGGTGTCGCATTTTTTGGTCTCTGTAGAAGAATTATGTGGTCAGGATTTATCTGGAGAGGGATTTGGGAGGCCGAGAGCCCAGTTTGTCTTCCGAGATCACAACAACATTCTTCCACATTTCCGGGTGAGTGGTTGCTGGCTGTGGGGCGGCTTCTATGTCTTCCACAACCGCATCATGCGTGCCGTGGTTGAAAATAAGATGCAGGATAATGGCGGACATGGCCCCTAGCGTGATACCACTGCCAAAGATGATCTGGGCCCATGCCGGAAAGTGGTCTGCAATATGGGGCTGCGCCGTAGCCAGCATGCCCAAGCCAACACTGGTGCCAACAATAATGCCGTTATTCTGGTTATCAAAATCAACCTGTGCCAAAGTTTGAATACCCACAACGGCCACAGCGGCAAACATGGCCAAAGCTGCTCCACCCAGAACAGGCAGAGGCACACAGGCCATAAGCACAGCCAGTTTGGGCAGGCAGCCCATAACCATCATGATAAGAGCTGCGGCGGCCACAACCCACCGGCTTTTTACGCCCGTAAGCCGCACAAGGCCTACGTTTTCAGCAAAACAGGTATAGGGAAAGGAGTTAAAAATACCCCCCAGCATTGTAGCTGCCCCATCTGCCCGAATGGCACGGGTGATATCACGCGGAGTGATCTTTTTTTCCACAATCGCGCCGGTGGCAAATACATCGCCCGTTGTTTCCAGCATGGAAATCATCATCACGATAATCAGTGAGAGAATGGGCACGATATGAAAGCTGGGCATGCCAAAATAAAGCGGGCGCACAATGGTTAGTAATGGCGCGGATGACACATCTCCAAAATGCGCGTCTCCCAAAATCCATGCCACCAGTGTGCCCATAATCAGCCCAACCAGCACAGCAATGGTGCCAATAAAACCTTTGAAGAAACGCTGAACAGCCAGAATGCACAGCAGCGTGCCCAAGCCATACGCAACATTACGCAGGCTGACAGGGTTTTGCATGGCACCTGTGCCTTGGCCATTAACAATATCATTGGCCGCAACTGGCAGCAGAGCCAGCCCGATAACCAGAATGACAGACCCAGTTACAACAGGTGGGAAAAAGCGGATCAGGCGCGAGAAAAAAGGCGCCACAAAGTAGGAAAAAATGCCCGCCACAATAACTGCACCAAAAATCTGATGCAGCCCTTCAATCCCGCCCCCGGCAGCCGTGCCAATGGCGATCATGGGGGTAACGGAAACAAACGTAACCCCCTGCAAAAGCGGCAGTTTGACCCCAAGCGGGCCAATACCTACGGCCTGAATAAGGGAGGCAATGCCGCAGGTAAAAAGATCGGCTTCAATAAGGTGTTCCAGGGCATCATGTGAAAGCCCAAGAGCACTGGCAAGCAGAATGGGTACAATAACGGATGCAGCATAGAATGTGAGCACATGCTGTAACCCATAAACACCCAACTGCCAGAAAGGCAGGAATTCATCTACAGGATGAACCGCTTGCGGAACATTTCTGGCAGCTTTCATCTTTCAGCTTCCCCTGTAAGTGGAATAACCATAAGGCGCGGCAAGCAGCGGCACATGGGCGTGCATGGCCTCACCCAACCCAAAAACAATTGGCACGACATCCAGAAAAAGAGGTTCTGGCAGGTTCATGCCCTGTTGCTGGAAATAGGCGCCTATTTCAAATTCCAGCCTATACTTTCCGGGTTTGAGCTCAAGACTTCTAAGCTCCGCGCAACGGCCATCGGCATTTGTTAGCCCTGTAAACATAAGGGTATCGCCCGCAAAAAGGCGGATCTGCACAGCGCTGGCCGGGCGGCCGGAAACTGTATTGAGTACATGTGTGGAAAGAGAGCTCATGCCTGCACCTTATCCTGCAATCTCAGGGCCGCTATTGCATCAATCTGCTTTAGCGCCTCTGCAAGTTCTTCCGTAAAAGAACTTGTCAGACGTTGTTCCATGGCTTCCAGAATAACGGCTTTGGTGGCTTGCCGAACACAAATAACAAACGGCATGCCAAACTTTTTCTGGTACGCATCATTCAGATCACGCAGTTGCCTGTATTCTGCGGGAGAAAGCCGATCTAACCCGGCACTTCCCTGCTCCTGCGTTGATTCAGCACTTAGGTCCGGGTCTATGCCCATACGGTGGCCGAGTTCCGGGTGAGCGCGCACCAAAGCCAGCTTCTGGCTTTCTGGAGCCTGCTGCACAGCTTGAGAAAAAGCCTGCTTCATCTGCTGCATGGAGGCAAAGGGGCGCTGTTTTGCAGCCGCTTCTGCCACCCATGGAGAATGCTCGTAAATGCCCCCAAATGTTTCAACAAACTGTTGGGGAGAAAGCGTGTTTACATCCTGCAAGCGCATCATGCTGGGTGCACCTTTTGCCAATGCCGGGCTATTTCCAGGCGGGTTGGTGTCCACACATCTTCATATTGCTGGATATGTTGTATGAACTTGGCAACGGCCAATGCCCGCGCAGGTTTGCCTGCCAGACGGCAATGCAGGCCAACGGACATCATGCGCCCGCCTTCCTGATACAGCATGTCAAAGCAGTCTCGCAGATAGTGGAAGAACTGTTCCCCTTCTGTAAAGCCGTTCAGGGCCGCAAACTTCATATCGTTTACGTCTAATGTGTAAGGCACAATCAGCTGCTGCTTACCGTGTGTTCTGTCATAATACGGAAGGTCATCCGCATAGGAATCTGCATCGTAAACAAAGCCACCTTCTTCAGCCACAAGGCGCGCTGTGTTGGGGCTTGTGCGCCCCTGATACCAGCCTAAGGGGCGTTCCCCCGTAACCTGCGTATGCAGCGCTATGGCCTGCCGAATATGCTCGCGCTCAACATCTTCGGGAATATGCTGATAATCAATCCAGCGCAGGCCATGCGAGGCAATTTCCCACCCGCTTTTCTGCATGGCGGCAACGGCTGCGGGGTTACGCGCCATGGCTGTTGCCACACCAAATACGGTGGGCTTTATGCCTGCTTTTTCAAACAATCTGTGTAAGCGCCAGAACCCCGCGCGGCTGCCGTATTCATACAGACTTTCCATCTGCATGCAGCGTTCGCCTACGATAGATGTTGTGCCGATCATTTCCGAAAGAAAGGCCTCGGATCCTTTATCTCCATGCAGGACAGAGTTTTCGGCACCTTCTTCGTAATTCACCACAAACTGCACGGCTATACGGGCCGCATTCGGCCAGTGAGGATCCGGCGGGCAAGCGCCGTATCCAACCATATCGCGCGGGTAATTCTGCATTATTTTCCTACCTTCCAGAACACATCATCAAACACACTGAGGAGGTTCCAGACTAACCAATTCATCTACGTTGTAATCCAGCAGGCTTTGCAGATGTTTTTCACCGTCCTGCACAAACAGATCACGCCCAATACCAAAGGTTAGTTTTTCCACCCCAAAGCGCATGGCACTGATGGAGGAACCAGAAAGCCCCATGCTGGGTGTGGCGGAAAATGTAAAGTTATGGATGGCCGCAAGCATGGGTGCCAGCGGATCAGACGCATTGCGCGGCAGAAATTGGAAGCGTTCACCCAGATAAGGGTGACTGCCCAGAAGTGTGCTCTGCTCATCTTCCGGTGGGGCAAAGCAATCCCGCCAGAGGGCAATATGCGGTGCCAGTTTGGCCATTTCCGGCCGCTGGGCCAGATCAATTACAAAACCGGTGCCAATAATCAGGAAGTCAAACCGCATTTCACCATGTGGTGTGGTTACAACCACTTCCTTCCCTTCCTCCTTCACGGAAAGCCACGGAGTGCCCGTGTGGAAGGCAAAGTTTTTATGGCTCCGGCAGCGCCAGAATGTATCCTGCGGGGGCGGCTGGTTGAGATCATAAATCCGCCGCATGAAGCGCCAGCGCACCAGGTCATCCAGTTCTGAAAAATAGCTGAGGAACCCGGCATTTTCCATCCAGCGATAGGGATTTACAGATGGAATTTTTTTGCGGCGCAAGCATAGGTCAACCTGTTTGGCGCCATGTTCCAAAGCTGTTGCAGCGTTATCAAAGGCTGAGGCCCCGGCACCAAGAACGCCAATGCGTTTGCCACGCAGTTTTTCAAAATCAATCTGCTCGCACGTATGTGCATAACGTGTTTTGGGCAGCACTTTGGTAATGAAGTCTGGCACATGCCATGCCCCACCACCTTCAATCCCTGTTGCCAGCACAATTTTGCGTGCCCAAACCTGTTTTTTCACGCCGCCGGCGCATGAAAATGTAAGTTTCAGCAGGTTGTCCTGCCAATCAATATCTATCAGTTCGTGTTCATTTTTTACGGGTAGCTCCAGTACATCACGCACCCAATCCAGATAAGTCTGCCAATCCTGACGGGAGATTTTATCCAGCGTGTGCCATGCCGCGGCACCGTAGCGGGCTTCGTACCATGATTGAGGTGTCAGGCTGGGGATGCCCAGGTCCGGGCCGGTAACATATTTGGGCGTACGCAGTGTTAGCATACGTGCAAACGTAATCCACGGGCCTTCTCCCCCTTTGGGGGCGGTATCAAAAATACAGGTGTTCGTAATGCCGCGCCGCTTCAGCCCAAAGCAGGTGGCCAGACCACCTTGCCCGCCGCCAATAATAGCAACATCCAGAACATCTTCGCCATCATGCTTGTGGGGAATGCACCAATTACCTGTTGCATACTGAATTTTTGCGAGATCATCACGCACACGTTTATTAAGCTGTTCCATGCCTGCATATCAGTCCGAAATATGCGTTGCCCGAAAACAATCTGATTCATGCCCCTGACAACGACGATAAAATCAAGCATAATGTTTCACATTCGCATCGTTCTTGTATATGACATAATTCAGCATGGTGCGTTCGCAAAATGAGAGCAAAAGCAAATGCCAGTTTTTTCCCGTTTTCTTCGTTACTTCATGGCTGTTGCTCAGCATGGCTCAATCCGTAAGGCTTCGGACGAACTGCATATTGCCGCTTCTGCTATTGATAGGCAGATCCTTCAGGGTGAAAAATTGCTGGGCACGCTGTTGTTTGAGCGCCTGCCAACAGGCCTGCGCCTGACAACTGCCGGAGAGTTATTGCTAACATCCTGCCGCCATTGGTCGCGCGATTTAAATACGCTTAAAATCCAGCTTGATAACCTTAAAGGCTTGCGGCAGGGCACGGCGGATATTCTTATCCCAGATGCGCTCACCAAAGGTTTTCTGCCAGTTCTTCTGGGGCGGTTGCGTGAAAGTCACCCAGGTATTCTGGTGAGTGTGCATGTGCGCAAAAGCCAGAATATGGGAGAGCTTCTGGTAAAGGGGCACGCAGATTTTGCCCTAATGTTCAACCCAAGCCACATGCGGGAATTGACCGTGCGGGCACATAAGGAAATCCCGCTAGGGTTTATTTCTCTGCCCTCTCATCCTGTTGCGGCGTTGAGCGAGGCACGCTTTAGTGTGGCAGCGGAATACCCGGTTATTGTGCCCTCGCCGCCTCTTGCGCTTTGGCGGCCCATCGGGCTTTTGGAAGCCGAAACAGGGATAGAAATTGCCGCTGTTGCACGTGCAGATAATATCCAGATGATCAAATCTCTGGTGCTGGAAGGTACGGGAATAGGGATTTTAAGTTATCTGGATGCCTATGATGAGGTGCAAAAAAAGCAGCTTGCTTTCACCCCTATTGTCCATAAAAAACTTACGCCACTGTCCTTGGCTTTGTGTGTAGATCGTTCTCGCCAGCTTTCTACGGCAGCACGGTTTATTATTAGCGAAATTGAAAATTTCTTTCTGGAACAGCTATAAAATCATGCCAGTCTCTTCAGCAAAAACGGCTATTCGGGGTTGCTATATCACTTTCAAGGACAACCCTTTTATGGTGGCTCCAGAAGAAAGTTTGAGCATTGAAGAAGACGGCCTGATTATAATGGAAGCTGGCCGCATAACGGACTGTGGGCCTTATGCGGCCCTTGCTCCCAAGCTGGATAAGGCTGTTCCGGTTACGCATTACCCGGATAGCATTATTTCCGCCGGGTTTATTGATACGCACGTCCATTATCCGCAAATGCCAGCTATCGCTTCGTGGGGGCAGCAGCTTTTGCCGTGGTTGGAGCAGTATATTTTTCCAACTGAAGCCAAGTTTGATAATTCCGCCTACGCAGAAGCTGTTGCCAGCGCATTTCTGGACGAGCTTTTGCGGAATGGAACAACTACGGCTGCTGTATATTGCACTGTGCATGCGCAATCGGTTGATGCATTTTTCAGGCAATCAGAAAAACGCGGAACCCGTATGATTGCAGGCAAGGTGCTGATGGATCGCAATGCACCAGACAATCTACGTGATACCGCCAAAACTGGGTATGATGATTCAACCGCTTTAATTCAGCGCTGGCACAATAAAGGCCGCCAACTTTATGCGGTAACACCGCGCTTTGCCATTACCAGCACGCCAGAACAGCTGGAAATGGCGGGGGATCTGCTTACGTGCCACCCCGATGTGTTTATGCAAACACATCTGGCGGAAAATATGGATGAAATGAAAGCCGTTTCCAGCTTGTTTCCAGACTCTGCTTCGTATCTGGATGTGTATGCACAAGCTGGTCTGGTTGGTGCGCGTTCCATTTTTGGGCATGGCATTTATTTGCAGGAAACAGATTTTCAGCACTGCCATCATGCCGGATGCACGCTTGCGCATTGCCCCACATCCAATCTGTTCTTGGGTAGCGGCTTATTTAAGCTGTTTGATGCTGTTCGGTCAGATCGACCCGTTCATGTCGGGCTGGGGACAGATGTTGGTGCTGGCACAACTCTGTCTATGCTCGGCACAATGGGAGAAGCCTATAAAGTTTCTCTCATGGCTGGAGGAGAACGGTTGCAAGCCATTCAGGCTTTCTGGCTTGCAACGGCTGGAGCGGCAGAAGCTCTTAAACTGGATACAAAAATCGGCCGCATCGCACCCGGTATGGAGGCGGATCTTTGTATATTGGACCCGGCTGCCACACCTCTGCTTGCGCAAAGAACAGCCCACTGCCAGACAGTGCAGGACATGCTTTTTCCGTTGATGATCTTGGGGGATGACCGCAGCGTAAAAGCAACGTTGGTGAATGGGCAAGCTGTGTATGAGCGGCCTTAAAAAGCCGCCACACATCCATCACTACGTGGGTCAGCAGCACCTTCCAGCACACCATTTGTATGCCGCACAATGGCGCCTGCATGCCCCATCATATCGGAAAAAGGAGCAACACGTTCTACAGGGTGACCTGCTTTTTCCAGTTTGGCGACCACGCCCGCATCCATATTGCTTTCCACTTTCAAGGATTGGCTTTCACTGCCCCATGTGCGGCCCAAAAGCCAACGTGGAGCTGTAACCGCCTGCTGCAAGGGGGTGCCAAATTCTGCATATCTCGTAAAAATTGCAGCTTGTGTTTGGGGTTGGCCCTCGCCCCCCATTGTGCCGTAAACCATCACGCGGCCATCATCAAAATGCGCGAGAGCTGGGTTAAGGGTATGGAAAGGCTTACGTCCCGGTACAAAGGCATTCCATGCGCCTTCCTCCAGTTGGAAGGAAGCCCCGCGATTTTGCCATAGAATACCCGTTTGCGGCAGAAAAACGCCAGATCCAAACTCAAAATACAGGCTCTGTATCATGCTGACAGCAACGCCAGAGGAATCTATAGCCCCCATCCACGTCGTATCTCCAGCCTGTGAGGGCTGAGGCCAAGGGGAAGCATGCCGCATGTCAATTTTATGCGCCAGTTCGGAAAAGAGTTCTTCATTGTCTAGAAAAGCCTGAGCATCTTCTGTCATCCATTGCGGGT
Organism: Acetobacter pasteurianus; assembly: GCF_009914215.2. Classification (NCBI taxonomy): domain Bacteria; kingdom Pseudomonadati; phylum Pseudomonadota; class Alphaproteobacteria; order Acetobacterales; family Acetobacteraceae; genus Acetobacter; species Acetobacter pasteurianus. The sequence goes on along the minus strand of NZ_CP039846.2, from coordinate 2,658,982 downwards.
CACCCACATGCGCATTGCGGAACAGAAAAGCCTGTTTTGTGGCTTCTACCAGCCCATGTATGTGGGCAAACCCCTCGCCTTCCTGCACGCCCAGTTTTTCAAATAGCTGTAGAATAGCCAAAGACGCCACACCCTGTGTTGGAGGTGGCGCATTGTAAACTTGAGCATGCTTTAGCTTTGCAGAAAGCGGCTTTTTGAAGACAGCTTCATGTGATGAAAAATCTTCAGAGCTTAAGGGGCTGTCTATTCGTTGTAGATCCTGCAAAAGGTCTTGTGCGGTAGCACCTGTATAAAAGCTTTGCAGTCCATCTTGGGCTAGTTGGCGTAGCGTATGCCCTAATGCCGGGTTCTTACGCACCATGCCATGCTGAAACAATTTGCCATCTGGCGCATAAGACTGCGCAAAATCCTTATTTTGCAAAAGCTCATTTTGCTTGGAAGCCAGAAGTGCTGCTTCACTTTCTGAAACAACATAGCCGTTTTCAGCGTACCAGATGGCATCTTCCAAAAGCACATTTATTGGAAGAGAATTTTTAATAGATGCACTCTGCTGCAACGCAAGCTGCCAGCCAGATACTGTGCCAGCCATTGTGTTGGCGGCCCAGCCCCCACGCCATGGCACAGTGGTGTGGCCCGCGTTCCGGTATGCCTCTATGGAACTTTGTAAAGCACCGGCACCGCAGGCTTCTATAACTTCTACCCGGCCATCTGGGTAGGAAACCAGCCAGAAAGCATCGCCTCCAATACCGGTCATATGTGGGTAAACGGCACATAAGGTAGAGGCCATTGCCACAACAGCCTCTAGGGCTGTGCCGCCCTGTTTCAGTATGGAAAGGCCGCTCTGGCTGGCCAGATGATGCGGTGATGTCACCATCCCGCGTCCCGACTGGAATGTATGCTGCATGACAATCAACCGTTTTTCATGAATGGGAATAAGATAATACTACGTATCAGATACTTGGCCACACCAGCAGGTCAAACTCCTCCCCCCTTTACTTACCGTCAGCGAACTGTTCCTGTCCGACGATTCCGAGTTTTGTGACGCCGAGGCGCTGTGCGTCGGCCATGACGTGGATGACGGTCTTGTAGTCGGCCAGACGGTTGGGCTGGAGGTGGAACTCCGGGCGGGAGGCCTCTGGCCCGCTGGCGATCTCACGCAGATGCGCCTGCAGATCGGCCTCGCCATTGATGGGCTGGCCATTCCAGGTCAGCGAGTTGTCAAAATCCACAACCAGCGTCACCACAGGTGTTTCTTCCGTGCTGGGCGGCGGGTTGCCCTGCGGCAGATCAATCGAGACCGCCTGCGTCTGCAACGGGATGGTGATGATCAGCATGATCAGCAACACCAGCATCACGTCAATCAGCGGCGTGGTGTTGATGTCGACAATGCCTTCATCTTCCGTTGTGCTCTCCGAGCCAACATTCATGCCCATGGCCTGTGCTCTCCCCCACAGGATGGGGTGGCGTGCTGCGCCACCCGCCCCTGCCTATTTCGGCTTTTCCGTAATGAAATCGATATGGCTGATGCCCGCTTCCTGACACGTCGCCACCAGACGGCCCACACTCTCATAGCGTGTGGTCACATCCCCGCGGATCTGGATCTGCGGCTGCGGCTTTTGCACCGCCGCCTTCTCCAGCCGGGCCAGAAGGTCGGCCCGGTCCTTGATCGGCGTTTCATCCCAGAAGGTCTGACCATCCGCCGTGACTGCCAGAACCACATTGCTCAGCTTGGTCTGGGTGGGCTGGTTCATGTCCTTGGGCAGCTGCACCTTCACGGTATGTGTCGCCACCGGAATGGTGATCAGAAAGATGATCAGCAGCACCAGCATCACATCCACAAGCGGTGTGGTGTTGATGGCGGAGACGACGTCGTCTTCCCCGCCGCTATCGCCAACCTGCATGCCCATAAGCGTTCTCCTTGCCTTGACCTGACCCGTTGATTATCCGACGCGGTTGGACACCGTGGCCGTGGTGGGGGAGTTGTCCGGGCGCACCACAATCTGGTCTACCGCAGCGCCATGACGCACACCCCCGATGAGGATGGACTGCAGGTCAGAGGCAAAGTCGCGCACCAGATCCATGGCGGTCTTGTTGCGGCGCACCAGCAGGTTGTAGCCCAGAACGGCCGGCACAGCGGTGGCCAGACCAATGGCCGTCATGATCAGGGATTCACCCACCGGACCTGCCACCTTGTCGATGGAGGCCTGACCGGCAATGCCGATGGCTGTCAGCGCATGGTAGATCCCCCACACCGTGCCGAACAGACCGATGAACGGAGAGGTGGAGCCCACGGTGCCCAGAAACGCCAGACCCTTTTGCAGGCTGTTCTGGATGTTGTTCACCGCGCGCTGGATGGACATGCCCGTCCAGCTATGCAGGTCGATGCTTTCCTGCATCGTGCCTTCATGGTGCTCGGCAGCCACAATACCGGTATCGGCGATGTAGCGGAACGGGGATGTGGAGGTCAGAGCGGAAGCCCCTTCCTGAATGCTGTGCTTGGTCCAGAAGCTTTTGGTGGCTTCCTTGGCGGCCGCAAACAGGCGGGCCTGCTCAATGAACTTGGTGATCATGATATACCATGTGCCCAGAGACATGGTGAGCATGATCAGCAGCACGCCGCGGGCAATGATATCCCCATTGGACCACAGGGCCCCCAGACCGTAGGGGTTGGCTTCTTCCTTGGTGTCTGCCGCAGGTGGGGCCTGTTCGGCCGGAGCGCTGGCGGCGGGTGCTGGAGCCGCAGGGGCTGCATCCGGTGTGGCGGCAGGTGCCGGTGCGGAAGATGGCGCCGCATCAGGAGCCGGTGCCGTGGCCGCAGGCGCTGCGGGGGCCGCATCCTGGGCAAAGGCTGCCACTGGGGCTGCAGTGCTCATCAGCAGCGCCAGAGCCGGAGCCGCAAGACCTGACACAAAAGAACGGGGCAGTCTGGTCATCTTCCTCATAATCCTCATCATCAGGGCCCGATCCGGCGGGGTGTGGCCGTTATGGGCCGGGCAATCCGTTAGTATGTTCGTAAGCTGATCTCAGTCATCCAGCCTAAAGCGAATGACGTAGACCTTGTGCAGTTCCTTCACCGGTGCGCCATTGCGTGTGGCCGGGCGATAGCGGGCCTTGTGCACGTAATCCAACGCCGCCTGCGCAAAGGCCTGACCACCGGAGACCGACTGCACCTGGCAGTTGCTGGTCATGCCCGTAGGCTCCACATCGCAGGCTACTGTCACGCGGCCTTCAATGTTGTCTTCCTCCATTTCTGGCGGATAGACCGGCTGCACGTGGTTGAGCGGCGCGGTGCCGGCCGTGGTGTCCGGCGCATCGGATGGGGGTGCGCTGGCTGCGGGCTCGGTGTTGGCTGGTGGGGCCTTCGCCGTTTTGGTTTGTGGGGGCGCCGGGTGTTTGGGCGGCGCCTTGGCCACGTGCTTGATGGGCGGCTTGGGTGGCGGTGGCACCTTGATTTTGGGTGGCGGAATAAATGGCGGCGGCGGCTCGGCCATCACCGGTGGTGGTGGCGGCGGTGGAGGTGGCGGCGGTGGCGGCTGAGGTGGTGGCAGCATCTCAGCCTTGATCGGCGGATGCTCGACAGGCACGCTCGCCTTCGTGCCCATCCCATACATCAGCCCCCACACACCAGCTCCATGCAAAAGAAGAACCGCTATAAGCGCTCCAGCTCCAACCGCACCGCCAGCGCGAAGAACATAACGCTCCTTCCCCTCTGTCTGTTGAGAGTTATCCTGCATTACGCCAGTTTCCCTCCGTTGCTTTTTTGAGAAACTTTTGAAAAAGCAACTCTAGAAAAATATTATTCCTGATAAATAGTTACTTTCTGAAGGTAAGATAAATTTTCGTTTCTTACCAAAAACAAAAAAAGCACTTCCTCGTTGCCAAATAGTGATCGGGAAAGGCGTAGCTGTCAGAATCATAGCAGCGCATGTCAGCTCTCACTTAAAATAACGAAACGATACGATTTATATTTAAATATGACATAAAAAAATGAGTCAATTATAAAATCACTATTAAAATAGTTATTTTTAGAGTGTTGCGATATTCACGATAAAAGATGCGCTCTTCTCTGGAGGTGTTATTTTGTAAAAAGAATACCAAGACGCATGACGAAATACGTGCTCAGCAAACGAAATTTCTAGGGAGTTTGGGAGTAATGCTGAGTTATTGCTTATGTGGGTTAAAATAAGGTGTTTGTAATCGTTCTCTGCTTCTGAAATTTAAAAACTCAATTATGCTTTAAGATATTGAAAGAATAGTTTGAATATGGATGAGAGAGATAAAAATATCTCTCCAACCTTACCGTGAATGTGCTCACTTTTATCGATCTATATGGCCGAGATCTTTTTCTGGATCGATAATGTTCCTGACTCTCTGCTTGAGTTCTTTGGGGTTGGGGAAGCCCCCGTCTTTCTTGCGTTCCCATATCACTTCATGATCTACGCGAATTTCAAATTTTCCACCTGTGTCCGGGCAGAGAGCAACCTCACCAAGCTGATTTCCAAAAGTGGAAAGAAGTTCCTGCGCCATCCATGCTGCACGTAAAAGCCAGTTGCACTGTGTGCAGTAGTAAATAGAAACGCGAGGCAAGGGCATGAGCATATTCCATTTTTTTGCGCGGATAATTTTTAAAGACGAATGAGCGCATTATAGAGTTGCTACAGCAAGGTCTATTTTTAAAGCGATATAGACGTTTTTATGTAATAACTTTGTTAGAGTTTATTGGAGTACATACGGTGCAAATGCGCTTTTAAAAATGAACGGAATGTCAATTTGTGTTCTGTAAGATTCAGTGCGTTTTGTGGCTGTTTTGATCAAGATCATTGAGGTATTTTTAGCTCTCTTTTACTCTGTATAGCTTTGGAAAATCATGGTCTATGCAGGTTTTTTGGAGAGAGTTTGTGTGTGGAAAATAATAACTTGACCATTATGTCATAATTTAATCATATTGCCTCGTCTGCATTCTGCGCTTTGATGTGTTGTGATCCGTTTTTTTAGCAAGGTTTATTGTGAAAGCTCCTGCCAAAATTGCAATTATCGCTCTTTCTCTCTTTGCGGTCGCGGGCGGAGCGTTCGCATGGCATGAGCATCAAGTGGCTCAAAGTGTTCCTGATGGTATCATTTACGGCAATGGGCGGTTGGAATTTACCCGTGTGGATGTGGCTGTTAAATATCCGGGGCGCATTACGCAGTTGCTGGCGCAGGAAGGTGATAACGTAACCTCCGGCCAAATTCTTGCGCAGGAAGATAAAGCGGCTGTTCAGGCACAATACGATCAGGCAAGTGCGCAACAAAATCGCGCAGCAAGCGCAGCTGGTCGGGCCTCGGCTGAACTTGTGGCGCGGCAGTCGGCCTTGCAACTTGCGCGTGATGAGCTGCGCCATGCCCAGAAGATGCGGCAGCAAAACCTCGTTTCCGATATGGAGGTTACGCAACGGCGCACGCAGGTTGAAACAGCACTGGCCGCAGTAAACGCAGCTTCTCAGGCGGTGCAGGAGGCCTTACACGCCAAGGAAGGTGCCGCAGCGCAGGTCAATCAGGTTCAAACCGTGCTGGATGATATGACTATCCGCGCCCCTGTTTCTGGCCGGATTGAATACCGTGTTATTGAAACCGGCAGTGTTCTGCCGCCGGGTGGGCGGGTGTACTCCATGCTGGATCCGGTGGACCCTTACATGACGCTGTTTTTCCCAACAGCATCCATCAGCAACCTAAAAATAGGTGATGAAGCGCGCATCCGATTTGATGGAATGGATACGCCGGTTGCTGCCGCTGTTTCCTTTATTGATAGTCAGGCCCAGTTTACCCCCAAATATGTGGAAACAGCCACCGAGCGAGAGCAGCTTGTATACCGCGTTAAACTGCGCGTAACCGCAAATGAGCAAAAACGACTGGGCACACTGCTAAAAGCCGGAATGACAGGTGAAGGTTATATCAAGCAACGGCCAGATGCGGCATGGCCCAAAGCAGCACTGTCTGGCGATGCCAGATAATGGGGGTATCGGCTTCTGAAATTCGTGTTGAAGGCGTAAGCCATGCTTATGGTGGGCGTGATGTTCTGCACGATATTTCTCTCACCCTTCCTGCTGGGCAAACCATTGCGTTTATCGGCCCGGATGGTGTTGGTAAATCAACACTTCTGGGGCTGATTGCCGGAGTTCGGCATCTTCAGCGCGGGGCCATTCACACACTTGGGGTGGATATCAGCAACAGAGCCGAGCGGGAGGCTTTTCTTTCCCGCTTGGCCTTTATGCCGCAAGGGTTGGGCAAGAACCTCTACCCCACCCTTTCCGTGCGTGAAAATATCGACTTTTTTGGCCGACTGTTTGCGCTGGATGCCACAACCCGCGCCAACCGTATTACGCATCTGCTGGATGCCACAGGTCTTGCGCCTTTCCCTGATAGGCCTGCAGGCCACCTTTCTGGTGGGATGAAGCAAAAGGTCAGCTTGTGCTGCTCCTTGGTGCATGAGCCAGACCTGCTCATTCTGGATGAGCCTACAACGGGGGTGGACCCACTCTCTCGGCGTCAGTTCTGGGCGTTGGTGGAGCAAATGCGGGCTGAACGCCCCTCCATGACCGTTATTGTTTCAACCGCTTATATGGATGAAGCCGAGCGTTTTTCGTGGTTGGTGGCCATGAATGACGGGCGTATTCTGGCCTCTGGCCCCACAGATGAGGTGAAGAAGCAGACTCATACCACAACGGTGGAAGCGGCTTACATCTCACTGCTGCCTGCGGCGGATCAGAAGGAAATTTCTGATTTTGCAATTCCACCTTATCAGGATGATGGCAGCCCCCCGGTTATTGATGCTGAAAACCTGACGCGCAAATTTGGATATTTCACGGCAGTTGACCATGTAAGCTTCCGTATCCGCCGTGGTGAGATCTTCGGGTTTCTGGGTTCTAACGGCTGCGGTAAATCCACCACCATGAAAATGCTGACAGGGCTGTTGGATATTACCAGCGGCACAGCAACCCTGTTTGGCCGCCCGATAACACCGGGAGACATGAAAACGCGTATGCGTATTGGCTACATGTCTCAGGGTTTTTCTTTGTATGAAGAACTGACGGTACGCCAGAACCTGATGTTGCAGGCCGAGCTTTTTCAGCTTTCATCAACCGAGGCCAAACAGCGTGTTGAAAACATGCTGCAAAGCTTTCAGTTGGCGGATGAGGCCGATAGCCGCCCAACGGGCCTGCCCTTGGGGTTTAGGCAACGGCTGCAACTTGCGGCAGCTTGCATTAACAACCCGGATATTCTTATTCTGGATGAGCCAACTTCTGGCGTAGACCCGGCTGCGCGAGACATGTTCTGGAAACATCTTGTCGCGCTCTCACGCCAGAAGCATGTGACCATTTTTGTTTCTACGCATTTTATGAATGAAGCCGCCCGATGTGACCGCATCTCCCTGATGGATAAGGGGAAGGTGTTGGCCATGGGCACCCCTGCCGAAATTACGCAGGAGGAAGGCGCTGCCACTCTGGAAGATGCGTTTATTTCGTGCCTGGAAAAGGCCGGGAATTCCATAGCCGTTGCCAAGCCCCAGCAGGCTGCCTCAGTAGCAACGGGCGCAATGCGGACAATCCCGCCCTACATCCGCTGGTTTTCGCGCTGCTGGGCCTTTGCCCGGCGTGAAGCTGTGGAACTGATGCGTGACCGCCTGCGCCTGATGTTCGCTATTCTTGGCCCGACCATTCTGCTGCTTATTTCGGCTTATAGTATCTCGTTCGATATCAACACCATTCGCTACACTGTGGTGGATTACGATCATACCCATGCCAGCCGAGAGCTTGTGGAGCAGTTTCGGGGCTCTCGCTATTTTCAGGAAACCGCATTCTCGCCAGATCGCGAAACGCTGGAAACACGCATACGCCATGGGCAGGTTGCAATGGGGCTGGATATTCCGCCCGGTTTTGGGCGAGATGTTGCCGCAGGGCGTAACCCGGCCATTGGTGTGGTTATTGATGGCTCCATGCCCTTTTTAAGCGCCAATGTGCGCTCTTACACAGACGCCGTGCTGTTAACCTATATTGCAAACATGCAGAAAACGCTGCCGGCATCCGTAACATCCAGCCTGATACCCGTAAGCATTGTGCCGCGCTTTGTGTATAATCAGGAATTCCGCAGCATTTTTGCCATGACCCCCGGCACCATCATGCTGGCGCTTATTCTTGTTCCCACCATGCTCACAGCACTTGGTGTTGTGCGGGAAAAAGAAATTGGTTCCATTATGAATCTATATGCCTCCCCCGCCAGTTCGGGGCAGTATCTGGTGGGCAAGCAACTGCCTTATGTGGCGTTGGCCGGTATGGCGTATCTGGTGCTGGTGGCGCTTTCTGTTACCGTTCTGGGGGTGCCGCTTAAGGGCTCCTTTATTGGGCTGAGCATTGGGGCCACGCTGTATATTCTGGCAAGCACCGGGTTGGGGTTACTGATTTCAACTTTTGTCAGTTCTCAGGTGGCGGCTATTTTTGGCACGGCCATTATTTGCCTGATTATGTCTGCCAATTTTTCGGGTTTGCTGTACCCGGTTTCAACGCTTACCGGCTTTACTTACTATTTGGGCAAAGCTTTTCCGGCTTCGTGGTTTCAGCTTATTAGCCTTGGCAGTTTTACCAAGGGATTGGGTATCAAGTCCTTTCTTTCCATGTATCTGGCATTGGGTGGTTTTGCCGCGCTTTACATGGTGGGGGCCCGTCTTTTCTTGAAAAAGCAGGATACGTGATGCTGCGCTGGCTCATAAATGTCGGCCTGCTATGCCGCAAGGAATTCCACAGCCTGATGCGCGATTTTGTGCTGATGGGCCTGATTGTTTTTGCATTTTCTGCAGCCATTGTTCTTGTGGCACATGGGGTGCGTGTGGATGTTGCAAACGCAACAGTTGCGTTTATTGATGAAGACCACTCAGCCCTTTCGCGCCAGTTACGTTCTGTTGTGCTGCCGCCTTATTTCAAGCCCCCTACCCTGACCAACCGTATTGACGGTAAAACGGGTATGGATAACGGAAGCTACAATTTCGTTATTGATATTCCACCGCGTTTTGAAGCCGATGTACTGGCAGGCCGCACGCCACAGATACAGGAACTGATTGATGCCACGGCCATGACGCAGGCCGGGCTTGGCAGTGTTTATCTGCAACAGATTTTTCTGGGTGAAGTAGAAGCGCAGCTTCACTCCCCCGATATCAACAAGCTGATGCCGTTTCACCCAGAAAGCCGCATTCGGTTTAACCCGAATAGTGAATCTGCATGGTTTACGTCTGTTATGCAGGTTGTCACCAACGCAACAATTCTTTCCATTGTGCTGGTTGGGGCTGCCGTTATTCGTGAGCGTGAGCACGGTACCATTGAACACCTGCTTGTTCTGCCAGTTTCCGCCAGCCAGATTGCTATTGGGAAAATTCTGGCAAATGGTGCTGTTATCTTTGTAGCCAGCATGCTTTCCCTTTGGGTTATTGTGCATATCGGGCTGGCGGTGCCTATTTCTGGTTCGCCTTTATTATTTGCTGCCTGCCTTATTTTATACCTGTTTTCGGTAACATCTCTGGGGATGATGCTGGCCACCATTGCGCCCACCATGCCGCAGTTCGGGCTTTTGGTCGTGCCGGTTTATGCCGTGGCCTATCTGCTTTCTGGCGCGGCTACTCCAGTGGAAAGTATGCCAGAGGCTGTGCAATCCTTGGTGCGGTTTTTCCCCACCACACAATTCGTCAAAATCTCACAATCCATTCTATATCGCGGTGCGGGGCTGGAAAGCATCTGGCCTTCGCTGCTGGCTATTGTGTTCTCTTCCACTCTCTTTCTTGCCATGGCGCTGCTTCGCTTCCGTTCCATGCTTGCCCGCCAGGATTGAATGCTGATGTCCCTTTCTTCCTCTTCTACGCGCTTATTGTTCAGCACTCTTCTTTGCACTGGCTTGGTGGCGTGCTCTCCTTTCCATACCAAACTGCCGCCTTCCCAGGTGGCTGTTCCGGCGCAGTTCAGCGCTACACCGCAGGATGCACAACCTACGGACCTGACAAACTGGTGGACAGCATGGCAGGATCCGTTGCTTGATCAGCTTGTGCAAAATGCGCTGGCTGCCAACCCGGAAATACGCATGGCGCAAGAGCGCGTGCAGGAATCTCGCGCTTATACCCAAATGGCCAAATCCGCCCTGTATCCTACCATTGGTGCCACAGGCGGCATGATGGGTGGTGGTGTAGATTGGCGGCACCCGGTGCCGCCCCTTATGAAAATGGCAGACCCTGATATTCAGGATCCGGCAACAGATGGGCATCTGGCTGGCATAACCATGGCGTGGGAGCCAGATATCTGGGGCCGCAACCGTGCCCGTAAGCGGGCAGCGCAACATATGGCCTTGGCTGCGGCAGATGTGCTGCATGGCACACACATGGCCATTGCGGCAGATGTGGCTGCCAATTACCTTACGGCGCGTGGGCTGCAACAACGCATTGCGTTGCTTGATCAATCTGCCCGCACGCTGCAGGAGCTTTTGCGGTATGCCACAGCGAGGTTTGATGCAGGCCAGACAACACGAGCTGATCTGGAAACCATAACGGCCCAGATCAATCAGGTGCAGGCACAACGGCCATTACTGGTTGCTGCGTTTGATGCATGCCGGCATCGGCTGGCTATTCTATCCGGCCAGCCGCCGGAACAGGCGCCGGATCTATCAGCACCAGCTCAATATCGGGTGCCAGCGCCCCCTGCTACAGAACTGCCCTCTACAGTGCTGGATCGTAGGCCAGATGTGCTGCTGCAAAAGAACATTGTGCAAGCCAATCTGGAGCGGTTGATCAGCACAAAAACAGATTTGCTACCACGTTTTGGGTTAGAGTTTTTTGGTGGCGATGGGCGCTTGCGGTTTGATGGTATTCCGGGTGTATCCGGCTCTGGCGGTCTTATGGCTGTGAATGCCTACCTGCCTATTTTTACGGCTGGGCGCATACAGGCCAAGATACGCGCTGCGGACTCTCAGCTAAAGCAGGCTGTGGCATCGTATGATCAAACGGTTCTGACAGCTTTGGCAGAGGTGGAAGATGCCTATGAAAGCCGTTCTAGCGCAGACCAGAATGTTGCCAGCCTGAGCGGAGAAGTTTCATCCCTCTCTCTCGCCACAACTCAGGCGCAAGGACTTTATGAAGGCGGGCAGTTTACCATGCAGGATATTCTGACAACTCGGATAAAAAAGATTTCCGCGCAGGATGAATTGGTAAGTGCCCAAACCCGGCAGGCTTTGGCAACAGTGCGCCTTGCGCGGGCTTTGGGCGGTGGCTGGGATACGCAAACAACCAAGCAGTAAAAATCTAGCACCTATTTGCTGCGCTTTTAGGTCTGCACTTTGCTGGATTGGGCAATTAACTCCAACAGAGCTTCTGCTGCCGGGCTGCGATAACGCTCCTTATGCCGCAAGCCGTAGAAGAAGCGTGTTCCCAAAGCTTGGGGCACGGCATGCAACGTACCCGCCTGTACGGCGGGTGCAATCACTAAAGCAGAAAGGGCACCAATACCTGCCCCTGCCTCAATGGCCGTGCGCACACTCTCGTTGGAAGGCAGCACAAGCGTTACATTCAATTCTGCCGGGTCTATGCCGTGCTGCCGCAAAGCGTGTTCCAGTGTGGTACGGGTGCCAGAACCCGGTTCACGCATGACCCATTTGGCAGATCGTAGCCATGTGGCATCTATAGTGTCAGGCACATGCGCATCGGCTTGCACAATGCTCAGGCTATCTGTTGCAACGGGCCATTGCGCCAAGGCGGGATCATCCACCTGCCCTTCCACAATACCCAGATCAACTTCACCGTTTTTAACGCGGTGTGCTGCTTCTTCTGTGTTGCTGATGGCAATATCCATAACAATTTGCGGATATTGCTGGCAGAATTTCACCAAAAGTGCTGGCAGCCAATAGGCAGCAATAGTCTGGCTGGCAACAACGCGTAATGTGCCCTGCTTCAGCCCGCTAAAAGCTTCCAGCATGTTCTCGGCGGCTTCAGCCTGCGCCAGAACTGCGCGTGCCTCAGGTAAAAACAGGTGGCCTGCCTCTGTAAGGCAAATACCGCGCCCCACACGATGAAACAGCTTGACCGCATGCTGTTCTTCCAGCGTGGCAATGGCAGCGGATACGGCGGATTGCGTAACATGTAGAGCCTTGCTGGCCGCTGTAACGTGCTCGCGCTCAGCAACAGCAATAAAGAAGCGAAGTTGTTCCAGTGTCATGCCTGATTTCATACTTCAATCAATCATGATTTCCGATTGGAATAAACAGAATAATGAGTTGGAGTGATGAAATGGCTTGCCCTTATGTTTTGCAAAGAAAGGGACATTGCCATGCTCACCACATCTCAGGCGCAGCCATTATTCAAACAACGTATATTGGATGTTATCAGCCATAATTTTCCCGGTATTTTATTGTGCTTGGGTATTACGGGCATTGCCTATTTTTGCCAGCAGATTGAAGAATTTCTGTGCGGGAAAATCTGGCTGGAAATGCTCAATCTGGCGCTTATTGCAGGTGTTGTGGTGCGGGCTGTGCATAAGCCAGACCATCTGTGGCAGCCGGGTATCCGAACATGTTCGAAAACGCTTTTGAATATAGGGATTGTGCTGCTTGGGGCTTCTTTTAGCATTGATGCGGCTTTTTCTACTGGGCCGTGGCTTTTGGTCGGCGTTATGGGGCTGGTTGCGTTTAGCCTGATATTTACCAGTTGCATTGGCTGCATGATGGGCCTGCCTTTGCCCCAAACTCTGCTGGTGGCTTGCGGGAATTCCATTTGCGGGAATTCGGCCATTATGGCAGCGGCCCCTACCATTCATGCCAAAGATGAAGATATTGGTGCAACAATTGCCTTTACGGCAGCGGGTGGCCTGATACTGGTTGTAGGCTTACCGCTTGTGGCCCCCTTTCTGCCGCTGGATAGCCGCACTGGCGGGGCCCTTGCCGGGCTAACGGTTTATGCTGTGCCTCAGGTTGCGGCTGCGGCCTCGGCTTTTGGCGGAAACGCCGGACATATTGGCATGCTGGTTAAGCTGATGCGTGTGTTGATGTTGGGGCCAGTCTGTATTGTATTGTCCATACTTTATGCCCGCTTAAACCGAGGGAAAGTTCAGCACGCGCATCGTGCGCCGCAGATGGTGCCTTGGTATATTGTTGGCTTTATCATCATGATGATTGCGCGTTCCATGAACGTTATTCCGCATGAACTTATCGCGCCTTTAAGCTTTACAGCCAATTTTTTAACCATTCTGGCCATGGCTGCGTTGGGTTTGTGCATAGACATACGTTCGGTTTTTCGCGCAGGTCGTCCACTGCTTCTTACGGAAGGGTTTTCTCTGCTCGGGCTGATTTGTGCCAGTATGCTACTGCTTAAGGTCATGTTCTAGGCAAAGCCATCAGCATTGGGAGCCCATATTGCGTAATCTAGACTTTAGTTCATGGCACAGCTTTCTGTTCACCATGATTGGGCTCTCGCTCATTACCTTGATTGGTGTGGGCATCAGACTTTTGATGATGGTGCTGATCCAGCAGCGGCGGGAGCGTATGAACCGCCAGATTAATGAGCGTTTGCGCACATTGATTGCAGCTTACCGCACATTGGGGGGCTCTTTTACCGGAGATCTGGCAGTAGACCCAAGGCATAAGCGAGATTTCCGTGTTATGGCGGATACGGATGCCCCAACAACCACGTCCATATTGGAAGACGCCAATGCATCCGACCGGGCACGTCGTATTCGTGATGCTGTAGAGGCTGCGCTATCCGATATCATTCTTTTGGGTACGGAAGAACATGTACGTTTAGCAGAACATGCAGCGCGCGAACTGGTGGCAGGCCAGCGGGTGCATACGCATGATCTGGTTGTATCCTTGCGTAATTTTGTAAGGCAGGCGCTGGATCTTGCCCCTATTCCGTCTGATCTGAGTATTCCCATACAAGGCCCAACCCGTGTGCAGGCTTCTGGCGGTAAAGGGAAAGATGGCGGAGCAGAAAAAGCCGGTGGCGGCGGGGGTGGCAATGGTGGAGGTGGCGGTATGCAGGGTGGTGGTGATATGGCCATGACCGGCAGCCATACTGCGGATAATCAGGACTCAATCACCCCTTCCGGGCATTAAAATACTGCCACGCCAGATGACGTAATGCCTCAATTATAAAGGATGCAGAAGTTTCCCTCTGCATCCTTATCGTAAGTTAGTTTCCGGGTTTGAGTAAACGGGACGCACGGCTGAGTGCGATAATCGGGAAAAGCTGGCGGTAGAGATCATAGCGCAGCATGAAGGCGCGTGAGAGCTCGGCCCCCTGCATCAGACGCTTTGAAATGGCCGGGTCATCCAGCTTGATGGTCTGGCCCACACCGTAGCCGGGGAAGCCCGTACCGGTGAACTCTTCTTCATTCCAGCTTCCGTCTTCTTCCTGCAAGTCAATCAGGTAGCGGCAGCCTTTGGCTATGGCCTCATAATCCTGCGGACGGTTGGCTGCTATAAGCCCCATAAGGGCCCAAGCCGTTTGAGATGGCGTGGTGGCGCCATGGCCAATGGAAGAGACTTCCATGTAGGACGCACAGCTTTCACCCCAACCGCCATTTTCCTGCTGGCAGTTAATAAGCCAGTCACAAGCCTTGGAGATGTAAGGCTGTGTCATGTCCTCACCCAAGGCAGCCAGAGCGGGTAGAACAGCCCCGGTGCCATACAGGTAATTTACGCCCCAGCGGCCAAACCAAGGCCCTGTTGGGTCTTGCTCCTTACGAATGTAAGCCAGCCCACGCTGGATACAGGGCAGATCACGCGGCAAGCCCAACAGGCCAAAAGCTTCCAGAACGTGCGCCGTAACGTCCACCGATGGCGGATCAAGCGCTTCCCCAAAATCGCAGAACGGAATTTTGGCAAGAATGCTCTTGTTGTTGTCCTTATCAAAAGCGCCCCAGCCACCGCAGGAACTTTGCATGGCTACCAGCCACCGCACACCACGGCCGATGGCTTCTTCTACGCCTTTTGCTTGCCACTCTGGCCGGTTGCGGCAAGATGCAATGGCAATCAGCGCAACGGCGGTATCATCTGTATCTGGGTATCTGTCATTGGCGTATTCAAACGCCCAGCCACCGGGTTCTGTATTGGGGAGTTTAACAGACCAATCCCCTTTCACGCGCACTTGGCGGGAAAGCAGCCAGTCCAGTGCCTTATCCATTTCTGGCGTAAAGCGTTCTTCGGCATTAGCATCATGCAGCGCCATGAGGGACAGCATGGTGTCCCATACCGGGCTGTTTGTGGCCTGAATCCAGCTGGCATCACCTTTATCATGCCGCCAACCCGGATCGTTTAGCGCATCCAATGCCTTTGCCATAACGGGGTGGTGGAATTGATAGCCCTCACCGTGCAGAGCCATCAGCCCGTACACCCATGGCGGCTGAATGCCGCCCCAGCCACCATCTGCATCCTGATGCCAGATAATCCATTCCAGCACGTATTTAATGGCAGCTTCCCGCGAAGGCGCACGCTTGAGGAAAGAAGACTGCAGCCAATGCAGGCCTTTATCTGCCAGACGGAAGAAGTCAGCAATAACATCCCTGCCCTCTTTGGTGGGCAGTTCATAATCAAAGTTCGCACGGCCACCCGGGAAAAGGGCATCCAGCCGATCTTGCGGACGCAGCGGACGGGATGGACGGCGCGCAGACAAAATAGCCAGCGGCATCATGGTGGCGCGGGCCCATTGTGCAAAATTGTAAATGGAAAAAACAAAATTATCGGGGAACCAGATAATTTCTGGCGGAAGATTAGGTGTTTTCTCCCACGGCCATTCCCCAATCAGGGCCAGCCAGTAGCGGGTAAATACACGTACGTTCTTTAGGCCGCCTTTGCTGATAATCCATGCAGCAGCTTTGCTAACGGCCGGGTCATCTTCTGCGTAGCCCAAAGATCTGAGAGCGGCATAAGATTCCACAGTCGCGTTGATATCACCGCTGCCAGCACCATAATATGTGCCCCAGGAGCCATCGGGCCGCTGCATTTCAAGCAGAGCCTTGCCCAAGCGCGGGCGCAGGGGATGATCTTCCAGCCCCAGGAACCACAGAGCCAAACACCATTCAGCTTCCATGGAGGCATTGGACCCAACAGAACCGACCCAATGGCCATCGGGCTTCTGCTGCTTCATCAGCCATTCACAGGCGGAAGACAGTGTGTGTGTCAGGCTGTTCCCCATTGCTTTCAGGGCTGACAGATCTGCCGGAACCTGTGGAGCAGGTTTTTGACGCACAATATCCGAGGTTCCAGACTGAATAAGGGTGTTAACGTTTGTTCCCTGTGTGTCTGAACCGGAACGCAAAATCTTCTTTAATGAAAAACGGCTTGCCATATTCATTGTGTTATACCTGCGCGAAATATCATGAAAGACTCATTGGTTCCTGTTTTAAAGATCATGGTGTTTCTGCTTGGGGCGTAATAAGCCGCAGGCAATCTGTAAACACTGAATCCCATCCAGACTGATCCATAGCGATAAAGCCGAAGCTTCTGAGAAGGAAAGCCCCTTCGGCTGCAAAAATTGCCGTACGCGCCTGCCGCGCATCTTCTGCGGTGACGTTACAATCCCCAAACCATCCGGCGTACCATTCTCGTATCCGATTGAGGTATTTGGGGGATTGCAGCAGGGTAATCAGCATGCCTACCATTCTGGCTTGCGTAGCGGCATCTATCTGGCGGCATGCCAGAACATAGGCGCGCGCCCGCTCTGCCAGTGATGCCTTGGGCCCCGCATGTTTTTCTATTTCCAGATCAAAAGCTGCTATCCAGCGATCAATCATGGCGGTAATCAGGTCATCCTTGTTGCCAAAGCAGTATTGCAGGCCACCTTTGGTAATTCCTGCGGCTTTGGCCACGGCATCAAGCGTTAAAGCGGTTGCGCCGCCCTTCTGAACAAGCAGCTCTGCGCTGTCCAGAACGCTCTCCCGATCAATGGTTCTGCGGCGGCCCATGCACCGTCCTCTATTATTTCAATCCGTCCGGATGGAATTAAAATGAGAGCGATGATTGTGCAACCATATTATTGGAATACACGGATGCATTTTTAGAATGGCAGAAAGCAGCTAGATACAAGTAAGAAAATTTACATAATAGCATGATAATAAAAAATAATTTTCCCTTCTTACGGCCTTAGCGCATCTTCAATAAGGGCGTTCAGTGTCATCTTCTCACCTTCTCGCGTCAGCAAGGCTTCCAAAAGGCCGTCTATGGCCAATACAGCCAAGCCATGCACCTTGGCCCACAAGGCTGCGCGCGCACCGGCACGTGTATGGGCAGAATGCTGGCCTTTCAGCTCTCCCACCAATTGTGTGAGCATGGCAGATGTTTTGGCTGCGGCGGCATCCAGATGCGGGTTTTTCCTATCAATCACATCGCTGCGGAACATAAGTGTAAACAGGCCGGGATGCTGCATGGCAAACTGCACATAGGCTACGCCTACAGCGTATGGCCCTTTATCAAGCAGCGGCGTAAGCGTTGCGGCCAGTTCTTCATACCCAATGGTTGCCAGTGCGCTGAGCAGGCCTGTGAGATTTCCAAAATGCGGAATTGCTGCGGTTTGTGAAACACCCGTATGGCGCGTAATGGCCCGAAGCCCCAGCGCAGCAATGCCCTGCTCCTCCAGAATGGTGCGTGCGGAACGCAACAGAGCGGCACGCAAGTCTCCATGATGATAGGATTTTTTAGGCTGAACAGGCTGGGCCATTACATATTTTCCAGAATATTCACGATGACCATCAGAACACTTGACATTCTATCCCCATGTTCCATTCTTAACATTGTTAAGTTTCAACTTGTCGGGCGGTCAAACACAAGACCAATAGCCTGAGGAAGGATCCCTCTTGCGTTTTCTCCCCTCTGTTTATCATGTTTCTCGTCTGGTTGCTGGTTTTTGCCTGATGGGGGTGAGTTCTGGCGCCATTGCAGCAACAGCCTCTCCTTCCGGCACGGCTGGTACGCTGACATCGTCTCAATCCTTACCAGATGCTTTTACGTTGCCAGATGCTGGGCGTTCCCTGCGCATTACGTACCTTTCCACCAATGGCATTACAGGCAAAGGGCTTGTGCCGGTTACGGCTGAAGTGATTCTGCCCACAGGTAAGCCGCCTGCTGGTGGGTGGCCTATTGTTGCCTGGGCACATGGCACGGTAGGCGTTGCAGACCGCTGCGCACCCTCTAACAACCCGTGGAGCGCACGGAACAAGCGTTATCTTTCTGAATGGATGAAGCGTGGCTTTGCCGTAGTGGGCACGGATTATCAGGGCTTAGGCACCCCCGGCACTCACCCGTATCTGAACACGCGAGTGGAAGCCTATAGCCTGCTGGACGGCGTGAAGGCAGCTTTGGCCTCGGTGCCCGATTTGCAGAACAAGATCATGATTGTCGGGCAGTCTCAAGGTGGTGGGGCTGCTTTTGCTTCGGCTGCTTTTGCCCCAATCTATGCGCCAGAACTGAATATTCGGGGCACGGTGGCCACGGGTGCGCCTTATATTACGCCGGAACTGCTCAAGCAGATGGCAACTGCGCCGGACAATGCGCCATATAACCCCGTTATTGTTTATGCGCTTTATCTGGCACAGGGGCTTTCTGGTTACGATACGGCCTTTAAGCCGGAAAGTGTTTTTACGGCAAAAGCCATGCCAGCCTACCGTGCCGCAGCCAATTTGTGTGTGTATGAACTGACAGATAAGGTGAAGGAGGATGGCCTGAATTTCAGCAACTCTCTTAAGCCCGATTTTGCAAAAAATCTGGCTCCGGCTTTACAGGCAATGCAATACCCCACCATGCATCTGGCTCAACCGCTGTTTATGGGCACCGGAGAGCTTGATAAGGATGTGCCTCCGCCGCTTCAGTACGGGTTGGTAAAGGCCGCCTGTGCTGCTGGCACAGTTGTGCAGGCGCATGTTTATAAAGGTCTGAACCATGATCAGACGGTAAATGCCTCATTACCGGATTCAGCTTCTTTCACGCAGGCCGTCATGAACGGGCAAACTGTTACGCCTCAGTGCACCCCAACGCCGGAATAAAAGCACTTACACATATTCAGGCTTGATTGCGGGAGGGAAAGCGGCGGCTTTACGTTTTTCCTCCCTTGTGCGGGGTATATAACGCCTTCAATATTCACGCATGACAGATACCCCTGCTGCGTGCGTTTATCGCATCCATCGTTTTTTGCAGTCTCCGGCAGGAGGTGCAACAGCCCTGCTTCTGGCCTCACTTACGGGGTTTGCTCTGGCAAACTCGGCTTGGTGTGGTAGTTACGAAGCCCTGATTACAACACCCATGCGGCTTTCTATTTTAGGACCGCACACGCCAGATACGCTTGAGGCATGGGTATCTGATGGGTTGATGACGCTTTTTTTCCTGCTGATTATTCTGGAAATCAAGAAAGAGATGGTTTCGGGCCATCTTTCATCCATGCGTCAGATTGCCTTGCCATTGATTGGCGCATTGGGTGGTATGGCTGTGCCAGCGCTTACCTATCTTCTGGTAACGTACAAGCATGCAGAAGCGGTTCATGGATGGGCCATTCCTGTGGCCACCGATGCCGCATTTACATTGCCCGTTATTATGGCGCTGGGGGCGCGTGTTTCTGCCGGGGCGCGGGCATGGCTTATGGCCCTTGCCATTTTTGATGATGTGTTGGGCATTGTTGTTATTGCCCTGTTTTACGGTTCTGCCCTTTACTGGCCTGCACTGGCTGGCGTGCTGTGTGTAACCGTGGGCATGATTGCTGCAAACTGGTTGGGATGCAGATCTTTGTGGATTTATTCTGCCGGATGCCTGCTGCTTTGGGGCATGCTTTTATCTTCCGGCCTGCACCCAACGCTTGCCGGGGTGATTACTGGCCTTTGCCTGCCAGCTCAACCACCTGCAACAGATACAGAACAGATGACGCCGCTTGAAAAAGTATCATCCGCGTTAACGCCTTTCGTAACATGGCTGGTGCTGCCCCTATTTGGCTTTATGAATGTTGGGGTTTCTCTTGCTGGTATGCATATGGATGCAGTTCTTGCTCCCGTTCCTCTGGGCATCATGCTGGGGTTGATTATAGGAAAGCCCGTGGGTGTGTTTGGAGCAACCATATTGTCGTTCCAACTACGCATAGCGTCTGCTCCAGCCGCAACATCAATAAAAATGCTTTTCGGGCTTTCTTTGCTGTGCGGTATTGGCTTTACCATCAGTCTGTTTATTGCCGGTCTGGCATTCAAAGATGCAGACACAATTGTATCTGCAAAACTGGGGATATTTGCGGGATCTGTTGTTGCAGCATTGGCCGGATGGAGTTGGCTGCGCTGCTTGCCTGTCGAACAACCAAGCCAGTGTTCTGCCAACCTTGCGACTATGAGCAGCAAATAAGGTTGGCGTGCTAGTTTGCTTTGTGTCTGCATAGTTTGTTAAGGGCAGACACAAAGCAGAACTGTAAGTTTTTACCCTATACGAATAAGCTTGCGGTTAATGAATTCCTCAATCCCGAGGAAAGAAAGCTCCCGGCCAAAGCCAGAATTTTTAATGCCCCCAAATGGCAGTTCGGGTGCAGCAGCGGTGGCTGTATTAATAAACATCATACCGGTTTCAACCTGCTCGGCCACCTTTTCTGCCCGCCCGATATCGCGCGAGAATACGGAACCACCAAGGCCATATGGTGAGTCATTTGCCAGATCAACGGCTTCCTGTTCAGATGAAACCTTATGAACAACCGCAACCGGGCCAAAGATTTCCTGATAAAAAACAGGGTTATCTTTTTTCACATTGGTCAGAATTGTGGGTTCCATAAAGAACCCTTTACGGTTTATCCGCTTGCCACCAGCAACCAGTGTTGCGCCGGCTTTTACAGCTTCATCAATTTGTTCCAGCACCAGATCCAGCGCGCGTTTGCTGCTCATGGGACCATGTGTAGTGCCTTCTGCCAATGGGTCCCCGATACGGAATTGGGTGATGGCCTTTTTCAACCCATCCAGAAATGCATCATAAATTTTTTCATGCACAATCATGCGTTTGGCCGCAGTGCATACTTGTCCGTTATTGGCAAAGCGGCCCCATGTAGCCCATTTGATGGCAAGTTCCAGATCGGCATCATCCAGCACAATAAAGGCATCACTGCCGCCAAGTTCCATCGTGTCCTTCTTAAGTGCGGCTCCAGCTTCTGCCGCTACGGCCTGCCCTGCCCGTTCACTACCAGTAAGCGCCACACCACGAATACGGACATCCTTGATCAGCTCGGCAGATTGATCATTGCTTAGGAAAATATTGGTATAAACGCCAGCTGGCGCTCCGGCATCATGAAACAGTTTTTCAAACGCCAAGGCGCATTGCGGCACGTTGGGGGCATGTTTGGCGATCACCACATTGCCCGCCATCAGGTTGGGGCCTGCTACCCGTGCCAGTTGGTAATAGGGAAAGTTCCAAGGCTCGATGCAATAAATAACCCCTAGTGGCTGATTGATTATTTTTGCGCTGCCATCTTTTACCTTGAGCGGCGTGGGAGCCAGAAACTCCTCTGCCCCATTGGCGTAGAAGGAAAGAATATCTGCCGTGATATCAATTTCTTCCAGCGCATCTGGCAGTGCTTTGCCCATTTCCGTGGCAATCAGGCGCGCATGGGCTTGCCGGTCCTTACGCAGCAGATCAGCCGCCTTTGACATAATGATTTTACGCTCGGCAATGCTGCGTTTTTTCCAATCTGTGCGCCAGATATGGTCCGCCCTGTCTATGATCGCCTGCATCTGTTCAGGGGTATGCAGTTCAAACGTGCGTTCAACACTTTCGGTGGTGGGGTTAATTGTCTGATACGTAATCATTTTTTCTCATCCTGATTATAAAAAGGGTAATCGGTGTATCCGTGCGCGCTGCCGCCATACATGGTTGTGGGGTCTAGGGCGTTAAGGGGCCATCCGTGCTGCAAACGTGCCGGTAAATCCGGGTTGGCGATGAATTTGCGGCCAAACCCGATCATGTCTGCCCAGCCATTTTGCAAAACGTGGTCTGCTTTGGCTTTATCGTAACGGCCCGCGCACAAAATGCGGCCCGGAAAGATATCGCGCACGGCAGCACGGAATGAATCCGGCATGTCTGGCGCGTTATCCCAGTCCGCTTCTGCCAGGGAGAGATATGCAATGCCTGCATCGGCCAAAACACGTACCGCTTGGGTGTAGGTTTCTGCCGGATTGCTTTCCAACAAGCCGAGATAAACGCGTTCTTCCTTGGTTGTACTGAACAGTGGAGAAAACCTGACGCCCAGCCTTTCAGGAGAAACCACGGCAGAAACAGCCTCTACCACTTCACGCAAAAATCTCAGCCGGTTGGAGAGCGAACCGCCATAGGCATCTGTGCGAAAATTGGCGCGTTCGGAAATAAACTGGTTGACCAGATACCCATTGGCAGCGTGAATTTCTACGCCATCAAATCCGGCTTGCAGAGCGTTTCTGGCCGCCTGCGCATAAAGCTCTACTAGTTCGTGAATTTCGGGAATGGTTAATGCACGAGGGGTATCGGGCGGCACCAGTTTTCCGGTGCCCGGGCCGGTTGGGATAAAAACATTCACACCCGTTGCGGCTACAGCAGATGGTGCAATAGGTGGTTGGTGATTGGGTTGCAAAAGATGGTGCGAAACACGACCAACATGCCAAAGCTGCGCAAAAATGGGGCGCTTTTTGGCGTGCACGGCATCTGTTACCAGTTTCCAGCCCGCAATCTGTTCAGGGGAGTAAATGCCGGGTGTCCAGGCATAGCCCTGCCCGCGTGGTTCTATTTGTGTGCCTTCGGTAAGCAAAAAACCTGCCTGCGTACGCTGGGCATAGTATTCTGCCATAAGCGCATTGGGGATATCACCCGGCTGGGTGCTGCGGCAGCGGGTTAACGGCGGCAGAAAAATCCGGTTTTCTAGGGGCAGATCACCCAGTGTTATGGGGTCAAAAAGAGAAATTGAAGTCATGATCAGCCTTGTTCAGAAGCAGGAATAGTCTCTGGTCTGCTCGTAAACATTGGCCTATTAGGTTTAAGGCGCAAGAACGCACATAAACCGCCTATAGTGTCAGGAATGATACCATGCCCCGTATTCGCCACACCACGCTAACATGCAGCTCCGGCTGCACCGTAGAAGCCACGCTGGAGTTGTTTGGGGGCAAATGGAAGGCGCTTATTCTGTATCATCTGTTTGAAGATGGCGTGCTGCGCTTTAGCGAATTCCGTAGGCGTATGCCAAATGTGACGCAGCGTATGCTGACGAACCAGTTGCGAGAACTGGAAGCTGATGGCCTGATTTCCCGCACGGTTTTTCCCGAAGTGCCACCACGGGTGGAATATGAACTGACCGACCTAGGCAAAACCCTCAAGCCGGTCATCCATGCACTCAAGGAATGGGGCGATAAATACGCCCATAGCCTGAAGCAGAAAAAAGAATAGGTGGTGAGTGAAAGCCCCCTCACCCACGTTATCTAAACGAGCGTGAGAGGGGCTTTAATTTCAATCCAGCTTTTCACGCTGCCAGAAGCGAAGTGCGCCGCAGGTTTTTACAAATGCATTGGCATCGTTTTTGCTACCAAGCTTGATGCAGCCTTTATCCACATCGTCAGCCAAACCCGCCTTTTTGAACAACGTGCAGGCCTCTGCCGAATACCCAATAAATTTGCAGTGCGTGAAGGCGTCTGTAAGGAAATCCTTGGCCGCAGGATTGCTGGCCAGAACTTTTGTACCTTCCTTGGAAGCCAGAATGGCTACGGCATCGTATAATACCGATGGGCCTCCATCTATCTTCTGCTGCGCAGCCACCTTGGTACCATCTGAAAGTGTAATGCCGCCAATTTTGGGGGCCACCACTTCATAATTGGCTTTTTCTGCCTGAAGAGCAGCAATAAGCGCAACAAAAAGGTCTGCATCCACGCCATCTGTTGCCAGAATACCCATTTTTCGGCCTGCAAATGTTTTTGGCCCATTTTTGAGGATGCTGAGCGCATCAGACGCTGGCAGATCAGTACGCGTAGGCTGAGTTGTTTCTGCGGGATCAGGCAATGGCAAGCCCAGACCATCAGCTACCGTTGTTGCCAGATCCTCATCAATATGCAGCAGATGGGAGACAACGCGGGAGCGAATATCGGGCCGTTCTACCTTGCTCAGTTCAAACGTAATGCCATCTGCAATATGCTTCTGCTCAATGGGCGTCTGGCTGATGTAAAACTGTCGCGCCTGGCTGTAGTGGTCGGAAAAACTTTCGGGCCGTAGGCGCCGCTTGGGGCCTGTTTCCTCGCTTGCAAAACTGCGGAAGCCCTGTTTTGGGTTTTCACGCGGGCCACCTGCTGCCCCCCAACTGTTCGGCTCGTAATTGGCGCGGCCTACCGGGTTGTGCATGGCCATATGCCCATCCTGCTGAAAATGCGCCATGGGGCATTTGGGAGCATTGATGGGGATATGCGTAAAATTGGGGCTACCAAGCCGTTTTACCTGTGTATCCAGATATGAGAAATTTCGGCCCTGAAGCAGTGGATCGTTTGAGAAATCAATGCCTGGCGGCACGTTCTGGGTGCAGAACGCAACCTGCTCTGTTTCGGCAAAAAAGTTATCAACAACGCGGTCCAGCACCAGACGGCCCACTATTCTTACGGGCACCAGTTCTTCAGGAATAAGTTTGGTGGGGTCCAGCACATCGAAATCGAATTTTTCGGCAAATTCTTCGTCAAAAAGCTGCACGCCCAGTTCCCATTCGGGAAAGTCCCCGCTGGAAATTGCGCTCCAGAGATCTCGCCGATGAAAATCAGGGTCTGCCCCATTGATCTTGACCGCTTCATTCCAGACAACAGACTGCAGGCCCTGCTTGGGCTTCCAATGAAACTTCACAAAGGTTGAACGGTCATTGCTGTCCAGAAAACGGAATGTATGCACCCCAAACCCCTCCATAAAACGGAAGGAGCGTGGGATACCCCGGTCTGACATCACCCACATGATCATATGAAAGCTTTCCGGGGTGAGTGAAATGAAATCCCAGAAGTTATCATGCGCAGATTGAGCCTGCGGAAAATCGCGGTCTGGCGCTGGTTTTACGGAGTGCACCATATCAGGAAACTTGATGGCATCCTGAATGAAGAATACCGGGATATTGTTGCCAACCAGATCCCAGTTACCTTCCTTGGTATAGAGTTTAACGGCAAATCCACGGACATCGCGCGCAACATCGAACGAGCCTTTAGATCCCGCTACCGTGGAAAACCGTACAAAAGCAGGCGTGCGCTCTCCTACGTTCTGAAAAATAGCTGCGCGCGTTACGTCTTGCAGGCTGTCTGTCAGTTCAAAATAACCATGGGCACCATAGCCACGGGCGTGCACAACACGTTCGGGAATACGTTCGTGGTCAAAATGGAAAATCTTTTCCCGGAAATGGAAATCCTCCATCAACGCCGGGCCGCGTGCACCGTAACGCAGCGTGTTCTGATCATCCGCTACGGGAATACCCTGAGCAGAGGTAAGTGTTGCAACATCACCGCCAGCCTGCTGGTGTGTTTCTCCCCCATTTCCCTGTTGCTCGGTATAGCTTGGTTCAATTTTATCTTTATTTGCCTTTAAACCGTTTTTGGCAGCTTTGCTGGGCGTGTTTTTTTTGACAACCATGATCTTCTCCTCGCCAGTGTTTCGGCGGGAGCGTCGTCCCTTTACATGTCTTAAATCTTGCGTCTCTAAGGTTTCGTCGCTCCCCGTATTCTAGTTCTTACGTGTGGGGGGCAAAATGGTTCCAATGGCAGATTTTGGCTGCACAAGCATCACAACACAAAATGTGTTATGTCGGGCTTATGGCAATTTCTATCCTTCCCAATATTTCTTTGGCCGATTCCGAACTGGAGGTCTCTTATATTTTGGCATCTGGTCCAGGGGGGCAGAATGTCAACAAGGTTGCCACGGCTGCTCAATTACGGTTCGATGCAGCGCATTCTTCTTCCTTGCCAGATCGGGTGCGTGCACGCTTGCTGGAACTTGCAGGCAGTCGTGCCACGCGTGACGGTGTTATTGTTATTACAGCACGACGTTTTCGCACGCAGCAGCGCAACCGTGAGGATGCAATAGAGCGTCTGGCTGCCTTGATACGTGAAGCTGCACACCGCCCGGCTTTTCGTGTTGCTACGCGACCTAGCCGCGCTGCGCGCCAACGGCGGTTGCAGGGAAAAGCACATCGCGCACGTATTAAACAAGGGCGCACAGTGCGGCTTGATGATTGATATTGCCAAATAAGCCAATAGGAATGGCTTACTGTGTTCCTTTGAAAATTATTTTTGGTTTCTTCTTTTAAGAGATAATCCGCTCAGGAACGTTTACCCCGTTCCAGCGTTGAATGACGGCTGAATACTTGGCGATTAGAAGAATATTCTATTTGTCCGAGTGCTTTATTGCCTTTCTTGAAATCTACTTAAAGCACAATCGAAATGTTTGCGGCTGGTTTCTCTTGGATGGAGAACGAAAATGCGCACCCCTTTTGTAAAAAATCAGGCTTCTTCTGATGTTTCAAAAACAGAAAAGAAGGTGGGGCAGAATGTGGCTGATGACAAAGCAGTTGGTGAAGATTCTTTGCCAGAAAACAAAAAATCACAAAATAAAATGGTGAAAAATAAAACGTTGTTAGAAGAAAAAGCGCTTTCGACCGCTCTAAGAACAAGAAAAAGTCTGTTTCGGAAATAACAAATAAAGGCCGCATTCAGCTTTGTATGGCCCTTATGAGGGAGTTGGTGCATGCGTACAGAACACCCATCAGATACCGGCCCCAAAAGTGCCAGTCGTTCATTTTTACGCGGTTTGTTTGGGAGTCATGGTCCCGTTAACATACAGGATGATCATTTCCCCATAAAAAGCGAAATTTTTGGCATTGAACGTCTGGAGGCGCATGCCAGAAGCTTGGCCGTAGCACAGGCCATTGTGCCCGCAAGGCATAATCGGCGTGGGCAGCCCCTCAAGCGCAGGTTGGCAGAAAATGCCGCAGTGCTTGCAGCAGCCAATGAAACAGTGACCAAGGCCAGCCAAAGGGGCCGATTATTACCGCCAGCAGCTCAGTGGCTGGCAGATAACTATGCCCTTATTGATATGCAGATTAGAGAAACCAGTCTGGATCTGCCAAGTGGGTATTACACGCGCCTGCCCAAGCTTGCGAATGGCCCTTTTGTTGGTTTGCCGCGCGTTTTTGGCATTACATGGGCTTTTGTTGCGCATACAGACAGCTATCTTCAGCCTGATTTTTTACGGCGGTTTCTGCTTGCTTACCAAACGGTTACACCACTTACGATAGGTGAGCTTTGGGCTGTTCCCATTACCTTGCGCATTGTTTTAATAGAAAACCTGCGCCGTATTGTAAGCGCCATTATAGATAGCCACGCAAGCCAACAGGCGGCGGATATTTTGGCTGATCAACTTGCAGCGGCCCGCAAGAACGATGCGCCTAAATTGTCTACCATATTATCTCAAATAGACCCACGTATAATTACACCTGCGTTTACGGCGCAGCTTGCGCATCGTTCAAGAGGAATAGATCCAGAAAAAGACCCCGTGCTTATATGGTTGGAGCAGCGTCTGGCAGACAAAAAAACAAATATCGAGCAAGGCATTCAGGAATATTTACAGACGCAGGGTGCTTTTAACGCAACTATTCGAAATATCATTACCAGTTTGCGGCATATTGCAGAATCTGATTGGACAGAAACTTTCGAGCAAGTGTGCTTGGTGGATACAGTATTTGCAGAATATGCAAGTTTTACATCTGCCGATTTTGCCAGCCGAGACCTTTACCGCAAAGCTATTGAGGATTTGGCTTATGGTAGTACCGTTGATGAAATTGAGATTGCCAAGAAGGCTGTTTTTTTAGCGCAAGACGCAGCTTCTTCCAGTGGGTTTGACCAGCGCAAGAGTGATCCCGGTTATTATCTGGTGATGGAAGGTCGTTCCATTCTGGAAGCTTCCATAGGTTTTCGTCCCAGCCTTTCCAGAAAACTGGCACAAGCATTTTGCCAAAGTGGCATTACAGGCTATGCCGTGGTTGTTTTTATACTGGCACTCATCTTTGTGGCGGGGCCTGTGTGGCTTTCCTTTCAGGAAAACGCATGGTTTCCATGGGTTCTGTTGGTAGCTGCGTTGGCACTTGCCCCCGCATTGGAGGCCGCCGTTGCGTGCATTAACTGGCTGGCTTTGCGTGTTACCAAGGTAACGGCATTGCCGGGGTTGGAGCTTTTAGGCGGTATTCCGGTAAAACTGCGCACAATGGTGGTTATTCCTGCCCTACTTACCAACGTAAAAACGGTGGATGAGCTTTTATCTCGGTTAGAAATCCACTATCTGGCCACTCATGATAGCGGTGTTTATTTTGCGCTTTTAACAGATTGGTCTGATCATTCAGAGGCCTCTGCCCCAGAAGATGATACACTTTTTCAGTTAGCTTCTGCCGGTATTCATCATCTTAACGAAAAATACGGGTCTGTGCCGGATGGCAACAGGTTTCTCCTTCTGCACCGCCACAGGGTTTGGAGCGAGAGTGAAGGCGTATGGATGGGGTGGGAGCGCAAACGGGGAAAGCTGCATGAGTTGAACCGCCTATTGCGCGGCGCAACAGACACCACTTTTCTGGCTGAATGCAGCCAGAATATTCCCCAAGCTGTAAAATATATCGTCACACTGGATGCCGATACACGCTTGCCCCTTGAAACAGTCAAAAAACTGGTGGGCAAACTGGCGCATCCTCTTAATGCACCGCAATTTAATGCAACAACCGGGCGTGTGCAGCAGGGTTATGCTGTTCTGCAACCTCGTGTTACGCCCTCTTTGCCTATCGGGCATCAGAGCACTTTGTTCCAGCGTATTTTCTCTGCATCTAGCGGGATAGATGCCTATTCCTCTGCAATATCAGATCTTTATCAGGATATGTTTGGAGAGGGATCTTACGCGGGCAAAGGCATTTACGAAATTGATGCGTTTGAAGCTGCCTTGGCCGGGCGTGTGCCAGAAGCAACGCTTTTAAGCCATGATCTGTTTGAAGGTATTTTTGCACGCGCCGGATTGGTTTCTGACATTGAGGTGATAGAGGAATTTCCGACAGATTACCTGGTTGCGGCCCAAAGGCTCCATCGCTGGACACGGGGAGACTGGCAACTGCTTCCCTGGATTGTTTCTGGCATATTTCGCACCCCTTCCCCACGCAACAGCTTATCCGGAATTGCGCGTTGGAAAATGGTGGATAACCTCCGCCGCACCCTATGTGCGCCCTTTACTTTGTTGGCGCTGATTATCAGTTGGATTTTGTTGCCAGAAAACGCTGGTATCTGGACACTGTTTATCCTTCTGATTATGGCTCTGCCCGCTTTTCTGCCTGTTATTCCCGATATTGCGCCACGCCGGGAATGGATTAGTTTTCGCAGCTATTTTAATGTGTTGGGGGCATCCATTTCCAATGCCGTTATTATGACGGCACTTAACATCACGTTTCTGGTGCATCAGGCCTGCCTATTGGGTGATGCAATTATTCGCACTCTTGGGCGAGTTTTTGTAACACGGCGATATTTGTTGCAGTGGGTGCCCGCGGCGCAAACGGCAGATCTTTTGCAGTCTGGCTTGCTGCAATATTACCTGAAAATGCTTTCTGCCCCACTTATTGCGGTCATTCTTGTCATACAGGTGACCATGCAGGATGTGGGAAACCTGATTTTTATTGGCCCACTGGCTGTTCTATGGGCGTTTTCTCCTGCTATTGGGTTATGGACAAGCCGGGTTGCAGTTTTAACGGCTCAATCCCGTCCTTCCCGCACAGATATTCGCACTTTGCGTCTGACTGCCCGCAATACGTGGCGCTTTTTTGAAGAATTTGTCACCGCGGATGATCACATGCTTCCGCCAGACAATTTTCAGGAAGTGCCCTCTCCCGTTATCGCCAGACGTACATCTCCCACCAATATAGGGCTTTATCTTTTATGCACGGTCAGTGCCTATGATTTTGGCTGGAATGGTCTGGCTGATACAATAGAACGGCTTGAAAATACTTTCAAAACACTAGATGAATTGGAAAAATATAAAGGGCATTTGTATAACTGGTACAGCACGGCTGATTTGGAGCCGCTAGCGCCTTTATATGTTTCCACCGTAGATAGCGGTAATTTTGCGGGCCACCTTGTTGCTCTGGCACGCGCTTGCCGGGAGTGGATTAAAAATACAGCCCAACCCTCTATGTGGCGTGAAGGTATAGCAGATGCCATTACCCTTGCCATTACAGATCTTACTTTCCGTAATGGTGAACGGTTGCAGAACACAAAACAGCAAAAAGTTTTGATCCGATCACTCGCGCGGTTAAAAACCTCTGTTCTGAGTGCTTCTGAAGTAAAAACAGAGGCCAGTTTGCTGTTGTTACAGAAACAGGCACAAACCATAGCAGAACACGCAGTTCATCTTTATGCAGAAACCAATGGGGCAGAAGAACAGGCAGTGTCAGACCCGCTTTTCTGGTCTCTGGCGCCATTAAAGGCGATTGAAAGCCATCTGCGTGATTTGGATCATGTACAAAGCGCAACTTTTGAAGCCCGGCTGAAAGCACTACAGACCAAAGCTACCTTGCTTGCATACGGCATGGATTTTGCCTTTTTGCGAGATCCTGCACGCAAACTTCTCTCTATCGGGTTTGTTGTTACCGAAGATACCCCAGATAGTAATTGTTATGATCTGCTAGCCTCTGAATCCCGGTTGGCGGTCTTTTTTGCCATCGCAAAAGGAGACATTCCCGCACGGGACTGGTTCCGCTTGGGGCGTGCCCTAACCTCTGCTGGCAGTGGCGCCGCACTGGTATCGTGGTCTGGCTCAATGTTTGAATATCTTATGCCTTCTCTGGTGATGCGTGCGCCTATAGGCAGCCTGCTCCAGCAAACCAACGCGCTTATTGTGCAGCGCCAGATTGCTTATGGGCAATCTCACAATATTCCATGGGGGATTTCGGAATCCGCCTATAATGTGCGGGATGTAGATTACACCTATCAATACTCCAACTTTGGTATTCCGGGGCTAGGGTTAAAACGTGGCCTTGGGCAGGATAGAGTGGTGGCGCCCTATGCCACCTTGCTGGCCTCTATGGTTGATCCGCAAAAAGCTGTGGCCAATTTGTCTGTTCTGGAAAAAACAGGCGCACATGGTCGATACGGTTTTTACGAAGCTCTGGATTACACCCCAGAACGCGTGCCGGATGGGCAGGAAATGGCCATTGTGCAGGCTTACATGGCGCACCATCAGGGCATGTCCATTCTTTCCGTGGCAGACGCCGTTCTGGATGGCATCATGAGAAAACGCTTTCATGATGACCCTGTCATAGCCTCGGCCGAACTGCTGTTGCAGGAACGCGCACCCCGCACAGGTGCGGTAGCCCACCCCCTGCCAATAGAAGAATACCCTCTTCCGCGCTCGGAATTGCCGCAAGCGACATCTGGCCGCTACTACGGTACGGATTATACGCTCGCTCCTGTTACGCATCTTCTTTCCAATGGCCGTTATACAGTTATGCTCACGGCTGCGGGGGCTGGCTATACCATGTGGCAGGGATTGGCTGTTACGCGCTGGCGGGAAGATCCAACGCTGGATAATTTTGGATCATATCTTTATCTGAAAAACGTAAAGACCGGGAAAGTCTGGTCTGCCGGCATCCAACCCTGTGGGGAAGAACCGGATGATTACGTAAGTGTTTTCCATGAAGATCGCGCAGAGTTCACACGCCGCGATGGCTCTCTGACCACAACAGTCGAAGTCATGGTTTCTGCGGAGGATGATGCCGATGTGCGCTACCTGAGTGTTTTTAATGGTGGCTATGATAGTGTTGAAATAGATATTACATCTTATGCAGAACTGGCTTTGCTTGCACCAGATTCAGATCTTGCGCATCCGGCTTTTACCAAACTGTTTGTAGAAACAGATTACCTGCCAGAAGCCAAAGCCCTTATAGCAACCCGCAGGCGGCGCACCCCTAATGAGCCTGAAATCTGGGCCGCACATGTGGCTGTGTGTTCCACCCCCATTATGGTGGAAACAAACCGTGCGCAGTTTATTGGGCGCGGCCATACAGCCCGGTTTCCTGCAGCACTGGCGGGCAAAACACAACTTTCTGGGCAAACAGGCACAGTGCTAGACCCTTGCTTTGCCATGCGCAGCCGTGTCAGCATCAAGCCCGGAGCTACAGCGCGGATCACGTTCTGGACAATGGTTGCTTCATCCCGTCAGGAGCTGGAACGGCTGATTGAAGTGCATCAGGATGATACTGCGTTGGATCGTGCACGCACACTGGCCTGGACACAGGCGCAAATTCAGTTCCGGCATTTTGATATTACCCCGGCAGAAGCCGATCTGTTCCAGCGTCTGGCAGGCCATATTCTGTTTGCCAATGCGGCTTTACGGGCACCATCCGCAGTTATCATGCAAGGTATGGCCGCCCAGCCAACGCTATGGGAACAAGGTATTTCTGGTGATCTGCCCCTGGTTGTTTTGCGCGTAAAGGATACGCCAGATACAGATATTGTCCGGCAGGTACTGCTGGCGCATGAATACTTGCGGCTTAAGCAGGTTGCTGTGGATCTGGTGCTGATAAATGAACACCCATCGTCCTATCTGCAGGATTTACAGAACACTCTTGAAAACCTTGTTCGCTCTATGCCCAGAATGGCAACCGTGGCTGGCTCTATCTGCATTTTACGGGCTGATCTGATATCCGCTCCAGTTAAGAACCTGTTACTGGCGGCAGCCCGTGTTGTTCTTACGGCAGATAAGGGTTTGGCAGAACAGCTTGATCAGGCCGATGTGGCAATGGCCCCAAAATCTGTTCTGTTTCAAACGCCGCATGTGTTCGCGCCCAGTGTTTTCAAGGTGCCTGATATTCCCGAACTTGAATTTTTTAATGGGCATGGTGGATTTGCTCATAACGGACAGGAATATGTGGTTGTGCTGCCACCCGGCCACACAACCCCGGCCCCATGGATTAACGTGATTGCCAATGATACTGCGGGTTTTCAGGCTTCTGCCGAAGGAAGCGGCTACACATGGGCACTAAATAGCCGTGAACACCAGATAACCCCGTGGTCGAATGATCCAGTCAGCAATCAGCCGGGCGAAATTTTCTACCTGCGGGATGAAGATACAAAGGTATTATGGAGCCCCACAGCAGCTATTCGCCGCGATGTGGATGCAACCTACGTTAGCCACCACGGGCACGGCTATACGCAATATGACCGTATTGCGCACGGTATAGGCAGCACGCTGTTGCAATATACGCCGGTAAAAGACCCCATCAAGATTTCCCGTCTGCAACTGCATAATCTTTCTGGCCAAGCTCGCACACTTTCTCTTACCGGATATGTTGAATGGGTGCTTGGCACAGCGCGCGCCAAAACAGCGTCTTTCATTACAACGGAAATAGATGATGCCACAGGGGCGCTATTTGCCCACAATCGGTGGAGTGCCGTTTATGGTGGTCGCGTTGCCTTTGCCGATATTGGCGGTTACGTCACAGCCAGTTCGGGAGATCGCACGTCCTTTGTAGGTAGAAATGGCACACTGGATAGCCCGTATGCTCTTACCTTGGCAGATACTGTGCAAGGAAGCACCGGTGCCGGGCTTGATCCATGCGGTGTTTTGCAAACCATAGTTACCCTGCCAGCAGATGGACGGGTGGAAATTGTTTTCCTGCTAGGAGAAGCAGAAAACGAGGCTGAAGCCAGGCAGATGATTGCCCATTACCGGACGGTTGATCTGGATACCGTTCTGGACGAGGTCAAACAGCAATGGCAGCATATTTGTGGGTCCATTCAGGTTAAAACACCAGATCGCAGCATGGACATTATGCTGAATGGCTGGCTGTTGTACCAAACACTTTCCAGCCGTGTGCGTGCCCGTGCAGGTTTTTATCAGGCCAGTGGGGCTTATGGGTTCAGGGATCAGTTGCAGGATGGCATGGCCCTTGCAGCCTCCTGCCCCGCTTTAGTGCGGGAGCATCTTGTTCGCGCGGCTTCCCGCCAGTTTGTGGAAGGTGATGTGCAGCATTGGTGGCTGCCTCAAACTGGTGCAGGCGTGCGCACCCATATTTCGGATGACTGCACATGGCTTGGTTACACAGTGGCACACTATGTCACCACAACGGGTGACCTTGCTGTTCTGGATGAAAATATCGGTTTTCTGGAAGCCCCTCCGCTGCCCATAACCGAGCACGATAACTTCATGGTTCCCGCACACTCGGCCGAAAGCGCGACGCTTTTTGAACATTGTGCCCGCGCGCTTGATCGGAGCCTTGCCGTGGGTGTGCATGGCCTTCCCCTTATGGGCACGGGGGACTGGAACGATGGCATGAACCGTGTGGGGGAACAGGGCCGTGGAGAAAGCGTGTGGCTTGGTTGGTTCCTCTACACCACGCTGGAGATATTTATCCCCATCGCTCGTGCCCGTAATGAAGATATGCGGGCAGATAAATGGCAACAGCATACCCGCAAACTGGCCAAAGCGCTGGAACACACATGGGATGGAGATTGGTACCTGCGGGCGTATTTTGATGATGGCACGCCTCTTGGCTCCCACACCATGCCGGAATGTCAGATAGATGCCATTTCCCAATCATGGTCTGTACTGTCTGGGGCAGCCATGCCGGAACGGGCCAACCATGCCATGCGCTCTGCCATCCATCGGTTGGTGCGGCAGCAGGATGGGCTTATTCTGGTGCTTACGCCACCATTTGATAAAGCCATGCCAGACCCCGGCTATATCCGTGGGTACCCACCCGGCATACGTGAAAATGGCGGACAGTACACCCACGCAGCTTTATGGACGGTTATGGCCATAGCGGCCTTGGGTGATGGTAATTTGGCCCAAACGTTGTTCCATATGCTCAACCCCATTACTCATAGCCAGACACCGGAACAGGCGGCCCGTTACAAGCTGGAACCCTACGTTATTGCCGCCGATGTGTATTCCGAAGCCCCGCATGTTGGGCGTGGTGGGTGGTCTTGGTACACCGGGTCTGCCGGTTGGATGCAACGGGTGGGTACCGAAACCATTCTTGGCGTGCGCATTCATGCTGATAAGCTTTTAATAGACCCGTGCATTCCACAGCATTGGCCGGAATTTGAGGTAACATTGCAATGGAAAACAGCGCGTTACAGTATTCTGGTGAAAAATCCGGATCATGTTTGCCGTGGTGTCAGAAAGATTACCGTAGATGGCGTGCAAAGTTACATGATGCATGAAGTGAACATGCAAGATGATGGGCTTTTACATAAAGTAGAAGTGATCCTTGGCTCATGAATATCTGCTAAACATAGAACGAATACCAATTTCTTCCCGTTCATGCCGCTATTAGGGGGATCAATATGCGCCGTATGTTTTTCATCACAACCGCTCTGTTCATGACAACACCGGCGCTTGCAGCCTCTGCCCCTCCTGTTGCCCTTACACATGTGCGTATTGTGGATGGCACCGGCGCACCCCCTATAGAAGATGCAACTCTTGTGATGCAGGGAGATCATATTCTTGCAGTTGGCAAGGATGTGGACATACCCAAAGATGCCAAAGTGCTGGATCGTTCAGGAGATACTGCCCTACCCGGCATTATTTCCGATCACAGCCATGTTGGGCAATATGAGGGTGTGACCACGGGTTCCCAGTTTTATACACGTGCCAATATCATGGCGGCACTTGGGCAGTATCGACGTTACGGTGTCACCACGGTTACGGCGTTGGGTAATAACGTGCCAGATGTGTTTGATCCGCTCCGGAAGGAGGCACATGCAGGAAAAACACCGGCTGATCTGTTCGGGGTTGATCAAGGCATTGGCGTTCCCAATGGTGCGCCGCCTGTAAATGTTGCACCTAACCAGCTTTTCCGCCCCAAAACAGCCAATCAAGCCCGAGAAGCCGTAGATACAATGGCAGATGAGGGCACGGATCTGGTTAAAATCTGGGTTGATGATTTTGATGGCACGCTTCCCGTTAAAATGAGCCCGGATATTATTGCTGCCGTTGTAGAGGAATCCCACAAACGCAAATTACGTGTGGCAGCGCATATTCATGATCTGGAAGATGCCCAACACGTTGTGGCCGCTGGAGTGGATATTCTTGCTCATGGTGTGCGGGATAAACCCGTTACGCCAGAGCTGGTTGCGGCGCTGAAATCCCGCGGCATCTGGTATATTGCCACCCTTCAACTGGATGAAGCCACAACAGCATGGGCTGATCGCGCGCCGTGGACGCAAACTCCATTTGCAATAGCAGGGCTTTCTGGCTCGTTACAGAAACAGATTAATGATCCCGCATGGCAGGAGCAGCACAAAGCCGGCAAACAGGCTGATTTTGCCCGCTCCTCTTTAGAGATGAACCTGCAAAACCTAAAAACACTGCATGATGCTGGTGTAAAAATAGGCTTTGGCACAGATAGCGGCGCTACCCCTTTGCGCGTGCCCGGAGTGGCAGAACATCGGGAACTGGCCCTTACAGTGCAGGCAGGTCTGACACCTTTGGAGACCATTCATATCGCCACCCAGAACGCTGCAGATTTGCTGAATCTTTCTGATCGGGGCGTATTGGCACCGGGTAAACGGGCAGATGTACTGGTGGTTTCCGGAAACCCTGCCGCCAATATAGAAAACGCCGACAAGATTATTGAAACATGGGAAAACGGTGTAGCCATTTCTCCCCCTGTGCTGCAAAAATAAAAAGCAGACTTTAACTTCCCCTATCTTTTCAGCGTTTAGGGCAAAAGTCGGAGCCTTATGGTTTATGGAGGGCATTACTACTTACTGTGGCCACTTTAAGCCGCGTTATGCTGCATTAAAGTGGCTAAGGTTTAATTGCATAGCGCAACGGGTTTGTGGAGGAAAACCACTCTCTACCTCATCTTGTAATACGGTCGCTAATCTTGGATTTATCAAGCTTTCAGGAAGGATTTTAAACCCAAGACGCGTATAAAAAGGCGCATTCCATGGCAGTTCCCGAAAAGTCGTCAGAGTGACTGCGCTAAGCTGGTATGCTTTTGCCCAACTACATGCCGTGTAAAGAAGCGCTGTTCCTATTCCCCGCTTCTGCTCTTTCTTACAAACGGACATTTCAAGAATATGAAACTCCTGTGCGTATATTCGCGCACAGAGAAAAGCGACAGGTTGACCATTATGATCAACAGCAACCCAACTTGTGCCAGCGGTTATGGCAGAAAGATGTATATCTACCGGCAAAACAGTATGATCGGCTATCCAGCTTAATGAAGGGATCTGCCGGAAAATCTGCGCAGCGGATTGCTCAATAAGTGCAAGAACAGGCACATCTTCAATGCACGTCTTACGTATGATGAAATCGGATTTATTCATTTTTCCATCTGCAATGTATTACGCCACAAATTCATAAGGCAACCATGCATAAGCCTCTCCACCTTACCAGACATACTTTACGTATGATGTGGCGCAGACCGTGGTAACGCTTAAAGCATTCTACCAAACCTATCTTTAATATGGCGTGCATAAAGGGCCTTGCCCTGATACGTTAGGCCTTACCGAGGGGAGCTCCGACATGGGGCTGAGATATTGCAGAGCCAACAGGCAGCGCAATGACCCTTTGAACCTGATCCGGGTTATGCCGGCGAAGGGACAGGTTTGACCACCCTATCCTTTTTGCTGGAATTGCGCGGCAGGGAGCCATGTTCTTGCGGAAAGGGAATTGCCCGACCATGATCGC
The DNA here is from genome assembly GCF_009914215.2 of Acetobacter pasteurianus. Classification (NCBI taxonomy): domain Bacteria; kingdom Pseudomonadati; phylum Pseudomonadota; class Alphaproteobacteria; order Acetobacterales; family Acetobacteraceae; genus Acetobacter; species Acetobacter pasteurianus. Next base: position 2,621,290 of record NZ_CP039846.2, on the reverse strand, counting down.
CAATGTCTTGAGTATTGCTGGCACCGACCCCACAGGTGGTGCAGGAATTCATGCCGATATTAAAGCATTTTCGGCCATGGGGGCTTATGGCATGGCCGCCATTACGGCCGTGGTGGCCCAGAACACTCAAGGCGTGCGGTCCTTTGTGGCGCTAGACCCGCAATTTGTAGGCGAGCAGATTGACAGTGTGTTTGATGATGTGCGGGTAGATGCCGTTAAAATTGGGATGGTGCCCAATATCGGCATTGCCAAGGTTATTGCAGAACGGCTGCATCATCATGGTGCAAAAAATATTGTGCTTGATCCGGTTATGGTGGCCAAAAGTGGAGACCATCTTCTGGAAAGTAATGCAGTCAGCACTATCAGAGACCTTCTGGTGTCACTTGCAACGCTTATTACCCCCAACCTGCCAGAAGCAGGCGTTTTGCTGAATGTTAACCCTGTATGGACGCTGGATGAAATGCGCTTGCGGGTAAAAGAGTTAGCCAGGCTGGGCTCGGAATGGGTTTTGCTAAAAGGCGGCCACCTTGAAGGATCACCCCAGAGTGTTGATCTGCTTTACGGCCCGGATGGAAAAATTATTGAGTTTGCAGCGCCCCGTATTCACACACGTAATGACCACGGTACCGGCTGCACATTGTCTGCTGCAATAGCGGCGCTTCTACCTTCCAAATCGGTGGAAGAAAGCGTGCGTGAGGCAAAAGCGTATCTACACGGCGCCCTTGCCGCGAGTGATACGCTTGATGTCGGGCGTGGCCATGGCCCGCTGCATCATTTCCATCACCTTTGGACATAACGTGCAGTTTTATCGGCATCACATAGCGTGATGCCGATAAACAGGGATATATCAGAGTTCAATATCTACTTCACGAATGCCAGCGCGCTGTGCGGCATCCGGGTGACCTTGGTGGAATGGCTCGTCTGCAAGCAGCTTCACATCGCTTAACTCAGATACAGCAATGCAATCCCACTGCCCCTGCGCTGGCACACGCTTTTCATGTGCATCCACACCACGATACATCAGCACCTTTTCTACGCCATCTCCTTTGCCCAGAGCGTGCGGAGAGCCAACCTGCGGTTTATCATGAAGCGTAAAAGCTACGGCTTTTTTCTGTTCAATAGCAGTACGTAAAATGCTGTAAGCTGACATGGTTTGTTTCCTCTTTGCAGGGATAACCGTCCAACCCGCATGCGGCTTAGATAACGCTGGAAGCTGACAAAAGCTTCATGCAGGTCTTCTACGGGGTTACGCCCCTTCCCCCACAAAAGCGAGAGGGTTGAGATAGGAGCAGCTATACCTGCCCCCACAACAGAACAGCCCTGCTGATCTTTGGCATGTGCCTTTCTTCAGCCCTTTGTGTGCGCGTGGTATTTGTGCGCCACTTACTCTTTCTTGACAAAAGGCAAATAATCTTCCTTTAACAAGAGCACAATTTGGAGAGGATTTTTGTCTAGATCAGCCACCACGCACGCAAAAATGCGCCTGTTTGCCAGCCGATGGCTGGTGGCCATTTGTGTGATGGTGGGGCTTGTTGGGCAGCTTTTCCTCCAAAGCCATGCGCAGCTTGGGGAAATGCCCCGCGCCACGCTTGAACGCCTTACCGGCCTTCATATTGGCCCAGCGCTTAAAAGCCCTGCATGTCCTGATATGGATGATGCCATGGTGATGTCTGCGGATGATGAAGGGCATGACCCGGCTCATCATTCGCATGATGACAACAACGGGTTCTGCCCTCTCTGCCCGCTGCTGCAACTGCCTGATATCGCCTTTATCGGAATTTTTGTTGCCCTAAGCATTATGCTGCTGGCCAAGCGGCAGATCTATCATGACCGCGCCCCACGGGCCCCGCCTGCTGGCGTTTTTACGGGTCTTCCCCATACACGTGGGCCGCCTTCTTCCCTGTCATGTCTTTACTGACAGGAACACGTTTTTGCGGCTGCTATCTGTAATATAATAGCATCTGTAATTCCCGCCTTATGCGGGAACCAGCCATAAGGGCTGGATACATTAACCTGCCCTGTCAGCCTTTATGTGTGACGCTGTCAGGACAGATAGGTATGTCTCGTATTTTTCGAACACTCCCATGTTTTGGGGTTATGATAGGCGGTCTTACGCTTATCTGTGGGCCAGCTTCGGCTGCTTCGTCCCCCACCTACTGCACGCCAACCTCTGCCAGTGCGCCTAAAAAATGTAGCGTCTCTGGGCCTTCTTGCGCGTGTTCCTCTTCGGCAAATCACGCATCTGCTCAAACAACCCATCAGAATATTACGGTATATGGATCAGGCTCCCGACATTCCTACACTGTGCCAACAATAGAAGCGTGGGGGAAAACGCCGGTTGCACTGAAGGATATTCCCCAGTCTGTATCTGTCATTACGCAGCAGCGTATGGAAGATTCCAACATGCTGACAATGACCGACGCCATGCGCCAGATTAATGGCATTCGCGTTATGCCGGCCTCTACGGCCAATTCAAATTTCTACTCACGAGGGTATCAGCTCACAACTTCTGTGGATGGCACGCCAAACGCTTCCGGAACGCTGAATAACGCCAGTTTTGATCTTTCCATGTATGATCGTATTGAGGTGCTGCGTGGGTCTTCGGGCCTGTTGCAGGGTGCTGGTGGAGCGGGTGGCGTTGTAAATGAAGTCACCAAAAAACCGGGGCAGGATTTTGCGCTAAGCGGTGCCGCCAGTGTGGGAAGTTTTAACAATTACCGTGCTGATGTGGATATGACGGTAGCACTGAACAAATCCAAAACCCTTCGCTTCCGCACGGCTGATCTGTTTGAAGATAATGATTACTTTTACAAATACGCCCATACCCGCAAATGGCAGGCCTATGGGGTGCTGGAGTGGGATATAACCCCGCGCACCACCTTTATGGTTTCCCACGCAGCGCAACAGCAGGATAATCAGGCCCCCTATTACGGATTGCCGCTTACAACGGCCAATACGCTGTGGTCTGGCAGCCGCTCGGCAAACCCTAGCCAGAGCTGGGGATATTCCAATTACATGACCCAACAGACCATAGCTTCACTTAACCAGAAACTCTGGGGGGATTGGTCTGCAACTGCGCGCGGCACATTTTACGATCAAAGCTACAACACACTTTATAACGAGTCCTGGAACCAGATAGACCCCAGCACAGGCACCTTGCAGTATCGGGACCAAGGCATTGCCGCTTTTAAGGGCACGAATTCATCACGCTCTGCGGATATTTATGCCCAAGGCAGTTTTCATTTTTTAAACCGCACACATCATGCGCTTTTTGGGTTCAACTATAATTCGTACGAACAGGTTACGCAGTATGCCAACAATAATTGTAACGCCATCTATAATGATGTGAGCATAAACAATACGGATGTTGTTAAAAAACCCGCAGCAAGCTGTTTTAACTATGCCACAAACGCTAATGGCTGGGGTACGGATGACTATGCCTATCAATGGGGCTTTTATGGCCAGCTGCGGTTTGAACTCACCAAAAAGCTCTCCCTTATTCTGGGCGGCCGTGCCTCACGCTATTACGAGAAACTGCGCGATATTGCCCCCGCACCAGCCACACAATGGCAGACAACATCCAACATACATGGGGAGCTTACGCCTTATCTGGGATCTGTTTACCAGATTACACCGCATATCTCCTGGTATGCCAGTTACTCCAGTATTTTCACCCCTTCTGTGGGCAAGGAAACGTATCACGGTGGCGGGCTAACGCCCCAGCGTGGCAACCAGATTGAAACAGGATTTAAGGCGGAATATTTTCATGGTCGGTTAAATGTTTCTTCCGCCCTGTTCCGGATGGAGAGCGTGAACCAGCCGGTGCAGGACCCGCTGCATGCACAGTTTTACGTCACCACCGGGCCTATTCGCCGCCAAGGGTGGGAAATGCAGATAGATGGGCAAATTCTGCCTAATCTGGATGTTTCCATTGGCTACACGTATCTGGACACCAAAGTTTCCAATTCCCGTGTCAGCGATTTTGGCGGCGTTTACTCCCCGCACCACATGTTCAAATCCTGGGTGCATTACACTGTGCCTGATGGACGGCTGAAAGACCTAAACATAGGGGTTGGGATAGATGCCAACAGCAATCTGCGCGGGAGTTATGCCACCACCGTGCAAGGTGGGTATATGACGATGGACGGTATGATTGGTTACAAGATCAACCGTAACCTGCGCCTGCAACTGAATGCTTATAACCTGACCAACCGCCATTATTACGAACGCGCCAGTGGTATATGGCAGTTCAACTTTCCCGCGGCTCCTCGCAATTTCATGGCAACGCTTCGTGCTACGTACTGATAAACCCTCTTCTTCCCATTCCCTTTCAGACTGGAAAATCCTGTTTCCTTTTTGGGTATCTGCAGAAAAGTGGAAAGCCTTGGGCCTGCTGGGGCTTATTATCGGGCTTTCACTGCTGTATGTGCGCACCGCCGTATGGTTTGGCATTTGGGACCAAAAGTTTTTTGATGCCTTTTTTGCGTTCCATGTTGGCCAGGCGCTAGGCATGCTGCCGGTTTATATTGCAGCTTGCGCCTTTTCAGCCGGTATTTATGTGCTGCAAACCTATTTGACTCAGATCCTTTCCATGCGTTGGCGCTTATGGAACACAAAAGTCTATCTGCAACATTACCTGCAAAACACAACCTATTACCGTTTGGAGCATGATGCCGCGCAGGCAGATAACCCAGACCAGCGTATTGCAGATGACCTTGCACAAATGACAACCCTTGTTCTCAAACTAGGGTTGGATGCTATTCAAGCAGTAATGACGTTGCTGTCCTTCTCTATTGTTTTATGGGAAATCGGCGGGGCGTTATCGGTGCCACTTTGGGGGCATATCTATCATATTCCCGGCTATCTGTTTTTTGGAACAGTTATTGTTTCTGTATCGGTTTCCTTTGTTATAGAAAAAGCAGGTGGGCCCTTAATAAACGCTGATTATCAGCAACAACATTATGATGCAGATTTACGTGCAAGCCTGCTTGATTTGCGGCGTAATTCTGAACAGGTTGCTTTTTATAAAGGAGAAGATGCCGAGCATCTGCGCTTTTCCACCCATCTTGCTCATATTGCCAGAAATTGGCGTAAGGTTGTGCATTACACGTGGCGCGCCAACTTTGTAGGCACCTTTTATAACCAAACAGCTTCCATTATTTTATGGGTTTTATTGGTGCCCAAAATTATGGTGCATGCGCTTACGTTTGGCGCTTATGCGCGTATCAATGCTGCCTTCATGCAGGTTCGAAGAAGTTTGCAATGGTTTATTGATAATTACACAGATCTGGCAGGCCTGCGTTCCACATTGCAACGTCTGGCTGAATTTGAACGCATCATACAGCAAAAGCCGATACAAGGTATTGTTTGTAAACCGACAAACCAAAATACAGTTTCAATCCATAATCTGGTTCTTAATCTGCCTTCCGGGCAGACATTGCTGGACTTTGGCAGCCTGACATTTCAAGCCGGTGAGCGGTGGGCCATTTACGGTGCATCCGGCAGTGGAAAGAGCACATTTTTACGTAGTTTAGCTGGGTTATGGCCTTATGGCAGTGGAGAAGTGTGCCTTAACAGCGCAAAAGCCATGTTTGTTCCGCAGCAAAGCTACGTGCCATCGGGGTCTTTACGGCAAGCCCTTTCCTACCCGTTATCACTAGAACAGCATAACCAGCATGCGTATGAAGCCGCCCTTCATGCCGCAAATCTGGATGGTTACGTGTCTCGTCTGGATGAAGAGCAAGTATGGAGGAATATCCTGTCTGGTGGGGAGCAGCAGCGTCTAGCCTTGGCACGGGTTTTTCTATTTCAACCTTCCATCCTGTTTCTGGATGAAGCCACCTCTGCACTGGATGAAACCAATGAGCGTTGCTTGTATGATGCGCTGCTAACACTCTTGCCCAATTGCACAATTATCAGCGTGACACACCGCAAAGCGCTGCAAGATTATCATCAGAAACAAATTGTTTTACAAAATGGGCAAGCTTTCTTTTAATCCTTAGCAAAATAGAGGAGAAACCGCTTATGCCTGTTCGCATCGGCGTTGCTGGCTGGTCGGTTCCTACCCAACTTGCCGCAGAGTTTCCTTCAACCGGTACGCATCTTGAGCGCTACGGGACGCGTTTTTCTGCCGTGGAAATTAACAGCAGTTTTTATCGCCCTCATCAGCACAAAACTTACGTGCGCTGGGCAGCAAGCGTACCGCCGGATTTCCGTTTTTCCGTCAAACTTCCCAAGATAATTACGCATGAGCAGCGCTTTATAGGGTGTCAGGATCTTGTTGCGCGCTTTGCTGCGGAAACCAGCGGTTTGGGTGATAAGCGCGGCCCTATTTTGGTGCAATTACCTCCAAGCTTTGCTTATCCCGGAGACATTGCAGAACAGTTTTTGCATGATCTGAAGGTTGCCATCAACGGTCCGGTTGTGCTGGAGCCTAGGCATGTGAGCTGGTTTCAACCTGAAGTTGATCTGATGCTGAAAAGACAGCATGTCTCACGGGTTGCGGCGGATCCGGCTAGATTTACTTCTGCCTTACAGCCCGGAGGCTGGGGTGGTCTTGCCTATTTTCGGCTACATGGCTCTCCGCGCATTTATGAATCGCCGTATAGTGCAGAGGCTGTACAGGCACATGCAAACAGCGTTGCTGCATTAAGCGCATGTGGGACGGGTGTTTGGACAATCTATGATAACACTACCTTTGGTGCTGCCACACAGAACGCACTTGAACTGATAGCGGCATTGCAGGCGTTAAAGCATTCACCCAGCACGATTACGGATTAACGCGCCTTTGGAGCAAGCTGATGTGTAACCTCTATTCCATGACATCCAACCCACAGGCCATTCGTAAGGCTGCAAAGGTGGTGGTTGATAACACAGGCAATCTGCAGCCGTTGCCAGATATCTACCCCAACACCATGGCGCCCATTGTGCGTAATACTGTGCAAGGCCGGGAATTGATGATGGCGCGCTGGGGCATGCCAACTCCTCCCAACTATCTTAAGGGGCACAAGGTAGACCGGGGTGTTACAAATATCCGCCACCCATCCTCCATGTGGTGGAAGCGTTGGGAGCATGTGGGGCATCGCTGCCTTGTGCCGCTAACGGCTTTTTCAGAACCCACGCGCCTGCCGGATGGCAAGTCACAACCCGTATGGTTTGCCCGTAGTGATGGTGAACCTCTGGCATTTTTTGCCGGTATCTGGTGCCAGTGGACATCTGTGCGCAAACTGGCAGATGGAGAAACAACGGATAACCTCTTTGGGTTTCTGACCACAGAAGCCAACCGAGAAGTTGGAGCCATTCACCCAAAAGCCATGCCAGTTATTCTCACGCAGCCGGAAGAGCTGGATATATGGATGAATGCGCCAGCGGAAGAAGCTCTTCAGCTACAAAGGCCCCTACCAGATGGTATGTTGAAAGTGATTGCTCCAGCTAACGCCCCGGAGTAATCCCGCCTAAAATGCAGATATCTGGTGCAGGAGAGCATCAGAGGCATGGACAGCATGGCAAGTGGACACTATTTTCCGCCGGCCATGACTATTTCAGCCCGCCCTATCCAGATCGGCATTGATTTCGGTACGACCAATAGCGTCATCGTGATCGCGCGCCCTGATCGTACCATCCAGACCATTTCTTTCCCCTTGCCGGACGGTGGTTCCTCCCAAACCTGCCCCACACTTCTTGCCTTGTGGCAGGAAATGGAAGGAGGCAGGCGGCTGCTCCAGCGGGCCGTGGGCGCTTATGCGGTTGAGGCGCATCTTGATGATCCGTCTGAAACGCGGCTTATCATGTCCATGAAGTCTTATCTGGCTCAAGCCAGCTTTCGTGAGACACAGGTTTTTAGCCAGCGCCTTTCGTTAGAAAATCTGATTGCCACTTTCCTGCGGGAATTGATGGCACTTACAGATATTACCCCAGCAGAATGCCACGTTACGGTTGGGCGGCCGGTTCATTTTGTAGGCGAAAACGCAGATAACGCTCTGGGGGAAGCACGGTTACGCGCGGCCTTTACGCAGGCAGGCTTTGCAAATGTGGCCGTTATGATGGAGCCAGAAGCTGCGGGCTGGCGCTTTATGCAGCGGCTGAACCAGCCCGCAACAGTGCTGGTTGGAGACTTTGGCGGTGGCACGAGTGACTTTTCGATCATGCGGTTTGACCCTGCCAGCAATCAAGGGGCACAATTACTTGGCCATACAGGTGTAGGGCTGGCTGGGGACCAGTTCGATTTCCGTATTATTGATAATGTTGTGGCCCCTTACCTTGGGCGTGATTGCACATTCCGCATTATGGGAGGGGAGCCCCTTCCGGTGCCTATTGAATGGTACCACTCTCTGGCACGTTGGCATCGTCTTTCTTTGATGCGCACCCCGCGTATTCTTAATGAGATTGCAGATGTTGCCCGAACGGCTTCTGAACCGGAAAAACTGAAAAGCCTGATCGAGCTTATTCGAGAGCAGCATGGGCAGGAGCTTTACAATGCGGTTTCTGCCACCAAGCGGGCTTTATCCTCTGCGGAAAGTGCTGAGCTTTCTTTCTCACAACCCGGTCTGGATATTAAAACAACCGTTTCACGCGCAGATTTTGACCGCTGGATTGCCCCAGATATTGCCAAACTTGGTGCCGGTATTGATCAGGCACTTAGCCAAGCCTCTCTTGCGCCAGAGCAGATTGACCGAGTGTTTCTAACAGGGGGCACATCTTTCGTGCCCGCCGTGCGGCAGCTCTTTACCTCTCGGTTTGGAGAAGATCGGGTTGAATTGGGTGGAGAATTTGTATCGGTTGCTGAGGGGTTAGCGTTGGCCTCCGTGTAGGTTTTGGGAAACCTACACTTTACCCACCAGAAACCACATAGAGGCGAATGTAATTCTCCATTAAACGTTGCTGCATGTTCAGGAGTTCAACCTCACCATCCAGGCTTGCAAGCTGGCTGAGCAGAAATTCTACTTTAGATTCATCACCACGGCGGTAGGAAGCCCCTACCCTTTTTGCGCTGGTTTTTGCATTTTCAGCCATCTGCACAGCATTTCCATACTGTGCGCGTGTCATATTGTAATTGGCAAGCGCATCTTCTGTTTCTTTCCAGGCATTCAGCACTGTTCGCTTATATTCCAGTCCGGCACTTTTAAGTTCGGATTTGCGTAATTCCACTTGCCGCGCAATTTTGCCGCCTTCAAAAATAGGCAATGTGAGCGTTGGGCCAAATTGGGTATTTCGTGCTCCCCACCCAAACTCGGTTAAGGTTAACGCATCTATCGACAGTTCTCCGGAAAATGTAATCCGTGGGTAAAAATCAGCCCTGGCAATACCAACCATGGCTGAAGCTGCATGCAATCTCTGTTCAGCTACACGAATATCTGGTCGGCTTTTCACCAATACAGATGGAATTTTTAAAGGTGCTGGTGTGATCTGAGTATAATCAATAGGTGAAAAACTTTGATCCATGACAGATAATGCATCTGGGCGATTATATACCAGCATGGAAAGCGCCCGACGCACGGCCTGTTGTGCGTTATCCAGTTCCTGATACTTCATAAAAACTTTCTGGAACTGGTTGCTTTGTTCGAGAAGCACTGTTTGTGAAATAAGCCCCTGTTGATACGAGACATTATTTATATTTTCTACTTCCTTTAAAATATCGGAAGCCTTTTTTTCCACCTCCACCATTTGGGTAAGATTGACCCACATAAAGTAGAGGCGGCAGATTTCTGCCTCAAATGAAAGGGATACTGCATCAATATCATCTTGAAAGGCCTGACGGTTGGCGTCTGCCACTTTGCGCATCAGCTTATAGCGGCCCCATAAATCCAGTTCCCACGAGGCAAACATGCCCGTGTTAAAATTGCTATACGAAACCCCTTTAGGTTCCAGGTAAGATCCACCCTGATCTAGCCCGAGCAGAGGCCGCAATACATCACCTATACCTGCAGTAGATGTATAATTTCTGCTGTATCCTGCTGTACCGTTAATTTCGGGCATATTTGCCGCATAGGCTATTTTTGTTTCGATACGAGATGCTTGCAGTTTTTCATAAGCAAGATTGATATCAATATTTTCCTGCAACCCAACACTTATTAGGTCATTCAACTTTGGCTGATTAAAATTCTGCCACCATTGCTTTTGTGTTTTACCATAAGATTGTTGAGCCGGTGCGTTTTCCCATGTTTGTGGTAACGCAACTGTAGGGAGTGATGTTTTGGGCTGCAAGGAACATGCACCCAACAACATTGCGGACAGCAAGAGTGCAATTCTGTTTTTCTGTGATGTAGAAAATATAAACATCATTGCACAGCCTTATCTTTTTTCTTTTCACTGAATATGACCAAGTAAAAAGCTGGCAGAGAAAGAAGTGTAAGAAATGTCGCAACACTCAACCCCCCAATCATAACAATGGCCATAGGTCCCCAAAAGATATTGAATGCTAAAGGAATGAAAGCAAAAACAGAGGCCAAGGCTGTAAGTATAACAGGCCGTGCACGCAATATAGTGGCATCAATAACAGATGCGTTAAGTGTTGAACCATTGTGTTTATTATATTCTATTTGATCGACCAATAATATGGTGTTGCGCATGATCATTCCAGCTAGAGCAATTAAGCCTAGCAAAGCAACAAAACCAAATGGCGCATTAAAAACAAGCAAGCCCAATACAGCCCCGATCAGACCTAAAAAGCTGGAGCACAAAACCAGCACGACACGGCTGAATTTTTGCAGTTGCAGCATTAAAATAAGCAACATAATGCCCACTGTTGGGGGCAATAGAGCAAATATGGCATCATTAGCTGTTTGAGAAAGTTCAGCGTCTCCCCCTACTTCTATTCTATAACCGTATGGAAGATGCTTTTGTATGTTATCTATTTCTGGCTTTATGTGCTCTACAATTTCCAGCGCTTCAACACCGGGCATAACATCAGATTGAACTGTTATGCATGGTTCGCCATTTCTTCTCCATATAACAGGAAAAACCTGCTTAATCTCCAAAGCGCCTAATTGGCCCAAGAATACATTGCCCATCTGCGTTTGTATTGGAAGCAGTGCCCATAATTGCGGGTTATGACGGAATTTGTCTTCTGCACGCACCACCAAACTACGGTGGGTATCTGCATTAAAAATGGTGCCGACCACTTCTCCAGAAAGAAAAGCCTGCATTTGTTGTGCAATAGCAATACGATTACTGCCAAAATGAACAACCTTTTCTGCATCCAGCTTGAATGATTCAGAAAGCGTACGGTTGCCCCAATCAATCTGCACATCAGATGTGCCATGTGTATTTTTAAGAATATCTCTTATTTCATGAGAAGTATTTATAATTTCATCTACATTTGGCCCAATAATGCGATATTGCACAGGAAAATCAGCCGTTGGCCCCAAAGAAAGCCTTTGTACATGAAGGCTTGCGGGAATGTCATTGGCAAATTCTTTAATCGTCTTGAAAAGTTCTTCCCGAGCAGTCAGGTCCTTGGCAACTAAAAGTAATGTTGCATGCGATGCACTGGGGCTTGCTGGTATATAAGGCAGGTAAAATCTGGGCGCACCGTCCCCTATATGTGTTTCAATATGGACTACAGAGGGTAAGGGTAAAATTCTGCTTTCAATATTACTTACAACTTTATTGGTTTTACTGAGTGAACTGCCTGCAGGCAATGCAACATCAACAATCAATTCCGGACGATCTGATACGGGGAAAAACTGTTGATTCACCAAATTTGTACCCAGAATTGCCATAATAAGAAGAGCAATAGTTATGGCACAAACGGTTTTTCTTTTAACAACAACCCATTTCAGAACTTTACGTAAGGCAAGAATGCTTTTTGTTTCTAAAGATGGTGTATTTTCTAGGGCCTGTTAGATCTTGAATTTCTTCCCATATTGTAGGGATGGAAGAAGGAGACAGAACAGGCACCTTTACGGACGAGACATGGGCGATCTGGGAACCTCTGATTGAGGAGGTTCGCCCGAGGGGCAAGACGCCGCCACATGATCTGCGGCGGACGATAGCAGCGATTTTCTGGCGTCATGAGAATGGCGCGAAATGGCGGAGTATCCCCGCTGAACTGGGTCCGTGGTGGCGGGCTGCGCAGCTTTTCATCCGCTGGGCGAAGCTCGGCGTATGGGAGCGGCTGCTCGCACTGGTTCAGGAACAACAGGGAGTGGCATTCGGAATGACTTTTCTGGATGGCACAAACATCAGGGCTCACCACAAAGCGGCGGGAGCCCAAAAAAAGGGGCCTCTTTCGAAGAGCGAGACCATCGTGAAGCACTTGGCCGCTCTCGCGGTGGCTATGGCACAAAAGTCTGCGTGATCGCTGATGGACATGGAAAAGCCTTCGGTTTTGCGCTGGCCCCTGGACAGGCTCATGAACTGCCTCTGGCACCAGCCATGCTCGACAGCCTTCCCGCCACTCCCCTGTGGGTAGTAGCGGACAAGGGCTACGCGTCGAACGCCATGCGTGAACGGATATGGGACATGGGAGCACGGCCAGCCATTCCTGCGAAACGACGCGATGGCCCGGTCGCCTGCCCCAAATGGGCCTATCGGTGTCGGCATCTCGTTGAGAACCTCTGGGCTCGCCTCAAGGAGTGGCGCGCTGTCGCAACCAGATATGAAAAAACAGCAACGTCGTTCCTCGCGGTCATCCACATCGCTGCCGCAGCAGACTGGATCAAGCTCTAACAGGCCCTAATGCATGTTTTGGTTGAGGTAAAAACCATACGCCAAGCAAAGGTATAAACAGCACAGCCACAACCCAGCTGCAAAGTAATGCGGCAGCACTTACCCAGAAAATTTCACCGGCATACTCACCTGTTGTAGACTTTGCTATTCCAACAGGTAAAAAACTTATAATTGTTATTAAAGTGCCCGTAAGCATAGGAAATGCAGTATGTGACCATGCGTAGGAGGCAGCATCCTCCCTGCTCGCTCCGTTGGATAACTGCACAATCATGGCTTCTATACTAATAATTGCATCATCAACAAGGAGCCCAAGAGACAGTATTAAGGCACCAAGAGAAATACGCTCTAACCCGATACCTGATATTTTCATGTATAATGCGACAAAAGATAAGGTAAGTGGCACGGAAAAGGCCACCACCATTCCGCTTTTAAACCCGAGCGTTCCAAATGCCACAATCAATACAACCAGAAGTGCAAAAAAGAACTTCAAAAGGAATGTATTTACAGCTTCCTTGATAACCTTACTTTGATCTTCAACCTGAACAAATTTCAGACCGGCTGGGAGCTCACTATTTATTTTATCTAGTTCTGTGTTGAGTTTTTTACCCAAGGCAAGGCCATCACCATCTTTTGCCATTGATACAGCTATAATTAATGCTGATTGACCATGATACCGCACAATGCTGGATGGCGGATCAACATAGCCACGACTAACAGTCGCAATGTCTTTGACACGCAAATTGCCAGATTTTGAAGGTAATGTGGTCTGTTCTATGGATTCCTGATTGTAAACACCACCAGAAACATCAACCGGCACATCAATACCAAAATCCTGCATGCCGCCTGATGCAATAAGGCTGTGTTGCTGTATGGCTTCAGAAAACTGTGCCAGCCCTATACCTGCACTTTTTAGCCGAACAGGGTCTATGTCTATATTAAAGGTTGCTGGTATTTCACCAATAATTTGCACTTTTCCAACATCAGGAATTCTCTGAAAACCAATTTTTATTTTCTTGGCTATAGGAGAAAGACTGGATACTTCTGGGCCAGTCAGTGCAAATGTATAGCCATAAACATCTGCAAAATCATCATTTACAGATAAAGCGCCTCCTTCTGGTAAAGAGGGAGAAACATCAGCTACTTTATTGCGCACCTTCTGCCATATCTGCGAAACCTGCTCTTTAGGTGCGTTGTCATTTAATGAAACCTGCGTGACACAAAAGGACTGGTTACAGTAAGTGGAAAGAGTATCTAAATATTCTATACCACGTAGTTCCTGCTCAAGCGGATCTATTATTTGTGCCTGCAAGGCATCTGGGCTTGCACCAGCCCATTGGGCCGAAATTGTCATGCTTTTTAATGTGAAGTTAGGATCTTCAGCACGCCCTAGATTGGCAAATTGCCATCCCCCGGCAATGAGGGAGATGACCATCAAGAAGCCGATAAGTTGCGGATGTTCCACAGCCCAACGAGAGGGATTAAATTTTTTAGGCATCATGAATGATCATCCATTTGCACAATTTTCACGATGTCTTCATGCCGAAGAACATCTGGACCAGTGGAGACAACAAGTTGTTCAGGTAAAAGCCCGACAACAATAGCATCTTGACCACTTAAATTTACAATAGCGATATGTTGTTCTTTAATATGTTGTCTGTCTTCATCAATTACCCACACACAAGGCATATTTTGTTTGTAAAACAGTGCAGTAAGAGGGATGCGAACAAGGTTTTTTGCTTGATCTGGTAATAACTTAACAAAAACAGAAGAATTAAATGGTATTGGCAACGGCGTTTCTAATGAAACCCGTGCATGCCTTACTTTTGTATCAGGATCAAAATATGGGCTGATACGCACAACCTTTCCATGCGCAACAGAGGTGTGGGTATCTTCCATGAACTTAATTTCAACTTTTTCGCCAATGTTCACAGACTTTGAATCGTATAATTCCACGTCAATTTCAGGATTGCCTGCTGCCATTACAGCAATCTCACTCCCCACCCCTGCTAATGTACCAGCCTGAGTAGAAATTTTGAGGATTGTTCCATCTTCTGGAGCCCGGATCATACTTTGCTGTTCTTGGCTTTCGGCCAGTTTTTCAGCTTCTTTTGCAACTTTTTCCTTTGCGCGAGCCACAGAAAGAGCTGATTGTCTGTCTTTTATTGCACTGGTTGATAACGCGCCAATGGCATCCAAACCGTTACTACGTTTTACAAGATCAGAAAGTTGAAGCGTGTTGGCGCGTGCTGCTTCAAACTCATTCTGAGCTTGAGCTAAAAGCAGTTTTGAGTCTGTATTGTTCAGAATAGCTAAAATATCATTTTTATGTATGATTTCACCTTCATGTACAGGAATAGTTTTAATTTTTCCTTCCCGCAATGAAGACACAGATATAATACGCTGAGCAGTATAGAAACCCACATATTGAGGCGAATTGTCATCTGCCTGCACAACTTGAACAGCCTCGATAGGTTTCTGTTGTAAAACTACAGCCTCCGGGTGTTTAGCCTTGCAGCCATTTATAAATAGAAAAGAGACGACCAAGAGAGATTTATAAAGCGCATTTGTTTTTTTGATCTGGTAATACATAATACTTACAACTATGCACTTGCTCTACTTTGAGCATTTCAGGGATTTTACGTATTGTGGATATTGGTGCCGTTTGACAGCAAGACACCAAAAAATATCAGCACAATACCTAGTATTTGCGAATAATCTAAACTTTGATTAAAATAAAACCGGCTAATAAGGCATGAAAAAACAATCCCTAACCCAGAAGATACACTATAAACCACACTCATCGGTGTAATTTTTAAGGCAAGGGACAGAAAGAGGAAAGAAAGCACATATCCAATACTCATCACACAAATTGGTAGAGGTTTTGTAAAATTTTGTGTTTCCTTGAGCGCTGCCGTGCCTACTACTTCGGAAATCACTGTAAAGAAGATGTATAAAAAGCCCTTCATTTGTCTGTCTGTTTGGAATATGTAATTTTTTCAATAATATTGTGAATATCTTCGTAATGAATGTTATCCACTCTATCAGCACCCAATATTTCCCATAATGATAATCCATCTGCTGCCAGGCAGCATAAAATCATTAAAGGTGAGCTTTCTTCAAAAAGCCCTGTAGATTTTATGGTTTGCCAATAAATACGTGTCCATTCCTCAGACAGCGCACTATCTGAAAGCATAATAGACAATAGCTGGCGAAGAATAATATAGCTTTTGTCTTGCGGGTTAGAAGGATTACCCAAACCAATATAGGCACGCGCAGCACGCCCTGTTTCAACAGGGTCTTTTTCCATTGCGGCTAGTATTTCATCCCGGAAGAGATTGAGTTCCCGATGGAACAATCCATCAAGAAGCTTCTCCTTGGAAGGAAAATGATGGAGCAAGCCGCCTTTGCTAACCCCAGCTTTTTTGGCAACCAGATTCAATGTGAGCTTTTGAGCGCTTTCATGAATCAGTATTTCGGCCGCAGCATCCAAAAGATTGCTTTTTACAGATTCCGGATTGTTTGTGCGTGTTTTATGGCTTGTCATGCGTAAAACATACCGTCCGGACGGTTTTATGTAAACTCAAAATTTATGCATTTTGAAAAAGGGTGAAAATTCAGGGTTTTCGGCGTCTAAATCTACCGATTATCCAATAATTTATGCTTCCTGATGAAAGGCACATATAAGCGTTGCACCTCTCATCAGAACATAAGCTTGGGCTAAGATTTCTTTTTTGGAATTACATTTTCTTTTGGCGTTGAAACAGAAATTCGGCCTGCTTTAATGGCTGCGCAAAAGGTTTTCCAATCGGCTTTTGTTTGGTCAGCATAAGCAACAGAAAATCCAGCAATGGCATCTGCAAAGGCGCGCCCACCACCCAAATACCCCGCCAGAGTGGCAACATCACCAGAGCGTGCATGGGCACGTGCAAGTGTACGTCCACATAAAAGCGCATAATCGGGCAGACCAATCTGTGCAAATTCTGCCCCAATAGCCGCTAAGCGCTGGTCTTTTAGCCTACGCACGTAAAACTGGCGTTGCCCGACAGCAAGGCTTCCGGTTTCGCCATCTACTTCATCTGTGCCGCTACTATGCGTCCAACCTAAAAACGCATCGGATGCTGTTTGCATAATACGCTGCCCCACCACAACGCGCTCACCCTGATTATGGAACGGTGAAGGTTGAAGATGTGGAGCCAAGACAGAAGCCTGCGCTTCCTTAATCTGAAGCAGTAAAACTTCATTATCTGGTGTCGAAAACAGACCTATGGCGCAAAACGTGCCAACACTGCCCACCCCCACAACCTTGAAAATAACATCTTGCAACGTGTAGCGAGAAAGCAGAATGGCACGCTCAGGCGGTTGTGTGGCAATATATCGGGCAAAAGCTGCGCGTATTGCTGCATCCTGTTCTGGCAACCGCACTACCAGGGGTGGTTTTTCTGTCAGGCGCGGTGTGCCGCAATCTTCCGCCACAAGGCCAAAATGTTTACGTGCACTTTCCAGTCGTGCATCAAGCAGGCTCTGGACTTTTTTGCGCGCCTGCTTGTCCTGAAATCCTGCAATAGCGGCAGAAAGATCAATGCGTTCTGCCCAAATTTCCAATGGGCTCATGGGGGCCAAACGCACCATTTCCTGCACATAGGATTGCGCCATGCTACGCGCCAGAGTGCGTGCAGATGCTTCGGAAAGGCCAGACTCTCGCCCTGCCAGAACCAAAGAGGTACCTAAGCGTTTGATATCCCATTCAAATGGGGCTGAAAGTGTTTCATCAAAATCATTGATATCAAAAATGGCCGTTCCCTCTGCTGAGGCATAGCTACCAAAATTGGCGAGGTGGCAATCTCCACAGCTCTGCACTTTGGGACCTGCAGAAAGTGTTCCGGCCAAATCAGCCGCCATGACAGCCGCTGCCCCGCGTAAAAAAGCAAAGGGAGAAGCCGCCATGCGTGCATAACGCACAGGCAACAAGGCGCTAATCCGCTGCTCTCCTTGTGTAACAAGGATAGATACTGGGTCCATCCTCTTTTTGGGAGGGTGCCATTCTGCCTGCTGGGTACGCGGAGCAATCTTACGCAGTTTTACACCCTGGGCATGGCGAAGGGCGCGAGGGATGAGGCTGGCAACCAGTGCCGAATGAGCAGATGTCATAAGGTATTTGTAGGCATAGCTGGCAGATTGCGCCAACAATCCAAACGCAACGCACTACAGGTATGCGCTATGCTTACATCTCTGGCCATATTTAAGTCCTGTGTCTTTATTTAGGAACACACCTCCCCTGTCCGCCGCTCTCTCACGCGCGCAGCATGCCAGATTGGTGATGGGTAGGAACTTCGCAACCAAAGGTAGCGTTTGCCTTGTTATATAGATGTAATGCCAGGATAAACTTTTCTAACCCTGTGATATTTTAAAGCCTTATCTTTTTCTGGCCTCATGCCTTCAAGGAGCTTGCCCTATGACAGAAACACCCCCTCAGACACCCGCAAAATCGCACCCGGTGCTGGTAGGGTTTGGCTCCTTCCTGTTGGCCGTTATTCTGCTGATTGTATTTTGGTCATGGGATTGGTTTGTGCCGTTGGTCAATTCCCGCGCCACGGCAATCTTGCACCGTAAAACCACCATTGAGCACCTGCATGTTGCTCTTGGGCGAGTAATAACCATTCGGGTGGAAAATCTGCGGATTGAGCAGCCCAAAACCTTTGCTCAGGAAAAAAGCCTATTTGCTGAATCCAAGGAACTGGCTGTTTCTGTGGATGTCTGGTCCTACCTGTGGCATCGGGCACTGCATATTCCGCTTATAGCTCTTACAGACCCCAAAGCAGATATTTTTGCCCGCAAGAATGGTGAAAACAATTACACTTTCACCGCTGACGGAAAACCTGCTCCAACAGATAAAAACAAGACCGATCAAGCCAGCAATCTGCCTGATATTGGAGAGCTACGCATTACCGATGGTGCGCTGCATGTGCGGTATGATCCGCTACAGGCTGATATGCAGATGGGGGTGGAAACCACACCACCAGAAGGCAATAATCGCGGCACTTTGCGCCTTACAGCCAAAGGTCGTTATGCTCAGCAACCTATTACAGCCCGCTTTGTAGGCGGCACCGTTCTCTCCTTTGTTGCTGATAAGGAGCCTTATCCGGTTGATCTGTTTGTGCAAAATGGCCCCACAACAGCCACGCTGAAAGGAGACGTTGTTCACCCGCTCACACTTGGTGGGGCGCGCCTTAAATTGCACTTTGCTGGGCCGGATATGTCTTTGCTGTATCCACTCACCGGTGTGCCTATTCCACGCACACCTGCTTACAGCATTACAGGCGCTTTGGATTATACTCGTGAACATGTTGTTTTTAAAGATTTTGAAGGCAAAATGGGCACCAGTGATATTGGTGGCACCATTGAGGTGAACCCTCATGAAAAACCCATATTCGTGCAGGCAGACCTACATTCCAAGCAAGTGAACCTTGTTGATCTGGGCGGCTTTATTGGTGCCAAGCCTGACAAGACAAAAGCCGAAGAAAAAGCAGAAGCCAAAAGCAATACGGTGCTGCCTGATACTCCTATCAACATACCCAAACTGAATGCCGTAAACGCACATGTCACGTATCATGGAGCGCATATCGAGAACCAGAAAGTCCCGCTGGATAATATTGATGCCGAATTTTTTGTGACAGATGGCGCGATTGATCTGAAACGTCTGAATTTTGCGGTTGGGAATGGCACTTTGGCCAGTTCCGCCACCCTAAAACCAGATGGCAAGCTCTTTGATACAACCGCGCGTATTGATTTTGCCCGTATTGACCTCTCACGCATCATGCAGGCCACCACAGATTCAAAAGCCCAAGGCATTATTGGTGGCCACATGACACTTAGGGCAAAAGGCAATTCCATTGCCTCTCTGATGGCGGCTGGCAATGGCGGCCTGACGTTGGTTCTAGACCAAGGGGGAGATATTACCGCTATTTTGCCGAGTGTGTTGGGGCTGCAATTGGCGAATGCCGTTCTGAGTGCCATTGGTCTGCCATCTCATACCGATATTCGTTGTTTTATTGCCGATATGCCGCTGAAGAACGGGATTGTCTCAACCAATACGCTGCTGCTTGAAACCGGCGAAGCACGCACATTGGGCAAAGGCACCATCAATTTCCGCACGAACAAGCTGGATTACGAGCTGACTACACGCTCACAGAACCCGACCATCGCCTCCCTGCCCGGTGCGTTTCATATTACCGGCCCCATCAAGTCTCCTATGGTTCTGCCCGGTGCCGAAATTCTTGGTCGTGCCGCTGCTGCTGCCGGGCTTGGGTTTGTTTTTCCTCCACTTGCTTTGCTTCCAACTATTCAGATCGGTGTAGGTGATAAATCGCTGTGCAGCCGTGCTGTTCAGGAAGTAAACAGCAACCCCGCAGCGGGCATTGCGCCGGGAGCACTCTCTCACGCGCGTGGTTCGATGGGTAAACAGAAGCCCGTTTCTTCCAAAAATCAGACTACAAAAAGCAAGAAACTGGCGGCAGCTCAAAATCAGAAAAAGGGACAAAAGCAAATGACACCCGCTGAAGTGCGGGCCGCATGGGAAGCAAAACTTAAGAACAAGAAATAAGCAATCGGTTTATATTGGTTGTGAGTGAGCAAATTTGCTCACCCACAACCAATGCAAGAAGATACACTGATTTACGTCATATAGTGTTTTACAATCAGAAGTTTTTCAGGATCTTGCCTTTTGTTTCCGGCAGGCAAAATACAATCAGCAACACCGCGCCATAAGCACATGTTGCAAACAGGCAGATGACCCTACCCAGCCCCATGCTCTGGCTTAGAAAACCGATAATGCCCGGAAAAAGCGCCCCCATGGCACGCCCGAAGTTATAGGCAAACCCCTGCCCGTTTGCTCGTAAGGCTTGTGGGAAGAGTTCTGATAAATATGCGCCCAATCCGCTGTAAATACCCGATGCGGAAAAACCAAGAGGAAAGCCTGCAATCAACATTTCCGTGCCTGTTAATGGCAGAAGTAAATAAGTAATAACGCTGCATAGGGAAAGCACAGCAAAAAAGGAAAACGTAGGCTTTCTGCCCCATAAGTCGGCCAGAAACGCCCCGCATACATACCCCAAAAAAGAACCCATAATCACAACCATCAGATATTCACCCGTGTGAATGACTGAAAGCCCATGTTCTTTTTCCAGATAAGTAGGTAGCCATGTTGTAATGGCGTAATATCCGCCTTGAATACCCAAGCACAGCAATGCTGAAAGCATAGTCGTTTTAAACAGATCGGGCCCAAATATGGCCCAGAACGGCTGAGGGGGAGCCTTTTTCTGCTCCTTAAAGCTCGTAGGTTCAGGCACATGGCGCCTGACGTATAGCACCAGAAAAGCCGGTAAAATACCTATCCAGAACAAGGTGCGCCATGCCAGATGAGGTGGCAGCATACTAAAAGCCAGAGTATAAAATATGGCCGCTGCTCCCCATCCTACGGCCCAACCGCTCTGGATAATGCCTACAGCTTTTCCTCTATGCTCGGCCCGCACAATTTCGCCTACCAGAACGGAACCGACAGCCCATTCTCCCCCAAAACCAATGCCTTGAAGGGTGCGGACAATAAAAAGCTGGGTGAAATTCTGACAAAACCCAATGAGACACGTGCATATGGAAAACCACAGAATACTGGCTTGAAGGAGCCTTACACGGCCAAACCGATCCGCCAGAATACCTGCTCCCCACCCGCCAAAGGAGGAAAACAAGAGCGTGACCGTTACCAAAGCTCCTGCAGAGGCTGGGCTGATGTGCCACAACCCAATAAGTGTTGTGATGACAAAGGTGAAAATCATGTAGTCGAATGCATCAAGCATCCAGCCACCAAAGGCGGAAAGGCAGGTTGCCTTTTCCGCACGAGAAAGTCCGGTCAGCCACGCCATACTATTTTCCAGTTTTTCTTGTTATTTGGAATAGGTTATTGGAACAGACTGTTTGGAAAGAAGTTTGTTATTGCGTTCGGTCTTGCAATACTTATGAAAACCCGTAGAGCATTGCAGGGTTTTGTGCCAAAATGCGTTGGCGCATGATGTCATCTGGCGCCCATTCTGCCAGCATGGAAAGCAAGTCTGTTGTGTTTGGCATATCGTGCACAGCAACATGCGGCCAATCACTTCCCCATACCATACGTTGAGGATTGGCGCGGATGAGTGCCTGTGCAAGCCGGGTAACTTGCCACATGTCCTCAAGTTTTTTCACCAGACGGTACGCCCCTGAGAGTTTCACCCACCATCCCTCTTCTGCAACGTATTTTTCCAGAGCCTTTAATGCATCCGTACTGTCTGCTGCGGGGGTAAGATAACCCATGTGGTCTATCACCACCTCGCACCCAAGGCGCGCAATGCGCGGCAGAAGGTCCACTCCATGGGCTACATCTATAAGAAACTGCATATGCCAGCCAAAAGGTGCAATGCGTGCGGCAATCTGTTCCATACTGTCTAACGCAACGCCCCCACGAAACAGGGCGTTAATACGCACGCCGCGCACACCTTGCGCATGCATCAGTTCCAACTCCGCATTGCTAACTGTTGCATCAATCACAGCTACCCCTCGCAAGCGGTCGGTATGGCGTGCCAGCACGTGGCACATATACCTGTTGTCTGTGCCATAAATACTTGGTTGCACAAGCACGCCACGCTGTACTCCCAAGGCATCCAACATGGCCAGATAGGCCTTTTCCGGCGCAGGTGGCGGTGTATAGCTACGGTTGGGTGTAAATGGATAACGGGCTGTATCCTCTGCAATAACATGGGCGTGCGTATCACACGCAAAATCCGGCACTACAAAGTTGGGATGATGCAAAGTGCTGAATGGCGCAGGACAGTTTGCCGTTACAGGCAAGGCGGAAATAGACATAAGGCAGCTTCACTCAAAATAATTGAGCGGCTTTAAACCGCTTTCCGGGGTTATGACACAACAACGTATCAAACGTTTCCCGATGCTGCATTTTTATTTTCCATAATTTTCCTTTTCATGGGCTCATGTTTGTTTTTTAATGATTTTAGAGTTAAGAAAATCCAGACGTGTGAACATAAAAAAGTTATTCATAACAAAACATCTCGGTATCACTTATCATGATTGAGAAAACAGAAGCAACCTCAGTTACCGAACAGGCAGATGTATATGCCAAAAATCATCTCACGGCAGAACGTGCACAATGGTTAAAGTCTGTCCCGTTTTTCATCGTGAGCAGCTTAAGTCCATCATGTTCGGCTGAAACGGTGCGTTTCGTAATATCTGGTTTCAACCATCACAATGGTTCGCGGTGCCTGCAGCTAATAAGTCTGCCACGTCCGTTTAAATGCTTAACTCACCCCCAAGCATTACAAGAAGCTTCTTAGAAAAGGTAAATAATTATGTCAGATATTTCTCAAGATACCACTATAGGTGGTGGCAGCGGTAATGCCACAGAACTGAATGGCGGAACAGTTCTGAGCGGTGTTGGGCTTTTTGTAAGTTCCGGCGGCATTGCCAGCAATGTTACTGTGGGTTCTGGCGGATATATAGATGTTTATAACAGCGGAACAGCTATAAGTGCATTGGTGTCTGGAGCCAGTGCTGTTTTAAATGTCTCAAATGGTGGCAAGACTTCCAACACATCTGTAACGGATGGAGGCAATATTATTGTTTCCGCTGGTGGCTCAAGCGATAATGATTTGATTAAAGCCAATGGTCAGGAAGCCGTATGGGGAACGGCAAACAACCTGATCATTTCTGGAAATAATACGCACGCCTATTTGCATGATGGAGGAACTGGCACAAACTGGACCACAGAAGATGGCGGCTGGGTAGGTATATACAGTGGTGCTTCATTAGATGGTTTTACAGTAACCGGGCAAAATACGTACGGCGATATTTCCGGAGGCCAAGTTACAAACGCCTCCGTTACAGATAGCGGTACCCTTCAAATTGAAAGTGGCGTTGCAATATCTGGTATCAATGCCACATCAGGAGGCCAGGTTTATGTATCAAACGGTGGCTCTACCACCGGGACAATTCTAAGCGATTCAGGCACAGCGGAAACAGTTCAGGGTGGCGGCTCTGCAAGTGGAACGCAGGTAGCATCTGGGGCAAGTTTAACTGTTTCTACGGGTGGTTCGGCAACAGGCACAACAGTATCAGCCAATGGTCATTTATTGGTGTCTGGTGGAACAATTGTTGACACAACTATTACAAACGGTGGTGAAGCCACGCTTTATGATGCCGCAACCGCAGATACCGTTACAGTTGATAGTGGTGGCAGTATAACTTTTGAAAATAATGCAACATTAACTGGCACTGTTACTTTGCAGGATGGAGGAAGCGCCACCATTCAGGCAGGAACAGGTGGCACTATTGATGTGGCTGGAAGCAGCAATACCGGTGTGGTCATTTCCGGCCTGACATCCGGTGGCACTGTTACAACAGTGATCAGCGGCTTTAACGGCACTTCCGCTGGAGCTTCCGATGGAATTCAACTTGCCGGGCTGAAAGCCGCAGATGTGACAAGTGTTACATATCCAAGTGCTGATCAGGTTAATCTTCTCCTTACAAACGGCAAGACCGTTACCTTGAGCATCGCAGGCGCAGAAAAAGCAGGCTATACGCTTGTTTCTGATGCTAATGGAGATCTGATATACGAAGTGTGCTTCTTGTCTGGCAGCATGATCCGCACATCGGATGGTGATGTGGCTGTTGAAGATATCCAGATTGGTGATCAGGTTGTTACTTTTGATTGGAAAAGCAACAAAACCGTTTGCCGCCCGGTGATCTGGGTTGGCAAAACACATGCAACAGTTCGCTCTGACCTACCGCATGACGAAGCAGGATATCCTGTGCGTGTTCGCAAGGATGCCATTGCTAATGGCGTGCCCTATAAGGATATGCTGATTACCGCAGAACATTGCCTGTTCTTTGAAGGCAAGTTTGTGCCCGTGCGTATGCTGGTGAATGGTGTGTCCATCTTTTATGATACCTCCATTACGTCTTACGATTACTACCATGTGGAAACAGAGCAACACTCCGTTATTACTGCCGATGGCATGCTGACAGAAAGCTATCTGGATACGGGCAACCGCCGCGCATTCCGTCAGGAAGGTAAGATTGCAGCATTGCGTCGCACAATCCAAAGCTGGGCAGATCATTCAGCTGCACCTTTATGCGTGGAACGTGCTTTTGTTGAGCCTCTGTTCCGCAAACTAAACGCACGGAACAGCAACAGTATTGGGGCTGAACATGCAAAACTGGTGACGGACGTGGATTTACATCTGATAACGGAAAGTGGTGCTCCTATCCGCCCCTTCCGGCAGGATGGGCAGCATTACAGCTTCATGCTACCGGCCAATACGGCTTATGTGCGTATCGTCTCACGGGCCAGCCGTCCTGCCGACGTGATCGGACCGTTTGTTGATGACCGTCGCTTCATGGGGGTTGCGGTAGCAGACGTGCATTTGCTCTGCGCTCAACAGCTATACGATATCACATCTCATCTTCAGGCTGAAAAGCCCGAAGGCTGGCATGATACGGATTGGGCAGATTGTGCATGGACAAATGGCAATGCCATGCTGCCGCTGGGCGGTTATACCAAAGGCAAAATGGGCCTTCTGTCCATGACTATTCGTGCTGCGGGGCCATACACCGTTCAAAACCATAAAACAGCAGAAGCTCAATTACGCTCTGCCTGATTATCTTTTATAATCATACTGATAAACAGGCTTCATTCATGCGAATGAAGCCTGTTTTGTTTATTGTAGCGCCCCAAGATCTTGGTCTTTTTCGGTCCCTTTTAAAAGGTGAGTCAGTTCATCAACAAGGCAGATGCGCCCTTCCCTGAACTGATAAAAAGCGACAACCTTGATCAGACTTTCTTCACCAGAAAGGCGTGTAACACGTGCCAGATGCACGGTGGCGGCTTTGTCTCCCTCACATACAATGTGCTGGATATCGATTTCCAATCGGCTGAGATTGGCACGCAAGGCGCGTGTATGAGTTTGAAAGGCGCTTAATGTCATTTCGTGTCCATCAACACATTGCCGATAATCAGGGGTCATGAAACCCAGCAGTGCGTCGAGATCTGCATCAAAGTTTGTGAATGTAGCGAACATATCTCGAATAATCTGTTCATGAGTCATAAAGCGTCCTTTGATCTTCCTGCTGAATGGATCAGAAGACTTTACAAAATATCTTTTTGGCGTTCTCTCGTTGATAGGCCATAATACGACTCATGCACGCCAATTTCTCTCATGACTCATCTGCAAAGCCTTATTTCACGGCCCATTCATCTTGGCTGTTTGGGAGGCGTGTAAGACAAACTGCGCGCCGAACCACCGTACCGCATGTGCATAACAATGGACAAATATTTGTGGTGGAAAGCGGTGTTATGGCTGTGAAGACACAAGATGCCTACTGGCTGATTGGGCCAGAACAGCTTCTTTGGTTACCGCCACGTTTGGCGCATGAGGCGCGTTCTCATGGTGCTATTACGGGCTGGAGCCTGTATATTGCAGGAGATCGGTGCGCTTTTCTTGCCAGTAAACCGTTTGTAGCAGACAGCACTCGCCTACTAAGTGCTCAGGTTGAGCGTCTGTCAGAAAATACCCAGAATACAACGTGGGACGCTCGCACAGCATGCTTGGCCGAGAGTTTTTGGGATGAATTTCTATCCATTCCTCATCAGTCTGTCTCATTGCCTTTTCCCGGTGACGTTCGGTTAAAGCGGGTGGCTGATGCCTTATGCGCCAATCCGGCTGATTCACGAGGGCAACAGGATTGGGCCGATATGGCGGGAATGTCTTTACGATCATTCGTCAGGTATTTCACAGCCGATACGGGAATACAGTTTTCAGCATGGCGCCAGCGTTTGCGTATTCTCAATGCTCAGGAAAAACTGGCTCGAGGGGAAAATGTCACCCATGTTGCTGCTGCTGTGGGTTACGAAAGCTTAGGGGCATTTGCAGCAGCCTTTAAAAAGAACACCGGATACAGCCCCAGCGCCTATGCACAACGCTGCATGACACGTTGATTGGTAAGAACTGGCAGGCGTTACCCTTGACTAATATCCACCCACTTTGCACCGACGAGTTCTGCCAATCTGTCTGGTGTCATGCATACGGAACTGTTTCTATCACCCGCTGCGGGCCAGACCTTGTTGAATGAGCGCAATGAGGCATCACAGAATACCCGAACTGGCTGCGGCAACCCAAAAGGGCATACACCACCTACGGGATGGCTTGTTAATTCCAGAACTTCTTCTGCTGGCAGCATACGGGGGCGATTTCCAAACGTATCCTTTGTCTTGCGGTTATCGAGCCGCTCCGTCCCGGCCATAACAACTAGAATGCGCTCATCACCGACTTTCAGCGCCAATGTTTTGGCAATCTGTCCTTCCTGCACACCTAATACTTGCGCGGCTTCTGCAACTGTTGCGGTGCTGTCTGCCAGTACAACCGGTTCAATATCGGGCGCATGAGTTTTGAAAAATGCCTGCACAGACTCACGGCTCATTTCTATTCCCCCAAAATATCAACAGATCTGAAAACTACGCACCTTAAACTCTAAATTCTATCATAGCAGAACATAAAATCAGCAAGTCGACTTCATGACTTCATGACTTCATGACTTCATGACTTCATGACTTCATGTGAACAAATCTGTTACCGATGGCATCAACTCAATCATCACAATATCGCGTAAAAGAAACCGTCTCTTACATTTACTCTTTTATTCATAAACCTGTTGTTATGAATAATAACAATGCTCAGAGCCTGTGCCAGTGGCCTTATTGCATTGGCCTTCTCTCACAAGGTCAGTCGTGTAATTGCTCTTGGGGCCTGCAATGAAAAATGAAACAATAGCAAACACAAAGGTTCCACTTTGTGAAATAGTAGCTCTGTTTTTCTTGGGCAGTTGTGCACTTCTGAATATCTATGCCACTCAGCCCATCCTGTCCGATATTGCGCGGCAATTTGGTGTGAGCTTAGGCACCAGCGCATGGACAATCAGTGCCTCCACACTGGGTGTGGCTGTTGCGGCCCCGCTGGCAGGTGCTATCTCGGATCGCTTCGGGCGCAAGTGTATTATGGTAATGGCTCTTATCGGGCTAATTGTAACAACCGCTTCCTGCGCTCTGGCATGGAACTTTATGGCTCTTTTTTCCTTGCGATTTGCACAAGGGTTACTTGTTCCATTCGTCTTTACCGCAGCTCTCGCCTATATTACCGAGGAATGGTCGGGAAGTACTGCAACCACCATGAACGGTGTGTATGTGGCGGGCACGGCGTTTGGTGGATTTTGTGGACGATTTCTTGCCGGTGCCGCAGCTACCTTTACAGGATGGCTTTCCACTTTTCTGGTTTTTGCAGTTTTATTGTTTTTGGTGCTTGTCCTTACCATATTTTGCTTGCCTACAGAGCGCCAGTTCAAACCCAGCGCTTCCCTTGCGGGCAGTTTAAAAAGTATCGCCAAAGGGGTGCAGGATTGGCGGCTGTTGGCCACTTGCTTTATTGGTGCCAGCCTGCTATTTCAGCAGGTTACGTCCTTCACCTATTTAAGCTTGCGGCTGGGGGCACCACCATTCAGCCTGACTTCTTTAGAAGTGGGGAGCCTGTTTGTAGTTTTTTTATTGCCGGTCACAGTTACGCCTTTCTTCGGGCGTCTTATTAATAAGATCGGCCGGACACGGGCCTTTTTGCTGTCTCAGATTATCGGGATTGCGGGAATAGGCCTGACACTTTCCTTCCATCTTGCTTCTATTGTGGTCGGGTTGGCTCTGTCCTGCATGGCAGTTTTTTCTGGGCAATCCTGCGCCACAGGTTATACGGCACAACACGCCAAAACGGGCCGATCTGCGGCAACGGGTCTTTACCTTACCTGCTATTATCTTGGTGGCAGTATCGGAGCCATTGCCCCCGCCCCTTTCTATGCACATCATGGGTGGTTTGGTTGTGCGGCCCTGATTTGTTTGGTTGCCCTTGCCAGCACAGTGCTTGCACAAGCCGCATGGCAAGAAGCTATTCCCAGAAAAAATGAGGCGAATGCGTAGGCAAACATCTTAATTGTTCTTTTATCGGGCTTCCATATCATGTTTGATCGAAGATATTACGGTAATAGAGGCGCCCTGCACGGCCAAACCGTGCTCAGCCGCCACCCGCCGCAGTAAAATAACAACCTCCGGTGCATGGCACGGAATTTTCCGGCCTGTTCCCACTTCAACAAAAAGAACAGATGGCAGCACTTTCGGTTCTGGGGCCACACTGTAGCGCCACAGCCGGTTGGGAGTAACATCCCGACGCAAGATATCATGCGCCACCAGCAAGTTCAGATTGCGTTGGATGGAACCCTGAGAAGGCGCATGACCATTTGTCATGATGCTCAGCGCTTTCCATATTTCCACCGCTGTGGCGTGTGGTTCAACTTCCAGCACGCCATGCAGAAGCACGCGGCGTAAATCGGTCATTCTGATACCCGCATTTTCGCAACGTTCTTCCAGCCGCCTTACCGCACTGCGGTTAGCCCCCATACCAGGGCGGATTTGCTTCAATGCGGGGGGAGAACGGCGATATCCGGAAAATGCAAGCATAGGTTTTGATCCTGTCACGATCTAAAAAAAGGGGATGGTGGGAAAAACTTAGTTTTCGCCACCGTGAATATAAAATTCGACGGGTACGGTGAGTGTAATGGGGTCTCCCGCTACGCTATCTGGCGGGATAGGCAATGGTTGGGCACGCTTGGGCAAAGCCACTGCTTCCTGATCAAGCAACGCATGGCCGGAACTGCTGGCTAGCGTAACCGCAACTACGTGCCCCTTACGATCCATGGAAAATGTTACAGTGGGTACGCCTTCCTGATGATCGGCCATGGCATCAGCTGGATAGCGCTTGAACTTTTCCAACTGCGCCAGCAATGCGCCCTGCCATGTTACCGGATCATGCGATGCCTTGGAAGAAGACGCACCGGGTGCCGGAGCAGCCTGTGCCGGAGCTGGCGGTGCTTCTGATGAAGGCGGCGCAGTTGTTGCCTCGGCTGGTGGTGTTTTATCCGGGATCGGTTTTTTAAGATGCGGCACAGGCTTGTGTTTTTTAACAATTTTATGCGGCTTTTCCGGCTTGGGAACCGGAACCGGCGGGTTGGGCGCTGGTGATGGCGGAGCAGTCACCTTTGGCGGCTCTACCGGGGCTGGATCAGGAACGGACTGGGTTTGCTGTGGGCCTATGGGGGCATCTGTTGGCGGCGTGGGGGTTGAAACTGGTTCGGGTGCCATGTCGATCGCAATAGCCGCTGGAGGTGGTTCTGGCACAGCAACAGCCGGTGGTGGCAGGCGCATAATCCACCAAACAGCAGCGCCACTTACGGTAAGCACCGCAAGCAATGATAGCCCCCACCGCAGGGCATCATCTCGTTGTGCACGGCGCAACTCACTGCGCTGCCAGTCAGCAAAGGAAATGGCTCCTTCTGTTGGCTGCGCCATATCTGCAATTCCACTCATGGTGCAGCTCCAGAGCTATCTGCTGGAACAGCCGGACTTCCTGTTTCGCTCCCTTCTTCCTGCCCCTGAAGGTTGACGAGTGCCACTTTGAGGTAGCCAGCGGAGCGCAGCTTATCCATCACTCCCATCAGCGTACCGTAATCGACGGTTTTATCTGCACGCAAAAAAATGCGCTGGTCCTTATTGCTTTTGGTTGCTGTTTCCAATGCACCGGGTAAGGCATCGGTAGTGATGTTATCTTCACCCAATGCCAAACCATGATCGGCCTTTACTGTTAGAAACACAGGGTCATCTGGGCGTGGTGTTGGTTTTTCTGTTGAGGATGGCAGATCCACGGGCACGTTCACTGTAGTAAGCGGTGCCGTGACCATGAAGATCACCAGTAGGACCAGCATCACGTCGATGAACGGCGTGACATTGATCTCGCTCGCCTCATGTGGGCTTTCATCGGTATGGCGGATACGGATCATACCGCTTACTCCCCCGCCACCGTAAGGGCATCACGGCTTTGCTGCCCCAGACGAACGATATTACCCTGTGCCATAAGCATCTGGCTGCGCCCCAGATCGCGCGAGACCAGACGCATAACAAGGGATGTAAGATCAGCCACCTGTGCGCGGCAGGATGCTGTCTGGCGGGCAAGGTGGTTGTAAATGACTACCGCAGGAATGGCCGCTACCAGCCCAAGGGCCGTTGCCAGTAGTGCTTCTGCAATACCGGGAGCTACGACAGCAAGGCTGGTGGCCTTGCTGGCGGCAATGCCGGTAAACGAAGTCATGATCCCCCACACCGTGCCAAACAGGCCAATGAACGGAGATGTTGCGCCAATAGTAGCCAGCACGCCGGTGCCGCGCATCAGCCTGCGCCCTTCGGCAGCTTCCAACCGTTCAAGATGCAGGACAATCCGTTCTTTCAGGCCCTCGCTATCATCAGGAATATCCTGCGAGCGTGTGCGTTCTGTCTCGGCGGCCATAACAAGCGTATGGGCAATACCGTTTTTGCGTGTCTCTTCTTCACCCAGATCCAGCGTGCCGGCCTGCTCCAGCGTGTGTTCGGCCTTGGTAAGTTTGGCCCGCACGCGCAGCAGTTCAACTGATTTGGCGATGAAAATGGTCCATGTCAGTAGTGCCGCCACGGCCAGCAGAACCATTACACAGCGCACTACAGGGCCTGCGTTGAGAAACATCTCCCACGGAGAGAAGGAAATTGGTGCAAGATCGGTCATGAAAGACCTCCTTTAAAAGACGGTCTCTTCCACGCACGGATCAGACAGACGACCGTAACAATGAGGGGAATGGAAAGAGCAGCCCAGGACAGGCCAAGCCAGATACCGTGCTGGCCCAGCAGTGCTGATAACAGCCCAAATATGGTGAGCAGCCCCAACGCAACCGGCCATGGCCAGACAGGCACGGATGGACGAGAATCTGTGCTGTGAGAAGAAATGACAGGAGCCTGATGAGAGACGGCGTTCATCGCGCTCCCTCCGTAAAAACAGGCATTCCCTCGGCTGCGTCCAGTTCATAACCAAGCGCCCGCAGGCGGGTATCGATAGAGAGCTTCCGCTTGCCAGCCCACAACACCAGACCACTGGCAAGCACGCCAATAACCACAACATCAAGCAGCGCCCACAAAATGCGCAGTGGCATGCCGCCGTAATCCCCAAAGTGCAGAGGGCGAGAAATTTCCAGAAAACGCAGATACCACGGCATAGGGTAAGCTCCGGTTAGCTCACCCGTGCGGGCATCCACCAAAACCGGCGTAAACAAGCGTGCACGCAATGGTGTGCTCCCGCGCGTCCACAGCACATAATGCACCGGGCTGCCAAAGGAAGAGCCAGGGAAGGATAAGCCTGTAACTTCATTGCCGGGAGCCGCTTTAGCTGCCGTATCAAACGCTGCTTGCACGGAGGCCAGATGATCCTGCGAAGGCGTTGGTAATTTGGCATAAGGCTTTAGAATCTGCCGTACATCCGTTATGCGCCACAGGCCAAAAAGTGGGGTTTGGAGTTCGTTAACCAAGCCGGTAAACCCAACCACAGTTGCCCACATAAGCGTAGCCACACCCAGCAGATTATGCAGGTCTAGCCACGTCAGACGTGTAGCGCGGCCACGCCGAATGGAACCGAATGGCAGGCGCTTCATAAACCTTCCGTAAAGCACTGTGCCAGACACTAGTGAGGCAACAAAAACGCCCCCCATCCCCCCAAGGAAAAGGCGGCCCGTAAGCCCGGCAAATAGGCTTACGTGGAGCTGACTGCAGATACCCATGATGATGCCGGTCCATGTCCGTGGCTCTTTGGGGGCATCAGTAGGGCGTGACTGTTTGAGAACTTTTGCTGTGCGGGCATCAAACTTGATCCAGTGGCTGGAATTCCGATCTGGGTAGTTTTTATCTTCTTCTAACGCCTGCCAGCTTGGAGCCATGGAAACCAGCACAGCAGGTTCATCATCATCTGGATTAAGATTCGTAATAATCTGACCGGGATAAAGCGCCCTCGCCTTTTCTACTATCAGATCAAGGCTGGCGTTTGGTGTGCCCAGTGGTAGCACCTCGTAAGGCGGATCATCATCCCCCACGAATGTATCCCAGATTTGTTCGGAGAATAGCAGCGGCAGACCCGTTATGCACACAATCAGCAAGAACAGCGTGCAAATCAGGCTAGTCCATTTATGGACCACAAACCAGCGACGAAGAGCACGAGTGGTCATGAAAACAGCACGCTCACAAATGCGTGTAAGAGTGATTCGCAACTGTGTTTTGCGTAAAATTCTGCCGTAATCATTGTGTTGCGTGCCCTCAGATACGCTGGAAAAGAGAGGAAACCACTTTTACCGCCTGATATAATCAGCGCACAGAATGATCCCCTCGCTTATTAAGACGATCGGCAGCTCGTTTTTTTCGGCTTTGCTGAGAATTTTTTAGGTACCGGGTTAAATATTTTGCATTCCGAGCAGGTTTTATGTGCGCAACGACCATTTATGTGTTCACTGCAAGCAAGGTCATGGCCCCAAACAGTGCACCCATGGCACCAACCATCAGGGATTATGCTCTTGGGGCTCATGTGCTTTAGCTTTGGTGTTGTGAGAAAACTGCAATGGGTCTGTTCAATGCTCACCAACTATACGACAGGTTGCCATATACTCGGCGCCCTTGGCCGATATAACAGGCATAATTGCCGCCGCAGGAAGCCACATAGTATTTGTTGGTAAGGTTTGAAACAGCGAGTTGCGCCTGCAACCCTTTAAGCATCGGAATTTTTTGTCCAAAATCGTAATGCATGCCGATATCAAACAAATAATACGCGGGAACCTTGAAGGTATTTACTGCATCATCATAAGTGAACCCCACATAGCGCATGCCACCATTTACGGCCAAACCCGGAATAATATTTTTGGGCATGCTGTAATTGAGAAAGAACGAGAACATGTTGCGGGGAACACCCTGAACATATTTCCCTTTTTCCGATGCCGCCGGGCCGTACCCTCCATCTGGAAGCTGAGCTGCTGCTGTAAGGTTAGTGCTGGCGTATGTCATGGAATTATAGGAATAGGAGGCAATCAGCCGGAGATCATGGGTAATATTGGCATTAGCCGCAACCTCGAACCCCTTGGCATTCACCCGACCCGCATTGGCTGAATAGCCCGGATGCAGATAGTCCGTAACCAGATAATTGGTTTCATCAATGTCGTAAGCCGCAGCCGTAATCAGTATATCGCGGCCCGGAACTTTGTATTTAATGCCAACTTCTTTTTGTTGCCCTTTGAGTGGTGGTTGAGGCCTGCCCTGCCAGTCACTCCCACTTTGTGGGATAAAGGATGTGGAGTAACTGAAATAGGGAGATAAACCGAACGCGAAGTTATAGATAAGCCCGGCCCGCCATGTAAATGCTGTTTGTGGACGTGGTGCATCGCTTAATCTTGTGAGTGTAATGCTGTGGTCATCGGTTCTGTTAGAGTAAACAGTGCCATGATAATGTGTATTCACCCAGTCTTGCCGCCCACCCAGCAGAACAGATAGCCCTTTCCATTTAATCTGATCCTGAAAATAAACGCCTTCCTGAAAATAGCTGTAATTATAGGTGCCATTCCATGTCTCGCATTTTGATGAATGGATATCGACACATCGTGAATAGTCGTTATGAGGATTAAAAATATCTACCAGATAATACCCGTCCTCTCCCGGGTATCCATTATAGCCGGGGGTTTTGTCTGCAATAACGTTCCATTTATAATCGTACTGCCTGAAATCAGAGCCAACAACCCATGTGTTTTCTACTTTGCCTATATTGAACTTGCCATAAAGACGTGAATCCAACCCAGCTACAGTATTTTTATTGCGCATTTCCCATGGATCAAGTGCTGCAATTCTATCTGTGTACATACCATCAAGAATCATCGTTTGGTTATCTCTGGTGGATTGCTCCCAGCGAAAAACCTGACTGAAGTTTAAAAAACGATTAAAGCGGTGCTGGAATTGGTATTCAAACATTTCATCACGCGTTTCCTGCGTGTTGAAATTCTTGTTCCCGACAAAACGACTTCTTGGAATTTGCCCGTAAGGGCTACGATACAGCGTACCTTCTACGGGAAACTGCATGTAATTCGTACCCATGCCGGGTGTGTAAAGATAACTTCCAAGCAGTGTAAGAGATGTTTTTTTATCTATATCCCACGTGATGGAAGGAAGGATGCCAACTCTTTTATAGTCGATATTGTTGACCTGAGTGCCCTGTGTGGTTCCCATAGCGGCAACGCGATAACGCAGGTTTCCAGATTTTGTAATTTTGTCACTGTAATCAAATGTCGCTTCATAACGATTCCAGTTACCAAAACCAACACTCACCTGATGCAGTGGTGTATCGGTTGGTTTTTTCAAAGACATGTTGATCATGCCACCTGGTGTAGTTTGTCCGTACATCACTGAAGCAGGGCCATTCACAGCTTCAATCCGTTCCAAAAACGCAGTCTCTCCCGCGCTGTAGGATTCCGACATCAAGCCATCGATAAACTGTGATGTACTGAAGCCTCGTTGCACAATACCACCACAACTTCCGGCACTGGCGCAGCCATTACTATAGTTACCGCGCTGTTCCGTATAAATCCCCGCAGTATAACGCAAAGCTTCCTGAACATTTTGTGGTTGCAGATCAACCATTTGCTGTTTTGTAATGACATAAATTGAGTTGGGAATTTCCGTAAGTGGTGT
Organism: Acetobacter pasteurianus; assembly: GCF_009914215.2. Classification (NCBI taxonomy): domain Bacteria; kingdom Pseudomonadati; phylum Pseudomonadota; class Alphaproteobacteria; order Acetobacterales; family Acetobacteraceae; genus Acetobacter; species Acetobacter pasteurianus. The sequence goes on along the minus strand of NZ_CP039846.2, from coordinate 2,585,922 downwards.
ATCGATTTTTGTGCCAGCCATCGTATTTATTGCAACATAACCTACCCCCGGGCCTGTTGGATTTTGATGCACAACTGAGCCTCCAACACGAACGGGCCCAAGGGTGATATTGGCAGCAGATTTTGTTAAAATTACCGTTCCGTTTCCTGACTGCACATAAGCCAGACCGGTGCCAGAAAGAAGCTGGGCAAGTGCCTGTGTGGGCGTGAGTTGCCCATGCACCCCTGCCGTTTTTACACCACGAAGAAGTTCACCCCCGGCAGTAACCTGAAGAGCTGACTGCTTTCCAAAGCTTATCAATGCAGATGCCAAGGGCTGTGCTTGAATATTGTACATACGCACATTTTGCACAGGCCCATTTCTTGCAATCATCGCTGTGTCTGATTGCGCTTGGGCAGAACCGGCAAATGTAAGAAAAGTGGCTGCTGTTGTTGCCAGAAGCAGGCATGTATAAGGGGTAGTGTTATTATCTTTCCGGCCCATTGTTGGCCGGGCACCTGTCTCTGACGTCACCCTGCTGTGCTCCATCATGTTTATTTCGGGATATGCACTTCGCTTCAACCTTATTGTTGAGAATGAATTGCATTATTGCCCATCTAATCACACAACGATGCCAGGAATGAATTTTCTAATAAAAATCGTAATTCAGCGTTTTTTTGTAGATGATGGACGAAAAAATTGTGGTTCAGCTATGGGTTAGCGCAAAACTGTTACCCACGGGCTATAGCGGCGTACGGTACGTTGCCGTGCCTGCGCTATTGCCTCTAAGGCGCGTGCAGGATTGGACAAGCTATAAACCCCAGAGACACGCTGCGATGCCAAATGAGGCGATACAATAACCATGCCATGAAGATAAGGCTTCAGTTTAGCAACAACTTCTTCAAGTGGTTCATCATTGGCAACCAGTAAACCATCTGCCCATGCGCCTACCTGTTCGGCAGGAAGATTATTATTATAAATCTCTGTTGCGGATGCAGTCAGTGCCTGCCCTGTTCCAAGTTCCCTACCCTGTGCCGGAATAGCTCCGCCATTTACCCGCACCCGGCCTGTACGCACAGCCACGTTCACCGCACCTTGTGCCCACTGCACATCAAACACGGTACCGATATCTGTTGTCGTGAAACCGCCAGCTTTCACCACGAACGGACGTACTGGATCATGAACAATAGAAAATAGCGCTTCTCCCGCCAAAAGGGTAACGCTACGATGGGTCCCTTGCGTATTGATGCTAACGGCACTTCCGGGGGCAAGTGTTATTGAACTGCCATCAGAAAGGGACAGGACACGCGTTTCTGCCGTGCCAGTTATGGCATCTGCCTGCATATGCAGCATAAAATCCGGACCCGCAAAAAACAGTGCGAGACATGCTACCAATGCCAGAGCAAACCCGGCCCTTGTTGCTCGTGAAGAAAACCGATGACGCAATGGCAGCGGAACGATATTACGCTTTTTTTGCTGCCAGTTGCCTGTATTATCTGAAGATAGGTAATTCACAAGCCCCATAGCGGTTTGGGTTTGCGCCCAAGCCTCACGGTTCACAGGTGCCGCTCCCAACCAGGCTTCAAATCCAGCGCGCACTTCAGGATCATCAGGTTCTTCTTGCAGAAGAATCAACCATTGTGTGGCCTCTCTGGAAGCCCGTTGCCTAACTGGATCGTCTATTACCGTCATAAAAGCCTTCCGACGCAAAGCTGTTGGGCCCGCGTCTGGCGAGAGAGACATTTGGCACCCTTAACTATTACCTGACGCATCTGCCGCGCCCTTTTTAAATTTTCTGTGCCCTATTACGTATTAAGGCCATTCCACCTGCTGTTTGCAGGCATCCACAGCTTCGGAAACCAGCACATGAGCCATCGGGGTGGAAATATTCAGATGCGCTGCAATTTCACGCAATTTGCATCCACCAAAACGATGCATCTCAAAAGCAATGCGCGTTCTCTCGGGCAAGGCCGCCAGTACTGCTTGAATGGCCTCCAGTTGCGCTTTGTCCTGCGCAATTCGGTCTGGACCCGGTTGCGCATCCGCCTGCTGATCTATCATGCCATCAAGGCCCGTGGGCGTAAAAACGGCCCGGTCACGCGTGCCTTTACGGCGTAGATCTAACGCCAGATTTCGGACAATCCGATAAAGATAACGTAAGGGTTCGCTGACTGTTGCCGCTTCAGCCCCCCGATCTAACCGAAGCCATGCCTCCTGCACGATATCCTCGGCCTCCGAGTGATCAGCCACCAACCCATTAGCGTATTTCAGCAGATCACGCCGATGGGCTGAATACAGAACCAGCAATGAGCCCTTCTGCTCCAAGTTTTCATACCTCTCCCACACATCGGCACGAATAAGCTGTCCTCCTGAATAGGACTCACTTATATGCAACTCATTCTTAATCTCTCATTGCTGATTTTAAGACAAGCCGCAAGCAATCTTGCAAGCAGGTCTGTCAGTCCATTAGAAATTTATAATTTCCCGTCGTCTTCATTATCAGGGAGAGATGTCGAGAATGCCCTCCCCTTATTATTTGTTCTACCAATGGTAACCAATTGTTCCATAAGTAATGCGCTGGTCACCATAATGGCAGAACGTGGCAGATCCACATTGGACATATGTTTTATCACCTGAATTGGTCATGCTTAACCGGATATTCAGGCCTTTGACTGATGGGAATGTTTGCCCCGCATCCCAACTCAGTCCGCTGTCAAATAGAACATAAGATGGATTGCGGAAGGAATTTGCTTGGTCTGCCCAGCTTTTACCCTGATAACGCACACCAAAATTCACGGATAACCCGGGGGCAATTTCAGCGGGGAAACGATAATCTATAAAACCAGAGGCTGCATTGACAGGCTGCTGCGTAAGCTGCTTGCCAAGAAGAGATACGGTTTCACCCGTGAGTGTTTTGCCTGTCAGGTTTGTGCGTGAATTGTAAACCTTATTCCATGTATAGTTCAGAATAAGATCAAGCCCTGGGGCTAGGTTGGCGTGTGCGGAGAGTTCGACCCCGCGGGATTTTACCTGCCCGATTTCGCTGCTGTATTGCGGAAGTTGAGGATTATTAACAAGAACATTGTTTTCTGCGAGATCATAATAAGCTGCGGACAAAAATGACTGAACATGCGGGATCTGGTACTTCACCCCCACTTCCCATTGATGGCCGTTCAAGGGATCAGGTTGCGTAAGAGCCCCTGCACTATAAACCTGCCCGGTCTGGGGCATGAACGATTTGGCGTAACTGAAGTAAGGTGCCAAACCGATGCTGGAAACATAATTTATACCAACATTCCACGTAAACGGGCGGTTAAAAAGGTCTTTACCTCCATACCCGTTCCAGTCCTGACGCCCGGCGAGTGTAACGTATACACGGCGCCAGTTGATCTGATCCTGAAAATAAATGCCATCCTGCCAATATGGATATTTGGTCCATGTTAACTGGCCGTTTGTTGCACGCGCATAATCAGAAGACGTGTACTGATTATACCGTGGGTGCAGTATGCTTGCATCCGGCACGGTAGAAAAATCAAACCCCCAATATCCATCAGCCCACTGCCCACGATAATCAACGCCCACAAGGAAAGAATGCGAAATCGGGCCTGTGCGCAGTTTATAACTGAAATTAGCGGTCATTTGCGATGAGCGCCCTTTGTATTGGCCACTGCAAAACGCTGATCTGCTGATTGTTTGACTTACGGTGTTCACGCCATCTAACGAGAGACTGCAGCTACTATGGCTCTGTTCATCAAAACGCGCGGTTGCGTTAAACTGAAAGTCTTTTGTGAATTCATGGTGGAAAATAGCCTCCACCATATATTGACGGTCCCAGTTATTCTTGAATGCCGGATCACCAAAGTATCTGGAAACCGGGATGCGGCCAGATCCTGTTTTGATCAAACTGCCATATGCCGGAACACCAATCCAAGGATCCCATGTTTCTGGATCATAGGCAAACTGCCCTATAATGGTGATATTGGTGCGATCATCTATTTTCCATTCAATATCACCTTGCGCAGCCACACGTTTGTAATGATTAAAATCTGTTTGTGAACCTTGCGTAATACCAAGCCCAATCAGCCGGTACAACAGGGTATGGCTCTTGTTTAAAGGACCACTTAAATCAATCTGGCCTTCATAACGGCCATAATTGCCAAAACCCACATTCACTTGTCGCTGGGCTGTTTCTGTTGGCCGCTTGAGTGTCATGTTGATCAGGCCGCCGGGGTTGGATTGCCCATACATAACTGAAGATGGTCCGCTGAGTGCCTCAATCCGGTCTAGAAAGAAAGGATCACTTACAGATGTACCATTGAGCAGACCATCCACAAATGTATAGGATTCAAAACCTCGTTGGCGGACAGGCTGAAACAGGCTTGCTGAAGGCGTGCTATCATTTGCATCCGCGCTAACAACGCCGGGCGTATAGCGCAAGGCTGCACCGATTGTGAGGGGTTGGAGATCATCCATTTGCTTACGGGTTACAACATATACCGATTTAGGCACCTGAATGAGTGGGGTATCCGTGCGCGTGGCGGATGCACTGCGTGTGGCAACAAACCCAACACCCGGCCCATAGGCAGATTGTGTATCTTTTGAATCTGTTCCGCCAACACGTACCGGGCCAAGCACTATGCTGGAGGCTTTTGTGCTGGGAGCAATCTGATAAGCGTGGTCTCCTGCTTGCATGTAAGACAGGCCACTACCTTGTAAAAGCTGCCCCAGCCCCTCGGATGGTGTGAAATCTCCTGACAAACCGCGGGTTGTATGCCCAGCCAGCGATGATGCCTGAGACGTAACCTGAACATGAGACTGTCTGCTAAAGGCAACGAGTGCATCAGACAGCGAACCCGCAGCAATATGGAAAAGAATTTTGTGTTGAGATGGCTCTGCCTGAGCCTCTGCCGGTTTGCACGCCAACGGTGTCAGTGCCGTGGTTGTGACGACAAAAAGGAGCGCCGCCACGCCTCGGCCAGACAAATTTCCATTCCGTGCCATTGTGAAAGCACTCTCCTACATAATGGGCAAATGAAAATCATTCGCATCACTTCCTGTAAAGAGAGAGAAATAACGACACTGTTTTTTCAAAAAATTATGTCAGAAAATTTTTCTGGAAAGAGTTTTTACGGAGAAACAACAAGGTTAGCCCACGGTGTAACATGTATGATCTTGCCTCCTAGAGGGCTCACAATCAGGCGTAAGGCTGCATCTGGATTTCGTAGATCGTAAACCCCGGTCACCCGTTTGCCGAGCAACGCATGCTTCATCACTATAATCCGTTTTTCGCTCCATGGCCTGAGAGCTGTAATCATGTCACCTACTTTATCGTTCCGTGCGATCAGCACCCCTTCTTTCCATGCTCCCACAGTTTCAGGGGGGAGTGTGCCGTCTTCAATATCGGTATCCGATACCCTTGCCCATTCTCCGCCATGCAGATCACGCGCGTATATACGTGGAGTGGTGGCCGCAATATGCACCACACCATCGCGCACCCGTACAGTGGTTTCATGGTGAGCAATCTGGATATCGAAGGCAGTGCCAATATCCTGCGCCCTCACCTTTCCGGCTTGCACGATGAAGGGACGGCTGTTCTCATGATGAACAGTAAAAAATGCCTCGCCTTGTATGAGGTCTATATGCCGTTCCTGCGCAGAGATCTGGATTGAAATGGTCGAACGCGGTGCAAGCACAACGTCACTGCCATCTGCAAGATGAAGTGTCCGGGTTGTGCCGGCTGGCGCATATTGATCTGCCAGAAACCGTGTCATCAAATCAGGAATTATCAGAAGCAAAGCTGCGCAGAGTGCGGTTGCAGCCACTCCGCTACCCAACAGGAGCCGCCATCGCTTTTGCAGAAAAACCAATAAAGCCTGAATACGTGGCTGAAACGCTACCGGCCTGACAGGGGCCACCTGCCTGTTAGGCGGAGCTGAGCGGATGATATCCGAAATAGCAGTAACCTGCTGCCACGCTATGGCATGTGCAGGCTTCTCACTCAGCCATTTTTCAAATTCATGCCGTAATGCCTGATCATCTGGCTCCTCGTTCAAAAGGAGAGACCAATCAATAGCTTCTGCCTCAGCCTTCTGACTTTCATCCATAACTTGATAGGCATCCTTTCACACCGAGATGGCATCCATACAGCAACCAATCAAACATGCGTGAGATGTATGCGTTATACTGAATAGATGTGTGAAGGCGGAGATTTTTCATAAAAAACATGAAGAACACAGCTCTACGGTTCTTCCTTACGAATTTGCATGCAAATTTTTACACCATCGGCAATCAGTTTATGAACAAGAGCAACAGAAATATCGAGTTCTTGAGCAATCTCTCTAAGTTTCATGCCGTCAAAATGATACATCCTGATGGCTTTACCTTGTCTTTCCGGCATGGCGTCTATGGCGTCCATCACGCGGTTCATAATCTGACGCGCAGCAACATCCCGCTCGGGAGATACGGAAGTGACCTCGACATTTCCTATGGCCTGTTCGAAGGGGGCCTCTGTCGTACTTTCAAACGCACTACGCCTTCGACGATCAAACAGCAAATTGCGGATGATTGTTTTAAGATAGCTGAGAGGCGCCAATATTTCCGCACTATTCTGCCGGTGGAACAGAAGCCATGCATCATGCACAAGATCTTCGGCTATCCCTTTATCGCCACACAATCGGTGCGCATATGATATCAGCGTATTTCTGTGTGTCGCATATAACCGATGCGATAGAGGGTCGGACTTCAACGTAGTTTCCTTCGGCTCGTCCTACCTTGCCTCGTCCATCACGAGTTAAGAACACTTCTCAACTCATACCGTAAAGTGTTTCTGGGGGCAATATATGCACCTCTTCCCCCATAACACGTATCACCGCCCTGTTTCTGAAAAGCACTGCAGAGCATATGAAGGGCCCCCATTCTGCTCATCAGATTTCAGGTGCAGCATCCTGCACATTCGGAGCAGACGGCAATAAACCGGCTGCGGCAAACGTATCAGCAATATGCTGCTGGCTGGCTATAACCGGGTGTGTGATGGGATGATACCCATAATGTATTTTGGCAATGGAGCGCGTTACAACATCCAATTCCAACCCCGTGCTATGCGCCAAAATGGCAGCGACTTCTGCTTTATGAGATTCCATCCAGATATCACACTGCGCTATGGCATTTGTAACTTCATGTAAAAGCTCCGGGCTTTTTTGATAAAATTCCTTGCTGGCAAGGTAAAATTCTGTGCCCCCCTGAACATCCTCTCCTGTTGCCAAAACGCGCACTGGGCTGCTGACACCAGAGAGATATGGGTCCCATATTGCCCATGCATCCACTTTGCCCCCTTCAAACGCAGGGCGTGCGGCAGCAGGCAATAGGTAAGAAACCTTCACATCATTCAGGCTTAGACCATTGTTTTTAAGCGCAGCTAACAGGAGCCAATGGGCATCTGAACCACGAGTAACCGCAATACTTTTACCTTGCAGATCCTTTATAGTGGTGATTGCGCTATTCTGAGGCACAATAATTGCCTCACTTGCCCCCGCTGGGGTTTCATGCCCGACATATACCATAGACCCAGGAGAACTGGCCTGAGCAAAAATGGGAGGAAGATCCCCTGCACTCCCAAAATCCAAGGCCCCCGCAATAAGAGCCTGCAAAAGTGGCGGCCCGGCAGGGAATAAGGCCCACTGCACAGAAATGCCTTTTGGGTCTAATGTTTTTTCTAAAATTTTCTGATCTTTAAGTAAGGCGAGTGTACCGTATTTCTGGTAACCAATACGTATGCTCTGCTGTTGTGCAAATGCTCTGCCCCCAAGTGTAGAAGCAAGTGATATGCCCACCAACTGAGATAAAATGTTTTTCCCAAACTTACGTCGTGAAAGCATGGTTTGTTCCCCTTGTGATATTTTTGCGGATTACTGGTTTCTGCGGCTTATTTAGTCTGGCATTACGCCCAAAGCGGACAATAAAGTACGCCTAAGATCTTCAAATACAGGATTTGCATGCCGCCGAGGGCGCTCTAGCGGCACAGATATTTCTGTGTGAATACGGCCTGCTTCCAACACAACAACGCGGTCTGCCAGCATTAAGGCTTCATCCACATCATGCGTTACCAATAACACCGCACTTTTATGCTTTTCCCACAAACGGACTACCAACTGCTGCATACGTATGCGCGTTAACGCGTCCAAGGCCGCAAAAGGCTCATCCAGCATCAGAAAGCTTGGGTTACGCACCAAGGCGCGCGCGAGAGCAGCACGCTGCGCCTCACCCCCGGAAAGAGTAAGAGGCCATGCCGTTGCACGGTGAGAAAGCCCTACCTCTTGCAGCACTTTATGGGCATCTTCTTCACGAACAGCATTTTTGCCCATACCTAACAGAACATTCTGCCAAACACGTTTCCAAGGTAGCAGACGACTTTCCTGAAAAACAACGGCAACTTCTTTGGGGCGAATAACCGTGCCCTCTGTTACGGCATCCAAGCCAGCCAAGGTGCGCAGTAAAGTGGATTTACCCGAGCCACTGCGGCCAAGAAGCGCAATAAACTCTCCAGCCCCTATTTTCAGATCAAGGTGATCCAGAATAACTGGGCCTTTCCCATATCTGCGGCTTAAACCACGCACTTGCACAACAGGTGCTGTATTCTTGGTGGAAAACGTTTGTGCCGGTGCCATGATATTCATGATACTTCTCTATTCTTATCCAGAGACCAGATCAGAAAAAATCTTTCTACATAACGCACAATCTGATCAGACATGAGCCCCAGAAAGCCATATACCGCCAGCCCTACAAGAATAACGTCTGTTCTCAGAAAATCTTCTGCATCCATCATCATATGGCCAATCCCGCTTTCGGCATTTACCTGCTCGGCCACCACCAACATCAACCACGAAATGCCTACAGCAAACCTTAGGCCCACTATAAAATCAGGCAGTGCACTTGGCAGAATAATGTCACGCACCACTTGTGAATGGGAAAGACCAAGGGTTTTACCCATTTCCAGAAGACGCACATCCACACCGCGGATGCCTTTGTGCAAATTAAGATAAATTGGAAAAGCAGCACCAAATGCTACCAGCAGAATTTTGGGAGTTTCCCCAATGCCAAACCAAAGGATAAACAAAGGCACAAGGGCTAGAGCTGGCAAAGTACGAAAAATCTGCATAGGCCCGTCAACAACTTCTTCTCCCATGCGGGACAGACCAGAAATCAGAGCAAGAACCACCCCCATAATAACCGCCAGGGAAAGGCCGCTGGCAGCCCGCACCAGAGAAACCATCAGGTTTTTAGGCAAAGTGCCATCTCTGACAAGCGTTTCTGCTGTACGCACGACAGCAACGGGTGAAGCCAGAACATGAGGGGAAATAAGCCCGGCAGAACAGACGCCTTGCCAGATAGCTACCAAGAGTATGAGAGAGAAGTAGCGTGTAAAATACCCCAGAATTTTTTGTATCATTTTACGTATCCTATGCTTATTCCATGCATTTTACGAAGGTTTTATCTTCATTGAAGTGAAATGCGAGAAACAGGAGGATGTAATTTTTTCACCGTTCAAAAGCTGATGGGCAAAGTGAATGGCATCTGATCCAGAAGTTAACCACGTTTCGATATGATCTGTATTCGGATAGATATGATTTTCCACCACAGTCCCAGCGGCACAACTATCCTGCACTAAGGTTTGCTGCGCTACCGGATTAACATCTTGATCCTTTAAGCCTGTGCCAACAAATAATGGTGCTGATAATTTTAGATGTGGATAGATGTAATACGGCATCATAACGGCCAGCACACGCCGGGTTGCACCGGGGAGCAGAGTATTGGCATCTGTCAAACCTGCGGAAGAAACCTTGGCGATCAGATCATCCACGCAACTATCGGTTGCTTGTGCATAAATTAAGCGCGCGCGCGGCGTAAAAAGACTTTCAGGCTTTAGGGTTGGGTCCAATTGTTGTGCGGTACGCGCTACATAGAACATATATGCAATATTAGGATCTACAGTATTAGGATGAGGTGTTGAGTTACCCAAAACTACATGGGGTGAAAAGTATGGAAGCCCTGTTGCAACAGTACCCCTTACTTGCAGCTCAGGCGCATATGTTGCGGCCTCTGCCCCGGCTGCAAATGCCGCGCCTCCCCCTTGAGATTGACCATCAATAATAATCTTGTTGTCAATCTGATAGTTTTTACCAACAACAGCGCGTGCAATATCCAAGGTATTGTAAGCTTCTGTGGTGTGTACAAGATAGTTGTGTAACCCCGGAGTGCCCAAGCCTGCATAATCGCTAGCCGCTACGGCAAAACCATTCTGCAACCATCTGGCAGCATAAACAGGAAAATTTTTGCCCGTTGAACCCCATGATATTGCGCAATGATCTGCCAAGCCAACAGTACCATGCGCCCAAAGTAAAAGTGGCCAACCATGCTGGGGCGGCTTTCCTTTTGGCAGCCAAAGCTGGCCAGAAACGGCAACTTTATGATGGGTTATACTGTCCGTGGAAATATAAAGAATACGGTATTGGCTTTTTGCATCAGGGAAACGCTTAACGTCTTCCATTGGTTCTGTGCGCAGTACAGTGCCTGGCGCTGCATCCAGTGGCCCTTGCCATACATAAAAATGAGAAACACCTCCATCACCCACATCAGCTTCTTGCTGTGGCAACAAAGCTTCCGCAGAAAATGCGCATGATGCTGTTATGGCATTTACGTAAAATACCATAATGCCCGCAGCATACAGCGCAAAATGTTTCTGCTTGTATGTAGATTTCCTCAAGTGCCAAGCCACAGCGGTATAGCCCTTTTTTATTTAGTGTTTTTGCTGTTGTGTAATGGCAGGGCCAAACGGACGATCGCCCAAAATTGTCGCACGATGCATGACACGACGATGTGGACGATAATCATCCACCGCATAATGCTGTGTGGCGCGGTTATCCCAGAAAGCTACATCCCCTTCCCGCCATGTCCAACGCACACTAAATTCCGGCTTACTAAGGTGTTGGAATAAAAAGCGCAGTAAAGCAGCACTTTCTTCTATTTCCAGACCGCATACTTCCGTAGTGAAACCTTCATTTACAAAAATAGCCCGCTTATTGGTTTCTGGATGAATACGTATAACCGGGTGTTCTACTGGGGGCAGTTGCTCACGCGTACGCAGCCATTTCTGTTTCTCCGTTTCGGTAAGGCCAAAACGCGAAAGCGGAAAAGAGTGCGTGAAGTCATGTAAGGCAGTCAGATGTTCCAGCCGCAACTTCATCCCATCTGAAAGGGCATCATATGCGGCTGTTGCACTGGCCCATAAGGTATCTCCCCCTGATGGTGGAAGGTGGCGTGCGGCCAATACCGCACCCAGCGGTGGTGTCTGGCTAAATGTGACGTCCGTATGCCAGAGCGCGTTATCCTTAAGATCATTTTGCTCTGTATCCAGCACAATAATTTCGGGCACATCCGCAACAGTAGGATAGATGGGATGCTGATGTAACGGCCCAAAACGTTGGGCAAAATCACGTTGTTGACGCGGCGTTATACTCTGATTTCTGAAGAACAGAACCTGATGCCGCAACAGCAGTTCACGCAATCTGCTTTCTGTTTTAGCGGTAAGTGATTGGGCAAGATTTACACCAGATACAATAGCACCAATGGCAGGTGAAAGCGGCGTTGCATGAACCCGCTCTACTTCGATATTTGGCCCTTCCCCCTGAAGCACGGGAGATGAAATACGACTGATATCAAGATGATGAGAAGAAAGTGACATGGGAACCTCCTGCGCGGTGTATATTCCACTATCGTGATGCGTTGTTATTTATGAGGTTATGCGCCTAAATAAACTTAGTCAAACTGTATTATTTATAAATCACGATTATTTTTAAATTATCATTGAAAATTAAACTATGTTAAATGGTGTTATATGAGGGGTGTATCCCCTCTCTTATTCCGACACATTGGAAATTACGGGCTTGCTTACCGCAAACCCGTAATTTTTAAGTGCTACATTCTGTAAGTGAATTCCCCACCAAACATGGCTGGATCTCCAAGCTGGCCATAAAAAACAGCCCCGGCGGAGAGAGATGTCATGGTTACAAAATATCGCTTATCCAGCATATTATGTCCCCAGAAACTCAAATCCCATTTGCCAGATTCTGGGCGGATGCCAACATGTGCATCCAAAATGCCGTATGGCTTGATACGTGTATAGCGAGATTCAGAAGGCTCTGCGTAATATTGTGACCGATATCTATAATCTGCTCCAACATAAAACAGTAGTTTTCTCCAGAATGGGTTATTTGTGGCACCAATATTCTTGATTGGTACAGTATATTCCAAACCTGTTGACAGATTCCATTTTGAATTTAGCGGAACCTGATTGCCTGTTAGGCTATATAGCCCACCAATATTAGATGATTCCAATGGATGCGTTGCATTGTTAAACGAGGCATAGAAAGCATCTGTATAGGAAGCTGAAACTCTTCCTTCCAAACCAGGAATAATGACACCGCGTGCATCCAGCTCAAACCCACGAGATATTACGTGCTTAGCATTTGTGAGATAAGAAATGGTTGTGCCGCCGGATGTATAGTAAGAGGCACTTGTAATGTAATTATGGACATTGTTCCAAAAAGCTGTTGCATTTACAAACAGACGCTTGTGCAAAAATGTATTTTTTAATCCAAACTCAAACATATCATTTATTTCTGGTTTAACGTCGGGGTTCGCGCCTTCTGTAATATCTAAGTTTACCAGATTGATGCCGCCATTACGTACGCCACGACTATACGTGGCATAAAGCATGTGGTTTTCATTTGCCCGATAAACGATGCTCAAACTCCCACTCGGTTCATGTTCACGGTGCGTGGCATGGTAAGAAACAGGTGCCCCAAACACATCCGCCGCCATGGCCGGAATGGCAGAATTAACAATACGGGAGGAGTAGCCGCCTGATTTGCTTACAAAGGAGTATCTAAAACCTCCCTCCACTTCCAGTTTGGATGTGATCTTGTATTTGCTGCGCACATAGCCTGCCACTTCATTTGTAACAGGGTTATCATGTGCAAGCTGGCTCGCCCCGTTTAATGCGGCGTTGTAAATTTCCGGGCTGTATCCATAACCAAGATATTTGGCCCCCTGCGCCGTTATTGTGTTGTGGATGTAATCTGGCACTTCCTCATACATATAAAATACGCCGCCAGTGACTTGATAACGACGGTTTTCTGGGGAAGAAATGCGCAGTTCTTCCGTGGCATTCTGTTCATAAACCTGATTATTATCTGCAGACCAAAGCTGTAAGCCCGGTGTATTTCCCGCGCCATCAGAAAGAGCATTATGTGGATACCAAAACCACGTACGCCACGAAGCAATATTTTCAAGCTTCCACTGATTGGGAAGTTGGTAACCAACATTCAAGGAAACGCCGTATGTTTCCTGGTCCACAGCCTGACTGCCACTTGCAGGGCCACTCACTAACATATCGCGCACACCATGTTTGGGCACGGGCTCTGCTCCGGCATATGCTGCGCGGTCCCAGTAATTTCCGGAAATCGCCTCTCCGTTGGAATAAGTGCTTAAAGCGGTTGTCATGGGGGTAATGCAGCAGCTTTCGCGCAGATGCGTGTAATCACCTATCAGGCGGATGGTTAACCCTTCCATTGGTTTAGCTAAAAGCTGTGCTTTTGCCCCCAGCGTATGATAATCCTGATAGTATTTATTGGTTGTAACGTTTTTAACGTAACCATCACGGTTCATAGAAAAACCAGACAGGCTATAGGCAACCTTATCACTATTTCCTACCGCACCAGTGGCGCGCACACGGATATTAGCTGTATTATAGCTGCCATAATCCCCCGTTACTGTGTATTGCCTTTTAAAAGATGGTGCCAATGTTGTTATATTTATAATGCCACTATCATTATCTATACCACCGCGTGTAGCCTGTGGCCCTTTAAGCACCTCTATTCCGGCTAGATCACTAATATCTCCCAGCACCGCACCGGGGCGTGTCTGATAAACGCCATCAATATACACTGCGGTGCCATTCTCTAGCCCATCTTGGGCTGTAGAACTGAAATTACCTAACCCACGGATATTTATGGCTGTATTACGGGGATTAGACACTTGAAGTGAAACGGAAGGCAAAAGTTTTGTAGCTTGTGGCAGATTGGTAATCTGATGCGTTTGCAAATCTTTTTCTGTTACTGTTGTTACAGATACAGGATCATTTTGCCGTTTCAAAATCTGTCGTCGGCTTGTACTGATGGCACCATGCACGCTCACGGCTTCCGAACGCACAGATTCTACCGGGCTAACAGCCGCAGGTTTATGGGCATGCGTAGGCCCCTGCCGCTTAGTAGCACGTGGCATGGGGAGTTTACTGCTTGTAACATTCTGCATTTCTGCATTTGTACGCGCGGATGCAGTTTTTTCTAACCAGCTTGATGCCAAAATAAGCACGGCAGAACAAAACAGAAATCGGCGAGAAAGCAGATCAAGAGATGATCTGTCTGCTACGGACTTAAACGCCGGAGTTCTGACTGCGCTCATAAATGGCTCCAAAAATAACTATTTTGTTTAGTTGTTAATTCAAACCACTATATATCCGTCATATCGTTGTTTTTGAGTCAATACGATTCGAAATAATATTTTTAATAAACAACTAAAATAAATAGTTTAATTATAAGCACAGCAGCTCTTGCTGAAGATGCAGGTGATTGTGGTTGCATCTTCAGCCTAAGTCGTCTGTTCTGTTTCCTTGGCAGGAATATCGCGGATCTGGTGAAAGTCTTTCCTTTTGGAAGATATAACCCAGAATTCTTTCTGCCTATTTATTTTCAATAATATTAAAAACTCTTTTTAATATCATACGTTTGTTGAAATGTTGCATGAACGCAAGCCACGCTGGTTCAGCATGTGTTGAGACCCCTCGAAACCAGATAAAAATAGAGGAAAGCATGCCCAATATACCAATAACTGAAAGCATTGTTGTAAATAAAGTGGCATGGCGCATATTGCCATTGGTTACTGCATGCTACCTGGGAGCATATATAGACCGCCAGAACATTGCATTTGCCAAATTACAAATGATGACGGACTTACATGTGAGTGAAACAGTTTTTGCATCGGCTGCTTCATTATTTTTTATTGGTTATATGATTTTTGAAATCCCCAGCAATATATTGCTCCATAAATTTGGCGCATCCAAATGGATTGCCAGAATTGGAATTTCTTGGGGAATTATTACAATATTACTTGCCTTCACAAGCAGTACATTAATGTTTTATATTTTAAGGTTCTTTTTGGGGGCAGCAGAAGCTGGTCTATACCCCGGAATAATATATTACCTCTCATTATGGTTCCCTTCCCAACATCGCGTTCGGATGATGGGATATTTCACACTGGCGAGCAGTGTCGGTAATATGCTGAGTGGGCCAATCTGTGGTTGGCTTCTGAGCCAGAATGGCTGGGCATCTCTTTCTGGATGGCAAATAATTTTTCTGGTAACAGGAATTTTCCCGATTATTTTAGCCATTTTAGTGTTTTTCTTTCTTCCAGAACGTCCTGAAAAGCAAAAATTTCTCAATCCAGAAGAAAAAAACTGGCTTATTGACACACTTGAGGCAGAACGAGAAAAGGTTGTTCACAATACGCCCCAGAATACAAATACTCTTAGTGTTATATTTGATATTCGCGTTATAAAACTTTCTATTTGTTTTATGTTAATTTCTATAGCCAGTTATGGGCTGAGTTACTGGTTGCCTTCCTTGGTAAAGGAATTTGGAGTTGGATACACAGCAAATGGGTTTTTAAATGCAATACCCTATTTATTAGCAACATTTGCGTTGATTTTTTTAGTCCCTGCCGTGAGAAAAGGAGACCGTCCACTTTATGCAATGCTGGCAGCCTCTGTTATTGGCATGGCATGTTTTCTATCTTCCGTCTTTTTACATAATAACGTCTATCGCTTTGTTTTATTAAGTTTGGGCGGACCATGCATTTATGTTCTACTCCCCTGCCTTTGGGTTCTCCCGTCTAGATTTTTAAAAGATGCCAAGGCTGCCGTAGGCATTGCTACAATTACATCTGTGGGAGGATTTGGAGCATTTCTGGGACAAAACTTGGTAGCGTGGGTTCGTCATTGGAGTGGAAGCGCTGATCTTCCCATGCTTATTCCTGCCGGAGCATGCTTTTTACTCTTTTTTATGATTTTCAATATGATTTACTCAGAAAAAATTACTTGAATATTTATGTTTGATGAAAAGTCAAAGGAAAGTATCTAATACATACTTTCCTTTGATATATATTTTTAAAATGTTAGTTCCAGGTTACTTTGAACATAAGCCCCCTGTGCCGCCCCTGAATGTCTTACGTTGCGACCAAGAAAAACGTATTCCCCTTCTAAGCTAAAGCTTACATGCCGTGTGGGACGCCAGTTAAAACTCGCCTGAGGCAGTGTTCCCGTATAATGCCCATGTGGGCGATATGGAAAGGCAACTGTAGATTGTGGGTATATGCCATCGTAAGCACTGTTACGCCACATGACAGGGGATTTTAGCTGCAGCGATGTATTGCTGGTGGGGGTGAGTGTTACAAGCGGGCCTGCACTGATAACGTTCTGCATGTTAAAATAGGTGCTTAAATCAAGATAAGAGGCAGATGGTGAGTAAGGAGAGAGAAATCCGCCCCATGTGCTGGTAGAGCTTGTGCGGTAATCTCCACCCGAAACATCATCAAACTGTACACCAAATGATGGCTTTCCCCACCAACGGCTAAAGCGCCATGATACCTGAGCGTTAACAGACCACGCATTCACACCACGGGATGGCCCATTATTTGCCTGCTTGAACGTGCCCCCCTGCCACATGCCCCCAACGGAAAACTCAATCGGGCCTGCATTTCCCCAGATACGCGTGCCAGGTGTATCACGGTGCGTCGAACCTGTTGTATTTCCGTGCGCTGCAGCCAGAGAACTATCATCAACAATAAAGCCAAGATAGAAGGCATCTGCAAAAATTTGGCTTTTTTTATCTAAAAAACGAAATTCGGGCACAGCGTAAGACGTGTAGGCCCCAAAAAGCCGGTTCCGCCACCCGACTGTATCTGCAAACGGTTTAAGAGGTAGTTCATTCGTCTGCGTGAGATCGAAAACATCAACCCGAAACCGCTTCCAAAAAGCATATCCTCTCACACCGTTCCAGGAAAACGGGATAGATGGATATACGCTTCCGCCCGTAAAATAGGCCGGCGCATCAAGAAACTTATAACGGCCAATCATAACACCGGTTCTTGCGCCAAGTATCCGCCCTTTTATTTCCAAAAAAGCTTGGTGTAGATCAATTTTACTACGCCAACGGCCAGTATACCCATAATAATTGATCCCTCCAGCCTCACCACTCATCAATTCACCATAAAGGCGAACGTGCTCTGTTAAATGCAGATCTGCGCCAAGGTTGAAACGTAAGTTGGAGCGATAAGATGGAGAACGTTTTGTAGCCCCCAATCCTGCGTTCTGATCATAAAAACCGTGGTGGCGGAAATTGCCACTCAGTGAAAGGTAAATATCCCCTTGATCATTGAAGGGAATATATTTTAATGCATCCATTGCATCAATATGATTGCGTTTATCGCGCAGGTTCGACCAATCTTCGGCCCATCGCGCGACCGCATAGTATGCAACTGTTCCAAAACCCGCTGCGGCACCGGAATTGGTGTTGAATACACCCCACGGGCCTTGATGTAGCAAGGCACTAGGTAACGGATGTAGCCCTAATGCTTCTGGTTGCCCATACAGTTCAGGACGAGACGTGAGTGGTGGCAGTAATTGATTTTTCGTCAGTTTACGAGGCGAAGTAGCAGAGTTTTGACTGTTCTGTGATAACGCAGCCTTGTTCTTTGAAATAGCATTCGAAGATGTGGAATTGCTTTTCCTGCCAACTGGTTTTGCAACCTCGGCCTTTGGTGTTTCAGCGGGAAGAAGTTGTGTGCTGGGGGGAGATGTCTCTGCCAGAGCACTATCAAGAAACAAACTACACCTCTCACCTATGATGAGGCAAAAAGGTGCAAAAAACACCCAAGGAAAGGACACTGCTGGTGTAAAATAGGAAAGCTTTCCAGCACGAAAGAAGATTCCTCGACCACTCATGACGACATCCTTATATTTTTGTTTTTGTCGACAAGATGCGCCTTCCCTTTGCACATAAATTTAGTCATGAAAGGGAAAGCTTTGTGAGTATTATTTTAGGCAGGCAAGATGAGACGTCGGATTTTTCCAACAACAAACAGATAAAGCAGAATTGCTATCAAGCAATGCACAGCAACAAACAGTAATGCACCGTTATAAGAAGCCGTAAGTGCTACAATGTAGCCGATAGCAATTGGCGTTACGATACCGGCAACATTCCCGATGCCATTAAAAATTCCGGCCGCCAGACCAGGCACTTCCTTTGGGGCAATATCAGAAATAACTGCCCAACCAATTGCTGCCACGCCTTTACCAAAGAAAGCAAGCGACATGATTGCAACAATCACAAGTGGTGACTGAACAAAATTACAGAAACAAAGGGTTGAAGCCAGCCCCATACCGATAACAAAAGGTGCTTTACGAGCAAAGCTTGCCGAGCGCCCAGCACGGAGCAGTCTGTCTGACATGGCTCCTCCAATAATGGCCCCCAGCAAACCACATAAGGCTGGCACACTTGCTGCAAAACCGGTTTGGGTAAGAGACAACCCGCGAGCCTGATGGAGATAGGATGGAAACCATGTTAGAAAGAAGTAGAGAATAACGTTAATGCAATACTGCCCACCGTAAACACCTAACAAGGTGCGGTCAGTTAGCATAAACTGAATTTGTTTGCCGGTCAGTTTTTGTTTCGTCTGTTTGGTTCTATCATCAATATCAACAAGTGCGCCCCCTTCCCGAATATAGGTCAGCTCCGCATTGCTTACGGCTGGATGCTTTGCAGGCGGCCGCATTGTTACAAGCCAGAGTATGGCCAGCAGCACGCCCAAAAGGCCCATCATGGCAAAGATGTATTCCCAACCCAGGCGCTGCGTAACCCATCCCATCAAAGGTGCAAAGAAGGCAACGGCAACATATTGCGCCGAATTAAAGATGGATGTTGCCAGCCCTCTTTCGGCTGTAGGAAACCAGCTTGATGTAATACGGCTATTGGCCGGGAATGCTGGAGCTTCCACCAGCCCAAGCCCTGCCCATAGAAGGAATAATACCGGAAATGCCCAACTGTTTGGCACATGCCCGGTACCCGCAATGGCCAATGTACAAAGCGACCACGCCAAAAGGCTGCCACCATATACACGGATGGAGCCATAACGATCCAGCAACCACCCACCAGGAACCTGATTAAGCACATAGGCCCAACCAAAGGCAGAAAAAATATACCCCATAGAAACAGGGCTAAGGCCCAGATCTGCTGAAATGCTTGATCTTGCAATGCCCAGTGTTGCGCGATCACCATAGTTAATTGCGGTGATGGTAAACAGAAATGCGAGAACAAAGTAACGCACCACAGTACGCCGCTCACTGCGGGCGATATCTGATGGGAATCCGGCAGGTGGGGTTTCTAACGACCCTTTTGTTATATTCACGCTGTATCCTCCCTTGATGCAGGTCCGGAACACTCAGCACCAATTTCGGCTGAGGGCATGTCGGAACGCTACTATCCTGAGCAAAACACAACGCTTCATGCAGGGGAGACGTCAAAAACAATCTGTAAATAAATCAATACAAGGCATGCATCGTTTAGAAAGATGAGGGTTCTTGCCCCTCAACAAGATGCGTCACCACGTTGGTGATATTGCCTAAAGCCAAGCTCGAATCATCAGAGCGGAATGCCATAAAAAGTTCGGCAGATATGTCCTTGCCAAAGCCAAGCTCCCGATAAACCACACGGCTGATTCCCAAACGCGAGGCTGACTGGGGCACCAAAGCCACCCCCATGCCTGTTTTAACAAGAGACATGACGGCATGAATTTGCGTCAGGTGATGGATCAGTTTGGGCTGGATACCAGAGCTGATGAGAAGCCTGTGCACAAGGTCGTGAAAATACCCCCCTCCGAGCACAGAATACATAATCATCTCCTGTCCCTCCAAATCTGAAGGCATAATAACATCCAGCAAAGCCAGCGGGTGATCTTCAGGAATGGCCGCTAACATAGGCTCCTTGATAATGCGGCGTCGTTCGATATCGGGTGCATCAAAATGGGGGCGGATAAAACCAACATCAATCCGGCGTGATGCAAGGGCTGAAAGCTGATCCCGCGTAATCATTTCTTCAAGCATAAGCTCAACATCAGGGTAATGGTGACGCAAAGCCGCAATCAGGCGTGGCAAAAAATCATAACTACAGCCGGGCGTAAAACCTATGGCAATCTGCCCCAATGCGCCGCGTCCTGCACGGCGTGTAGCCAGGGCTGCATCTTCGGCATTTCGTAATAATCGCCGCCCTTCTTTCAAAAAGACAGAACCTGCTTGGGTTAATCTTACCACGCGGCTGGTACGCTCCAGTAACTCAACACCCAAGGAATGCTCCAGAAGCTGGATTTGTCGGCTAAGTGGCGGTTGCGTCATGTTCAGACGCGCGGCAGCTCGCCCAAAATGAAGCTCTTCCGCAACAGCTACGAAGCACCGAACCTGTGTGAGCTGAAGCATCAATATCAATCCTGTCTCAATCCATGCCGTATCTAATCTGGACATTCCGAGATCTGCGCGCCCTAACTGCGACAATAAATACCTGTCGCGCCAGCACAATGGGCATCAAGATCAACAATAAGGAAGCATGCGCATGACGGAAGATGACAGAATCAGCTCTGCTGCCGTAACCCCGGAGCAAGCAGGCAGACGCAAGCTGCGGAGTGAACGTTGGTTTGGCCCGGCTGATTTGCGAAGCTTCGGGCATCGCTCTCGTGCCATGCAGATGGGTTATGATGCCAAAGATTGGGAAGGCAAACCTGTTATTGCCATTCTCAATACGTGGTCAGACATAAACCCTTGCCATATGCACTTCCGACAGAGGGTTGAGGATGTAAAGCACGGTATTCTAGAAGCTGGAGGCTTTCCCATGGAGCTTCCGGTCATTTCTCTATCTGAAAATTTCATGAAGCCAACAACCATGTTGTATCGCAACATGTTGGCAATGGAAGCGGAAGAATTGCTCCGTGCCTATCCCGCAGATGGCGCAGTACTTATGGGCGGGTGTGACAAAACCACCCCCGGTTTGCTGCTCGGCGCAATTAGTATGGATATCCCGGCAATTTATGTTCCGGCTGGCCCAATGTTACGAGGCAACTGGCACGGAAAGTTGCTGGGGTCTGGCGCGGATTCATGGAAATACTGGGATGAACTGCGCGCAGGTAAAATTACACAGGAAGACTGGCAAGGCGTTGAAGAAGGCATAGCCCGAAGTGCAGGCACCTGCATGACCATGGGCACCGCCAGCACCATGACAGCTATTGCCGAGGCCCTTGGCCTGTCACTACCTGGAGCAAGTTCTATTCCTGCTGTGGATTCCAATCATATTCGCATGGCTAAGAGTTCTGGCCGTCGCATTGTGGAAATGGTTTGGGAAGACCTGAAACCCTCAAAAATTCTAACGCGCGCCGCATTTCTGAACGCCATTGCCGTAGCTATGGCCATGGGTTGTTCAACCAATGCCATCATTCACGTTATTGCCATGGCACGCCGTGCTGGCATTGATATCAGCCTTGATGATTTTGACCGATCCAGCCGCATAGTGCCCGTTATTGCCAATGTCCGCCCTACCGGCACAACCTATTTGATGGAAGATTTTTATTATGCCGGTGGGCTTGCTGCCCTGATAAAGCGCATTTCGAATTTCCTGGATATCTCCTGCCTGACTGTTACGGGAAAAACCATTGGCGAGAACACCGCAAACGCAGAAGTATATAATGATGATGTTATTCGCCCGCTTGATAAGCCAATGTTTACTGGTGAAGCCGGTGGCGCCTTAACGGTTCTGCGCGGAAATATCGCACCAGATGGCTGTGTGATGAAACCCGCATGTTGTGATCCAAAATTCCACAAACATAGCGGCCCCGCCCTCGTCTTCGATGATTATCCATCTATGAAAAAAGCCATTGATGATGAAAATCTGGACGTAACAGAAAATCATGTTCTCGTATTACGCAATGCAGGGCCTTTAGGCGGACCCGGCATGCCTGAATGGGGAATGCTGCCGATCCCCAAAAAGCTCATCAAACAGGGTGTGAGGGATATGCTACGCCTTTCTGATGCACGGATGAGCGGCACAAGTTATGGGGCCTGCATTCTTCATGTCGCGCCAGAGGCTTACATTGGCGGCCCGCTGGCACTGCTTAAAACGGGCGATATTATTTCAGTAGACGTAGAAGCACGCTCTGTCTCCGTAGAGATTTCTGAAGAGGAAATGGAACGCCGCAGAAAGGCATGGAAAGCCCCTCCTGCCCGTTATGGACGCGGATATGGCTGGATGGCAGCTCACCATATTGTTCAAGCGGATAAAGGGTGTGACTTCGATTTCCTGCAAACAGATTTTGGCCCCCCTGTTTCCGAACCCGTTATTTACTAACCCCTAACGCCGTACGCACATGCCAAAAACAAGCAGTGATGGAAGCATAACTATGAGCCCCCATAAAAACCCCATACGCCGTATTTGGGCAGAAGGACGTGCCGTGCTGAATGGCTGGCTCTCTATCAGCAGCCCCTTCTCTGCTGAAATCATGGCCTCTGCTGGTTATGATTGTATCACTATAGACTTACAGCACGGGGCTGTTGATTACACCGGCATGCTTCCTATGCTTCAGGCCGTAAGGGCATCGGGCGTTGCAACGCTAGCGCGGGCAAGCTGGCTGGATGCTGGTTCTATTATGAAAATTCTGGATGCCGGTGCATGGGGGGTTATCTGCCCAATGATTAACACCCGGGCAGATGCAGAACGCTTGGTATCCTACGTAAGATATCCCCCTAATGGCACGCGTAGCTTTGGCCCTACACGAGCCAACTTTGCACTTGGTAGTGACTACGCCACATTTGCCGATGATGAAGTAGTGTGTTTTGCCATGATTGAAACTGCTGAAGCCATGGCCAATTTAGATGAAATTGTAAGTACGCCTGGTCTGGATGGTGTTTATATCGGCCCGGCAGATCTTACGTTAGGCCTTACCGGAAAACGCTATCGCACAGGGTTTGACCGTGAAGAACCTGAAATGGTCGAAGCCATAAAACGCATTATCACTGCAGCACATAAGGCAGGTATTCGCTTGGGGTTACATAATGGCTCCGCTGCTTATGCTGCACAGGGCGTAAGCTGGGGTGCTGACCTGGTAACAGTATCCAACGATGTGCGCCTACTTGCTCAAGCCGCACAGAATTCTGTTGTTGAATTTCGCAAATGCGTTGGTGACACACATATAAGCCTTACTACAGGCAATGCGACAGGATACTAACTGTACAAATATTTTATCAATATTCGCCCTTCTCTTATCTGCTTCGCTCAATAACGTATAAAATTTAATGTTATTTATCCGCATATATTATAAATAATCTGTTTTTGCATATAAATTCATCTATTCAGAAACCAATATTCTTCAAATCTGTTGTTATTAAATAAGTGGCAGTTGGAGAACGGCCATCGGATGTTTTTCATGTCTCCCTGCACCGCTTTCGGAGATATATATGGCTGATATTATTTGCCGAAACAGCATTTTGTTTGATGGCTCCGGAAAATTCCCCATCATCGCAGATGTTGCCATTACCGATGGTAAAATTACGGCAATCGGCAGTCAGCTTGACGGCATACATGGTGCTACCGAGATAGACTGCCAGGGTTTATGGCTTATGCCAGGATTGCTGGATATTCATACACATCTTGATCTGGAACTCGAACTCGCTCCTGAATTACCTGAAGTGGTGCGCCATGGAACCACAACTGTTGTTATAAGCAACTGCTCTATTGGCGTAACGTATGGTCACCAGCGCCGCAATGGCGAAGACCCTATTGTTGATTGCTTTGCACGGGTTGAGAACATGCCAAAGTCTGTTCTCAGCCGGGTTGCTGATAGCTGCACATGGTCAGATTCACAGGGCTATCTTCATCATCTGGAAAGCCTGCCTCTAGGGCCTAATGTAGTGCCACTGATACCTCACTCCATGCTTCGGATTGAGGTTATGGGGTTAGCTGCCTCTATAAGCAGAAAGCCAACAAGGCGGGAACTTGCCCGTATGGAGCAACTTCTGGAAGCGGGTATGTCTCAAGGTTATGCGGGGTTCTCAACCGATGCATTGCCTTTCCATTTCCTTGCCAACTCACCAAACAAAAAGAAAAAAATCCCAACACAATATGCTGGCTTTCCAGAATTATCGCGGCTTACAAACATTGTGCGGCGTTATAATCGCGTTTGGCAGGCCACTCCTCCCAAAGACAATATTTTTACTGCTGTACGCAGTTTTATGCTGACCAGCGGACGCCTTTACAAGCATCCGCTCAAAACAACAGTATTGGCGTCGATTGACCTGCAAACCAATCGCGTTGCCATGTATCTTTGCCTGCTTCTCTCTGCAATTCTGAATTCCCGAATGTTGAAAGGACAGTTGCGCTTTCAGGCCTTGTCATCTTCTTTTCGTATCTGGAGCGATGGTGCCATCAACCCCATTGCAGATGAAGTGCCAGAATTTCGAGTTCTCAATGAATTGGAACTGGATGATCGCTCAGGTCGCGCTCGTATTCTAAACAACCCTCAATGGGTCAAAGCATTCCGAAAAATGTGGCTCAAGGGGAAAAAGGGCTGGTCTCTTGCCAGTATATTACGGCGGCTGCGTCTAGAGGATGTTGTACTCACCCGCCAGCTAGACGATATGATTGTAGCAGAGTGTCCGTTAGCCAGTTGGGTTGGAGAAACGCTGGAAGCCCCTTATCGTAGGCTTCTTAAGTATCAGACCTCAAGTTCTCATAATCCCTCTCTTTATGATGAAGAAACGACCTTTTTCTCAAGTTTTCCCAACCCTATCAAAGATGATGCGGCATTTTTCCTACATTTAATGCAAGCATGGGATACGGATTTGCGTTGGGAAACAACCTTTGCAAACCGCAATGCCAAAACACTTACAAAGCTCTTGTTCCATAAGCAGACGCTACCGGGTTTTAACGATAGCGGTGCACACCTTGCCAATATTGGTTTTTATGATGGAAACCTACGTGCATTAAAAATTGCACAGCAAGAAGGATTACAACAGGTCTCTCGGATGGTTCATCGCCTGACAGAACTCCCAGCGAAATTCTTTGGGATCAATGCAGGATTAGTACGCCTCGGTGCGCAGGCCGACCTTTGCATTATTGACCCTGTAGCTCTTGAAAAGTGGGATCCTGAAAAAACCTATCATTTCATACATCGCAGCCAATTCGGATGCAGGCAGATTGTTAATCGTCCCGATGCAGTTGTGCGAAACGTCATTATCGGCGGAAAGATGGTATGGGATAACGGCATTTATTCCGAAGATTTTGGAAAAACTGCATCTGGCAGGGTTATCAGAGCAAAAGATCATCCATTGGAACAGGGCAAAATGTAATGCAGCTACAAATTGAACAACTGCACGTTTTTTAATACTTCTTCCCGTATAAAATCACATACCCTGTCTATACGTGGGGTTTTCTGTTCTTCTGCGCGTGTAATTAGCCAATAGTGGCGCTCAAGCCGTGTTTCTTCGGGTAATACAGGCACCAGTTCCGGCCGCGTGGCTGCAACAAAAGTTGGTAAAACTGCCATACACAAACCAGAACACGCTGCTTCCATCTGCGCTTGTACGCTGGAATTCTGAATCCGTACCATTTTGCGGGAAACCCCCAGATCTTCCAGATAATCCAGTTCACGCATGAAAATCATTTCATCCACGTAGCCGGAAAACAAGTGAGATGAAAAATCCTCACGTTTTTTTATCGCTGGTTCACGCGCTAAATACTCATGCGTTGCATAAACACATAGGTAATACGGCGTCAGTTTTTCACACAAAAACCGATCATCAACTGCAGGTGTAACGGTAATAGCAATATCTGCCTGCCTGCGAGAAAGCGCAATTATCTGCTGGATTGTAAGAATTTCAACTGTAAGGGCAGGATTATCTGCCAATAGCGGGCCAATGCGTGATGCCAGAAAGAAATTGGCAACCCCTTCCAAAGCACTAATACGCACGGTGCCAGTCAAGCCATGGGCAGGGCTACTGGCTTCCACCTGCGTGGCCTCACGGTCCATGGCCTCTGCTGTAACGAACAAATCTTCACCATAGCGGGTCAGCGCATAGCCTCGTGGATGCCGCTCAAACAGAATTTTCCCCACCGATCTTTCCAAAGCAACGATGTGCCGCCCCACAGTTGCGTGATCAACCCCAAGCAACCGCCCCGCTTCCGATAAAGAACCAGACCGTGCGACTGCCACAAAAAACTGCAGATTTCTCCAGTCCAGGGTGCGTTTCATGAGGTAAAATATCTCTGTTTTTTCTGGTATTGTGCAGGATTGCACAGCTCTTGAGCGAAATCTCCTGATTTTCTTGTGAGGGTTTTTGCGCGTTGAATATTCAGGCAAGAACAACATCAGGAAAGGAACGGCCCGTGCCAGAACCTTTCCCAGGAGATAAGGCTATGACAGCACTTTATCTGCCCTCTTTGATACGTATTGGTGGAGGGGCATTAAACGAACTTCCTGCAGCGCTAAAGCAGGCAGGCCTTTCTAAACCGTTTATTATTACAGATAATTTCATGGTAAAAACTGGTCTGCTCGGTCGAGTGCAAACACTGCTTGAAAATGCCGGTTTCCAATCTGGTGCATTTCAGGATGCCGTGCCAGACCCTACCGTTACCTCTGTAGAGACCGCGCTTACAGCGCTAAAAAGCCAGACATATGATTGTGTAATTGGCCTAGGTGGTGGCAGCCCGATAGACACGGCCAAAATGGTAGCCGTTCTGGCAAAACATGGGGGATCTCCCGCGCAACTAAAAGTGCCGCATGTGCAAGATGAAGTAGGCCTGCCCATTATTGCCATTCCCACCACTGCGGGTACGGGCTCAGAAGCCACACGTGTAACCGTGATTACAGATGAAAAAACAGATGAGAAAATGCTGTGCGCAGGTTATGCCTACCTACCGCACATTGCCATTGTTGACTACGAACTTACTTTAACCATGCCACGCCGTTTAACGGCAGATACCGGCATAGATGCCTTAACTCATGCGATTGAGGCCTATGTTTCCAAACGGGCCTCTCCATTTACAGATGCCCTGGCACTTTCTGCCATGAAACGTATCTGGCATGCTCTCCCCATTGCATGTGCCGAACCCTCCAACAAAACAGCGCGTGAACAGGTCATGCAGGGTGCATTTGAAGCCGGAATGGCATTTTCCAATGCATCCGTTGCCCTTGTACACGGTATGAGCCGCCCTATTGGTGCACATTTTCATGTGGCTCATGGGCTTTCCAACGCCATGCTGTTGCCTGAAATCACGGCGTGGTCTGTGGCGGGTGCACAGGCACGTTATGCAACCTGTGCCCGTGTGATGGGTATTGCCCCATCTGGTATGGACGACAGTGCAGCCTGCGCAGCGTTGGTTACAGCCCTGCGCGAACGCAACCATGAACTGGATGTGCCCACCCCATCTACCTACGGACTGGAAGAAGCCCGCTGGAACACTTTGCTGCCTCTTATGGCAGAACAGGCCTTGGCTTCAGGATCACCAGATAACAACCCACGCATACCTACGGAAGAGGACATTATTGCTCTGTACCAAAAGGTCTGGGCCTGAACACAACCAATACTAAAAACAAAACTCCTGACAGGAGCCTAAAGCATGAAACCTCATGTAGAAAAAGAACGATCCATGCGTTCTTTGGTAATGGCCTCCAGCGTTGGCACCGTTATCGAATGGTATGATTTTTTTCTCTACGGCAGTCTGGCCATTTTCTTTGCGCGCCTGTTTTATCCGCCCGGAAATGATGTTGCTGCAACGCTTATCAGTGTCGCCACTTTTGCAACCGGGTTTGCTGTGCGGCCTTTGGGTAGCCTGCTGTTTGGTTATATGGGGGATAGCGTAGGACGCAAAAAGACTTTTCTGATCACCCTGCTGATCATGGGGTGTTCCACAGCGGCTATTGGCTTGTTACCCACTTTTGCAACCGCCGGATATATAGCCCCTGTCCTGCTGATTTTGCTACGCATTGTTCAAGGTTTGGCATTGGGCGGAGAATATGGTGGGGCTGCAACATATGTGGCTGAACATTCACCGCCCGGTGAACGTGGCAAATGGGCCAGCTACATTCAAGCTATGGCTTCCGCCGGGTTTGTATTGTCTTTGGGCATTGTGTTAACCCTGCGCCTATGGCTGGGTGAGGAAGCATTTGGCACGTGGGGTTGGCGTGCCCCTTTCCTAGTTTCCATTGTGCTGGTTGCTGTTTCTCTGCGCATTCGCCTTCGGTTGGCAGAATCTCCCGTGTTTGTTGAAATGCACAAACAGGGAACGCTGTCTAAATCTCCTGTGCGGGATGCTTTTCGTATTCCCGGCAATGCACGGCGTATTATTCTGTTCCTGTTTGGGGTGGCTTGCGCTCAGGCTGTTACGTTTTACACAGCCCAGTTTTACGCCCTGTATTACATTCAGACTTTTATGAAAGTACCCTTTCTGCCTGCAACTTTATCTGTTGCCGCGGGCGCATTTCTTGGGGTGCCATTTTTTGTTTTGTTTGGTGCATGGTCAGATAAAATTGGGCGCAAACGTCTCTCTTTGGCGGGCATGGCTGCTGCCGTCCTGTTCTACATTCCCATTTTTTCTCTCATTCGCCACGCCATAGCGCCTGAAAATACCAACTTTATAACCATTTCCGCCTGCGTATTTGCATTGGTGATTATTGCCGCAGCTGTTTACGGCCCTTATGGCGCATTCATTGTGGAAAGTTTTCCTGCCAATGTGCGCTACACCTCCATTTCCGTCCCTTATCATATCGGAAACGGCATCTTTGGTGGTTTCCTGCCGCTGGTGAGCCTCTGGCTTGTGACGCAAACGGGCAATCCCTACGCCGGACTGCTTTACCCTATGGGGCTCTGCCTGATCGGTTTTTTCATCACACTGTTCTGGGTGCCAGAAACATTAAGCGTACGCAAAGGCGAGCATACGCAGGCGGTCTCACTCTCTCACGAAGTCATAGGCGAAGCCTAAGTTATCATTGATAAAGGATAAGAAAAATGAACACCATTCATCATGTCATCAATGGTCAGCATATCAATGGGCACAGCACCCGTTATGGTGATGTATTCAACCCCGCAACAGGTGAATCCAGCAAAAAAGTTGTGCTCGGCACAGATGAAGATCTGAATGCAGCCGTTGCAGCAGCCAAAGCCGCCTTTCCGGCATGGGCAGAAACACCCCCCCTGGCCCGCGCGCGCGTTCTGTTTCGGGCGCGTGATCTCATAGAGCAGCGTATGGATGAGCTTGCAGCCATTATCACCTCGGAACACGGAAAAATCCTGTCCGATGCCAAAGGGGAAGTAACCCGTGGGCTGGAAGTTGTAGAATTTGCCACAGGCGTGCCAGAGCTGCTGAAAGGTGAATATACAGAACAAGTCGGCCGCGGCATTGATGCGTGGACGATGCGCCAGCCCGTAGGCATTGCAGCGGGTATCACACCATTCAACTTTCCCGTCATGGTGCCTCTGTGGATGGCCCCTATGGCACTTGCCACAGGCAATTGCTTCATTCTGAAACCTTCAGAACGAGATCCCTCTGCTTCAGTCATGCTGGCTGATATTCTCAAAGAGGCCGGCCTGCCTGATGGTGTGTTTCAGGTTGTGCATGGTGATAAGGATATGGTGAATGCCATTTTGGCACACCCTGATATTGCAGCAGTAAGCTTTGTAGGCTCCACCCCTGTTGCACAGCATATATATGCAACAGGCACCGCACATGGCAAACGCGTGCAGGCTTTAGGCGGCGCCAAAAACCACGCACTTGTCATGCCTGATTGTGATCTGGACAAAACGGTTGATGCGCTGATAGGCGCTGCCTATGGCTCTGCCGGTGAGCGCTGCATGGCTATTTCAGTAGCCGTAGCTGTGGGCCCGATTGCTGATCCGCTGGTAGCGGCACTCGCTCAAAAGGTAAAAACCATTACTATTGGTAATGGCACGGATAGCAGCAGTGAAATGGGGCCACTGGTTACGGCGCAGCACCTCGCCCGCGTAAAGGGTCTTGTTGATTCCGGTGTAAGCCAAGGAGCAACACTTGTGGTAGATGGCCGTAACATAAAAATAGACGGGTATGAAAAAGGATTTTTTATTGGGGGGTCCCTCTTCGATAACGTGACATCAGAAATGGATATTTACCGGGAAGAAATTTTTGGCCCGGTGCTGTGTGTCATGCGTGCTCCAGATTTTGAGACAGCGCTCAAACTTATTAATGAAAGTCCATTTGGCAACGGCACAGCCATTTTTACGCGAGATGGAGATTCAGCCAGAACCTTTGTGCATAATGTAACAGCAGGTATGGTTGGGGTGAATGTGCCTATCCCCGTACCTATGGCGTTCCATTCTTTTGGTGGGTGGAAAGACTCCCTGTTTGGAGACCACCACATGCATGGACCAGAAGGAGTACGCTTCTTTACACGCATGAAAGCCGTTACCCAGCGCTGGCCTGCGGGCATTCGCTCGGGTGCTGAGTTTATTATGCCCACACACGGATGAAACAAAGGGCCGGATAGATTTTATCCGGCCTCCCTATCCACGCACACGACAAGCCACATTTCAGGCAGAAGCGGACTCAGAAATATAGGGGCATGGAGCACCTTACGCCCTCCATCTGCACCATTTCCAGCTATACTTGGCGGGCCAACATTTTATCTCTGAAAAATAAAATACATAAAATCAGTAAGTTATGGTGGTCTGAAAATTAGTTCCGATTTGAGAACATTTTTATGTTGCAACCAAATCAGTTCCGCTAGAGAATGAGTAATACGATTTTCCATATTCGTATTACTGGAGTTCTCACATGCGTCTGCTCTCGCCTCTCCGGAAAGCCCTCTTAGCTGGTGTTTGTGCTGCGGCAACCTTTGTTTCAGCCTCTGCCTCTGCTGCAACACTGAAAATTGGTTATAGCGACTGGCCCGGTTGGGTTGCATGGCAAGTTGCTATTGATAAAGGCTGGTTAAAGGAAGCTGGCGTGGATGCCGACTTCCAGTGGTTTGATTATAGTGCCTCTCTTGATGCCTTTTCTGCGCACAAACTTGATGCCGTTATGGCAACCAATGGTGATGCACTCGTAACAGGTGCAAATGGCCACAAGGGCGAGATGATCCTTGTGACAGACTATTCCGATGGCAACGATATGGTGGTAGCCCAGCCGGGAATTACCGATATGCAGGGCCTTAAGGGCAAATCTGTTGCGGTTGAAGAAGGCTTGGTAGATCATCTCCTTTTGCTCAAGGGTTTGGAAAAAGCCGGTATGAGCGAGAAAGATGTCAAACTGGTCAACACCAAAACCAATGAAACACCACAGGTTCTGGCTTCTGGTGAAGTGGCGGCCGTAGCAGCCTGGCAGCCTAATGCAGGGCAAGCCTTACACATGGTGCCTGGTGCTCGCCCGGTGTTTACATCGCATGAAGCGCCCGGCCTGATTTATGATACGATTGTTGTTGATCCGCAGTCTTTGCATGATAACCGTGATCAATGGCAGCGGCTGGTGGGGGTGTGGGATCATGTTGTAACTTATATCAATGACCCCAAAACGCAGCCTGATGCCCTACGCATTATGGCAACCCGCACTGGGGTTTCTCCAGACACGTACAAGCGCTTCCTTAAAGGCACGCACCTGCTGACGCTTTCTGATGATAAGTCTGTCTTTACAAAAAAAGATGGACTGGACTCTCTCTACGGTTCTTCCGCCATTTCAGATGCCTTTAATGTGCGTTACGGCGTGTACAAAACCCCGCAAAATGTAGACAGCTACATTGATCCGTCCTTCGTAAATGCTGTTGTGAAATAAGGCTGAGGTAGGAGACCGCTATGCCAAGCCTTGCCGCCTCATGGAGATTGTATGGTCGGACAGACCGAACGGCTCGTGGAGTATTCGGTATTCTGGCGGTTCTCCTGCCTTTGCTGACATGGAGCGCAGTAAGCTACCTTCCTTTTGTCTGGCATCCGCAAATACTTATTACAGATCCCGGCGGAGAAGATTATCTTGAAACCGGCATGCGGATGAAGCGCGCAGACTTCAACCGTGCTGTAGATGAAATGCGTGCAAAAAAACTGCCTGCTCCACAAGGAATTGCAACAAACCCTGTTTACTTCCCCTCCCCCGGAGAAGTGTTGTCAGCCTTTGCGCATGCGTTTACCTCATCGGCACCAACTGGCGCAGAGCACTCCATCACGCAGGCTTTCGGGCACAGTATTCGGATTATTTTTTGGGGTTTTGTTATATCTTCACTCATCGGTGTGCCGCTGGGTGTGCTGTGTGGCGCCTTGCCTGCCATGGCGCGTCTTATAGAGCCTTCCGTAGATTTTTTTCGCTATTTGCCTGCACCTGCCTTTGGCGCACTCGCTGTTGCCATTCTGGGTATTTATGATGCCCCCAAGATTGCCATTATTGTTATTGGCACGCTGTTTCAGCAAATCCTTGTTATCGCCAACACAACACGCAAACTGGACTTTGCCCTTATCGAAGCGGCACGCACGCTTGGTGCAAGAGGGTTAAGGCTTCTTTTTCGTGTGGTTATTCCGGGCATTCTGCCCGATCTGTACCGCGATCAGCGCATCCTGCTGGGTTGGGCTTGGACGTATCTGATTGTGGCGGAACTGATCGGCACATCCTCTGGCATTACATGGTTCATCACACAACAAGCCCGCTACCAGCATTTTGATAATGTTTACGCCGCTATGGCTCTTATCGGCATTGTGGGGCTGGGTACGGACATGGTTCTGGGCCTGTTGGCACGTAAATTCTTTACATGGAAAAGGGAGAACGCCTGATGCCCCAAAATTCTCTCCCTGACTACCGCATCCTGCCGCCAGATGTGGCCGAGCGTATGGCGCACATCAAACAGCGCGAATGTGTGTTGAAAATTGACCATGTTGGAAAGGTCTTCACCCAAAAGCGTCACCAGACCGTAGCGCTTGAAGACATCAACTTCGACATCCATCGGCGTGAATTTGTATGCGTTGTAGGCCCATCTGGGTGCGGTAAATCCACGCTTATCCGCATTCTGGCGGGACTGGAAGACACAACATCAGGGCGTATCCTTGTAGATGGACAGCCCGTGAATGGCCCAGGCCCTGATCGTGGCATGGTGTTTCAGAAATACACGCTTTTCCCGTGGATGGATGTTTGCCGCAATGTGATGTTTGGCATTGAAATGGGCGGAACCTCCAAAACGGAAGCACGCCGCGAAGCCATGCAATGGCTCCAGATTGTGGGGCTGGAACAGTTTGCCACATCTTTTCCGCATCAGCTTTCGGGCGGCATGCAACAACGTGTTGCCATTGTACGCGCATTGGCCGCACGCCCCCGTGTATTGTTGATGGATGAATCCTTCAGCGCGCTGGATGCCCAGACACGCCTGAAAATGCAGAATTACCTGATGGAGATCTGGCGTAAAATAGACATTACGATTGTCTTTATTACGCATGATCTGGACGAAGCCATTTATCTGGCAGACCGGATACTTGTGCTTAAGCCTCGTCCGGGCCGGGTGGAAGAAGTTATCGAAGTGCCTCTTTCCCGCCCCCGCCGAGCTACGCAAATGACCTCGGACGAATTCCTCGCGACCAAAGCCCATCTAGAGGCACTCATTCGCTCCTTTGGTGATAACACCGAAGAAACGGATGAAGGAGAGGAAGATTTCAACATCCCTCTCCTCACCCTCGTCACAGATAAGGCAGAATAGGAATAACAATTATGAGCAGCCGGGAAACAAAAGAACAGGTCAGCCGTATCAGCGTTTCTCTACCACCCGGGATCCTGCATGAACTGGATGCCATGGTGGCCAAAAAAGGCTATGCCAGCCGCTCGCAAGCCATACAGAACATCCTGCATCAGGAACTGATGGCGTCGCGGAAAGACTGTGCAGAGGAGTTGATGGCTGGTGTCATCATTCTCTTTTACAACAATGCCGCAACGGGGCTTTCTCAAAAGCTGGCTGAACTGCAATACGAAAATCTGGCTGAAGTTATTAGCTCCCTGCACGTCAACCTTGTGCGCCGTCAGACACTTGAGGTGCTTCTGGTGCAGGGGCAGGTCAAAAAACTTCAGGAAATTGCAGATCAGTTCATGACGCAATCTGGGGTGATTTCAGGAAAACTCCATCTGATCGCGTCTCTGATCCCGCCTGTTCATGAAAAAGGCCGCCCTCCAAAGCTCGACACTGTTCCGTGCTGAGCAGCATTTTTTCAATTCACTCCACAATACAGGAGCGTTCCATGCAGATCGATCAACAGACACCCGAATGGTATCGCGCCCGCTACAATCAGCTCCGCGATCAAGCCCTTCTTAAGGAAAGCAGCGCACGCCCCGCTTCTGCCCCTATTGAGATGACAGAAAGCAGCATTCTGCACCGCGAAACCATACCGGGAGGCTGGTACTGGAGCACGCTTCTGCCGCGTGGGCAGGCCCTGCGGCTGATCAATACCTCCGGTAATAATGGCGTATCCGTAGGCCTTTGGAATGCGGATGATCATAGCGAACGTTATAATGCAGGTGACACCATCAAACTGCAATGGACCACATGCCTTACAACAGGGCGTGTTCTGTTCTCTGATATGGGGCGTGTGCTTGCTTCCATTATCAATGATTCCTGCGGCTTTAGCGATACATTGGTAGGTGGCAGCACGCCGCAAAGCAATGCGCGCAATTTTGGTAATGCCGGCCTTCGCAACACCCGGAACAATCTGCGACTGATTGCTGGCAAGCACGATATGGCCCAGCATGATGTGACGTCCTGCATCAGCTTCTTCTCTCATATCAGCACGCAGGCAGATGGCAGCTTCCGCTGGATTGAAGGCGATGTGCAGCCGGGTGCCTATGTAGATCTACGCGCTGAAATGAACCTGCTTGTTGCTGTTTCCAACTGTCCGCACCCGTTGGCGCCAGATAAAACCTTTGCCCCTGCCCCAATTGATGCCGTGCGCTGGCAGGCCCCCGCCATTAAGCCAGATGATCTATGCCGGACATTTTGCGAAGAAGCCCGCCGTGGCTTTGAAAACACAGATCCCCTCTTTGCCTGATCCAGGAACCAGACCCATGCCAGAATATGATATCAGCAAAGTTTTCTCTGCCATCACTCTAGATCAGGTTGTGCCTGCCCGCGTGCCGTGGTCTGGCGTTGTGCGCAAGGGGCAGGTTTTGCGCATTATTGATCTTGAAAGCCAGCAGGCGGTAGATGCCCTGTTCTATAACGCGCACGCATATTACGAACGTTACAGCGCACAAGACACCCTTCTGAACCAAGGATCTGCCTATATTGGCAAGGGTGGCCGTCTGTTTTCCAACGAAGGCAACGTGCTCATGACCGTTATGGAAGATACCTGCGGCCGCCACGATACACTGGCAGGTGCCTGTAGTTGTGAATCCAACACCGTACGCTTTGGGCATGAAACGAAATACATGCATGCATGCCGTGAAAACTTCCTTCTGGAAGTAGAAAAATACGGCATGGGCAAACGTGATATCGTCAACAACGTCAATTTCTTCATGAATGTTCCCATTATGCAGAATGGTGAACTGGTGATTGACGATGGCCTTTCCGTGCCCGGTGGTTTTGTAGATTTGCGTGCCGAAATGGATACTCTTGTTGTGTTGTCAAACTGCCCTCAGGTCAACAATCCCTGCAACGGCTTCACGCCCACGCCTATTCGCGTGGTTATTGGTGACCCCGCTTCTATTTGACGCACCGAAAGATCAGCTATGTTCACTAAGGTTCTCATTGCCAATCGTGGAGAAATCGTCCGGCGTGTCAGTCGCACACTCCGGCGTATGAACATCGCCTCTGTAGCGGTGTGTTCAGAATCAGACCGCTTCACGCCCCCTGTTCTGGAAGCAGATGAAGCCGTGTTGATCGGCCCGGCCGCAGTAACTGACAGCTACCTGAACATGGATGCCATTCTGGATGCCTGTGCTACTACGGGGGCACAGGCTGTCCACCCCGGTTATGGGTTCCTGAGTGAACGTGCTGAATTTGCTGAAAAACTGGCTGAACGCGGTATTCGCTTTATGGGGCCACGACCTGAACATATGCGTATGTTTGGCCTTAAGCACACAGCGCGTGAACTAGCCAAACAGAACAATGTACCGCTCCTGCCCGGCTCTGATATTTTAAATTCAGCCGATGAAGCCGCATTTGAAGCCACGCGCATAGGTTATCCTGTCATGCTTAAAAGCACGGCTGGCGGCGGCGGCATTGGCATGCAAGTGTGCCATAACGAGACAGAATTGCGAGATTGCTTTGCGGCTGTCTCACGCATGGGCGGTAACAATTTTGGTGATGCCCGTGTTTTTCTAGAAAAATTCATTGCCTGCGCACGCCACGTTGAAGTGCAAATTTTTGGAGACGGCAAAGGCAATATTCTCACACTAGGTGAGCGCGATTGCTCCCTTCAGCGCCGCAACCAGAAAGTTATTGAAGAAACCCCCGCTCCCGGCTTGTCAGATACAACCCGCCAAGGCCTGCGTGAAGCAGCCAGCGCATTGGGCGCTGCCGTTGCATATGAATCCGCTGGTACGGTGGAGTTTATTTACGACACCGAAAGTGGAGAGTTCTATTTTCTTGAAGTAAATACCCGTCTGCAGGTTGAGCACTGCGTTACCGAAGAAGTATTTGGTATTGACCTTGTGGAATGGATGGTGCGTCAGGCAGATGGCAGCCTGACCTTACCTCCGCAGGATAGCCTTATTCCGCAAGGCGTGGCAGTAGAAGCCCGTGTTTACGCCGAAAATCCTGCCGAAAATTTTCGTCCTTCAACTGGTCGCCTTACCGAGGTGGGTTTTGCACCGAACGTGCGCGTTGATGGATGGATTGAGACCGGAACCGAAGTTACCCCTTATTATGACCCAATGCTGGCAAAGGTTATTGCGCACGGGGTCACGCGGGAAGAGGTATTCCGTAAACTGCATGAGGCCCTTTCAAGCTCCCGCATAGGTGGGCTGGAAAGTAATCTGGATTACCTACGTGCCATTACAGCGGCCCCTGCCGTGCTGGAAGGGCGCGTGTTTACCGGGCTTCTCAATAACTTTGCCTATACGCCTACAACAATTGAGGTCATCTCTCCGGGCTTGCAATCCACCGTACAGGATTGGCCAGGACGCATTGGATACTGGGATGTAGGTGTTCCCCCCAGTGGCCCTATGGATGATCGTCACTTTCGTCTGGCCAATCGCATTGTTGGTAATACGGATGGTGTGGCGGCTTTGGAGTTCACCGTTTCTGGCCCGGTTCTGCGCTTTAACGCACCTGCCACCATAGGTCTTGCCGGGGCATTTATGCCAGCCACGCTGGATGGCCAAGAAATACCTTATTGGGAACCTGTTGAGGTCAAGGCCGGTCAGATTTTAGCATTAGGGCAGATTAAAGGAGCTGGTCATCGCACATACCTTGCCATTCGGGGTGGTATTGATACGCCGCTTTATCTGGGGTCTCGCGCTACATTCATGCTGGGGCAGTTTGGTGGCCATGCTACAGGCCAACTGCGTACGGGTGATGTTCTACGGCTTGCTGCCCCACAGGCAGATGCCCCACCTGCTACCAGCATTGCGCAGGAAGATCGCCCCGAACTTACGCAGACGTGGGAACTGGGCGTGCTATATGGGCCACATGGCGCGCCGGATTTCTTCCGTGATGAAGATATTGCTGAACTATTTTCCAGCGAATATGAGGTGCACTTCAACAGCGCACGCACGGGTGTAAGGCTGATTGGGCCTAAACCACGCTGGGCACGCACAGATGGCGGCGAAGCCGGGCTGCACCCTTCCAACATTCATGACAACGCCTACGCTATTGGCGCAATCGACTTTACGGGGGACATGCCCATCCTGCTCGGCCCGGATGGCCCCAGTTTGGGGGGCTTTGTCTGCCCTGCCGTGCTTGTGCGTGATGAACTATGGAAGATGGGACAGTTGCACCCCGGAGACAAAGTGCGTTTCCGCCGCGTGCAGCCGCAACCGTTGCATGTAGCTTTTCTACCAGCACCCATTATGGGTGACAGCCCTATTCTTTTCCACTCGGAAGGCGAAATTCCAGTTGTTTACCGTCGTGCAGGCGAAAACTATCTGCTGCTTGAGTTCGGCCCGCCGGAACTGGACGTTACATTGCGGCTACGTGCACAGCTTGTGCTGGAACGTCTGAAAGCCGAGGCCATAAGTGGTATTATAGACCTCACACCCGGCATCCGCTCTCTGCAGGTGCATTACAACCCCGACGTTATCTCTCTGTCCGCTCTGCTAGAAACCCTACACGGCATTGAACAGGCCCTGCCTTCGGGCGATGATGATATTGTCGTGCCCAGCCGTATCGTACATCTGCCTGTCTCATGGAATGATGAGCAGGCACAACTGGCCATGCAGCGTTATCAGGAACTTGTGCGGCCTAACGCACCATGGTGCCCTTCTAACATTGAGTTCATTCGGCGCATTAACGGTCTTCCTTCTATTGAGGCTGTAAAGGAT
Source organism: Acetobacter pasteurianus (assembly GCF_009914215.2). Classification (NCBI taxonomy): domain Bacteria; kingdom Pseudomonadati; phylum Pseudomonadota; class Alphaproteobacteria; order Acetobacterales; family Acetobacteraceae; genus Acetobacter; species Acetobacter pasteurianus. The sequence continues at coordinate 2,547,280 of NZ_CP039846.2, read as the reverse complement.
ATCATCTTTAACGCATCATACCTTGTGATGGGGCTTGGCGATGTTTATCTGGGCGCCCCTGTTGCCACCCCTATTGACCCGCGCCATCGGCTTGTAACCACCAAATACAACCCTGCCCGCACATGGACACCAGATAACGTGGTGGGCATTGGCGGAAGTTATATGTGCATCTATGGCATGGAAGGCCCCGGTGGGTATCAGCTATTTGGCCGCACCACGCAGGTTTGGAATACATGGCGCACAACAGATGTATTTCATGAAGGCACGCCGTGGCTTTTAAGGTTTTTTGACCAGATCCGTTTCTACCCTGTCTCACACGATGAGCTGATGGAAGCCCGTGCCGCTTTTCCGTATGGCCGCTTTTCCGTTAAGATTGAGGAATCACATTTCAGTCTAAAGGAATATCGCGCTTTCCTTGAAGCCAACAAAGAAGAAATTGCCGCTGCCCAAGCTAGGCAACAAGCTGCCTTTGAAGCTGAACGGCAAGACTGGATTGCAAAGGGCCTTGATACCTTCGAGGAAGAAACGAATGACAATCAGGCAGATGAATCTGTGCTGCCTGAAGGTCATATGGGTGTGGATAGCCCAGTACCCGGCAACGTATGGCAACTACCCGTAAACGTGGGGGATCACGTAAAGGTAGGTGATACGGTGGCTATTATTGAATCCATGAAAACGGAAATGAAGATTTCCTCACCAGCCACCGGTGTTGTGACTGAAATTCTCTGCCGCAAAGGGCGTGAAGTGCGGGGTGGTGAACGCATCATGGTTGTCCGCACAAGCTGATTTTTATGTGCCCTTAACGCTGATAGAACAGGAAAAAACATGTCCCTGCCCAATATGTTGCAGATTACCCCGCTGCTTTCCGCCTATCGCACCGGAACGCTTTCGCCCACCAACATGGTGCATGACGTTATTGCACGCATTGACGCCTATACCACCCAAGACCCGGCTGTATGGATCAGCCGGGTTCCGGCAGAAAAGCTTTTAGCCCGCGCTTCTGAACTGGAAAAACAAGCCGCCACAGACCTTCCACTTTACGGTATTCCGTTTGCTGTAAAGGATAATATTGATGTTGCTGGGCTGCCCACAACAGCTGGGTGTCCGGCTTTTGCCTATGAGCCTCAAGAAAGCGCTGAAGTTGTGCAGCGTTTGGAAGCTGCGGGAGCCATTCTTATTGGCAAAACCAACCTTGACCAGTTTGCAACAGGTCTTGTTGGTATGCGTTCTCCTTATGGCCAGCCACATTGCGTGTTTAACCCTGAATATGTTTCGGGCGGTTCAAGCTCTGGGTCTGCTGTTGCTGTTGCGGCTGGTCTGGTATCATTTGCGCTTGGCACAGATACGGCAGGTTCGGGCCGCGTGCCAGCCGCATTTAACAACATTGTGGGACTCAAACCATCACGAGGCGTGCTCAGCACATATGGCCTTGTTCCCGCCTGTGAATCTCTTGACTGTATCTCTGTTTTCGCAGGCTCTACCGCTGATGCGTGGGAAGTTGAACAGATTGCTGCTGCACCTGATGCACGCTCCCCCTACTCGCGCGCGCTAGATATTCGGCCACTACCTCTTACAACATTTCGTTTTGGGGTATTGAAAAAAGAAGATCAGTTTTTCGATGGCAACGCAGAAAATGCAGCGCTTTATGCCCGTGCCATCCACCTGCTAGAACAAATTGGTGGCACACCCGTTGAGCTGGATTTTGCTCCCCTAAAGGAAACAGCAGCCCTGCTGTATAGTGGCCCCTTTGTGGTGGAACGGTTGGCTGCGATAAAGGATTTTTATAACACTCATCGCCAAGATATGGATCCAACAGTTGGCGCCATTATTGACGGTGCCAAAAATTATACAGCAACAGATGTATTCGAAGGCATTTATCGCCAGCATAGCCTCCAGCAGGTAGCACAACGTATGTGGGCTGATTTTGACATTATGCTGCTGCCAACGGCACCGCGTATTGTCACCAAACAGGAGGTTGTAGAGCAACCCATTGCCGCCAACAGCTTGCTTGGGGCCTATACCAATTTTGTAAATCTACTTGATATGGCAGCCTGTGCTGTGCCTGCCGGGTTTGCGCCAGATGGTCTCCCATTTGGGGTAACATTTATTGCCCCAGCCTTCACCGATAAGGATTTGGCAGTATTGGCCGGACGTTTTCATCATGCGTTAGGCGAAGCTGTTGGGCTGACACGCACCGATAAACCGGTATCGAAAGAGGCTGACACTACAGTTCCCAAGGACCGTGTGCTTCTGGCTGTTGTTGGAGCACATCTCAAAGGTTTTCCCCTGCACTGGCAGCTTGAACAGGAACATGCTGTTTTACGAAACACTACCCGCACGGCCCCAGATTACCGCCTGTTTGCCTTGCCCAATGCCACCCCACCCAAGCCAGGCCTTGTGCGAGAACAAGGCTTTGAGGGTAACGGACTAGAAGTGGAGGTTTACGAACTTGATGCCGCAGGTTTTGGGCGCTTTGTCGCTTCTGTTCCGCAACCCATGTCCATTGGTCGAATTACGCTAGAAGATGGAAAGGAAGTTTGCGGCTTTCTTTGTAGCGAAGCCGTGGCACGTAGCGGCACCGATATTACAGAAACAGGTGGCTGGCGGTATTACATGCAAACGCGTTAAACAACGCTTGGCGTCTCACTTGGTGTAGATGTTCCCTCTCTATGCCATGTAACGCTAGGCTAGTGTTTTTGGGCGTCTATCCACTTTATTTTCGATAAGGTGGATAGATGTGAGCCCAACAGAATACAAACCACCAAAAAACCGCGATAATTCAACTTATTGTAGAGGCATTGTGATCTTGAGCAACAACCCTTTATGATCCTGTTATTGCTCAAGAGAATGGAGTGCTCTCCCAATGACGACCCTTGGCTTGGTTGATGCCGAACAGCGCGACATGATTGCTTCGTTTCCATCCTTCGATCCTGAGCAAGACGATCTCATGGAGTTCCGCCGTGGCCTCGTTGAAGGCTCGACTGCTCTCTTAAATTCTGGATCGGTCACATATGAGGAACGATTGATCCCTGCCCCTGATGCAGCCCCCGATGTTCGTGTTATTCTGTTTCAGCCACCTAAGGCCAAGAAAACAACGTCTGCCATTCTCTATGTACATGGCGGAGGAATGATTGCTGGCACACCCGACATGCAAGCAGGTATGCTGAACCGGCTGGCTTTAGAAACAAATACCCTGGTTGTCTCGGTTGATTACCGGCTTGCGCCGGAAACGCCTTTTCCTGGTGGTCTGGAAGACGTTTATACCGCCCTTGTGTGGCTACATAAGCATGCGAAAGAGCTGGAAATTGACCCCGATCGTATCATGGTTATGGGGGACAGTGGTGGAGGTTGTCTGGCTGCCGCTACAACCCTTCTGGCGCGTGATCGCGGTAAGGTAAAATTACATGCCCAAGTCTTAATTTACCCAATGCTTGATTTGCGCACAGGAGGGCCAGATGCCCCTTCTGATGATCCTACAACGGGGGAATTCGTCTGGACGCGCGCCCAAAACCAACATGCATGGTCTGCCGTGCGCGGAGAATTGGCGGCGGATGATCCACGATTTGGCTATCTATCACCCGCTTTCATGCAAGATCTGTCTGGGTTACCGGCAACATTCGTGATTACTGGCGCTTTGGATCTGTTTCGTGATGAAGATATAACTTTTGCGCAGCGCCTATGGAAAGCAGCCGTACCGACTGAACTTGTCGTCTATGCAAATGCGGTGCACGCTTTTGACCTGTTGCCTTCCTCCCTTGGCGAACGTGTGCGCCGTGATGTGTTAGAAGCCGTTCGCCGCCTATTGTGACACGCATGTGTCTGTTCACATCGAAAAAAACTGAAGCCCCAGCTAGAGCTACTTTTTCAACTTGCAGGCCTTCTGTTCTCGGGGGAATGGCCTGCGGAGTTCTGGCACTCAAAGCGGATCAAACCAAAAGGTAAGAGGGTTTGCCCAGTATATATGTCAGCTAAAAGCTGACCGTCCTTATCAAGAACCGTATTCTACCATCACTTGCAAATCTGTTACCGATTACACACACTCCTCTTTCTCATGAAACATGAATAACTTTGTCATAATACGATAGAGAATTGTGTTATTGAGTGCACGAACATGGAAGATAGAGGGGAATTTTCGGTGGATACAGAGCAAAAACAGATTTCTGAAGACACCGATCATCCCTTGCCTATCGAAACACCATCTCTGCAAATCGCACTACAAGAAGCCGTAAATGCAAGCCTATGGGAAAATAGTGTTCCTATTCTGGAAGAGCTGGCCTTCGACAACACAACGGACATTGAATACCCTGCCGTAGAAATTACCATCAGCAGTGAACCTCCGTTTCTCACGCCACGTTCATGGATGTTGCAACAGGTGCGCCCCCAAGAACTGCGCGTGCTGAATGACCGTGACATCACACTTGATGGGGCATTGCTCTCTGCCCAAACTGAAGCTTCCAAAGCGGTAGTAACTGTAACTGCATGCGCTGGAGAGCAGGAGTTAACCAGAACCACCCGCGATGTGCGCGTATTGGCACGCAATGAATGGGGAGGCCTATGTGGTATTCCCGATATTCTTGCCGCATTTGTTTTACCGAATGATCCTGCAGTTGCCCGTATCTTACGCTCAGCCTCCGATATTTTACGGCAGGCAGGGCAAACCCCTTCGCTGGAAGGATATCAGGGCGATAAAGGCAGAGTATGGGCGCAGGCACAGGCAATCTGGTGTGCCATTTGTGGGCTGAACATCACCTATATCAACCCACCTGCATCGTTTGTGGAATATGGGCAACGCATCCGCCTACCCTCTCAGGTGTATGAAGAACGGCTGGCAACCTGTCTGGATACTACCGTTCTCTTTGCTGCTTGCCTTGAGGCCATCGGCCTGCGCCCCCTGATTGTTCTTACCAAAGGGCACGCCTTTGCTGGTTTCTGGCTTTCCCTACAGGATGCAGGTGCATCCGTTGTTCAGGATCTGCCGGGTATACGCAACCGACTGAAGCTTGATGATCTGCGCATTTTTGAAACAACGTTGGTAACGGCTGCGCGCAAACCCAGCTTTGCAACCGCTTGTGAGCGCGGAGAAGCCAATCTGCGTGATATCGGCGATGAAGATGAGGATACGTTCCGCGAAATTATTGATGTGCATCGCGCACGTCTCCGTCGCATTCGTCCGCTTTCCACGCCGGGTTTGCGCGCAGATACCGAGCTTGATGAAAACTCGGATGACACTTCCGAGCAGCCGATCTTTGAAGCCCCACCAACTCTGCGCGAGGAACGGGAGGAAGAACAGCTACCAGATCGCCCGGCAGATCGTGTTCAGCGCTGGTGCAATCGCCTTTTGGATATGTCGGCCCGCAACCGCCTGCTCAATTTGCCAAAGTCTGACCGTCAGCAGATTGAGATTAATTGCCCAGAGCCTGCAACGCTGGAGGATATGCTGGCAGGCATGCGCGCAGGCGGTAACCCCAAGCCTTTGCGCTTTATTTCTGCACCAGACCTGATGGATGAGGATGACCCTCGTAACAAAGCTCTTCATCAAGACCGCCATCAGGAGGATGCTGCACGCGCCTATGCCATAGAGGCGCTTGCACGGCGCGAGATTGTTGTCCCGCGCAAGAAAGAAAATCTCCAGAACGCCCTTATCGAGATTTATCGTCAGGCCAGATCAGCCGAGCAGGAAGGCGGCACAAACGTGCTCTTTCTGACCATAGGAGCCTTGGCGTGGACACCAGAAGACAAGAGCAAACCTTACCTTGCTCCGCTTATTCTTGTTCCGGTAATTCTGGAACGCGCCAGTATTAAATCCCCCTTTACGCTGCGGGCGCATAGTGATGAAACCCGCATAAACACAACATTGCTGGAAATGCTGCGTGCGGATTATGATATCCGTATTCCCCTGCTGGAACATGACAACCTCCCCGAAGATGAGTCTGGGTTGGATGTGCCCAAAATTATTGAAGCCTTTCGGCTTCACCTACGCCACATTCCGGGCTGGGAAGTGCGCGAACATGTGAGTTTGACCACATTAAGTTTCTCAAAGTTCTTGATGTGGAAAGACCTTCTTGAACGACGAGACAAGCTAGCCACCAATGATGTTGCAAGCCGTCTGTTAAATGGTGTTCAAGAACCCGCGCAGGATAATACCACACCTTCCGGTGAGTGTAGTGCTTCTCAGGACCTTGATACGGCCTTGGCTGAAGCCGATCTTGTCTGCCCGATGGAAGCTGATTCCTCACAGCTCAAAGCCGTGGCACGTGCGGCTGCGGGCGAAAACTTTGTGCTGATTGGTCCTCCCGGCACAGGTAAAAGCCAGACTATCGGCAACATTATTGCCAATACGCTTGCGCAAGGCCGCACCGTATTGTTTGTGGCCGAAAAGCGCACAGCGCTGGAAGTTGTACGTAATCGGCTGGAAAAGCTGGGTATTGCCGAATTCTGTCTGGATCTGTTCTCACCCAAAGCCAGTAAAATGGGTGTGCTCCAGCAATTTCAGACAGCCCAAGCCGCACTGGAAGATTTTCAGCAAGAAGAATACGCACATACAAAACAGGCACTTGATACGCTGCGGCATGAACTGAATGCTTATGTTCACGCACTCCATGCTCCACGCCGAAATGGCTGGACGCCCTACCGGGGTATTGGCATTACATTACGTGCACAGGAAGAAAAAATTGTACGCATCCCCCTAGTGTGGCGCGATGCTGATGCACATTCAAAAACAGATTACGACAATCTGGTACAGGCGGCCGAAGACTTGGCCACACTTTATGCCCGCATTGGCGATATTGTTGTATCACCCCAGCTAGCAGGGCTTGAGCAGACGGAATGGTCTCCACTATGGGAGGCTCGGTTGCTGGATACAGTCAATACAACGCTGGCAGCTTTGGGGGAACTCCGCAACGCGGCTCATGATGTGGTCAAGGCGCTTGCATTGGGGGCAGATAATTTATCATTTATCCGCCTTGGCCAGATTGATGCGCTATGCGCACATTTACTACAGCCCCATGCTGCAGGTTGGGCGTTTGGAGATGACGCGCAAGATATTTGCAGCCAAGCACTGGCAGAAAAAGATCAGGTTGCCAAACATCGCGCGCTTACTGAAGACCTGAACACACGTTGGAAAGAAAGCGTTGATACGCTTCCTGTATCTGACATTCTTGCTGAATGGCGCACGGCAAAAGAAAAATGGCTACTAGCCCGTTCTATGGGGCAAAAAGCCATTCGCAAACGGTTGAATGACCACGCTATAGCCATGCCGGAAGATTGCGAAAGCGATCTGGAAAAACTGGTGGAACGCCAGACCATTGCCAGCAGATTAAAAGAAGCGCCGCATAAAGCACATATTGGTGCCCTATGGCGCGGGCTTGAGACTGATTTTGACCAGATTAACCTTGTTTTTGAATGGGGCCAGCAAGCCAGAAATCACCTTGGCGGGTGTATGGCAGATACTGCCGCCCTTCTTTCAGCACGCACCCACTTCAAAACCTTATTGACCGAAGGGAAAGATCTGCTGGCACCAGGAGGTAGTGTTCATACTGCGCTGACACAGTATCGGGCCGCCTTCTCAGCACTGGAAGCAACCCTGAAAACGCTTACCGAATGCAGTGCCAGTAATATCAGCGTTCTGGTAAGCCCCAAAGCTCCTGATTGGCTTAACGAAATCAGCGAAAAACTACAAAGTTGGAAAAATTCTGCGCGTGAATTGCGAGACTGGTGCGCATGGCAACGCGCCTGCCATCATGCAGCACAACTGGGCTTAACACCTTTGGTGACGGCAATTGAGCAAGGCTTTGTTGCGCAGGAAGATGTTCTTTCTGTTTTTGAAGCAAATTATGCCCGTTGGTGGACCATGCACGCCGTCAGCGATTCCGCTCTGTTAAGCGGTTTTGTGGCTGCAACGCATGAAGGCCGTATCCTGCGTTTTCGTGAACTCGATGAAAAACTGAAAAACCTTGCCATAAGGTTGATACGCGCACGCTTGGCCGGAAAAATTCCGGGAGAAACCGAACGGCAGCATGATCCAGAATACAAGGTCTTAACCCGCGAAATTGCAAAAAAGACCCGTCATCTCCCGGTACGCCAGTTGGCAGGAAAAATGCCCAGCGCCCTGCGGACTTTAACGCCTTGCCTGATGATGAGCCCTCTTTCAGTGGCACAATATCTGCCTGCAGATGCAGAACCTTTTGATCTGGTGATTTTTGATGAAGCCTCCCAGATTGCAACATGGGATGCCATTGGCGCTATTGGCCGGGGAAAACAGGTTATTGTTGTGGGAGACCCCAAGCAACTTCCACCAACAGACTTCTTTATAGCAGGCAAAGCGGCTGACGATGTTGCAACATCCGATGAAATGACTGACCTTGATTCCATTCTGGATGAATGTCTTGGTGCGGGTATTCCCGCCATTAGTCTGGAATGGCATTACCGGAGCCGGCATGAAAGCCTGATCGCTTTCTCTAACCAGACATATTATAGCGGCAACCTCGTTACCTTCCCCTCACCTGTCACATCAGATCAGGCGGTATCATTCCGTTTCGTGCCTAAAGGTATTTACGAACCCGGGCGTAACGGATCCCATACCAACCCTGTAGAAGCACGTATGGTGGTTGCCGAGGCGGTAAAGATCATGCGTGATGGGCGGGAACGGTCTGTTGGCATTGTTACCTTTAATAGTGAACAGCAAAAACTGATTGTTGATTTGCTGGAAGCAGAAGTGCGCAAAGATCCAAGTCTTGAAAGATTTACAGGGGATGCGGCTCCAGAGCCTTTAGTTGTAAAAAACCTAGAAAACATTCAGGGGGAAGAGCGCGATGTCATGCTGTTCTCCCTGACTTATGGCCCGGATGTTGCTGGCAAGATTTCCATGAACTTCGGGCCGCTCAACCGGGAAGGTGGTGAACGACGCCTGAATGTTGCCATTACCCGCGCCCGAGAGCAGTTGATTGTGTTTGGATCGCTCCGTGGCGATCAGATTGCCATTGAGCGTACACGCGCCGCAGGTGTGCGTGATCTACGCCGCTTCCTGCTGTTTGCTGAACGCGGGGCAACTGCGCTGGCTGGTGCGCATGAAGGCTCCGTGGGCGGTTATGACAGCATATTTGAGGTTGAAGTAGCCACCATGCTGCGCGCCAAGGGATGGGACGTTACAACGCAAGTTGGCGTATCCGGCTTCCGTATTGATCTGGGCGTGGTCGACCCTGATCTGCCCACAACCTTTCTGGCCGGCATAGAGTGTGACGGAGCAACTTATCACCGAAGTGCCACAGCCCGTGATCGGGATAGATTGCGGCAAGCTGTGCTCGAAAACCTTGGTTGGAACATCCTGCGTATCTGGTCCACAGACTGGTGGACCAATGCACCACGTGAAGTGGAGCGGGTTGACCGTGCATTGAACGAATTTTTGGAAGAAACTCGCAAAAAGCGCGCTGAACAGGCAGGACATGATGCAGCAATGGCGGCTGCCAGCCTTAACGAAATCCCTCCCGAGATAGAGGAAGTTTCACCTCACCCTCTCAATGAGTCGCAGGAAGAGCCCAATCCACAGGCAGCACCATCCGAAGTGTTGGCAATATCTGCGCCACCAGCAGAACCTCTGTATGCCAAAGCACCTACTGAGGATGTTCTACCCACCGCTCCAAAACCGGTTATTGATTCCTCACGCTTTTATCAGGAAGATTATCTCCCCACTTTAGCGCAACTGATCTGCCAGATTGTGGATGAAGCAGGTGTTATACGTGAAGATGTGCTGATCCAGACTCTCTCGCGCGATCATGGCTTTGCACGAGTGGGTCGAGAGATACGTGAGCGTATTCAGAGTGCTGTTCTCTCCACACTTGGCCGCACGGAAGAAAGTGTTGGTGTATTTTTGTGGTCAGAACGGCTTCCTGTAACTTCACGCCTGCCTCTGGCTTCGTGCACATCAGAAAAGAACATAGATCCCGCCAAGGTGCCTCTCCCCGCTCTGGTGGACCTTGCCTGCCGCGCTATTGCGATCGACTGTTCTGATGATGAAGCCATTACGCGTATGCGTGATGCCTGCGGCATGAGCCGAATGGGGCAAGCCACACGCACACGCTTTGCCGAAGCTTTGCAAGCAGCACGTCAGATGAATGATAATCAAGGCGAAAGATTGCTCTGAAATATCTTTACCAACACAGTCATACCTAGATCACGCTCACGGGGTAGATGCGCCATCATGCCAGCCTTACCAGTGAGCGTGCTTCAACATTCTGGCCTGCTAGTATTGCGTGCAAGCTGCCATGCCTGCGCCGCATCACCAAAACCATTGTTGACACTGATAGCTATCCGACGATCAGACTGTTTCATAAGGTTCACATGCGTTTTTTCCGTGAATCAGAATTTCGCGTACCAATTTATATCTTTCTCAAGATAAAATTCTCTCATTGACATCCATATTCGCGTCCTAAATGTTATATTTCATTACCACCTCATAAAAATGGTGAAATATATATTCCATGTCGATTGATCTACACACCGCACACGATGCCATTGAGGCCGCTTCACATCTCAAGCAGCAGCTTGCCTCACGGGCAGCTCATCATGATCGCACTGGAATTTTTGCTCAGGAAAATATTGACGATCTGCGTCAGGCAGGGCTGCTATCTTTACGTATATCCACACCAGAGCGCCCTACCCCATTTACGCTAGGCGTGGTGCAGGACATTGTTGGGCAGATTGCTCAGGGTGATGCATCTACCGCGCTGGTTATGGTCAATCATTACATGGTCCGTGCTGCAATTGCCCACCATGAATTCGGATCTGGTGACATGCCCCGCTGGATAGAGGATACACAGCACGATAAGTTATTGAATATTCTGTTAGCGGAGCCAGATCTTGGTTCTGCATCTCAAGGTGGATTGTCCGGCACAGTTGCTACCCGCACAGCCACCGGATGGGTTTTGACGGGACGAAAAGCCTATGCAACAGGCATTCCCGGCCTGTCATGGCTTTTGGTGCGTGCGCGCACAGACGATAATCCTGCACAAGTTGGTACATTTCTTGTGCCCGCCAAAGCAGATGGTATCCGTGTTATTGAGAACTGGGACCACATAGGCATGCGTGCCAGTAACAGTCATGAAGTTACATTTACAGATGTTACCCTACCGCCTGATGCTGCGTTGGAACTCCATACTCCTGATGCACGACCATCAGGCCGCAATATCCTTATTGCATGGAATACGGGCCTATTGGGTGCCTTGTACAATGGCGTTGCAACCTCTGCGCTGGCATGGTTTTGCGAGTTCCTGAAAAGCCGTGTTCCATCCAATCTGGGAGCACCTCTGGCAACATTGCCTTCAATGCGTGATGCTGTGGGTGGATTTACCATTACCTTGCACATGAACGCCATGCTCCTGCGGCTTTACGCCACAGACGTTGATGCAGCACGCCCATCCGACGAACTGAAGGCACATGCGGCGGTTATAAAAACGCGTGTTGTTGATGCTGCGGCAGATTTTACATCAGCTTTACTCGGTTTGGCTGGTAATGCCGGGTTATCGGCCCATAACCCGTTAGAACGGGCGCATCGCGATGCGCTGTGTGGGCGCATTCATGCACCACATGCTGAATTACTTCGGCGTATTGCAGGCCAGCACGCTCTTTCATAAATTCACATCCCTTTCTTGCAAAAGAATAAAGCCATGACAACTGCGCGGCACAGCAAAATGGGAACGCTTTTTGTCATGGCTTATACCGTTCAATCATAGGCAGAAAGTGCATCCACCATCATTTAGGAATCGTGTGTATGAACAATAGAATCACTCATTTTCGATTTATCATTGCATATGGTTATGTTTTTTAAAATTCAATTCGAGCGGTAACCTTAAAGGAACGGCCCGGCTGAGTGTAATAGCGCTCGGAAAGAGAACTGGATGACTGCCCATAAGGCAGAGAAGCTGCATTATAATAAGCTTTATCAAAAATATTGTACATTCCGGCCTGAACACGCAGAGGCTTGTAAAATGATGGACTATACCAACCTGTCAGGTCGAAAATAACATAGCCCGGAGTTTTCCACTGGTTGGTTAATGTACCGGTAGAAGTCAGATACTTGGCATTGTCTCGGCCAGAAGCAAATGTGCCAGACAAATCAGTGCCCCATCGCTGTGTCTTATACCCAAATCCAATAATGCCACGAAAAGGTGCCACTGAGCTCAGGTGGAAGTTCCTGTCCTGATCACGCCCATCCGCATAAGCCAATGACCCCCATATATGCCAGTGATCATCAAATGCCCAGTTCCCGCTGGCTTCCACCCCATAAATACGTACGTGCGATAAATTGGTATAACCATAGCAGAGCATGTAGCCGGTACAACCGCTTATACCCATCATATCTATAAAGTTATGGTAGTGGTTATCGTAGAAGGAAAGTTTGGCACCTCGTTCTGAATTTCCATATTTCATACCAACTTCCCACCCTCGGCTACTTTCCGGCTTAAGGTCTGGGTTGCCAACAACCTGGTACACTGGCGGAGTACTGTAGTTCAGATATTCTTCAGTTGCAGAAGGCGCACGATATGCCTCGGCATACTGCCCATACAGAATAAGATCTTTGGCAACGCGTGCTTCTACCAGAATTTTGGGGGAGAAGTGAGACCCATGCGCCCCATGCGGTAGCCCCGCATAACCGGCATTAGCCATATAAGAAGCCGTGTTGTGCGTATCGCGCTGGAAATAATCAAACCGGAAACCCGGTGTAATATGTAGCCATTCACCCCGCCCAATGCCAATACGGTCTTGTACAATCGCTCCCATATCCGTACCATGCACTTTGGGCATATCCGAAAAGTTATCGTGAGTATAAGCGTTTGACAGAGCACGCTGGCCAGTTTGCGTCTGGTAAGTATCGGTCAGAAAAACTTCTCCACCATAGGTGAGCGCATGATGCAACGGACCGGTAAAAATGTTGTTTGTGGCTGAACCTGTTACACCATAGGATTCTACAGGCAAAGTGAGATGTTGGTGCACATAGGCCGTTGGTCTGGCCGGATCATTGTTTGTAATATCCGTATCGGTCTGAATACTTTGCCAATATGCCAGAAAATGCGCTTCACTAAACAGGGCAGTTGGGCTGCTTGCCTGATAATCATAGTTGGCAGATACGCGCGAACGCTGGTTCTCACTCCGCGTATGGTAGACATTGGTTGCCGTTGTTTCTGACGTTCTGGTTCGTTCATTATAATTTCGGTCAAACCATTCGCCTGTCAGGCCAATTCTGTGACCACCTGCAAAGTAGTGCCGGACCTTGCCCAAAAAACTACCCTGATCATATGAGGCAGGGTCTTTTGCGGTACGTGTTCGGCCATATCCGTAAGTATCACCGCGGTTGCCAGTTTCGCTCCCGTCCTGATACCCCCCCTGAAGCAAAAAGACCGTGTTTTTATAGCGTGCGGCAAACGCCTGATTCAGCAATGCTGCTTCGCTTGCCCCATTATAAGTAAGTTTGGTAAGCCCCCCAAATGTTTTGCCCGGCTTGAGCAGATCTTCCGGGTCTAACGTACGCAGGGCAATAACCCCACCTAACGCCCCTGTGCCAAAAAAACTGGAATCTGCGCTTTTAACAACGTCTATTGCGCCCAGGGAGTTGAAATCGAAATTGTTAACTCCCCCTTGTGCAGAATTGAAAGATCCAGCATAGGCACCATCATTTGCCCATGGCATACGCACACCATCTATGGTGGTGAGAATGCGGTTTTGGTCCAGACCACGGATGTTGATACTGGAATTACCATTACTATAGTTAACCGAGGCATCTACTCGGCGCGCGTAGTCTTCCAAACTATCTATCTGACGGTCACGGAATGTTTTGAGGGTTGTGGTCGTTGTCAGCACGCCGGCCTTACCCACCGCGCTATGATCTTGATCTGGGTTGAACTTCATGGAATCCAGAATATCCGTTGTTCCACTCACCTTTACCGGCCCCAAAATAACCATTTGGGGAGAAACTTTGCTCAGTTTACTGGCGTTTTTACGAGCATCTGCCTGTGTGGAAGTTTCTACCTTGGGAGAAACAGATTCCGTTGTGGCGGCAAAAACCGGTGTTACGCAAGCATATGCCAGAGCTGTTGTTGCCAGCATCCGGTAACGCATAACCCGGCAGAAAAGAGGCTGCGTTATCATTGTACATCCACATTGTTAATAATGAGAATCATTATTATTTTATGATGCATAACCCACATCTCGGCATCAAGCTCATTATTGCGTATGATTCTCATTTGCGTTAAATAAGTCACACATTCGCATCTCTCAGAATGCGTTTATGTCGTAAAGGCCAACAAAATGACCCAAACGTCCGCTCCCCTTTCGCTTTGCCTTAAAGAAGCAACTCAGACACTTCATGAGGATCTGGACAAAAGCATCATGGCGCATGGTCTGTTCTCCAGCGCCGATAAATACAAAAATTTTGTGCAGCTTCAGTATCTATTTCACCGGGATATCAATGATCTGTACAATCATGCCCAACTTGTAGAGATCATCCCCGATCTGACTTCCAGAAACCGCTTTGCACAAGTATGCCAAGATATGCGGGATCTTGACTTACCCCTTTCTAATGAAGGCCCTTCTATAAATATCCAAGATGCTTCTACAGCCATAGGTTGGCTATATGTTGCAGAAGGCTCCAAACTCGGTGCAAATTTTTTAATAAAACTTGTTGAAAAAATAGGATTTACCGAAAATTTTGGCGGGCGCCACCTAGCGGCAGATCTAGGCGGCCGAGGCCCATCCTGGAACGCATTCAAGAGTGCTATTGACCGCGCTGGCTTCGACCCAGTTTTGGCTACAGCCGGAGCTCAGGCTGGTTTTATGCGTGTCAAAAACTATATGACTGCCAGCATAGCAAACTGATTTTCTAAAAAAACAAAAATGACCTGAAATCCAAATGGTTTCAGGTCACTCAATCATTTCACATATAAGATATTATACTGTCACATCCTGCAAAACGCTAAACCCTTCAAACACTGGAGGCCCAGCAGTAAGCGCACGCCCCTGCCCCGCCCCCGCATGCGCCTGACGAAACTGCTCAGATTGTGTCCAGGCTACAAAGGCATCGTATGAATCCCACACAGTATGAGAAGCATAAAGCCTGAGCCCTTCCTTTTCTGGACCTTTAAGGAACTGAAAACTCACAAAACCTGGAACAGTTTTTAATAAAACCTCACGCTCCAGCCAACGCTTCTGAAAAGCATCTTCATTTTCCGGGGCGACCAAAAAGCGGTTCATGGCAATATATTGAGACATAGCCTGTTTCTTTCCTTCAACCATTATTGGCAAATTATATCATGTGGCAAAACGTAAGGCTTACCGGTACCTGCATGTATGCGCACACGCCCCTCTTCCAACCCAAATACACGGTTGGCTAACGCATTGGTTAAAACCTGTTCTGGCGACCCCTGCGCATAAATGGTTCCCTCGTGCATTACCACAATGCGGTCTGCACAGGCTGCGGCCCAATTCAGATCATGAATGACCAGCACAACTCCACCACCACCTGAGGCATGAGCACGCGCAAGGTTAAGCACCAAATGCTGCCGGGAGAGATCCTGAGCCGAAATTGGTTCATCCAGCAACAAAAATCCTGGTGCCCTGTCTGTGCCATGCACGGCTGCCTCTAACTGCATCAGCACCCGGGCGAGATGAACCCGCTGCTGTTCCCCTCCAGACAGCCCCATAACATCACGCTCAGCAAAAGCAGCCAAACCAACGCGCTCCAGTAACAGCCCGGCAAGCTCCAAACGGACTGAAGCGCTCATGAATGGGGCGGAAATCTGCCCTCCCATTGCCACCAACTCACTCAACGTAAACTGAGCCCGCAACGGAGAGTCCTGCATTAACATGGCCCGGCCAGCCGCCAGTTGGGCAGACGAAAGCGTGGTAATAGAAGCATCACCAAGCCATACATCGCCACTGGTTGCCCGCAACAAACCACTGGCAAGACGGAGCAATGTGCTTTTGCCGGCTCCATTTGGCCCCACAATGGCTGTCATCTGACCGGGCACAAAGTCCAGAGAGGCTCCCTGCACAATATCTTTGCCTCGAACGCGCCAACCTACATTTTGTAAGCAAAGCTTCATGCCAGTCTTTCCCTGTCGTGTGTACGCGTAAGGAGCCAGACAAAGAGTGGTGTGCCTAAAACTGCGGTTACAATTCCCACAGGCACATCTGCGGGCATAGCAATAATGCGCGCCAGCGTATCTGCCGCTATTAACAGGATTGCCCCCAACAAGGCACTGCCCGGCAGCACCAGCCGATGATCTGGCCCCGTAACCAAACGCACCAGATGGGGAACCACAACGCCTACAAACCCAATTGCTCCAACAAAGGAAACCGTAGGACCAACAGCGCAGGCAACCGAGAACATGGCACGCCGCTTAATACGCTCTACAGGATACCCCATAAGCCGTGCATCACTCTCCCCCAGTAACAGAGCGTTCAGAGGCAAAGCCAGACGCACCGTTACCCACGTGGCCACCAACAAAAATGGACATAACAGACCTATGCGCGACCATGTTGCCCCAGCAAAACTGCCCATTGTCCAAAATGTCAGATCACGTAATGCCGTATCATTCGCGCGGAAGATGAGGATGCCTGTCAACGCCCCAGAAAACGCGCTAAACGCCACGCCTGCCAACAAGATCATGCTGACAGATGTGGCGCCCCCGCGTGTTGCAAACATGTAAAGCAAACATGCCGCAACAAAACTACCCAGCATGCCTGCCACCGGAACAGCCCATGCCGTGCTCATAATTTCTGCCTGTAGCCCTGCCGCCCCTAAATTGAGCCATGCTCCACCCAGTACAATCATGCAGGCTGTGGCCAAAGCCGCCCCAGAGGACACACCAATCAACCCCGGATCTGCCAATGGGTTGCGGAAAAGCCCCTGCATAATGGCTCCGGCTACAGCCAGCGCAGCGCCCGTAAGTCCGGCCATAACAACACGAGGACCACGGATCTGGGTCAGCACAACCCGGTCTGCAAAGCTATCTGTCTGTTCCGCGCCACTCTGCCACAAAGCTGTAAGATGTATGGCTGTTGCCCCAACATTGAGGGAAACAGCCATAACCAATATCAGCAATGGCAACAAAGCGCATAGAAATAGAACGACATGCCGCCGCGCCATAATCATACAGGGTGGCTCACCGCCGCCATCATTCTGGCAAGTTCTAAAGCTGCCTGAGGTGTACGGGGGCCAAAGCCCAGAAACCGTTCACCCTCCATACTTACAAAGGCATTGTTGCGACCGGCTGGGGTAAGTTTGAAACCCGGGTCTGCCTGCAAAGCTGATCGAAGTGTTGTGGCAGTTTGATCCATAAGCAGAATAATATCAGGCCGAAGGGCGACCAGATTTTCCTGATCCACAATCTTGTAACCCTGCATATCAGCGCCAGCGTTAACGCCTCCGGCAAGGCTGATCATGGCATCTGCTGCCGTTCCTTTACCTGCGGCCATAGGTCGGTTGTTTGTTATGCGCATGACAAACAAGACGCGTGGCTTCACCGTATGCGCAGCACGCCATGCTTCCAGTTGTCGGAACTGCCCAGCAATGGTGCCACACAGTTGTTCCCCTTCCGCCTGAGCGCCAACAATATCAGCTAAAAAGCGGGTACGCTTTTCAATAGCTTCGGGAGATGGTGTGGCATCTACAAACACGACAGGAACACCCGATGCCACAAGCTGATCCATAGCTGCGGGTGGGCCCGCATCGTTCATTGCCAGCACAAGATCTGGGCGCAGGGACAAAACTCCCTCAGACGAAATAGCGCGCATGTAACCAAGATCTTTTTTCTCTTTTAGCGCTTGCTCAGGATATGTGGAGGTTTGGTCCACCGCCAAAATCGCACTTGATTTCCCCAGTGCATACAGTGTTTCGGTAATAGTACCGCCGATACTGGCTATTCTGGCAGCACTATGCACAGTCACACGTCGCCCTCGGCAATCTGTTACAATACGAGGCATTACTGCATTTGTCGTATCCTGAGCCAACCCGATACGCGGTATGTAGACTGAGGCCATTCCCAAAGCCAGCATACCTCCTAAAGATCGACGAGACAGCACGGGTATAGTCCTAACCTGATCACAATACCTTTTTGTTATTGATGGGTTTTTCATCAGGCTGCCTGCTCCTGTCCTATAACAGTGCGAAGCACCTCATAACTACTGAACGCACGTTTTTCGAGCGTTAAAGCCTCCCCCTGTCCGACACCTTTATGCGCGGCATGAAACAATTCCGATTTACGCCACGCTTCGTACGCCTCACGGGATGTCCAGACCGTTTGGGATGCATAGGCCACATAACCCGGAAAAACATTTCCCCGCATGAACTGGATCATTAAAAAACCTGAGGCGGTGTTCAACAGAACCTCCCGCTCAAGCCAACAGTTTTTAAACTCGGCTTCTTTTTCTGGCCGAACTTTAAAATGGTTCATGGCGATAAACATTGTTCCCTCCACACTACCAAATGCTTTCAGATCCAACATTTTTACAAATGCAGCGCGGCTGTGCGCACGAAATCTCACTCACCCTTTCATAAACGATAATGAGAATCAATATCATATTGTGCGTGAACTATGAGATATATGTAAGGCTTATGAAATTTTAGAATTTTTTTGAATGAAATCAGAATATTGCCCGTGGCAAACATCTACCCTGATTGGGTTAGATTCTATTTTTTTCTGGCTTTTTGCATGAAGGCATCCAGACCAGCATCCATGGCAAGTTGAAACGCTTCCAGTGTTTCAACGCCTACGTAATGCTCCAACCCTTCTGCATCAATTCGTGCGTTGCATGGGCTTACACCAAGAGCCAGAAGAAATGCTTCAACAATACGATGCCGTACGCGCACTTTTTCTGCCATTTCGCGCCCATCGGGTGTCAGAAAAATACCACGATATGGTTTGCGCGCGACCAAACCTTCATCGCTCAGGCGCACCAACATTTTGGCAACAGTTGGTTGCGAGACCCCTAACCGGGTTGCCAGATCAACCTGCCGGGCCTCCTGCCCTTCATCCAGAAGATCGGCAATCAGTTCCACATAATCTTCAATTATGGCGTGTTGCCGGGCTACACGGCTGATGCGAAACCCTTCTGAATGCGTTTGTGCATCGGGTAGCGTATCTGCCGTATCAAAACTTTGCTGCATTCTCACTTTCCAACACGTCCGTAAGGCTGCGTATGGCTCCATACCGCCAAGATTATTCCATGAAGCATAAAGTATTCCAAAAGGAATATTTTGCATCGGATATCATGCAAATGCACTGCAACCAAAAGTTTCCCTATGCTTTGTAATATAGCATGTTGCATATTTTAATCAGGTACAGTTTAGTCTGGATTTATGGTTCAAGACTCGCAAGCCCCTGCTCCTCCGTTGTCTTCCCCAAAAGCTGCATGGCGTTTTGCTAAAACGACAGAGGCAGGCAGCCAAAGTTTGCCGGAATCTTTTGCCAGTATTAAATTGCCGGCGGCCAATACATCGTGGTTCAAGCGCTTTATGGCTTTTGTCGGGCCGGGTTACATGGTTTCCGTGGGGTATATGGACCCCGGCAACTGGGCGACTGATTTACAAGGCGGTGCCCAGTTTGGGTATACGCTTCTTGCCGTCGTCATGTTTTCAAACCTGATGGCCATTCTGCTTCAGGCTCTCTCAGCCAGATTGGGTATTGCAACAGGCCGTGATCTGGCTCAGGCATGTCGAGATCATTTTCCACCAGCCATCAATATTGTTTTATGGCTGGCATGTGAGCTTGCCATTATTGCATGTGATCTGGCTGAGGTTATTGGTACAGCCGTAGCACTTCAGCTTTTGTTTGGTATTCCACTTTTGGGCGGTGCCATCATCTCGGTTCTTGATGCCTTTCTTGTGCTCTTTTTAATGAGCCGTGGTTTCCGATACCTGGAAGCGTTTGTTATTGCCTTGCTGAGCATTATTGCCATCTGTTTTGGTGTGCAGCTTGTGGCTGCGGCGCCACCTGTTGCTGACGTGCTGAAAGGCTTTATCCCCTCACCCGAAATCATGACCAATAGCCAGATGCTCTACATTGCAATTGGCATTATTGGCGCGACAGTCATGCCGCATAATCTGTATCTTCATTCATCTATCGTGCAGACCCGAGCGTTCGAGCACACAATAGCTGGCCGTAAAGAGGCTATTCGATGGGCTACATGGGATAGTACAATTGCCCTTGTGCTGGCATTGTTCATTAACGCCGCCATTCTGATTGTTGCTGCATCTGCTTTTCATACAACAGGCCATCAGAATGTTGCGGAAATTGAGGATGCCTACCGCCTGCTTTCTCCCGTTCTTGGGTTGGGTATTGCTTCTACCCTGTTTGCCGTTGCCCTTCTGGCAGCCGGAACCAACTCGACTGTTACCGGCACATTAGCGGGGCAAATTATTATGGAAGGCTTTTTGCGGTTAAAAATACCGCACTGGCTACAACGGCTCCTCACACGCAGCCTCGCCATTCTTCCTGTTATAGGAGTAACAGCCCTTTATGGTAACAAGGGTGTGGGAGAACTGCTGATGCTCAGCCAGGTTATCCTGTCCATGCAGCTCCCTTTTGCCGTTATCCCTTTAATTCTGTTTGTATCTGACCGCCAGAAAATGGGGGAACTTGTTATCTCTCGCAAAACGACCATTCTTGCTTGGAGTGTGGCTGCTCTTATTCTGGTTCTCAACTTTAAACTTTTATACGATACTATTTTGTAAAATCTCTCCACGTACTGCTATCTACAAAATCTTTCTCTGGACCATGAAAATTTTTGCAAACTTAATACAGAAGCATTGTTTCGTTGCGGCTTCTATCTGTCTGTTCTTGTCAGGATGTGCGGATGACCAAGGTAAGGGGGAAATGCATGCTGCCGTCTCAAGCTGTTTTTCAAAATATCCGCTTGCAAGAGGCACAGCCTACAAACGCTTTAGCTGCATTTATCAGGCACATTCTCAATACGGGCCTGCTGCTATGGGTGATCATTATAATCTTCTCTTGCAGATAGACTTGGCATCCTTGAATGTAGGACAGGACATTGATGAAGGCATTTTGAGCGTAAAAGAAGGTGAAACAGCCCTTCATTGGGTCACGGCCAAAGCCTATTACCAAGCTTCCCACAATATATCGACTGCAAAGAAATAAAAAAGAGGAAGCATTGTCAAAACCATGCTTCCTCTCAAATCTAACTAATCCTATGCCTTACTGTGTTCTGGGCACGATAATTGAATCTGTTGATTTTTTATCAGTATTCAATACAGCAGCACCAGATTGCGTAGAATACGTTGCTGTTGTGGATTGTTGCGGTGTCCGTGGCGGATGGAAAGCCGAAACTGGGCCCAACATGCCACCAGCAGATTTCTGCATCGTGCCTTCAGGCTGACGGGCACAGCCTCGTGTAATAATGGAACAGATACCATCTGTTCCAACCATTTCATCGTTATTACCTGTGTAATGCACATCTGAAACACGATCATGATCCAGACGGATGACCGCAGAACAACTTGTGCCGCCCCCGCCTCCAAGCTGTGCAATTGTTGTTGCAATATCACCAATAGGAATAAGGGTGGAACCACCATAACTCGGCTGTGGCTGTGTTCCTGTGTAAACAAAGATCTGCGTCGTATCGTTAATCTGTTTGGTTGCCGTTGGCAGACCTGCACAGGCTTGCAGATCATAAGAGGTCATCCCGATCATTGTGATCTGCGCTTTATGAGCGGCCCGTGAATCAAAATATCCGCACCCACTCAAACTCACAGAGAGTGAGGCAACCGCGAACAAACCCGCAATACGACACTTCATTTCTTCGACTATCCTCACACTTACCTAAACACTTCTACATAGAAGCGCAGCCATTCTAATTTACTGCGCGCTCTCCACACAATGCACGATGTTAAATAAAGTGTGAACATTTCTTTTCTGATAAATTACGTTCCGGGAGTTATCAATATATCTTTCCTATTGTTACTTGATTTTATAATATTAATAAGAAAATCCTGTTTTTCCTATCTTGCCTTCTTGGTCACTCCCTATCATCATAGGCTTTTCTAAGCGCTGTATGGCAGCAAAACTGTCATACAAAATGGCCTGTATGGCCAAAGGAGAATTTGCTGATCATGCTGGCCCTGTTTCGTCGTAAAGCGCTTATGTGCTCCCCACTTCTTGTTAGCCTTTTTGCGCTAAGCGCCTGTATCAGCCCTGGTCAGCCGCCTGCCCCTCCCTTGCCGGCTTTGGCAAAAGCTGCACCATTTACATCTACTGACGCAAATTTTGTACAACAGCTTAATGAAATGGATCTCACCCATATTGCGTTGGCAAACCTTGCCAAAACCCATTCAGCCCGTAGCGATATCGCGCTTCTCAGCCCGACTATCGTAAAAGATTTGACGGAAAACCATGATACGCTTAGCAAATTGGCAACTGCCCACACTTTAACGTTGCCTGCAAAACCTTCCGCTCAAAACCAAAAGGTCATTGATCGGTTACAGCATCTATATGGCGCAGCGTTTGACAGAAGCTACTCCCGCTATTTCATGAGCAGCACAAACAAGATGACATCTGTCCTTACGGCAGAAATTACAACATCTAAAAATACAGACTTGTTCAAACTCGCTACAGACACCAAAACTAAAATCACAACTTATCAATCACAAATTAAATAAGAAATTTATTGCAATAAAATATACAGTAACAACCTAACCTATCAATCCGCCCGACATGACTGGTCGGGCGGAATTCTTTCTATTACTTCGCGCTTTGCGCCAAGATATTTACATCATAACAGATTTTAAGGCAGTCAGCACAACCCTGTCCGCCACCAGTGCAAGAGTAACAGGAACGCTGGAAGCAATCTGCCCCCTCTCCCATAACTGCAATATGAAACAAAACACCCTGTTGGGCTTCTATGGTTCATTAACCAAAATTACGTCATGCCATTCTAAATGGAATGTATGAATTTGTAAAAGAAGTGCCTCACCGTGGTTTTGGCATCTGCATCACAGTTGCCCCATCGATAAAATTCTAAAAACATTGATTTTTTGAGACTTCTTACCGGAAGCAGGAAACGTTTGCTTCATAGCGTCGTTTTTACACGAAAATACATAATACGATGTTGTTTTGAGGTAAGTATTGCCGTGACGCGTTTCCTGTTGGGAAACCCTGAAATTGAAGAGAGGCAGCTCACTTTGCTTCAAGGAAATATCCCATGTCATCACACTCAATAACGAGAAGGCTGTTCTTGAATGGTATAGCCGTTGGCTTGGCAAGCTACCCTTTTGAGAAGGTCGAAGCAAAAGAACAGCTTTTTGTGGTCGCTCAGTCACCTTTTATTGCCAGCGGCGTTGCTGTCTCGCACGAAGGGGAGATTTTTCTTGGTTTGCCACGGTTCCCCGGTATGGAAAAAACCTTCTCTTTGGCGCGGGTAAATAGTAGCGGTCAGCCAATACCTTTTCCCGGAGGAAGCTGGAATACATGGCAAAAAGGACAAGATGGCACTCGGGCCTTTGTTATGGTGAATGCCATTCATCTTTTTCGCGATAATACACTATGGGTTGTGGATCAGGGAGCCCCCCCAGGCGGCCAGCCACAAGCGGGTGCGCAAAAACTGGTCCAGCTTGATGTAAAAACCGGTCGCATTATCCGTGTGCTCAGTTTTTCTGATGCCATCATGCCGCCCGGTGCGCGGTTCAATGACCTGAGAATACATGGTAATCTGATATTTGTAACAGATAGCGGCCTTGGTGGTGTGATTATCCATAACCTTTCAACCGGAAAAACACTGCGGCGTCTGTCTGGCCAAAAGGTTATGCGGAATGATGGTATTCATCTCCATAAAGGTATAGGTGGGCGTATTCTGGCAGATGGAAACGGAAAGCGCCCTGATACTGCCAGTGATGATATTGAAGTCGATGCCAGCGGAACGTGGTTTTATTTTGCAGTTCCCGCAGGCCCCCTTAAACGCATCAAGGTAGCTGACCTTCTGGATACGGCCCAGACAGATAACCAGCTTGCGCAAAAGGTGGAAATTGTAGCGGAAATTCCCAGTATCGGCGGCACCTGCATGGATACGCACGGAAATTTCTATCTCGCAGATGCAGAAAACAGCCGGATTACCGTGCTTTCACCCCAAGGAAAGCGCGCAACACTGGTGCAGGATGACCGCCTGATTTCTCCGGATGCATTGTTCATAGACCGTCATCGAAGGCTGTATATTCCCTGCCCGCAATTACAGAAGCTCACTTTTTTGAACAACGGTCGGAACGAGGTTCACGCACCGTTTCTGGTTCTTTCCATGCCCTTACCAGAAAGTCTGGACGGAATCTCGCTAGGCGAAGGCGTGGAAGGATGAAAAATATTCGGTCAGGCCACTCATCAGCACTGTGTGTGTTTCTAATGGCTGCAACCTTGTTCTTTAGCCCAGATAGCAAAGCAGCGCCACAGAATGAGCCCATTTATGGGGCTGAATTACAAAGCTTTTCCTACCCGTGGCCTGTTGCGGAATTTTCTTTTCAGTCCCAGCAACAGACGTTACACATGGCCTATATGGATGTTAGGCCGACGCACCCCAATGGGCAGGTTGTTGTGCTTTTGCATGGCAAAAACTTTTGTGCAGCAACATGGGAAAATACAATTCACGTTCTGACGGACCGGGGGTATCGGGTTATTGCTCCAGACCAGATCGGGTTTTGTAAGTCTAGCAAGCCACGGGCCTATCAGTTCAGTTTCGGGCAGCTGGCCAGCAACACCCGTGCCCTACTGGCACATCTGAATATCTCGCAGTTTTCTATGGTTGGTCACTCCACGGGTGGAATGCTGGCCATTCGCTATGCTCTTATGTTCCCACAAGATATTTCCCGGCTGGTTTTGGTTGACCCTGTTGGGTTGGAGGACTGGCAGGCCAAAGGCGTGCCTTATAGAACAGTTGATGCATGGTATGCTCGTGAACGGGGCAAAACGGCCGAGCAGATCCGGGATTACGAACGAAAAGTCTATTATGCCAATGAATGGCGCCCCGACTACGAACCGTGGGTCCAGATGCTTGCTGGCATGTATCGGGGGCCCGATGCTGATCTTGTCGCGTGGAATTCTGCTCTACTTTACGACATGATTGCAACACAGCCAGTTGTTTATGATCTGCCACGCCTCAAGCCCCCAACAACATTGATGATTGGAGATAAAGACGTGACCGCGATCGGAAGTGATGGCGCTCCGCCGGATGTGCGCGCAAAGTTGGGACACTACGCCGAACTGGGCAAGCTAGCTGCCGCAGCTATTCCTGGTGCAAAACTGGTTGAATTTCCTAATGTTGGGCACACGCCCCAGCTACAAGATCCAAACACCTTTCATAAGTTCCTTCTTCAGGCACTGAATTAAATAGCTGGGGTAGCATCATACATCAAAGCCACATATTAGCTGAGGATAGGCCCTACCGCAGGGCCTCCCCATGCTCAGTAAGGTCAAGACCAATTAACTGCTGTTTTTCAGAGGCGCATAGCCCAACAGTCTTTTTAAGGATTGTTAAAATAATCAGGGTCATAACTATGGTGAATACGGCTACAAAAACCGTTACTTCAATTTGAACAAGAAGCTGTTTCCAGTTCCCTTCCAGCACACCTCCCTTGCCTTCTCCCGCAACTGAAGAAGCCGCAAATACACCCGTAAGAATAGCACCCAGTACGCCACCTACCCCATGAATGGCCCATACATCCAGTGCATCGTCAAAATGGAAACGGTGTTTGGGCCAGTTCACAGCCCACAGGCAGGCAACACCTCCTAAAGCCCCAATAATCAGAGCACCTGCTGGCGTTACAAATCCACATCCCGGTGTAATGGCGACCAAACCAGCAATTGCGCCGGAAATGGCTCCAAGCACACTTGGTTTGCCATACATTTTCCATTCTACCACTAACCACGAACACAATGCCGCACAGGCCGCTATTTGCGTATTAAGAATTGCCATGGCGGCTGAAGCATTGGCTCCAAGTGCAGATCCACCGTTAAAACCAAACCACCCTACCCACAACAGGCACCCACCACTTAGGGTGAGGATAAGGTTATGTGGCGCAAGGCTGGTAATGCCATCATCTTTTCTGCGCCCCACCATCAACGCCGTTACCAAGGAAGAAAACCCACTGGTGATATGCACGACAAGCCCACCAGCAAAATCCATGGCGCCCATTGTACCAAACAGACCACCTGGCCCCCATGTCATATGCCCAATGGGCATATAAATCAGCAGGCTCCACGCCGGGGTAAACCACATAGCTGTTGAAAACTTCATACGCTCTGCACAGGCCCCCAGCACCAAAACTGGCGTAATAGCGGCAAAGCTGAGCTCGAACACACAAAAAAGCACTTCAGGAATATTGGGAACACTGTCCAGCACAGACGTAACACTGACATGCTGCAACATGACTTTACTGAGGCCGCCAATAAAGGGTGTGCCGGGCGTAAAGATTAAACTATACCCACACACCACCCACAGAATACTTAATATTGCGCCGCCCGTCATGGTCTGCACGGATATGCTCAGAGCATTCTTTTTTCGGATCATGCCACTGTAAAAAAGAATAACACCCGGCAGCAACATAAGCGTTACCAAAACGGTTGAAACCAATATCCATGCACTATCTCCGCCAGACAATGCTGATGCCGCATCAGCAGCCTGCGCGGAGGCAAATGGCACAAGCCCACAAAGCAGGACAGACAGAAGAAAAATGTAAGGCATAAAGATCAATGCTCCCATTCCTGTATCAGGGCGGCGTAACGATGGTTACATTTGGCTCATATGATGGTGCATGTGCTCTTGAGGGGTAAAATACATGAAAGCCATGTGCGACAGCCCTGCCAAGCCAATGCACACCAACACGGTAAAAACGGCCTTGCGCCAGAAAACTGGCAGTTGCATACGCCGCAAGCTATGGCCGCATGTGTTCTGTTCCGTTGCATGACACGACTGGCTGAAAAAACGCCGTGCAAATTTTGCCGGCAAGAGGCACCCCAGTAACGCAAGCAAGCAACAAATCATGATGCGTCTCTCCCCAGCCTGCCACGCAGGTCAATGCGTGGCAGGCTGATGTATTACTTAGTGTTTTTATTGAGCGCTTTCGCAGCAGCCTGCTTTTGCCAAACAGCTTGCTGTGTTCTTGGCTGGTGCAAGATCAATGCCCGGATTTACGTTAAAGAAACCGGTCGGCATCATCATAAAACCACAGGTTACAACAGGCTGAACGGGAAAATCCTCTGTGCGCACAATGTGGTTGATGCCAAAGGTATGCCACACAACAAGGTTGGTATTCACCAATGACCGGTTCTTCAGCACAAAGGAAGACAAACCATCCGTTCCGTCTGAGCGGTTAGCAAACTCCCCAGTGGGGAAACGTTGCTCCGGGTCACGCGCGGTCACCCACAAATGGTTCTGGTTATAGTTTGCCCGCTTGCCAGATGGAGAGTCCGGGTGCACCATAGGCGTTACCGGGTGTGTCGGCAGGATTTTGTAGGCTGTCGGCTTGCCAACAGAATTCTGTTTATTGGGGTTAATCACTTTCCAGAAACGGTGCGTATCCTGATTAGCCTTACGGCAGGCCTCCAGCTCGGATTTCAGAACCGTTTCTTCTGCATAAAATGCATTACCGTATGGGTTTGTGGGGCCTTGTGGTTCTGCATATGTATTAACTTCGGTTACACTGTTTCCAGGGCCATCCAGGGCCATATCCATACGGGCACAGAAAATGTGCTGGTGGATCTGACCTGCAACACCGGGTGAGACCTCATTGGCATATTTTCCGGGCTGGCCTGGTTCACAACCATTGGTATTGATAATACCAGTAGCCTTGGCCTCGAATTCGATGTTCCCGTCGGTAAAGAGATACCAGTTAAAGGAATAATCGTAATTGGCCACTGTTGCCACACACGAAATAACCAATTTACGCCCACGGCGGCTTTCGCAATGGTTGGTACGGAAATCAGTATGTTTCCATAGCAAACCATTGTCTTCTTCATGAATGCAGATGGCATTCTTAATGGTCATCACCTCACCGGACATGGTGTTCATGTGCCCATCAAGATATTCGATCACCCCCAGACAATCGCAGCCCAGTTCGAGCGAATTGGCAAGCTTGCCCACACCATATTCACCAATATCAAAAACATGCTTTTTGAAATGGGAATTATCTGGTGAACCATAAGGCACCACCATTTCCACAATAGAAGCACGGTTTATAAGGGGGCGGCCGTTATAGCTTATGTCATGCAAGGTTAGGGCTTCACGCGCATTGAAGCCAATACGAACTTTCCACAAGTCCCATTCTAGTTCATGACCTTTGAGAGAAAATGAAACCCCTTCCGGCTGAACAATGTTCAACGGCTTAAAAGGTTGGCGTGGTTCTTTGATAAACTGCGCCTCGTAATTGATACAGGTAGACGGAATGGGAACAGGATTGCGGTCTTCAATCCGCAGCACCTCACCGGTGCGTAGGTCTGCCAGTACGTTCAACCCTTCTACGGGGTGAGCATAGAAATTGTCATCAGGAAAAGCTCTTACCCACACAAATGCATTGCAGAGCAACCGATCTTCCGTGCCGGGAAAATCAGCAAATAGACCGGGAGACCAAGGGTCCACACAAACCAAAGACATATCCGTAATGCCGCGTTTGTGGCAGGCATCAATAAAACCCGGATCAGCTTTAACCAGATCTTCAAAAGCATCAAATTGCTCTAATTGAAGCATGGGCTGTGCATCGGGAAACGCCCGAACATCAACAATTTTACCGGCAGTAAGAGAGACTGTAACCCTTGTTACCCCCAGTTTGTTATTGAAGAAGACATTAACATGCGCCAGACGTGGCAAGCTTTCACCGGGTGCAAGAGCGCGCAATATTTCCGGATCTGGCTCCACAATCATCATGGTTTCGAAAAGCGCATGTTCGCCAAATCGTGCATCTGATTTTACAATACGAACGACAGCGCGAATTTCATCAGGGTTCAACGGGTCGAGTGGGTAACTGAAAGTCTCATTGGATGATGACTGGCAGGATGAATGGCCCATTATGATCACAAATCCCTGTTCTGGTTCTATTACAGTTATGTCCCTCGGGCAGATTGCCGGCGGGAAACCGGGCAAACTTCCCCTCCGTTGCAAAAATTGAAGGGCAGCATGTCTTTCCGGCGATGGAATGACTGTAAGGATGAACGTATCGATGTGGTAATGACATAATGCGCCATTCCAGTGGCATTTTGCGCCAAGACCCACGCAAGGAAATTGCCATGCCTCCGTTGACGAAATATTTTGAAATTGCATCCAGCCCTGTGCCTGTCATGCGCACGTCTATTCTGATGCTTATTATCAATGCCCTGCGTGATGCGGGCATAGACCCGCGAGAGTTGCTGGCACGGAACGGCATTGATCCGGATATTGCAAAAGAGTCATACAGCGTTGTTGAAATGGAACGCTATCTCAACCTGTTTGAGGAAGTTTCGGCCCTGGAAGGCAATAAAGCACTTGGCTTTGAACTTGGCCTTACCTGCACCCCCGGCCAGATTGGACCACTTGGATTGCTTTTTCAGGCGCTTCCAACATTACGCAAAGCAGTGCTGGCGTTTGGGAACTACCTTTTTGCTGTACAGAGCCATTCTTCTCTAACCCTGAACTCGGACAATGACATTGCAGAGATAATATACAGCCTTGATGTGCCACAGCACTGGCCATGCCAGCAGGATGTGGAGTTAACTCTTGCTCTGCTCATTAACCTGATTCGTGAACGGCTTGGGTCCCAATGGCGTCCTATACAGGTTGATTTCATGCATGCACCGGGCAAAAAAGCCGCCATGATCCGCAGGCGTATTGGCTGCCCTATTTTCTATCGTCAGCCCCATAACCGCATTTTATTTGATGAACAGGACCTTGATGACCGACGCACAATGACAGACCCAGATCTGATCCGGATATTAGAACGCCATGTTTGTGACCTGATTGGGGAGGAATATGCTGCCCAGCCTTTCATCTCTACAGTTATGCTGGCAATCCGTCGTTGTATTCTGGCTGGCAATCCTTCTCTGGCATCTGTTGCACGTGCGCTTTACACCAGCCCACGCACATTGCAGCGCCTGCTCGCGCGTGAGAACACAACTTTTCGCAGTATGCTTGATGCCTCCCGCAAAGAACTAGCCAATATTTTTGAACAGCGTGATGGGCTGAACCGAGATACATTAGCGTACCGTATCGGGTATAGTGATGGAAGCAGCCTATCACGCAGCCGAAAGAGATGGAAAAAATAACTCTAAAGTTATCTCAAAACTGTGGCGCACGCTGCATCATGAGGCAAATCCATACCGTAAACATCACTATACCGTGAAGAAAATGCCTCACGTTCCAATCTCTCGCAATAATCAAGATATCTTATCAAAGCGCGTTCGGCGCGCATTGTGCGGCCATAAAGTCGTTTGTAATGCTGCCAGAGCATCATCACATTAACTGACCATGCATCATAGGCATGTGCTGCCACCCTTTCCCGGATAGTGGCAGGAAGTGCATCAAATGCTGCCCAGTCATCACCTGCATATCTTCTCCACATCTCATGCCGTAATGTCCGCTCATTATCGGCCATAACCTTACGCATCCGCCATTTCTCCTTGCCCCCAAACCGGGAATGGGTCAGGCAGATGGGCGAACAGCAATGGATTGAACTGCTGCTCATCAAACTCCGGCACAAGGCAGGCATCCAGGGCTGCGCCAATAGCGACATCATCCATCTCTGCCGTGCCAATAAACACAATTTCCTGCCGGCGATCCCCATAAACAGGGTTCCATTTCGACAGGATCATATCCTGCCACTCATCACTATCTGGCCACTGATTTTTGGGAATAGTTACCCACCAGCGGCCCATAGCTTGCGTGCGCACCAGTGCACCTGCCTGCCCAAGTTCACCCACCCATTGTGGGCGCGTTGCCAGCCAGAAATGCCCCTTCGCCCGGATTACACCTGGCCACATAGAATCTATGAAGGCTTTAAACCGTTCCGGCACCAGTGGGCGGCGGGCACGCCAGACAAAAGTGTGAATGCCATATTCCTCTGTCTCGGGAACATGCTGCTTAAATTCGAATAACTCTTTGTACCATAGCGGATGTTTATGGGCCCGATCATAATCGAACCGGTGTGTATCCAGAATGCGCGCACAAGGCACAATACCCTGATCCGTTTCGATAATGTCCGCATCGGCATTAAGAGCCTGAACAACCTGCCGCGCAGCCTCACGCTGCGCAGGTGTTGCGGTGGAAACCTTGTTCAGAACCACAACATCCGCGAACTCAATCTGCTCCACCAGCAGATCGACCAATGCCCTGTCGTCACCCTCACCTGCTGTTTCGCCCCGGTCACGCAGAAAATCTGTTGATGCATAATCTTTCAACAGATTAACGGCATCCACCACCGTCACCATCGTATCCAGCCGTGCAATATCAGACAAACTCTCGCCTGCTTCGTCACGAAATTCGAATGTCGCCGCAACCGGAAGAGGTTCCGCAATCCCGGTCGATTCAATCAGCAGGTAATCGAAGCGCCCCTGTTCTGCGAGCCGCCGGACTTCCTGCAACAGATCATCACGCAACGTGCAGCAGATGCAGCCATTGCTCATCTCCACAAGTGTTTCGTTTGTGCGGGATAGATCGCTGCCGTCACGCACCAGATCCGCATCAATATTTACGTCGCTCATGTCATTGACGATCACCGCGACTTTCCGGCCTTCGCGGTTATTAAGCACATGGTTAAGTAGCGTTGTTTTTCCTGCCCCCAGAAAGCCGGAAAGGACTGTTACCGGAAGTCTTTCTTGCATGACGGACACCATTCATTCGGTTACGATCCGCCAAATCTATATGTTATGTTATAATATAACAATACCTGAAAAAGGTTATCATGAGATAGGCCCGATTACCCTGACAGTTTTTGCCGTTCCAGCACCTTTCCTTTAAAATCAGCACTTAGGCTCTTTGAGATAAATGAACTTGCAACAATTTAGGGCCTGTTAGGGCTTGATCCAACCTGCTGCTGCAGCGATTGTGGATAACCGCGAGGAAAGACGTTGCTGTTTTTTTTGTATCTTGTTGCAACAGCCCGCCCCTAAGGACCCAGTTCAGCGGGGATACTCCGCCATTTCGCGCCATTCTCATGATGTTAGAAGATTGCTGTTATCGTGCGCCGCACATTATGTGGCAGCGTCTTACCCCTCGGGCGAACTACCTCAATGAGAGGTTTCCTAATCGCCCATGTCTCGTCCGTAAAAGTGTCAGTTTCGTCTTCTTCTTCCTTCCATACAATATAGGAGGAATTTCAAGATCTAATAAGCCCTAGTTAAACTCTGCCAATTAACTGTCAGAAGCGGAACAGAAATAGGCTCCCCAGTGTTCAACTTCGTGACACATAGTAGAACCATTTAGGTTATTCTGCCCAGCCCAAGAGAAATATCACGCCTCTCTAAATCTTTTTCACCATAAAAAATGAAAGCTTCCTTTTAAATAAAAAGAGCTTTCAGAAAACGATGGGATGTTATGGTGCGCGTGGATAATCGGTATAACCTTCTGCCCCCTGCGTGTACCAAGTGCGAATATCATCTTTGTTCAGAGGAAGGTTATCTTCCAGACGATGCACCAGATCGGGATTGGCGAGGAAAGGCCGCCCGAAGGCAATGGCGTCAGCCACACCGGTTGCAACTGCGTCAATCGCTTCCTCCCGTGTGTAATCTTGATTCAGAACCAGCGGTTTCGTAAAGACTTTGCGGATCGGACCATGCAGCTTCGGCTGATCGGTCTTGCCGAATGTGCCATTGGGCCCGGGTTCACGCAGTTCGAGAAAAGCAATATCGAGATCGTTCAGAAGCTTTGCTGCGGGCACAAAAACCTGCTCTGGGTGACTGTCGATACAACCCTGTGTGTCACCATTTGGTGAAAGTCTTACAGACGTTCTGTCTGCGCCAATCGTGGCGATTACCCGTTCCGTAACTTCACGCAAGAAGCGTATCCGGTTTTCAGGAGACCCACCATATTCATCGGAACGATGATTGGTGCCGTCCCGCAGGAATTCATCAATCAGATAACCATTGGCTGCATGAATCTGAACGCCATCAAAGCCAGCCTGAAGCGCATTACGTGCAGCTTTTTCGTAATCGTTCAGGATACGCGCGATGTCATCCTTGGTAAGGGGACGAGCAATTTCGGGCGCCTGCTTGCCCTCGTAAGTATGCAATGGCTCAGGCGCTTTTGTCGCCGATGAGGAAACTGGTTGCTGGCCCGTCACACTGGAATGCACCATGCGCCCCATGTGCCAGAGCTGGGCCACAATCTTTCCGCTCTTTGCATGTACGGCTGCTGTAACTGGCTTCCAGGCTTCCACCTGGTCTTGCGACCACAGGCCCGGCGCATAGGGCCATCCAAGACCTTCCTGGCTGATGCCGGTTGCTTCCGAAATAATCAGGCCTGCGCTGGCACGCTGCGCATAATATTCGGCCATGATAGGTGTCGGAACATGCTCACAGGTTGCTCTGCCGCGCGTCAGCGGCGCCATAAGAATTCTGTTTTTGGCGTAAATGCTTCCCAG
Source organism: Acetobacter pasteurianus (assembly GCF_009914215.2). Taxonomy (NCBI): domain Bacteria; kingdom Pseudomonadati; phylum Pseudomonadota; class Alphaproteobacteria; order Acetobacterales; family Acetobacteraceae; genus Acetobacter; species Acetobacter pasteurianus. The sequence goes on along the minus strand of NZ_CP039846.2, from coordinate 2,513,694 downwards.
TTTAATCGGCTCAAACAGGCTGGGCATGACAGATCCTTCCTATAAAGACGCGGTTCTTATGAATTGGGGAAGTCTCTCGTCGATTACAACAGAAAGCTTCCCGCAGCTCATGTTTGTGTAATCACCACCCCTGTTCAGTGGGCAGAACGAACAGTTCTGCAACATCCATCCGAGAAGGGGCTTTCAGTGCAAACAGGATCGTGTCAGCAATGTCCTCACCATCCAGATAGGTCATGGATGCTGCCAGATCATCCATCTGCTTGCGGTAGGAGGCATCTGTAATCTGCTCGTACAGTTCGGACTTCACCGCTCCCGGCTGGATACAGGTCACGCGGATATTGTGCTTTGGCCCGATTTCCATCCGGAGCCCATCGGAAAACGCCGTGACAGCGGCCTTGGTAGCGCAGTAAACGGCCAGACCGGTAAAAACTTTCCGGCCCGCAATTGAAGACATATTGAAGATATGGCCCGAATGCTGTGCGATCATCTGTGGGAGTACCGCTGCCGTTGCATTGAGAACTTCTGATATATTGACGTCCACCATGCGCTTCCATTCGTCCACCTTCAGGCTATCAACGCTGGACAAAGGCATCAGGCCCGCATTGTTGACCAGCACATCAATCCTGCCAAATTGAGTGATAAGTGCATCAGTCGCGGCTTTGCATGACGCAGGATCCGTTACGTCGGTTGGAAGAGCAATGGCTTTGCCTCATACCCCGGTAATTTCCGCCGCCAATGCGTCGAGACGCTCCTTGCGCCGTGCCGCCAGACCGACGACAACACCTTCTGCCGCAAGTTTGCGTGCTGTTGCAGCACCAATTCCACTGGAAGCTCCTGTAACAAGGGCAACCTTACCTCTGATGCTCATGATAATCTCCACATGTTCCGTTTAAAAATGACAGGGAAAAGATGTAGAGACTACGGACGAAGGCTTCTCTCGCCCTTTTGCTGAAACCATTGTGATTTTGCGCTTCCATGAGATAATCGGGTTAACTCGCAACATGCCTGAAAGGCAAACCGGATGCTTCACCCGCAGCATTCTTCCCTTCGTGCTGCCAGTTATGCCCTGGAGGATCGCATTCCGGGACGGAAAATCGGGCAAAGCCAGGGGGATGCCTGGAAAGAGGCTGAGGCACAGATATTCCGCCGGGCGCAGCAGGAAGATGAGGTGCTGGTTCCTGCCGTCGCCGAGCCTTTGCTTGTGTGGGTGATTTCTGGAAATGCGCGAATTGAAGAACGCGAACTGACAGGTGAATGGACGAAAAGTGGGGCCAGAACCGGATCATTCTTCCTGACACAAACCGATGCGCCTTACCTCATGCGCTGGCAGGCCCGTCCGGAATACCCGTTTGAAGTCCTGCATCTCTATCTGGGGCTGACTTTGGTGAACCGCGCTGCCCGATCTTTGGGGCTTAACCCATTGCGGCTCCGTATGCGTGATATTTCCGGTGTTCAGGATACGTTTATATCTGGCGTTCTGACAGGTCTGACGGCTGAGCTACAGAAGCCTCTGTTGGCCAGTCCTTTATTTGTGAACGGACTTTTAGAAAGTCTGACCATCCACCTTTTGCGCAATTATGCAAATACACATGTTACACGTACGCCCAAACCTGCACAGCTCCCAGCTTGGAAACTTCGCAAGGCACTTGATCATATGGAGGCACATCTCGCCGAACCATTTGATCTGGATGTTCTGGCCGCTTTGTGCGGGATGGGCCGGTTTCATTTCAGCCGATCATTTCACAACACCATGGGACAAAGCCCGTCACGCTGGTTTGTGCGGCGACGTGTTGAACATGCGAAGGAACTTTTGTGCCAGAGCGATCAATCCATCATCGAGATCGCCCTGACCATCGGTTATGAGAGCCCGAGCCATTTTGCACAGGTGTTTCGCAGGGAAACAGGTGTTAGCCCACGTGATTACAGGAAGCTATAACTCAAGAAATGAGAAGGAACACGGTTGCGGCGAGATGTGCTATAAGAAACACTTGATAAAACCCCAGTATTATCCTGCACGCAAACTAAAGCAGGTGATCTCAGGCGGTATGCCCAGCCGAAGCGCAAAGCCTGGCCACAGCCCGGTACCGTTACTGACGTAAAGCGTCATGCCATTCACATCGTAGCGCCCGGATACAAATCCGTTATTCCTGAATTGCCCCGGGTTTTGTGGAGACGTTTTTTATCTGATTTAAGCGGCTAATGCATGTGATTTCTGTTGTGCATAAAAGCGTGCCTCAGCTTCTGCTGGCGGGATGTTTCCAATGGAGGACAGGAGCCGCCGATTATTGAACCAGTCGACCCATTTAAGTGTTGCCAGTTCAACAGCTTCCCTGTTTTTCCATGGCCCCTGCCGATAGATGAGTTCGGTTTTGTAAAGTCCGTTAATGGTCTCTGCCAAGGCGTTATCATAGGAATCCCCAACACTGCCGACAGAAGCAACGAGCCCCGCTTCAGCCAGTCTTTGCGTGTAGCGAATGGACACATATTGACAGCCGCGGTCGGAATGGTGGGTCACTTTTCCCTCAGGCTGCCTCTGGCACAGAGCCTGCTCAAGGGCATCCAGTACGAAGTCGGTATGAGCCGTTGAGGAGACACGCCAACCCACAATAACCCGTGCAAAGACGTCAATGATGAAGGCCACATAAACAAAGCCCTGCCAAGTGGAAACATACGTGAAATCCGAAACCCACAGTCTGTTGGGGGCAGGAGCATGAAACTGGCGCTGCACCAGATCCTGCGGACACGGACGTTGCGGATCAGGCCGTGTGGTTCTGACCCCCTTGCCACGAATGACGCCTTTCAGCCCCATCCGGCGCATCAGCCGCTCTACCGTGCAGCGGGCGACATCCACGCCTTCACGTCTGAGCTGATGCCAGACCTTGCGCGCTCCATAGACGCAGAAATTATTATTCCACACTCTACGGATGTCATCGCACAGTTCTTTGTCTTTCTGGCTGCGCACACACGGATTTTTCTGTCTGGCAACAGTTGCATAATAGGCAGATGGTGCAATCGACAGAACCCTGCAGATTGACCCGACACCATATGTCTGCCGGTGCTCCTCAATGAAGCGTGTCATGGCTTGAAGATGCGGTCGAGCTCCGCCTGGGCAAAATATGCCGACGCCTTACGCAGGATTTCATTGGCCTGCCGCAATTCGCGGTTCTCTCGCTCCAGTTGCCTGATCTTCTCTCGATCAGGCAGGTCACTCACCGCAGGCGCATTGGCACGTTCATGCAGACGGGTCCATTTTGACAGCGTGTCAGGATGAATATCCAGCTTTGGCGCTATCATCATCACTGCAGACCACCGCGAAGGATGGTTCTTCTCTTCCTCCAGAACCATGCGGGCTGCACGGTCACGAAACTCAGGCGGAAAACGCTTCGATTTATTGCTCATGAATTCTTCTTACCTCACGGGTCTTTCTGTCTCCACAAAACCCGGGGCAATTCACTGTGGTGGCGGCTATTCCATGATCTCCGGCGCGCTTCTGGGCTGCTCGACGGCGTGCAACAAGGGCACCTGCGACAACCGGACCAATATGCGCCGCGAGGAACTGGAGCGGCGCGTCCTCGACGCCCTGCGTCACCACCTGATGGATCCGGACCTGTTCGCCGAGTTCTGCACGGCCTTCACCACCGAGATGAACCGGCTGCGCATGGAGGCTTCCGCCGACATCGGCGCGGCTGAATCAGAACTGAAGCGCGTCGAGCGCGACATCCAGCGCCTGATGGATCTCTACCTTTCAGAAGCGATTTCCATCGAGACGGTCAAAGAGCGCGGATCGAAGCTCGAAGCCCGCAAGGCGGAACTCAGGGACTTCCTCGCGAACGCCGAAGCGCCCCCGCCCCTGCTCCATCCACAGATGGCGGAGTTCTACCACCGGCAGCTCGCACGGCTGCACGACATGCTGCATTCCGAGCTGGACGAGAAACGCCAGGAGGCGGCCGAGGTGATCCGCTCGCTGATCGAGGCCATCATCCTCACGCCATCCGACAAAGGCCTCCAGATCGATGTCCGGGGCGATCTGGCTGGCATCCTGACGGTGGCGTCGGGCAGCGGACAAACGAAAACCCCAGCCCGTTTCCGGGCTGGGGTTCGTGATGCGTTCGCATCGCAAGTTCAGATGGTTGCGGGGGCAGGATTTGAACCTGCGGCCTTCAGGTTATGAGCCTGACGAGCTACCGGGCTGCTCCACCCCGCGGTTGTAAGTGTGTTGAAATTTGTATGGGTAAGATTTGGGTAGGGTGGATTGGAAGACCTGGCGGCGACCGACTTTCCCGTGGCTTAAGCCACAGTATCATAGGCGCTGGGGGTTTTCACGGCCGAGTTCGGGATGGGATCGGGTGGATCTCTCCCCGCCATGGCCACCAGGTCATCCAGTCCACCCTGTAAGGGGTGTGTGGAGGACGGTTGGTTATGAAGAAGTAGGCGATATATGGATGATTTCTGTGCACGGGCTGTCCTTTTAAGGGGACAGTAAGAGAGTGAGCCTATTGGGTGATTAGGACCAGTTAGCTGCACGCGTTACCGCGCTTTCACACCTGGCCTATTAACGTGGTGGTCTACCACGACCCTCAGGGAGACCTAGTTTTGAGGTGGGTTTCCCGCTTAGATGCTTTCAGCGGTTATCCCTTCCATACTTAGCTACCCGGCGGTGCCGCTGGCGCGACAACCGGTGCACCAGAGGTATGTTCATCCCGGTCCTCTCGTACTAGGGACAAATCCTCTCAAGTCTCCAACATCCACGGCAGATAGGGACCGAACTGTCTCACGACGTTCTAAACCCAGCTCACGTACCACTTTAATCGGCGAACAGCCGAACCCTTGGGACCTGCTCCAGCCCCAGGATGTGATGAGCCGACATCGAGGTGCCAAACCTCCCCGTCGATGTGGACTCTTGGGGGAGATCAGCCTGTTATCCCTAGAGTACCTTTTATCCGTTGAGCGATGGCCCTTCCACGCGGGACCACCGGATCACTATGGCCGACTTTCGTCTCTGCTCGAGCTGTCACTCTCGCAGTCAGGCGGGCTTATGCCATTGCACTCAACAGCCGGTTTCCGACCGGCCTGAGCCCACCATCGCGCGCCTCCGTTACACTTTGGGAGGCGACCGCCCCAGTCAAACTGCCCACCATACAGGGTCCCGGATCAGGCTAACTGACCACGGTTAGACATCAGAAAAATTCAGGGTGGTATTTCAAGGATGGCTCCACAGGAACTGGCGCCCCTGCTTCAAAGCCTCCCACCTATCCTACACAGAATGTCTCTGATGCCACTGTAAAGCTGCAGTAAAGGTTCATAGGGTCTTTCCGTCTGACCGCGGATACCCCGCATCTTCACGGGGAATTCAATTTCGCTGAGCCGATGCTGGAGACAGCGGGGAAGTCGTTACGCCATTCGTGCAGGTCGGAACTTACCCGACAAGGAATTTCGCTACCTTAGGACCGTTATAGTTACGGCCGCCGTTTACCGGGGCTTCAATTCAGTGCTCTCACACCTCCTCTTAACCTTCCGGCACCGGGCAGGCGTCAGACCCTATACGTCGTCTTTCGACTTCGCAGAGTCCTGTGTTTTTAATAAACAGTCGCTACCCCCTGGTCTGTGCCACCCGCCAATGGTTGCCCACCAACGGGTCTCGCTTATCCCGAAGTTACACGAGCAATTTGCCTAGTTCCTTCAGCATCGTTCTCTCAAGCGCCTTGGTATTCTCTACCAGTCCACCTGTGTCGGTTTCGGGTACGGTCTATACGCCAGAGCTATTTCCTGGAATGCTCCAAAAGCCAGATCAATCCGTTAAGACCTGACAACATATCGCATTCGTCACTTCTGGCAGGTACAGGAATATTCACCTGTTTCCCATCGACTACGGCTCTCGCCCTCGCCTTAGGGGCCGACTAACCCTGCGTGGATTAACCTTGCGCAGGAACCCTTGGACTTTCGGCGACAGTGTTTCTCGCACTGTTTGTCGCTACTCATGTCAGCATTCGCACTTCCGATATCTCCAGAGAGGGTCACCCCGTCTCCTTCACTGACTTACGGAACGCTCCGCTACCGCGCATATCATAGATATGCACCCACAGCTTCGGCACGTGGCTTGAGCCCCGTTACATTTTCGGCGCAGGGTTTCTATTAGACCAGTGAGCTATTACGCTTTCTTTAAAGGATGGCTGCTTCTAAGCCAACCTCCTGGT
>NZ_CP039846.2:2282500-2502500 GCF_009914215.2 Acetobacter pasteurianus | reverse complement strand
GAGAAAGTGTTTGCACGCCACGGCTTAGCTGCAGATAGCCTAACCCCAATTCCAATAGCGTTTGCAGCCGCTCTATCAATGCTTCCACGATGCCGTAAGCTGCCAAACCTGTGGCATCTGTCTGTTTTTTCAGTTGCTGACTTTGCTCCTGCAAAATGGCTGTAATGTTTTTGAGTGGAAGTGCTGAAAGCTCAGCAATATTGCGCCCTGCAAACATTACCTGCAGGGCTTCAGCCTTAAGCTTTTGACCATGACACTCTGGGCACACGCTACTGACCATGAACGATGCAGCCCGCGCACGCATTTTAGCGCTTTGCGATTTGGCAAAGGTGTTCAACACATACTGACGCGCACCAGTGAATGTACCGTTATAATCAGCTGGAACACCATGCTTTATGGCTTCTAGCACCTGTTCATGCGTGCGGCCGGGATAAACGGGCTCTGTTGGTGTTTCCTTTGTATAAAGGATCCAGTCCCGCGTTGCCTTGGGAAGGTCTTTCCACGGGATATCTACATTCACGCCACGCGTGATCAGAATATCCCGCAAGTTCTGCCCCTGCCATGCCGTTGGCCATGCGGCAACAGCCCGTTGCCTGATACTAAGCGTATCATCCGGCACCAATGTTTTTTCCGTTACATCGTAAATACGCCCAAGCCCATGGCAACGTGGGCACGCCCCCATTGGCGTATTGGACGAGAAATCTTCAGCCTCTAAGCGGCTCATGCCGGCAGGATATGTGCCTGCCCGCGAATACAGCATGCGCAAGAGGTTTGAGAGCGTTGTGAGGCTTCCGACAGAAGACCTGCTACTGCTGCCTCCACGCTGCTGCTGCAAAGCAACGGCTGGAGGTAGGCCTTCTATGGCATCCACAACCGGTACCGGCATCTGATTAAACAGCCGACGCGCATAAGGAGAAACAGATTCCAAATACCGACGCTGGGCTTCTGCATAAATTGTGCCAAATGCCAGCGAGGATTTGCCTGACCCTGAAACGCCAGTCATCACAACAAATTTGTCACGCGGAACAGAAACAGAAACGTTTTTCAGATTGTGTTCACGTGCCCCGCGGACGCAAATCATATCGGCAGGGTTGCTGGCAGAAGGTTGTGTTTTCATGGGAGCATTATACGCCCCCTATTTCTGCCCTGTGGTATGGAAAAAAGAATAGGTGCCCTGCATGTGCCGCTTTCTGGCATTTAACGCGGGTAACAGAGCACCTGACCTACTTAAATAAAGCTTACAGAGTATCCTCTGTTGGGCCATCAGAAAGCGCACCTTCCCATTTAGCCGAAATTGCAGCGGCATAGCCGTTGCCCAGCACGTTGGTTGCTGTGCGCATCATATCCAGAAAATGATCAATACCCAGAATAAGCGCGATACCCGCCTCTGGCAGGCCAAACTGAGGCAGAACAGCCACAAGTGTAACAAGCGAGGCACGCGGCACGCCAGCTATACCCTTACTGCTGAGCATCATAACCAACAGCATCAGAAACTGCTGAGACCACGGCATATGGATGCCGTAAGCCTGTGCAATAAAAATGGCCCCAAAAGACTGGAACAGAATGGAACCATCCATATTAAAGCTGTACCCCAATGGCAGCACAAAGCCACTGATCCGGGTGGGCACGCCAAAATTCTCCAGCTTTTCCAACAGCAATGGATAAACGGACTCACTACTTGCTGTAGCAAAACCCAGCAGCACCGGCTGCACCAGTTCACCCACCAGCCTTTTAATGCTGCGCCCCAGAACCAGAAAAGCAATAAGGGTAAGAACGCCCCACTGCACAAAAATGGTGCCGTAAAATTCCGCCAGAAACCGGCCAAAATGCAGCAACATGCCCGCGCCGCTTTGCGCCACGGTGCCCATAATGGAACCAAACACGGCGAGAGGCGCCAGCACCATAACCATGTCTGTCATACGCAGCATGATATGGGCGAGCTCTTCCGTCCATTTCAGCATGGTCTCACCAGCCTTGCCTGCTGCGGGCAAGGCCACACCAAACAGAACCGAGAACACCACAATCTGCAGGATATCATTACGCGCCATGGCATCCATGACGCTGGTTGGCACAACGTGCAGCAGAAATTCAACGGGTTCAAAGGGGTGCTTCAGGGATGAAATATCAGACGGCAAAGGCGCTGAAAATCCATAACCAGGCTGAAGAATATTGGCGGCGAACAAGCCAATAAGCAGCGAGATAAAGGACATGGAGATAAACCACAGCAAAACGCGCCCACCCACGCGCACCACCAAGGTATCATCCCCTAGCTTGCCAATGCCGCTTACCAATGTTGCAAATACCAACGGCGCAATAATCATGCGGATAAGCCGCAGGAAAAGCCCCGTTAACAGGGCTGCCACCTGATGTGCCGCCGAAATATAGGCCGGAAACAGATCATGCACCGCAAGCCCGCATAAAATGCCTAGCACAAGGGCAATCAGGATAGCGTAGGTGCGCCGTTTGGTATTAGTGGGTGAAGCAACCGCTGCCATCTGTCATTCTTCTCCCTCTGGAGCATGAAACTTGTCAAAAAGAAGGCTCATATAGGGAAGAAGACGCAAGAGGTCAAAGCTGTAAAACAAGCAAAATTATTTCTTAACCGTATCTTTTACTTAACAATATGAATGATTACCTGCCTATTTTTTGGTAAATGCCTGATACAATCTATTCAGGTTTCAAAACCCATACATTCTCCGTAGCGGGCACACCGCCTTTTAAACCGCCAGTTACCGCAGTACTTTCCAAACAGTTTATGGCATATTCTGCTCCGTAATACCGGTGAATATCCTGCCGGGGTACGCTAAACGGCGGCCCCGCTATACAAGATTGATCATATTCGAGAGTCACAAGAAGTTGCTCCGCTTTGCCTGAAATATCCATCAGATGCTCTGCGTAAGCTCCACGCATGGCAGGCGGCAAAGCGACCAGAGCAGCACGATCATAAATAGCCTGCACATTCCCCAGCAGCGCACGAGAGAGTGTAAAAATATCACCCACAAATATGTTGAGGTTTTTTGCCTTAAAACACTGCATATTGGGTGCCATATTAGATATTTGCGGCGTTAGACCAATTTCGGAAAAAAGCTGTTCTACCGCAATCTGGCTAAGCTCCACCCCAACCACGTTCATCCCGCGCTGCAGAAGCCATTGAATATCCAGAGTTTTACCACATAATGGCACAAAAACACGTGCGCCCTCTTTAAGCCCCAGAATAGGGAAATATTTGACTAAAAGCGGATTAACAGCGGCAAGATGAAAGCCAATTTGGTTTTTCTGCCACTTCATATTCCAGAATTGTGCATCCATTTTGGCCTCTTTCTACTATAAAATTATTCAAACCATGTTTATGCTTGGCGCGTAAACAATAAAGCAAATACCCTGTTTTTACAGGACATTCAGTCTTACACTCTGTATCAGAAAGTTGTCTCTCATGCGTAAACTTTATGTTTATGATCACTGCCCATTCTGTATCAAAGCCAGAATGATTTTTGGCCTCAAAAACATTCCTGTTGAGCTTGTTGTTCTTCAAAATGATGATGAAGCAACGCCCATTGGCATGATCGGCCAGAAAATGCTGCCTATTCTGGAAGAAAACGGGCATTATATGGGGGAAAGTCTGGATATTATTGCGCATATAGACCACGAAGGAACGCCTCTTCTTACAGTCCCCGCTCGGCCAGAAATTTCTGATTGGATCAGCCGTTCAAGCTCTTTGCTGTATAGGCAGTTCCTGCCCCGCGCAGCAGCAGCACCTTTTCCAGAATTTTCCACCACATCCGGGCGCGCATACTTTATCCGCAAAAAAGAGGCTTCAACCGGCCCATTTTGCGAGATTTTTAATGAAGGAACAGAGGCCCTTCTTCCTTTAAATGCATTGTTGGAAGACTTAGCCCCTCTTCTGCCTGAACCATCTGCGCTTCAGGGCCAGCTCTCTTATGATGATATCCATCTGTTTGCGCACCTGCATAGTTTCTCCATCATCAAAGGGCTCACCTACCCTGCTGCGGTAGAGCACTATAGGCAGGCACTTTCCCAGCGATCGGGCATTCCTTTGCTGGATGCTATAGCCGTCTGATTATAAAAAACTTTTCCTGTGTTGCGTTTGTCGAGAATTCACAATCAGAAACACAGGAAAAGTTTGTATATAAATAAACGCATGAAATAATACATTAGTAATTGTTTTATAAATCCTGATTTTAAAAAAGTAATTTTGTTTTTATTGTAAAATTATATATTTATTTTCACATATTATAATTTCATTAAAGTAATATATTGTAAAACTTTTCCGTTGAAAATTTTATCAGAAAATATTATCAAGGCAATGTTATGACAACTGGCATAAGGAGAGGCCTTTCCTTTAGAATTGTAATTCTTCCACATCATCAAATGGTTTCGTTTTCTTGTGGTCTTTAGATGGGTGCTCGTTTTATATTATTGCAATAATATAAAACCATAATCTGTTTACTCTCAGATTTTTTCTTTTCCCCATCTGGCAAGCAGATACATCCAGCTATCGCATAGTGCCGTAGACCCGCTGCGCTCTTTTTTCCCTCAGACACATGCCCTGAGGCTTTTATGGTTAGAAGCCCCTATTGGCTTTCATCATTCAGGCGCGGACTTCTCCCGAACCGTATTTTTCCACAAGATTCCGGAGTGAACGGCCATTTGGCATCACCCGGAGAATTGCAGTCAGCCAGCATATTCCGCACTTCGGTGGAATATCCCGTCAAAATGACGGTTGCCTGTGTAAAGAGGAGTATCTCCCCTTGAAACAGACAGACCCTCTGTCGCCTCCGCCTGCATCGTTTGCAGATCGTCTTGGAATTCCCGCACCTCTGTTCTGGGGTTTTGTGGGGCTTCTGTTCTTCATGATAGGTGATGGTGTAGAAGCCGGCTACCTTGCCCCCTATCTGGAAGGGCATGGTACATCTGCCGGTAACACCGCACTTTTGTTTACCATTTACGGCGTTACAGTTTCCATCTCCGCCTGGCTTTCTGGCCCGCTGTCTGATCTATGGGGCCCAAAGCGCGTCATGTGGATCGGCTTGGCTATCTGGGCCGTTTTTGAAGTTATCTTTCTGGCCTGCGGTGTTGCCGTTAACAGCTACCCCATCATGCTGCTGGCATATTCCCTGCGTGGCTTAGGGTATCCGCTGTTCACTTACGGCTTCCTGGTATGGATTGCCGCTGCCACACCACCTCGCCAGCTTGGTTCTGCTGCGGGTTGGTTCTGGTTTGCCTTTTCTGGTGGTCTGCCTACCCTGGGCTCTCTGTTCGCCAGCTTTGCCATTCCTGTTATTGGGGAAATGGCCACTTTCTGGTCTTCTCTGGGTATGGTTGTCTTTGGCGGCCTGCTGGCTCTGCTGCTTACGCGTGAACCCACAGGATCTCAGCGTCTGGCTGCACCTGGCACTCCGGCCAAGGAAATCTTCTTCAGTTCCATCAGTATTCTGTGGCGCGAACCCAAAACGTTTGTGGCCATGGTGGTACGCACCATCAACACATCATCCGAGTATGCGTTCTTGGTGATCATGCCAACCTTCTTTACCAAGGTTATTGGCTTCACGCTTTCTCAGTGGCTGCAGCTGCTGTCCATCGTGTTCCTGTCCAATATTCTGGTAAATCTGTTTTCCGGCATTTCCGCAGACAAATTCGGTCATCGTGAAGTTGTGGCTTTTGGTGGCGGCATTGGCGCAGCCATTATGGTACCTGCCTTCTATTATGTGCCGCAGATGTTCCCCGGCAACTTCATGATTGCCGCTATTGTGGGTGCTTTGTATGGCGCATCTCTGGCTGCTTTTGTGCCGCTGTCCGGTTTGGTGCCCCAGATTTGCCCGAAGGAAAAAGCCGCCGCTCTTTCCGCTCTTGGTTTGGGCGCTGGTGCCAGCACATGGGTTGGCCCGGCCATTGTAACGTGGTTTGAATCCTGGCGCGGTGTTGAAGGTATTATCTGGATCTTCTCTGGTCTGTATGTCGCCTCTGCCCTGATGACCATGTGCCTGACCATTTCACCCGAAGCACGCCGCTATCTGAAAAAGATCTCCGAACGGGAAAAACAGAAGCGTGCAGCTGCTGCCCGTGGTGATATTGCTGAAGAACTTTCCCTCAGCAAACAATCCTGACACCGCTCTGCTTTATATGCAAAGCTGACAAAGGCCCCATCCAGAAGTGGATGGGGCTTTTTTTATGTTCTGCAACACGCAGATGAATTACATCATGCCGCATGGCACCCAACACTCATCCCCTCCGGCGAGGCTGGACAACAGGTAGCTGCGCAACAGCCGCAGCAAAGGCTGCATGGCTGATGCTGAACGGCCATTCAGCTCCAGCATGCGTAAACATTACCCTTCCCGCTGGCCAACAGGTTGGATTTGCCATTGCCCGTACCGGTGGCACGCCAGATGCACCTTTTGCGGAAGTTATTAAAGATGCTGGGGATGACCCGGACATCACGCACGGGGCTCTTATTCGGGCAACGGTAAAAACCTTGCCTACTGGTTGCGGAATTGTGTTTCAGGCTGGTCCCGGCGTAGGCACAGTCACCCGCCCCGGCTTACCCATAGCCGTGGGGGAGCCCGCCATAAACCCTACCCCACGCGCCATGATCCGTGCGGCTTTAACCCAAGCAAACGCAGGGATCTGCCCAGATGCAGAGGTAAGTATCAGCGTTGAAAATGGAGAAAAACTGGCTGAACGCACATTAAACAGTCGGCTAGGCATTCTGGGCGGTCTGTCCATTCTGGGCACAACCGGCATTGTGGTGCCTTTTTCATGCTCTGCATGGATTGAGAGCATTCATCGGGGCGTAGATGTTGCGCGTGCAGAAGGCCTTACCCACTTGGCAGGAAGCACCGGTAATGTTTCCGAAAAGGGCGTGCAGAAATTTTATAACCTGCCAGACAGCGCGCTTATTGAAATGGGGGACTTTGCTGGTGGCCTGTTAAAATACCTTCGCAAGCATCCCGTTCCGCGCATTACAATATCTGGCGGCATCGCCAAAATGACCAAACTTGGCCAAGGTTTTATGGACCTGCATTCCAAACGGGGCCCGGCAGATATGCGCCAGCTAGCAGAGCTTGTTCTGGCACATAATGGAAAACCCGATCTAGCCGACACAATTGCGCGTAGCCCCACAGTGGCGGAAGCCTTTTTGCACGCAAGCCAACAGGGTTTTCCGTTAGGGGATCTGATTGCCCGCTCCGCCTTACAAACCGTTAAGGAGGTTCTACAGCCAGCCCCCATACAAGCTGATGTGCTGGTGTTTGACCGTGCAGGCAATCTGGTTGGGCAAGCCTGAAAGCTTAGTCCTGCCCGCGAAAACGCCGCCGATAATCAGGATTATACAAAGCGCTTTCTCTAAAATCCTTATCTCCCAATACACGACCAACAATCACAAGAGCTGTGCGCTCAATGGGGTTTTCTTTCAGCTTATCCGCAATATTGGCAAGCGTTCCGCGCAGTACAAGCTGATCTGGCCATGTTGCCCGTGCCACAATAGCAACCGGGCAATCAGCCCCATAAAATGGGGTCAGTTCCTCTACAATTCTATCCAGCGCATGCACTGCCAGATGAATAGCAAGTGTAGCCCCTGTAGCGCCAAAAGCGGCCAGTGTTTCTTTTTCTGGCATGGCAGAAGCACGCCCATTTACGCGCGTAAGCACCACACTTTGCGCAACACCCGGAATGGTAAGTTCCTGCCCCAGTATGGAAGCCGCTGCCGCAAATGCAGGCACCCCCGGTGTCATGCTCCACGGAATACCGTGTTTTTCCAAGCGGCGGATTTGCTCAGCCACAGCGCTGTACACAGAAAGATCACCCGAATGCAGGCGCGCCACATCCTGCCCCTGCTGATGAGCCTTTACGTATTCGGCTTCAATCTCGTCTAATGTCATGGGGGCTGTATCAACCTTGCGCGCATCTGGCGGACAAAACTGCAGCATTTCCGGCGGCACAATAGACCCCGCATATAAACAGACCGGGCAGGATGCCAAAATGTCTCTCCCACGTATGGTGAGTAGATCAGCCGCTCCGGGGCCTGCCCCAATAAAATGCACGGTCATTCAAATGTCTCCTTCTGCCACGGCGCATGTCACACCATTCATGCTGCAACGCGGTACAATAAGTTTGCCCTGTGGGCCAGCCGCAACCAATGCACAAGCCTCAGATACAGAAGCTACTCCGGTATGTTGCATGCTACGGGCTGATACTGTCTGGCATTGCGCACTAACCTGCCGCATGGCGGAAAGCTCTACCCAGATAATTCCGGCCCCCAGCCATTCTGCCACCTGTAATGGCAGGTTTTCCGTATGCCGAAAGGCCGGAACGGCAAGGGCAGACAGTTCTTTGCCAGACTGTTGCGCCAAGGCCTGTGCAATACATGCCTGAGCCTGCGCTAAGCTCGCCCTACTGTTCCAGCCCAAGCCAAGAAATATCATGAGGCCTCGGGTTTCTGAGCGACCCACTGTGTTACCGGCATGGCAGGACGAAAACCGTGGAGAGACCCTATTTTTTCTAACCGGGATACAGAGATACGCGTAAGCATGCCACCCCATTCCTGCATGGCACGCAGCAAGCGTGCTTCTGTTTCCGCCACCACGGCATTCACCACAATACGCCCTCCGGGTTTAAGAGCCTGCCATGCGGTTTCCAACACACCAGCGCGACTTGCCCCTCCGCCAATAAAAATAGCATCGGGCTTTGGCAAATCTTCCATGCCTTCTGGTGCTCGGGCCTGCCTTACATTTAGCCCCGGCACACCAAGAGCCGCCGCATTACGTGCAATACGCGCAACCCGTTCTGGCTGCGCTTCAATACACACTGCGCGGCAGGCAGGAGATGCCAACATCCATTCAATACTGATGGAACCAGCTCCTCCGCCAATATCCCACAATAATTCGCCTGCTCGAGGTGCGAGGGATGACAGCGTAACCGCACGAATTTCCCGCTTTGTAAGCTGGCCATCATGTTCGAAGCACGTATCTGGCAACCCGTTGGTTAGTGGCAAGGTATGGGACGCACTTTGGGCATCTATCTCCAGCCCGATCAGATTAAGCCGCTGAAGCTTATCTGGCGCACCTTCATGGGCATAAAAACTGTGTATGGCTTCATGTGGGCCACCTAACCGTTCCAGAACATGGCAGCGCGTCTCCCCCAATCCTTTACTCACAAGCCAGTTAGCCAAAACATGCGGCGTATTTTCATCGGCAGACAGCACAATAATCCGGCCAGATGGCTGCAATGCTGGGTAAAGCTGCTCTATGGGTCGGCCACAGAAGGATACTACCCGGCATTCCTGCTCTGCCCATCCAAGCCGACTACATGCCAAAGCCACAGAAGATGGCGCCGGCAAGCACAGCATTTCCTGCGCAGAGATGGAACGCGCCAATGTGCTCCCCACGCCAAAAAAAAATGGGTTACCAGATGCCAGAACCACGGTGGGTACGCCCTTCTGGGCAAGAATGGCATCTATTCCGCGTTCAAAGGGTGTGGGCCATGCAAGTGTTTTTCCCTGCACCAATGGAGCTGCCAACTCCAGATGCCGCGCACCGCCCACAACGAAATCTGCCTGCGCAAGAATGGCACATGCAACAGCAGAAAGACCTTCCACACCATCTTCCCCAATCCCAATCAGGGTTAACCACGGCGTTTGTGGCTCATGCTGGGGTTGCTCGGTCATTCATCCATTCCTTTTTTGGCACACACTTGCACGGCAACGGCCTTGGCTTTTACAACACTTTGTTTTTCATGCTGTAAAGCTTGCGCTCATGTCTTCGTCTTCCAATAATTTTCGCATTCTTGTTCTTGGGGGCACTACTGAAGCCTCTGCCTTATGCCGTGATCTGGAAAAGGAACCGTTTATCAGTGCCACGCTTTCCCTTGCCGGAGTAACCAAACAACCGCATTTACCTACGCTATCCGTGCGAATTGGCGGGTTTGGTGGCTTTGATGGGCTGAGCACATGGCTGAAAACACATGAAATCAACGCCGTAATAGATGCCACTCACCCTTTTGCGGCCACTATGAGCCAACACGCCGCCACTGCCTGTGCTGTTACACAAACGCCTTTGTTGCGTCTGGAACGATCGGGCTGGCAGGAAATGCCGGGCGATACATGGTTTCATGCGCCCACTCTAACTGACGCTGCCACTCTATTAGCCAACTCACCAAAGTGGGGAACAACCCCGCAGCGTATTTTTTTAACAACAGGCCGTAAGGAGTTGGCGCCGTTCAAAACTGCGCCACAGCATCATTACCTCATCCGCTCCATTGATGCGCCAGATCCTGCTTCCTTACCTCCATATGCGACTATCCTGCTGGATCGCGGTCCTTTTGACGTGCAGAGTGAAGCCAGGCTGATGCAGGATTACGGCATCACACTGCTGGTTTCAAAAAACTCTGGCGGCAGCGCAACATATCCTAAACTCGAGGCTGCACGCCTGTTAGGTATTCCCGTCCTGATGATTGATCGCCCAGCGGCTTGCCCTAACATCCCTACAGTAGAATCTGCCCAACAAGCCATGGCGTGGTTACGGGCATATCAGGCAGCATCAACCCGCCGTAAAGTATAGAACCACGGTTCACCATTGGGCCGTTCCACCAAACGGCTGGCTTTGCAGCCTATCAGCACCAACGTGCTCATATCGGCCCATTCGGCATTGGCTTCCTGTAGAGTAGAAAGCCGCACTGCCTCATCCGGCCGCCCTATGGCGCGCGCAAAGGCAACGGGAATGGTGGGGGGCAAAACACTCCGCAAATGCTCCAATGCCTCACCCAACTGCCACGGACGAGCGTGAGACCGTGGATTATACAGCGCAATGACAAAGCCCGCCTGTGCTGCCAAGCGCAAACGTTCAAGCACCACATCCCAAGGCTTGAGATTATCCGAAAGGGACATCACACAGAAATCCCCACCCAAGGGGGCCCCCAACCGCGCAGCCGCAGCCAGAACCGCACTCAGGCCGGGAACAACACTGATATCTAGCGCGCGCCATGTGTCTGGCCCTTGCTCCAATGCCTCAAATACAGCACTGGCCATGCCAAACACACCGGCATCTCCGCCAGAAACAACAGCTACATGCCGCCCCTGCTCTGCCATTTCCAGAGCATGACGTGCGCGGTCCAGCTCCACCCTGTTGTCTGAAGCATGGCGAACAACATGCGCAGGGGCCTCTACCCGGTTTACATACGGCCCATATCCGACCAGGTCCGTTGCTTTAGCCAATGCCTGATCTGCCTGCGGGGTGCGCTGAAGGCTGTTACCTGGCCCCAACCCTACAATGGTAACGCTACCCTTCATCTTACACCTTTCCGACCCGGCAGCAGAACCAGCGAGAAATAAGGCACGCTATCTTCCTGCTCCTGCAAGGCACACATACGGGTATTTTCCTGCGTGCCACGTTCAACATATACGGCATCTTCCAGACGCCCCGCTTTTTCCAGCGCCCGCCTAACCTGCGGCATGTTACGGCCCGTTTTCATGATAACTGCGGCATCTGCCTGTTCCAGCCAGTTGGTCAGCTTTTCTTCTGGCAAGGTGGCAGGAAGAACGCACAACACATCATCACCATGCGTTATGGGCAGGTGCGCCTGTGTCCAGCATCCGTTCATGGCCATAATACCGGGCACAACTTCGGTTTCAAAACCAGTCTTCAACCGATCAAAAAGGTACATGGCCGAGCCATAAAGGAAGGGATCGCCCTCACATAACAGAACAACGTCCTGCCCTTTATCTAACCGTTGGGCCAGTTTGTGTGCGCATTCATCATAAAACTGGCCCATGCCACCATGATATGCAGGGTTGGCAACAGAAATTTCCGTAGTGAATGGATATTCCAACCGCAATTCTTCAGCATCCGGGGCAATATGCGCACGTGCAATGGTGCGCGCATGGCCCGGCCTGTCATGACGGCAGAAATACGCTACCACCTTTGCTGCCTGTACCAGACGGACAGCCCGAACGGTCATGAGTTCCGGATCACCCGGCCCCACACCAACAACCTGTAATCTGCCACGTGTCATTTATTCACGCTCACAGGCCAGAGCATTCACCGCAGCAGCAGCCATAGCACTCCCTCCCGGTCTGCCACGCACGACAAGCCACGGTACATCCTTACGGAGGGAAAGAGCTTCCTTAGATTCCATGGCACCCACAAAACCTACAGGCAACCCAATGATAGCTGCCGGATACGGTGCCCCTGCATCCAGCATTTCCAGCAGGTGGAATAACGCGGTAGGTGCATTGCCAATAGCAACCACTGCACCTGCCAGTTTTTCTCCCCACAGATCCAACGCGGCGGCTGAACGGGTGTTGCCAATCTGGCGCGCCAGTTCGGGTGTGCGGCTATCGCGCAATGTGCAAACAACTGCATTATCAGCAGGCAAACGCGCCCGCGTAACCCCGTGTGCCACCATTTCGGAATCACACAAAATATTGCAGCCTTTTTTCAGGGCTGTACGGGCAGCCGCCACAAAATCTGCCGTCATGCTGACAGATTGCGCCATCTCCACCATGCCGCAGGCATGAATAATGCGCACAACAACCTGCGCTTCTTCTGGCGTAAAGGCAGAAAGATCCGCTTCTGCCCGAATGGTCGCGAAGGAGCGTTCATAAATAGCTGCTCCATCCTTGATATACTCATACGCGGCCATTCATTATCCTTTCCTGTGGCTTGGTGCCTATAAAATAGTCTTCGACTGCTCTGTCATCTGGAAAAAATCGCATGACAGGCCCCGATGCCGTGCCCTTGCAGATAAGCCCGTAGCCATTTTGGGCAGCAACCACTGTCCAGCTTGCTTTTGCTGGGTGCGCACAGCCTTTACTGCACCCGGAAACATGCAGGCTTTCCCCTGCCCCCAAACTATGCGCCAATTTTTTTGCCAGAGCTTGTGTTGCACCTTCTGCCTGCGCACACCCTGCATTTCCCATACAGGCAGAAACACGCAAAATAGGATTGGTGCCTGTATCCACCATATCCGCCACATGTGGCGTGCACGGCATGCCGTGCAGAATAATACTGTGCCACGGCGTAAGCCGGAGAATGCCATCTCCGTTTCGTGCGTGATTGGCACAACCCCGCAGCATGGCAGATGTTAAAATGCCCAAGGGCGCATTGAGTGCGTATAAGGCAGGGCCTATTTTACCGGCCAGCATAGCCGGGTCTGGCGCCGCTATACCCATATTTTCTGCCGGACAACCATGCTGATTGATAGCTTGGAAAAGCATTTGACCCGTTTGCGGATAACGCACAGGTCGTTTGCCTTTTGGCAGAGTTACAAAGGCCTGCGCCAGCTTTACAGCCAATTCAACAGCAACCTGAACAGATGCGGGCTTGCTTTTCTGATTGCCACATACAACAGACCATAACCCCGCCCCATTGGTCTGTAGCGTAATGTCTGCCTTCAACAGCCCAACAGTAAACAGCCCTCCGCCATCTACGGCAAACCCGAACTTATCCGGCAATGCAGAAAGACTGTTGGCATGACACAAAGCTGCACGCAAAGCTGTAGCGCATTCTAATGTATCTGGGGCACAGGAAGGATCACACCCCGCCAAAGGGGATACCAATAATGCCAAACGCTTTTCATATTCAGGGTTGGCCATACCCAAGCCAGCCAGAACAGCCAGTTCGGGAAAATGCAGAGCGTTGGCGTGAGAGAACCCGCGTAATTGCAGACTGGCGCGGTTGGTAAGACAGATCAGCCCATTGCCCTCACGCTCTGCAATCTGTGCCAGAAAAATGGCCTGCGCCGCAGTTATCCGGCCAAAGGCTGGTCTTACCCGCACCAGCCAACCATCTTTGGCCTGCATGGGGGCAAACAAGCCCGGACACCACCCTTTAACCTCTGGCGGCGTAAAACGCTGTGTCACGCTATCTGCCTCCCTTTCTGGCTACGGCGGATACAAAATCTTTCTTCACGGCCGCCCTGTTACGCAACACACGCCCTGCTTGTCAAAAAGCCGGACGAGCTTCCATATTTTGTCGGGCAGCAAGCCGCAGCATTACGTGAAGCAGCAGCAATCTGTGTTATGAAATACAAATGACCATAACACCCCCTCCTCTCATCCGCTTGAGCTTGATGGCTGGTTTACTTTGTGTAGGACCCAGCATTTACTTTACGTATGCTTATGCAAAGGAAGATATCCCGCAGGATACCGCCGCACAGGCCACGCATGCGCTGGTAAAGCAGATAGGTGAACAGCGCTTTACTGCCCCAGATTTTCGTCCAGGCACTGTGCGGCATATGGTAATGTTTCAGTTCCGCCACATGGCAACTACAGCAGAAAGACAGGAAGTAACACGACGCTTTCTGGAACTGGCAACACACTCACGCCGCCCGAACGGCGCACCCGTTGTTGCCAGCTTGGAAGCTGGGCCGCAAAATAGTGGTGAAAATGCTGATCTGGGGCTGGATTACGGATATCTTGTTACCTTCCGTTCAGAAGGTGATCGTAATTACTACGTAGGCCGCCCTATTGTGCATACGAGCGGATGTTTTGACCCTGCACATGATGCATTCAAAAAGTTTGCCGCGCCATTTCTGGCCAATGTGGTGGTTTTTGATTTTACCGTAAAGTAAGGGGAGAGAAGACCTCTCCCCACACTGTAAACCCTGAGCATTCAGGCGCCTGCAACGCCTTCCCCCACCATATCAAGTGGGTTCACCACTTTATCAAAAGTAGCGGCATCCACGTAGCCAGATTTCAAGGCTGCATCCTTGAGGGAGAGATCATGCTCCATGGCGATGTGCGCAATTTCTGCGGCTTTATCATAGCCAATTACGGGAGCTAATGCCGTAACAAGCATAACGGACCCGCCCACATTCTGCTTGAGCCGCTTTTCATTCAGTTGTGTGCCTTCCACAGAAAAAATGCGGAAGTTATGACAGCCATCTGCCAGAATACGGATACTGGCAAGACAGTTAGCCAATATGACTGGCCGCATAACATTCAGATCCAACTGTCCCTGACTGGCGGCAAAAGCAATCGTGTTATCATTACCCAGCACCTGCGTGGCAATCATCACCATTGCTTCACATTGGGTTGGATTCACCTTGCCGGGCATGATGGAAGATCCGGGTTCATTTTCCGGCAGGTGCAGTTCACCCAACCCACAGCGCGGACCAGAGGCCAGCCAGCGCATATCGTTGGCAATTTTTAGCAATGGCACAGCCAAACCACGCAAACCAGCAGACGTTCTGGCCATGGCATCCAACCCACTTAACGCAGCAAATTTATTAGGTGCCGTAACAAAAGGCTGTTTTGTGAGCTCTGCTATACGTGCGGCTATCGCCTTGCTAAAACCTGTCGGTGCATTCAGCCCCGTGCCCACAGCAGTGCCGCCTGCGGCAAGTTCAAACAGAGCTTTACGATCTTTACGCAGGCCGCAAAGCGCATCTTCAAGCATTTGCACCCAGCCAGACCATTCCTGCCCTACTGTTAAAGGCACGGCATCCTGCAAATGGGTACGACCAATTTTAACAACGTCCATCCATTGCTCAGCTTTCTGGCGCAAGGCTTCTATAAGCTTTTCTACGCTGGGCAAAAGTCGATTTTCAATTTCCAGCAGCGTGACAACATGCATGGCCGTTGGAAATGAATCGTTGCTGGATTGGCCCATATTCACATCATCATTGGGGTGCACAGGCGTTTTGGAGCCAATTTTGCCACCTACAAGCTGGATGGCACGGTTTGCAATAACTTCATTCACATTCATATTTGTTTGGGTGCCAGACCCTGTCTGCCAGACAAACAGCGGAAAATGTGCATCCAGCTTGCCTGCCGTAACTTCATCTGCAACCGTGGCTATCAGATCGGCTTTCCATTGCGGCATACGCCCTTCCGCTGCGTTTACCAAGGCCGCGGCTTTTTTAACAATGCCGTAAGCATGGTAAAGGGGCAAAGGCATACGCTCTGTGCCAATGGAAAAATGCACCAGACTGCGCTGGGTTTGCGCCCCCCAGTATTTATCGGCCGGAACATCTATAGTTCCCATTGAATCCCGTTCCTGCCGAACACCTGTGGCCTGAATGCCTACGGGACAAAAACGAATTTGCGGATTATCGCTCATGATACATACCTCCCTGCTGGCAAGTTACGTTCCGCCAGCTTTCTGGTTTGAGCAGCATAGACCTCTTCGGCATCTAAAAATGAGACTGCGACCATCACATTTAGACGACTATGATTTTTAATGAGATATTTATAGATTTTTCAAAATTTACTTATATCTATATTTTTATAAATTCTTTTATTACAGCAAGAATTAGAAAAACCAGAATGCATTTCTGCTATGAATTTGGCTACTTGATAGACTTGCTATAGCCAAACGTTTATTCTACACGCTTTGTTTATATCATTCAAAAGGGCGTGACGTTTTGCGCCCTCATGGACTTGGCTCAATGCATGATTCAATAAAAAATTATCATGCAAATAATTTCATCGTGAAATGGTACAGCATTCAGCGTGCACATACCGTGGAAAATATGAGAAAACTGTTACTGACAGGGAGCGTTCTTACCTGCGCCATACTGCTTTCTGCCCCCGCTCTGGCAGATGATGCGCAGGAACTGGCAGCCATCAAGGCGGAAATGCGCCGATTGGCCGCTCAAGTAGAAGCTATTGAATCCCGTCAGGCCAAACGGCATGCAGGCACCTCTGCCCCTACGCGTAATGTTGCCCACGGCACCACCTCACCTTCCACCCCACGTACCAGCAATAAACTTGCCACCGCTTACGCAAACCCAGCAGACCGGGAAGATCCTTCCATTCGGTTCTCACCAGATGAAGCTCCCGTCAAAACAGCATCCGACACACATGGAGGCACAGCCAAAGGTGGGCTAGGCTTTAAATGGCTACCCGGAGCCTCTGGATCCGATGTGGCGGCCAGCACAGATGCAGACGAAAAAAGCCATTCTTCAATCGACCTCTCATCTTCCAGTCCTACGGCCATTACGCAAACAGAAGTTGATAGGCTACCGCCCATTTTCAGTATTGGTGGGATATCTGTAAAACTCGGTGGTTTTATAGATATGTCCAACATCTGGCGTAGCTCCAACATGACCAGCGGCCCGGCAACGGGCTGGGGCAATTTTCCTTACGCCAACAGCCCCAACCACGGCTTGTCTGAAGAACGGCTTTCCGCCCAGCTCAGCCGCCTGTCTATCTTGATGGAAGCCAACCCCAGCAAGTCTTCCCGCTTGCAGGCTTATGTTGAAAGTGATTTTGCGGGCTCTGGCAGCACAACCAACAGTGTGCAGATTAACGGCTATACGCCACGCCTGCGGCAAGGTTACTTTACGTTCACCCAAAAAGATTGGGGCTTGCATATTCTTATGGGGCAAGCATGGAGCTTGGCCACAAACTACGCC
Source organism: Acetobacter pasteurianus (assembly GCF_009914215.2). NCBI lineage: Bacteria > Pseudomonadati > Pseudomonadota > Alphaproteobacteria > Acetobacterales > Acetobacteraceae > Acetobacter > Acetobacter pasteurianus. The sequence continues at coordinate 2,485,133 of NZ_CP039846.2, read as the reverse complement.
AAAGGCATTATTCCCCGCCAGGAAGAATTGCCCGCTGTTACAGATAACAACCAGTTGCCAGGTATTGTCTTTACCCGCGTACCTCAAATTCGCATTGGCAAGGACTGGAACCAGAAATACTGGCTGGGCCTTTCTATTGAGGACCCTCAGGCCACTGTTGGCTTCTCTTCCACCATCAGTTCTGGCAGCACCATTCCTGCTGCGCGTGGGCAAGCAGAAGGTGCCCGTGTTTACTATGCCAATACTGGGGGGATGTTGCTGAACGCAGCAACAAATTATTCTTACAACCCTGTTCCAGACATGATTTTGAAGGCCGCAGCAGATACATCCTTCGGTCATTATGAAGTGTTTGGCCTTGCACGCTGGTTCCGCTCCCTTGCTGTAGAACCGGGTGCAACAACCACCAAAAAGCATACGCATTTTGGCGGTGGCGTAGGTGCGGGTATGACAGCTCCGTTGGGCACAAACCGCCTACACCTTACCGGTGATGTTCTGGCCGGTGATGGTATTGGGCGCTATGGGCCAACCCAGATACCAGATACAACATTCAACGGCCGTGGGCAGTTAACGCCTGTTCCCGAAATTATGGGGTCACTTGGCTTGGTGGGCCACCCCAATTCTTCTGTGCTGCTTTATACATATGGAGGCGTAGAAGCTGCTGGCCGCAAACGTTATATTGGCGCAGATGGCAAACAATATGGGTACGGCGTAAACGATCTGGATCTGGCTGGGTGCGATGTAGAATTTGGAGTGTGTAGCGCACAAACACATACCCTTGCCTCCTTTACCGCTGGCGGCTGGTGGCACTTTTTGCAAGGCCGTTACGGAAGCATGATGGCAGGCTTGCAATATACCTTTGTGCGCAAGTTCGCCTTTAAGGGGAATGATGGACATGGCAATAGCGTAGACCCCGCAACATCGGGCAACACAGTTTACGTTACTTTCCGGTATTTCCCGTTTCAGTAAAGGCTTTTAGTTAATACCAAAACTTTTCATCTTGCGGTAAAGCGTTGCACGGCTAATTCCCAAACCACGAGCAGCCTGCGTGACGTTCCCCTGAGAAACAGCCAAAGCTGAGCGGATAACGTTTTCTTCTGCCTTTTGGAAACTGATTTCCGAACCTTCTTCCAGTTCCGTTAGCAAATTGGGATGTTGGGCAATGGTTTGATCTGTCCAGCCCATCCATTCACGCGCAGCATGCGTTGCGCCCGTAATTTCCCCTTGGTCGTTAATCGAAACCAAAGGTGCCGAGCAGCCTCTAACAGAACCCAAGGTAAGTATTTTTTGCCCCTCATAACTGTTACGGAAAAGCTGTTCTTCAATACGCCGACCAGATTGCGCAAGCGTTTCCATAAGCAATTTGTCTATGGGCTGTTCTGTTTTGCCATTCATGGATGCAAGGTTTAGAGCCCCTGCTACCCGCCCCTGCGCATCAAATATCGGCACAGCGTAACTGATCAGCAAGGAAAAACAGAAGCGCCAATGCGCGCCGCGCCCCAGAAAGATTGGGCATCTGTCCTCTACACAAGTGCCAATACCATTTGTGCCCGCAATGGCTTCGCTCCAGATAGCACCTTCACGCAAATTAAGGCGGCGACAAACAGAAAGGTGTGTTTCATCCGCACAACGCGCCAGAATCATGGCATTTGGGTCAGCCAGCAACACCATAAGGCCCAAACCTTGCACCAAAGCAAAAAGGTGCTGCATTTCTTCCGAAGCTTGGCGCAAAAGCAATGCGGACCGGCTACTGACATGCCGAAATTCTGCACCACACAACACATCGGCCTTCCATTTTTGGGAAGGATCTAGCTGGTAGGATGTCTCGCAACGTATCCAGGATTTCTGGACTGTTTCTGCCGGACTTTCTGCTTTGGAATCAATACGCTGAGAAAAAGGCCGTGTATTCATCGCGAGGGGCTCTACCATATCCGACAAGGACATATTAAAGACTTTACTAACGTTGCCTTCCTCTTATACATAAAAAACATAACTCTCATAGGTATATTGTGTATTTTATTTTTTACCTGCCTTCACCAAGTAAAGTTTTTGTTACTCAACAATAAAACTCACTGCCAAAGGTAAACGAATTTTATGTAATAGGCATTCGTTTCTGGTGTATTGCGCCCTTCAAGAGAGTGCGAGTAACGGGCTGTTAGCGAAAAGTGCTGGTTAATATTGTACATAAGTCCCGGCCCCAGAGCGATTTCACGGCTGTTGGAGTTATCCAGATACTGGCGCAGTGTATTATCCCGCGTTCCTGTTACATTCTGCCAGTCAAACGCAAGAAATGGCTCAAACTTCTTGGTCGCTTTCCAGCTAAAACGCAGATTGGTATAAAATACCACGCCGGGTGAATAACTGTGCTGGTCTTTTTGGTGTTTTGTAGACCCCACAACCGTGCCAGCATCACCATCAAAACTGAAGTGCTTCCATTCATAGTCAAATATTAAGCTGGATATATTTGACCAATAATTGGTGGATGTTGCATCCCTTGTACCATATGGCGTTTGCATAAAGGTTTGTATGCCAAAAGTACTATGCTTATTGGGCTTAAACCATGCGGCTGGCCCAACAATAGTTGGCCCTAACCCACCATAATTTGTGCCATCTGCCAGTTTGTAGCTTTCCGTCTGGATCAGCTCAAAAGCAAACCCAACATGGGGGATGGCTTCAAAGCTACGGAAATGCACATATTTTGTCATACCCGACCACGTGTGGCTGCCACCGGTGGGCGTGCGCTGTCCACCACTGCCATAGCTATGGCCTGCGGCATTTCCATCGCCATACTGCACAAGCACGTTAAACGGCTTGAAATCTACAGGAAGGTCATATTCATGAGGGCCAATAATACCCAACGTGATATCCGCAGCTCGCGCAGGAACTACGTGACACACGATCACAGTAGGCATGACGAAACGCACGAGGGAAAGCAGACGCTCCCCGCCTTCTATCAAACGCATATGAATATTCCGATAAGTAGCAGTAACAATCAAATAAACGCGTGATGCGGGGTTCCAGATAAACTGGAACCCCAATGTGTTAACGCGTTACTGAGCGGGAGAAGCTTTCTCACCATCAAGTGTGTAAGCGATAATGTAATCACCGCTTCTGGTGCCAAGGCCACCGTGACCACCGGCTGCAATCAGCACGTACTGTTTGCCACCAGCTTCGTAGCTCATTGGTGTAGCCTGCCCACCTGCTGGCAGACGATCACGCCAGATCACCTTGCCGCTCGCCAGATCAAAGGCCCGCAGATAGTCATCTGCTGTGGCACCCATAAACACAACGCCGCCTTTGGTAACAATGTTGCCGCCAATATTATACATACCGGTAGGCAAAGGCAGGTTGTTATGGGTCCGGAAAGGCCCCGTATCTCGCGTTGTGCCAACAGGGTGCTGCCAGACAATCTTCTTGGTAACCAGATCGATTGCCGTCAGCGTGCCCCAGACCGGCCCCTTACAGGGGATCTGTAGTGGGTTCAGCCACGGGTTGGTGAGCGCAATATAGGGTGTGCCGTAATCTGGAGAAACAGAAAGGGCATCACCTTTAGGTGCGGGCTCTTCCCCACTGCCAGTCCATTTTGGCAGCGTACCGGCCTGCTCCATTCCCGTACGTTTTTCCAGCTTGATACGGAAAGGCAGGTAGCTTGCATTGGCCAGCATGATCTTACGCTGCGGGTCAATGGTAATACCTTGCCAGTCTACAACACCGTAGAATGCAGGATAAACAATGGTTGTTTTGCCCACATGCGGTGGTGTGAACTGCCCTTCGTAAGCAGACTGACGATACTGGATACGGCAGATCATCTGATCCAGCAGCGTTGCCCCCCACATATCGGACTCTTTAAGATTAGCTGGTGTGAGAGAAGGCATGCCAACAGGATAAGGCTGCGTAGGAGATACGCGGTCATCCGGCGCATGGCCTGCTGTGGGAACCGGCTTTTCTTCCACCGGATACCCCGGAACAGGTGTGCCGGTACGGCGGTCCAGAACAAAGAACTCACCACGTTTGGTGCTCTGCACCAGCGCTGGAATTTGCTCACCATTCGGGCCGGGCAATTCAACCATAGATGGGCCGGAGGGAATATCCATATCCCACAGATCGTGATGCACGGTCTGGTAGGTCCAGCGGCGTTCACCCGTTACAATATCCAGAGCGATTGTGGCAGAGGATGTTGCATCGTCAAACGGACGGCGGCTTCCACCCCAGTTATCTGGCGGAGAGTTACCTGTAGGAATGTAAACAAGACCAAGATTGAGGTCTGCCGTGTAAACACCCCAGGCATTGGGGGTATCACGCGTCAGTTCATCATTCGGGCCTGGCTTCCATGTTTCCGGCTGATGGCCTGCATCCCACGCCCAGGCAATTTCACCTGTTGTCGCATCAAACGCACGGATAGCACCGGAGGGCTCGAAATTGGCTTGGTTATCAAAAATCCACCCACCAGTGATCACACGGTTTTTGGCCACCATTGGGGGTGAGGTTACAAAATGGAACCCGTGCGGCACATGGCCCAGATACTGGCGCAGGGAAATAAAGCCGTGATCACCAAAATCTTCACAGGGTTTACCGGTTTCTGCATTCACGGCCACCATGCGCACATCAGCAACTGGTGAGTAAATGCGGTTACGGCAGCTTGTCTGAATTTCATCGGGAATATGGTAGTAAGACACACCACGGCAAGCCAGATAGACGTTTTTGTCCAAATCTGCCGTTGCGGGGTGCGGATCAAACTTCCACTTTACTTTACCTGTGGCTGCATCCAGCGCCATCACCCAGCTATGGGGTGTGCACATGTAAAGTGTATCACCAACCTTAATGGGCGTAAGTTCCAGGTTGAACTCATGCCCTTGGTCTGGCCCAGCCACAGTGCCTTCGCCCTGCTGCTGCACATCCCCTGTACGGGTAACCCATGCACGCTTCAGATGCGAGATATTGGACGCTGTAATCTGCCCCAATGGGGTGTAGCGGTCTCCACCAACGGTGCGGCCATAGGCTGTCCAATCCCCATCTGGCACACCTGCTGATGTCTCATCAGACTGACCGCTTGCAGTCATACGGTCTGCCGGTACGGTGCCGTCAATGGAATAAGAGCTAAAGCAGCTTGCCACGACAACAAGGCAGGAAACCACCAAGGAACCGAGAACTTCGCGCTTATCAGTCAGCCAGCTATTGCCCGAACGCCAGACACCCGGCAGCAGCAGCCAAACACCAAGCCCGATAAGCGTAAACAGGCGGACTTCCAGGCCCCAGATATTCAGCCCGACTTCGCATAAAGACCAGATAGTGGCCACAAGCAGCAAAGCTGCATACAGCCGCATAGCCAGAGCAGGCTTGCGAAAACCGCTAAGAGCGGCCCCCAGCATGACACCGCCAGCAATAATATAAAACCAGGAACCACCAAGAAACAGAAGTTCCGCGCCGCCAAAGAAGAGGAAAAGCCCCACAATGGCCAGCAGAATAGAGGTTATGAGCGAGAATAACCTCGCCTGACTCTCTCGCATACTCGTGCTCTTTCTACAGTTTCACGAGCCGTTACGACAGCATGATTTTAAGGCACCATACCCCCGCAGCGACCAATGGCCCTGCACAACACAAAAGGACGCAATATCGTCACACTTTTGTCCTGTTTTTCACGCGAGTTTGTAGAAAATGTTACCAACTGTCTCATGCGTGAGACAGTTGGTGAGACAGCTGTTCTGTGAGTGTTCAAAATAGCATAGCCCGACATATTCAGGCAGATGCAGCATTCTTATACATTCCAAAATAGAAGATCAGAAAAACGGGAGATTATGTTTTTTATATCTCCCGTATTCTTATCACCTCTATGTTTTCAAGAATACTTTAGAAAGACCAGGTTGCATCACAACTGAACCAGAGCATGTTATTTGTTCCGTTATTGACGGTTGGGTTCTGCACGGTTCCAGCCTGGTTGAATGGGTGCGTGCCGTTAAGGGATTTATCCAGCCGGATTTCAGGCCGGATGGTAAAGCCACCCAGAGACAGCCTTTTGTTCACGAACTCTGGCCGGTAGGAGACACCCACCGTCAGTTCCCCATAGGTTGTCGGCAACGCGTTGTAATAGGGGAATGGCTGGTTGCTGAGTGCCTGCGTGAGCGAGTTGAAGCTGGAATATTCCGTAATCACCCCACCCGTGTTGTCACGGAAAATTTCGCCACGCGCATTGAATGTCAGCCAGGGGTGGATATCGTAGGAAAAGTAGGTTGTCACACCATAGGCATCATCGCGCAGGGAATCATCGTGCAGATAGGTGCCATCCACGGAAACGGTCATCTTGTCATTGATATGATACGTAGCCATGACATCCGCATTATACTGCATGAGGCTGTTGGCCTGCTTGCCAATGCCCGCACTCACCCACCCTGTGGGGGAGACAATGGTGCGGCCATTGTTGCCCTGCGGCCCAAAATGCCCGATGGCATGCACATCCAGCTTGCCATCCATCAGCTTGTTCCACGCCAGACCAAAATAGCCCTTGGGCTTGTTGTTGTTGCCCGAGGCGCCAAAGGTTGTGGAGTTGCCTGCATCCACCCCCAAAATCCAGTCCATGTGGCGGGTCAGATGCATGGTGGCCAGAATACCCACCGTCTGGAACGGCACGATATAATCGGATGCGTAGTTGTAGGTGTAGAATGGGCGCGCCAGAGCAGGTGTGCCTTCCGCCCCCATAATGCCGTACATCTGGCCGATCTGCACATCAATGCCGCGCTTGAAGATCCACGGCAGATGCACATCCAGATGCGCCTGTGTGGGCGCCCACTGATATAGACCGTGCAAGGAGCCAGAACCCATGCCGATTGTGGGATCAAACCGCGCATCGGAACCATACATGGCTTCGAGCACAAAGCCGATGCCATACCCACTGCCCACCGATGTGACCGGATGGGACAGAGAGCCAATGATCTGGTTCAGCGTAACTGTATTGGCGCGATCTGAATAATACTGTGCAAAGTTGCGGCCAGAGCGTGTCCAGGGGTTGCCTGAAATCCCCGCTTCAATGGAAACATGCCCTTCCAGCCCTTCCCAGTATGTGGGGGTATGGCCGGGTTTGACATGGAACAGATTGCCCGCCTTGGGCTTCATGGCCTCTTCTTCTTCAGAAAGAGAGGTGGCAGGCGGTTCTTCCCCATCTGTTGGTGTGCCTGCACCCTTTTCTGCCTCTTCGGGCTTGAGGGTTTTGGCTATGTCTCCCACCTGAACCTGGGCAGGTGCAGATGTCTGGGCGTGGGCTGTTGGCGTACCTGTTTCACACAAAAATGCAGCGCAACATGATAGCAATACAAATTTGAAGGCACTTCGATCGGTCAGGGTCTGTCGCATGTATCACTTCTCTTGCGCATCAGAAATAGTGACGAACACGAAACGTATTGATCTGCACTTACCACCCGCCAAACACAGTTAAAGTATTAAGCTGCATGATGCCTTCACCGCAGTTGCAAGACCAATACGTACGTTTCGAATTAGAAATAATATACCGTGCGCAAAATGGCAATCCTCCAGCCACAAAATAAACACGGTTTTCTACGCAATTCGCTTTGCAGAAAATCCGCAGTTCCTTTTTATGGTCTAAAATCCTGAACCTAAGCGTTCAATCTACCAGCAACTTTTACCCATCCATTTGCGTTGGTTAAAAACTTTTGCACACATCATGCGGCCAGATGTTTGCAAATCCCTTAAAAATTCAACATTTCTTAAGAACAAAGTGAAAATGAAATATTAATATGTTTTCTACATATTATAAATTATCTATATTTATAATATACTTTAGATATGTTTCTTATACGCGTGCCGTTGTAATTCACCCCAAACCTGTGCACACGCAACATATCGTTTCATTCTGATATGCGAAATTTGCATACCATCATGGTTTTCGATTACAAAGGATCAGTCTTCAACAACAAGGGACGGAACGACACAGCAATGACATCGCTTTTCACGGATGCCACAATTTTTGTTTTCCTTCCTTGGGTGCTGTGGCGCCTTCTGCATAAAGCCCTGCCCATTGTTGTATTACCTATTCTTATTGGCATTCTGCTGGCAGTATGGCATGCCCCTATTCAGGAACTGGGCATTCCCTCATCTTATGGTGATACCATCGGGTGGGTTGCTGTATTAGTTCTGGCATTTACCGCCGGCTTGGAAATGTGGCAGCACCCAGAGGGTGACACATCTGCCCATGCCATAGCCTCCCCCTCTCTGGGCCGTCTGTTAGGTGGTGCTGGTGTTGCCTTAGGTATTCCCTTTCTGGTGGGATCCTTTTTGGCATATACCTGCTTTCTGCCCTTGCATGGATGGCAAGCCCCCCTGGCCTCACCTCTTATTGCCGCAGCTTCCATCGGTTTGTGCATTTCCGTAAGCGCACTTCCGGTTCTGATTGGGGTGGTAAGAGAACTTGATGCTGCCCAACGTCCGTTAGGGCAATTGGCACTTAAGCTTGCTGTAGTAGATGATGCGGCCTTGTGGGTTGGCCTTGCTGTTTTACAGTTTGCGCATAGAGGCACAGCGGCTCTCCATGGTTGGACAGGGCTGGAATTTCTGGCCATTGCCTTACTGGTTGGGCTAGCTGCGGCTGGTAACTGGGCTTCTCGCCATTTTCGTCACCCTCCTGCATGGGTTATCTGGGTAACGGTTCCCATTTATCTGGCTGCCGGATCATGGGCCAGCATGCAGCTTGGATTGCATGAACTGATAGGCGCATACTTTGCCGGTGCAATTATGCCGCCAAGTTGGGTTAGACGCCTACCTATAGAGCAGGTTGGAACGTTTGCCCTTATCTGGCTGGCACCAATGTTCTTCGGCCACAGCGGGCTACGCATAAATGGAGATGCCCTGACCTGGCCTTCCATCATAGCCTCTTTTGCTTTGGTGGGCATTTCTATCCTGAGCAAGATTGGCGCGGTTTATGTGTTTCCGCCCGCACCGGGGCTGAAGCCCAGACAAGCCTTGGGTATTGGAGCGCTTCTGCAATGCAAGGGACTAATGGAAATTGTTGCCGCCACTATCTTGCATGAGCAAGGCATGCTCTCCGACTTTGCCTTTGCCTCTTTGATGGTGCTGGCAGTTGTTTCCACCGTATTAACTGGGCCACTCTTCCGCCTTCTGCCGCCACGTTAAACCACAGTATTCTGCGTTACAGCCCCAAATACAAAACGTACTGTCGGCATATATAATATGAAACCTTTATATATGCCGGCAGGTAAACAAGCCTAAGATATCAGAGATTTACAAGCGTATATCAATGGAATGGCAAGAGTTGTCATTACAGCGCACATTCCTAGCACGCGTACGCGCATTGTATCTGGCACCACAAAAGACACCCCAAGGCAGATACAAAAAACGGCGTAATAAAGAAGGCTGACGCTTAAATAGCTTCCCAAATAAGGCGTGAGAAGCGCTGTGCTAATAAGAACAGAAATACCGGAAACACAGCCAAAAATACTACCATATGTTAAACGCGTAAGAAATTTGGTGCCCTTACCAGGTTCTGTTGCCCCGTTTTTCTGCTCTTTTCTATAGCGCGATATCAGCCACAACCTGTTACCAGAATAGAAAAGAAATGCCCCAACCAAGCCCAGTATTAAATATCCAAATTTTACTGCATTTCCACCAAAACTTCCAAAATGTAGTGCGAAAAAGGTGGTTAAAATACTGAACGGCGCAGATTGGAGGCCAGGCATATACTCCGTAGAAAGTATTTTGCCAGAAGCTGGGTCAAGCTGGGCAAGGCCACCAGCCGGGCCACGCATCATATAATGCTCATCATGCCCGATAACGTATAAAGTCTGTTTTGCTTTGTCTGCTGCTGCATAGTTCAAAACATCTGGCACAAAGCCGGGAGCCTGCTTTTGCAAAGCGCGCACAATTTCTTCTGGCGCAAGAGTGGGAGGGAAACTCTGCGCAACGGGCTGATGGTCTACCTTCTCTGCATGGGAATGGTGATTATGAATGGCCGCCGGGGCTGAAAACATCATGGTTTGCACATTATGTATCACGCCATGATACGCAAAAAGTACAGATGAAAGAGCAATAACCACATGAAAAGGCAGACTGAAAACGCCCAGAAGGTTATGAATATCAAGCCATTTCTTCCACGCCTCTTTCACAAGACGCAAGGCAAATAGGTTTTTTGCCAACATAGGCAAAAACACAATCACCCCAGACACCAGCGCAATGGCATATAACAGCGCAATAATACCCATGAACCATCTACTGTAAGGCATAAAAACTGGCAGCCCTACATTTTCGTGCAGTTCATCTATGAAATGCGCCACTTCAGATGGTTTGTGCTTCACCGTAACCAGATGCCCCTTTGCATCTAGTGAAGCAGCTATCATATCCACTGGCCCGGCATGCCTTTGCCCAGCCTGTACGGGCCACATCAGCCTGGCGGGCAAAGAAACCGTGGGAGAGAGCACAACCGTGTATTCTTGCTGTGCCTCTGGGTAAGCTGCGAATGCTTTTTGCATCAGATCAGGCATTTGCTGCACGCTTACGGGTGCAGGCAAAGCAGCCGGTTTGGTGAGCCAGTTTTGAAGAGGCACTTCAAAAACGCTGATACCTCCAGCGTAAAACGCTACAAAAAGAAACAGCCCCGCCAGAATACCCACCCAACTATGGATATCCCGATACATCTGCACAATATCTGTACGTATTTTCATGCCTGTAGAGCCTTTAAAACAAAAAACAGGCCCCAAACACATAAGGCAGAAACAGACAGGTAATTCCAAGCCCGCTTGCCATTAGAAAACAAAAAGCAGGTTGGTAAAACAATGCACCACAGCAAAACCGTGAGCCACGTTAAAAACTGAGCAGATGCTGTTCGTGGATCACTATCTGCATGGGAGAGAATGCCAACAACACCAACAAGGCCGAAGGTAAGAATATTACCTGGCACAACTGCGGCTGTTACTTTGGCAAACCAGTTCTGGCTTGTATAAGTATATTTACGCATAATGCTTAGCGTTGCCTTAACACAGCAACAGCAATGGGGAAGAGAAGCCATACAAGCATCATCAACAGTATTTGCATAAACAGTGCAGCCGTTGCGCTTTTGATCTGCCAGAGACAGCAAAAAGAAAGCGCCAACTCCCCCCACCCTACTGTTCTGAACACGCCTTTGTGGCGAACAGGTGCTGCAAATATGTATTGATTACGAGACGTGGCATAAAGCATGCAGCACCCCGAAAGAGTTGCTCCTGTTGCAACCCACATCATGTATTCAGGAAACATACTTACCACCCGCATTGCGTTTAGACAGAAAAGATTTGGCCATGCTCTTCCCGCACATGCGTTTATATAAAGTCATGAACCTCATGCGGAAAAGCCACGTCATCTTTCATACAAGTTAAAAAGCAGAGCTTGCTGCACACATACATTATTAAGAATCATTATCAACATAAATTTTTGCACTTACACGTTGCCTGGCCATGCATAAATACAACCCTACAATCTTCTGGGTGCTTTTGGCCTGCCCTGTTCTCAGGCCATGGCAGGGTATCTTTGATAAGCTTGCAAAGGCCGTATCAAAGTCCCAAATCTTAACGGAATCAAGATTATACCGAAGGACGCATTACCCATGAGCCTCATTAAAAAATGTATATTCCCTACACTAAAAGCTACCGCCATAGGCCTGAGTGCAGCGTGGACAGCTATGGCCGCATGCAGCAAACACAAGGAACTGGATGGCCAAGAAAAATCTGTTCATTTAGCCACAATGGGTTCTGCAGGTCTGGTTGGTATTCTCGGCTTCTGCCTCCTGCGTAAAGACGGATGGGGCAAAACATATCGCCCTTGGTTAGGCCTTAGCCTTATTGCCAGCCACGGAATTGCCGGTGTGCGCAGCCGCAAGGCTGTTCAGCATCAGGATAAAAAAGATGCGGTGCAGAGCGGTATCTTGCAGGTTGTCATGATTATTCTGGCTGCCTGTGTGTTCACCACCAAGCCCAATAAGTAATTACAGAATACCCTCAATATCTTGATATAAATACAAGATATTGAGGGGGGTATTATTTTGTTATATCAGTGTAAAATCAGGCTTCCTGATTACTTTCCATCCATTGCTTAATCAATGTATAGGTAATGGAAAGGATCATCGGTCCAACAAAAATACCGGCCAAACCCAAGGCAGCCAACCCACCAATAACCCCCATCATAATAAGGACCAATGGCACATCTGCCTGTTTGCGGATCAGATAAGGCCGCAACATGTTATCTAGAAAAATGGTTAAAAAAGTTATGGCAAGTAGAACAATTGCTGACACCATTCCTTTATCAAAGTAAACCCAGATCACAGCCGGGAAAAGTGTAATTCCTGGTCCGGCTTGCAACAAACATGCCATAAAAGTAACGGCTGTAAGAATACTGGCCCACGGCACACCTGTAAGATACATACCGCCACCGCCCACCAGGCTTTCAACAATAGCGGTAAGGGTAACCCCTAGCGCTACCCCCCGAATAGTACGCACAGCCAATTCCAGCATTTCCTGCCCGCGCTTGCCTGATAACGTGCCTACCAATTTTTCTGAGGTAGTGATGAGATATTCAGCCTTTGCCAGAAACGCTGCAAGTATAATTAAAGTTAGCAAAAACTGTACTGCAAGCATACCAATACTGCCTGCATAAGACATCAGATAATGCATGATCTGATCTGGTTGTGGCACAGCCTGCTGCACAATATCCATTGGCTTCATGTTTTGCAGATGCTGCCACCATTTGCCCAAATACTCGCCTACCAGAGGCAGATGAAGCAGTTTTTCCGGCAGATCAGGTAACTTTAAAGATTTGATGTAAGGGATAATGCGGCCAAATGCATCAGCATGCTTTACCACCGTAGAAACGGCCATCCAGAATGGCAGCACAAACAAGGCCAGAGCGACCAAAAGTGTGCAGGAAATAGCCATTTTTCGGCTGCCATGTAACCACGCCTGCAACCGCAGGAGCAATGGCCACATGGTTACGGCAATAGTGCCAGCCCAAATAAGAGCGGGAATAAAAGGCTCTAAAATCCACACTGCGCCCAGCACAAGGGTGCAGGCAAACAGAGCCACCAGCACAGGTCTGGTTCCTGTCGTCAATTCCGGCTTTTGTTCAGAAGCAGATGTCTCTGGTATCATTATTTTACGCTCATCCCACGGCTACAAGCCGAGCCCGCCGTAAAGCTTTTTAATTCAGGAGGTAAAAGTGCCGCCATATCTGCTTCTTTCAAAAGCTCTCGCCCACGGCCAGACCATTTAGCCAACCCTACATGTGGGCTGCTAAAGGAGCCGCTTACCATAACGGGAATTTCCATAGCCAACATACCTTTGGCGCCATTGCTGGCAAAAACCAGTTCAAATGCTTTTTTGTTCAAGTCAAACTCAGCTTTTCCCACAATACTTCCTGCATCCGATTTTATGCGTAATGGCTGCACAACACCTTTGCCTTGGTGCATTTCCAACGCTCCCAACAAGCACGATACACTCGCCTTACCTTTACTCTGGCGAAAGAGTGCCCCAACATCTGTTGTGGCAATATCCATCACTTCGCGGGAAATGGTGCCTGTATTCATGCCCACGGCAGCCGTGACATTGGCTAGGCGCGAGGCTTCATTCAAAGTCTGGATATTATCTGCATGCGTCAGTACGCGAATATTCAGCTTTCCTCCTACCGGAAAAGGAGAAAACCCTGCTTGCTTACGGAACTGGTCAATATCTCCGTTATCTACATTCACTGTAGCCTGCACACGCGTGCCTTTCTGACCAGCCAATAAATGCCCCGAAGCCTGAATACTGGCCCCAAGCCAATTCATCTTCATGGAACTCACATCAATTCGGCCAGGCATTTGGCTTAAACTGATCTGGGCCTGATTAAAAACAAGCGCATTATACAGCACCGTATCTGCAGCAAGTGTCACATTGATAAGCGGATCAGGCTTCAAAGGCACCTGTAGCGGCACGTCAATACTGTTCGTGGATGTTTTTGTTTTTTCGGAAGAGCTGCCCAAAAGAGCATTCAGGTTTAAGCGAGAAAACGCCATGGAGCCTGCAACTTTATCAGGCTGCCCTGTAGCACCTTCTGTAAACGTTACATCTGCACTGCGGATCGGGCTTTCCTTGAGCGAACCGGTTGTATGATCAAGATGCCACATATCCCCTTTATGCGTGAAGTGCCCCGATAGCGTAACTGGTTGTGTAATCTTGCTATCAGCCTCACCTGCAAAAGCCATGATTGGGCGAGATGTTGCTGTTTGTAAATCTAGCTTTGCATCAATACCATCAAAATCAAAAAGGTCTGTCATGGTGCCATTCAGGTGAAGCGATAAATCACCTGAGGCCGCATGAATATCTGTTCCGTAAGGCTTACCCGCTTGGCGCAAAACATCTATTGGCTGCATGTTGGCCTGCAATGTTACGGGCGTGCCATTATACGCACCGTTCACGTCCATCAGTAATGGTGTGCTATCGCTTACTGAATGCAGAGCAACTGCCTTAAGGCCCGTTACATAGCTATGCCCATGCGCTGAGCGATAGATAACCTCACTATCTGTAATGGCTGCATCACGCAGCCCCGGAAACCATATTTTGCCGCTAGTCTCTGTTGGCTTGGATGGCGCAGAAGATGCCTTTTTGCCAAAGCGCCAGTTCGGTTCACGTTCAGGCGTACGCTCGAACAGGCCTGAAAATCCGTCAATTTTTACGTCTCGCGCCTGCATCTGCCCATTAAACAAGGAACTGAGCAGGATTTGAGCGTGCAGATGCTTCAAGGTGATCATATCTGCACGGCTGCCTTGGGGAATGTTGGCCAGATGCAGATTATCCATATCTACCGTAACCCACCTTCCCAAACGCACATGCAATGCCTCAATCTGGGTTTTGCGACCGAGTGATGCACTGAGTTTATCTGAGGCAATATGCGCCAGATTATAGTGTGGAAGGCCAGCAACCAGCACGCCAGCGGCCACAGCGGAAACAGCCAGAACACTTCCGGCCAACCATACCCAACGGGGCATACAAATACCTTTCCCAATCCTTTATCAGGAAATAGAATGCAGAAATATTATCGAAACTTCTACGAAAATTATTTTCTCGACTCAGGAATATATTTAATTTTATTTTCCTGAATCAAGAAAAGGAAGAACACTACGATAGATTTGCAGTTCTTCATTTGTAGGTATGACACGGATTTTTATTTTACTACCTACTTTGCTGATAATCGGCGCATGGGCTGCATTAGCGATTTCATCAATCTGCACACCCATCCATGCTAGAGCCTGACAGACATCTGCACGCAGATTTTGATCATGCTCCCCAATACCTGCAGTAAACACAATCCCGTCCAAACCACCCATAACGGCGGTTAATGCACCAATTTCCTGCACAATCCTGTAAACAAACATCCCAAGCGCTTCTGAAATATTCTTACGCTGCACGGCATCCTGACTTTGCGCCAATGTTGCGCGCAAAATACGCATATCGGACGCTACACCCGAAACACCTAACAATCCCGATTGATGATAGAGCGTGGTGACCAGCGTTTTCCAATCTGCTTTTTCAGACTGCACCATGTAAAGCAGAGCACCCGGATCTATTGCGCCGCAGCGTGTGCCCATCATCAGCCCATCAAGGGCGGAAAACCCCATGGTTGTTTCCACGCTTTTACCATGCTGCAGTGCACACAAGCTGGCGCCGCTTCCCAGATGCGCAATAATAGTACGCCCTTGCGCTAGTGCAGGATCAACCTCTGCCAAGCGGCCTGCAATATAACTGTATGAAATACCATGAAACCCGTAACGGCGTATGCCATGATCTGCATAACGGCGTGGAAGAGGCAGTAACCGCGCCATTTCCGGGATAGTTTGATGAAAAGTGGTATCAAAACAGGCGATCTGCAAAATATCAGGTCGCTTTTCAAAAATAGCTTTTGCAGGAGCCAACGTAGCCGCCTGATGCAACGGATCAAACGGTGTAAGTTTGTCCAGTTGCTTGAGCGTCTCCAGCGTAATTTTAACCGGCTGCAGAAATTCTGCCCCACCATGCACAATCCGGTGCCCTACAGCAAGTACACGCCCTTGGCCGGAATACTGCTCAAACCACTGGAAAAGATGACTGTAAATATGCAGCCCCGTTTCCGGCCATTTTTCCTGCGCGAGAATCTTTCCTTCCGCATCTTTGGCCGTAAACTGAGAGTGATCTGGGAACTCCTCAATTTCTCCATGCAGCAGAACCTGCGGATCGACCTTGCCCGAGAAAGCGTAAATCGTCAGCTTCAGGCTTGAAGATCCGCTATTAAAAACAACTACTACATCCTGCACGGATACTCTTCCTTGTTATGCGGCTGTTTTTCAGCCCTGCCCACCGGCAAGATGATGAGCATAAAGCGCCCCAATAGCTATAGAAGCCAGACGCGCCTGCACACTGTTTGCTCGACTGGTAAGTAATACGGGAACAGATGCCCCCAGAACAATGCCTGCGGAATCTGCGCCAGACATGAAAATCATATTCTTTGCCAGCATATTGCCGGCTTCCAGATCTGGAGCTACCAGAATTTGCGCACGCCCCGCCACGGGGGAAACGATGTTCTTTATTTTTGCCGCTTCAACACTTACGGCATTATCCATAGCCAAAGGGCCATCCAGAACACCCCCTTGTATCTGCCCACGTTCAGCCATCTTGCACAAACATGCGGCATCAACCGTTCCCGGCATTTTGGAATTAACCGTTTCTACAGCAGAAAGAATAGCAACACGCGGGACACCCAAACCCAACCCGTTATGTAGGTCTATCGCGTTTTGAACAATATCGCGTTTGACATCCAAGTCTGGGAAAATATTGATAGCTGCATCAGTTACAAATACCAAACTCTCATAACCGGGTACAGCCAATACAAAAACATGGCTAATACGCCTGTTGGTGCGTAAACCACTATCAGCCTCAACAATGGCATGCATAAAAATATCTGTATGCAGGCTGCCTTTCATTAACGCTTTTATGCGCCCTTCCCTTACCAAGGCCGTTGCTTTCTGGGCAGATTCTGCTGGCGTTGCGGCATCAATAAAAACAGCTTTATCCAATGCAATGCCACTTGCCTGCGCCACAGATGTAATTGTGCCCTTATCGCCTATCAAAACAGGCTCAATAATGTTCCGTTGTGCAGCATCCATTGCACCTTCAAGGGCATGTTGTTCACACGGCCAGACAATACCCACAGGCACCTGCCCCGGCAATTGAACAGCGCGTGAGACCAATTGTTCAAACGCCTGATGGCTGGTTGACACTGAACTTCCCGGCATTTCCGCAGTATCATGCGTATATTGTGAAATCTGTGCCTTGCTAGAAAGGATATTGTTTATATCATTCATCTTTACGATTATCCGGCAATGTCAGTGAGATGCGCAGATAAGATATGCCTATACTGCGTGCGCAAAAAATCTTCTGCTTGGGCCGCTGTACCTCTGGCTGCCATACGGCCCTTAAATTCCTTTACAGCCCCCAAATTCTGCATAGACATCCATTCACGCAGTTCATTCAGAAGGGTTGAAATATAATTCGGCCCTTTCTGCAACAGCACTGATGCCACCATGGCTACATCCGCTCCAGCCAATAGGCATTTAGCAACATCCATGCCGGAATGGACACCGCCAGAAATTGCCAGATCAGCCTGACAATGTTCTGAAAGCAGCGCTGCCCACATAAGCGGTAGCCGCAATTCGTAAGCAGAACTGAGAACAAAATCCACTTCTGCGCTCTCTGTTAAAGAACGCAAGCCGGGCTCGTAAAAATTGTTGAACAGAACAATACCGCCTGCCCCGTTTTCCGATAACCGTTTCACCATATTGCCCGGTGAGCTGAAAAAGGGAGAAAGCTTAACGCTTACCGGCACCTTAACTTGTGCGCGAACATCACGCAGCACCTGTATGCAGCGCTCCTCAACCTGCGCGCCTGTTTCATCTGGGTTGGTTGGCACATGCCAGAAGTTGAGTTCTATAGCAGCCGCGCCCGCCTGCTCCATATCCTTGGCAAAACGCAGCCAGCCTGCGGGTGTGCAGCCATTCAGGCTGGCGATAATAGGCACACCCGCCCTTTCTGATGCACTCCGCAACACTGCCAACCTTCCATCCAGCGGAGAGGCATGATGCATGACGGGGAAATACCCCGCAGCTTCTGGGTGAGAATTTTCTCCCGTCTCCCACAAAGCTGCTTCTGCCAGTTCCTGCGCCTGAATATCTTCTTCAAACACAGAAGCCATCACAATGGCAGAGGCACCGGCATCTACCACACGCAAAATACCTTCCAGATCTGCCGTTAAAGGTGACGCCGAAGCCACGACGGGGTGAGCCAATTCCAGCCCAAGATAGTTTGTGCGCATATCCATTGCCATAATGCTCCCGTATCGCCTCAGTTCACATCTTCCCAATGGGGGAGGAAGCGGCTGCCATCACGGGCAGCCATATCTTCGTAAATCCGGTAGCGTTCATCGGCTGCCGCCTGTGCCTGATGCAACAAGTGCGCAGCACTTTCTGGATGTGTACGAGTGAGCGTTTTGTAACGCAGTTCCCGATACGCATAGTCTTCCAATGAAATACGTGGGCGGGTTGAATCAAGCCGGAACGGATTAAGCCCACTTTTGCGCATGGTGGGATCAAACCGGAACAAGGGCCAATACCCCGATGCCACAGCTCGTGCCTGCTGCTTCATGCCCGTGCGCATATCTATGCCGTGCGCAATACACTGCGAATACGCCAGAATAAGAGATGGCCCCTCATATGCCTCTGCTTCCCGCATGGCGATAATGGCCTGCTCCGGGTTAGCCCCTAGCGCAATCTGGGCCACATACACGTTGCCATAAGCAATGGTCTGCAAAGCCAGATCTTTACGCGGCACACGTTTGCCACCTGCCGCAAATTTGGCAGAGGCACCCAGCGGTGTTGCTTTAGAGGATTGCCCACCCGTGTTGGAATACACCTCTGTATCCAGCACAATCACGTTTACATTGCGCCCTTGTGCCAACACATGGTCTAGGCCGCCGTAATCAATATCGTATGCCCAGCCATCGCCCCCAACAATCCAGATGGAACGGCGGATCAGAAAATCTGCCACAGAAAGCAACATGGCGGCATCTGGTGTATTTATACCTGCTAACTTGCTGCGCAGCGCGCTTACACGTTCACGCTGGAGCGCAAATTCACTTTCCGTCATCTGGGGAGCGTTCATAATGGCCGTTGCCAGATCCTGTCCCACAATATCGGCCTGTTTTTGCAACAGTTGCCGTGCCAGAGATTCCTGCTTATCTGCGGCCAGACGGAAGCCTAGGCCAAATTCCGCATTATCTTCAAACAGGGAGTTCGACCAAGCCACTCCACGCCCCTGGGCGTTGGATTTCCATGCATGTGCTGGAGTATTTCCCGCATAAATGGCCGAACAGCCTGTAGCGTTGGCAATCTGCAATCTATCCCCAAACAACTGGGAGATGAGTTTCAGGTAAGGTGTTTCACCACACCCGGCGCAGGCACCACTGAATTCAAACAGAGGCTCCAGAAACTGCACGCCGCGCACGTTGGCTTCGTTGATCGCGGCGCGGTCTACTTCTGGAAGGTGTTCAAAAAACGCGATATTCCCGCGTTCCTGTTCCAGAATAGGCAGCTTTTCTCCCATATTGATGGCGCGTGTTTCTCCATCCGGGTTAATTGCCGGGCAGTTTTCAACACACACACCACAACCCGTGCAATCTTCTACATAAAACTGGAGCGTAAAGCGGGAATCTGGATAACCACGTGCATTCACCGGAGCTGATTTAAAGCTTTCCGGCGCACCTTCCAGATCCTTTTCTTCGTATGTTTTGGCACGGATGACACTATGCGGACATACGATACTGCATTGCCCGCACTGGATACATGTATCCGGGTTCCAGATTGGCACTTCTACCGCAATATTGCGTTTTTCGTACTGAGTTGTACCACCGGGGAAAGTGCCGTCTGCCGGAATACGGCTTACAGGAATACTCTCTCCCCTACCCGCCATAATTTCTGCCGTAACCTGCTGCACAAACAACGGGGCAGATGCAGGCACAACCGGCGGCATAGGCAATGTGCCATCTGCCTTGGCCGGCACAGCTACTTCATGCAACGCCGCCACTGCGGCATCCACTGCACGGAAGTTAAGCTGCACAACGCTATCACCCTTTGCGCCATATGTTTTCTGAATAGACTTTTTGATTTCAGAAATAGCTTCATCAGGCGGCAAAACATTGGAGAGATGGAAGAAGCATGTTTGCAAAATAGTATTCACGCGCGGCCCCAAGCCAAGCTTAAGCGCAACGTCTGAAGCATCAATAACAAAAAATCGCAGCTTTTTATCAACAATCTGATCCTGCACCTTGCGCGGAAGCTGCTCCCAAACCTTGTCTGCCGCATACGGGCTGTTCAGCAGAAATGTGGCCCCATTATTGGCAGCACCCAGAATATCGCGCCGGAACAGAAAATCGAACTTATGGCAGGCTACAAAATCTGCATGGCGTATAAGATATGGTGCCTCAATGGGGGATTTACCAAACCGTAGATGAGATGCCGTTTCGGCCCCAGACTTGTGGGAATCATAATCAAAATAAGCCTGCGCATACCAGCCCGGTTTTTCACTCAGGATTTTAACGCTGTTCTTATTAGCTCCCACTGTGCCATCCGCACCAAGGCCATAGAACAGGCAGCGCACAGTGCTTTCTGGCTCTATGTCGAAAGTTTCATCATATTCCAGATGCGTGTGGGAAACATCATCAATAATCCCCACTGTAAAATGGTTTTTGGGTGTGGATTTCTTTAATTCATCAAAAACAGCTCGCGCCATAGCCGGGCTGAAATCACGCGAGGAAAGGCCATAGCGCCCACCAATTACGCGCGGCATATGTGGGAACTGACCATTCCCCACCCCTTCTGCCAACACGCTTACAACATCTGCATGCAGTGGCTCCATAGGGGCACCAGGTTCTTTGGTGCGATCTAACACTGCAATGGATTTTACGCTTGCGGGCAAGGCTTTTAGAAAATGCTCTGCAGAGAATGGTCTAAACAGACGCACCTGCAACGCGCCTACTTTTTCACCCTGTGCGTTCAACCACTTTGCTGTTTCCCGCACCACTTCGGAGCCGGAGCCCATGGAAATAACCACGCGCTCCGCATCTGGCGCACCTGAGTAATGAAACAGATCATATTGGCGGCCAGTAAGAGACGCAAATTTGTTCATGGCTTCCTGCACAATGGCAGGTACTCGCTCATAAAACGGATTAACGGCTTCTCTCGTCTGGAAATAGGTATCCGGGTTTTGCCATGTGCCACGAATAAATGGATGTTCCGGGTTAAGCGCCCGTTGCCGATGCGCATGCACCAGCCGATCATCTATCATCTGGCGGATAACATCATCCGACACCACAGAAAGGCTGTTGTATTCGTGCGATGTACGAAAACCATCTGCAAAATGGATAAAGGGAATACGTGAAGCCAAAGTGGCTGCCTGTGCAACCAACGCCAGATCGTGGGATTCCTGCACAGAACCCGCGCCCAACATGGCAAACCCTGTTGTGCGGGTGGCCATGATATCCTGATGATCACCAAAAATGGAGGAAGCACCCGCTGCCAACGCGCGCGCAGCGACATAGAAAACTGTTGATGTTAGCTCACCTGCAATTTTGAACATATTTGGCAGCATAAGCATAAGGCCCTGAGAGGCCGTAAATGTTGTAGTAAGTGCTCCAGTTTGCAAAGCCCCATGCACACACCCTGCAGCCCCGCCTTCTGCCTGCATTTCCTGCACAACGGGCACTTCACCCCAGATATTCTGCACACCTTGGTCAGACCACGTATCGGCCAATTCCGCCATAGGGGATGAAGGCGTGATGGGATAAATCGCACATACTTCGTTCACACGGTAAGCAATATGCGCAACAGATGTATTGCCATCCATTGTCTGGAGTTGTTCGGTCATGACATTCTCCATTTTATGCACGCACCTTAAAGCGTGCTGGCATAACAGGCTCACCCAAACTTCCCTTGGCAGGCGTGGCCTCTACTGGTTCGGGGTCCATCTCAATGGCATGGCAGGGGCACTGTTCCGCACAAACCGCACAGCCGGTACACATATCCATGGCAATGGCATATCCCTTCCCCGGCCCTAGCCGTGTAATGGCTTGTTCTGGGCAGGATGCATAACAATTGTCACACTCAAAACAGTTCCCGCAGGAAAGGCATCTACCAGCTTCATAACGAGCTGTTTTTTCATCTAAACCAGCGAATATTTCATCGAACCCGGACCGCTCCGTTAAGGGGCGCTCTGGCTGCCTGCTTCGCTCTGCCTGCGCGTAATCAGGCAGATGCAACATATCAAATGAAACAAGAGGATGCGCTGGGGGATGCACATAACGCTGCCCGGCCAAATAAGCATTGATAGCACGCGCAGCAAGCTTGCCGTGGCCTGTTGCGGTTGTCATGGTGCGTGCGCCGCCTATGCAATCTCCTCCTGCAAAAATACCTTCCTGCCCTGTCATGAGGGTTGAGGCATCTACTGCAACAGTATCATTTTTATTTATGTTGATAGCAGGCGCTGTTTTGAGCAATGCCAGATCACTATGCTGCCCAACAGCCATAACCATTGCATCTGCGGGCAAATGCGTGGTCTGCCCTGTGGGGGTTACAGTGCCATCTGGGTTCATGGTCACTTTTTCAACCGTTACTCCATCTGCGCCAAAATGGTCAGCAACGCTCAGCCACTCAATCTTAACCCCTTCTGCAAATGCGGCCTCAGCTTCGCTTGGCAGAGCTTCCATGTGCTGAGGATCATAACGGAAAATCAAAACCGTATCTTTGGCACCCAAACGTTCTGCTGTGCGGGCGGCATCCATTGCCACGTTGCCGCCGCCAACAATTGCAACGGTGCGGCCTAACTGGGGCTTTTCACCTTTGCTTACTTCATCCAGCAAGCTCACAGCATCCACCAACTTTTTACCATCTGTTGCGGGAATATTGAGGTGGTTACCCAACTGGGCACCTACAGCCACAAATACGGCATCAAACCCACCTTGCTGGCGCGCCTGCGCAACATCATCAACCCGCACACCACACCGCAGCGTAACATTCGGCATGGAGGTTATTCTGGCCATTTCATCTTTAAGAGGTTGCCGCGGCAGCCTGTACGCCGGGATGCCATGCATCATCATCCCACCAGGTTCTGCAGCAGCCTCATGTATTTCAACCTGATGCCCCAATCTGGCAAGATGATAGGCGCAGGAAAGCCCCGCAGGCCCGCTGCCTATAACCAGCACCTTTTTGCCTGTTAATGGAGCGGGCTGGAAACTCCAGCCATTCTGCACGGCCAAATCACCCAAAAAGCGCTCTACAGCATGAATGGAGACTGCATCATCCAAACTGCCTCGGTTACATCCACCTTCACACGGATGATAGCAGGCCCTGCCATGCACGGCTGGCATCGGGTTATTTTCTGTAAGTGCGCGCCATGCCTTTTCATAATCTCCGGCCTGTGCATGCGCCAACCAGCCTTGAATATCTTCCCCCGCAGGACAGGCATGGTTACAGGGGGGGAGAAAGTGTTTGTAAACCGGTCTTTGCCATCGAGAACTTCCAACACCCCTACGTGTTGTGTCCTGCATGACCTGTGTCATGTCGTGCAGCTTTATCGTCATGTAAGCTTTCCCCCGACCCCGTAGCCATTGAACTGGCCGTACGCATGCAACGCGCATTTACGGAACAGATTGCTAAAACACGAGCATGAACCGCAATGCGCTGTGTGCAGGAAGCCAAAAATCGAATAATACGTCAACTTTAAATTGATGAAATTATTTTCTTATTTGAATTCTCTTTCTTGCAAATAATTTTCATTAAAAATCATTTTTCGGCAATAATTCCTATTCATAAAGAAAATAAGAACCAAAATAGTTCTGTATCATCCGAAAATACTAACTTGACATATTGGTCATTTTTTAAGATCCCTTACAAAAGTCCTTTTGTTTCTGTTAAAATAAGGAGCATATCTACAACATGCAGGCTGATATTTCCGCAAAAAGAAAACACCACTTTACCTTTCCAAAATATCTTGATTTTCCGTTATTTTTAAATGTGACTTTATGCAACAATGTTCTGCGTAAAATTTTTGTATTATCTGTCATTATTTTTAATTTCTATCCTGAAAAACTATATGCAGAAACAGCCCCCAATACCTACTCTGAACAAGACAGACAAAAAGACTTTAACGATGCAGACACCAATCATGATGGTTGCCTCTCGTTTGATGAATTCAATACAGAAGTTAGAAAAATTCTATCTTCCAGAGATGATTTTTCATCACGAGGCTTTGCTATGCTCCCGATATCTGCTCAAGATGCCGTTTTAAATGATGAGTTTCATAAAATGGATCACGGCCAAAAGGGTTACTTAAATGTTAACGATTGGCAGATACCAGAATAATATCTGAAAATAATATATTTATTTATACGAATTTTATATTATTTGTTTTTGTCATTTATTTTGTTTTGTATTTGTTTTTGGAGATATAAAAATAATACACTTACCTATACACTATATTAAAAAAACATCTCTTTTGGAGGCTTATTTTATTGCCGCTTTCAGATAAAGGAATTTTACTGTAAACAAAGAGCGAGAAGGACACTGGAGTTTGTAAAAAATTGACGGAACACCCGCAAAAGCCCGTTACCAAGGCTAAACCAACAACAACCAGACCCAAAAAGTCCTATCGCGCTTCTCAAAAACGCGAAATGACGCGCGCATTTAAGCAAGATGCCTTTGAAAGCGCTGCATGGAAAGTCTTTTCCAGTATCGGCTTGGATGCAGCAACGGTAAGAGACATTGTTGCCCTTAGCAATGTCTCACCGGGAAGCTTCTATAATTATTACAAAACCAAAGAAGCCATTTTTGATATTATCCTCGTAAAAGTTGCACAACGTGTAAGAGGTGCAGCGCGTCTGGCACGTAGCGAGGAAGATAATCTGGATGCAATGCTTCAGAAAAGTCAGTATGCGGCTTTTCGGGAACTTCTTAGTATTCACGGTGCGCCACATTTTCTGGAACTCAACCAGCATCATATCAGAGCCAAGCTCTTTAATATGAGTGAAACGCGGGAAATGCTGGATGACCTCAAGCAAAATCTGCTCAGGGTCGTCCCCATGAAAAACACATCTCCGGAACGCATGGACTTTATTGCAGCCGCTGTTTTAACAACAGCTTTAGAAGGGTTGCTGTATATTGCGCGCAACCCTTTGGTCGATATTGATCAGACATCCCGTCTTACGGCGGGCATGACTGCCGCAGGTATCCGTGCTGCTGCGGCGGCTGCTGGTTAATTTTTTACCTTACCCGGCGGCAGAAGTAAGGTGTGTGTACAGGATCGAACAGCCAATAAGCATCAGTGCTATTCCGCCACAGATTTCTGCATAACGGCCGATCCATACACTAGCGTGCCGTCCCAGCATAACACCTGCCGTTGCCATAACCGTGGTAACGGCACCAATTACCAAGCAAGCTGATAAAATATTCACTTGCATAACACCTAAGCTAACCCCTACTGCGGTTGCATCTATGCTGGTTGCCAAAGCTGTTCCAATCAGCCCCAGCACACCACGGTTTGCAGCTTTAGGCTGTTCAATTTCTACCTCTTCTTCTGGTTCATCCTTCATGGCCAGGCGGATCATGTTGCCACCTATGCCGCAAAGCAGCGCAAAGGCTATCCAATGGTCCACTGCGGCAATCCATGTGCTTAGAGCTAGCCCCAGCACCCAGCCCACAACAGGGGTAATGGCCTCGAAAAAGCCAAACACGGCACCAATACGCAGGGCGTCATTCCAACGTGCGTTTTTAGCACTGGCCCCTTTACCAACCGCGGCGGCAAAAGCATCCACAGAAAGGGAAAGCCCCAGAATTCCGAGCGTGAAAATACCAGTCATGAGCAAGTCCAAGGGCCGCAAAACACAAAACAGCACACATCGCCTCCCGGCCACAGCGGAAGCAATGATGCCGTTGGTCTTGCTGGGCGTTTTTTCTAAAACGCTGTCTCCGCCATGGTCTGCTGACCAAGTGTGTTGACGAAGACCCCTCTATAACAGAGGGTGGCTACTCCCCAATGAACGGAGCCTCTGTATCAATATCGCTCATGTTCCGCAAGAGCCTGAAAAACAGAAGGCTTTCGCGCAACATATGAAGCCTTCATAATAATTCGAAATAAGAAGGTGAACGCTGAACAGAAACAGCCGTTAAGATGCTGAAGCCAAATTATGCGTGACATAAACGCGATAAAAAGGAAAAAAACACTATGATAAAATTGTATTACACGCCTGGTGCATGCTCTTTAGCATCTCATATTATTTTAAATGAAACACGCCTGCCCTTCGGTCTGGAAAAGGTAAACCTTAAAACCAAGACACTGGAAGATGGCCGAGATTACCTGAAGATCAACCCACGCGGGGCTGTGCCTGCCATTGAAATTTCACCCGGCGTCGTGCTGACCCAGAACGTGGCTATTCTACCTTATATTGGCAATCTTTCTGATATCGCCGCGTTTCGGCCAGCAGAAGGTTCATTAGATCGCTCACGTATGTTGGAAGCTCTGGGTTTTTGTGAGGATGTGCACAGTGCTTTTGGTATGCTCTTCACTCCAGATCTGTCTGATACCACACACGCACTTTGCCTGAAAACCGTTACCCGGCGGTTAGAACAGCTTGAGCAACTGCTGGAAAGCAATGGTACAGACTATTTGCTCCCTGCCGGTTTCAGCCAGCCAGATGCCCTTATGGCCGTAATTTTAAGCTGGGCAACCCCTTTGGAGATTGATTTGACAGCTTACCCCAAAGCACGTGCGCTACGGGACAAAGTGTTTAACCGCCCCGCCACGCAGGCAGCCCTTAAAGCAGAAGGTTTAGCGTAAGCAATTATCCCTCCTGCCCTATCAGATGCCCTCTCAATTCTGAGGGGCAGGAGAAACCATATACATACCAGTTGTACGTGCAGGAGAAATCAACACCAATCCTGCAGCACGTGCCGTGCGCACTGCAAGTGCAGTAGGTGCAGAAAGCGACACCACAGCAGACATGCCCGCTGCAATGGCTTTTGCCGCCATCTCATAAGAACAGCGGCTTGTTAAAAAACAAAATCCCTGCGTGAAATCTAATTGATGCTTTAGCCCATAACCTATCAGTTTATCCAAAGCATTATGGCGGCCAACATCTTCTCTCACATGCACAATGTGGCCATTAGGTAGGCACCATGCTGCTGCATGCAACATACCTACGCCTTTATTTAAAACCTGATGGCTTCTTAAATTTTCTAATGCTTTATGGATTGCCCCTGCATCAGGCTCCCGCCCTGTTACGCTACATATTTTGCAGTTTGTTACGCTCTCCATGTCGGCACCACAAATTCCGCATCCCGTCCGACCAGCTATCGGGCGGCGCGTGCGTGCCAGCACTTTGCGTAAGGCTTGGGCATTTACCCGCACATCAGCACGTAAGCCATCAGGTTGTGCTGTTATCTTTATGTGCCGTAAATCTGAAACGGAAGAAATAATATCTTCTGTAAAAGAAAAACCCGCAACAAAATCATCTATATCATGCGGTGTTATCATCATGACCGCATAATCAATACCATTATATACCAGAGCAAGTGGCGCTTCTTCTGCTACCAGAAATGTATTGTGCTCTCGCGTAATATCCGTGTTTTCATGTCCTTGCGGCCAGCTTATCCGTTCCGCATCACACGGAAGCGCTACAGAAAAGGATATATCTTCCGTCATCAGCCATTGCCTTTTGCAGCATCAACATTGTGCACAGAAGCGCAATATTTTTGCGCAAGCATGAGATCTTGAGGCGTGTTGATATTCATGAAAGGATCCATCCCCTCTATCAGAGGAAAATCTATAGCCCGCGCGCCCAAGGTATTTGCCAATGTACGCACACGCGTTTGGCGCTTTTTATTTTCCTGAGTCAGACAAGATAACTGCGCTGCCAACACAGGTCTGGCAGAAACCGGCCATGCAGCTACCAATGGATGAGACTGCCCGCCACAACACGCATACGATGGTGCAGGCATAAGTGCCGCCACAAGCCCGGCAGGAATGAATGGTGTATCTACCGGTATGGTTATGAGTGTATTGTACCCACTCTTTTCTGCCCATTCCAAGCCGCTTAACACACCAGCCAATGGCCCGACATCATGCACATAGTCTGGTAAAATCGGACATTGCCATGCACCAAATCGTGCAGAATCACCATTAGCGCTAATCGCTACGGCGCTACATTCCTGCTGCAAGCGTGCAAAAACATGATCTAAACAAAGACCCTTTCCTGTATCTAAAAAAGCCTTATCCTGCCCATGCATTCGGCTTGCCTGCCCACCTGCCAACACCAGCCCTGCTATTTTCATGCCTGCTCCACCATTTTTGAAAATATCTTTCTGGTTTTTACATTTTTCTCATTCTAAAATCTAAAGTCTTTTAGATCTCTTATCGGTTTTGCAAACATGATGTTTCAACACACGCAGCTTATTTTTGGCATTATCGGCCGTAGTGGGTCTGGCAAAACGCATTTGATATCACGATTACTTCCTGCATTTTGTCATCTTGGTTTGCGTGTCTCAACCATCAAACATACGCATCATGGTGTAGACATGGATAAGCCCGGCAAAGATACCTTTGTTCACAGGCAAAATGGCGCTGCAGAAGTTATGCTCGCCACCCCTGAACGATGGGTGCTTCAACACGAATGCAATACCCTCCCCACCATATCTGATTTGCTCCAGTGCATGCAGCCTGTCGATCTGGTGCTGGTAGAAGGCTTTCATGCAACTATACCTATCTGCCTGGAAGTATGGCGACCCACTATAGGAAAAGACCCTTTATACCCACAAACACCGAGTATTATTGCTGTCGCATCAGACAAGCCCAACATTCCCGATGTTCCAGACAACCTCACGGCTCTGGATCTGAATGATACAATGGCTATTGCAGCATATATCCGTAAGCACGCTTACGCATTCAAAGTATAAATTACACTGCAAACGGTATCATCTTGCACATTTCTCCAGCCTGCAGGGATTGACCCGCCGATATTTTTACAAGACCGGTAGCCCGTGTAAGACAAAGAATATCAGAAGCTCCGACAGACGGCACAAGGTTAATAAGGTTTTCTCCCTTATCTTCTATAAAACTTACTGGGAAAAAACAGGTGGTATCTGATGCTGCAACATAAGAAAAACTGCTTTGCCCTTCTATGAGCATACTTGCATTTTTCTCCTGCTTTTCACCCACCAGACCACGCAAAAATGGCACGACAAACAATTGTGCACATATAGCTGCTGCGCCCGGATTTCCTGGCAAACAGAACACCATTTTCTGGCCCAGTTGCATAACTGTTATAGGCTTGCCTGGGCGCATTTTAACGCGTCGAAATAAACATTTGGCCCCCATCTGCCTGAGAACAGGCAGAACATGATCCGTCTGCCCAACAGAAATACCACCTGTGGTAATGAGAATATCAGATTCCTGCGCACATTGATGAAGGACCTTGTGTAAATCCTCCATACTGTCTGATCTACACACATAACGTGTGACGAGCGCGCCCGCGCTTTGCAGCATTGTTGCCAATAGCTGCGTATTCAGTTCCGTTCGTGCATCTGTTGCTGTTGCACCAAACTCTGCTCCATTGGCCACAACACAAATCTTCGGACGTTTATAGACAGATACCTGTTCTTTACCTTGGTGCGCCAATAGAGGCAGATGCCGCCAATCCAGCTTTTGGCCATGCTCAAGCAACATATCGCCTTTACAGAACTCCTCCCCACTCCGGCGAATGTTCAAACCATTTCTGGCATTCTGTTCCAGTAAATGCACATGTCCACCCGTTATGGATGTGCGCTCCTGAGCCACAACGCAATCTGCCCCTGCAGGAATACGCGCTCCAGTAAGAATGCTGTAAGCAACACCTTTTTCCAAGGGTGGCGGGGCATCACCCGCAGCGACCCGTCCGGCAAGAGGCAAGCCAACGCTGCCCGCCTTTTCCATATCTGCACAACGGAATGCATATCCATCCATTGCTGAAATATCAGCTTCTGGGCGAGGCATCACCGCCCTTATATCCTCAGCAAGAACGCGCCCAGATGCCTGCGCGATAGATACAAATTCTGTTGCAAGTAATGGTATATTTTGCATACAGGCCGCAAGAAGCGCCTGCGCTTCATCATACGCCACCATGTCTGGTGCCCTGTATGTTTGTTCTGAAACAGCTGAGGCTAATAAAGAACCAACCATACAGCCATTACCCCGGAAATGAGAATGGATTTAAGCCAGCGCGCGCAAACCCCTGCTGCTCCACGGCGGTATCCAAAGCAAAGCTACCCAGATCATCTGCAAGGGCGTCTAGTTCTGGATCATAATCCAACCGAAAAACCTTCAGATATGTTTTGCAATCTCCGCAGCTTTCCGCCTGAACCGAGGCTCTCAAATCTTCAAATGTCCAGTGTTCAAGATGAGCAGATGCACCACATTCCACACAGATACCACGCACTCTGTGCCAACGTGTCTCACACAAACTGCACTGAAGGTAACGCAGGCCTTCACGGTCTCCCCCCAATACAAGGCTGGCTACCGGTTGGGCACCACAACATGGGCACAATCTGGCCTCTCCAGCAGGTTGTGCCTGCTGAATATGTTCCTGATCCTGCTCCACAGCCTGTGCCCAACAAACAGACAGAGCAGCCCAGAGTACAACAGCCAACCCGGCATCAACCTGAGCATACTCTCCACACAACAAGCTGGCAGCCTGCTTTGTTAATGCTGGAATATTCTGCCCACACTCTTCCAACATTGTGCACGTTGTTTCTGGCACAATACAGCCCACCTGTTGCACCAAAAATAAAAATGCCTGTTGCCATGATGGTATTTTCAGCAACAGTTTTTCAAGGTGATCTTGATCACACCCCTGTTTTGGCACAGCACGAATAGCAGAAACATCTGCTGCACCAAGTGGCATATGTTTCAAAATCTGCTGCGCTTCAACAAGACAAGAGAGGAACTTAAAATACCCCCCCTTCGCTTCACCCAGTTGTTCTGCCAGCAAGCAGAGCCGTTTTTCCCTGCGTGTATATACAGCTTCCAGCACCGGAAAAATCAGTGGCTCAATAGCCTGCACGCCGGGTATGCGTTTATCCAGCGGAACAATATCAGTTTCAGAACGCATTAGTGTGGCCGTTTTGCAGAAGATGTTTCAGCAGGCAATACTTCCTCTTCATACCACCGATCATGATGCTGCCGCGCCCATGCTCGGGATACATAACCCGTGACCATGCCACCAATGGAACCCCGCACCCATATGCCCATATAGATATGCCCAAGCACCAGCAAAATGAGCCCAAGCCCGGCAACAGAATGCGCCAGCAAAGCCAGCCGCACCACGGGAATGGGAAAATACATGGCAAAATAGGCACGCCAGATCATTAACCCACTTACAAGCAGCAGGCTGATCAGTGACATAATGCCCCAGAACAGTATCTTCTGCCCGGCATTGTATTTGCCAATCTGCAGTTTCTCGCCATGCTTGTTCATCAGCACATCAACAATATGACGAAACCACGTGATATCCGTGCGCACAAACAGATTATGGTGCACAAAGCGCACGCACATGCACATTAGCAATACAAAAACTGTGATACCCAGAAACGGGTGCAGCAGCCGCGCCATCTGCGGTGGCCCAAGCACATAACCAAGCCAGTTCAGGCTAGGAAAAAACCACGAGATTCCAGAAAGCGCGACCAGAAAAAAACAGGCAACCATTGTCCAATGGCAGAGCCGGTCCATAAACTTTGTGCGCAGAACAAGATTTTTAGTATCCATTACGCATCCCTCCGGTTTTGGTCCGGCTTTTCGCCAACCTCTACCAATTCCTTTTCAGGAACCTCTGGTGCTGTTTCATCCGTGCTATTGGGGCCGACAGCCATGTAATGCGCAAAGGCCCCTGCCAATGTGGCAATAAACCCAAGCGCCCCTACCGGTTTCAGCCATTCCTTCCAACCACGCACAACCGGGCTGATATGAGGTTCGGCTGGCAGCCTGTGGTAAAGAGTTGGATTATCGGCATGCGTCAGCACATACATAACGTGCGTGCCGCCTACACCCGGTGGATCATATAATCCTGCGCCTTCATGCCCGCGGCTTTTCAGGTCTTCCACCCGGGTTTGTGCCAGATCCTTCATTTCCGCTTTGGAACCAAAGGATATAGCGCCAGTCGGGCAGGTTTTTACGCAAGCGGGCTCCTGCCCTACGGCAACCCTATCTGCACACAAGGTGCATTTATACGCCTTGTTATCTTTTGAGTTGATGCGCGGAATATCAAACGGGCAGCCAGCAATGCAGTACCCACAGCCAATGCACTGTTCAGACTGAAAATCCACAATACCATTGGCAAACTGCAAAATAGCACCGGGGCTTGGGCAAGCCTTCAGGCAGCCCGGGTCCTCGCAATGCATGCAGCCTTCTTTGCGCAGCAACCATTCCAGCTTGCCACCTTCATCCTCCACCTCATCAAAGCGGATGACGGTCCATGTTTCTGCTGTCAGGTCTGCGGGGTTATCATATACCCCTACGTTGTGACCTACCTCATCTCGCAGATCATTCCATTCCGAACAGGCAACCTGGCATCCCTTGCACCCTGTGCAGAGAGAAACGTCTATCAGCTTGGCAACTTCCTGCTCATGCCGCCGTGCCTGAGGTGACGGTGTAAGCCCATTGGTGGCGGAACGGCGAATGATGTCCTGTGACTGCATGCTCATCAGCGCACCTCAGACTTTTTCAACATTAACAAGGAAGGCCTTGAATTCTGGCGTTTGAGAATTTGCATCGCCCATGGCTGGTGTCAGCGTATTGGCTAAAAAGCCTTTACGCGTGGCGCCCTTAAAGCCCCAATGGCAGGGCACCCCAACCTGATCGACTTCCTGCCCCATCACATTCAGGCGTTTGAGCCGCTTGGTAACTACGGCCTTGGCCTCGATATACCCTCGGCGGGAAGAGACCCGCACCGTGTCACCGGCGGAAACACCAAGCTTGCCCGCCAGACGTTCACCAATTTCTACAAACTGCTCTGGCTGCATAATGGCGTTAAGGTGCGAATGCTTTGTCCAGTGCCGGAACAGCTCCGTAATGGAGTACGTTGTGGCTACATATGGAAACTCTGAAGGATTACCCATACGCGGTATTTCATCTGCAAACTGCCGGGCCACCGGGTTGTGCCTTACTTTGCTGCCCAACGCAGGGGCCAATACCGGGCTTTCTGTGGGTTCGTAATGTTCAGGGAAAGGCCCATCCACCAACGATGCCCCTGCAAACAGACGGCCCACACCTTCACTTTGCATAATAAACGGCCCAACACCGCTGCCTGGCGGCGATGTAAGTGGGTAATCAGGCACATCCGCCCCACCCCAACGCTGGCCATTCCATTCAATAATCTTGCGGCGCGGATCCCACGGATGGCCCTGTGGATCCAACGATGCACGATTGTAAAGCAAGCGCCTGTTTGCAGGCCACGCCCATGCCCAACCCGGCGTATTACCAAGCCCTGTATCCGTATTATCGCGCCGTGCCATCTGGTTGCCGGCTTCTGTCCAAGAACCCGCGAACACCCAGCAATAGCTGGCTGTTGTGCCATCATCTTTCAGCACGGAGAAATCAGGCAGCAACTCCCCTTTTTTTACAACCACCTTACCTGTGGCATCCTGAATATCCGCCAAGGCATAACCATTGGCTTCCTTCGCCACTTCCTCTGGCATGGGATCTTCCGGGTCCCGATAGTTCCACTGCATGTTCAGAACAGGTTCTGGGCATACGCCACCCTCCTTCGCATACAGGGCGCGTAGCTTGGTAAAGATGGTGCCCAGAATACGCCCGTCGTTCCAAGCCTCTCCCGGTGGCTGGGTGCCAGCATAATGCCACTGCAGCCAACGTGCGGAATTGACGACCGAGCCGTTTTCTTCTGCAAAACAGGAAGAAGGCAGACGGAACACTTCTGTCTGGATATCTTCGGGCCTTACATCATTATAAACGCCCTCGTTCTGCCAGAAATTGGATGTTTCTGTATCTAGCGGATCTATGGTGACGAGGAAACGCAACTTGGCCAAGCCATCGCGCATACGGTTTTTATCGGGCATGGCCGCCAGCGGGTTAAAACCCTGTGCAATGTAACCGTTGACCTTGCCTTGCTGCATACGCTCAAAATAGGCCAGCATATCGTAACTGCGGTCCCACTTTGGCAGCCAATCATAACCCCAGTTATTGGAAGCTGTGGCGTGATCTCCCCATAGGGTTTTCATCAGGCTTACAAAAAACTTGGGCGCATTATGCCAGTAATTTACTTCCTTGGGCTCATCTGCCTTCGGAGTGACTGCCTGCAGGTAAGCATCCAATGTTTGCTGGCTGTCTTTAGGCAGATTCATATATCCAGGCAGACGCGTTGAAAGCAGCCCGAGGTCTGTATAACCCTGAATGTTCGAATGCCCGCGTAGAGCATTCAGGCCGCCACCGGGCATCCCCACATTACCCAGCAACATTTGCACCATAGATGCTGCACGGATGATCTGAGATCCATTGGTATGGTGTGTCCAGCCCAACGCAAACAGGAATGTAGATGTACGATCTGGCACACTGGTGGATGCCAGAGTTTCACACACATGCAGGAAATCTTTTTCCGGTGTGCCTGTAATCTGAGAAACAAGCTCTGGTGTGTAGCGGCTAGTATAATCGCGCAAAAGATTTAGAACGCAACGTGGATTCTGGAATGTAGGGTCCTGCTTGGCGAAGCCCTGTTCATCACGCTCATAATCCCATGAGGTTGTCGTGTAGCTGCGCGTAGTGGCATCGTACCCCGAGAACAAACCTTCATGAAAATCAAAGTCTTCGCGCACTATCAGCGCGGCATTTGTGTAGGCTTTTACATATTCATGCTGAATTTTATCGTGCGTCAGCAGATAGTTAATAACGCCCAGCATAAAAGCGGCATCAGAACCGGCACGAATTGGCGCATAAAAATCTGCAACGGCTGCGCTTCGGTTAAACCGAGGGTCAACCACCATAACCTGTGCGGCATTACGGGTTTTGGCTTCCATAACCCATTTAAAACCAACAGGATGTGCTTCTGCCGGGTTACCACCCATAATCAGAACAACGTTGGCGTTTTTGATATCCACCCAATTGTTGGTCATTGCGCCACGACCAAAGCTGGCACCCAGCGCAGAAACCGTAGGGGCATGACAGAGCCGCGCCTGACAATCTAGCCCCAGAATACCCAACGCCCGCGCAAACTTAAAATCCAGCAGCCCGGTTTCATTACTGGCCGCAGAAGATGCCAGCATACCTGTACTCAGCCAGCGATTAACCAGCTCGCCTTTTTCATTCCGCTGGATAAAGTTTTTATCCCGATCATCCTTCAAAAGGCGCGCAATACGGTCAGTCGCCTCTTCCCAGCTTATACGCTTCCATTCTCGGCTGCCGGGTGCGCGATAAGAAGGATATTGCAGGCGCGTTTCACTGTGAATGAAATCCACCAACCCCGCGCCCTTTGGGCACAAAGAGCCTCGGCTGACTGGATGGTCTGGATCACCTTCAATATGGAAAATACTGGGCTTAGCATTTTTAGCGCCGTCCCCCAGAGAATACATAAGTAAACCGCACCCAACAGAACAATAAGTACAGTTATTGCGGGTTTCCTTGGCGCGCAGCAGTTTGTATTGGCGCGTTTCCTGCGCCAAAGCTTTAACTGGCGGCACAAAACCAAGCGCAACCGCACTGGCACCCGCCACACACGCGCCAGTATTCCGCAAAAACTCTCTGCGCCCCAAGGCCATGTAAACCACCCTGATGTTTTATTAAAAAACAGAATGAAGGTTATCTACATTTTCCTTAATGAAGCGTCTTTGATCCGGATCACATTATTTTAGATTTTAACTATATTTATAAATATACAGACACACAACAACTTGAATGAACACTGCACAGGGCACTGAATACTTAAATTAAAACATTAAATTAAAAACAGAATATAAGCAGTGATAAAAATACAGGCAGAGCATCATGCATAGAAACAGAAAAATAATTTCGATTTCTAAATGATATTGTGTGTCTATACTCAAAACTTAACGTAGAAAACACACCATCCCACCGCACCAACAAAAGATGACGCCGAGAAATACTACGTTCACGTTAGAATAATATTTTATAAGGAAAAATTGGCTGGGGGACCTGGATTCGAACCAGGGCTGACCGGGTCAGAGCCGGTAGTTCTACCGCTAAACTATCCCCCAGCAAACTGGGCCTTACAGAAGCTCTTAAAGAGCGTTCCCGTTCGGTGAGGCTCATCTAGCATTCTGTTTTGGAGTGCGCAACCCCTTTTTCCAAAAGAATTTTCATTTTGTCACATATTTGTCTTGCTCCCTGCGCGTGAGAGCCCAAAATAAGAAACAATATGGTTTAACCCCTTGTTTAAGGACCGGACAGATGGATCGTCCCCCCTCCTGGACCGGCCGGTCTGGCAGATTTGTGTCGGCCTCTCCACCCTTTAGTGGAGAGGAAGATCTTTTTGCCGCGCTCGATCTGGGAACAAATAACTGCCGCTTAATGGTTGCAACCCAAACCGCGGGTGGATTTAGGGTTGTAGATAGTTATAGTCGTATGGTGCGACTTGGAGAAGGTCTGCACCATACCGGAAAACTGCATAAAGCTGCCATGGAACGTACCATGGAAGCACTACAGACATGTGCAGATCGTTTAAGCAGATGGCCGGTGAGAGAAATCCGTGCCGTGGCAACGGAAGCCTGTCGGCGTGCAGAAAACGGAAAAACCTTTCTTCAACAGGTCCACCAGCGTACGGGTTTTGATATCAAGATTATTTCCGGGCGGGAAGAAGCCAGCCTTGCGGTAGAAAGCTGCGCCAATCTGCTGCACAACCCGCGCTTTGGACCGCCGCGCAATCGGGCCTTGCTGTTTGATATTGGTGGAGGCTCAACCGAAATTGCGTGGGTGCGCACGGATTCCACGCGCCTGACAGAAGAACTGATTGGCTATCTCAGTCTGCCGGTTGGTGTCATCACGCTTTCCGAGCAGTTTGGGCACGCATACAGCACGGATGATCGCGCTTACCGAAAAATGGTGGAGCACACGCGCCATCACTTGCGTGAGTTCGAGAACGTCTATCGGATCAGGCCGGAAATCCGGCGTAAGCAAACACGGCTGATCGGCACTAGTGGCACAGTTACAACGCTTGCCAGCCTTATCCTAAACCTGCCGCGCTATGCACGTGCAGCCGTAGATGGTTCCCTGCTTCCAGCATCCAGCGCCAGACTGGCTGTGCGCACTTTACAAAAAATGGGGGCTGATGGCATTGCCCGACACCCCTGTATTGGCCCAGATCGGGCACCTTTTGTTTTGCCTGGCTGTGCCATTTTTGAGGCCATTCACGATGTCTGGCCTGTAGAAGATATTATTGTTGCAGACAGAGGGCTGCGCGATGGCATGGTTTTGCGTATGATCCGCGGAAAATCGGGCATGGCTTCTCGCCGCAATCGTGCGTCTTTATCCATTCCCCCTCACCTTCGCCACTCCATGCAGGCAACAGGCTTATGACTGAAAAGAAAAACCGCCCCACAGGCAGTTCCACGTTGCGCGTACCTGGCCGTGCCCGCAAAAGCAGCGCAACGCCAGGCAGCCGCTTGGTGCAAAATGATTCTGATGCCCCGCAAAAAATGCGGGCACAATCAGTTTCATTACGCACCGCACGTGGGCGCACAACCGCCCAGCAACGCTGGCTCTCCCGGCAATTGAATGACCCTTACGTGCAGGCAGCACACAAACAGGGCTGGCGTTCACGCGCGGCGTTCAAGCTGATTGAACTTGATGATCGCTTCCACCTTATCCGTCCCGGTATGCGTATTGTAGACCTTGGCGCTGCTCCTGGTGGGTGGACGCAGGTTCTGGTCAAACGCGGCGCTTCACAGGTGGTCGGGGTAGATCTTCTGCCCGTAGAACCTGTAGCTGGCGCAGAAATTATTGAAGGCGATTTTACGGACCCAGAAATGGATGCGCGCCTTATTTCGATGCTGGGCGGTAAAGCTGATCTGGTTGTCTCTGACATGGCCCCCAACACAACAGGCCATGCTCCAACAGACCATGTGCGGATTATTGGGTTAGCAGAAGAAGCCTTGCACTTTGCCTTTGATATTCTGGCAGAAGGCGGTGGCTTTGTTGCCAAAGTGTTTCAGGGGGGCTCCGAAAAAGCCATGCTCAACACTATGAAGCAAGCTTTCACACAGGTTCGCCACGCCAAACCGCCTGCAAGCCGTAAAGATTCCAGTGAGCTTTACGTGGTTGCAACCGGATTTCGTCCAGACCGCATCAACACACCGACCGCGTAGAATCTACGCGGTCTGCCGCTTTTTATCTTAGCCCCAAAGCCAAGCTGCGCCTCTTACGCCTGAACTGTCACCATGCTTGTTTTTCAACAATTTGGTATTGCACTCAGGCGTAATGACGTAGCGTTTCATCACATCCGGCACGCGTTCATAAAGGCAATTGAGGTTTGATACCCCGCCACCCAGAACAATTGCATCTGGATCAAGAATATTCACGATAA
The DNA here is from genome assembly GCF_009914215.2 of Acetobacter pasteurianus. Taxonomy (NCBI): domain Bacteria; kingdom Pseudomonadati; phylum Pseudomonadota; class Alphaproteobacteria; order Acetobacterales; family Acetobacteraceae; genus Acetobacter; species Acetobacter pasteurianus. Next base: position 2,446,469 of record NZ_CP039846.2, on the reverse strand, counting down.
GCGCGCAAGCGCGGCCTAGCCTATCTACATACAAATCCAAAGCGCGCTGGGCCGCTGCATCACCAGATGCCGCGGCATCCTCAATGCCCTGCACACTACGGTTCCCAGGACCTTTCCATGATTCAGCCAAAGCCGGGCCACACAAAAACCGCTCCAGACAGCCAGAATTACCGCAAAAACATTTTGGCATAGGGAATTCATCTTCCCTCACCCACGGCAAGGGTGTGTGTCCCAATTCCCCAGCAATGTCATGCAAGCCTTTTAAAGGTTTGCCCTCAACAATAATGCCGCCACCCATACCAGAACCAAGAATCACACCGAATACCACATGGCATCCGGCCGCTGCTCCATCGGTTGCTTCTGACAGCGCAAAGCAGTTGGCATCATTTTCAACACGAACGGGAAAACCCAAAACATCCTGCAAATCATCAGCAAAGGGCTGGCCGTTCAGCCATGTCGCATTCGCATTTTTTACAAGGCGGGTATGCGCATCCACCGCACCAGGAATACCCACCCCAACAGTGGCATATGGGTTTGTGCGGGCATGCGCATCATCAACCAGTTTTTTCACGTCACTCAGCAGGCCCTTATACGTGCCAGGGTTGCCAACACGATGCCGCAAAACCACCTGCCCTTCGGCATCAAGAGCGACTATTTCGATCTTGGTGCCCCCAATATCGATTCCCAGACGGTAGTCCGACATACTTTTAACCTGCTGTTTTTATTAAACTTTTAACAGAACGTTTCCTGCCGCAAAAGAAAGTGGCACACTTTGCAAACAACATGCCACAACCTCCTACGCCAGGAACCAGCCAAGATGAATGAAACTGTTCTTGACGCACGCGGGCTTAATTGTCCACTTCCTGTGCTCAAGGCCAACCGCGTTCTCCGCACCATGCAGCCGGGGGAACGTCTTCGAATATTAGCAACAGACCGCGCTTCCATAACCGATTTTCAGGTGTTCTGCCGTGAAACAGGTCACGCCCTGATCGCCTTTACGGATGAAAACAGTGTATTCTGTTTTACCGTAAAATGCCGCGCCAGCGCGCCTGCAAATAAGCCAAACTAAAAAAATCCTGCCAGCCACACACCATCCAAGACTTGGCAGACCCCTGCATATCGGGCTATTGCCTGCCCCTCATGACGGATAGGAACCCCCGCGCCATGTCGGACAACATCAAATCACTGTCTTTCGAAGATGCGCTTTCCGAGCTGGAAAAAATTGTGCGCGGCTTGGAAGGTGGGCAGCTAAAGCTGGAAGATGCAATTACGGCCTATGAACGCGGGGCTGCCCTACGGCAACATTGTGAGGCCAAGCTTAGCGAGGCTGAGGCCCGCGTGCAGGCGATCGTGCAGCGGTCTGATGGAACGCTGAACATGAAACCTATGGACTGAGATGTCGATGACAAACCCGACACACCCCTCTATCAATCGTGCATCAGATAATGGCGCCCTGCTCAAGCAGGATATGGGGGCCCGCGCCCGCGTTATTGAACACACGATTGATACCTTGCTCCCCCTCACAACCGGAGGCGATGCGCGGCTGATCGAAGCCATGCGCTACGCAACACTTGGGGGCGGCAAGCGGTTACGTGGTTATCTTGCCATTGTAACGGCCAGCCTTTTTGGTGTTCCAGAAAGTCAGTCCGCACGCGTTGCTGCTTCAGTTGAAATGCTGCACGCTTACTCTTTGGTGCATGATGATCTCCCTGCCATGGACGATGATGATATGCGCCGGGGCCAGCCTTCCACGCATCGCAAATTTGATGAGGCCACAGCCATTCTGGCCGGAGATGCCCTTCAAACCAAATCATTTGAAATTCTGGCTACCAGCCAGACCCATACAGATGCAAATGTGCGTATTGATCTGATTTCCGCCTTTGCTGAAGCCTCAGGCGCAGCTGGCATGGTTGGCGGCCAGATGATCGATATGGAAGGCGAAGGACGTGCCCTTCCGCTTGAAGAAGTCCGCCATCTTCACGCACTGAAAACCGGTTGCCTGATCCGTTACTCCGCAGAATCCGGTGCCATTCTGGGTCAGGCGTCCCCTGATCTGCGCCGCCGTCTGCGTTCCTATGGTGCAAATATTGGCGCAGCCTTCCAGATTGCAGATGACGTGCTGGATGCAACAGCCACGGCAGAAGAGCTGGGCAAGACCGCAGGTAAGGATGAAGCTTCAGGCAAGTCTACCTTTGTGGCCCTGCTGGGCATTGAAGGCGCCAAAGCAGAAGCTCTGCGCGTAACAGAAGAAGCCATTGCCGATCTGGAACCCTTTGGTGCACAGGCAGATCGTCTGCGTGATCTGGCCTATTATGTGATCGAACGGAAAAACTGAACTCATGACCAATCAGCCCCACACTTCACCGATTCCGACGTTAGGGCGTTTTCCTGCGCTGGACCGGGTTGAGTATCCGGCGGACCTGCGCAATCTCTCGGTTGAGCAGCTCAAGCAGGTTGCGGATGAGCTGCGGGCCGAAACGGTGGACGCGGTTTCCACCACGGGGGGGCACCTTGGCGCCTCCTTGGGTGTTGTGGAGCTGACGGTTGCCCTGCATGCGGTGTTTGACACCCCGGATGACAAGGTGATCTGGGATGTGGGCCACCAGGCCTACCCTCACAAGATTCTGACCGGGCGGCGTGACCGTATCCGCACCCTGCGCCAGCCGGGTGGCCTGTCCGGCTTTACCCGCCGCGCAGAAAGCAAATACGATCCGTTTGGCGCAGCCCATTCCTCCACCTCCATTTCCGCCGGACTCGGCATGGCCGTGGCCCACCACCTGCGGGCGGAGGAAGACCCCAGCTACCGCGAACGCAATGTGATTGCCGTGATCGGTGATGGCTCCATTTCCGCCGGTATGGCGTATGAGGCCATGAACAACGCCGCCGTGGCTGGCCCCGGTGCGGAACGGCTGATTGTCATCCTGAACGACAACGAGATGTCCATTGCCCCGCCTGTGGGGGCGATGTCGAACTACCTGTCGCGCCTGATGTCTTCGCGCAAATTCATGGGACTGCGCGAACTGGCTGGCAAGTTCGTCAAAAAACTGCCCGCCCCCGTGGAACGCACGGCCCGCAAGGCCGATGAATATGCCCGCGGCATGATCACCGGCGGCACGCTGTTTGAAGAACTGGGTTTCTACTATGTTGGCCCCGTAGATGGGCATGACCTGCCGCAACTGGTCTCTATCCTGCGCAACCTGCGCGATACGGATAACGGCCCCATCATGCTGCATGTCATCACGGAAAAAGGCCACGGCTATCAGCCAGCCGAAAAAGCCGGAGACAAGTATCACGCCGTTGCCAAGTTCAACGTGGTTACCGGTGAGCAGAAAAAAGGCCCCGCAGGCCCGCCGAGCTACACCTCCGTGTTCTCGCGCGAACTCACACGCCGTGCTGCTACCGACAACAAGATTGCCGCCATCACCGCCGCCATGCCTTCTGGCACGGGGCTGGATGCCTTTGCCAAGGCTTACCCGGACCGGTTTTTTGATGTGGGCATTGCCGAGCAGCATGCCGTCACCTTTGCCGCCGGTATGGCCACCGAAGGGCTGCGCCCGTTCTGCGCCATCTATTCCACCTTCCTCCAGCGCGCCTATGATCAGGTGATGCACGATGTGGTGCTGCAAAAGCTGCCCGTGCGCTTTGCCATTGACCGCGCCGGTCTGGTGGGGGCCGATGGCGCCACCCATGCTGGCTCCTTCGACATCGCCTATCTGGGCTGCCTGCCGGGCATGACCATCATGGCCCCATCGGACGAGCTGGAACTGCTGCACATGACAGCAACTGCCGCCCTGTTTGATGAAGGCCCGATTGCCCTGCGCTACCCACGTGGCAGCGGCCTTGGGCTGGACCTGCCCGCAGAAGGCACACCGCTGGAAATTGGCAAGGGCCGCATCATCCGTGAAATGGGTGGGCAGTCTGGCCCCGAAAAAGGTGGCGTGGCCATTCTCTCGCTTGGCCCGCGTCTGGCCGAGTGTCTGAAAGCTGCGGACATGCTGGCCGCTCATGGCCTGCCGCCCACGGTGGCTGATGCCCGCTTTGCCAAGCCGTTTGATACGGAACTGGTGGAAAATCTGGCCCGCAACCATGCGGTGCTGATTACCATTGAGGAAGGTTCGGAAGGTGGCTTTGGCTCCCTTGTCGGGCACCATCTGGCCCGCACCGGCCTGCTTGATAACGTGCGCTTCCGCCCCCTCACCCTGCCAGACCGCTTCATCGACCATAACACCCAGGCCGCCCAATACGCCGAGGCCGGTCTCTCCGCTCCGCACATCGTCGGAACCGCTCTAAGCGCGTTGGGCGTTGATATTACGGAACAGATGGCCTGATTTGATATGGCACGACGTCGTGTTGACCAGCTCCTTGTAGACAGGGGGCTGATTGAAAGCCGCACAAAAGCACAAGCTCTCATTATGGCTGGGCTTGTGTTTTCTGGTGAAAAACGCGTAGCCAAGGCTGGAGATCAGGTTCCGGAAGATGCCCCATTGCAAGTGCGTGGGCAGGAACATCCTTGGGTGTCTCGTGGTGGTTGCAAACTAGCCCATGCCATTGAGCATTTTAGTTTTTCCCCGGAAGGGCGGATTTGCTTGGATGTTGGCGCTTCAACCGGTGGGTTTACAGATGTACTTCTTACCAACGGTGCTAAACATGTTTACGCTGTTGATGTTGGGCACGGACAATTAGCATGGAAATTGCGGTCTGACCCGCGCGTAACTGTGCTGGAAAAGTGCAACGCCCGATATCTGGATAATACAACCATACCAGAAGCCCCTTCTGTGGTTGTGTGTGATGCCAGCTTTATCGGCCTACGCACGGTGCTTCCCGCCGCGCTAGCTCTTACCACAGAAAATGCTTGGGCTGTTGCGTTGATCAAACCCCAATTTGAAGCTGGGCGTGATCAGATAGGAGCCAAGGGCGTTGTGCGTGATCCTGCGGTGCATGACGCCGTTTGCGAAACCATTTTTTCTTGGTGGAGTAGCCTTCCCGGCTGGAAAGTGCTGGGAATTGAGCCCAGCCCTATTACCGGGCCAGAAGGAAATAGAGAGTTCCTTATCGCGGCTCAACGCATCTAGCGGATGCTACGGATTGTAACACTAAATTAAATTTTCAGGTTTCCCTGCCTTTTTTGCATGGCAGCACATCAATTTTTTTGCCACATTTCTTTGTGATCATTCCATCAGTTATCACCAAGAAGAAGGGCAAGCATCTCATGCGCAAAATTGCAGGTCTGTTTGGCGTCGCCTGCCTTGCATTTACAAGCGGCCATGCACTGGCAGCTCCAGTTTTTCATTCTGCATCTCACGCTTCTGCTTCTGCCCAAAGCATGCAGGCAACGGAAGTTGGTAATACGCTTTTACGCGGGTACGAGCAGGACGGTTTGATCCTGCATGATGATGTACGCGCAGGCACGCTTTCGATCCAGGCAGACCCAGCAACACTACAAGCGCATGATTCCAATACGAACAATCGTTATCGGCTGGCCATGAAAGATGTTCTTTCTGCCGCGGCAACATATGCGTATCTGTATTTTGGACAAAACCCTGATGCGCGGGAAGTTACTGTATCTGCCAATATCCAGACAGATGGCTTTACACCTGCGAGCGCAAGCTCCGCAGATACAGCAGAACCTGCCATGACTTTGGAAATTGCACGGCCAGCCTTCCCGATTTCTGCTGATACCAAGCCGGATTCATATTCCGCGCAAACCATTGGCATGATTTTGGATGGCATGGACGCTTCCAAAATTACCATTGCACCATGGCTGCGGACCGCCCTGAAAGAAAGCAATTAACGTGTAAGGGCCACCGCTCAGACAGCATACTTATGCGCATATATAAAAGAGGCTGGTATCTATCAGCCTCTTTTTTTGTTATACCCGCCTTCCTTTCCCTTTATGTAGCAGCATATCCGCAATGTCTTCCCGCACTTATACTTCCACATCAGCTGACGCTAACAGTTCAGCCCTTACCGATCTGAACGCGGAAGAACGTTCACGCATTTTGGCGAAGGCTGCGCTTTTTAGCCCCCCATCCGCCACTCTATCCGATGGACGAAGAGACCTGGTTGGGCTTTCACGCGATGAACTCACGGATATTCTGACAGAAATTGGTGAAAAACCCTTCCGCACCAAACAGCTCTGGCACTGGATTTATCATCAGGGTGTGACAGATTTTTCTCGGATGAGCACAATAGCCAAGCCGCTTCAGCAAAAATTGGCTGAACGGTTTATTATTGGTCGCCCAGAAGCTGCTACAGTTCAGACATCATCGGATGAAACACGTAAATTTCTGTTCCGTTTTCGTGATGGGCAGGAAGCCGAAACTGTTTACATCCCTGATCGGCGGGAAGACCGTGGCGCCGTCTGCATTTCATCGCAAGTAGGGTGCACACTTTCCTGCACCTTTTGCCATACAGGCACGCAAAAATTGGTGCGCAACCTCGGGGCGGCAGAAATTGTCAGTCAGTTCATGGCTGCACGAGATTCCTACGGAGAATGGCCCAGCCCCAAAGGCGAAACGCCTCGCCTTCTCTCTACCATCGTGCTGATGGGGATGGGAGAACCTCTTTACAATTATGAAAATGTCGCCAAAGCCATGAAAATTATCATGGATGGTGAAGGCATTGGGCTTTCTCGTCGGCGCATCACACTTTCTACGTCCGGCGTTGTGCCGCTCATGGATCGGTGTGGCGATGAACTCGGGATCAATCTGGCGGTTTCCCTGCACGCAGTAAGGAATGATCTGCGTGATGAAATTGTGCCGCTAAACAGAAAGTACCCGATTGAGGAAGTGCTGGCAGCGTGCAGGCGCTACCCTGCTGCCAGCAATGCCCGCCGCATTACATTTGAATACATTATGCTGCGCGGCATAAACGATAGCGAAGCCGATGCGCGCGAGCTTGTGCGCCTGATTTCTGGCATTCCGGCAAAAGTGAACCTTATTCCGTTCAATCCGTGGCCGGGTAGCGATTACAAACCTTCCACGCGGGAGCAGCAAAACCGGTTTGCAGAAATTGTTATGAATGCAGGATTTGCCTCCCCCATCCGCACACCTCGTGGACGAGATATTCTGGCTGCCTGCGGGCAGTTGAAAACGGCAAGTGAACGCGCACGCGCAAGTTCTGTACCTGTTTCGGAATAATTTTTCCGCATAAACAGCCCTTGGTGGGCGAATGCACTCTGGTTACGCGCCTCCTGCAGTGATAGGAGGAAAGCCATAGTTACAGATTTATATATCAGGAGATCTGCCTCATGGGCCCGACTTCCGCCCGAAAAGACGTCAAAAAGGTTGTTCTGGCTTACTCCGGTGGGTTGGATACATCTGTTATCCTCCGCTGGCTCCAGAACACCTATGGTTGCGAGGTTGTTACCTTTACGGCTGATCTGGGCCAGGGGGAAGAACTGGAACCAGCCCGCAAAAAAGCGGAAATGTTTGGCGTAAAAGAAATCTTCGTTGAAGATCTGCGCGAAACATTTGTGAAGGACTTTGTCTTTCCCATGTTCCGGGCCAATACCCTGTATGAAGGCCAGTATCTTCTGGGCACATCCATTGCGCGCCCATTGATTGCACAGCGCCAGATTGAAATTGCAGAAGCTGTTGGCGCAGATGCCGTGGCACATGGCGCAACCGGCAAAGGCAACGATCAGGTTCGTTTTGAGCTGGCTTATTATGCCCTCAAACCAGACATCACGGTTATTGCTCCTTGGCGGGAATGGGATCTGACATCCCGCACACGTCTGCTTGCATTTGCTGAAGAAAATCAGATCCCGATTGCCAAAGACAAGCGTGGTGAAGCCCCCTTCTCTGTAGATGCCAATCTGCTGCATTCTTCGTCCGAAGGGAAAGTTCTGGAAGATCCTGCTGTTGCTCCAGAAGAAATTGTGTTTCAGCGCACAATCTCTCCAGAAGCAGCGCCGGATAAGCCCACAGAAATCACCATTGATTTTGTAAGCGGTGATCCCGTTGCCATTAACGGCGTGGCTATGTCTCCAGCGACATTGCTGACCCGCCTGAACGAGTTGGGCAAAGAAAACGGCATTGGCCGTTTAGATATGGTTGAAAACCGCTTTGTTGGCATGAAATCCCGCGGGATTTATGAAACACCCGGTGGCACTATCCTGCTGACAGCCCATCGCAGCATGGAATCCATCACGCTGGATCGCGAAGCCATGCATCTTAAAGATAGCCTGATGCCGCGCTACGCTTCCATTCTGTATAATGGCCTCTGGTTCTCCCCAGAACGGCGGATGCTGCAGGCTCTTATCGATGCCTCCCAGCATTCTGTTACAGGGCGTGTTCGCCTCAAACTATACAAGGGCAACGTTATCTGCGTTGGGCGTGAAAGCCCGAACAGCCTGTATGATGCCCGCGTTGTGACGTTTGAAGATGATGAAGGCGCATACAACCAGCAGGATGCTCAAGGCTTTATTAAGCTGAATGCTCTGCGCCTGCGTCTGGGTGCGCAGATCGGGCGTAAAGGTGGTGCCCTATAAGGGTACCACTTTTCCACCATCCATCAGAAGGTGTTGAAGAAGATCATGATCCGTCGCTTTTCTCTTATCCCCTGCATGCTTGCGGCCAGCCTGGCCGTATCTCTTACGGCCTGTGGCTCTCACAAGGAAGAACAGGAACTTACGCCTGCTCAGCAGATGGAAAAGCTGCGCTCTGCACCTGGCGTAACTGTTCTGAAAGATGGCTTGGCCTATAAAGTGCTGGAATCTGGCCCCAAGGATGGTGAACAGCCACGCCCGGGTGATGGCATGATGCTTATTTATGAAGGGCGCCTGCCAGACGGTTCCATCTTTGATAGCTCAGACCAGCATGGCAGCGGCGCTTATATGCAAATGCCTCTTGCTGGCCTGATTCAGGGCTGGATGGAAGCTCTGCCCCTGATGCATGTAGGCGATACATGGATGCTGTATGTTCCCCCAGAACTTGGGTATGGGCATAAATCCATGGGTATTATCCCTTCAGATAGTCCGCTGATTTTCCGCATCCAGCTTTTGGGTGTAGAACACGCACATAATTCGCCCTGATATAAACTCTCCTGATAATGCGGGTTCTTGAAGTTCAGGAACCCGCTTGGGTTTCTGCCCATGCTTTCTTCACGCTTTGCGTATCGCCTTTTATGTGGCGGCATGTTGCTTTTTGTAGCTGCATGTTCACCTAAAAGCGGCTCCAGCCTTTACGGCACCAATTGTGGCATTTGCCATCATGGAGGCGATGGCATGCCGGGCTCTGTTCCTCCACTTGTAAACCGTATTGACCAGATTGCCAGCACCCCAGAGGGCCGCAAATATCTGGCTGATGTACTTATGAATGGCGTAAGCGGGCCGATCAAAGCCAATGGCGCGGCTTATAGCGCAGAAATGCCCCCTTTCCGCTACCTTAAAGATGAAGAAGTAGCGGCTATTCTGACTTGGCTTTCACAGCGTGGAAACCTAAAACCTGCCCCAACAATAAGCGCGGCAGATATTGCAACTGCGCGGGCTGATAGAAAATCAGCTGGCAAAGTGGCAGGCGAACGGGAAGAGCTGGATCGCACACATCCAATCCCATAATCTGTTCCCATAACATGTGGTGATACTTTTCTTATGCAGCGTATTTTTTCTGGTATTCAGCCCTCTGGCATTCCTCAACTAGGTAATTACCTTGGGGCAATTCGAAACTGGGTTAATTTACAGGCAAACTATGAGTGCATTTTCTGCCTTGTAGACATGCACGCTATTACCGTGTGGCAAAACCCGGAAAAACTACGCGAACATACCTTAACACAGGCTGCTATCCTGCTTGCAGCAGGCATTGATGCTGATAAGCACATTCTCTTTAACCAGTCTGCTGTTTCTGCCCATGCCCGGCTAGCATGGATTTTTAATTGCGTTGCTCGGATAGGTTGGCTGAACCGTATGACGCAATTTAAAGATAAAGCAGGAAAAGACCGCGAAAATCATTCAGCTGGTCTATATGTTTATCCCAACCTTATGGCAGCCGATATTTTAGCATATAAGGCTACGCATGTGCCTGTAGGGGAAGACCAGAAACAACATCTGGAACTTACCAATGATATCGCCCAAAAATTCAACCATGATTACAAGGTAGAGTTTTTTCCGCAGGTAGAACCACTTATTCCACCTACAGCTGCACGTATTATGAGCCTACGTGATGGCACCAAAAAAATGTCTAAATCCGACCCTTCTGCACAAAGCCGGATTGAATTAACAGACGATGCCGATGCGATTGCCTTAAAAATCCGCCGCGCAAAAACAGATTCTGATCCCCTGCCTGAAGATATCGCAGGCCTTGCTGAACGCCCGGAAGCAAAAAACCTTGTTTCCATTTACGCTGCCTTGGCCGATATTCCTGTTGAGCAGGTACTGAAAGAGCATGCAGGCCAAGGTTTTGGCCCGTTTAAAGCCGCGCTGACGGAAGTTGTTGTCAACGCCATTGCTCCTATCGGACAAGAAACCACACGGCTCTTACAGGATGAAAGCTACTTGCTGAAAACTCTGCATTCTGGCGCGCAACGGGCACAAAGCATTGCAGAGCCTATTGTTGCCGAAGCTGAAAAGCTTGTTGGTTTTCTAAAATAAACGAAAATTGACACTACTTTTTATGAGCAGATGTCCGGGCATTTTCAAAAATGCCCGGCGCTGCCAAAGCAACAAGAATAATTGCCACTATAAATAAAATATATTTTTGGCAATGCATGTAGCCTACGGCACCAAGAATACCTCCCACAACAAAACAAAATACAATTTGTGCATGTAGCCATAAACGTTTTTTAATAATATCCAAATATTCATCATCAACTTGATGGTAAAAAGATTCGAGCCAATCTGATATTTCTATACCAAGGTCCGTCAACATTCCGGTAACGTGAGTTGTACGCACAACGGAGCCTGAAATACGCGTTACTGTGGCGTTTTGTAACCCCATAACAAAGCTTAGAACTAATGCAGCAGCACCGTCTGGCACGCCAGCCTGCGTAAACCAAATAGATTTAACACCTAAAGTCACAAGGATAACTGCTTCTAACACCAAGCTAAAAGCATATACAGCACCCCACCCTTTGCGCCGCCCCATATTCACTAAAACGGTGCAGACAATAGCGCCCAAAACAAAACTTGTGATTAACGCCAAACACAAAAAAGCAGCTCTAACATCTAAACCATTTATTTTTAAGGCCAGGCTGGATGCGTTGCCTGTCATATTGGCGCAATAATATCCAAATTGCAGAAAGCCCAGCACATTTACAGCTCCAGCCACCACGGCAAGAGAACTACCAAGTTGCCGGTTCATCTGAAAACTGCGCTGACTGTTTTCTCGCAAAAGCATGATCTAGAATTTCTCCGCTTTAATGATGCAAAGCAATGCCATTGCGCTGTTTTTTTTACACTTTTTACGTGAGAAGCCCCTTGCCAAATATCTCGGGGACAGATATTAAGCTCCCATAAACCGGGTGCGTAGCTCAGCGGTAGAGCATCGCCTTCACACGGCGGGGGTCACAGGTTCAATCCCTGTCGCACCCACCACGGTTTTTCCTAGATTTCTGCGGATTTTAGAGCATTTATGCTCACCTCTTGTATTCTGGGTTAGCTCGATTGACTTCCCCTAAAATTAATAATCCATTATCAAAAAAGCACACGATAGCATAACCTATTATGTCCATACTGTCAGATTGTTCCAATCATGACATTCTCAGCACGTTTCCGCGCCTAACTTATCTTGGTTGTAGCTTCATTTGGCAAAGATCTAGAGCTTTTTGGTAATAACCTTGGCAGAAATTATCGAAAATACAATTCTAAAATCCGCTCTTTTATTATCCCAACCTAAAAAGACATTTTATCAAATACTTCTTATGCCCTATACTTATCGCACCCACACCATAGCATTATGCCGTATTGAACCACTGTTCAACAAATCCTGCGTATAATGAAATAATAAACGCTATTATGGTGTCTTGAACTACAAAAAAGCCCTCCAATGTGGAGGGCTTTTTTCGTATCATTTAAATCACGAAAACCGTTAGGATTTAAAACGACTTCAGCTTACCAAAAATCAAACGGCTGTTGTCGCAACCTCTGGTTCAGGGTTAAGGCGATACCCCCCACCTTCTGTAACCAGCAAAGAGGCATGAGCTGGATCTGGCTCAATCTTCTGACGCAGGCGGTAAATGTGTGTTTCCAGTGTATGCGTTGTTACCGCTGCATTATACCCCCACACCTCATTCAGCAAAACCTGCCGGGGTACTGGGCGCGTTCCTGCGCGATAAAGAAACTTCAGAATAGCCGTCTCTTTTTCCGTCAAACGAATACGACGGTTTTTGGCTGGTTCCTGCAAAAGTTTGGCAGAAGGACGGAACGTATATGGACCAATGGAAAACACAGCATCTTCACTGTTTTCAAACAGTCTTAGCTGTGCCCGCAATCTGGCCAGAAGCTCTGCAATACGGAAAGGCTTGGCAACGTAATCATTGGCACCAGCATCAAGCCCCTTCACAATATCAGATTCATCATCTGATCCTGTAAGCATGATAACGGGCATACGCAGGCCATCCTTGCGCAGTTCTGCACAAAAATCGCGCCCATCTCCATCCGGCAGGGTTACGTCCAGCAGAATAGCATCACACCGTGCATCTGGTTCCTTCAGCTTCTGGCGAGCTTCGGCCAATGTTGCCGCCTCCAGAACCTGAAATTCTCCGTCCAGCTGCAACTGCTCTGCCAGTGTTCTGCGAATGACCTGATCGTCATCTACAACCAAAATTGGGCGCGCACCCGTCATGGAACATCGTCTCCTTATGTCAGCCCTCTGGCTCGGCTGCCTTGGCCTACTTCTTTACCGATCACACAACGAATCGTATCGAAACCAATTTCCGGCATGATACGTCAACCTCACGCGAAAGCCATAAAGCAGGGGTAAGATTGTTTATGATGATACACGTCTGGCCAACAGTAAACAGCAATATGGATGCACAACTGCATTGCAGACACAAAAGCATGAGCGCCATTATCGGCAAGAATGGCGTAACCCACCATAAGCGCGAAGGAGATCTGGCAACGCCGCTAGGCACCTTTCCCCTCAGGCAGGTCTTTTACCGGGCTGATCGGGTTATAAAGCCTCAGGCCGCCCTGCCCGTGATCCCATTAAGCACACAGGATGGCTGGTGCGATGATCCTTCATCACTCAGCTACAACCAGCACATTCAACTGCCATCTTCCTTTCGCCATGAGACACTATGGCGTGAAGATAGCGTGTATGATCTGATTGTTGTGATTGGTTATAATGACAGCCCGGCAGAACCCGGCAAAGGGTCTGCCATTTTCATGCACCTGCAACGCCCCAACAAAACGCCGACTGAAGGATGTGTTGCGCTAACAGAAGCCGACCTACGCTTTGTTCTGGCCTCTGGCGCTACAGAAATAACCATTCATCCGCCTCGTTAAGCTGGCTTGGCTATCTGTTCCGGCGCAACCAACCCTATTGCTACGTAACCCGGTGTCAGGGTTGGTTGTGGCTCATCCTCAGCCGAAACAATCGTAATACCCGCACCTTTCTGAAGCACCAGAAATAACAGGAAATGGCTGCTTTCACTCAGAAGGTAATCCTGATTATCTTCTGAAACTTCTATCGCAACAAAATGCCAGCCTTGGCTCACCAGTGCTTCCAGCACGGTAAAATTCCAGGCGGGCTGCCCCAAAACCTTTCCGCGCGCTTCCCGGCTAAAACCACGATACTGGTCCAGCCGCGCTATGCCCGGGCTCACCTGATAAACCCTCTGCCGCCCAAAGTGTGGCGCCAGATGCGCACAGACCAATCCATTGTAAATGGCATCCGGCGTAGCTGAAATCAGATAATCAGCCGGGCGTTCCTCCAAGTTTTCCGTGCCTTCTTCCGATAAAACTTCGGCACACAAAACAGGCACACCGGCGCGCTCGGCTGCGCGCAGATCACTCAAAGAACTATCCACCAACAAAACAGGCGTGCCCACAGCATGTACTGCCATAGCCAACTGAGTGGACCAGTCATTCGCCCCCACAATAGCCAATGCCGGTTGGTTGGAAAGCGTAAGATGCAACCGCCGACCCAGCGGAATAAGGGAAAAACCATGCAAAATCATGGTGGAGGCAATAACGGCAAAAACAGCCGGCATAACCTGAGAAGCTCCGGGGTAACCCGCATCCTGCAAGCGTATACCAGCGGCACCTGCAACTGCTGCCGCCACAATACCACGCGGTGCAATCCATCCCATAAACAGCCGTTCCGCCCGGCTCAGACTAGAACCTATGGTCGCCAACCAAATGCCCAAAGGCCGCACGACAAACAGCACGGCCAATGTTAAGGCCCCAATAGACCACGACAAACCAGCAAGCTCACTCCGTGTAAGATCGGCAGTCAGCATGATGAACAGGATGGAGACAATCAGCACCACCAGTGCTTCTTTCATCCGTTGGATTTCTGCCATGCCGGGAATACGCAGATTAACCAACGCCATGCCAAATACGGTAGAGGCAATCAGCCCCGCACCATCCATGGTTAAAGTGCCTATTACGTACAAAATCAGCGCAAGGCTAAGCAGTATCGGCATTTTCAGGAGGTCGGGCATTAAATCCCGTATACACAACCACCGCACACACCATGCCGTGCCAATACCAAGAGCGATCATCAATGTCGCACTCATCAGCATATGCGGGATGATGGATACAAAAAATGTGCCGGACCCCTCACCCGGCTGCATGAGCAGCACTTCCAGCACTAATGTGGCCAGAATGGCGCCTACGGGGTCATTCAGAATAGCTTCCCACCGTAGAAAAGCGGCAATACGGGGTTTGAGCTTAGCGTGGCGCAACAAGGGCAGAACAACCGTTGGCCCCGTCACCACAATAATGGCACCAAACAGAAAGGCCGGTCCCCAGCCCATGCGCCCAACATAATGGGCTGCAATGCTGCCTAAAATCAGGTTGATCGGCAATGCCACTAGCGTAAGGCGCAAAACGCCTTCACCCGCTTCTTTTAACTGGCGAAAATCAAGCGCGAGGCCGCCTTCAAACACAATAAGCGCCACCGCCAAAGAAACCATTTGGTGGAAAGCACTACCTGCAACCTCGGAGGGGTGCATGATCTGCAACCCCGGCCCCAAAAGCAAACCTAAAGAAAAAAGCAGGACAATGGCAGGTAACCTAAAACGCCAAGCCGTCCATTGTGCCAGCATACCGCCGCCCAGCACGAGAAAAACAAAAAGGATTACGCTTTCAGTCATGCGGGGCCATTTATCTTATTGGTCTGTAGGACCTGATGAACCAGGCATCAGTATTATGCGTAAGACCAATAAGATGAACAGTTAAAAATATTTTCCTATTCTATACCAGCTTCAGGTTCTGGTGCGGCTCGCTCCATTACGACAGCAAAAAAGCCATCCGTGCCATCGCGCAGAGGCGTTAAACTGATGGAACTTTCGTTACGCAATGCCTCTGGCATATCCGGGCTATCTGAAGGCACAAGCTTGAAATCAGGATGGCGCGCCAAGAATGCCGCAACCTGCTCCATATTTTCTGCACGAAGCAAAGAACAGGTTGCATACACCATCCGCCCTCCGGCACGAACGAGCGCTGCAGCCCGATCCATAATGGCGGCCTGTTTTTCCAGCAGTTCAGTCAGATCCTGTTCTGTAGTACGAAAACGTGCGTCTGGGTTCCGGCGCCATGTACCCGTGCCACTACACGGGGCATCTACCAACACCCGATCAAACGATCCGGCACGACGCTTGGCCCACTTATCTCCGGGAACCAGCAGGTGCCGTTCCACATTATGCACGCCTGCACGCCGCAAGCGTTTAACAGCACCTTCCAACCGGGGTGCAGAAACATCGCATGCAACAATATGGCCTTTGTTTTCCATCATCATGGCCATGGCAAGCGTTTTACCTCCTGCGCCTGCGCAATAATCCAGCACACGCATCTGGGGCTCAACGCCGCTTATAGCCGCAACAAGCTGGCTGCCTTCATCCTGAATTTCCACCAACCCATCACGGAACGCCACACTGGTTGTAACCGGCAAACGCGCAGGCAAACGCAGCCCCCACGGAGAAAGTGGTGTGGGTTCAGCATGCAGGCCTTCACAGGCCAAACTACGCTGCGCCTCCTTACGGGGGCCGCGCAGAATATTCACCCGCAAATCCAGCGGTGCTGGAGTAGACATGGCTGCAAGCTCGTCTTCCAGCTTGTCGCCAAACGTTGCTTCCAAATGCGGCAACAGCCAATCGGGCAGCTCCAACCGAACAGCCCGAGGCATTTCCGGGTTATCCAGAGTTTTACCTGCAAGCGGTGTAAGGATAGAAAGTTCCCCACGCGTTAAAGCACCAGCGGCAAAGCGCCCCTGCTCGAACATTTCCTCTACTTCGGCCAGAGAGAAACCATCGAACAACAGACGCGCCCCGGCCCGGAGCCGGGCAGATGCTACCTGCCCTTTTTGCTCCAGCCACCAGCCAAGCCGACGCCACGCCCGCATAACATCCCACACAAGGCCGGATATGGCTCTGCGGTCTCCACCGCCCATGTAGCGCCGCTCTCTAAAAAAGCTGTTGGCAACAGCATCGGCGGGTTTGCGCGGGGCGGCTTCCATTGCTGCAAGCAGATCAATGGCGGCCGCAAGCCTGGCTGAAGGTGTCATATGTGGTTATCAATCCCGACGGTAATTAGGAGCTTCACGCGTGATGGAAACATCATGCACATGGCTTTCACGCAGGCCGGCACCCGTAATACGGCGGAACTGGGCACCTTCTTGCAGTTCCTTCAGCACGTGGGAGCCTGTGTAACCCATACCGGCTTTAAGGCCGCCCACAAGCTGATGAATAACAGCAGCCATGCTGCCTTTGTAAGGCACGCGGCCTTCAATACCTTCTGGCACCAGCTTGAGCGCATCCTTGACTTCCTGCTGGAAATACCGGTCAGCCGAACCACGCGCCATAGCACCAAGGCTGCCCATACCGCGGTAGGATTTATAGGAACGCCCCTGATACAGGAATACCTCACCCGGCGCTTCTTCCGTACCTGCAAGCAAGGAACCCACCATCACCACATCGGCACCGGCACCAATGGCCTTTACGATGTCTCCCGATGTACGAATACCGCCATCTGCAATGCAAGGAATACCTTTTTCCTTACATGCCAGAGAGGTTTCAAGAACGGCAGAGAACTGAGGCACACCCACACCAGCCACAATACGTGTGGTGCAGATGGAACCCGGACCAATACCAATTTTCACACAGTCTGCCCCTGCTTCAATCAGAGCATGAGCGGCTTCTGGCGTTGCAACGTTACCAGCCACAATCTGCACATTGGCATCAAAGGCTTTCAGGCGTTCAACTGCGCCCAGAACACCAGCGGAATGGCCGTGAGCCGTATCTACCACCAGCACGTCCACGCCAGCTTCAATCAGCATTTTGGCGCGGTTAAAGCCATCTTCGCCCACACCTGTTGCTGCTGCACAGCGCAGGCGGCCCAGGCTATCCTTGATAGCCAGCGGATGGGCAACAGCTTTATCCATATCCTTAACAGTGATGATACCTACGCAACGGTCTGCATCATCAACCACCAGCAGTTTTTCAATGCGGTGCTTGTGTAGTAACTGGCGGGCCGTATCTGCATCCACACCGTTTTTAACCGTGATCAGCCGATCCTTGGTCATCAACTCGGAAACAGGCTGGTTGGGGTCTACGGCAAAGCGAGCATCACGGTTGGTAAGAATACCCACCAGCTTCTGCGTGCCGGGTTCAACCACGGGCAGGCCGCTAATGCCGTGGCGGTGCATGATATCACGCACTTCGGCCAGTGTCTGATCCGGGCCAACGGTAACCGGGTTCACCACCATGCCGGATTCAAAGCGCTTAACGCGACGAACCTGCTCGGCCTGCTCTTCCGGCTGCAGGTTTTTATGAATCACACCAAGGCCGCCTTGCTGGGCCATGGCAATAGCCATCTGGTCTTCCGTAACCGTATCCATAGCTGCGGAAACCAGCGGGATATTAAGTTCAATAGAGCGCGTGAGATGCGTGCGAACGGTTGTCTGGCTGGGCACAACGTCAGATGCAGCCGGCACAACCAGCACATCGTCAAACGCCAGAGCTTCCGTAACACGGCTATAGGGAGAAGAGGTCATGCTGCGGGCACCCTTGCTGAAATACAAAAAGGCAGGTTACCCTGAAGCATACGCTACGCCGCAGGTCACCCGACCATTGGCGCTCCCTCTTATGATGATGCACGCATAAAGGCAAGCATTACACGCGCCTTCTGTCTGTTTTTTTAATGTGAATGTAAAAAAGCAGAGCTTGAAAGTTTGAAAGACACCCGCATACAGGCCATAACACAATGGATGAAACGTGTTCTTCCTCTTCTGTTGGGTTTTATGCTGACCCCTGTTGCAGCGCATGCAGCAGAAGCCCCAAAAACGGGAGGTACGCTGCGCATTCTGGTTTCCAGCGCGGCAGGCACGCTTGACCCGCAGATATCCTATATTGGCCTCACCAAATTTTTTGAAACACCTGTTTACGACACGCTTTTAACCTACCCCAAATTTGCTGGACCTGATGCACAGCCAGTTATCCCTAATCTGGCAGAAAACGTCCCTCAGCCAGAAGATAATGGGCTGACATATAGGCTCACCCTGCGCAAAGGCGTTCATTTCTCCAATGGGCAACTTTTAACCGTGGCGGATGTGGCCTCTTCTTTCCGGCGAATTTTTGCTGCTGGCAGTCCCACTGCAGGGCCATATTACAGTGCAATCAAAGGGGCTGATATCTGCTTGAAAGACCCTGCCCACTGCACTTTGGCCGAGGGTATTGAAACAGATGCAGCAACAAATACCATTACGTTTCACCTCAGCCGCCCAGATCCTGAATTTCTGGAACATCTGGCATGGCTTCACGCAAGCATTCTACCCGCCAGTACGCCTCCTCATGATATGGGCAACACAGCCCCTCCGGGCACGGGGCCTTATCAGATTACAGATTACGACCCCACAACGCATATGCGTTTTGAACGCAACCCATACTTTCATGAATGGTCGCACGACGCGCAGCCCGCGGGCTTTCCCGACCACATAGAAGTAACATTTGGGCTAGAGCCAGAAGCCTCCGTAACGGCGGTGGAAAACGGCCAAGCCGATCTGATGTATGAAAACGTACCACTAGATCGGTTAGGGGAAGTTGGCAGTAAATATGCGGCCCAAGTGCATATCTTTACCCCGTTGCTATATTACTACGCGACACTGAATGTAAATGAACCGCCGTTTACCTCCCTCAAGGTGCGGCAGGCACTCAATTACGCGGTCAACCGGCATGCAATGGTGATTTATGATGGTGGCAGCGCTGTTGCATCTCCTCAGTGCCAGCTTCTGCCAGAAGGCACTCCGGGGTATGAGCGCTTTTGTGCCTATACTGCTGGCGCATCTCCACAAAACCCGGCACCAGAATGGGCTAAACCGGATATGGAAAAGGCCCGCCAGCTTGTGCAGGAAAGTGGCACCAAAGGCATGCGGGTGACGATTGTAACCCCTTCAGGCGGCAAATCGGATAACACCGCACTGGATTTGCGGAGCATATTGGAAGATCTGGGTTACAAGGCTTCGGTCCATAGCATTAGCCCTGCCATCCATTTCACATTTGTGCAGAACTCAGACAACCATGTGCAAATTTCCATTGGGGGATGGAATGCAGATTATCCCTCTGCCGCCAGCTTTCTGGACACGCTTTTTGCGTGCTCCAACTTTCACCCACATTCCGACAATTCGCCCAATATGTCCGGCTTTTGTGACCCACATATTGATGACATCATGCACCACGCCGCCCAACTTGCCTTAACAGATCGCGCAGCCAGCAATGCGGCATGGGCACAAGCTGATAAAGCCCTGATGGCACAAGCCCCCGCCGTGCCTTTGGTGCAAACCAAAAGGGTTGTGCTGGTTTCTAAACGCACACGAAATGTCATAATCACGCTTAATGATGAAATCCTGCTTTCTCAGCTACAGGTTCCATGACTGATCCAGCCCCCTCTCCTGTGCAAGACACCAAACCACCTGGCCCTTGGCGCATGGCGCTACGGTCCCTCAGCCACAATCGCTCTGCGCTGTTTTCTTTTGCCGTTTTGGTGTTTCTGGCTGTAGCCAGCGTGCTTGCACCCTATTACGCACGGTACGTTGCACATACAGATCCGTTTATTTCCAACGTGGCAGGCTCCATCATGGTGGGTGGGCAGGAAGTGGATATCATGCAGCCCAATGATAACCCACTGCACCTTGGCCTTAGCCCCATTGGCCCCACATGGCACGGAAGCTACATGCTGGGAGCCGATAGCCAAGGGCGTGATGTTGCCGCGCGGCTATTATATGGCGGCCGGAACTCTTTGCTCATTTCATTCTGTTCTGCTGTTCTGTGCCTCATAATGGCTGCGGCTGTGGGAATAGCGGCTGGTTTTTGCGGTGGCATTGTAGATACTATTCTCTCCCGCATGATGGATATCATGTGGTCTGTGCCCGTATATCTATTTGCTATTTCTCTTTCCATTGTCACTGTCAGTGATGGGTTGCATCTGGGGCCGTTTGTTATTGAATCTGATAACCTGCTGCTGCCTATCTGCATTATCGCGCTGGTTTATATCCCTTATGCTGCACGCCCTATTCGTGGCCGGGTCATGGCGTTGCGGGAGGCTGAGTTTGTGATGGCTGCGCGCTGTCTTGGCGTGCCCCGCTGGCGTATTGTGCTGCAAGATATTCTCCCCAACGTTACGTCCACCCTAGTTGTGCTTGGGCCGCTTATCATGGCTATGTCGCTGCTGGCAGAAAGTGCACTCTCGTTTCTATCCATTGGCGTACAGGCCCCTGCGGCATCTTGGGGTACGCTTATTCAGGATGGTGAAGGACTTATTTACACGCGTCCCATGGTAGCCATTGCACCGGGGCTGGCTATTATTGCCGTAGTGCTGGCCCTGAACATTCTGGGCGATGGCCTGCGAGATGCGCTGGATGTGCGTGATGCCAGCCACCGCGAACAATAGGAGGCCCACCGCATGTTGATGGCCGCCCTCCGCCGCTTGGGACAAACAGTTTTTGTGCTGTTTGGTATTTCCGCATTAGTATTTGCTGTGTTTTTTGCCACACCGGGTGCAGACCCTACCGCCCGTATTGCTGGTAAAAACGCATCACCCCAGACCATGCAGAAAGTGCGGCAGGAATACGGGTTTGATCGCCCTTTGCCCGTTCAATATGCCATTATGATGAAAAAGCTGTTCATCACGCAGGATCTGGCCTCTTACGCAGATAGAGGCGAACTGGTGGTGCCCGAAATTACACGCGCTGCCCCGGTTACGGTTTCCTTGGTATGTGGTGCAGCCGTGATCTGGGTTGTGCTTTCCATTGCCATGGGCACATTAGCCGCTGCCCTGAAAGGGTCATGGATTGATCGCACGCTGATGATGCTAGGGCTAATTGGTATTTCCATACCCGTTTTCTGGCTTGGGCAAGTCGCAAACCTGATAACGCAGAACCGTTACCACGATACCTGGCTTTTTTCGTGGGTTCCGGCTCTGGGCTATGTACCGCTTACCCAAAACCCCTGGGGCTGGTTCAAAGCCTTGGTTATTCCGTGGGTTGTGCTGGCGGTTTTGTTTATCGGTGTTTACAGCCGCGTGCTGCGGGCTGACCTGGTTGCACTATCGGGAGAAGATTTTATACGCACGGCCCGTGCCAAAGGACTTTCGCCTGCACGTATCCTTATCCGGCACGGACTGCGCACCGCTATGGTCACCTTTGTATCCCTATTCGGTATGGATTTTGCTCAGTTGGTCGGAGGGGGCGCATTGCTGACAGAAGTGGTTTTTGGCCTGCCCGGCGTTGGACGCCTGACCTATCAGGCCCTTACCAATCTGGATCTGCCCCTTATTATGGCGACCGTCATGTATTCTGCCGTGTTTGTTGTGCTGGCAAACGCAGCAGTTGATATGATCTACCTTCTGCTTGACCCCCGAGTGCGCGATGCCCGCTGACATGTCCTCCCAAGCCCTGCTGGATGTGCGCGACCTACGCGTGAGTTTTCCGGCCCGTGGGCAGATGATTCCAATTGTAGATGGCGTTTCCTTCACCCTGAACCATCAGGAAATTCTGGGGCTGGTGGGTGAATCCGGATCGGGTAAATCTGTCACGGCTTTAGCACTTATGGGCCTGATTGATGCTCCCGGTGTGCAGGTAACAGGATCTGTCCGCTTTCAGGGGCAGGAATTGATAGCAATGCCGCAAAAAAAGCTGCGACGCCTGCGTGGCAAAGAAATTGCCATGATCTTTCAAGATCCCATGACAGCTTTTACCCCTGTTTACACAATAGGCTGGCAGATTGATGAGCAGATACGTGCCCACGAACGTGTTTCGCGCAAACAAGCCCGTGCCCGGACTGTAAAACTACTGGGTGATATGGGGGTACCAGACCCAGAACGCACAGCCAATCGCTACCCGCACCAACTATCCGGAGGCTTACGCCAGCGCGCCATGATTGCCATGGCCCTTTCGTGCAACCCTTCCCTTCTGATTGCAGACGAACCCACAACGGCGCTGGATGTAACCGTGCAGGCTCAGATACTGGAACTGATACGCAGCCTGCGAGATACGCATCACTCATCCGTTTTACTAATTACGCATGACATGGGCGTAGTGGCAGAAACCTGCGATAATACTATGGTGCTCTATTCTGGCCGTGTTGCAGAATATGGGCCGACACCTGCCCTATTTGCATCTCCTTCTCACCCTTATACAGCCGGGCTTCTGGCTTCTATTCCGCCTTTGGATGGTCCTCGGCCATTACGCTTACCAGCTATTGCGGGCTCTCCGCCACTTCCGCAAAACCGCCCGGCAGGATGTGCTTTTTCACCACGCTGCCAATACGCACACACAGCCTGCACAATAGCATTGCCACCATACGTTCAAACAGGGGCGGACCATTTTGCGGCCTGTGTTCTGCCGCAGGAAGGTAAACCTTTGCCTCCACGCCTGAGTGATGCAACTGCGCAGGAACACTTCCAACCATGAAAACGTCTGCAACATCATCTCCCATTCTGGAGGTGCGCGATCTGTATAAAACATATCGCCTCCCCCGCAGGCAGGAACTGAAGGCTGTGGATGGTGTTTCCTTTTCCGTGATGCCGGGGGAAGTGCTGGGCGTTGTGGGTGAATCTGGGTGCGGCAAATCATCCCTAGGCCGCTGCCTGCTCAGACTGGCACCAGCTACAAGCGGCCAGATTGTATTTGAAGGACGTGACATTACGCATCTACCTGAACGCACCCTGCGCCCTTTACGCCAGCGCATGCAGATGGTTTTTCAGGATTCCTACGCCAGCCTGAATCCACGCAGAAGAATAGGAGATTTACTGGCAGAACCGCTTAAGGTTCACCTGGATACCCAAGGCCGCAAGCGTTCCTCTGCCGAAATTACGGCACGCTTGCATGAACTTATGGAACTGGTCAGCCTGCCCATCACAGCACTGGCACGGTATCCGCATGAATTTTCTGGCGGCCAACGCCAACGCATTAACATTGCACGCGCGTTAGCCCTTTCCCCTCGGCTAATTATTGCAGATGAGCCGGTTTCCGCTTTGGATGTTTCTGTTCAGGCCCAGATCATCAATCTGTTTGCTGATTTACAAAAACAACTGGGCCTTACTTACATTTTTGTAGCGCATGATCTGGCTGTTGTGCGCCAGATATCAAACCGAGTGGCTGTTATGTATCTGGGGCGCATTGTGGAAATTGGTGATACCGATAGCGTGCTACATACGCCTGCGCACCCCTATACAGCCGCCCTTACGGCGGCCATCCCTCGGCCTGTTACCGGGTTGGCACGCCCGGTGCCTTTGCAGGGGGATGTTCCCAGCCCCATTAACCGCCCCAGTGGCTGCCGTTTTCACACACGCTGCCCTTACGTGCAAACACGCTGCAAGCAGGAAGACCCGGCTTTACACGCCATTCATCCCAATGGGCATGAAGTAGCCTGCCATTTTCCGTTATGATCCGCTACGCCCACAGTGCATTGTAACTGATACGGCCGCATTTACTTTTTCCACCGCTGTACGGATTTCATCCTGTAAAATATGCGCCAACTCTTTGAAAGAGACATCTCGTATCAGCCTAAGCCCCTGCCCAGCCCACAAAGACATGTTCTCAGCGTTGCCATCTCGTGCAGCTTTCTTGCGTAACGCTTGGGTTAAGGCATTCTGGACGGGATAAGGAAGCGGCTGAGAACTTCCATATTCTTCAATAAATTGATTGCATATGCCGCGCGCTAATCTGCCTGAAAAAATATTGGTCAACACGGTGCTTTCTGCCGGCAAATGCTGAGCAAGAGCTTTTCTATACGCCGGAGCCAATACTGCATCTAAACAACCAAGAAATGCTGTACCCATCTGCACAGCTTCAGCGCCCATGCTTATGGCCGCTACTATGCCTTCTCCATCCATAATGCCCCCGGCGGCAATAACTGGAATTGAGATATCTTTTACAATCTCCCGCACAAGAGGAAGCAATCCTACACCATTTCCACCATCAGAGAGAAAGCTGCCGCGGTGCCCTCCTGCTTCTATACCCTGAGCACACACAGCATCTGCCCCAACGTCTGCCCATGCACGTGCCTCCGCACTGGTTGTTGCCGTGCCACAGACCAGAATGCCTTGGGCATGCAGCTTGGAAACCTGTTCTTGCGTGAGAATGCCAAATGTAAAGCTTGCAACAGGAGGCTTGGCGTGAAGCAGAACTTCAAATTGCTCCTGAAATGATGGAGCATATTGATGTGGCAATATAAAATCTAATTCCAATTTTTCATAAATATTGCGCAAAAACAAAATATCTTCAGGATCAAGCTGATAGTCAGGCAGGTGATCAATAATAAAAAGGTTAACGTTAAAAGCTGCTGTTGTTTCAGATTTAATCTGACGAAGAGACGCCCCCATTTCTTCTGGAGACATCATGCCTGCACCAAGAGAGCCTAAAAAACCTGCATTACTGGCGGCAACAACCATCTCCGCAGTGCTTATTCCTGCCATAGGGGCCTGAACAACTGGTAAGATAAGCCCTAACTGCTCAACAAATGTGTCATTTGGCATCTATTTATCTTTCTATTCTTTTTTGCAGCATGGCACTGTATTTTACAAAACACATTCTTCACGATCTTCATGCAATCGTCACAGTTTAAACTGTGAAATGCAGGTAAATTATGCGCCAGTATGACGATTGATGTGGGAATAAGTTACTATGCGTTTTCGTAACGCCTTTTTTTATGCCGCAAGCCTTTCCTTAGCGAGCAGCCTTTTTGGATATACCGCACAGGCACAACAGTTTACCCTACCTGATGGACGTGCATTTTTGCCCCCGCCACCACAGGCAGAAGAACCCGCACAACAGGCAGACTTGCGGGCTTTTGAAAAAACACGAGGATTAAAAGATAAGGCGCGCTGGAAATTGGCCCAGAATGACGCCAACCTTAACCCATCCCATGTCATCAAGGATTTTTCATGTGCAGCCGGGTTTAATCTGGCCCCAGAAAAACTTCCCGCAATGGTTAATCTTCTCACATCGCTCGCGCAGCCTGTAGAGCAAGATGTTTCAAACGAAAAAGACTTCTGGAAGCGGCGCAGGCCTTTTGTCGGAACAAATAAAGACATCTGCACAGCACATTCAGATGGGCTTGATAACAGCTATGCCTATCCCTCTGGACATACAACATGGGGATGGCTCACGGCATCCATTCTTGCCAGCGCTCTGCCAGATCGTGCAACACAGATTATGCAGCGCGGCCGTATATTTGGTGAAAGCCGTATTGTCTGCGGCGTGCACTGGAAAAGCGACGTACAGGCTGGTTACATGAACGGAAGCGCCATGTTTGCGGCACTTCAGGAACAACCCGCATTTACAGAGCAAATGGCAAAAGTTCGCCAGGAACTACTTGCCCTGCGTGATGCAAAAACAGCACCAGACGCAAAAACTTGCGCGGTAGAACAGCAGGCTGCGCAAGACGCTTTTTAATAACTTACATTTTTTACTTCTGGGGTCTGGATATTCATGAGTTGCCGGTTACCTGCGCTGCCTTTCCTGCTGCTATTGGCACTGGCAGGTTGCGCACAACACTCCTTGCCAATCACGGCTCAAGCACCAGCGCCCCTAACTATTCAGGCCCCGTATCATGGAGATTTCAAACATTATACGCTGGCACTAACATGGCAGCCGGGATTTTGCCTTCTACATGGCCAAAACACATGCAAACCAGACCAACCAGAAACGCCACTTATCGGTTTGCATGGTTTGTGGGCCTCTCGCCCATCTGATCTGATCAAAAACCATCAGGATGTGACAATCTGGTGGAAAAAAGGATGTAGCATCTATGCGGATGCAATCCCTGCGCCCACGGTGCCAGCCTTAAGTTCTGGCCTATCTACACGGCTTTCCAGCGTTGTTGCGCATCTTCCATCAGATCTGGTGGCGCATGAATATACCAAACATGCGAGCTGTTTTGGCATGAACGCCGAACAGTTTTTTACCGTAGCCGCTACATTGCGCGACAGATTTGCAGCTTTACCAGCATCTACCCAGATAACAGCCAAAATTGGACAGGTTATTTCCAAATCCGAACTGCAAGCATTTATACAAACCGATACAGGGCCGCTGCCAGAAAAAGGCTTGCAGTTTCAATGCAATAAAGATTCAACCGGGCGCATGGTTTTAGCGCAACTATGGTTTACGCTTAAGCCTGAAAAACTTGGGGAGTTCCCTCATGCCTCATCCTTTATAAGCAGCCCGTGGGAACAAGATAACTGCCCTACGCATTTTCTGCTGCCAAATTGGGATACTATAAAAGGAACAGCAAGTTCCACCCCAACAAAGGCTGCACCTTAAAATGCACAACTCTTTTCCTAACAAACATGGTATCCGTTCGTTAATTTCTGCTGGAATTACGTTTTCTCTACTCGCTTCTTTTCTGGGAACGATTGTACCAGCAAAAGCAGAGGAACAGAAAATTCCGGTTAGGGTGGTTGTTGTAACCACTTTTGAACTCGGTCAGGATACAGGCGATACGCCCGGCGAATTTCAGAATTGGGTAGAAAAACTGCCCCTTAATCAGGAAATTTCTGCCCCTGCGACAGATCATGGCGTTATGCGCTATAATCCAAACCTTCAGGTTCTGGGAATTGTTGCAGGAGAAGGCCCGGAACATATGGCCTCTGCCATGACAGGCCTTGTGCTTGATCCAAGGTTTGACCTACGCAAAGCCTATTTTATTCTGGCCGGTATTGGCGGCATAAACCCCAATTTTGGCTCCGCCGGATCTGCCGTATGGGCGCGATACGCCGTAAATGGCGGCTTGGCCCATATGATTGATGCCCGTGAAATGCCCAAAGACTGGCAAGATGAACTGGTGCCCATTCAAGGTGCTGGCCCAAATATCCATCCCCTCCCCGCTCTACATTCCCAGTGGGGTGATATGGTTTATACGCTTAACCCCAATTTGGTTGCATGGGCATACCAACTTACGCGCTCACTGCCCTTAATGGATACGCCTGCTCTGCAAGCCAACCGTCGCCGCTACAAGGGATACTCACACGCACAAATGCCTCCACAGGTCATGGTGGGAGATACCTTGGCGTCTGAAACCTTCTGGGTTGGCAAGCGCATGAATGCGTGGGCAGAACGCTGGGTAAAATATTGGACAGAGAACCAAGGCACTTTTGCAACCACGGCAGAAGAAGAAATTGGCATGCTTCAGGCGTTTTCCCTGCAAGCACGTGCTGGCCGTGTTGATATGAACCGTATTCTGGTTTTACGCGCTGGCAGCAATTTTGACATGCCCCCGCCGGGACAGACTGCGGCAGATTTACTCAAGGCTGAAACTGAAGAATCTGGTTTTTCTGGTTTTCTACCTGCCTTGGATGCCGCGTATCAGGCAGGAAGTGTTGTTGTAAAAGAAATAGCAACACACTGGGACCATTACGAAAATACCATTCCCTCTCATTAGACGTTTTTACGTATCTGACAGGATCGAGACATGACGACACGTCGTAATTTTCTGAAATATGCGTTCCTTTCTGGAGCGGCTGGTTCGGCAGGCATGCTGCCTTCCGCCATTAGCCGCGCATTTGCGATTTCTCCTGATCCAGGAACGACATATCAGGATGCAGAACATATTGTTATTCTGATGCAGGAAAACCGTTCGTTCGATCATTTATACGGCACATTGCAAGGTGTTCGTGGGTTTAACGACCCACGGGCAATGCGGCAGCCCAACGGCAACCCGGTATTTGTGCAGTCCAGCACAGAAGGGCAGACCTATGTGCCTTGGCGCCTGAATATCCATGATACACGCATTACATGGATGGGCTCTATCCCCCACTCGCGCGAAAGTCAGGTTGATGCGTGGAACAACGGACACCATGATCGGTGGGTAGACGTTAAAAAGTCTCATTACAAAAAATACGAAAATTACCCCATGACTATGGGATATTATACACGAGAAGACCTTCCTTTTTACTACGCATTAGCAGATGCTTTTACTGTTTGTGACCAAAATTACTGTGGGGTGATGACCAGCACCTGTCCGAACCGCTTGGTGTTCTGGACAGGAACAGTGCGTGACAAACAAAGCACTGATTCAACCGTTTACATGCGTAACCCGGAAATTCTTAAATCCGGCCTGACATGGACAACCTTTCCTGAAAGGTTGGAACAAATTGGTGTTTCATGGAAAGTCTATCAGAATGAAACAGATCAGGTTGGCGGCCTAGACGAAAAAGAACGGGCCTGGCTTTCCAACTTTGCACTGAACATTCTGGAATGCTTTGAAAAATACAATACATCAGCAAACCCCAGATTTCATGAATGGGTGGATGAACGCATAAAGGCCTGTTCCAAACATATTGAAAAACTTCAGACAGAAGAAAGACTTGTTTCAGAAAAACGAGAGGAGCAATTGGCTGAAGCCAATGCCTTGTTGGCTGTTCTGAAACGCCGCCGCGATTCTGCTACAAAAACGGTGGAACAACTTACTCCGGCAGAACGCAGCCTGTTTGAACGTGCTTTTGTAACCAACAAAGCAGACAAAAATTATAGAACACTTGAAACACTGACATTTTCAGATGGCTCCAACACACGCCACATGGATGCCCCCAAAGGGGATATCCTTTACCAATTCCGTAAGGATGTGAAAGACGGCCAACTCCCCACTGTTTCGTGGTTAGCTGCGCCGGAACATTTTTCTGATCACCCAGCTTCACCTTGGTATGGTGCATGGTTTGTATCTGAAGTTATGGATATTCTTACTGAAAATCCGGAAGTCTGGAAAAAAACCATTTTCATTATGACTTATGATGAAAATGATGGCTATTTTGACCATTGCTGCTCCTTCACCGCGCCAGACCCTAAACGCCCAGAAACTGGTAAATCCTCCCCCAGCATTGGGCCTGATGGCCTGGAATACACTTACGCCAAAGATGAAGAAGTTATGGGAGTGCCGCCAGCATTGGCCCGTAGTGGCCCTATTGGTCTGGGATTCCGGGTTCCCATGATTATTGCATCTCCATGGAGCCGCGGCGGGTGGGTTAATTCTCAACTGTTCGAGCATAGTTCTACTCTGCAGTTTCTTGAAAAGTTTATTGAAGGCAAATTTGGTAAAAAGATTACCGAAACCAATATTTCTCCATGGCGCCGTGCCATTAGTGGAGACCTAACATCCTGCTTCCGCCCCTATGATGGCGCTGCCCCACAGCTTCCTTTTATTGAAAGAGACAAGCATCTGGAAATTATTGAAGATGCACGCTACCGGCCTATGCCCAGTGGATTTAAATCTCTTGAAGAAACAGAAATTACGCAGATCAAAAACAATCCTAGCCAGATACAGCAGTATGTAAAACAAGAACCAGGAACACGGCCTGCCTGTGCCCTGCCCTATGAACTGTATTGTGATGGCGGCTTAAGCGCAGATGGGCATACCGTATCCTTACATCTGCAAGCGGGCACCAAAGTGCACAAACATCTTTCATCTGGCGCACCTTTTAATGTTTACATCCACAACATGCCACAAGAAGGCGGTATGCGGTCCAGCACCTACGCTGTAGCTGCTGGGGATAATATGGCTGTAAATGTTGATAGTGGTTTATCTGAAAACAATATTTACGATGTATCCGTGCATGCACCCAATGGTTTCTACCGCAAATTCACCGGGCGTAAGAACGGCATAAAGCTTTTGACAGAATGTAAATATATGCCATCCGGCAAGGAAAGCGTTCTTCTCTGCCTAAAAAACATGGGTCACGATCCGTTAGAAGTTCACTGTAATGTGCCGGAGCATCCATCTTTGCATGTTCTGCACGTTCCTGCCCACGGTAGCATTAAGCAGGAAATATCTCTTGCGCACTCCAGCATGTGGTATGATTTAACGCTGACAACACCTAAGGAACCTGAGTTTTCTTATGTTTTTGCTGGTCATGTTGATAATGGGCACCATAGCATTACAGATCCATCAATGGGGCTTATAAAATAAATATAGTTCATTATTCTATACAGAATAATATCTCTGGGCGTTTGCATATTCAGTCATGCAAACGCCCTTAATTTTTTATAAAAATTCAAAAAGCATGAATAACTTTATACGTATATAAAGTTACAAAACAATTACATTAAACTGTTTATATTATATTACATATTAAAAATACAAATAACAAAACCTTCACACCAAAACCTCATCAATACCATTTAGAAACAGGCCTGTTCTCAACAACTGGTCTTCAATTCACTAAAAGGTCTTTCTATGCCTTCCTGCTTCCGAAAGTCTCTCGTGTGCACGACGCTTGTCGGAATTGCCATTCCCTATGCATGGGAAGCAAATATTCCTACAGCCAAGGCAGAAACCTCTACAGTAAAGGCATCTCAGCACACAAAAGCAGCGTCAAAAAAACCTACTGTCACACTTCCCTCCATGATGGGAGCTACGGCCCCAACAGATCAGGCCGCAGAAAAACTGGAAGTGCATGGTGGGCGCCACCGTGCTGTAGGTGGCGGCCTTATGATTAAGGAAGATGCCCCTAAATCTCGCTCTACTGTTACGGCGGAATATATTGCAAAACAGGCTGCCGGCCTAAACCCCATGCAGCTTATTGAATCTCTGCCCGGCGTAAACACCACATCCACAGACCCAATGGGACTTTCGGGTGGGCATATGAGCATGCGTGGCCTAACAGAAAACCAGATTGGTTTTGAACTTGAAGGCTTCCCCATTAACGATATCGGCAACTATGCTGTTTATCCGCAGGAAATTGTTGATCCGGAAAATTTAAGAACCATCAATGTAGAACAGGGTTCTGCAGATCTGGATAGCCCTCACCTTAATGCTACTGGGGGTGCCGTGAACATGTATTTGCGCAACCCCAAGGATAAACTGGGCGGCGAAATTGTAGGTTCTTACGGCAATTATAATGCACGCCGTATTTTTGGACGCCTGGATACAGGTTACGTTGGCAATACAAATGTAAAAGGCTTTGTTTCATTTTCCGATGCAACTGAACATTCCTGGCGTGGCCCAGGTGGTCAGAATAAAATGCACGGTGAAACAAAATGGATGAGTGAATGGGGACAAGGTAACATTGTGTCCTTCTCTCTGGTTGGCAACCAGTCCACCGGCGTTTTGTTCCCCACCACTTATATGGATACATGGCAGCAACAGGGCATTCATAATGCCTATGAATCAAAATGGGACCCCAAAAACCCTAGCAAAAACTACTACCAATTGCACCGTAATCCATTCACCAACATTTATGCGAGCGCCCCTTCTACCTTTACGCTTACAGACCATCTTACCTTAACGGAAACACCTTATTTTTGGTACGGCAATGGTAATGGTGGCGGCGCATACAATGAAAGTCTGACATCTCAGCAATACGGGAATGAAACACTTACCGGTTCCATTGGCCCATATAATGCTTCTAACACCTCATCTTTGCTGCTGTATAATCCGTCCAACACCCAAACTTACCGCCCGGGCTCTGTCACCAAACTTACCTTACACACAGGCATTAACCGGCTGACTGTTGGGTATTGGTTTGAGTATTCAAAGCAGCTTCAGACTGGCCCATTTAGCCTGGTTGATAATGAGACAGGCAAACCGGATGATTTGCTAGGTGGTGGCCAAAACCTTATTCTTTCCAATGGGGTAACGGCCCAGTATCGTGATACGCTCACACAAACGCGCATCCATACTATGTTTATTGTAGATAGCATTTCCTTGCTTAATAACCGCCTTAACCTGGAAGCTGGCCTGAAATATGCCGTAGTAAACCGCCAAGGCCATAACTTTCTGCCAGATACATCCACTGGCCCATACATAAACGGTTCCTGGCAACAACCTTTGCCGGCTGCTTCTATTCGCTACAAAATTAATGATGAAAACCAGCTTTTTGCTTCTTCCACCACAAACTTCCGTATTCCGATGAATACATCCCTGTATGATTCAGGAACTTTCACGCCTGGTGTGGGATATTCTACGCGCGCTAATGCGAATATGAAGCCGGAAATCTCAATTTCAGAAGAATTTGGATGGCGGTATCAGGGCCCAACGGTAATGAGCTCTGTTTCGTATTTCCATTACAACTTCACCAACCGTCTTTATCAGCAAACCGTTGTTATGCCGAACGGCAATTATTATAGCCGCAGTTTTAATGGCGGGAATTCTCATGCTGATGGTGTTGATTTTGAAATTGGCACCCGTCCCATTCTGTACCATATCCGCCCGTATTTTTCAGCCGAATACATAAATGCGCGTACAGATAGTAATGTTGCCGCAGGCAGCGGGGGAGATTTTGTTTTCAGCAAAGGTAAATTTGCGCCCCAGACACCCAAATATCAATTTGCCCTTAATCTTGATTACGATGATGGGCATCTATTTGGTGGATACAGCCTGAAATACGTTGCCAAACAGTATTCAACTTTTGTGAATGATCAGCACATTCCCGGTTATCTGACCATGAACATCAATGTTGGGTATCGTTTTCCAGATATGGGAGCTTTCAAGTCTCCAACACTCAAGCTAAACCTGCGTAACATTACAGACAGACATTACTTGGGCTATGTAAATGGCACCGCCGCCAATGCTCTGGCTACTACCGGCATGTATGGCACCAGCATTAAAAGCGGAAGCAGCACCTTTTCAATTGCTGCACCCTTTATGGTTATGGGTGGAGCAAGCGTAGACTTTTAAAACCTGCTTATAATACTTGGGATATCCTGCCGAAATTTTCCGCTATGCACCTAAAAACGCAGGATATCCCTTTTTACAAAAAACCTACTGATCAACAGTAAAGTCCAGATCATAAACAGCCTGATTGGGCGAGCGTTTTTGGCTCTGTATGTGAATGGTGTGATCATGCGGAAGCAGCGCATTCACCAAATAAACGGTATATGCTCCTGACCCCTGATTACTATATCTCAATTTGTGTCTGCCGGGCTTGAAAACAGCCTGCGCCCTAAGGTGCAAACTTATCGTGCCACTTCCTGCACGTAATTCTTCAACACTCGGAAATACATAGTCCTTCAGCTTGATAGAAAGAGATGTGCCATCCAACGTTAAAGACAGCTGGCTTATGGCGTATTGCGCATATTTCTGCTGTTCCTGCGCAGAGAGACCACCATCTCCATTTGCATCAATTTGATTCAGAACTTGAGATGCCACATCTACTCCCGGCGTCAGGCGCAAAGCAACATCTATCTCTTGCCGCGAGACATCAATAACTGTGGCCTGCAAATACTCATCCAGACGATGCGCCCATGCCGGAGCCACAAAAGCTGTTAGCCCTACCAGCATAAGCAAAAAAGAGACTTTTGGTTTCACTGCGCTGTGTACCGGCTGCCATAACTATTGGTAGGATCACGATATACCGTGTGCACATGCATGGTCGGGTCATCCCCTACCCCTTGAGGTGAAAACTCAATCAGCAGCCGTGGCCCCTGAATACGATAATAGGATGAGCCGTTGCGGTCAGGCGCATGTGTTGTTGGGCCGCTCCAGGCAAACCATGTATCGTTCAGGTCTTCCCTGATCTCCTTCAGCCGAGGTGCCGCATAGGTATCATTAATAATGCCTGCCCATTCTCCAATCACCGCCATAAGCAGTTCTTTTTGGGCGCTTGTAAGAGCAGAGCCTTTTATGCCCTCGGGAACAATGGTTTCACCATCATGGCCCGGCCCCTGCACCAGATCTTCTACTTTGTAGGGTAAAATAGCTTGCTGACGTTGCTTTACATCCAGCGCATCCAGAAGCGCAAAAGCACGGTCGTTCTCCCCAGCCAGAACACGCACCACTTTGCCATTGGCTGTATAAACAGCGGGCTGTGCACCTGTTAAGGTGGGTGTCATCACCCCATGCCCACCATCAATAACAATATTCAAGCCGAGATGATGCCCACCAAACTGAATCATCCACGGCTTTGTTTCTGATGGGTCACCAAAAATAGCCATGGTGTAAACCGCCTTGCCAGAAGCAAACGGTGTTCCGCTATCGGCCAATGCCTGATCGGCCCCCATAATATCCAGCACCTTCTGGTAACCTTTAGGGCTTAGAACTGTCTGCAATAAATGCAGCGCGGCTGTATGCTGAATGGCTGTGAGCTGCCCCATTTGCAAACCGGGGCGCAGCACATCACTGACCGGAAAGTTGGACCATACTGATGCACCATAGCGTTCACCAATAAAACCACCTGGTGGCCCCATACCCGGCCCCCGCACTGTTGGTTGATTTGCTTGCGCATCTGTTACGGGCTGCACAGGCTGATCTGGAGCACTGCGCCGAAAACGCGCAAGTGTGCCAGACTTCTGCACAGTAAAAGGCAACTCTACAGCGGCACGTTTCTGTGCATCTAGAGTAGACAGAAAAGACTGCGCAGCCATAGCCACGGCATAGGTCTGCTGGGCTGTTGCAGATTCATCCGCACGCACCAAAGCTGGCGATACGGGTGGTGCAGAAGTTTGCGCCATTGCAGGCATTACGCTTAACAATCCACCTACTATACCAAAAAATTTTCGCATACGTTTTCTGCTTTGCCTCTTTGGTCAAATATAATTGCCTTTTACCATCAACACTGCATGGACCGTGATTTTGGCTCAAGAGGGTTTCCTTTTGCCTCTATTCCCGTCCAGAATGTTATCCATCGCCACGCGAGTGCCGCTTAAAAGCTGTCCAGCGCATGGCACCATATTATTGTGTCACTTTTTCTGCAGGTTTTCTTATGCCTTATCCGCAACCACTTTCAGCGCTGTTGACGGCACTCCCACGCCGTTTTTCCCTTTGTGTAACGGGAGCCACCCTGGCAGCACTCATGCTGCCGCACATGGCCCATGCCACAAGCTGCGCAGAACTCGCGCATCAGGCGCTGCCAAATGCAACATTTACCACTGTGGAAGTTGTGGAGGCTGGGAAATGGCAACCGCCGCAAAATCAGCTCAGCCGCATTATGTCTGCTCCGGGCATGAATGTAGCGGGGCACGCTACGCAGGCCCCAAATCCGGCTTTCTGCCGTGTGGCGATTACCCTGCACCCCTCTGCTGATTCACAGATCCGAACGGAAGTCTGGCTGCCCCTCAAAGGCTGGAATGGTAAATTGTTGGGCGTTGGCAATTTTGGCTGGGCTGGCTCTCTCATGTATTATGGCATGGCTACAGGTGTGGGCGAAGGTTACGCCGTGGCCAGCACCGATACCGGGCATGATAGTTCTACCCCGGAAGGCCAAGGTGGGCGCTTTACGCTTGGCCACCCAGAAAAACTGATTGATTACGCTTACCGCGCTGATCATTTAATGACCATAACAGCCAAAGCTCTGATTGAAGCGTTTTACAAAAAACCTGCCAGCCATGCTTACTGGATAGGCTGTTCACTTGGCGGCCTTGAAGGACTGATTGAAGCAAAGAGATACCCAGAAGATTACGATGGCATTGTTGCCGGCGCGCCCCCAAACCCGATTGTGAACTTTAATGCCGAGCAACTCTGGGCAGGCTGGATGAGCTATCACAATCCGGCTTTGCGCGTATCACGCGATAAGTTTCGTCTGTTAAACACAGCGGTCATGAATGCCTGTGCTTCTCCCGTTGGCAAAAAACAGGGTTTTCTGGATGAGCCGGATAAGTGCACATTCACGCCAGATCAGCTTTTGTGCAAAGGGAATGATACCTCATCCTGCCTGACGGCAAATGAAGTTCAGGCCGCCAACAACATCTATCAGGGCCCGGTAAACCCACAAACGCATGAAGTGATTTTCCCTGGCCCTGCAAAAGGAAGCGAAGACGGCTTTTCCGCCGATGGCAAAGCTTTTCCTGTCGCGCTGGATCTCTTCAAATACGCTGCCTTCCAAAACCCCAATTGGGATTGGACAACCCTGAAATGGGATACCGATATAGAGGAAGCCACACGCAAAGTAGGCCCACTTTTGCATGTTGATGATAATCTCACGCCGTTCTTCCAACATGGTGGTCGACTGCTGATGTATATTGGCTGGAATGATGGCCATAATCCTGAACAGTTGGCTGGTTATTATCAGTCTCTCCAGCATAATGCCGGGCCAGAATATCAGAACGATGTTAAGCTGATAACCATTCCCGGTATGGGCCATTGCTACGGTGGCGCAGGATGTGACACATTCAGCAAGCTTGGTGCCATTGATAACTGGGTGAGCAACAAACAGGCCCCTGAAGCAATTGTGGCCTCCCGCGTAAGCAACGGCAAAGTTGTGCGCACCCGCCCTCTTTGTGCTTGGCCCAAAGTTGCCCGGTATGATGGACATGGCAATATGGATGACGCCAGCAGCTTTACCTGCATTACGCCTGAGAGCCAGAGTAAATAAGCATAAAAAAGGCCCGGTGTATTCCGGGCCTTACTGTGTGTTTATAATGCTTTCTAGCTTGATCGGACTTTCCGTATCATCAGCCCAACAATCATTAAAAATGCCAAAAACATAAAGCTGCTGCTTACGCTTAGGCTGGCACTAATGGCACCTTTATATGCTTCGGTTACCTGTGCGTGCATGGCTGGAGAAAGGGCTTGAATGGCCACCATGCCTTTTTCCAGAAACGCAGAAATATCAATCTTGTCCGCTATGGCTTGCAGCCGGTGTTGCAGCGTAAGCGCCATAACCCCTCCAGATAGCGCCACGCCCAAAGATCCGCCCAATGAACGGATAAAAGACATCATAGCCGTGGCAATACCCAGCGCATTACTTGGCACCGAGTTCTGAATAATAACGGTAGCGTTAGGCATGCCAATACCCATACCTACCCCCAGACAGCCAAGGCTGATGAGAAAGAACAGAGGAGGTGCACCATGATGCGCACAATATGCAATGAGACTGAGTGCTGAAAACTCAATACCCACACCTATCGCAAGTAAAAGCTCGTAACGCTGCGTTTTGGAGGAAACTATCCCACCCAATATGGAACTCACGAGCATAGTACCAACTTGCGGCAACATCATTAGGCCAGAAGTTGCTGGTGTCTGCCCCAGAACAAGCTGGTAGTATAATGGCAGAAAAACCAGTGATCCCATCATGGCGAAGGACATAATACCTGTTGCAGCAACGCAAACGGAAAAATTAGCAATGCGCAACAACCCAAGATTTATAAGTGGTTCAGGGGCCTGCCTCTCCTGCCGGATAAACAGATAAAAAACAGCAAGGCTCAAACCAAAGAGCAGAAAGGTTAACGGAGATGTCCAGGCCAGAGATGTGCCTACAGAATTGAACAGAAGCAGAAAGCCTGCTGTTGCAATACTCAGCAATCCAGCACCCAGATAATCAATCTGAGGTTTGGCTTCGGACCGCCCCGCAGGCAGGCTGAACATAATTAACGCAAAAGCCAGCAACCCAATGGGCAAGTTAACAAGAAACACCCAGCGCCATGAAAGTGCGCTTGTGAGCACGCCGCCTAAAAATGGCCCCGTAACACTGCTTACAGCAAAAGCGCCGGTAAAAAGCCCCTGGTAACGGCCGCGTTGCTGTGGCGTTACCATATCGCCAATAACCGTTTGCGACAGGGTCATCAGCCCACCTGCCCCAACCCCCTGCAAGCCTCTGAACAAAATAAGCTGCCACATGTTCTGCGCGATACCACACAGAAGCGACGCAAACAGAAAGGCCCCAATACTAAACGCCAGCAATGGCCGCCTGCCAAACATGTCAGACAGCTTGCCATACATGGGCGTTGCAATGGTGGAGGTTAACATAAACGCCGTAACCACCCACGACATACGCGCCAAGCCACCAAGATCGCTGACAATGGTGGGTAGAGCCGTTGAAACAATACTCTGGTCAAGCGCCCCCATAATCATGGTCATGATAAGACCGATGAACACAAGGATACGCGTGGTTGGAGAATAGGCAGATGAGGATTCCGCCGCAGAGGATGACTGCACG
Source organism: Acetobacter pasteurianus (assembly GCF_009914215.2). NCBI lineage: Bacteria > Pseudomonadati > Pseudomonadota > Alphaproteobacteria > Acetobacterales > Acetobacteraceae > Acetobacter > Acetobacter pasteurianus. The sequence continues at coordinate 2,408,014 of NZ_CP039846.2, read as the reverse complement.
TAAAGTTCCTGTACTATCAAAACAGATCATAAGTAAGATAACAGGTATTATGAGCAGCCCATGATGTAAAACCTGTTAAAGCCTTCAGCCATTGTCTGGCTGGTAACATAAGCAGGATGAATATCTACGACTTATGCCTTGGCCTCTACCTTATGCACCCACATCTTTAACGGATGCATCTGCCTGCCCTTTAACCCAATAGCCAGATGCTTTGATCCATTGCGCAGCAATACCGCGTTTTTCAAGAAGATATTGGCGTACTGTTTTTGCAACGCGTGCTTCTGCGCCAACCCAGACGAACGTACGCTCTGGTATATCCATGCCTGCCAAAACAGACACAATACCTTGTGCATCATCCGCTTTATCCAAGGGACGATGTACCCAATGCGCTATATGTTGCGCAGGTGTTTTGAATATCTGTTCGTCTTCCTGCCCTGGCACAGCAACAATTGTTGTTACTTGGCTTGGAGCGGAAAGTTCCTCAACCCTGCGGCCAATGGTCGGCAAAGCTGTTTCATCCCCGATCAGGAGCCAATGTGCGATATTTCCAGAAATAATTTGAGACCCTTTTGGGCCACCAATGTCTAGATGGTCACCTACTTTTGCTGCCCGCGCCCATGCCGCTGCAGGACCTCCTTCATGATTCACAAAATCCAACACCAGCGTGCCTGCTTCTGAATCATATTTACGCGGCGTGTAATCCCGACGAACTGGGGTACCATCCAACCCAGGGATGAATATCTTAATATGATCATCAGGAGACGCACTGACAAATCCTGCCAAATCTGGCCCTGCAAGAGTCACCCTGATCATATGCGGAGTAAGGCGCTCTACCTTTACAACCTCTAAGGAGCGACGGTGCAGCTCATGCCGCACGCGCTGGATTTCTGGCGCATTGGGAGCACCAGAAAAAACATTCTGAGTTGTCATTCCATTTTATCCTGTTGCTTGCTGAAGTTTCTATTCTGCTTCTAAACGGCTCACTTCTATGCCCGTCCCAACAGGCAGCAAGACACTGGAAATACCCGGCAATGCGCGTATGGCCTGCCCATAGCGTTTTACATCTTCTGTGCCGGGGCGGATCATATTATCCGCCACAATAATTGCACCGGGGTTAAGGCGTGGATAAAACGCCTTTAGGCAAGGCACATAAAGATCTTTCCAGAGATCAACAAAAACGAAATCTACTTTCCCGCTCAGATCATCAATCATCTGCACGGCATCACCTACGCGAAAATCTATCCAATCCGCCAAACCGGCCTGCTGTGCCATTTGTTGAGCATAGGCAGATTTATAGTCATGCAATTCCATCGTAATCAGCTTGCCGCCTGTTGCTCTCGCAGCTTCAGCAAGCCAGATGCCAGAATATCCAAAGGATGTGCCGAGTTCCAAAATAGTTGGGCTTTTGAGGCTCTTGGCCAAAATATTCAGCAATTGCCCTGTTTCCGGGCCGATGGAGCGCATGCGCTGGTCATGCCCTCCATCACGGCCGCCGGGTGCTTCCACACGCGGCTGGCTGCGTTCTTGCTGCATACGTTCATGATAGAGGGTGAGAACTTCCTGAATTTTATCATCCATGATCATCTTTCCTCTTATTATTTTGCAGCTTACGCCTTTAAACCTGCCCAATACCCCGTGCTGCCTCATCTAAGAGTGCTGCAATTTTTTCTTCTGCTGCCGGATCAAGGCCACCATTACGTAACCGAAGACGTAAAGCAGTTTTCAAGTTTTCCATGCCACGCATCACAGGCATGGGAATATTCTTACGCCCACCTCTTCCTTCAGGTTCCGCGGCCGCTGTACGAGAAAGGATTTCCTCTAAACCTACCCGATTGGCAGACAAAAATGCCTCACCTTCTGGTGTGATCTGGTAGTTTTTACGGCTTTCGCCATCAGCCGGGCGGATATATCCGGCTTCTTCCAGCCAAGTGAGTGTTGGATAAATAACGCCGGGGCTTGGGGTATAACTTCCCCCAAATTTTTCTTCGATATCCTTGATAAGTTCATAACCGTAAGTCGGTTTTTCTGAAATCATCTTCAGAACCAGCAGGCGGATTTCGCCATAATCAAAAAGCCTGCTGCGGCCACCGTGTCGGCCACCACCCCGACCGTGTTGGTGACGATGCTTCCCTCCAGAACCTACTGTTCCTTCAGGGGAGAAAACCTGGCGGTTCCGACCGCCTGCGTGTTTATGTCTGTGTTTCATAATTCCGATATACATTCCGATATATCGTATATCAAGATATATCTAGATATATTTCTTGATGCTTCCATTGGCTCCCTACCCCACTCACAAAAGTAATCTGCACGCGCGTGCCAGCACACAAATAAGGCAAAACATAAGCAGGCAATATTTTGCCATATACGTAGAATCCCCATTTTTCACACAATCTGTGAATGTTTTGTGAATACTATGTGTAATATAAATGAATTTTTACAATAGTTATCAAACGTACAAGAAAAGTCAGATAGGTTGCGGCGCCTTATGGGGAGATGAGACACCGCAATGAAAAAGTTCCTTATCCTGAGCACAGTTTGTTTATTTGCTCAAAACACCGCAACCGTAGCCAAAGCGAGCAGCAACCCGGATAAACATAAAAATCACGCTCCCCTTGCTGCAAAAAAATCGGCTAAATTGTCGAAAGCCAAGGATGAGAATGTTGACGTCGTCTCGCGCAAGACAGCAGGCGGCGGCATGATGGTGAAACAGACATCTGCCAAAACGATAAGCTCACTTTCCCATAGCTATATCGAAATGCAGTCTCCCACCTCCACAATCGAGTCACTGATCCAGACAGTGCCCGGCGTGGTGTCTGCCAGTGAAGGTCCGCTTACAACCTCATTTTCCACCATACATATTCGCGGCATGGCGCAGGCAGAAATTGGTGTCACGCTTGAAGGCATGCCCGCAGCCAACCCATTTACGTACAGCACCTACACCCCCTCTCTCGTTGATAGTGAGAATATGGGCCAGGTGAATGTAATGCAGGGGTCAGTGGATATTAATTCACCAACCTATAACGCAACGGGGGCCGAAGTTTCCGCCACAGTCCGCCACCCGATGGACCACCAGAATGTGCATGTTGCGGCTTCAGGCGGATCTTACGGTACCAACAAAGACTTTATCCGCTACGATACGGGAGAAATCGGGCATTCCGGCGTGCGGGGCTTTGTTTCGGGTTCCTACGCCCGCAGTGATATGTGGCGTGGCGCTGGCGATATCCGCAAATGGCATGTAGATGCAGCACTTACAAAAAGCTGGGCACCGGGTAGCCATTCAGAAGCCATTTTTGGTTTTACAGATGCCGCTCAGGGAGAATGGCTGTATCCATCTTTGGCGAACTGGAAAACCTACGGCACAAAATATGGCCTGAACAACCAGTATTACAATGGCGATACGCACTACGTTGGGCTTAACGGCAAAAATACCGGGGCTATTTACGGCACATTAAAAAACCATTTCAGCTTTGGCCATGGCCTTAGCCTGGACGCGCAAGCCTATTCTGTTGAATTTCATGGACCTTATTATTACGGGGAAACCGTACCCGTTGCCAATGGTTACGCGGGGGCAGAAAAATACGCGCATCTTGATGATTATAAAAACCTACCTGGATATGACCCATCAGTTAGCAAGCTGACATCTGTTGAAGTTTCAGACTGGTATACAATTTCCTCCGGCTTAACACTTACCGGACATTGGAAGCATAAATTCAATACGCTTAACTTTACTTATTGGTATTCTTACGCTCAGGAAGCAGCCTCCCAGAAGTTTTACCCTGTAAATGGCAGTGGCCATTGGAATTCCAATGGCGCTCCCCTTACAGCCAACGGCGGCCTGCTTATTAACGAAGATAATGAAAACGCCTTACAGCAGTTGAATAGCTTTGCAGTGGATGACAAAATGTCGTTCCTGCATGACCGCCTGACTATTGATGGCGGCATTAGAATGGTGATGGCTAACCGCCAATACACCCAGGACCTACCAGGCGTAACGGCAAGCAAATCCATTAAGAATGTGTTTGTTCCTTCACCACAGGTGCTTATCAATTACCGCTTTAACCCGAACCACCAGATCTATGTGAACGGCACAACCGGTTACCACCTACCTGCAGGCCTGAGTTCACAGCTTGCCTCCTATAGCTATAGCACCGGCAAAGCGACATCTCTCCCGATGTCTGATTACAAGCCGGAATACATGATTACGGAAGAAATAGGGTATCGCTATAGCGGCCTGTTTATGGCCAATCTGGCCGGCTTTCATTATAACGTGACAAACCATCAGGTTTCGGCCGTAAGCTACGAACCCGGATCAACATCAACCATTTCACAGTTGATCAACGCTGGCGGCATGGAAGCCTACGGTATTCAGGCTGAACTGGCCACGCGCCCTTGGCACCACGTAAGTGCTTATGCATCCGGCCAGTATATGCACACTAAAAACGGGAACAACATTGCCTATGCAGGAGATTATCTTGCAACAAAAGGCAAACAGGAAGTTGGCGCACCACAATTTTCTGGCTCACTGGGCCTGACTTATAATGATGGCAAATGGTTCGGCAACTTTACGCTGCAATATACTGGCGCCCAATACGCCACGCTTATGAACGACCAGAGCATTCCCGGTTACGTTACGGCCAACCTTGGCTTTGGCAGACGTTTGCCGCAGATTGGCCACGTCTCTCCTAAAATCAAGCTGAACCTCGTGAACCTTGGTGATAACCATTATCTGTCTTCAATGTATGGTTATACAACAAACGCCAAAACACAGCATGGTGTGCTTACGGGCAAAAGCCTGTCTGGCTCACAGCCCACTTACGTTATCGGTTCACCATTTGTGGTAACGGCTACTCTTTCTGCTGATTTTTAATTCCATACGTCACTATAGTATTTAAGCGGCTCTGCACTCTGTTTCTTAAAGGCAGTGCGCAGAGCCGTTCAGTTTCATACAATTATTCCAGAAACGTCTGATCTTTCTATTAATGCCGATTACGCACATGGCGTAAATGTTTTGATCCTTGACATTTATTTCCCACTTCCTCCATTTTAACACCGTTAAGTTTGGGTGATTTTAGAAGTGGATCTGTTTTTTCTGCCTATTCTTTCACTGGAAACATGCTAACCGAAAAACACTGACATTGATTATAGAAAAGCCTTCTTGCCCGTATGATACCCAAACCCTCCCATAGGTTTCTCTCTGTTTTACTCGTTCCACTGGTGAGCGGGTGTACATTTCGGGGGGCGCCTTCCTTCCCTATAGTTGGCGCTTATTTTCCTGCTTGGATGATGTGCGGGTTAACGGGTATTGCGGTCGCACTTATTCTGCGCGTTATATTCCTTCTAACGGGAATTGATGCTCTTTTGAGCTTTCGCCTTTTTACCTATGTTGCTTTGGGTGTTCTTACTGCCTTGGCATTATGGGGCTTTGTGTTTGGGCCGGGTTAATGCAGCACGTGCGTATTTCAGGCAAAAAGCCCTTAGGTATTCTTATTGCGGTTACCTGTATTGGAGCAGCAACCCTATTAGGCGTTGTTGTTGCCCATAAAAGCAATAAATATCCAAGCTCTGACAGCGCAAGCATTGATGCGGAACTGGTGCATGTTGCCTCCACCGTAGGGGGGCGGTTGATCGACCTGCGGGTTCACGTCAACCAACATGTTCATAAAGGCAACGTATTGTATCGTCTGGATCCGGAGCCTTATTTGCTAACTGTAAGGCAGGCAGAAGCCAATCTGGAACTGGCAAACGCTGAGGTGGAAAACCAGAAGCGGCTTGTTGGTGTTAAAACCGCCCATGCTGCTGTAGCTACAGATCAGATTGCCCGCGCCCAAACAAACCGCGATCTTGCCGCCCGCACCACAGAACGCCTGAAACCATTGGCCGGGAAAGCCTATATTCCGTGGCAGGAATACGATCAGGCACGAGTAGCGCTGCATAATGCTGAAGTTTCATTGGCGCAGGCTCACCAACAATCTGTTGCGGCAGATATGGCGGTGGGTGACCTTAAAAGTTCTTTGGCGGCACAGGCGGCAAGTCAGGCCGCGCTGGAGCATGCACGTTATGAACTCCGCCAGACAACGGTAATCGCCCCTACAGATGGATATGTAACGAGTTTACAAGTCAAACCCGGTGAGGTTCTGGCACCATCACAAGTGCTGTTTACCTTGATTGCAAACGATGCGTGGTACGTTACAGCCCCCATCCGTGAAATTAACCTTTCCTCCATCCACGCGGGCGATTGTGTCACGGTTTATTCCATGATCAATCGACATACGCCCTTGCGTGGACATGTAGAAAGCATTGGCTGGGGCATTATGTCTGCCGATACAACCATTCTTGCCCGCGCGCTTCCTATTGTGCCACGCCAGATGGATTGGGTGCATGTTGCCCAGCGTTTTCCTGTACGTATCCAGATAGACGATATCCGGCCCGAAGTGTTGCGTATGGGGGCCACTGCTAATGTTGAGATCCGGTATGGTGCCGCCTGCCACTGATCCCTCCCCCCAGCAAGGTGAGCAAGATAGGAAGAGTTTTCCTAAACTCACGCTCTCCCGCATATGGGCGCTGGTGTGTAATCCTGCTCCCGGCCGCCTTGGTTATGCTCTGCGCATGGCAGCAGGATGCACAACCACGGTATTAGTTGGGGAAATCTGGCAAGTGCCTGATCTGGCTGTGCCTGCTCTTGTTACCATGGCCTTGTGGCAGAAAGACCGCGTTACAAATGCTTTGGCGGCAATTGGTCTTAACATCATTATCCTTTTTCTGTTGGCCTTTGTTTACGGGCTTATCCGGCTTACGCTGGATCATCCACTTTGGCTGATTATTGTTATTGCGCTGCTCTCTTTTGGATTTTTCTTTCTAGGTTCAGCCAGCAAACTCAAACCTGTGGCTTATATGCTTGGGCTGATTATTGTTTACGCTCTTATTGCCATTGATCAGGTTCCCGTAGGTGAAATTGTTACCCGCGCCATACTGTATGCAGACCTTTTTCTGGCTGTGCCCGGGGCGGTTATGGTTGTGCTCGGGCTTCTTATCTGCCCCTCACCCAAAACGCTTCTTACAAAAGGCATAACGGAACGCCTTAAGCTTTCCATTTCCTTATTACAAAACCCAGATCCTACATTGCTGGATCATGCAAGCAGCCTTCTCAACACAGGGGCTTCTGAGATGATGCGCAATGTAAAAATGGCCAAGCTGGAAAAAATCTGGTCACCGCAGGATCTGGCCTGCCTGCAACAAGCCGCAAATGCCAGCGTGGCTGTGCTGGCTCTCTCACTCAACGCGGCACGGTCAAGAGCAACCGCGTCCGCTGAATTGCTGAACACGCTTAATGAAATGGCAACCATCTTCGCGCGTGGAGATTATCCTACCAATATTACTCCCCCTACAAACCCTGAGAAATGCACAACACTGCGAACCCTGGCCTCGTTTCTGCCAACCTTCACCACGCCGGTTACTGTAGAATCTGAAAAGCCTGAAAAGAGTTCAGGATTTTTCTTTCCTGATGCATTTCGCAATCCTGACCATATTCGCTTTGCTGTGAAAGGCACAGCAGCGGTTATGAGCAGTTATCTTTTATTCAAAATGCTGGACTGGCCAGGTATTCACACCTGTATCATTACATGTTTTATTGTTGCCCTCCCCACTACGGGCGAGATGATATCTAAATTAACGCTACGTATTACCGGTGCCCTTATTGGTGGGGCTATTGGTATTTTAAGTATTATTTGGGTTATGCCGCACCTTGATGGCGTAACAGGATTTCTGGTTCTTATTTTTAGTGTGTCTCTTCTGGCTGCATGGGTCAAAGCAGGCAATCAACGTATTGCTTATGCCGGGTTTCAGATCGGCCTTGCCTTCTATCTGACCGATCTGAACGGCTATGGCCCAACAAGTGATATGACAACAGCGCGAGACCGCATTGTCGGGATTATGATTGGTAATTTTATTACGTACGCCATTTTCACCAGTTTCTGGCCTGCAAGTGCCCGCAATATGGTGCCCGCAAAGCTGAAAGCTCTCTTCCAGCTTTTACGCAAACAGGCAACAGCTCCCACACTCCAGCAACGAGAGGCCCTGTTTGCGCAAGCTCAAAGTGCTTTAGACGCCGCAAAACTTACACTGGAATATACCCAGACGGAGCCAGCAAATCCGGGCGCAGATACCCAGCAACTCCAGAACCAATTGGCCACATGGCATAACACATTGATACAAGCAGACCATTTAGCTACCACCTTGCTGGAAGATACCCCAGCGCACACCACCGCACATATCGAACAACTGGAACGCAACGCACAATGACCCATGCCTCTTTCCGTCTTGTTGCCTGTTGTGCAGCTATGATGCTTTGTGGATGTGCAACGCAGGAACTGGAAACAGCCCCTTCCCAGCCCAACACACCATGGGAACCAAATCTTTCTGCTAATGGTGAAATCAAACCCGGGCGTGCAAATGCTCACGGCCTGGTTCTACCTCCGGGCTATACGCTACCATCCAACAAGCAGATTGAAATACGCCCGGCTGATACTGCCATGACAACACAGGCTGGCCATGCTTACAGTCTGGCTGAACTGATTGACATCGCCCAATCCACCAACCCCGATACACGCCGGGCATGGGATACTGCACGAGATGCCGCATTAGCCGTAGGCATAGCCAAAAGCACGTATCTTCCACGCCTTACGGCAACTGTCGTGGGCGGTTACAACCGCGCACGCAATAATGGGGATACCCCTAGCATCAGCAATGGTGGCGCTGCGGGAGAAATCTTTAATGGTGGGGTTACCAATTTTAATAACCTTATTGGGGGTATGCGTAATTCGCGCTCAGGTGCCGGGGAAATTCAAACATTAGGGTTAGAATGGCTGCTTTTTGATTTTGGTAAGCGAGAAGCAATACTTGCTGCCGTTCAGCAAGCCCAGATTGGCGCAAATATTCTATTCACCGCAGAACACCAAAAAATTATCTACAGCGTTACGATCGCTTTTTATACACATGCTGCCGCCGTATCCCGCGTGCATTTTCTGGAGAAAGCACTAGAAAACGCCAAACGCGTGCAAGAAGCTGCGCAAGCGCGCCTTAAACATGGGCAAGGCACTATTGTAGATGTGACACAAGCCCAACAGGCTACAGCCCAAACAGAACTCCGCCTTGTTCAGGCACAAGGTGATGTTGAAAACACGTATCTGGAACTCGTTAACGCAATCGGCATTTCACCCCGCACACATTTTGAAACAGAAAACGTATCTGGCAGGCCTTTGGCTTTAGATGATACCCGGTTGAGTGATGCCTTTATTCAGCAGGCTGTTTCTCGGCGCGCAGATGTTCTTGCAGCATATGCCCATGCAAAAGCCGCCAGAAGCCAGGTTGCGGCCGCTAAAAGCGAATTTCTACCCAAGATTTTTGTAACCGGAAACGTGGCCTATACAACCGGCCATTTAGCACTTTCTTCTGTGCCGGGAGTAGGCAGTGATTCCTCCCCTACTCTCAACCTCTCCTCCAATTCTCTAAGCAGCGTGATCCTTGGTGGTGTTTCCGTGCCGATTTTTGATGGAGGCATGCGTGCTGCACAACTTAAGCAGGCGCAGGATCAAGCAGATAGCGCTAACGCCGCCTTGCAAAAAACGGTTGATTCATCCGTCAAACAAATTGTGGTAGCTGAAAACGCGTTACACACAAGCCTGACGGCTTATGCATCTTCCGCCAAGCTGGAAACAGCCGCACAAACGGCTTTTGATGCCGCATATGCTGCCTACCGCAATGGTGTTGGGTCTATTGTACAAACATCCATGGCTGAAAATGGCTTGGTAGATGCAACGCTCAGCCATTCCGATGCCTATTACGCCGCACTTATTGCAGCGGCTGGGTTGGCATTCGGCACTGGTGCGCTTGACCATAGCACACCAGAATATCAGCCTTATTAAGCCCTGCCTGTATCCGCCAAGTTTATGCAGCAGGCTCTAGTTCTGCCACTTTTGCCGGAACCTGTACTGCTGGGGCATGCCAACGCCCTTCATCTACATCTTTAATTTCTTTATCAATTTCGCGCACCACCTGCCGTGAAAATGGGCCGAGATGTAAATAAAGCGCGCTCGTCATAACTACGTAAGGTATTGCCTTGGGGTTATGTAGGCCACAATCAAGCATCATGCGCCAGAACTGTTTGGCTGTTCCGGGGCCAGCACGATGAATACGGAAAAGCAAGCGTGCAAAGCTACGCAAATCACCACGGATCATTTTATGGGCGCGCGTACGCTTAAGCATCCTCCCCATCCGACGGACGCGGCCAAAATATGCAACAGGATTATAAATTTCTGCCAGCACAGTTCTGTAATCATTCAACACATCGCGGCGTGGGCGGTTTGTTGCAAAATTTAGCCCCGCCGTGCACTGATCTCCAGATTGCGTCTGCTCACCCCCAGAAAACAGTCGCCCCTCTGCCAGCAGGCGCCGCGTAAGCTGAGTTGTCGGCAAAGCGTATAGCAATCCGACCATGCAAACCGGAATGGCTGTATCTTCAATACAATCCACCATTCCTGCGGCAACACTGCCCTTTTCGCTATCAAAGCCAACAATAAAACCAGCATTTACAAAAATGCCGGCTTCATGAATTTTGGTAATGCTTTCTTGCAGGCTGCGCCGGGTGTTCTGCTTTTTCTGCGTCATCACCAGCGTATCTGTATCGGGGCTTTCAATCCCGATAAATACAGCAAAGAAATTTGTTTCTGCCAGACCACGCAACAAATCTGTGTCGTCAGCAAGGTTAATGGATGCTTCGGTTGAAAACTCAAACGGAAATTTCTTCTTATTCTGCCAGAGTTTCAAGTCCGGCAAAAACTTCTTGAGCGCCTTTTTATTGCCAATCAGATTATCATCAACAAAATCCACATGCCCCCGATACCCAAGAGCATATAGTGCATCCAGTTCAGCCAGAACCTGCGCGTTTGTTTTGGTCCGCGGTACGCGGCCATAAAGTTCAATAATATCGCAGAACTCGCAGCTGAACGGACACCCGCGTGAAAACTGAATACCTACATGTAGGTACTGGTCCAGCTTTAACAGATCAAAGCGCGGTAGAGGGCTTTTGGTAACGTCTGTTTTGCCCATAGGAGCCTTAAAGACGCCATGCGTATCTCCCCTACGCCAAGCTGTTATGAAATCAATCATGATTTCTTCAGCTTCACCCAGAACCTGAAAATTTGCCGCGCTATACAAATCTGGGCTGGATGTCACATCCGGGCCGCCTACCACCACAGGCTTATTATTGGCGCGGCACATTTCTATAATGCGCAGGGCATCATTTCTCTGGGGGAGCATTCCGCCGGTCATCACCATATCAGCCCAGGCGAAATCATCATCCGTCAGAAGCTCGGTGTTCCGGTTCACCAGCTTGACCTCCCAGTTTTTAGGAAGCAGCGCTGCAACCGTAATCAAACCAAGAGGAGCCGCCGGATAACGTGCCCCGGCCAGATCACAGGCCTCTTTGTAATTCCAGAACGAACTGGCATTAAAAAGCGGGAAGATCATCAAGACCTTGCAGCTATCAGTCGTCACAGAGATATCCTTTGATTGAATAGCTGATCACAATCAAAGAGGACGACATCTCGCTCTCTTCGACGGCGCACAGCCCCCTGCAGGGCTTGGTTTGTTATGGAGGGTGAATGCTCTGGACACCTTCCATATGGGCGCCGTATCTGAGAGCAAAGGGCGGCAAGAGCCAGCAAAAGGTCGTTACACGACCTTTCATCTGAGTGAACACTGCTTATACGCTCAAGAGCGCATATATTGCAAATCAATCACTGTTCCAGAAGAAAATGACATACCAAGGGACTGATCTCCTCGGTATGAAATTTCCAATCTGGAACGCTTGCGCTTTACAACTCACATAAAAATTACAAATTTACTGCGGCAAATTCTTTGCCAATCTCAGATGTTCTTCAAGCGTTGGCACCGTGCTGGCTGCCCACTTTTTCAAAGCGGGGTTATCCCCATTTTTTGCATAACGCTGAAAAAGTGAGAGAGCATTTTCATGCGCCGTTATCTGATCTTCCCGGTACTGCCGCACAAAACTTTCACCATGAAGACCGTGAAGCGTATCAAGCTTTTTTTGACTTGATTCATCAACATCAACCGGTAGCGTATTGTTCATGTTGTTATCACTCACAATCTGCTTCAGCTCTGCTGATGTTTTGTGGTGATCTTCTATCATTTTAGATGCAAAATCTTTAAGAGAAGGTTCTGAAAGTGCTTGCTGGCTAGATTGAATTTCGAAAATATCACTCCATACAGCACCTTGAATAAAATCCTCTGTTTTAGGGGCTATTCCCATTGCAGAATTAATACCTGTCCGTTCTGGTAAGGATTCTGCAAATGCTGGCGCAGCAACACATAAAGCCGCAACAAGAAAGTACATCTTTTTCATTAGTATTGTCCTTTTGGAGGCGGTGATTTTCTTGCAAAAAAGATAAATCCGCACAGTGCGCAATGTGTTGAACGGCACCCTTTACTAAAGGTTTCATGCCACCAAAGAACAATTTCTCTGTTAAATAATTTTTATTTACAAAATAACTTTTGAAATTTTGGAAACTTTGTTTTCCAAAAGAAAATCTCGGCTTCATGCGCAATAGACCATTGCGCACCTAAAAAAGCCGGATGCAGCAAAGCAACATCCGGCACCTCTAACAGCAGTATCTTCTTATCTGGCCCTATCAGAGATCAGCACTTACCGAAAACTTAAATGTTTCTGGATCACCCATAACCAGATCGCTCTGATAAACAGAGGCCCAATAGCGTTGATTTCCAACGTTATCGACTTCAAACCGGGCCGTAAGAGGCTTGTTATGCACAAGGAAAGTATAACGTGCCCCCAGATCAAACCGAGACCATGCAGGCAGATGTGCTGAATTTACGTTATTGAACTGCTGCTTGCCAGTGCTGACCACACGGCCCACAAGCGTTAGCCCTTTTACAAAGGGGACATCGTATTCCAGATTGCCGTTAATTGTATAATTTGGAACACCAATAACGGTCTTGCCATTATATTCCCCACCCGCTGTATGCACCTGCTTGGCATCAATCAGCGTGAGACCTCCATTAAACCGCAGCCCACGCAGGATTTCCCCGTTGAATGTCAGTTCCATACCCCGGTTTCTCTGCTTACCACTTTGGGTATAGATAGATTCACCCGTATCTCCGTAAGGTTCTGTCATACCATACGGCATGGATGTCTGGAAAAATGCGACGCCAGCAGAAAAACGGCCCACATCATACTTGGCACCGACCTCGTACTGCGTGCTTTGATACGGCGCAAAGGTTTGCCCTGCATTCACGTAAGTGGAACCAACAGTGGTGCCCGCAGAAAGCCCCTGGATACGGTTGAAATACAGCGCAAAATTCTTAACCGGATGCACAACAAGGCCGATAACGGGCGAAAAGGCTGAAGAATTATAATGTGAAAGCAGGCTACCACTTCCGTAATTATAGGAATCTGACAAGATATCCTGATAACGAAAGCCACCTGTCAATGCGATACGGTCGTGCCAGAACGTCATCGTATCAGACAAAAACAGGCTATACAGTTTGTTCCATGAAACGCGGCCCGGGTTGCGCAGGCTTCCTCCGGCATATGTTTCATTGGGCGTAAACTGTGTGGGATGATAAATGTTTCCAGATTCCCCTACCAAGCTCATGGCATAGGCTGCGTCTGATTCTTCCCAAATAGCAGAACCACCCGCATTGATTTCGTGCTTGATAAAGCCTGTGTTGACATGCGCACGCACACCAGCCTGCGTTGCCTCGTTCATAACATTATAGGCATCTGCCATAGCCCCCACAGATCCATCCCCTGTACGAGAATTGGTGAGTGTGGTTGTGGCGTAGTTACCCATTTCGTTCCCGCTCTGGGCACCAAATTTTGCGTAGGTGGTAATATGCTCGCCGAAATCATGCTCAATATTCAACGTGCCAAACAGATAAGAAAGATCTGTATAAGCCCAGCGCTGCCCCCAGTTTTTTGATGGAGATGTGGCTTTGGGTGTAGGCATATCGGTTGCAAGGCTGGAAACAATAATGGCGCTGCGCCCACCAAAAACCTGCTGTTTCTGGTAGTTCATGTTCATATTGATGCGCGTATCATCATTATGCCAATCAAAGGAACCACCAAGGGCAATATCATCATGCCGTTCACCCTTGATAGGCGTTTCCCCATCCATACCTGCGGCATTGAAGCGGAAACCATAAGCACGGTCTTTGCCAAACCGACGGCTTAGGTCAAAAGCGCCACCACCCTGCCCGCTGCTTGTATAATCACCTGTTACACGCGTGATATCGGTAGAAGCTGCACGTTTGGGAATAAGATTTACATTGCCGCCAATGGCAGATCCGCCCGGAGCCGCACCGTTCAAAAACGCGCTGGCACCATTGAGAACCTGAACTGAATCATAAAGTTGTGGTGAAACAAGCTGGCGGGGTGTCACACCATACAAGCCATCAATCGCAATATCATCGCCATACAGGGTAAAGCCACGTATCTGGAAAAGCTGAGCGTAGTTGCCATACCCCATTGTTGTGCGAACAGTGGGGTCATTCAACAAAACATCCCCAAGCGTTTGGGACTGCTGGTTGAGGATAAGGCTGGAATTATAGCTCCGTATATTAAACGGAACATCTAACCCCTTTTTATGCCCTAAAACTCCCAGGTCCCCTCCGTTGGTGACATACATGCGGTTGCTACGCGATGCTTTAACAACCAGATCTTCCTGCTTGGCAGCAACAGGAGCTGTTGTCTGCTTGTTTTGCCCTTGCTGCGCCTTTTTTGTCTGATCTGTATTTGGCTGTTTTTTAGCTGAAAGCGGCGCACGAACGGCCTTCTGTGACGATGCCACATCTTCTGCCTGCGCATAATCAGGAAAGAAAACGCCTTCTCCAATACCTGCAAGCAGGCTGGAAACACAAAGCGTATTCAAACAAAACACACGGAAACTCATAGTAAGGCTCACTGCATGGGAACGGCCAGCGCCTTATCAAGCAACTAAGAATAAATTGCAAGTACGTACTTCTATGAGTTTTCGTTGGGTCTCTCAGCAAAACAATACAAACATCGGCCGAATCAAAAAGGGGTAGGACAATGCCTACCCCCTCGCCAAAATTGATGGCTCTTATTGAACCCGAAGCAAGAATAGCGTGTATTATGCGGCTGGCCGCGCAGTTACCCCCAAACGATAACCTTCCCGCTGAAGCACTTTGATTGAATCCTCGGAATACTTTGCTACGAGAGATGAAACATCACCCGGCGCACACCAGAACCCTAAAGTGACCTGAATATTGGCAGGTTTGGGTAAAAAGGAAACCGAAGCAGCCGGATCTTTCAAGACCAGCGGATCTTGCTCTGTCAGCCCCAGCAAGAGCGTCCGTGCTTTATCAAGATCATCATTGTAATCAATCAGCAAACTGACTGAGCCCAAAAGCCGATCAGATTCCGAGCTGTTAATAACAATGTTGTTCGAGAGCGTTCCGTTGGGAACATAAATAATCTCGTGGTTTGCATCCAGCAGTACAGTGCGGAACATCTCAATGGATGTCACCGTGCCCGAGCTGCCACCTGCCGTAATGGAATCCCCTACCTTGAAGGGACGGAACAGCAGAATCAAAACACCGCCGGCAAAGTTTGCAAGGCTACCCTGCAACGCCATACCAACAGCCAAGCCTGCAGCACCCAACACGGCAACAAACGATGTTGTTGCAATTCCGACCATAGAGGCAACGCTGATCAGCAAAAGAGCTTTCAGGAACAGGCCGACAACACTGAGCAAAAACCCACGCAGCGTTGGTTCTATATGGCTGGCGGTCATCATCCGGCCCATTGCACGCGTTACTGCGTTAACAACTTTCCAGCCGACAAAAAGAACAATCAATGCCAGAACAAACTGGCTTACATACCCTAACAATACAGGCAATAGCCCGCTTAATTGCGCCCAAATTGAATGAACCTGATTTTCCATAATCATCCCTAAATCATATTTCGCGTTCGCTACACGGCAGCATGTAGCGCCCGCACCTTCCTGACATCGTAGGATATTTCACGACTATCCGTCATCATTATGGCCTGACTAAAATTTATACATATTGTTGTGAATTTGTTAACAATACATCACCATCGCACTAAAGCGCCCGGTCGCGCGTTTAGGTTCTGAGGCACATAGAGTCATAATCGTCTGCATATGCCTTCATGATATTGAAAGCATATGCATCTGTTCGGCACCAAAATCACACAACTGTGATCCGTATTTTATTATCCAGAGTGCAACGAACACGTTTCAAAGCAACGGGTATTATGGGTTCTGTCCCGTTACATGCCACACAACATTGCCAACATCATCAGCAACCAGCAATGCTCCTGAACGATCAAGCGCAAGCCCTACTGGCCGCCCATGCACATGCGCTTCGTCTGATGTTAAAAATCCCGTCAGCACATCAATGGGCATTCCTGCGGGCTGGCCATCAGCAAACGGCACATAGATAACTTTGTAGCCACTTTTAGGCCTACGGTTCCATGATCCATGTTGCGCCACAAACAAACCATGACGCCATGCATCAGGAAGTTGAGTGGCATCATGAGAAAACGCAATCCCGATGGAAGCTGTATGTGCCCCAACCGCGTAATCAGGCACAACAGCTTGCGCCACAAGATCCGGCCGCTGGGGTGAAACACGGCTATCAACATGCTGGCCGTAATAACTATAAGGCCAACCATAAAACGCACCTTCCTTCACGGCGGTAATGTAATCGGGCACAAGGTCACTGCCTATTTCATCACGCTCATTTACCGCCACCCACAGGGCGCCAGTATCTGGCTCAAAAGCCAAGCCATTGGGGTTACGCAGCCCGGTTGCATATGGGGTCAGCTTTCCTGTGGAGAGATCGAGTTTGTCTATCCGCGCCCGCCCTTCTTCAACCTCCATTCCGTTATCGGCAACGTTGCTGTTGGATCCGATAGTGACATACAAAAAGCTGCCATCTGGGCTGGCAAGCAAGTTTTTGGTCCAGTGATGATTATAGCCAGCAGGTAGGTCCACCACTTTGGTGCCGGGCGTCTTAATCTGCGTATCACCATCATGATAGGGAAAACGCAATATCTCATTGGCATTGGCGACATAAAGATCATTCCCTATGAGAGCCATTCCAAACGGAGAATAAAGATGATCCAGAAAAACCGTGCGCGTATCTACAGTTCCGTTTCCTGACGTATCACGCAGCAGAATAATTCGGTTCGGGCTGGCATCGCCCGCACCTGCCTTACCCATGACAAACCCGGCTATACGACTTTTAACGGTTTTAACATCTGTTTTGGGGGAGTTACTCTCAGCCACCAGAATGTCACCATTGGGTAACTTATAGAGCCATCGCGGGTGGTTCAGGTTCTTTGCATAAGCCGTAACTGCCAACCCTTGTGCGGGTGATGGGGCCTGCGTGCCCGACCATCCAACAGGCGTTGCAATATTAACCGTTGGAAACAAGGTATGGTTGGGTTTGGGAAGATCTGGACTAGGGCCAAACCCAGAAGCAACAGGTAGCACTGCTGCTTCTGGATGCAATAAAAGCTTCCACCCAGCAGCACTGATAACCGCAAGGCTCAGCACGCCAACGCCACCCCAGTACACCCATGTTTTCATAACATTCTCTCGGTTTTATGTTACGACCAAGATCATGCACTCAACAAAGAAACCTTTGCTCTATTTTTCGGAAGAAAAACCAAGAATAAAGCAAGCTTAAGCACAACAGCATGATCGTCTGGTCAATGCGTAGTGCCTGTGTAACATCCGAACATCTTGGCAGGTTCCACTATCTGCCACTTATATTACCTGCTTCACCCAATAATGGCGCCACCCATATATGTTGGGGTGGCGCATTTTTTATTTATGGGAACCAGCGCCGCCCGCACCGGTAAGCAATAAGATACAGGCCCATATACACAACGGGAATAAAGAAAATAATCCGTTCAAGATCACCCATCATGATCAGATTTCCTCATCGGATGAAAGGTTGGATTGGGCATCCAGCATTATAGCCCCTGCCCCAGAAATCAGAATGATCATGACCGTGCCAATCACCCACGCAAAATACCATGGCCCCTGGTCTCCCACAAACACGGCAAACAGTAGAGAGACCACAAGAACAACAGCCAGACCGGCCAGACGCAAAAGCTTTGTCATCACGACCTCACAATCAGTAGCTATGGGTATCGTTTACGACATCAGCGGTATGAACCTTCCCGCGCATGACGTAATAACACCAAGAAGTGTAAGACAGAATAATCGGCACAAAAATGGTGGCCACAGCCAGCATACACCCCAAGCCATATTCACTTGCGGTGCTGTTCCATACCGTCAGGCTTTGATCTGGCACGGTGGAAGACGGCATAAGAAATGGGAACATGGCACAACCCACTGTCATGATAGTACCAGCCCATGCACCCAAGCCTAACCACCAGGCCACCACAGTGCGACCAGCAACCAGCATGGCAGAACCTGCCAACATGCAGCTTACTCCCATAAGTGGCAGCACCCACAAAGCAGGATGATTGTGGAAATTATGCATCCATCCACCAGCAACCATAGCTACTGATTGCCCATGTAGTGGGTTTGCTGGCATGGCCGGATTAACCGGAGCCTGCATGACAAATCCCGGCAAAAACTGCATCCATATGCCACCGGCCACAAACAGGATGGCCGCAAATAGACCTCCGGCAATAGCGTAATGCCGTGCACGTGCCCAAATAGGGTTATCAGCCCGCAGCATTAGCATGGCCCCACCCTGATAAATGCTCAGACTGACGGACATAAGACCACACAAAATGGCAAAGGGATTGAGCAGATAAGACAGGAAGGATTCATCCTGATAATATTGTCCCGTCCAGCCAAAATGATATCCAACCCCTTCCAGAATATTCCCAAAGGCTGCACCGTAGATAAACATCGGCACAAAGCCTGAAACCAGAAACACCCAATCCCAGCTTGCACGCCACATTTTGCTATCTGCCTTGGAGCGATATTCAAATGCGACTGGGCGCAGGATCATACTGAACAGCAGCGTGATCATGACCACATAAAAAACTGAGAACGATGTACCGTAGAGCGTGGGAAAAGCGGCAAAAATTGCCCCTCCCCCCAAAATGAACCACACTTGGTTGCCATCCCAATGCGGGCCAATAATGTTAAGTGCCGTACGGCGTTCGGCATCATTACGCCCCACAAAGCGCAGCAATGTGCCAACCCCCATATCCATACCAACCATGGTACCAAGGCCAATAAACAGCACACCCAGCATAACGGCCCAGACTATCTTCAATATCGCGTAAAGTTCCATTTCACCGTTTCCTGTCAGGAGGCCGTGGGGTGCATGTCAAAGGCTGATGGTTTGGGCGCATCATGCTGGGCATGTGGTTCCATGCTGTCATGCTCTGGCCCCAGACGCGCAAACTTGAACATGAGGTAAAGTTCTGCGGCAATAAACACGCTGTAAAGCAGCACAAACCCGATAAGCGAAAACACCATGTAAGACACGCCGTGGCTTGAAGCTGAAAGGAATGTTGGTAGCCAGCCAAATACTGTCCACGGCTGGCGGCCCGCTTCAGCCGTAATCCACCCAAACTCTGTGGCCAAAATTGGCAAAGGAATAGACCACATACACAGTTTTAGCAGTAGCTTGTTATGCTCCAGCCGACGCTTCAAACTGACATAAGCCGAGATAGCAAACAGCGCGAAGAACCATAGGGAGAGAAACACCATAAACCGAAAAGACCAGAACGTGACAAACACGTTGGGGAGAATATCGGGCTGGGTTGCTTTCACCACAGCGTCAATCTGATTTTCAGGGATATTCGTAACATCCTGATTAGGCGCATGGCGGGCCGCCAACAGGCCATACCCCATATCCTGCTCATGCTGTGTAAACAGAGTAAGATCTGCATCGCTATGCGTTACACCATAGCGGCGCAAGGCGCTCACGGCCTCAATACCCGAACGAATACGCGGTCCGGCAGCGTCTTCCAGTTCATGCATACCGGTAATAGGCTGATCAAACGTATGGGTAATCAGCGGAGTAAGTACAAGCGGCACACCCACTTCAAAATGGTTTTCCTGCTTGGCATCATCCGGCAGAGCAGCCAAAATCCACGGTTCAAACGGTGGTTGACTGGTATGCCAAAGGCCTTCAATCGCTGCAATTTTGGTCGGCTGCTTTTCATAATCCAACCGGCCCAGCACATCTCCCAACGTGATAACTGCCACAGTAGAGATAATGCCAAACAGTGCCGCCATACGGAACGAACGCGCTGCAAACTGCCGATGCTGACCGCGCAAAAGATAAAAAGCACTAATCCCCATCACAAACATTGCGGCAGACACGTAACCCGCAACAGATGTGTGTACAAACTTGGCCTGTGCATCTGGGTTGAAAACCAGATTTACAAAGCTTTCAAACTGCATCCGCATGGTTTCAGGATCAAAATGCGCACCTTCGGGCATATTCATCCCGGCATTGGCAATTAAAATCCACAAGGCCGACAAATTAGAACCCAGAGCCACCAAATAGGTGATGGCCAGATGCGCCTGCTTGCTCAGCCGGTCCCAGCCAAAAAACATGAGACCTACAAACGTTGATTCCATAAAAAAGGCCATAAGACCTTCAATAGCCAAGGGCGTGCCAAACATATCCCCAAAGAAGTGAGAATACATGGACCAGTTGGTGCCAAACTCAAATTCCATTGTTATGCCGGTTGCAACACCAATGGCAAAGTTGATACCAAACAGTTTGCCCCAAAACTGCGCCATATCTTTATAAATCTGCCGACCAGTGACGACATAAACCGTCTCCATAGCTGCCAGCATGAATGTAAGGCCAAGGGTAAGGGGCACAAACATGAAATGGTACAATGCCGTCAGCGCAAATTGAAAGCGCGACAGATCGACGACATTGGGATCAATAAATTCCACCGTCAGATCTCCTGATTACGGTAAAAGCAAATAAGGTTTTTCGGGGTATCAGGTTATCGTCGGATCATGGCGCTCTCCCGGCCTCATGAAACCGGCCGTCTTCAACGCGCACGATACGGTCCATCAATCCTGCCACCGCAGGATTGTGGGTCATGCACATTATGGTTGCCTGCGGCGGCAGAGCAGAAAGCAAAGCGGCCATAAGCTCCTGCTCTGTTTGTGTATCCAGCCCTTCTGTTGGCTCATCCAGAATGATCCAGACTGGTGCACGCAGCACAACCTGCGCTATCGCCAACCGCCGTGCCTGCCCGCCAGAAAGACGAACACCTTCTTCACCAATCAAGGTATCCAGCCCTGCCGGCTCAGCGCGCACAAACTCTGCCAGTTGCGCAATTTGTAATGCCCGCCACATTTTTTCCTCTGTGGCATTGGGGCAAGCAATCATCAGGTTACGCCGGATGCTGCCCTGAAACAGATGATAGTCCTGCGCCACCACGCCAACATGATGCGCCATGACGTCAGCATCGACGTTTTTCAGATCAACATTGCCAAAGCTGGCTGTTCCTTCCTGATAATCATAAAAACGGAACAGCAGATTTATCAGCGTGCTTTTGCCTGCTCCTGATGGCCCAACAAGAGCGACATGCTCTCCTTGCCGGATCAACAGGTTTGCGTGCCGCAGTGCCCAGTGTTTTGCTTCTGGGTAATGCATTCCCAAGTTACAAAAACACAGATCCAACGGTTGAACTGGCGAGGCTTTTGCAGCAGGTGCAGGCACACATGGAGGCTGATCGCATACAGCAAATACGCGACGTGCAGCCACGCGCACGTGCCCCAGCAATTGCCATGCCGCCGGTAAAGGCCCCACCACATCAAATGCAGCAAGCCCGCCCAATGCCAACATAGGCAAACATGCAGCGGAAAGAGTGCCTGCATGATAGGCGTGCGTAGCAAGAGCCAACATTGCCACCGCGCTTAACGTGCCAATAATTGTGCTCAGGCAGCGTGCGCCACCTTCTAGCAGAAAAATCTTTTGGCGGCATAAGCGGATATTGGCTTGTTGGTCTGCAATATGTTTTTGCACACTGCCTGCCGCGCCAAGAAACATAAATTCGCCCATGCCTTGCAGGATCTCCGTCAGATCTGCATGCATCATGTCTTGTTGAAGGCTGATCTGTGCAGTTGCTTGCGCTGAAAGTTTGGCTGTTATCAGCGGGATTATGATTCCACACAGCAACAGGCCAACCCCCAGAACCAAGGCTGCCGGAAGAGAAAATAAGCCTGTTATCACTACATATGCAGTGCAGCAGATGGCTGCAGCAGCAAAAGGCAGCATGACTTGCAGGTAAAACTGCCCCATCCGGTCTGTGTCAGACACAAAACGGAACAGCATATCCCCACTGCGTTGCTGAGCCAGAGCGGCAGGCGCCTGAGGAGCAAGCCTTTCAAAACTCCATGCCCGCACACGCCCAATGAACCGCAGCGTAGCATCATGCGTCACCACCCGTTCCAGATACCGGGCAAGGATACGTACAGTGGCAAAAAACCTGACGCCTACAGCAGGCAAGAAAATGTTAAAGGTATTTTGCGCCACAATCCCGCCAAGGCCCGCTACTGCCGCAGCGGCCAAAAGCCAACCGGACAAAAACAGTAACCCAAAATTCGCCAAAGATGCCACGACTGCCAGAGCAAGCCCTACGAGCATTTCGCGCTGAATAGGCTTCATCAGCACAGCCAGGCGTGAAAACGTGCTCATGCTGCGTGCTCCAACATTTCTGGCACACTGCAAACCTGCCCTTTATGCACCCGCAGCACTTGCCGTGCGTAGTTGATGATTGCCCCGCGATGAGCGATCACAATAACAATGCGATTCAGTGCAATACGCGCGATGGCAGCAGCCACACATTGCTCGCTTACAGGATCAAGATGGGCTGTAGGTTCATCCAGAATGAGAATTTGCGGGTTACGCAACAGCACACGCGCCAACGCCAAACGCTGTACCTGCCCGCCTGACAGACATACCCCACGCTCCCCTATAGGGGTATCAAACCCCTGAGGCAGAGCCTCGATAAACGAAAGCGCATCAGCTTGCCGCGCAACATTGCGAAGGCTTTCAATATCTGCTTGTGGGTTTGCCAGGCGCAGGTTTTCCGCCACTGTGCCATGTATAAGGCAAGGCCGTTGCGGCACCCAGCCAATGCTAGACTGCCAATGCGCATGTATTGCGCCGTGAACATCTTCTGCAACAATACGTCCTGCAACAGGCGATAACAGGCCCAGCAGAAGACGCACCAGCGTTGTTTTGCCCGCCCCGCTTTCTCCCATTATCAAGCTGAGCGTGCCGCGTGCAAACGTGCAGTTCACATTGAATAAAACTGGCCTGTTTGCTTCATATCCAACCGACAGATTCTCGCACCTTACAGATAGAAGTGGTTCTGTGATTGGCTGATTAGAATGACATGTTGCAACAGATGGCAGCGCAAACAGTTTGCTGATACCCGCCATGGCTGCCGTGGCATTCTGCCGCGCATGATAACTGGCAGAAAAAGCCCGCAATGGCATGAAGTATTCTGGCGCAAGAAGCAGCACCAGAAAAGCAGACTGAAAATCTGCTCTCCCCTCCAGCAAACGGGCACCAAACACAACAGCTACAAGCGCGATAGAAAGGCTGGCAAAAAATTCCAACACCGCAGAGGTAAGAAATGCCACTTTCATAACGGACATGGTTGTGCAGCGATATTCATCTGCCATACCGGCCACTGCAGCAACGGCATCCCCTGCACGACCAAACAGCCGCAGGCTTGTCATCCCCTGTAGTGCATCCAAGAAAGATGAACCCAGCAAAAGCAATTGAGTCCACTGCCGGTCCATAATAGCCTGCGCCCGATACCCAACCAGCGCCATAAAAACAGGGATAAGCGGCCCGGTGCAGGCAAGAATCAAGAAGCTCCAGCCATCCAGATGTAAAACGGTTGCCAAGATCATAAGCGGCAACACCACCATCATGGCAGCGCGTGGAATGTACTGAGCAAAATAGGGTTCCAGCCCTTCCAGCCCTGCATCCAACGCCGTAACTGTTTCCCCTGTTGTGTGGCTGGCCATCCCTACTGGGCCAACATTAAACAGATGCTGTAACAGTTCACTCCGCAAACTGGAGATAAGGCGCAGGCTTCCTTGTACGGCGGCCATATCGGCCGCCCATTGCAACAACCCACGCGCAACCAGAAAAAACACCAACCACTTTAAGGCTGGCATTTCAGCCACCAACGCGTGCTGCCCAAAAGCAAAATCTGCAACAATTCTTGCAAAAACAGTAAGTTGCAACACCAGCAATACAGCCGCAATGCCGCCAAGCAGCACAGCCACACCAAGCCAAAGGCTTATGCGCCGCGTAAAGCCCGCAAGGGTTTTGTTGCCCGAAGATTGCATCATCACTTTCATACTCACCGCCCCACCCTCACAAACCCATTGGATGAGAATGGGAAGGCATTCGCCTTAATTCATATTTAATGTAATTATGTATTTATTAATGTCAATGCAAAAATGGAAAAGGATATTTTTGAAAATATGATTTATATGAAAATGGAATACCTGAGGATTTGGGGATTCCGCCTCCATTAACTTACATATTTTTGTTAACTATTTTCGTGATGAAATCAGCATCACAGAGACCATCGGCAGTACAGGCATATGCGTAGATAAGGTATCTGACGAACGCGACACGGCGAATTGACTACAAAGAAAAAGCGCCCCATTCCCGATCAGGAAATAAGGGCAGCCACAACAAAATTTTTAGTAGATATCTCGGGCACTTTGCGCCTTTGTTGCCCATCATGCATTATGCAACTCAGGCTGACTGACATATTTATGATAATTTACAATGAAATTACTGAGTATATTTTTGTTTTATTCAAACGGACATAGAAATAATTATTATATAATACACCATTGGCGCATCAAATTATGATATGTATTTGTAAGGGCTAATACAGTATGATCTGCATCTCCCAATCTTTCACGCAGAGATATAATCTGTGTATCCAGATCAAACATAATTTGCCGTCGGCTTTCTTCTGCTATCATTGATTGTGACCAAAAAAATGCAGCCAACCTTGTGCCCCGTGTAACAGGCGCAACGCTATGTAAAACCGTGGTGGGGTATATAACCATATCACCCGCAGCCAACTTGACTGATTGCTCCGCCCCGTTGGCGTGCATAATGAGTTCCCCACCATCATATTCCTCTGGTGCAGAGAAAAATAATGTTGAGGAAACATCTGTACGAATACGCGTATGAATGCCGCCAGCAAAAACGCCTCGGATAGCATTATCAACATGAGCACCAAAACTCATGCCTCCTTCATATCTATTAAATAAAGGAGGCGTGACTTTATAAGGCAGAACAGCACTATTAAATGTAGCATTCCGCCCCAATGCGCGCAAAACCAGTTCACCCAGCTCCAAACAGGTTTCTGAATGACGTGGCAACTGTAAGTTGTTCTTACTTTTTGCGGATTGTGCCCCGGCTGTTTCGCGCCCATCTGTCCATGCCGCTGCTTCCAACTTCATTCGGCAATAAGCAAGCTCATCATCTGTCAGAACAGAAGAAATACACAGGGCCATATTCAAAACTTTTCTAAAAATTAAAGGATATTCTATTTTCACAGCATAAAAGGAAGGCGCACTTGTTGTGCACTCCTTCCTTTATTTTCAACCTTAAACCTATCAATAATCTGCTGCCAAATTGAACAAAAAGGCACGTCCAATAGATGGCGTAACACGATTACTAAACAGGTTTCCGTAATTCAGACGATTGGCAAGATTGTAACCATTCATCGTTACTTTCCAATGCTTATCGAAACGATGAGAAACAACAGCATCAAACTCTACGTTTGCAGGAACGCGCGCAGTATTGGCGTTATCAAGAAACACACCTTCCCGCCACGTCATGCCTCCGCCTACAAGAAAATTGTAAGGCTTGGACGGGGCAATCTCATATGTTGTCCAAACTGTTGCCTGGTTTCTGGGCACATACTGTACCTGCTTACCAACATCTGTTGCTGTGCCAGAAAGTGTTTTGCTGTCATACCGTGCGTAAGTGGCAATTACGTTCCAGTTTTTCATGATCATGCCAGAAACGCTCAGTTCCACACCTTGGTTACGCTGTGTATCACTGGTGGGTGTAACGGTGCCAGAGCTTGGATCTGTTTGAATGGAATTGCCTTTTTCCAAACGGAACACAGAAGCTGCAAAACCAATACGATCATGGAAAGCAGAATATTTAGCCCCTAATTCATAAAGCCTGCTACGTTCAGGTTTGGAGTTTTGATCCTTTAGGTTCAACGGCTCAGAACTGTTTGTAACATACAGGCCCAGAGGCGTTGTTGATTCCGACCAATTAAAATAGATCATACCGTGGTCATTTGGCGTGTACATCAGACTCACATTAGGGTTAAACGTATCCTGCGTTTGGCCCATATGTACGTCTGGTTTGGCATAACTTCCACCCGTCATGCTGTAATGTGTATCCCAGTGATCCCACCGAAAACCAGCACGCACAGAAAACCATGGGGTAAGCTGGGCCTGTTCTGAAAAGAATGCCCCTACATCTGTTGCATCACCCGTTTTCCATTTTTTCTGCCCGGCCGTGGATGTGTTGACCAATCCGCCCGGCATGGAAGAGCCATCTACAACATTCAGCCCTGACACGACGGGGGACGGATCCAGAAGATTTACATATTGACGCGCAACGGCGTTGTTATAAGCAAAATTTTCACGGCGATCATACACATGCATGATATCTACGCCGCCAATCATTTCATGCTTCACGCTGCCTGTATCAAACTTGGCAACAGCAGAAAGCACGTTTTGCACAGACCAGTCATTTTGCTGATACGGGTTTGGCCCAAACACACCACCGGTTCTGGAAAGTTTGGCTGCTGCTGCGTTCCCACCAAAAAAATCGGTGTTACAATTATAGGCAGCTCCGTTTTGTAGATATCCACTTGCATTATAAGAAAGCTGATTGCTGGTACAACCTTCCTGCGAAGCAGAAAAATACCGGCTGTAAAGTCCACCACGTGTATCATTATACACTGTAACGTAAGGGGAAGCTTCCCACTTCAAACGTCCTGTCAGCATATCCACACTGGAATTATCCTGATCAAACGTGGTGCCATACCAATTGGTACGTTTTACACCATATTCCGTGGCAGGTTTGCCATAAGCAGCCCCCGGCTTTTTCAGCACAGGCACACCGTAATCTGGAATACGATTATCTGTTTGGTGGAAGTATTCTAACGTATAGGAAAGTTTTTTACCCATACCAAACGTTATGGATGGTGCAATACCCCACCTGTGGGAATAAACATAATCACGCCCAACAGTATTGTTCTCATTCCCCATGCCGGTAATACGGATACCAATGCTATCCGTAAGCATGCGGTTAAAATCCAATGTTCCACGATAATACTGCCCGCTTCCGCCAGAAAACGACGCGCGAATATGATTTTTCAATGTTGGCGTTTTAGTCGTAATATTAATGGCTCCGCCTGTGGTGCCATTACCGAACACTTGTGAAGATGGCCCTTTAATAACGGCCACATTTTCATAATCAAAACTATCACGCGTATACACACCAAAATCGCGCAAGCCATTTTCATAAATATCATTCTGGGCGGCAAATCCGCGGATCAAAAACTGATCTCCCGCCATACCCCCTTCACCTTCCCCCACGGAAGCCGTAATACCCGGAACATTTTTAAGGGCCTCATCCAAAGATTTGACATTCTGCTGCTGCATAAGAATTTGCGGCACCACGTTAATGGTCTGCGGGGTATGCAGTGCATCATGCGGCATCCGGCTAATGCCCATAGGCGTCCGAAGCGTGTTCATGGGGGATGCAGTCACCACCCATTCTTCTGCCTCCGAACCATCTTCCTGCTTGGCAGAATGCGGCCCCTTTTTGCCTGATGTAGCAAGGGTAGCCTTAGATGAAGCATCTATGGCCTCAGGAGCTTTTGGGTTTTTAAGAGATGGTTCATCTGTTGCGATGGATGCCGCAGAAGCATTCCCCGCGAGCAATGAAAGCGTACCCCACCCCATCGCCAAGCCGAACATAAGAGAAGACGTAGGTATCTGCCGTGATGAGGATGAATCTGTCATGAGACTTTACAAAAACATTAATGCGAATCAGTTGCATATGCCTCTTGTCGCGAATGATTCGCAATATATGGTTTATTAAAATAATTTTTATTGTTTTCTATGTTTTGATGTATACATTCAACTCGCAACAAGTAACAAAATATATTTTGTTTATCGCAATTTTATAGTATTTTATTAGAATTTATTTTCTCATCTACAATATTTCTCAAACTCTCTATAGAATTGTGTTTTAAATGCTGTGTAACGTCTTGTATTGCATGCAAAACATCTAATGTGGCCTGCGGTACGGCTTGCCGCCACCATGTAACAGCTTCTTCAATATGCCCCTGCTCTGCTAACCACACGGCATAATTATGCTGGCCTCGGTAATCACCTTTCTGGGCGGATTGCTGATACAGCATGATCGCTTTTTTCCTGTCTTTAGAAACAACCCATCCCTCTTCATAAAAACGAGCCAATACATTCATGGATTTTGCGTGCCCGGCTTGAGTTCCTGCTTGAAAAAGTGCGTACGCAGAAGGAAGGTCCGGTACCTGACCAATGCCACGCATTATCATGATTGCCAGATTATAACGTCCCCAATCATCATTTAACTCTGCAGCTACAGTGTAATGCGCAATGGCTTGCTGGTAGTTTTGGGCACACCCCCAGCCAAAATAATAACAACGCCCCAACATGTTATGGGCTGGCCCATAGCCTGCCTGAGCAGCCATACGGAACCATATAATCGCTGTTTCAGGATCTGCGGGTACATATATACTGTCTAAAAGGATTTTACCCCATAATACCTGTTCTAAATGATACCCACGCAACGCTTTTTGGCGAATCGCTTCTATCTCACAAGGCAATTCCAAAGGTTTAGAAACCTCTTTCTTCCTTTTCCCATATCTCCAGAATTTTCTAAAATGCATTGCAGCAAGCCCTCCTTCATCGAAGAGATGCCATATAAAGATGATGCAAATTATTCTCAACAATATGTATGTTGAGATTCTTTCACTTTGATATGAAGATCAATCAGCAAAATAGATTACAGATAAGAACAATATATCTGGACACTGTTCTTATCATTGCAATTATAGTCTCTGTATCTTTTTGTGGTAGTTACGCAAATATTCAAAAGCCTTATAGCACTGGCCTCAGAACATGGCGTTGACTGCAAACTGTGGTGAAACCTGAATACTCTTGTTATGCCCCGCAAAATAGAAAGCTGAGCCTACAATAACCCCCCAGCGTGGGTTCCAGTTGTATTCAAATGCAGGTGCAATCTGCCAATCTGTTCCGGCAGATCCTGTTTTATGGATGTAATTACCGTTGCTATCATGCCCACGTAACGTGGACCCATTAGACCAGTCTCGCGCAAGGTCCATGGCCAGCACCCATTTCTGGCTCAAGCCGTACTCCAATGAAAAACCCGTCTGGCCGCTCATTCCCGGCTGCCCACGGCCACGAAAACCATGCGCTGTGCCATAACTGGTAACATCCGTAAGTTTTGCAGATGTTACCGCACGCCGAAACCAGTTCCATACACGCAAACGCAGTTCATGATTGCCCGGCAGCGTATAAGTAGATTGCTCAGTTAAGGCAAAGCGGAAAACATATGCGCCGCTCCCCACTCCATCCTGCTTATCTCCCAGTTTTTTGTAATCCCCTGTGGGGAAAATCATGCCTACAAACAGGTTGAAAGCCGGAATGTAATGTTTGGGATCAGGCCGCACCAAACGATAGATCAGATCAAACGGAACATCGCCTGTTTTAGGACCATGAGAATGTCCGTCTGCGTGTTTCCATCCATAATCGACAATAGTATGCAACTGGATACTGAAATCCTGAGATATCCCGTATTTCCAGAGGGTCGAATTGGAAAACATACGTTGCATGGGGTGAGATGCAGGCCCTGCCCGCCCATGCGCATCAAAAGACCCCAAGGGCTGGCTATAGGAATAGTAGGGCTCAACATTCAGCACCCCTTCCCGCGTTGTGCCGGAAGGGGAAACGAGCGAGCCTGTATACCACTGATCTGCATGGGCAGAAGCAAAACTACCCGTGGATGCAAGAAAACAGGCAAATGCTTTTTTTACGGAAACCCTGCTACCCGCATATGCCCATTGCTTAAGGCGTGCTCTCATTCACTTACTCATCCTGCTGAGTTTTTTCTGCTCAAAAGCCTGCGCTAAACGCTTTTTGAATATCTGCTGCGGCTGTTTTTCCATTAGCCAGCAGAAGCTGTAGAAGTATCCGCGCCTTTTGCGGGTTTAAGTCCATAGAGGCCACAAGCCCGTAGTGATCATCATCAACTTCTACATCGCGGTTTACAAAACCGTTGCCCACACGGGTGGAGCGCACAACAACAACGCCAGCCTTTGTGGCGCGCTCTATGCCTGCCAATGCATCTGTTGAAACATTGCCATCACCCATACCTGCAATCACAATGCCCCGCGCTCCACCTTTCACTGCATCATCAATCTGCCGTGCATCCATGTCTGCATGGGCATAAACAATTTGCACTCGCGGCAGCTTGTGATCTGCTGGCAGATCAAGATGCTGCTGAG
This sequence comes from Acetobacter pasteurianus, assembly GCF_009914215.2. Lineage (NCBI taxonomy): Bacteria > Pseudomonadati > Pseudomonadota > Alphaproteobacteria > Acetobacterales > Acetobacteraceae > Acetobacter > Acetobacter pasteurianus. The sequence goes on along the minus strand of NZ_CP039846.2, from coordinate 2,377,314 downwards.
GCTTGGCTGGCGCCACAAAGCGCACACTTGCCGGATCAACATAACCAACCGGACCAAGATTAGGTGAATGGAAGGTTTGCAGTGCAGTGGTATGCATTTTGCTGACACCACGGGCAGACTGTATCTCATCATTCAATACCACCAGTACGCCTCGCCCACGGGCCTGCGGATCAGCCGCAACCTTTACGGCTTCATACATATTGGCGGGTCCATCTGCACTAATAGCCGTGCTAGGCCGCATTGCGCCCGTTAAAATAACCGGCCGTGCATCCCCAATCACGTTATCCAGAAAGAAAGCAGTTTCTTCCATTGTGTCTGTCCCGTGGGTGATCACAACGGCATCTGCTTCGTTATTGGCAAAAGCCCGCCGAATACGCTCAGCCAGCTTAAACCAGACCTGACTGTTCATGTTCTGGGATGCGATGTTGGAGATCTGCTCCACCTGCAACTGCGCCAGTTTTTCAACGCCAGGCACGCCTGCAATCAACTGTTCACCAGTTACGGCACCGGCATCATATCCAATAGCGGAACGGGTATCAGCCTTACCGGATATTGTGCCCCCTGTAGCCAGCACAAGCACACGCGGCGAAGAAACCTGCTGATGCGCTGCAGGAGGTGCACCTGCCCCTTCTGCATAAGAATAAACAGGCATAACAGAGGCTACTCCCAAAATTGCAGCAAGAATAGGCAGACCACGCACAGAAACCATAAAAGAACACTCTTTCCAACAAAGGGAGATAAAGGAATGTCCTTATCTCCCCTCATCGTCATTTAAAAACCAAACCTACCAGAAGGAGAACCCTCTCCTTCCACACACTCTTTTCATTACGCCTGAGGCTTCACAAACTCAGCGTGATATTCTTCCACCATCTTGCGCAATGAACGACCGATTGCGGCATACTGGAATTCATTAAGATTGGCGAGAGATGCACGAGCAGAAGGACGCGTAGCCCCAAACCCAGCGCCAGGTAACAGCACAATGCCGGTTTCATCTGCAATCCGGAACAGAATTTCACCTGTGCTGGCACGCTTTAGCATCCACTGGGCAAACTCTTCGCCATACAGAGCACGGCAGGTGTCTTCCAGATCAATCAGCGTGTAGTAATCTACTGCATTGGCATCTTCTGATGGCGCCACACCAAGTTCATGGTAGAGCGCAGCTTCACGGCGGCGGATAACACTCTTGAGTGTGGCTTTATAACGGCCTTCGTGATCCATCAGCGCAAACAGTGAGAACAGCACCATCTGAACCTGCTGCGGCGTAGAGAGGCCTGCCGTATGGTTAAGAGCCACGGCACGGCTATCTGCCACCAACCGATCAATAAATTTCAGATCAGCTGAATCTGTTGTCAGGCTGGAATAGCGCTTTGCCAACGCAGCTTTGGCATCAGCCGGAAGCTGCGCCAGACGTGCATCAATCGCGTTATCCTTGTGCATCCCGATAACACCCAGACGCCACCCTGTTGCCCCAAAGTATTTTGAGAAGGAGTAAACAAGAATGGTGTTGCGCGGGCAGATTGCATACAGCGAACGGAAGCCATCAGCAAACGTGCCATAGACATCATCCGTCAGGATCATCAGGTCTGGACGATCTTTCACAATGGATGCAATCTTCTCCAGCGATGCATCATTCATCTTGACAGATGGCGGGTTGCTGGGGTTCACGCAGAAGAACATTTTTACGGCCGGATCACGCAGCTTTTCCAGCTCGCTTTCCGGATACTGCCAATCCAGAGAAGGATCTGCCTGCACTGGCACAACTTCCAGACCGTATTCTTCAAGTTGCGGGATTTCGATATAGGGAGAGAAGATCGGCATGCCGATTGCCACCTTGTCTCCCTTTTTGATCAGGTCATTCTGCTTGAGCGAATTGAACACATAGGCCATAGCCGCCGTGCCGCCCTCGGTTGCAAAAAAGTCTGTGGAATCTAGAGAAATTCTACCACCGACCATTTCACGCAGCACGTACTGGCCAACAATTTTTTCGCTGAGTGTGAGCATACGCGGGGGCGTTGGATAGTAGCAGCCCAAAATACCCTCCACCATTTCAACAAGGAATGTATCGGCTGGCAGGCCCATCTGGTCGCGCACATAACTCAGGGCGTGACCAAGAAGAGCGGCTTCCTCTTTATCTTCATTGCTTTCAATAAAGCGATCAAAACGTGCCTCAATGCCTTCAATACGGACTGTCCCACCAAGCCCCGGGGAGAGATAGGAAAGAGAAAGGCGCGCTTCGGCCAGAGCGTATTGCCCCAACAGGAAAAAGGCCGCACGTGGCAGTGTTGCCAAAAAGTTGGGGTTGCCTCGGCCTGCGTTCAGCATAACGCGGTCAGCCTTTGATGATGCCAGGCTGATGAGCGTATCTTTAAGTTCAAATGGGCTGAGATCACGAAATTTCGAATAATCGATTGTCATTATTGCGTTTCCTTCTTTTCAGTATTCAGGAAAATGCGACCACAAGTGGCCCAAGTAGCGTAAGCAATACGTTTGCAACTGCGTAAGTAATGGCAAAAGGTGTTGTGGGAACAGCATTGCCTGCCTTGTTCAACACCTCGCCAAAAGCTGGATTGGCACTGCGAGAACCAGCCAAAGCACCTGCAAAAATGGCCGTATTGTTATAGCGCAGGACATAGCGCCCAAAGAGCATGGTGAGGATAAGCGGCACCAATGTAACCACCACGCCCAACAGAAAGAGCGTAATGCCGTGCTGCATGATGGTGGCAATAGCCTGCTGGCCCGTTTGCAAGCCCGTTACGGCCACAAAACCTGCCAGCCCGAAGTCCACCAGAAAAGTTGAGGCACCCTGCGGCATATTCCCAGTCACAGGATGGCGGCTTTGATACCAACCAAACAGCAACCCGGAAAGCAGAGCTCCGCCACCACTACCAAGAGTAAGTGGCACAGACCCCATATGCACCACTCCCAAACCGATCAACAAACCAAGGGCGACGCCCAGAGAATGGAAAACGAGATCAGTTTTAATGCTTGGAAGCAGAATTGTACCAATCTGCGCAGCTGCGCGCTGCACATCGGCAGACGTACCAAGCAGGGTAACAATGTCTCCATCCTTTACCTGCATGGAACCCGTAACAGGCATGGCTTTACCTGCACGGGACAGCGCAACCAGATAAACACCGTGGCGCACAGCCGCAGAAAGAGACTGCACGCATTGATCTACGGTTTTTCCGACAAAATCCTTACGAGACAAAACAACATCCCGACGGATAAGGGAAAGATCAAGACCGGGAACGTCACCTATTTCCTGCCCGATCTTCTGCCCTGTCGCCAGAACCTCTGAGCGCTGCCCAACAAGCAGAAGCTGATCACCCGGTAACAGCGCAGCATCGGCCCCTATACCGGCGGGTTTGCCATTGCGCAGCACCTGTTCCACTGTAACGCCTGCTGCCATGCTTTCCACACCAGCAATAGTGAGATCAGACTGCGTCAGACGGTAGGCACGCCCAACAAGATTAGGGAAAGCAGAAATCTCTCCCTCACCCATAACATGCACACCGCCCGCCTGCTCGGCTTCAGCACGGATGGCATCTTCACGGATGCCGCGCTTCATGAACCACGGCAAAACGTTAACACAAAGAAGAATTGGCCCAATGGAGCCAAAGATATACGTAACGGCATATCCAACAGCGACATTGCCCTGAAGCTGCTGCACCTGAGCAAGCGGCAGACCAATTTTTTCCAAGGACGACCCTGCCGTGCCAATAATAGCCGACTGAGTAAGGCCCCCTGCCGCAAGCCCTGCGGCAAGCCCCTTGTCAAGGTGGAATATGCGCGCAACCGCTACAACGGTAATTAACCCCGTAATAGCCAGCACAACAGCCATTAGAATTTCCTTGAGAGACTGACGTCCCAATGAACGGAAAAACTGAGGGCCACTTTGATAACCTACGGCATAGATAAAAAGAGCGAACAGAACGCTCTTGATGCCAGAATCAATATGAACGCCCACTTGGCTGATAAGCACAGCCGCTAAAAGCGAACCCGCTACACCGCCAAGCTGGAACGACCCGAAACGAAAGCGCCCAATCCAGCACCCTAAAACAAGCGCAAGAAATAGAGCCATTTCCGGACACGCACCAAACAGGCCGGATAAAAGAGCAGTGAATGCGTGCAAAATGAAGTTCCTTAGAATTTATTCTATCCGAACTGCGCAACATATACATGAGCACACGCATTTGTAATTGATTCGAGTCAATTAATTTAATTTTATTTTCCTCATTACATTCCATTGAAGTAATAAATACTTTGATATTCTTTGTATTTATTTAAACCCGATATAAATTAAATAATATATTTTATTTTTTATTTATTTATACAATAATTTTGAAAATTATATTTTGTATTTAATTGTATACGGATGGATAAATAATTATTGTTTTCATTAAATAACGTATATTGCATTTTATTTAATTACATATACAGAAAATCTATCACCTACGCCGATGCACTCAGAATAGACATATATGTCAAATTTTCCTATGAAACCCTCACGAGAAATAAAGTAAATAATGTTATATATCTTAATATTTTTAGATAATTATGATTTTCATATTTTCATCGCATCTACAATAATATTTACAATATCCAACATCAACCTCTTGATAACTTCCAATAACCAATATGTTTGTTAATTTAAAATAAAACACAGCAGCATACATGCACTAGCAAACGATAAACTCTCACAATTCCTACCATGCTTACGACAGATATTTTTCAAACTGAATCATACCCTTTCATCATACATTGTCATAAAATATTAAATTGAACTTTTAAGGTTCTGATACGTCTTAAGAAGTCACCTTATCTTCTTTGACGAGGCGTATCATTATGTCTTCAGAAGATCCTGATAATCGGACCTTATGTATTCCCTATGTTGCTTACAGGCAAAATGTCTTTTGGAAAAAACAGAGAATTGTGGTCATTCCAGCTTGCAATGAGGAAAATCATATTATCCCCTGCTTGCTCGCTCTCGCAGCGCAATCTCTCACTCTGCCAGACAAGGTTGTTTTGTGGATCAATAATACCACAGATCAAACCTATGAACGGGCATTATCTTTACACAACACCCTTCCGTTTACGCTGGAGATTATACAAACTACCTATGCCCCTGACATAGCAAGCGCAGGCACTGCAAGAAGAGAAGCAATGGCACACGCAGCCAAGCATGCGCACAAGGATGCCCTATTATTTACAACTGATGCTGACGGTGAGGTTGCTACAGATTGGATATATCGCACTCTTGAAGCTTTCGCGCAGTACCCAGTTGAAGCTGTTTTTGGGCAAGCTCGGCTTTTACCATCTGAATATGCCAAAATTCCTCCAAAGCTCCATGAAGATGAAAAGGCAGAACAGGATTATGGTGCTCTTTTGGAGCAGATTACCTTACTTCTTTGCCCACAACCGCATGATCCATGGCCCCGGCATATAGAACATTCAGGAGCAAGCATTGCAGTTACTCGTCAGGCATGGGAGCAAGTCGGAGGATTTCCGAATGTACATTCTGGAGAAGATCGGCAGTTTTATGAAGCGTTAAGACAAAATAATATTCGCGTACGCCACGCACCGGAAGTTGTCGTTTATGTTTCTGCTCGTCTTTTAGGCCGTGCACGCGGAGGTATGGCAGAAACTCTAGCCCGCAGGATTATTGCGCAAGACAAATATATTGATGATGCTTTTGAAACAGTATCAAGACGATTATTACGCATTCGCCGGGAACTCACTTACCAACGCACTAACCCATTGGCTCCCATAAGCAAAATACATGCTGGACTTTTACCTTCCCGTATTCTTCGGGAAGATCTACCCAAACATTATAAACGCGCCCAGCGCGTGCTCAACTTTCTGCGCCACACAAAACATTGCCTTGCTAAGAATTGGCAAAGTGGGCCAGTCGATCAATGCGATATCCCTCTCCGCGCTCGTTATGCTCCGGATGCCAATGCCGCTCTTGGCAGGCCTGAATAAAGCAGTCTGCTGCCTCATCCCCTGTGCATGGAGTATTTGTGGAGCCGGTCCAGTTTACAATGAGAATACTACCTTCTGATTTCAGACTTTTGGTTACATGCGCAGCAAGACGCTGAATATCTACTGGACTAAGAAAATAAAGAACTTCAGAAACAAGAACCAAATCACACCCAGACACGTCTAAATCCGGATAAGCCTCGGGCAAAAAAGCCTGGATGAATCTGATATGCTGTTGCTGAGCGCACCGGGTTTTAGCTACAGCAAGAGCTGTTTCTGAAGCATCTATACCCACGATATGCTGACAGTATTGTGCAAGCGCCAAAGTGCCCACACCGATTGCACACCCTAATTCTACTGCAAAGGAAATCGGACGTGCAGGAAGGCACTGCAACACCCTTATGAGTTTCTGCTGCTCGTAAGAACTGCTTTCAAAATTCCATGGATCAGGGCTATTTTGAAAGAGGTTTTCAAAAACATCCGGTTTCCATGTTTCATTACTCATGATGTCATAAAAATTTCGTAAGGCTGGAGCATTTTTTCTAATAAATATTCCGGCAATACAAAACCATTGGGATCATCTTCTACAACCAACCCCATCTGGCTTCTATATTCCAAAATGGCATTGCGTTTGTGGCTTAGAAAACATTTAATGTCCAAGCGCCACCCAGTTGGTAATGCCTCTTCAATATTCTTTTCAGGGGGAAGCGTAAGACCCCAGACAGGGTAAGACAATATTCTTAATTCTGGCTGTAAAGCTTTTAGTCTTTGCCCCATGCTCCATACAGCCACATGATCACAATGAGGATCATGGCGCCACGGTACAAAAATATTCTGGAAATTATACTGGTGCACAAGCAAACGTAACTTTTGCACCACGTTTTCAAAAACAATACCTGCACTTGGAACTGCTGAATCACGCAAGCCTAGAAACAACAATCTATCAACAGCGAGACCGAGCACAGCCGCTGCGTTTCGACTTTCCTCCTGACGGCACAAGGCAAGACGCTCAGGTGGCCATGCATGAGAAGCCGGATGAGACGCGGAGCCATCCGAAACAATCACCACCACCGGCGGCCGATCATGCTGCACTGCCGTTGCTATCAAACCGGCACATCCCAAACTTTCATCATCAGAATGAGGGGCCAAAATAAGTGATGTTCCCGGTGCAATTGTATTAAAAGAAGCCATCGGAAGAGTAGAAAAATGCTCTATGATCTGCTGAACTTTCATGCATTTTCTCCTGGCCAATCATGGTTTGCAAACCATGCTGCAGCTTCTGTCAAAGTCTCATCTGGAGCGGGCTGTCGCAGATAGGTCATCAAATCCCTCATGACCTGCTCTACTGCTTTACCTTTTACAAAAGCCGATAACCCCAAACTTCTTTGAACAAGCGTGATTAACTCTAAAGCTGCACGTTCAACAGCAATGCGTGCGAGATTAACAGTTGCAACCACATCCTCTGATTGCATGCCGGGGGTATAGGCAGCTTTGGCAGCTTCCGTAACCCACATACTCGCCGTTTTCTGTAAAATCAGAGCCTCTCCAAGCCGATATAACTGGTGTGGATTGTGTGCTCGCCCCCGATCCAGAAGTTCCTGCCGCAACAGGTCAATCAATCGGTCCATTGCCCCAAGGGTAACGGCTGACCCGCGCCAAGCCCCTGCAGAAAACTCTGGTTGCCGTAAATAGTCTCCGGCTGAGCCAATAATATTATCTGAAGAGATAACAATATCTGTAAAATCGTAAGCGCCCGTGCCGCTGGCTTGCATCCCCATCAACTTTCCGGGGCCAGATCGCCTACGGTTGGCCTCAACCGTAGGGGCAAGAACCATTATGGAATGCCCTTGTTGTGTTGTTGCTGTTATAAGAGCAAGCTCCACCTGCATAATGCCACTGGCAAAGCCTTTGATACCAGCAAGTCTATACTGCGTGTTTTCCTGCTTTATTGTAACGGGAGGAACGCCATCCGTAACCCATATACCAGCCAGTATTCCGCTTCGTAGTTGCTGAGCAAGTATATGCCGTTGTTCTAACGTGCCATAAAGTTCTACCAACCGGACAACATTAACATGCCCTTCCAGACACCGCCCTAACGAGAGATTCAAATACCCTGTTCGCCGTAGAAGATTTAAAAGTGCAAGCCCACCTTCTAATGATCGACAGAGATTGAGGCCTCTTTCTTCATGTGACAAAAGCGCATCTAACGCACCAATTTCACGTAAAGAGTTCAAAATATCTATTGGAAAAATATTTTCTGCAAGCATGGGAGAAACAGATTTCCACCTATCAAACAGATTTTTCAGATCCATTTGAAAAGTAAAAAGATCATTCTCAACGCGTTCTGTGCCCAAAACCAGCATTCTTACACATTCCAATTCCGCAAAAATCTCTACGGATAACGCATGATGTAGAAATGCAGATCCACGCGGAATGAATGCAATATGGTCACTTTATATTGAAAGAGATTATGACCTAAAACTAAATACCCCGTGCCTGAAGGCACCAGCAATCTTGCTGATGCCTCCAGTATTTGGCACGAAGTCAGGAGTTTTTATGACTCTGCTGGCCGGCTTTAACATGTTGCTCATGTGTGCCACCACGCGTGCCAGAGCTATGTTCGCCCCCGCTTCTCTCATCGTGCGATGAGCCTGTGTTTTTGTGGCTCTGCTCACCAGCTTTCACATGCTGTTCATGTGTGCCACCCCGCGTGCTAGAGCCTTGTTCACTCTGGCTTCTTTCATCGTGCGATGTGCCAGCGTTTTTATGGCTCTGCTCACCCGCTTTAACGTGTTGTTCGTGTGTTCCGCCCCGCGTGCCGGAGCTATGTTCACCCGCATTTTTATCAGTATGCGAGCTACCTGTGTTTTTGTGGCTCTGCTCACCAGCTTTTACGTGCTGTTCATGGCTGCCGCCTTGATTGACCATTGTGCTCTTCCTTTTTTTGAGATGAGACGGTCTTTTAATCTAGCCGCCAGACAGAAAACCTCTCGGCGTATGTGAAGTTTCGAAAAAGAAAGATGGTTACAAATATTTTATAAGAAAACCGATACGATAATAAAATAAAATGAATGTTTTTCTTATATTTTGATTCACTTAATACAATGAATATTCATAATATTCTAAAAAACATGGACAACCTGTTAAACTGTCTATCCAGTCTTATCAAGCTAGAGGCAGCACAGCGGTCCACTCTTTTTGCAGAAACCATAATGAGCGCATGATTTTATTCTACAAAAAGATATGGACCGAATTAGACTACGATAAACCCACGTTCAGTTTAAATAAGGCATCACTCATGTAAGCCCGGAGCTTCTCGCCCGGTTCGCGCAACGTATTCCGTATATCCACCATCATAGCGGTGAAGCCCTTCTGGGGTAAGTTCCAGAACGCGGTTAGAAAGAGCGGCGAGAAAGTGACGATCATGAGAAACAAAAAGCATTGTGCCCTCATAATCAGCCAAAGCTGTAATCAACATTTCCTTTGTTGCGATATCAAGGTGGTTGGTTGGTTCATCAAGCACCAGAAAGTTTGGTGGATCGAACAACATCAATGCCAGAACCAAACGAGCCTTTTCTCCCCCTGAAAGCACGCGGCATAGTTTATCTATATCATCGCCAGAAAAGCCAAAACTGCCTGCCAATGACCGGAGTGATCCTTGAGATGCAAGCGGGAAAGCATCGTTCAACGTTTCAAAAATAGTGCGCTCACCATCCAACAGATCCATGGCATGTTGTGCAAAATAGCCCATTTTAACACTACCACCGAGAGTAACCGTGCCCGCATCCGGTTCTGTACTTCCGGTAACAAGCTTCAACAAAGTTGATTTCCCCGCCCCGTTGATACCCAGCACACAGCAACGTTCTTGCCGGCGGATCAACAGATCAAGGTTTTTGTAAATCACCCGGCTGCCATAGGCTTTATCTACACCGCACAGATTAACCACGGCATCCCCCGAACGTGGCGCAGGAGGAAAAGTGAAGGAAAGTGTCTGGCGGCGCTTTGGTGGCTCAACACGGTCAATTTTATCCAGCTTCTTAACACGGCTCTGCACTTGCGCTGCATGAGAAGCGCGCGCCTTGAAACGCTCAATAAAAGCCACTTCCTTGGCCAGCATAGCCTGTTGGCGTTCAAACTGGGCCTGCTGCTGCTTTTCGTTTATAGCGCGCTGCTGTTCATAAAACTCGTAATCACCCGAAAAACTGGACAGCACACCGCCATCAATTTCAATTACCTTATTGATAACCCGGTTCATGAAGGCACGGTCATGCGATGTCATCAACAAAGCACCATCATAACCCGCCAGAAATTGCTCCAGCCAGATCAGACTTTCCAGATCAAGATGGTTGCTTGGCTCATCCAGCAGCATAACGTCTGGTTTCATTAACAGAATGCGCGCAAGTGCTACGCGCATTTTCCACCCGCCAGACAAACGGCCAACATCACCGTCCATCATTTCCTGACTAAAGCCCAAGCCGTGCAAAACTTCGCGCGCACGGCCATCCAAGGCATAGCCGCCCAATTCCTCAAAACGCCCTTGCACTTCGCCAAATCGTTCCAGAATGGTGTCGAGTTCATCCAAACGTTCTGGATCTGCCAGAGCTGCTTCCAGTTCGGCCAACTCAGCCCCAACCTCGGCAACGGGGCCTGCCCCATTCATGACCTCCGCCACGGCACTGCGGCCAGCCATTTCCCCTACATCCTGATTGAAGAAGCCAATAGTAATGCCACGATCAATCAGAACATTTCCTTCATCAGGCTCTTCCTGGCCTGTAATCAGGCGGAACAGTGTTGTCTTACCCGCTCCATTTGGCCCAACAAGCCCGATTTTCTCACCTTTTTGAAGCGCAGCTGAGGCATCGACAAAAATGACCCGATGGCCATTATATTTGCTGATAGTGTCAAGACGGATCATGGGGCCTCAGATACCTAAAGGGAACAAGCAAAACCGGAGGCCCCTTATTGCGTAAGCCTTGCTAAGCGTAAATAGGAAAGCCCAATTTTACAGAGGGCACATGTACGCTCGTGCGCAATCTGTTTCCAAAATCAAGAACAGCAGCGCGCAATGAAGATATATTTTCTTAAATTGTTCTTGTAATTTTATTCACTATAAAATCACTGGCGTACTGCGCCGCGGCACTGAGCTGCGTATCCTGCAAATAGACCATTCCTACTTCTAGCTGCATTTCAGGCAAAAATCGTAATTTTGTTTCAGGATCAATAATATCGCGCCCAAGATCCCTAAGCATTGTTAAAGGCAAAAGGGTAAATGCATCAGCAAGCGCCACCATTCTTTCGCCCCCTACAACAGAGTTGATTTCAATACGCCGAGATGGAAGAGAAAGCCCCCTTGCCGCCAAAACACTATCAAACCGATCTCTCATCGCCATTCCGGATATCGGAATAACCCATATTCCGGCAGAAAATTCATCCCACCTTTCAAGAACATCAGGGATTGAAAAAGTTTCTTTTGTTGTGGCAACAACATATTGTTCCGTACCCAGTTGCTGGATACCAAACCGTTTGTTAACTGGTATATCGGCAAGATTTACAAAAACAAAATCATAGTGATTTGCCGCCAATCCAGTTAAAAGCTGCTGGCGCGATGCATATTCAAGCGTCAGATTCAGGCCGGGATGGGTCTTTTTAATTTTGGCAACACTTCTTACAATTGGATCCTGCAGCAACGTTGCCTGAAAGCCAATTTTTACATTCCCATGAAAACTTTCTTCATACAGCATTATATCTGCGGTCAGATTTTTAAGTTCAGAATCAATTCTTCTCCCCGCGATTATAAAACGTTCACAAATAGGATCTGGAATAAGACCACCCTTGTTTCTGACAAACAACTTCATGCCAAGAATATTTTCTAATTCCAGACAAGATTTTGAAACAGCTGCGGGTGTAATATTAAGGCGTTCTGCTGCAAGCCTGATACTTTTGGTTGCAACTAACATTTCTACAAGCCGAAAATGTCGTAATTTCATATGTATGCGGAGGTCTGGCAGTTTAGCCACCTTCATCATTCCAGCTTATCCCTTAAAGAGTCCAAAACCCTGCATACCAGAAATGCAATTTTATTTTAAGATGCCATTTTGAAAAAACTAAACAGTTGATGGACGCCAACTTTTTTTCAATTTCTGTCCGTTAGCAAACCCTCTACGTTCATCATGGTAGAGGGTTTAACCATCAGCTGTCCTTATTGATTTTGCAGATGGAAGCTTCGCCTCACAACAGACATTTGTTTAAATAATCTTTAAGGAAACAACCGAATGACGGGCGTTACAAGCGGCGTATTGTCGATTGATGGATATGTTGGTGGGGCAAGCACCATCCCTTCAGGTCCAAGTAATTCATACTATGGAGCTACTTTTTCCTCTGTCATTATTAAATCTGGTGGCACATGGACTGGCACAAACACTATCGATAGTGGAGCCACCGTTACCGTAAACCAAGGGGGCGTTCTTAGCGGGGGCGCCGTTCTGAATGGCGGCTCTATTATTTCATATAACAGTACCTCTGGTGGGTTAACTTTTGCCTGGGGTTCTGGGGGGGGGATCCTGGAATTAAAAAGTGGCGCTATTGATCGTGCTGAAACTCCTCTTGCAGGAAATGCCTCAATTATCGTTGATTCGGGCGGCACTCTTTCTGGCGTGGTTTTGCAATCTGGAAACAGCTTGGTTGTCAGCAGTGGCGGCACCTTGAACGGTACCACCACCATTAATGCCGGTGCGACAGCAACATTTTCAGCAGGAGCCAAGGAAAGCGGCGTTACGCTTAATGGTGGCACAATTAGCGCCTACAACTCCCCTCCGTATTTTACGTGGGGTTCTAGCGGTGGCACCCTTGTTTTAGAAAGCGGCGTATCAGACACAAACGAAAGCCCCAAAGCAGGCAGCGCGACTATTATCGTGCAATCTGGGGCAAAGCTTTCAAATGCCGTTTTGCAATCTGGCAATAAACTTGCCATTCATAGTGGTGGTGTTGCTACTGGTACAGTCGTTTCCAGCGGTGGTGGCGTTGCTGTTTACGGCTCGGCTTCTAACACAACCGTTAATGGCGGCGGTGTTATAGAAATCACCTCCGGCGGCACGGCTACAGGCGGCACTATCAATGGTGGCTCTGCCTATGTTGATGCAAGTGCTACTCTTAACTCAGCTACCGTCGCTAACAACGGCTTGGCAGTTGTGAGTGCTGGAGCATCCGCAAACAATGTTACAATAGAAACCAATGCTTCTCTGGCCGTAAACAGTGGTGGCGTTGCTTCCGGCACAATCGTCTCCAGCAATGGTGGGCTGGCTGTTTCTGGTTCTGCTGCCAATACAACCGTTAATAATAGCGGTGTTGTAGAAATTAACTCCGGCGGCACAGCCACAGGCACGACTGTTAATAGCGGCGGTAATGTTTATGCGGATGCCAACAGCATTCTGGGCACCACCACCGTTTCTAACGGCGGGCAGATCAGTGCTGCCAGCGGCGCAACCATTTCTGGCACCGTCACTATTGAAGATGGTGGTTCTGCAACTATCTGGAACAATGCTGGCGGTTCTATAGACCTACAGGGTGATACCAACACTGGGCTGGTGATCTCTGGCCTGGCATCTGGTGGTACGCTCAACACCGTCATCAGCGGATTCAATGGTGCTTCTGCAAGCAATTCGGATAGCATTGAGCTGGCCGGGGTAAAAGCCGCAGATGTTTCATCTGTCACCTACCCTAGCGCAGATCAGGTTAAGCTAACCCTGAGCAATGGCAACGACATCACGTTGAACATTGTTGGCGTAAGCAATTATGGCTTCACTCTGGCCGACGGCTCTGATGGTTGGCTGAGTTATGAAGTCTGCTTCCTCTCCGGTAGCATGATCCGCACACCAGAAGGCGATGTGGCGGTTGAAAACCTCCAGATTGGTGATCAGGTTGTTGCGTTTGACTGGCAAAACAACAAGGACACTTCTCATCCAGTGGTCTGGGTTGGAAAAACCCATGCAACAGTGCACGCTGGCCTGCCAGATGATGAAGCAGGATACCCTGTGCGTATTCTCAAGGATGCCATTGCAGATGGTGTACCTTACAAGGACATGCTGATTACGCCAGAGCATTGCCTGTTCTTTGAAGGTAAGTTTGTGCCTGCACGTATGCTCGTGAATGGTGTTTCCATCTTCTACGATAAATCCATCACGTCTTACGATTACTTCCACGTGGAAACAGAACAACACTCCGTTATTCGCGCTGATGGCATGCTAACGGAAAGCTATCTGGATACTGGTAACCGCCGCTCCTTCCGCCAGGAAGGCTCTGTTGTCAGCCTTGGGGGCAAGCCCCGCTCATGGGAAGAAGATGCAGCCGCCCCTCTGTGCGTTGATCGTGTATTTGTGGAAGCGCTTTTCCGCAAACTGGAATGCCGGGAAAACAGCATTATCAGCCATGAAGTGCCTGCTCTCACGCTGACACAGACTCATGATCCTGACCTGCAGTTGCTAACGCAGACAGGCGCTGTTATTCGCCCAATGCGCCATAATGGCCAGCAATACAGCTTCATGTTGCCTGCTGGCACACAGTCTGTTCGCATCGTCTCACGCGCCAGCCGTCCGGCTGATGTGATTGGGCCATTTGTTGATGATCGCCGCCATATGGGTGTTGCTATTGCAGAGATCCATCTGCTTTCTGCCAAGCAGCAGCACAACATCACGGCACATCTTCAGACCGAAAAGCCCACAGGCTGGCACGCTACAGACTGGACCGATTGCGCATGGACCAATGGTAATGCTGTGCTACCGCTAGGTGAGGACCTGCTTAATGGCAAAATGGGCATTCTTTCCATGACCATTCGTGCAGCCGGCCCTTATCTGGTTGATGATCAGGAAACTGCAGAAACAGAAGCACGTTCTGCTTAAAAGAAAAGTATCTCTCTCTTATATATAAAAATATAAGAGAGAGATCTCTTTGCTTGCATTAACAATAAATATATAAAAACAAATCCGATTTTATTTTATCATAACACATTACAATATAGCTAAATGGCTTACCCTTCAAACAGCAATATCCTGCTGAACTGTAGCCCCTTTGAATACCAATGCACCACCTATAAGGGCTCTACCCTGCTTCGGCATACTGCCTGACAAAACTGTTCAGACTGCGTCCTGCCCATAAATGCATCATAATTTGCTCGCAAGCGTGTGCAA
Source organism: Acetobacter pasteurianus (assembly GCF_009914215.2). Classification (NCBI taxonomy): domain Bacteria; kingdom Pseudomonadati; phylum Pseudomonadota; class Alphaproteobacteria; order Acetobacterales; family Acetobacteraceae; genus Acetobacter; species Acetobacter pasteurianus. Next base: position 2,362,153 of record NZ_CP039846.2, on the reverse strand, counting down.
CCATAGCCCAAACTCACGGTTTTTATCTGCATAGGTTGGTTTTGCCAGATGTTGCAAATACACAACAAATCCTTGGCTCCATCCATATAATACAAAAAATATGTTGAAAACATTAATTCACTTAGGTGATCGTATTTTTAGGAATTCTATGCGTTTTTTAGGAGCTTATTGTGCGTTCATCTCGTTCGATTATGGCTCGCCCGGCTAACATCACACGCCCTCTCTTTTTGGGAACAACTTCCGTATTGTGCTTGCTGGCTGAACCCGTTCATGCCCAGAACGCAAGCAGCTCCTTACCCAAACAGCACCAGACTACAGGGAAAAAAGCCCCAGCAACCTCCCGCGCACGGCAATTAACGGTGTCCGATCCACATTCTGTTGCGGCACAGCCCGCTACTGGGGGCACCGAAGCTGTTATTGTGACTGGCACACGTGAAATTGGTAAAAAAGCGCGAGACAGTATTTCGCCTGTAGATATCATCACGGCACGTCAGCTTTCCGAGACAGGCATGCCCTCCCTACGGGAAGCATTAACCCAGCTTGCCCCTTCTTTAACCATGCCAACCAGCGGGTATGATGCAGGCGCCCTTACATCGGCTTTCAGTTTGCGTGGGCTAAGCCCAAATGAAACGCTGGTACTTGTAGATGGCAAACGTCGGCACACTACAGCCAATATTTATGCAGATCCCGGCCCCCAACAGGGAAGCACTCCGGTTGATGTGGATATGATCCCGCTTGCTGCTATTGATCATGTTGAAATTCTGCGGGATGGCGCATCCGCCCAGTACGGATCAGACGCGGTAGCCGGTGTTGTAAACATCATCCTCAAAAAGCAGGATCATGGTTTTCATGCGCAGTCCCTTACAGGCATCACGGCCTCAAAAGACGGATTTGAACAAGGCATCTACATGGATGGCGGTGCGAAACTGACAGACCGCGGTTACATTCATGTAAGTGGCGACTATGTGCATGAAGATCACACATATCGCAGTGCCCCCGACCTGCGCACGAACACGAAAATTAACAAACTTCTGGGCCAGCCAGAACAAACGCGCGAAACTGTGGCTGTAAAAGCTGGGTATCATATTCTGGATAATCTGGAAGCTTATGCTGTAGCCACCTATGCACACCGGCACGCTGAATCCTTCCAGAACTACCGCACGGCCAGTTCTTTAGATAACTATCCGGCCTACGCTGCCATTTACCCAAATGGCTATTCCCCCGTCATGACAATGGATGAAAACGACTGGGAAGTTACCGCAGGCCTACGTGGTGAAATTGATAACTGGCATTGGGATCTCTCATCCGTTTACGGACGTGATTACGATCAGATTGGCATTGCCAATTCAGCCAACCTTGCTCTTTCAACCGCAACCGGGCGTACACCTACAAAGTTTGATGCTCAGGGCTATAATAATGAGCAATGGAGCAATACGTTCGATCTCAGCAAAGCTTTTCATATTCCGGGCTGGCCATATGCCATCAACGTAGCTGGGGGCGCCTCCTACCGCTACGAAAGTTATAGCATTGGCACAGGTTCGGCTGATTCCACCTATAGCAGCGGCTCAGATGCATTGCAGGGTACGGTTGCCGCCAATGCTGGCAATTATAGTCGAGATGTTGTTGGGGGTTATATTGATGTTGCCACCCATCTTGCCAAAAATGTGCAACTCGATCTGGCAGGCCGTTACGAACACTATACGGATGTAGGTGATACTGAAACAGGCAAGGCCGCGCTGCGGTATGACCCGCTACCGTGGCTTGGCCTGCGCGCAACAATATCAAACGGCTTTCATGCCCCCACATTGGCGCAAGAATATTATAGCGCCGTTGCTGTTTCCCCCACGGCGGCTCGCGGCATTATTGCAGCCAATTCACCCGGCGCACGTGCAAATGGCGCAAATGCGCTTAAACCAGAACGCTCCACCAATGTTTCGGGCGGTATTGTACTTGAGCCCGTTAAACGGCTCCATATCACCGCAGATGTTTACCAGATAAACCTGCGCGACCAGATCCTGCCGGGCGGTAACGTATATGGCACGGATGCCCTTTCTGCCTTGCAGATGAACGGATTTACACTTCCGAGTGATGCCGCCACATGGGGCAGCTCACTTTCCACACACTGGTTTGCAAACGTTGCCAGTACGCGCACGCAGGGGTTGGATATTACCGCCACGTATCCAACTGAATTGAGCCCCACAATAGGCCGCATTGACTGGGATGTTGGCATTAACCTGAACCGTACACGCCTAACGCACCAGAGCGCTGCGGCAGATGGTACACCCCTGCTTACCGCCCAAAGCATTGCCTACATCACAACAGCTTACCCACGTAGCAAAATGATCTGGGGTGGCCGCTTTACCAGCAGCGATGGCAAATGGACTGTAGGCGTGCATGAAATACGCTGGGGACAAACCACCTCGGAACTCACTGACTATACAGGGGCAACCAATAGTTCCAGCGTAAGCGCTTATTCCTTTACGCAATTCCACAACACGCCCAAATTTGTAACCAACCTGGACATTACCTACCGGGTTATGCCGCAACTCTCCTTTACGCTTGGGGCAAATAACCTGTTCAACGCCCTGCCCTCACGCGTGCCAGACAGTAACCGCTACCTAGGCGTGCCACAGTATTACATGAGCACCTCACAACTTGGCATCAATGGTGGCTTTTACTACCTGAAAGCAGATGTAAGGTTTTAGAAACACCGCTGAAATGGCGTATCTACGGGACCATAGTAGCGCGGTCCCGTAGAAAAACCATATCAAGAGCATGCAACACAAAGTTGTAAAACGCCCGTATTAGGCTTCAACACTTTCGGGCATAGAGGCCATATCAATAACAAATCGATATTTTACATCCGAACGCAAAACACGTTCATAAGCTTCGTTAATCTGATCTGCACGTACAACTTCAATATCGCTTGTAATGTTGTGTTTACCGCAGAAATCCAGCATTTCCTGCGTTTCCTGAATACCACCAATAGCAGAACCAGCAAGGCTTCTGCGCTTGGCCACAAGGCTGAATGCACCAATGGACATCGGCTTTTCTGGCAGGCCAACAAGAACCATATGTCCATCCTGCTTGAGCAGCGCGAGATAGGCATTAATGTCATGCTCGGCTGAAACGGCATCCAAAATGAAATCAAACTGGTTGGCTTCTGCTGCCATTGCCTCTGCATCACGCGAAATCACCACGCGATGAGCCCCCAAGCGTTTGCCATCTTCCACCTTACTTGCAGAGGTGGTGAAAAGCGTTACCTCCGCACCCAGTGCCACAGCAAACTTTACCGCCATATGGCCAAGCCCACCTAGCCCCACAATACCAACCTTATGGCCTACACCCACTTTCCAATGTGATAGCGGAGACCATGTGGTGATGCCCGCACAAAGCAGAGGTGCTGCGGCAGCCGCATCTAGGTTTTCTGGCACACGCAAAACAAAACGTTCATCCACCACGATTGCACGTGAATATCCACCAAACGTATAGGCATCCGTTTTAGGAAAAGCCGGGTCTGGGCTATTATAAGTCCAGGTTGGCCCGGCATCGCAGTATTGCTCTAACCCGGCTTCGCAAGATCCACATGTCTGGCACGAATTGACCATGCACCCTACACCCACCAGTTCACCCGGTTTAAAGCGTGTAACATCCACTCCCACAGCAGCAACACGCCCGACAATCTCATGCCCTGGCACACATGGGTAAGACGCAGGCCCCCACTCGCTCCGGGCTGTATGGATGTCGGAATGGCAGATACCGCAATGCGTGATATCAATCTGCACATCCAGAGGTCCACAATCACGACGCTGGAAAGTGAAAGGAGCCAATGGAGTTGTGGCGCTGGAAGCAGCATAGCCGACACAAGTAAACATAAAAGGTTCCTAATTAAGGCTGAAAACATATTTCAGATAACCAGCCAAAACTAACAGAAACATCCCGCCTTATGTAAGCACATCAACTTGACCTCTGAGTTGCTCTTTTCGAACACATGCTCAGCGTCATCTCCCCCTAGATTGTGCAAGAATAAAAAAAACCGCTTTCACTGATTAAAATATAATGCAAAAATCAAAAAGTTTCCGAATTATCCACATACAGACTATACCCTCAGCCCAAAAACCGGATAGAACAACTTTCATAGATCTGATCATGTTTGGGCATGAGAGATCCTTGCCATTTCAGTAACGTTGCAATGGAAGCACCGCGCTATGGCAACGTTAAATACTGAATCATACCAGGAATATATCCATGTCACGACCACCCTTTCCGCCTTTTGATATCGAGAGCGCAACACGCAAAGTCCGCCTAGCCGAAGATGCATGGAACTCCCAAAACCCTGAACAGGTGGCACAGGCCTATACTGTAGACAGCCAATGGCGTAACCGAACGGAATTCATTCATGGTCGTGATGAAATTGTGGATTTTCTGAAGCGCAAATGGAACGCAGAGCACGAGTATCGTCTTATTAAGGAGCTCTGGGGTTTTCGCAATAACCGCATGGCTGTCCGCTTTGCTTATGAATGGCATAACGATGCAGGACAGTGGTTTCGTTCTTACGGTAATGAAGTATGGGAATTTGACACTGATGGGCTCATGCGCCGCCGGTTTGCATCCATCAATGATTTGCCTATCGAAGCAGAAAAACGGTTGTTCCATTGGTCTCAAGGGCGCCGACCGGACGATCATCCGGGACTTTCTGACCTAGGACTTTAAACAACATAAAACAGTAATTTTCAGAATTCTATCAAAGTAAATACTGCCTATCTGATACTAAACAGATAGGCAGCTTTAATACTTAACTAACGGAAAATTTTTTCTGCATCAAACAGCGTGTTCATTCACACTTTTTTCAGCAATACGGGTTAATTTTTTATCAGCAGACTTCTCTTCTTCAAGTGTCTGCCTCAGTATCGCCGCGCAGTCAGAACGGCCAAGCTGCATGGCATAAGAAATCAAGCTGCCATAACGGGTTATTTCATAATGCTCTATGGCTTGAGCAGCGGAAAGCATAGCCGCATCACACACTTCAGCATCATCACAGTCACTGATAATGTCTTTTGCTTCAGCAATAATACCATCCATGGCCTGACAGGTTACGCCCTTAACAGGTTGATCGTGCATCTGAAACACTTGTTCCAGCCGACGAACCTGCTCTTCCGTTTCTGTCAGATGAAGCTGAAAAGCAGCTTTCAACTCTGGGTCAGAAGCAGTTTCCACCATGGTGGGCAAGTTTTTGACAATCTGATTTTCAGCATAATAAATGTCCTGAAGAGTATGCACAAACAGATCATCAAGAGTTTTTATTGGTTTGAAAAAGAGGCCCATTGGTCTTCTCCATTTTTGACCAGTACATCTCTAACCATCATAGTTATAAGATATAGCCAGTCGTTCTTATGCCAAACCTTCTGGTTCGAATGAAGTTGCAGCGCTTGAAAGAAAATTTATCCAATAAAAAAGGAAACTCTTTTCTTGTTTTGCACGTCCTCAAGGCACTTTAGGTCTCATAAAGGAAAGTAGAATCTCCCATGATTTCATCAAATATTATTCTAATAAGGCATGCGAAAAAACCCGAAGAATCTCAGCATGAACCCGGAATCGACAGTAATGGGCGAGAGGATCCTTATTCATTAAGCTTGGAAGGCTGGCAACAAGCAAAGCAACTTGCTGAACTTTTTGTTTCCAGAAATGGAATACTGCCATTACCAGATCGTATTTTTGCGTCTGCGTTCCGTGCTGGCGGTGGCCATAGCAGACGACCGGAACAGACTGTTTTGCCTTTGTCTGAAATATTGCACTGCCCAATAGATATGACTTGGGCACTGCATGAAGAAAAAGAATTTGGTGCGGCGCTTTGCCGTCTGAAAGGCACCTCTCTCGTCTGTTGGCAACATCAAGGGCTTGCGGCACTGGCGAAAGCAATTGTTTTACCTGAGGAATTTTCTACTCTGCGGTATTGGCCCTCTGATTGCTATAATATGATCTGGCAGCTTAATCGCTCCAAGCCAACCGTTCCTTGGTGTTTTAAATCTTATAACATAACTGATCATGGCAAATTAAAACTACATTCCAGTGAAACCGCTCGGCTTCCATTGTAATGTCATGACACCCGGACGCGATGCCAGTTCTGAAAGAAAAACTGGTGGCCAGAAATTATGACGATGCCCACGCCACCGAAGATCAAAATGTAGTTCTATTATCTTCCCCTGCTCTGAATAGACCACGGACTGTCCAGAAATTTGAATAGAAACCTCGGCACAGCGTGAGATGAGTTCCTGAATTACTGGATTTTTTGTATCTGCGACAACAATAAGCGCCGCACGATGATCCTCGCGCAATTTACGCTCTACAAAGTTGAGGCCCCACAAAACACCTAGCCCCAACACTGTACCCGTAACACCAAGAATGATCTGACCACCACCGAAGCATAAGCCAATTATTGTGACGATCCACAGGGTCGCAGCTGTTGTAACGCCGAGAACCATATTTTCCCGGCGCAAAATTGCGCCACCACCAATGAATCCCATCCCGGAAAGGACGCCAAGTGGCAGACGCATCAAATCCAGTGTCACAAAAGATCCGGATTTTTTACCAGTCGTATCAAGCAACCAGTTCACTTGTAACATAGACAGACATGCAGCAAGACACACTAGCGTGGTCGTACGCAAACCAGCAGGCCGCCCATGCTCATCACGATTAAGCCCAAACGCTATCCCGGCTGCTAGCGTGACCACAAGCCTCAGAACAACGTCACTCCAGTGTAATGTCACCATCATTACTGGCGTGGCTCCTATCAGAAAAATAGATTTCCTTATAAAGATAAAATGTATTTACCTAGGAAAAATCACGACACTATCATGAGAGTATTGCATTCTATTTTTGTAGCAACGCTTAATCTGTCTACAAGGTTCTCTGTTATTGAGAATATTTTACCATCGTGATTAAGTATTTTGCATTTTAAAATGAAAAATCATCTATACATTTTTCAGACAGAAACAAGATTCTTATATTCCGGGTGTTTTGCAATAAAGTGCAGTAAGAAATCACATTTAATGCTTAACTTCATGTTGTTGCTTCTTACAGCATCCAGAACCGCACGCGCTAAACGACTACCAGCTCCCTGACCTCTTAATGCAGACGGAACCTCTGTATGAAGAAGCACAATTACACTTCCTTTCTTTGCGTAATCTATAAAAGTTTTATGGCCATTTTGAATCATCTCAAACCGGTGTTCCGCCGTATTATCAACAAGATTGCACATCTGCATCTTCCCTTAATTGGCATACCGTGAATGGCGAAGGTCATAGACAGTCAGGAGCAGAACGATGACAGGTAGAAGAAGCCCAAAACGTGAGATGTGTTCAATAACAGCCCCGAACATTGCTGAAACAAAATAGCAAAACCACGCAGCCCCGGGGAGAACAACCTCCTTAAGCGCTGGCCGCTTGGCTTCAAAACGAGAGCGATCAAGCCAAACTGCCACATAGCGTCCGATGAATGCATCTGAAAACTTGACCATATTATTAGTCACGACCAGTGTTTGTAGGGAAACACCACCAAAGCGCGCCAGTGTTTCCCCCTGCATTCCCAATGCCAGCGCAACTAATGGAAGCTCAACGACATGATGTAGCGAAGGTGAAAGACGAGCAAAGGAGACCACAACAAGAACTGCTGCCATCAGCAACAGTTCCCAATACGGCCATTTCATGTAACGCCGTATCAGGCTGGCACACATACACCCACAAAAAAATAAGCCGATTGCAGTTCCGGTAAGGGCTGCATTTTCCCACTGAGATAACGCAACAGATCGCCCAAACTGCACGGTATTTCCGGTCATGATGCCGGGATATATTCTCCCGACATCCATATAAACCGTCACCTCTACAAAGGCGACAACGAAGGTTAATGCCACCACACGCCGAAGCAAAACCGACAACGGCGCTGCCGGGCGTGCTGGTAATGTAGTGGGTTGTGTTAAATCAGGCGTCATTTCGTCTCTGGTGCAGCAAATTCCTTACGCAATGCAGCCCCTTGCTCATCCAACTTGGGTGCACTGGGCCGTTCATGCGGGTCATCATACCCGCTGATCTTTACCGGATTACCCGGCATCATCACGCCACCAGATTTAATCAGCATGTTACGCGCAGATGTCTGCGGAAGAGCCGCTGCCTCTGCTATGTCCAGCAATGGGCCAACGGGCACACCAGCCTTATGGATAACATCTAACCAATATGCGGATGGTTGTTTGGAAAGCGCTTTTTCCAATGCTGCCTTTAGCGCATCATTATTGGTCATTCTGTCATGATTTTCGACAAAACGCGGGTCTGTTGCCAGTTCTGGCGCACCAATAACGTCACATAAAGCCTTAAAGAGATGATCGTTCCCGCAACAGATCACAAAAGGCTTGTCCTGCGCCTGAAACACATCAAAAGGCGCCATGTAGGGGTGACGATTGCCAATGCGCTCTGGGGCTTTACCCGTGGCTGACCAACACATTAGCGCATGCTGCAAAAATGCGAGGGTGCCATCAAACATTGAAACATCAATGTGCGCCCCCTTCCCTGTACGTTCACGAGCATAAAGCGCGCTAGCAATGCCGCAGAACATAAAAACGCCGCCACATAGATCAGAAAGCGATGTGCCCCCTACCCGTGTTGGCGGCCCATCAGGAAAGCCAGTAGCCATCATGACACCACTCATAGCCTGCACAATGGTATCGTAGGCGGGATAGTGTGCAAGCGGCCCTGTCTGCCCAAACCCTGATGAAGATGCATAAATCAACCGCGGATTGATCTTTGCCAGTTCTTCGTAATTAAAACCAAGGCGATCCATCACACCGGGGCGGAAGTTTTCTGCCAGCACATCTGCTTTACGAACCATTTCCAGAAAAATAGCCCGATCACCCTCATCTTTAAGATTGAGGACAATGCTTTCCTTTCCCCGGTTTACAAAAGAAAAATAAAGTGACTGATCGCCAACATACGGACCATAGGTGCGTGTATCATCACCATGACCGGGTGGCTCAACCTTGATTGTGCGTGCACCAAGATCTGTGAGAATTGTTGTGCCGAATGGGCCATTCAGCACATGCGTAAGATCAATGACGAGAAGCCCATCAAAGGGCCCCTTCGCTTTTGCTGCGGTGGTTTCAGTCATCATGCCACCTTATTTTGCAGCTTTTGTGGTGGGGACAGCGGCGCCAGCCTTAACAGCACTTTGCGGATTCAGCTTGCTGAGATGTCCGCTTTCCGTGCCGACATGCGGATCAATAACACAGTTGATCATGGCTGGCTTGCCAGATGCCAGAGCAGTTTCCAGAGCCTGTTTCAGATCCGCTGGTTTTTGTGCATCGTACCCGGCGCCACCAAAGGCTTCGATAATCTTTTCATAATGCGCGGAAGCATCCAGCCGGGTCACCCCCGGGTCTGTTCCATTCCCGCGGTTCACATCATCCCCGCGATAAATCCCGCCATTATTGAATACAATAACAACAACAGGCAGTTTGTAACGGCAGATTGTTTCCATTTCCATGCCGCTAAACCCAAAAGCACTATCACCTTCAATAGCTACAATGGGCTTACCTGTGGTAACAGCCGCGCCAATGGCATATCCAAGCCCAACGCCCATTGTGCCCCAACTGCCTGGGTCCAAACGGCGGCGAGGCAGCTTCATGTCAATAACATTCCGCGTCACATCCAGTGTGTTCGCGCCTTCATTGACGAGATAGTAATCGCGCCCTTCCAGAACCCCTTTGATGACATTGAGTGCTGTGAAAAAGTTCATTGGGTCTGTCACTTTTTCCAAGCGTGCAGTCATCTTGGCAACGTTCTGCTCACGCTTGGCATTTAGCTCCGCAAGCCATGCCGGATCTGCTTTCACGCCCTTACTTGCCACAGCGGCATTCAAGGTTTTTACAGATTCTGCAATATCGCCTGGAACGGGTGCAGCAATGGGCTTGTTACTATCAAATTCGCTCGGATTAGCTTCAATCTGAATGAATTTGACAGTTGGAGACCACTGCGGTGCTTTACCATGTGCTAGCATCCAATTTAGGCGCGCCCCTACCAGCAGAACCACATCTGCCTGCGCAAGAGCCAAAGACCGTGCAGAGGCCGCAGATAACGGGTGCCCATCGGGCAGCAAACCTTTTGCCATGGACATGGGCAGGAACGGAATACCGGTCTTTTCGACCAGATCACGAATAGCCGTATCTGCCTGTGCGTAAGCCGCCCCTTTTCCTAAAAGAATCAACGGACGCTTTGCGGCAGCTAACAGACTGACCGCACGTTCAATCGCTTCATCCGTTGGACGCTGAGGAGCTGCTGCATCCACCACCTTGACTAAAGATGCCTGACCAACCTGCGCATCCACAGTTGCACTCAGCACCGCTGCGGGCAGATCAAGATAAACAACGCCGGGGCGACCAGATACGGCTGTGCGGATGGCACGTGCCACTCCGGTTCCTATATCTTCTGGCCGATCAATACGATAAGCCGCTTTTACAAAAGGCTTGGCCGCATTCATCTGATCAAGTTCTTCGTAATCCCCCTGCTGAAGATCAACAATGGCACGATTGCTTGACCCGCTAATCAGAATCATTGGAAAGCCGTTTGTGTTGGCGTTTGCTGCTGCCACAAGGCCATTTAGAAAACCTGGAGCGGATGTTGTTAAGCACACACCCGGCGTTTTTGTAAGATATCCGGTAATGGCTGCCGCATAGCCAGCAGGCTGTTCGTGCCGAAAACTAATAAACCGCATGCCTTCCGCTTGGCTGAGCCGAGCCAGATCTGTAATCGGAATACCGACAACACCAAACATTGTGGAAATGTTGTTGAGCTTAAGAGCTTCAATAACAAGATGGAAACCATCCGTCAGAGTGCTTGGTGCTGTCTGGTCTGTCATAATCTTTTCCTCGTTCCTGCATGAAAGATGCTCAAAACAGAACCATGCAGGAATTTATATCTGGTAGATTTAACACCCTAAGGTGCTGTCACTTTTCACAATGGTCGCATTATGCGCAGGTGATTTTCTTATCACGCAGGCTTTTGATTTCTTCAGCCGTGTAACCCAGTTCAGCCAGCACCTCATCCGTATGCTGCCCTAGCAAGGGAGCTGCTTTGATTTCGGGCGTAAATCCGCTGAATTTAATTGGGTTAATCGTTAAGAAAGAGCCTCGTTTTGGCTGCTGCACTTCAACAATTGTTCCAGATTCACGCAGATCCGGAGCTTCGGCAATTTCCTTCATGGACAACACTGGTGAACAAGGCACACGATACTTGGCCAGATGTGCCACTGCTTCATATTTTGTTTTATCTGCAATAGCTGTTTCAATCGCGGCAAAAATTTCAAACATGTGCGTTTCACGCGCTTTTGCCGTATTGTATTTAGGATCTGTTGCCCATTCCGGCTTACCTATGGCTTCACAAGTTGGGCCCCAATCCTGTTCTTGCACAGTGCAATAAATATAGGCGTTATCGTCGGTTTCCCAGCCCTTACACTTTAGTATCCAGCCAGGCTGACCACCGCCACCAGCATTGCCGCCACGCGGCACTGTGTCTCCAAATTTGCCATTTGGATATTGCGGATATTCTTCCAGATACCCTACGCGTTCTAACCTTTGCTGATCACGCAGTTTAACACGGCATAGGTTCAGCACAGCATCCTGCATGGAAACGCTGATTTTTTGGCCCTTTCCCGTCCGTTCACGCCCGAACAAAGCTGCCAACACACCAATCAGCAAGTGATTACCTGTGTTACTATCACCCAAAGCAGCTGCACTTACCAAAGGTCCATTATTATTGCCTGGAGCCTGACCATCAACAAGTGGCGCACCATTCCAATAACCAGTTGTGGATGTTGCGCCACCTGCACATTGGGCAACATTTTCATATGCGCTCACCCCGGCCCAAGGGGAGTTTTCACCAAATCCTTTAACTGTGCCATAAATCAGACGTGGGTTGAGCTGCTGTAGGTATTCCCACGTAAACCCCATACGCTCCATGGCTCCGGGGCGAAAATTTTCAAGAAGAATATCAGCCCATTTGAGGCATTTTTCAAATACAGCCTTGCCTTCTGGTGTTTTTGTATTCAACTCAACAGAACGCTTGTTGCAGTTCAACATTGTAAAATATAGAGCATCTGCATCCGGAATATCCCGAAGCTGGTTGCGGGTAATATCGCCCACCCCTACACGTTCAATTTTAATGACATCAGCACCATACCACGCCAGTAACTGAGCCGCAGATGGAACCGACTGCACTCCCCCAAAATCAATAACCTTAATGCCATCGAGAGGTTTGGGATTTTCTGATGTCGTGCTCATAATTTTACCTTCCCTCAGCCATACATTAAGCAATGGCTAGTAATTTCAATAATTACCGGACGGATGCCCTTTGTTAACACGTTATAACAAATACCATGAAGAAACATGGTGATCTTTTGATTCATATCAAAAATTTGATAAATTATTTATTATATATAATATTTTTATAATTCTCTTTTAAAAAAGTTATACCATCAAAACACCCAACTGCATTGATTTTGCAAATGTTAAGAAAAATATATTTACCGCGAAAACTTTTGCATTTTCATATTATTTCAAAATAATAACCTATATCAGAAATTCGTAAATTATTACATATTGATATAAATAAAAATTATTATGCGAACAACTCAAAGTAAATCCTCTTATATGATATATATATCTGAGCAGGTATACCTCATGCCATAAATAAGTGATGCCACAATCACCATTGGTGCACCGCGCAATAGCCTTTTCTAGGATAGCAATATATTGAGAAGAACTAGCAGAATTGTAGGGAACTTTTTGCCAAAATAAATGTTATCTTATGGCATCAATTTGCTCATGCAAGGACAGTTTACAATTAATACCATAACAAACATTTCCAGATTAGCATTCTGTGTGGCGAGTATATTTTTAATAATATTGGCCACTTTACTCATTGTGTCTGGGACAATTGGCCTTGTTTCAGCTTTCATAGTCTCTCTTGACGATGGACGAGAAGAAATAGTTCAAGCCATTAGCTATGTTGTTATTGCCGTTGCTGTCTTTGATATTGCAAAATACTTTATTGAAGAAGAAGTCTTACGCCCCAAAGAAAAGCAATCATTAAGCGAAGCTAGAGTCAGTCTCACCAAATTCATGACAACAATTATTATTGCAGTCTTTATTGAAGGATTGGTCGGTGTTTTTGAAAGAAGCGGCAAAGCTCCAGAGGATATTCTTTTTCCTGCTGCGCTATTAATAGTCGCCACATTCATGGTCATTGCTTTAGGCGTTTACCAAAAATTCAGTGTAAGTGCTGAAGGTGAAAAAAAGAAAAAGATATCCCTGAATAATTTTTATAAAATCTTTAGCAACAAAACAAAAGTTCCATATCACTCGATACAAAATTAACTTGCGCTCTAATGCTTTCCCGTTCTGTAGTGATCGATACAGAACTAAGGGGAGCATAACATGGCAGAGTTTTTAGGCAAAAAGGTCTTGGTCATCGGCGGTAGCCGAGGGATTGGAGCTGCAATTGTCAAACGTTTGACCCACGATGGGGCATCCGTAAGCTTCACATGGGCCGGATCGCGCACAAAAGCTGAAGAGCTTGCACGCCAGACCGGAGCAGAAGCCATTCAGGCAGATGCAACCAGTCGTTCAGAAATGCTTTCTGTCGTCCGAAATGCAGGCCCAATCGACATTTTCGTCTTTAATGCTGGAATTTGCATTGCCGGAGACCCGCTAACACTCAACCCTGATGACGTTGACCGCATGATAGATATCAACATTCGTGCCGCCTATCATTGTGCAGTTGAAGCGGCCCGCTCCATGCCAGATGGAGGCCGGATTATCCTGATCGGTTCCACAAACGCCAATCGCGTGCCCTTCAAGGGGCTGGCCGCTTACAGCATGACAAAATCAGCCCTGCAAAGCATGGTGCGTGGTCTGGCGCGGGATTTTGGCGAACGCCATATCACGGTCAACGTCATCCAGCCGGGGCCAACAGATACGGATATGAACCCGGCCAATGGCCCACAAGCCGATCTCATGCACAGCGTCATGGCTATCAAGGAACATGGCTCGGCAGATGATGTTGCAGCCTATGTATCGTTTCTGGCCAGCAACGCAGCACGCGGTATTACGGGGGCCATGCAGACCATTGATGGGGGTTTCAGCGCGTGATTCTGGCCATCCACTTCCGTATCAATTAGTATAAAAAACTTTTACACGAACGGAGACAAGATATGGCCCGAACAGGACGGCCCCGTGAGTTTGACCGGGACAAGGCGCTGGATGCCGCGCTCACGCTGTTCTGGATGCAGGGTTATGAGCCGACATCATTGAACCAGCTCAAGGCCTGCATGGGAAATATTTCGCCTGCCAGTTTCTATGCTGCCTTTGGTTCCAAGGAAGCGCTGTTCCGTGAAGTCGTGCAGCGCTATCTAGAAACCTATGGGCAAGTTACTGCGCCTCTATGGGACGAAACACTCGCGCCACGTGATGCTATTGAACAGACATTGCGACGCTCCGCCCGCATGCAGACAACGCGCTCTCACCCTACGGGGTGCCTAATTGTGCTGGGCGCCAGTAATTGTTCACCAGAAAACCAGTCTGTGCAGACCCTTTTGGCTGCCGAACGCGCACGCACCAGAAAGGGCATGAAAGCTTGTGTAGATCGGGCTGTGGCAAGTGGAGAATTGCCCCCCTCACCCGCTATCGAGACGCTCCCTACTTTGTTCACAACCTTTCTTCACGGCATGGCCTGCGAAGCCAGAGATGGTGACAGGGCCAAGAAACTGGATGCAGCCATTACAACGCTCATGCAAATCTGGGATAGTCTTGTGGTGCGTCCCAAGAGCGTTTCCTCCCGCCAGTAAACGGCCCTGATTTTATCACCAGCCACTCTCTGTGGCTTTATACATATCGGTCGGTCCATAATTTATTGACGATCTACCTCACCCCATTTATGTATCGATTGTTCTTTAAGTATAGCAACCTCATTTCGCCTCTCACAAACCTACCAAAGGGAAACGATTATGAACCAGAAATACGTGGCCCTTGTTACAGGTGCCAATCGTGGGATCGGTTATAGTATTGCAAAACACCTGATTGTAGCAGGCATTGATGTCATCGGCACTTATTACACTAACGAAGCCGAAGCACAGGCCGCTAAAACGGCACTCAGCACCGACACCGCAAAACTGCGCATGCTGAAACTGGATATTTCAGACTACACCACTTTTGCGACATTTACTGCGCAGGTCAGCAATCTTCTGGATGAAGAATTTTCCGGATCTGTGTTAAAATACATCGTGCAAAACGCTGGCAATATCATTCACACTCACTTTGATGCGGCGACACCTGAACTGCTTGATAATCAATATAACATTCATTTCAAGGGGCCTTACCTGTTAACTGTGGCCCTTCTGCCGCTGATCTGCGATGGTGGACGTATTCTCAACATCACTTCGGCAGCCACACGCTTTTACCTGCCCGATCATGGCCCCTACTCCGCCATGAAAGGGGCTACCGAAGTAATCTCACTGTACATGGCAAAGGAACTGGGGGAACGCCGCATTACCGTCAATGCGGTAGCACCCGGCGCCATAGCATCGGATTTTGGCGGTGGATTGGTACGAGACAACTCTGATGTCAACAAAAGTCTGGCAGAGATCACACCTCTGGGACGTGTCGGGCAACCAGATGATATTGGAGCCGCTGTTGCGGCCCTTTTGTCTGACAACATGCACTGGGTGAATGGTCAGCGTATCGAAGTAACTGGCGGTCAGTCACTTTGATACGCCTTAGCAGAGATCAGGAAAATATGATGATAGAGGTTATGGCCAGTAGTGTTCTCAATGCACCCATTGCATCCGTCTGGCCCCTCCTTCGGGATTTCGGATCCATCGGGCAATGGTTGCCGGGGGTGAAAAGTTGCCAGATTGAAGGGGATGATCCGGGCGATCGGGTCGGTGCCATTCGGCGGCTTGAGATGGACGATGTCGGCCTTATTCGTGAGCAGCTTCTGGCTCTATCCGATACGGATCACGCGGTAACATTTTCGATCATTGAATCAGCGCTCCCAATCTGGAACTATCGTTCAACCATCCAGCTCCTGCCGGTTACAGATGGTGAGCGCACCTTCATCCGCTGGAAAGGGCAATTTGAGGCTAATCCAGACGATGCTGCCGCAATGCAAGCACGCATGCCCACACTGATTTACCAACCTGCTTTCGATAAGCTGGCTAGCAGGCTTTCTGGCAAATAATCGCTATTATCCAGACCGTAATTAAGTGGATATTCAGTTAATTAAAAAATCACATTGAGCGCGTTCACCGCAACATTCTGATAGATAATCTGTATTGATGCAACACAATGGAGTATACACAGAATACATAGACAAAAGGACAGATTACAGAATGAAAATTATCAGAATTTCTGCGGCCATAGCTATTATTGCCAGCACGAGCGCCTGTACCTCTACAGGTGATGCCTCTATAAAACATACCACTCTTATGGAAGTTAACCAGAATATTCATGATGGCATAACAACGGCATCCCAAGTGCATCAGATTTACGGTGAACCGGGGCAAAAAGGTTACGAAAACGGCTACGAGTTCTGGGTTTACAGTTTTACAGCAGGCCGGGAAGATGGTCTTTCCATCGCTCAGGATGTTGTGGGGCTAGGCATGCTTGGTGAAAGAACAAACAACAAAAGTAAAACGCTTACTATCGTGTTTAATAATGGCGTTGTGCTGAGCCATAGTTTTTCTACCTCGAATTTTAGCTCCAGCAGCGGCATAAGGCAGTAATAATACGGGCTACAAAAGTGTTTTGATATATGTGGCCCATAAATACGAATTGCCGAATGCAATGAAATGCCCGTATTTTCTTTTAGGCCTCAAAGCTGCATGCTCATTATCAGGAAATCGGGAACTTTCATGAACGCTCCAATATTAAAGCAGCCTCACGTGCAGTTCCCCGCTCATATGTTGCTTGCGGGGTCTTTTTTCTAATGAATAATCAACCGGTTTCTGACACTCAACGCCGTTTGGTTATGCTCTGCGCTGTGCTCGGAATTGTGTTGGGCGGGCTGGATGGCGCCATTGCCAACATTGCCCTTCCTACCATCGCAAAGGATCTTTCATGCAGCGAAACACTTACTGTCTGGATTGTTAACGGGTATCAACTCGCTGTGGCGGTCAGTCTGCTACCGGCTGCTGCATTAGCTGAATCCCTTGGCCTTAAAAAAGTGTACGGTTTTGGGCTGGCACTATTTACTGCGGCATCCCTCGCCTGTGCGCTTTCTGGGTCTATCGGTCTTCTGGTGGGTTCTCGCGTGTTACAAGGCATTGGTGGAGCCTGTATGGCCGCGTTAAGCGGTGCGCTTGTGAGAAGTGTTTACCCCCGAGAGCTTTTACATAAGGCATTCGCAACAATTGCACTTGCGGTTGCTATTTCCGCTGCTACTGGCCCCACACTGGCCGCTGCAGTTTTATCTGTTGCCACTTGGCCTTGGCTGTTTTTAATCAATTTGCCAATCGGCCTTATAGCGGTACCACTTTTTCTACGGGTTGCACCACATAGCCCGCGCCGTTCATTCACATTCGATTGGATGGGCGCTTTGCTGAATGTTGGCGCTCTGGGGCTGGGCGTTCTTGGCGTTGATGCGCTGGGGCAAAAAGAACCCAGATGGGCGGGCATTGAAATCGGAGCAGGTTTTCTGTGTGCCATTATGCTGTATCTGCAGCAGCGCCGCCAAAAGGCCCCTATGCTCCCTCTTGATCTTCTGGCTATTCCGCTATTTTCGCTTTCCATCCTTACATCTGTTTGTGCCTATGCAGCACAAATTCTGGCTTATGTTGCCCTGCCATTTCTGTTTCAAACAATTATGCACCAGTCTGCGGTTACAACTGGCCTGCTTGTTACGCCTTGGCCATTACTTGTTGCCGTGGCAGCCCCTTTTGCCGGGCAACTGGCGGCCCGCCACCCGGCATCTGTTTTAAGCAGTATCGGGCTGACAATTCTGGCTGCTGGATTAACCATGTTGAGCATTATGCCTGCACACCCATCATTTCTGGATGTGGCGTGGCGTATGGGACTATGTGGCATTGGGTTCGGTTTTTATCAAACACCTAATAATCTTACTGTCATGACTTCTGGCCCAACCACCCGCAGCGGCGCTGCCAGTGGCATGTTAGCTGTTGCACGCACAATGGGCTGGGCCTTGGGCTCCGCCTTGGTGGCGCTGGTTTTTGGTTTGTCTGAAGGAAGTTCTGGAGCTGTTCATTGCCTTGAACTGGCAACAGGGTTTGCCCTTACCGGCGCTATTCTTAGTGTTTCACGCCGCGTTATTCGAGATGAGCAGCATCAGCAAAAAAGCAGTCCTTAAATGTCATGCAACGCCACTGCCACAATCCGTGCATAGTGTTCGGGCATGATACATTTTCTTTCTCATATACCATCAGGCCATCCCGCATGAGAATGGTTTGCGGGTGGACGATGCCATGACCGGCCTGTAAGGAAATTGGGAGAATATGTGTCTTTTTTCATATCGTATTTTGGGAGCAATGAATGCCTAGCATAAGCCCATTTGCCGGCAAGCCAGTCGATCCAGCCCATCTTGTCAATATCGATGCCCTGCTTGACGCTTATTATACCCGCAAGCCCGATCCCGCTATTGCAACACAGCGTGTAGCATTTGGCACATCGGGGCATCGTGGGTCTTCCCTAAGCACCAGCTTCAATGAAAACCATATTCTCTCAATCAGTCAGGCGATTGCCGATTACCGCAAAAGCGCAGGTATTACTGGGCCGCTGTTCATCGGTATTGATACCCATGCGCTATCACGCCCTGCACTGAAATCCGCACTGGAAGTCTTCGCGGCCAATGGCGTGGAAGTCCGTATTGATGCGCAGGATGGCTATACGCCCACGCCAGTCATCTCGCACGCAATCCTAACTTATAACCGTAATCGTAGTAGCGATCTGGCTGATGGCGTGGTGATTACACCATCACACAACCCGCCAGAAGATGGCGGCTACAAGTATAATCCTCCCCATGGCGGCCCGGCAGATACCGATATCACCAAGGTGGTGGAAGGTGCTGCCAACGCTTACATGGCCAAAAAGATGGAAGGCGTAAAGCGTGTTAGCCTTGAAGATGCGCTGAAAGCTGCCACCACAAAGCGGCATGACTACATCACTCCGTATGTGGATGATCTGGCATCTGTGGTGGATATGGATGTTATCCGTGAGTCCGGCGTGTCTATCGGTATCGACCCACTGGGCGGAGCTGCTGTAGATTACTGGCAGCCGATTATTGATAAATACGGTATCAACGCCACGATCGTCAGCAAGGAAGTAGATCCGACGTTCCGCTTTATGACTGCCGATTGGGATGGCATCCGTATGGATTGTTCTTCACCCTATGCCATGGCCCGTCTGGTGGGGATGAAGGATAAATTCGACATCGCCTTCGCTAATGATACCGATGCCGACCGTCATGGCATCGTGTCAGGCAAATATGGGCTGATGAACCCCAATCACTATCTAGCCGTTGCGATTGAATATTTGTTTAGCAATCGTGAAAACTGGAATGCCGGTGCAGGCGTGGGCAAAACAGTGGTCAGCAGCAGCATGATCGACCGTGTGGCAGAGGAAATCGGTCGCAAGCTGGTGGAAGTGCCTGTTGGATTCAAATGGTTTGTTGATGGTCTGTTCCACGGCACGCTGGGCTTTGGCGGCGAAGAAAGTGCGGGGGCATCCTTCCTGCGCCGTGATGGCACGGTATGGAGCACAGACAAGGACGGTATCATTCTTGGCCTACTGGCAGCCGAAATCACTGCGCGCACCAAGCGCAACCCCGGCACCGCGTATGAAGATATGACCAAACGCCTTGGTACGCCGTATTACGCGCGTATTGATGCTCCGGCCAATCCAGAACAAAAAGCTATCCTGAAAAACCTGTCACCTGAACAGATTGGTATGACCGAACTGGCGGGTGAACCGATCATCAGCACCTTGACCAATGCGCCCGGCAACGGAGCAGCTATTGGTGGGCTGAAGGTTTCAGCCAAAGATGGCTGGTTTGCCGCCCGCCCCTCCGGCACGGAAAACGTCTATAAAATCTATGCTGAAAGCTTCAAGAGCGAGGCGCATCTGAAGGCTATCCAAACCGAAGCACAAAATGCGATTTCCGCTCTATTTGCTAAAGCGGCCGAAAAGAAAGCTGTTTGATTTTTTGAGTAACCTTCCATGCCCTGCCATTGGGCATGGATTGATACCATTTTTCCAAATTTTTTAGGAAAATATTGGGATTATACCTATTTTGTGCCAGTCATCTGGGAGTTTTTTAGCTTGTCTTAGATGACTGACACAAAATCACATTTGGCGTGACACTGTAGGTTCAGCACACGGTGCACACACTACTCTCACCAGCCAAGTAAAGAATTCTGCCAGAATTATAATCCAGCATGCAAAGGCCGTGCGGGATTGCCAGCCACGGTTACGCCAGAAGCAACATCGCGCGTGACAACGCTGCCTGCCCCGATAATAGCGTTATCCCCAATTGTTATACCGGGCAGGATGATAGCCCCACCGCCAATCCAGACATTTTTACCTATGGTAATGGGGTGGCCAAACTCCAACATTTTTTGGCGCAATTCAGGGTCTCGTGGATGATCAGCAGTCAGAATCTGCACACCGGGGCCGATCTGTGTTTCATCCCCAATCCTGACAGGCACTACATCAAGCACGATGCAATTGAAGTTGAGGAACACATTATTGCCCAAGAAAATATTATAACCATAATCACAATGAAAAGGCGGGCGAATACAGGTGTTCTCTCCAACTTCTCCTAGTCGTTCAGACAAATTTCCATTGCGGTTGTTATACCGAGCAAGCCATTGAGCGCATTGCGCCATATCGTGCTGTAATTCGGGGTCACTAGCGAGATACAGATCACTCGCCAGCATTTTCTGTTTTTCGCTACGATGAGGCATCATGTCAGATCATGTAATGCTTTGCCCAGTGGCGGAGTAAGCCGCCAATCAGAAAAGCAGACTTTAAGGCCTTCTCGCTCCGGCGTGCAACACATTGGGCCAACCAGATAGGACGCCGCCTTGGGAAAAGACGCCAAACGCACAAGCGGCCAGATCTTGCCATCGGCAGATACCTGAAGCCGTAGCACGCCATCGGCTACAGTTGCGCGCATCCAAAAATCTTTGGGGTCGCCCTCATAAGGAGCCGTCGCCCAGTCTGAACGGCCATCTGTAAGAACACTGCTGAGCATGGCGCGCCCATCTGAAAGTTCTATCCCAGCTTTGACCCATTGCTTCTCATCAATACGAACCATGAGACCGGCCTGATCATATAGCTTCTCGTATTCCGCGCGAATACGAAGCTGTGCTGTAAAACGTGACGGCGCATGGAGTCCATAAAAATGCCCGCTATCACGTGTAAATCCGTAAAAGGTCTCTCGCCAGAAATCAGACCCTTTGTCCGTTACCATCTCTAATGCATCGGCAGTGATTGCGCTTTGATGTGGCTTGTTAAGCCACTCCCCATTCTGCCACGGGCTAGAATTGCCGGCATGCGCTTTGCCCCCTAAAGCCATGCCACCAGCCATCGCTCCAGCAGCAATCACCGTGCGCCTTGTCATGCTGGGAGGATAGTTCTTTTCGGTCTTCTCGCTCACTGCTAACATCCTGTGTCATTAAGGTATTTATCTTGTGTGATGATCTGCTTTATCTGGCTTTCAGACAAGT
Source organism: Acetobacter pasteurianus (assembly GCF_009914215.2). Lineage (NCBI taxonomy): Bacteria > Pseudomonadati > Pseudomonadota > Alphaproteobacteria > Acetobacterales > Acetobacteraceae > Acetobacter > Acetobacter pasteurianus. Next base: position 2,340,379 of record NZ_CP039846.2, on the reverse strand, counting down.
TCGAATTGCCCTAGGTTTTGTGGAGAGCGAAAACCGTGAACTGCGACAAGCCGATGAAATCTCGCGCAAGAAATCAGCGTATTTGATTTAGCTGACAGTGCATTCGGAGAATATACCGATACATTGGGCGATACGTGACGTTATTCAGGATGAACCACAAACGCGGAATTTGCCATTCATCCGGTTCGCCCGCTTGGATCTCCGACCATGCTCGCTCAAGACCGGTGGGTTACCAATAAGACTTAGAAAAATGTAGGCCCTACCGAACAAGGTAGGGCCTTTTGAAAAATGACTATATGTTAGTTTCTCAAGCTGAAACTTTGTCTAGATTAGTCATTTCTTCAGCATGAACCAAATAAGGACCAGCCGCACGCACAGTTATGGAAAGAATGCCCATTTTGCAGTCAAGCATATACTCACCAAGGGGTAACTCTGCATTGCCATTGGTCCATGCGCAATCAGTCCAATCAGTAGCGTACCAGCCTTCGGGCTTTTCAGCCTGAAGATGTGCTGTGATGTCATACTGATTTTTAGCCGATAGCAAATGTATGTTTGTAACAGCCACGCCTAGATAACGGCGATCATCTACAAAAGGCCCAATAACATCTGCCGGACGGCTGGCACGTGAAACGATGCGGACAGATTTTGTACCGGGCGGCAACATGAAGCTGTATTGCTGGCCGTTGTTTCGCATTGGGCGAATAACTGCACCTGTATGTGTGAGCAGATGCAGGCCCGGATCATTTGTCTGTTCTGTAGAGACTGTTGGAATATGACAGCCAACAACCGCGTTTTCCCGAGACTTCAGCTTGTGAAAGAGAGGTTCCACAAAAGAACGATCTACACAAAGCGGTGCACCTGCATCATGTTCCCAAGTCAGAAACTTGCTTGCCAGTGTCGCAACGCTACCTTCCTGGCGGAAGGAACGGCGGTTCCCTGTATCCAAATAACTTTCGGTCAGCATACCATCTACCTGAATAACGAAATGCTGCTCTGTTTCCACATGATAATAATCATAAGAAGTGATGGATTTATCGTAGAAAATCGAAAAACCATTCACCAGCATACGCACAGGTACAAACTTGCCATCAAAGAACAGGCAATGCTCAGAAGTAATCAGCATGTCCTTGTAAGGAACACCTTCCGAAATGGCATCTTTGAGAATACGCACCGGATAACCAGCTTCGTCATCTTGCAGATGAGGGCGAACAACAACGTGTGCCTTACCTGTCCAGGTAACAGTTGTAGGCTGAGCAACGCCCTGCACATAGGCAAGAACCATGTCACCCATACGGATATTTTCGACCGGAACATCGCCTTCCGGTGTCTGAATCATGCTGCCAGCAAGAAAGCATACTTCAGCGGTGGCGCCACCATGACCGTCGTCTACAAGGGCAAAACCGTGATCTAGAACATTAGGGATATTGAGAGTGATTGTATTACCATTGGCCAAGGTAATCACAACCTGATCCTGTGTGAGAGAGTAAGACGCGCCAGCAGCGGAAACACCGGCTAGATCAATACTATCAGAATCACCGGGCCCATTACCGCTCCAGTTATCAATAATAGTGCTAACAGTACCGCCGTTTTCCAGGCCAGAAATAGTCAGGCCGCCATTGCTATCACCCGGAAGACTGATTGTGCCGCCCACATTGTTCCAGATCGTCGCAGATCCTCCATTCTGAAGGATTATATCACCAGAAAGAGTAGCGCCACTGGAAGCCGTTAATGCTCCACCGCTCGAGATGGTTGTGGCGCCGATGACACTTCCTGGTTCTCCAAACAGTGAACCCCCATTATTAATGGTGTTTCCTGTTACTGAACCTCCCTGCTCAACATCTACTATAGCACCATTGCCTATTGTCGTGTTGGTGGCAGTGCCCAGCACACCCATGTATCCTAGGCTTGAGGCAATGGTCCCATTAGCTGAGCCATTGACATTAACAATGAGCATCCCTGTGTTTGAAAGCACAGCACCACTGGCAACACCGCCATCGAAGACCGTTTCCTTTCCACCAGATGTAATAGTATCACCACTAGTAACACCTCCACTTAGAACAGATACCTGCCCCCCGTTTGCAATGTTTGCGCCAGAAAGTGTGCCGGCCACATTTGCGGAACCATTAATGGTCTGCCCCGATACGTTACCTCCGGAATAAATACTTTCAGAAGCACTAGACGCCAGTACGGTACCATCGACGTTACCGCCATCTAAGACATAAAGCTTCTGCTCCACCAATCCGTTACCGGAAAGAAGCCCTTCATTATCTACGACAAAAGATCCTGATATAAGAGATCCACTAACAGCAGTTAAAATGCCGCCTGATTGAACAGCCCCCCCTACCAGAGTTCCTCCGCTAGCAAGATAGACTTGCCCTCCACTATAAATACTGTGATTTTGATAATCTGAAGTTTGTTCTGTTAGGACAGCACCGCTTTCAACAACTATTTCGCCAGTACCCGAAACAGTTTGAAGGTATCCTGAAGCTCCAGCACTTAGCACTTCTTGATATGTGCCCACTGTCGTTTCTTGAACTAACCCACCAGACAAAACATGAATACTTCCCCCACTACTACCTATTGTGGCAGAAGATAAAATACCCCCCGAAAGTACAGTGATATTCGTATTTTGCGAATACGTTTTGGAAACAACCGTTCCCGAAATCACATCAGTAGCCATTTGTTTTCCCCTTATTGGAAACACAAAATTGATTTTTCAATCACCAATTCTGCGGTGATCAGTCTTGCGCACTCAAACTACCGGATTGGTGTTTTTGTGCTTTGGCCACCACAGAAACCGTGGTGATCGAAATGCCCTTCGGGATCGTTCCAGCATAAAGTTGTAGGCATGCGGGTTGACGGCGCGGCCAGGCGTTTCGAATTCTTTTGTTGGATGTGTGAACTTTAAAACCATGCTAACGATGCACCCGACCCCCAAGCCATCTGCGCTATTAATAAGTCTATCCTTGTAGAGGATTGCTATTCCATCATTGGTAATCGTACACACACCAAGCTGAAGGCTATTATTTCTGGCAGTTAATTCGTAATAAAAATTTTCAATTAATTCGTAAATATTATAAAAAATTGGATTTAATTTATGATGGCATTCAGATTTATTAAGAAATTTACAAGAAACAAAATTCATTTAACTTACCAATTCGATATATAGTAAAGTAAAAAAAGTATGTAAACTCCTAAGTTATTTATATATCATCTTGATTAAGATAAAAAAAACGAAAAAAAGTTGATGAATTAAAACTGTTTGGATTTTTCAAATTTTTCTGTTTAGTTGATTATGTGAGCAATGATGAAATTTAACCTAGAGAGTCTGAAAATCTAATTCTGACTTTCCTACCAATAGGAATTTGCAATGAGTTAACCCCTTACCAGAAAGCAAGAGGAAAGCTGTTAGAGCTATCTACTAAATATATATCTAGGAATGAGATCATAATGATGCATTATTCTGTAATAATATGAAAATATGCACTTATTTCTTGCATGAAAATATATAATCTCGTGGATATATTTAAAATGGAAAATATTCGTAAGAATTTAAAATTAAGACACTTTAGGCTTATTGAAGTTTTAGCAGAAACCAAAAACATTCGTCGTACAGCTGATCGATTAAATATCACACCAGGAGCTGTCTCAAAATCATGTTTGGAAATTGAAAATATTCTTAAAACAAAACTTTTTATCAGAAAATATGGAAGTTTGGTTCCAAATAAAATTTGTGAACGTTTTATCATTGCAGGCAGAAGAATAAATGCTGAACTCAAACACTTGATGACAGATCTTGGCACACATGAAGAAGGCTTTTACGGCAGAGTCAAAATTGGTTTTCAAACACCTATGTTGCAAGATTTTATTATAAGAGGTGTTTCAGAAATAAAAAAAATGCACCCAAACTTGAATTTGACACTCAATTACGCAGCGCGACCTGAGCTTCTGGCTGGTCTGGAAGCAAACTTTTATGATTTTATTTTCGTAAACCTTACTAATATTAAAGCATATTCAAGATTCAAGACACTATCTCTCGGAACAGAACAATATATTGTAGCCACAATGAAAAAAATTTTTTCTATTCCAGATGTATTAGAAAAATGGCATGAATTTTCTTCATTTATATGGGTTTTACCTGTTGCCGGACTAGCTATGAGAGATCGCTTTGAATCTGCATTAGCAGCTAGAGGGTTAGCACTTCCATCACGCCTTATTGAGATGAATTCTCCAATAGGTGGAGAGCAAATAATTGCCCTTACTGATGCATATACCTTGCTACCTCTTACAATGATAAGAAATTTAGGATGGCCAATTGATAGCTCAGACGTTTCTTTACGCTTCTTACCTGAGATGCAGCTTGAAAATGGCATTGTGTGGTTAAATGACACGGAACTTAGCGCTGCAGCAAAATATGTAAGGCAATTAATTGTGAATAAAATAAACAAAAATATTGAATTATAATATGTGATTTTTACAATATTTTTCTAAAACCCCACCTTATCCAAAGAGCTCAAAATATGCTTTGGAGCGTTGCCATAAAGTTTCGTGGCTCTCCGTAATAATTATAATAATAAACGTTACCAAGACGCTGATAGTAGCGCGTATTCGAGATATTGTTGACGTTAACAGCAACATTCAACTTAGGATTAAACTGATACCCGACCTGAGCATTTGCCACAACATAAGCTCCCTGCCGGACAGTTCGTGTCGTGCCAAACGTACTGCTTTGTGCTGTCAGACCACCGCCTACACTCCATACTTTCTTTGTCTGCTCCGCATGAGCAAAACGGTAATGGCTCCAGAGCTTGAAAAGGTGCTTGGGCGAATTGGGAGCGTAGGCCAGCCCTTCCAGAGCAGCATTACTGTCTTTCAGAATAACATTGTCGTTGTAAGTATAGCTGACATTAATATCCCAGCCAGGCAGGATGCGCCCGATCATTTCAACTTCCGCTCCCTGACTCCGCACCTTGCCTGCCGCACGGTAACAGTCACTGGTTCCGTTCCGCCCACACGTGGGGGCCAGATCACTGTCAACCATGGCCTTGTTTCGTTCAATGACCCGATAACCGGCCAGTGTTACGTTCAGATTATGATGGAAGAAGTCACCTTTCAGGCCGCCTTCTATTTGCTGCCCCAAATCCGGCTTCAAGCGCCCGGTCGGTGTGTAACCTGACTGCGGCGTGAAGGTATCCGTAAAACTAACATAAGCGGAAATATTAGATACGATATTCCATACCAACCCCAGATAGGGTGTCGGGACTGCGTTATTCTTCAGGCTAATAACATATGGCGTATTTGTGGAAATATTCTTGTATTTATATTCATAAAAGCTGATCCGTCCCCCCATAAGCAGATGTAGGGACTTCAACAGTTCAATCCGCAAGGACCCATAAACACCTTCCTGCCGTGTCGGTTCACGATACATCGTGGTGATATCAGGCTGAATCGTGCTTGAAATAACTGGCGAAAAGATATCCAGCCCCGCCAATCCCGTATTCACACGTGAGTTCTGTGACGCGCCTCCGTCTGTCATCACATCGGAATCATAATTCCCACCAATCACCAGATCATGCTTCCGACCAAAGGCGTGGATTGGACCTGTAAAATACAGATCGACACCGTCATACTGATCGTGAATAAGCGAATTCGCGACTACAAAATTTGCAGTTTTCTGCGCTGTAACCGCACTATTGAGATAGGTATAGTGCATGCTTGTGTCCGTGACACGATGGCGGCCTGTCAGACGTGCACGCCATCCTCCTCCAAAACGATGCTCCAGCTCTCCTCCCAGTTCATACATGGGCGAACTCGTACGTCCCCAGTCAGCCCCAACGAAACTGTTGCGGCTCAGGTGCAGATCACTGCCATCGGCGGCACGAGGAAGCCCCATGAAGCGTGTTGTGTTGTTCTTCTGTCCTGCCGCGCTCATCGAGAGCGTCGTATGATCGGTTATATGCACGTCAATATCGGCATAAGCTGTCCAGCGGCGATCGTGTGCTTGCTGATAGAAAAAATCCCGGTCCGTCCCTGCGACGACAAAGCGGCCCGTCACACGCTTTGAATGTGTCAACGGTCCGGTTATGTCCGCGTCAGCATGAAAATTATCCCATGATCCACCGCTAAATGACCCCTGAGCCTTGAAATGATCCAAAGGCCGTTTGCGAACGAAGTTCACACTTCCTCCAGGCGGCGCAGACCCTTGAAACGTGCCATTAGGCCCGCGCAGCACCTCAAGACGATCATAAATGGCAAGATCGAACTGCTGAGCCATTTGCAGCCCACCCGTAGACGGCACACCATCAAATTGAGGCGTCAGGTTATAACCTCTGGCCGTCATGCCTGCCGTGCCGTCTCCGTAAAAATTGACATTCACCCCCGGAACCTGCTTGAGCGCGTCATCAACAGTATTGAGGTTCTGATCGCGCATCTGCTGACGGCTGAGCACAGAAACAGACTGCGGGATTTCATTCAGACGCATGAGCATTTTGCCCATAGAAACCGCTTTGACGACATAACTCCCGGTGCCATCCGTCGTTGCGTTTTTCTTTCCTTCACCCCACACAACGAGACTTTCCACGCTACTGGGTATTTCGTTTTCAGACGATACTTTCTGATCCTGATGATGGATTTTGTCGTCACCTGCGTGTTTATGACGGTCCTTGGACTGATGATGCTGGGCAGTTTTCGTGTCATCCGTCTCAGCTGCAAGAACAGTGCTGACTGGAACCCCTGCCCCTACAGTCCATAGAAGGACACTACAACGGTACAACGCCTGTATTGCTCCGCCAGATTTCGCCTGCACCCGTTCGGTCATCATCGCATTTGCAAACCCATATTCGTTAATGAGAATCATTCTCATATCACGGAAGCGTGATATCGGGAAGAGTTATTAACTTCCTGCATGAAACGCGGCGACGTTCCCAAGCAATCTATGCGCTCTAATGAAAGTGTCACGGCTGCTTTCTGGCCGGAAGCGAACGCGGTGGCGGGCTGGTCGGGTATGAATGTTTTCGCGGCCGGACACTTCAGGCGGATTAACGAAACAATGACTGACTTCAATCAGCAGCCAAATACTCGTCAGATATTCCTCTTCACTTCAATATTATTGAGGCTCTAGCAAGGTCTAAAACGATATTGATGCCTTCAAATATTCAAGGAGATTTTCTGAAAAAAATAGGAAACCGGTCGCTCGATATGAACTGTGCCAATGGAGCAAGAAATGAGGGCCTCCAGCTCAGAATCAATGCCACAATGCAAGAAGTTAACGATAACAAACCAGCCCAGAGCAAAATTCCAAACCCTCCACCTTCACTCAGGACGGCTAGAACAAGAGCCAGAATTACAAGTAATCCCGCCACCACCCTCGTCCAGATCGTCTGTTGAGATGCCAGATCAGTCAGACCGATAGCGCGACGATGTGGAAACTGCGTCAGCGCCAGAAGCGCAAAAGCGAAAAACAGCAGCAATCCCAGCGCCGGATAAAGCAGGAAAACAGTCCTCATGCCCTACGCTCCCCTGCTGAGCGCATAGCCACCACTCCATTACGCGCGCGACGGAACAGAAAAACTGCCGTTAGTAGCCCCAAAGCCCCACCAGCGAGCAGTACGATGTCCATTCCAGCCACCGGCCAGAGATATCGATGGGTTAATGTTCTTAACGGATGATCTCCCGTTGTTATCCAGTTCAGTATCACCGCCGTGAACGCAAGAAGTGCAATTGCAACGCTCTGTCCGAACCACACTTGCCGGGGCCGCACCCAACCATGCAGGAAAGTTGCGAGCCAGACGAAGTAAAAAACTTGAACCTCCAGCGCGCTTCTCTCCAGACCGAGAAGGTGCGCGTCAGATGGTAACAGACGATTGGCTATGAAGAACCCCAAAGTTGCAAGGATGATCCCGGTTATGGAGCCTGACGCTATTGCCTCTACCAGACGGAAGCCGATCTGCTTTTCCTGCTTCTTTCGACGTGATTCCATCCAGAACAGGAAACCGGTCGCAATCAACACGCAACTTCCTAACCCAAGTAGGAAATAAATCCATCGCAATACCCAGTGATGAAACTCAATGAGATGCAAACCATTCAGAAAACGCTGCGAACGCATGATTGGGGTCAGATGTGAAGATCGAGAAAGAAATTCACCTGTGGAACCGTTAAACGCTATGACGTCTCGATCAATGACGACCTGTTTTTCATTCCCCCGAAAAAATGCAATCCTGCTGGTCGTCATACCGGGATTGGCCACCAGAACTAGATGAGGTGTTTCTCCGCCCCATAACAAGCGTGCCCGCGTGGCTGTCTCATCCAGAGAAATAACTGGTGCCCCGGGTTTGCCGTGTTTTACGGAGAGGAACGACAGACCATTAGACTCAAAAAAATAAACGCGCGTATTCGGGTAAATCGAGTTTACACCGGCTGGAAAATAGGTTGCTCCCAAAATGACCAACCCAGAAAACGTTAGAAAGATGTGGAAGGGTAAACCGAGCACCCCGGAAAGATTATGGAGATCCAGCAACATCCGTCGAGGCTTTGCGCGTGGCCTGAAAGTGAAAAATTCCGCGAATATCTTGCGATGAATAATAACGCCTGTAACACACAGGGCGAGCATGGCCATGGAAGCCAACCCCACGATCCATTCACCAAGATTCATCAGTTCAATATTGAGAGTGTAATGAAATGGGAAAATAAACCCGGTTGCTCCCAATGTTCCGGAATCAGGCAACGCACGCCCCGTCACCGGATCGATATCACGACTGATCATTTTTTTTCTGGTGCCGTAGCGCGTGTGAAACACGGCGTCGCGATCACTGGGAAGCGTCACGTTCCAGAACGAGGCTTTAGCTGCGATCGCTTCATCAAGCGATGAACGAAAACTCTCAAGCGGCAATATATTATGGGCAGGGGCTATACGCGTAGCCGGTTTCATCCATTGATCGATCTCACTGTCGAAAACCGAAAGCGTTCCCATCCAGAAGATTGCGAAAAGAATGCTGCCCAGCACCACCCCTGCCCAGGTATGAAGCCAGCCCATGGAGCGACGGAAATCCTGCTTCACTGCTTATCCTCCATGGCCAATGAAGGAAGCGAGCCCGTAATTGCAGACAATGAGCAGAGAAAACACAGTAATGGGCCGCCACAATGTGGATACCGCAAAAACCCAGAGAACCAGGCAGAGGTACAACACAAACACAAGCAGGATGCCCAGAGTGACAGCGTCTGCACGCGTAAAACCGGCACTCACAAGGAGAAGACAGAAAATCGCCATAGCCGAGGATGAGGCAAGATATCCTCCGCCCACAGCGATTACGGTTCTAGCTGCCACCTGAAATGACGAGGCGCGCATCAGAAGTCCGCCATCACCGCAAAACGAACTGTCCGTGGCGCACTCAGCGAGAGATAATTATACCCACCCGAATTCCAGTACCGTTCATTTGTTACATTATCGACATTAAGAAGGAAGGAAAGCTTTCCGTCTTTCGACGCCGGATTTTTGATCGCATAACGTGCGCCCATGTCGAGCCTTACCCATCCTGGTATACTCCGTCGATGAGCACCGTTTTCGATATATTCAGAATGCGTGTACATAACGTCAGCAGTCACGGACAAACCTTTGACGAAAGGCAGATCGTAATCGAGCCCCATATTGAAATTGACGGGGGATGTGTTGGCCGCACGCTGGCCGTCATTAGCACCACCTTGTGTATGCGTGAGGATCGGGTCCAGTAGCATCACCCCTCCGGTTGCCCGCAGTCCATGCGTGATTTCACCAGCGATATTGAGTTCGAGCCCACGGTTGCGCTGCGTGCCGTTAAGGGACATTGTATTGGTGTTGACATCAGTGACCGTACTGGGTTGAGATATCTGAAAAACATCAAAACTCACAATGAATTTTTTCATATCTGCTTTCACACCAACTTCATACTGGGTCGTTTTGTAAGGTGCAAAAATCTCGCCGGAATTACTATAGCTCGAAGAAACAATCGTTCCCTGCTGCAGTCCCTGAATCCAGTTACCGTAAATTGAAACATTCTTAAGAGGTTTAAAAACAGCAAGTACAGAAGGGCTAATCGCTGTTTTATCATAAACACCGGTTTTTGTTCCTACATGGTCTGAACCAGTATTGGCGCTTTGAACCCGCTGCACACGCAGGCCTGCCGTTACCTGAATCCGCTTATTTAAAGCGGAAATCGTGTCAACGAATGCAAGACTGGATAATGTTGAGTAACTCGTTCTGCCAGCGCTCTTTGGAACGGAGATGTCGTGCCCATATGAAAATGCATCCGCTCCATTATAAATGTTGAGATTATAAGCCGGAATACCTGTATTTGTCCCGAATGCACGGCCAAAATCAAGATGCAGGCGATTGGCAGAAAACGCCAGCTCCTGCGTAACGGGGCCGCTATCGACCTTGCCACGCACACCAACCTCGGCTGTCAGATAACGTCCATGCTGCGCAACACCGACAGGCGTAGCGCCTCGTGAGTTACCTGCCGCATCATTCACAACGACCTGCTGGAAATACGCGCTTCTTAAGGTGTAATCATGAGCGCCCACACTTCCGTAGGCGGTAAAATTGCGAAAAAGATCAACTTCTCCCCGAAAAACACCGAAGAAATCTTCTCCGTGTACATAGGTGCCAGGCAGATTGAAATTTCGTTTTGCACGCTCAGCATTTGGAACCGGAATGCCTGAAGCAAGCTGAAAAAACGGCACCACACCTTCAATGTCGCGATACTGATAACCAAAATCGGTCGAGAGCCGCACACGATGCAGACGAAGATCTACGCCAGCTCCGACCAATGCAGTTTTCATATCATTGTGAGGAATTGCCGTGGGACCAGAGCGGATCATCCCATTTAGACGCACACCGAGTTGCTTTTTTTTGCCGAAGCGCCTGCCGACGTCGGCACGGCCGCCAAACTGAGCATTGGATGTGTAGTCAGCTTCAATTTTCGAAAGGGGTTTATCGTGTGCTCTTTTAGGCACGATGTTGACGACACCTCCGACCGCACCACCTGGCGACATTCCATTGAGCAATGCAGCCGGACCACGAAGAACTTCCACCCGTTCAGCCAGTTCGGACGTAATGCCACCAAAAGGCATCATGCCGTAAAGACCACCGTAAGATATATCGACGTTATCGATATTGAAGCCGCGGATTTGCAGCCTTTCCACCCCCGAACTTCCGGTCGCAAATCCTGCTCGCACGGACGGGTCGTCTTTCAATGCGTCGCGTATACTTCTGATTTGACGTTTCTCGATAAATTCTTCAGTATAGCTTGTCTGATTAAACGGTGTGTCCATGACATCCCGGTTCCCCAGCATTCCAAGTTGTCCCCCACGTGCTACCTCTCCCCCCGGAAGGACCGGCGGAAGATTACCGATCATAGCCGTAGCAGGAACCGCATCACGGATAGTTCCACCAACACGCACTGGACCAAGCATGATTGCAGACGATACTGGAACAATTTTGTAAACATGAAGACCGGTCTGAAGAAACGTAAGTCCTGTACCCTGCAAAAGCCGGGAAAGTGCTTCAGATGATGTAAAAGTCCCCTGGAGGCCACTACTCACCTTGCCTGAAAGCATTGGAGCCTGCGACGTCAGGGGAGCATGAGCCTGCGCACTGAAAGCCACCAGTGCGTCAGAAAGAGAACCATGAGGAATATTAAATGACCTTACAGGCTCGGTCGTTTGGACATTGGGTCCGAGACTGGCACTCTGCGATGCGCTCGAAACTACCGTCTGTGCAAGAGCGCGACCTGATTCCAATGAAGAAAACGCCGTGCTCGTTGCAAGCGCGAGAAGCGCCATAGCCCTGCCGCGGCCCTGAACTCCGTGTAAAGACCACGCAACAGCGAGCAGAGACATGTAAGCTCTTCCCGTCGGATATCTTCCTTGAGAGGCTTTTTTTTCGTAACATTGGCAGACGCTCTTCCCGTTATAAGACGATCTAGCCTGCGCGCCAGAGAACCCTGCTGCCGTAGTATGTGCCATCCTTACCCTGCCGCCCTTTTCATGAATTGCAATTCATTCGCATTCGTGTCTTTCACTTAGACAGATGCGGCGGCGACGCAATTTTTCCCTCTTCCAGTGATTTTTTTCTGATGCCGCCGTTGAATCTCGACAAGCATTTGATTTTAATTGATTTAATAGGAATATTTTTTGGCAAGTGTTACCATTACTTACCTAATCAGCGTGCTTACGACACACTGCTCTTGGCGTAACGCAGCATTTACTTTCTTTTTCATGGAAGCAGCCACGTATCTTCAGTATCTGCTCTAAGTGCTCACAGGCCACCTGATATAGAGCAATGCAGAATAGAATTTTTTATAAAGACATTGTGATCCAGTGGCGGAACGACATCCGAATACCAAGCGCTTCAACGAGCGCTGACAATATCGACCCACGATGTCCAGGACGACACATGCCCTCCGTAGGTATCCACAATCTGACGCAATGCGGCTTCTGGCTGATGCAGGTTGTAGGTTCCAGTAAGCCGCTTATCGGACAATTTGCGATCAGTCAGGATAATCTTGGTGGAGGTCCACGGACGGAGCGCCCCAATCATATCCCCAACGGTCTCATTGCGGGCAACAAGTAACCCGTCTCGCCAGGCACCAATCGTCGCAACAGGCACTACTCCAGAGGCGGAGTCTGCACCAGATACGCGTTCCCATTCCCCAGCACGCAGATCCCGACCGGCAACAGGAGAGCGGCGCGCGATGACACGAACGCTCCCTTCCCGCACGGCAACTACGGTAGCGGCCCCCTCCATTCTGACATCGAAAATTGTCCCGATATCCGTAATCACCGCATTCTCTGTGGTCACACGAAACAGCCTCTTCGGATCGTGATGGACGTTGAACAACGCCTCCCCCTGAAGCAGATGAATACTTCGTTCCGAAGCATTCATCGTGATCGAAATAGCGGCCTGCGGAGCAAGTATAATTTCGCTGCCATCCGCCAGCCTGACATCACGTGTTTCGGCAACTGGCGCATAATGATCAGCCTTGAGACGCACCAACATATCTGGCGCCACAAAAATCATAGCGGCACAAGCAGCCATAAGTGCCAGCCCACATCCGGACAAAAGTCTGCGCCGAAGACCGCGCTCCGGCTTCTGTGGAACGAAAGCAGGCGCTATGGAGGTTGACGTATGCAGGAATGATGGAATTTCAGCCATGACGGAAGCGGTTGTATTCATGTCCGCCCATGCCTGCTTGTGCGCGGGATCGCTCTCAAGCCATTCCTTAAACCGGTTTTTCAGGCCTTCGTCATCCGGATCCTCCCGGAGATAAAGATACCAGCCCGCAGCGGCCTGCGCCGGCGTTTTCCGTTCAGTCATGGCAAGCGAAGCCTCCCGGTGCGCAAAACGACAGCCGCTCTTACCTTACGCATGGAGCAGAAACCGAAGAGCCATCTATTTTCACAGATGTGGCGTGAAAGTATTTTTTCCGTCGAATTCGAAAATACACGTGACGCTACTGCCCTTCCTTGCGGACGCGGTCACAGATCGCCATGCCATCTTCAATGAGGCCATGGACACGCGTCAGGGACAGATCCAGGTGGACGGCGATCTCCCGGAGTTTCAGTCCTTCAAAATGATACATACGGATCGCCTGACGCTGACGCGGGTCTGGCATGGCGGCTATCGCATCCACAATGCGCTTCATAGCTTCACGTGACGCCACGTTTTCTTCCGGCGACACTTGGTCATCAGCTATTTCCGCAGTAACTGCTTCAAAGTCTGAGCCAGCAGTATTTTCAACCCCCTCTTTGCGCACTCGGGTTATCACGAGATTACGAACTATCGTCCGGAGATAGTTCAGAGGGGCGGCGATTGTCTCAACCCGCTGCCGGCTGAACAGTAGCCAGACATCCTGAACAATGTCTTCGGCAACAGTCTTGTCTCCTGAAAGACGTGTTGCATAAGATAAAAGGGTAGCCCGATGAGTCTGATAGAGTTCCAGCGATGTGCGCTTCCCGTCCAACGCGAGGCCCCCCAGAGGCTCCAATCACTTTCGCTAAATGCGGAATTGAGATTACTTCTTAATCCGATGCCATAAGTTGTCCTGTACTGCAACGGGGTTCAAGTGACATAGATACCTTCTGCGGAAAATCCGTCACCTAAAATGGGTATATATTTATCTCGATGACAGCATAATGCAGGTCAATGGATAGTAAATATGGTACCACTTGATCCGATAAGGCTAGATTACAGTTAGCCCTCTGGAAAATTATTGTAAGCAATTCTTGTGCTATTGTAGAACGAAAAGAATACAGACATCTGATCTATTCTGGCAAAGCCTTGATAGCACGCTCGGAAGGAAGTGAGACTGGACGGCGCATGCATTCACGATTTACGTTACTCTTGCGCTTCTGATGCTCTCGGGACGGGCAGTAGTACCTCGACAATCTCACCCAGTTCATCCAGCTGGCCATGCGTCATCACGAAACATCCCGATCTGGCAACGTGCCGGGTCAGTGTCAGGCAGATGCGCTGGGGTTGGACTGGTCAGTGCCAATATCATTCAGGACATCATCGTCCAGCTTGCGCCCCCAGCCCCAGATCTGCCCCGAGAAAATTCGGATCAGGTCTTCCGACAGCCCCATGATCTTAAAATATTCTCAGAACTCAAACCTGTTCCGATATATATTAATTAAGAAAAATTCCGCCATTAAAGACAAAAAATAAATTATATGGTTGATAATTGATGAAAAAAATCACATAATGAACATTGTATTTCTACAATTATATTTCAAAAAAAATAATATTCATAGGTAACAATATAGTATTATATAATAATGATTTCTTTTATGGGCCACCAAACATTTTCCCAACAAAAGTTGTTCCCGCCATAGCGACAATACCCCAAAATATAACACGCAAGGTAGGACGCAAAGGTGCAGCACCACCTGCACGGGCTCCCACAACTCCAAGTAACGCCAAGCTTATGAGTGAGACTGCAGACACAACCCATGATACAATAGATAAAGATGAGAGTAATGCAGCCAGAACCGGAAGTATTGCGCCAGATGAAAATGCCCCAGCCGATGCACAGGCTGCTTGTATTGGTCGTGCAGATGTTGCATCGGAAATACCCAATTCATCACGGGCATGTGCCCCCAATGCGTCATGTTGCATGAGCTGCTGTGCAACCGTGCAGGCCAGAGCATCATCCAGCCCACGCTGGCGATATATATCAGCCAGTTCGCCAACTTCGGTATCCCAACTGCTACCGAGCTCCTGCTTTTCACGAGCAAGATCAGCTTTTTCTGAATCTGCCTGCGAACTGACAGAAACATACTCTCCTGCAGCCATAGACATGGCTCCGGCCACCAGGCTTGATATTCCAGCCAGCAAAATATTTTCCCGACTAGCATGTGCGCTGGCAACACCCATAATAAGGCTGGATGTTGACAGAATACCATCATTCGCGCCCAACACAGCAGCCCGAAGCCATCCCAAACGGGATGTTGCATGAGTTTCTTTCTGGCTGTTCAAGATATTATTTTCCATATTTCATCAAGAACACAATACACCACCAACATGACGCAAACCTGAACGCGTTACTGTCAGGTTTCTTCAGACAGCAATATGATTTCTGGGTTAGGGAAACATAGGGAAACACTTAATCCCCGCGCAGAACCAGTAAGAGGTGATTGTAATTGCAAGCGCGCATCCATCTGCCTGGCAATATTACTGGCGATTGCTAAACCAAGGCCGCTGCCATTGCTGGAACTGCCGCCACGCACAAATGGGCTTGTCAGTTGGGCCAATGTATCCGGGGCCAAGGCAGGACAATCATTAATAACGTCAATACAGCCCTCAGGTTTTACCTCAACCTTTACTGGCATATCGGAAGTGCCATGCAAGAGGGCATTTTCAAGCAGATTGCGCAACAGAATACCGGTTGCGTCCATATCTCCATAAACAAAAATATGTCCAATACCCTTGGCTTTTAAATCAATACTCCGGCCATCACGTGGTAGATGCCCCAGATCATCAACCAGCACATATAATACGGCCAGCAGATCAAAACGATCTCGCCGAAAAGCAACGCCAGAAGATGCACGTGAAAACTGTAGAAGTTTTTCAACCGTTCGGGCCAATCTCTGGGTACGATCTGCTATAATTTCCACCCGCTTATTAGCCGAAGATCCTTCAGGCAGCATACGCCCCAGCATCTGCACCTGCGCAAGAAGGGCCCCAAGTGGGTTACGCAATTCATGCGCTGCACTTGCTGCAAAAGCGCGTTCAGTAGAAAGTGCTGTTTTCAGGCGGGATAGAAGCGTGTTTACGGCATGCTGGATGGAAACCAGTTCAACCGGCAAATCAAGTGATGAAATAGGGCTTAAATTGCCACTGCCACGAGATTGCATTTCATCATGCAAACGGTTCAAAGGTCGCAAGGCACGACGCACGATCAGGCGCACCAGCACCCAAATTACGGGCAGAAAAATCAGTATCGGCAAGACCGCTATGGCCGTAGCACGCCATGTGGCCCCTCGCCGATGCAACGTGGGCTCACCAACAAGCACGCGATAAGCCGTGGCCGTAGGTGCCGCAATATAAACCCTGAACAAAGGGGTATTGGCAAAACCTGTATGAATATCAGACACAAAAGGTTCAACCGGTGCATTTTGAGAACGCAGAACAACATGGCCAGATTGGTCAACAACCTGATACGCGAGTGTTCGTGGCCCCACATCAGGCACCCATGCCACGTTGTCTGACTGGGCTCTATGCGGCTGTATGGTGATGATAGTCTGCAAACGTTCGGATACTTCCTGCAAGGAATTGTCCAGACGTTCTGTGATTTCGTAACGCGTAAAACCAGCAACGGCGATACTGAGGGCAAGAAGGCTCAGCGTGACCACACACAGAACACCACTGACAATCCGGGTCGCAAGGCTCCAGTTTTTCATGCGTCTGCTCTATCGGCCAGGCAATAGCCCCGGCCACGAACAGTTTTGATAACCGTATTGCCAACCTTTTTACGCAGGCGGCTAATAAAAACCTCAACTGTATTGCTGCCAACATCCTGATCCAGCGCATACAAGGCTGTATCAATCTGATGGCGAGAATAAATGCGTCCGGGCCTGCGAGACAGCAGTTCCATAATCGCCCATTCCCGTGCTGTTAACTCAAGTTCCATCTCATTACGCATTACGGAACGATTTTCCCGGTCAATAACAATCTCGCCCATCTGGTAGCAGGCCTGCCTGCGTGGCGCGACATACCGGCGCGCGACTGCCGCAATCCGCGCCACAAGTTCATTCAGGTCATAGGGTTTGACGATGTAATCATCCGCTCCATCGGACAAACCTGCGATCCTGTCACTGATCTGATCTTCTGCCGTTGTGATCAGAATGGCGGTATCAAAGGACGTGCGGCGGATCTCGCGCAGCAGATCGCGCCCATTGCCATCTGGCAGCCCAAGATCCAGCAGCATGAAGTCATAATCCACGGTGGCTACAGCTGCGCGCGCATCTTCCAGAGTCATGAACCAATCCACAGCATGTCCATCCTGCCGCACACGCTCCTGCACGGCTGCCCCAAGATCGTGCTCGTCTTCCACAATGAGGATACGCATCAGTTCTGAACCTCCTCTCGCATGACACGAGCATACAGGGATGGCAGCACCAGCAGAGTGAGCAGTGTGGATGTCACCAGTCCGCCAATCACCACACTGGCCAAAGGTCTTTCCACTTCCGCCCCGGCACTTTCAGAAAACGCCATGGGAAAGAAGCCAAGGCTGGCCACCAACGCCGTAGCCATAACCGGTCTGAAGCGGGCTTTTGCGCCCGCAAAAGCCGCCTGCGCCACGGCCATACCTCGCGCGCGCAATGCGGCTATTTCGCTCACCAGCACAACGCCATTCAGAATAGCCACCCCAAACAGGGCAATAAATCCAATACCTGCTGAAATACTGAAGGGCATTCCACGTAATGTCAGCATAATAATGCCGCCGGTTGCAGCCACAGGCAGATTGATAAAAACCAAGAGTGCGGGCCGGATTGCGCCAAAGGTTACAACCAGCAATGCAAATATCAGACCAAGAGCAACAGGCAGAACAATTTCCAGACGTTGCACAGCTGAGTGCAGGTTACGGAACTGCCCATCCCATTGCATGGTGTAGCCCGATGGCAGATGCACATCATGCGCCACACGCTGCTGCGCTTCAGCCACAAAGGAGGCAAGATCCCGCCCTCGCACATTGGCCTGCACCACCATGCGGCGGCGTACGCCATCACGACTGATACGTGGTGTACCATCAACTTCATGTACATGCGCCACTTGTGAAAGCATGACATTCCCCTGCCCATCCATACGCCGAACAGGCAAAGCAGCAATAGCTGCTGCTGAAGCCACATGGCGGCCGTTCAGGCGCACCTGCGTGCTGATAATGGCATTGCCAACAATAACAGGCCGCGCACCAATATGTCCGCCTATGGCTTCCACCGTATCCAGAATATCCTGTACTGCCACGTTGCGGCTGGCAGCCTGTGCGCGATCAATGTCCACCACAACCAGCGGCACACTGCCATCACCCGCCGCTGCCACATCTGCGGCACCCTTTACACTTGCAATAGCAGCTACAACCTTGTCTCCCAGAGCAGCGAGTGTTGCCAGATCATCACCAAAAATCGAAACCGCAATCTGTGTTCTTACGCCAGAGAGCAGATCATCCATGCGCATCTGCACCGGCTGGCTCCAGGAATACAGCGCATCTGGCAATTCTCGCCGCAGTGTCTCATCCATTGCAGCCACCAGTCCGGCCTGCGTGCGCGCGGTTTTCCATGTTGATGGCGGATTGAGAAGAATGAAGCTGTCAGTCTCATTCACACCCATCGGGTCTGTGGGAATGGCGGATGTGCCTGTATTGCTGACAACCGTTTTGACTTCAGGAAAACCCCGCAGAATCTGTTCCTGTCTTGTCACCGATGCAAGTACAGTCTCCAGAGATGCTGAGGGCAGACGTGTGGTGGTAACAGCCAAAGCCCCTTCATCAAGCTGGGGAATGAACTCCCCACCCAGACGTGTTGCAAGACCTGCCGATAACACTAGAACAACCAGCGTGCCCCCAAACAGAAGCTGCGGATGTGCTTCTCCCCACTCTGTCAGATGTACATATGGAGCACGCAGGCGAGCAATCAGCCATGTATCTCCTTTTGGCCGCACACGTGCCAAAGCCAGAGCCGCAATTACGGGAATACAGATGAAGCAGTAAGCCAGCGAAGCTAGAAGCGCCATGATAACCGTTTGCGCCATAGGCCGGAACATATGCCCTTCAATGCCCTGCAGGGTCAGAATAGGCAGATAGACCATAATAATGACCAGTATGGCGAAGCCCACAGGCCGCATGACCTGCTGAACGGATGAGACAACCAGCGGCATAAACGCGGCTTCCGGCTCCTCCTCCCGCCTTGAAAGAATATGCTCAATAACTACCAATGAGCCATCAACAATCATGCCAAAATCAATTGCGCCAAGGCTAAGCAAATTGGCTGAAATGCCAAAATACCGCATGCCGGCCATGGCGCAGACAAGAGCTACTGGAATAACGGAGGCAATCACCAGAGCGGCCTGCCAGCTTCCCATCACAACCACAAGCACCGCTATCACCAGCACGGCACCCATCAGCAGGTTATCGCGCACGGTCGCGATTGTTTGCCCGGTTAATGTGGCGCGGGTGTAATAGGGCTCCAGCGTAACACCCGTTGGTAAGGATTGCCTTATGCTTGGCAAGGCACGATTGATGGCAGCCAATGTGGCGTTGGAACTTGCGCCACTTTCCATCATCACCACGCCAATTACAATTTCACCCTGCCCATCACGGGTAACAGCGCCAAGGCGTGTGCGTGCGCCAGTTGTAATGTGCCCAAGATCTCGCAAACGTATGATGGAGCCATCGGCATTGGCGCGTACGGCAATGTTGCCAAAATCCGCAAGGCTGCTGATCAACCCACGCCCGACAACACTTTGCTGTTCGGCATGATGGGTGATCCACCCACCGCCTGATGCCGCATTGTTTGCATCCACTGCGCGATAAACCTCACTCACTGAAAGGTTGCTGGCAATCAGCCGGGCAGGATCCAGTGCAACCTCATAGGTTTCTTCCGCGCCACCATTGACGTTTACATCCACAACACCCGGCACAAGCCGCATCTGCGGGACTACCGTCCAGTTCATGATCCGGTTGAGTTCCATAAGTGAGCGCCCTGCTCCCTTGATCTGGAACTGCATGATTTCACCCATGCCCGTTGCAAGCGGCCCCATGCTTACGGTGATACCCGGCACAGATATGGAACCCCGCGCCTGCTGGATGCGCTCATTCACACGCGTGCGGTCAAGATTGATATCCGTGTCATCAGCAAACTGCACATAAACAACCGAAACCCCACCACGGGAAACAGAGCGCAGATCTGTGAGACCGGGAATACCGGTCATACTGGCTTCAACCGGAAAGGTGATCAGTTTTTCCACTTCCTCGGTCGCAAGGCCTGGAGCCACAACGGATACAAGAACCTGTTTTGGGGAAATATCAGGCACAGCCTCCACTGGCAGTTCCAGCACTGCCATCATACCTGCCGCCAATATCAGAGCCAATCCACCCAGCACCAGCATGCGGGCCCGCAGCAAAGCTTCCAGGTATTTACGGGCCATCAGTCTGCGTCCATTCCGGCCAGCCCGATGATTGATTTCAGGGCAAAACTGCCGTGGCTGACCACTGCCTCACCCTCTTTCAAGCCTGAGCTTACAACCGCATGCATGCCATTATCCAAGACCACATCCACCACCACAGGCCGGTAATGCGTTTTATCTATCTGCACAAATACGACGTTATGGACATCAATTTTCTGAATGGCATCTGACGGCACGACCATTCCCGTTACACTGTCACGCTCCGTCAGGCTGGCATCCAGCACCATGCCTGGAACCAACACACCAGTTGGGTTGGAAACACGGCTGATAACACGCACCAACCCTGTTTGCGGGTTGGCCATGCCATCCACTGTATCAATCCGGGATGTGATGGCACCATCGTTGGTCTCTGTGGTCTGTAGGCCTCCAGGTTGAAGACATGCTGCTTGTTCCGGCGTAATATCCGAAACAATCCACACGTCAGACAGATCCGCTACGCTTGCCACGTTTGTAGTTGGCGTTAGGTCTGCGGCGACAGATGTGCCCAGCGTTTGCACCACACCATCAACCGGAGAGATCAGGGTTGATACCTCATCCTGCTGTTTTCGGCTGCTTTGTTCAGAAGATGAATTGAACTCCTCATTAAACCGATGACCCAATGTATCCACATCTGCCTGTCGGGCACGCATGGTTGCATCTGCCTGCGCCAGAATATCCTGCCTGCGGCGCAGCTCTGCCAATGAAAGAGTTTGACCAACCAGTTGTTTTGCGCGCTGCACTGCGGCTGCGGCATCATTTCTACTGGCAATGGCAGCTGTTAACGCGGCACGCATCTGAATGGCTTGAAGCCGTGCACCATGGAGAGAATGATCCTGATAGCGCAACAGGACCTGTCCTTTACGGACCGAAGCACCTGGCTGCACCAAAACGTCCAGCACTTTGCCGCTTCCGGCTGGATGAATATACACAAGCCGCGTGGTATCGGGCATAACCCGGCTGATAACTGGCAGAATGCGAGAAACCTTACCGGATTTGGCAAAGGTCACTGTAATACCTTCATTTTTTATCGCTGCCATATCTAGCGCGACAACCGAAGGGAGTATCTGATCTTCCGCATTGGCGAGAGGTGACATACAAAAACACACAGCGAAATACGCAAGGATGCGTCCTTTCATGGTGTAATCCCCATGGCAATCATCATACGCAGCGTTGCGACATGCCACTCCACCTCTGCTCGAGCGTTGGCAAATTGCGCATTGCAGGCAGCCTGTTCTGCCTGCATGACAGTTTCGAGCGTTGCCTCTCCCACCCGCCAGGCATGCTCTTCTGCCGCTGCACGCTTTTGCATATTTGCCGCGGCTATACGGGTGGTCTGCCGGGCAGCTGTGGCGGCCATCAGCCGAGCCCGCACACGGGATATTTCCAGATGTACCATGCGCCGGGCCTGTATTTCCTGACTATTGGCAGAAGCAAGCCTGTTGCTGGCCTCAGACATAATCGGTGTATTCCGGGCCTCGCTTGGTAGTGGGATGCTGAAGTTGACACCAACCCGGTCATCCCATGGGCTGCCATACTGTTTTTCATGAATCACATCGATACCCAGTTCTGGATTGGGCATAAAAGAGCGGCGGGCAAGCTTCATATTAGCTTGTGCAGCTTCTACATTTTTGTGTGCGGCTTTTACGCGCGGATCATTGTCTTCCATATCACGCGGTTCCACAAACCGCACATGTGCCATATCTGCACCATGAGAAAGATCAACCTCAACTGGCTGGGCAAATAAAACTTCCAGTTCAGCCTGAGAATTTTCCAGATATTCTTGCGCCAATGCCTGTTCATTACGGGCATTTTCCATTTCTGACTGTGCTATCTGGCTTTCCGAAGATGAAGATTCACCCACATGCGCAGAATGAGCAATCAAACTGTTTATCCTGCTTGCATACTCATACAGTTGATGTGCCGCCTTTAAACGTTCCTGAGCAATCTGTGCTTTGGCCGCCCCATCCAATATCCTTATGGAAAGCGACAGGTATTCAACATTTAGCTGCTCATCCAGAGATGCGGCTTCAGCACTTGCAACCTGACGTGTGGCGCTTCCCTGCCCTGGTAACCAGAGCGGTACGGACACCCCTCCCTGATAAGTGGTGTACCCTTCATTACTCCCGATTGCATGATCATCCATATATTCACCGGACAGAGTTGGGCCGCCAGCAAACCATGATCCTGCCGCACTGCTGCGCGCATTTGCAGAATGATGGCCAACCTGCAATTCCGTACGCACAGGATCAACCAACCAGGCCATATTAACGGCTCTATGAAAATCTATTTTTTCTGGCATATTCTGGGCATTTGCGGAAAATATGCAAAATGAAAACGTCACAATACTTAACAGCAGGATTTCACGCATGAGGTTACACGCAGCCTCCTACGGAATAATCGGCTTGTTATGCGTAATTCGGGAGGCAAGGTCATTCCATAGATTGACCGTTGCCAAGTTGATGTCGCCTTTTATGGATGAAGGTGATTGAGTGCGTGAAAAAGACGTCAGGGCCATGCGTTCACCAATCACAAAACGCCCTTGCGAAAATAATGTGACGGAAAGCGATCCCAACCGCCCCTGCCCGGCCGGACGCTTAATAGATACCCGCATATGTGGTGGTGGCACAGCAATGGTATGAAATGCCTGGAGTTCTGTTTCTCCTACAGGACAGGCAACACTCTGCAAGACTGCATGCCGTAAAACAGAATGTGGATAGCCTGCATATGAGCCATCTATATGCAGAAGAATACCTTCTTCCGTTCCCTTACAGATACTTTCTGTTTCGGTATAAGAGACACATCCGCACAGGCTGAGTGTTATCAGAATTGACAATCCGTAACGTATCACCCGTTGCATAACCTGTATCTGGCCTTCCTAATACGATCCACAGCACGCCGTTGTTGCGTTGGCATCTTTGCCCCTATAACGCGCAAAGATGACGTGAACCTGAATGGCCACCAGACAATGATTTCTACGTAGAAAGAAATACCTCGTCAGATCACAGGCCTGACATAGAACATGATGTGTAAAGTTATGCCTCTGAACTACTTCAATCTGGCCAAGAACTGTTCAAAGATGTTTCGTTTTTTATAATAAATCTATCACTCCAGCAGAAACTCCGGCAAACATGCAAACAGATTCAGACATTCCGCTTACGCCTTCATGTCGGACATTTGCGGATGGCTAAAAATTCGCAAAACTGGACATTGGTGAAGTTCCGATCGAACGCCGGTTCACGAAGGAAAAACAGTCTATTGTTTCATTCTTCACGTCGAAGGAAGAAGCCGCATGAGCTATTCACAAAGTGCTTAGGCTCAGGACCCATTGATTTTTGTAGGGAATTTTGATTCAGGCTCTGCAAGGAGACTGAAGATGAGCGACCTGTTTTGGCTGACGGACGATCAGATGGAGCGCCTGCGACCGTTTTTTCCCAAGAGCCACGGCAAACCTCGTGTTGATGACCGCCGCGTGCTGAGCGGCATCATTTTCGTGAACCGCAATGGTCTGCGCTGGCGGGATGCGCCCCGGGAATACGGCCCACACAAGACGCTCTACAACCGTTGGAAACGTTGGGGCGACATGGGCATTTTCATGCGGATGATGGATGGCCTGTCTGCCGAAAAAGCAGAGCCTCAGACCATTATGATTGATGCAACCTATCTCAAAGCACATCGCACGGCTTCAAGCCTGCGGCTAAAAAAGGGGATCCAGGGCGTCTGATCGGACGGACAAAAGGTGGTATGAATACGAAGCTGCATGCGGTCACGGATCAGAACGGACGACCGCTGAGCTTCTTCATGACGGCGGGACAGGTCAGTGATTACACCGGTGCCGCTGCTCTGCTGGACAGCCTTCCTATGGCACAGTGGATGCTGGCGGACCGGGGTTATGATGCTGACTGGTTCCGGGATGCCTTGGAGGAAAAAGGGATCAGGCCCTGTATTCCGGGACGGAGATCCCGCGGAAAGCCAGTCAAATACGACAAGCGAAAATACAAAAGACGCAACCGCATCGAGATTATGTTCGGAAGGCTCAAGGACTGGCGGCGGGTCGCAACCCGCTATGACAGATGCCCCACCGTCTTCTTCTCCGCCATCTGCCTCGCCGCAACCGTCATCTTCTGGCTATGAGTCCTGAGCCTAATGCCTGAATAAATTCTCCCGGCTGAATACCCGAAGGCCCACCCCCAAAATAAGTCCCAACGGTTCCCAGATTATAACCTGATACCGGTAAGGCCATACGGGATCGATCCACATTGTTGATCATTCCCAACCCCGATACAAATATTCCGTCTTTCAGCCGTTTACAGGCTCGGCGACTGGAAGCCGCATTGATATTCCCTCGATCTTCCGGCCATGCACGCACGGCAGCCAAAACCTCTTCTGCCGCCTGACGACTAACGTCCGGTCGTGGTGTGAACAACCAGGCACAGCCAATACCTACGCCGATCACAGCCACAATACGTGGTGAATGACGCACGACTGCAACTAATTTGCGCGCCGCATTTTTCGCAAAATCCGTGTTCATCGTGCAAAATCCACCTGAAAGACCGGTTTCCCATGGTAGAGTTGAAAGACCGTGGCGCGTTCTACCTTGCTGCCAGTTGCAAGCCTGTCTGGAAACCCGACAGTCCGCCGGAAGATTGGCGTATCCATCCAATCTGGTAATTTATTAACCTTGAACGTCACTTTGGCATCGTAAAGTTGATTGCCTGTACGCAAATCGGTTCGTGGCCTAATGTTTGTAATGGTCTGAATTTTCATTCGCATACAGGCTGATGTTGCAATACTCACCATATAAGGAGAAGTAAGAGGAATTGTATAATGACCTGCTTCCGGCAGAGGCGTGTCATATGTTCTGACAGGTAAAATCGGACGCCCCCAAAAGAGATTGTCTTTTACTTTAAGTTCATACTGAAAACGCTCATCATTGCGTCTGGTCGTATATATAACAACTGGTATATGACGAAATGTATTATGATAACTTTCAGGATGATAGTAAGCGCCTCCCGTTGTTCTTGACTGCGGACCAATCGTGCTGGACGTCTGATCCACAGTCATTGTCATGTCATGTCGGACAAGCAATCCACGTCGTTCCAGATCAACGACCAAATCTGACACATTTTGTAATGAGCCAGCATAAAATACAAAGGGATGTGCTGTCGGATCCGTAATATCCGTACGTTCAAACCAAGCAGCCATACTTTCAGGTATCCGAAAATTAATACCTGTATTCGAACCCAACATCAGACACTCACGTGCTCCTTTTGGATATTGCTGCCTCTCTGCTTTCATCAGTTGTGCAGGCAAACTGCTCTCATGCCACCACCACACAGCAGGTAATAACAGCACGCCAGCAGCAGCGACATGGCGACGAGGCGCACGCCTGATAAAGGCAAGAATGCGTTCTGAAAGATTCTGAAATGAAAACCGGGTCATAAGAGGTTTCCTGCATTGTAAGAAATAATTGTATATTCAAAGGAATTTCCAAAAAACTATTTCCGTATCATCCCGATACGATACAGAATCTGTATGGCTTTTCTGGCGATCGCACTTCGATTTTCGTATTGAAGCCGCTCATGAATATAAACGGGATCGCGACGGCGCCTTTTCCCTTTTGCAGTCCAGACACTGCTTTTATTATCGAATGACCAATCCAGTATATTTTCTTTCGCCAGATCAAAAACCGCTACACTCTTATCTTCAAGATACACTTCATATATGGCCCTCTGATCCAGAAAATATTTACGAGGATGCGTGTCTATATACTCTACAACTTTCTTAAAAAATTCTGCTGAAGGCTGTGTACAATAGATCATCGCCGCAAGAACCTTCATGCCCAAAACTTCCTCTCGGTTTTTACCTGTTTTATTATCCAACCGCAGATAGATACCTAGATTCCCTTTATGGATTGACGGAAGTGGTTTTCTGACAAGACTGTCTATATCCATCATATAGACAGGCCTGTCATTATTCCTCAAAATCTTATTTATATAAAAGAACCTTAAAGACTGGTAAAAAACAATACGTTCTTTTCTATTGCTTATTTTTGCACACGCACGAGGATCCGCCACAGCTTCGATTGTCAATGTATTTATCGACGTATCAAATTTTCTGGCAAAGATATCCAGATATTCTTGCAGTAATTTCTTACGCTCTTCCAGCTTCTCTCCAGGCTCTGGTGACACAATGATATGCACATCATGATGCACCTGAAAGGCCGATTTGATAAACGCATATGCATGCGTCTGGAAATATTTTTTATCGCACGCGGCATAAATCAGAGGATTTTCTTTCATTCTGGGTATCTTTCGATCTGGAACCAATACAGAAGAAAAAGTTTCTCCAAACAATTCAGAAGAATTGTAAACTTTTCTTGATATAATCAATATTTTTTAAGTATTTCTCTAAAAAGAAATACGATGCACATTCAGAAAACACGCCTAAAAAACACAGAATGTGCCGGAGTTTTGGTGCGATGCCTTTTGAACGGCACAAACCCGTTCTGATCGAACAGCATCGCGAGATTGGTTTCATTGAACCATTGAAGATGCTCGGGCGGGCAGATGTCAGACCATGTCGCCAGATCAGAAGGCGTTGCACGATGGCCCGCATCGGGAGCCGACAGGTAGACAAGAGCATTTGGGCGCGTAATCGCCCGAAGTGTTGTCATAAAGTCATCGGGACTGCGAAGATGCTCAAGCAATTCGGAGGAGAATACAAAATCAAAGCAACGTTTTCTTTTGGAAAAAGACAAAATATCTTCTGCAAAAAACGTCTGATTTGGAAAATGTCTTTTGGCAAATGCAATACTGTTGTGACTGAGATCTACACCGGTTCCACTGCGCGCAAAACGACATAGAGCCGCCAGCATATGCCCCCCACCGCATCCAAGATCCACCACATCGCGGTTGTAGAGATAGGGTATGAACGCCAGACTGCGCCAGAAGGCTCGCCACCGACGTGACCTGTCTTTGGGATAAAAGTTTGCATGCGCACCGCGATAGGTTGAGGCATAATATGCCGCAATAACCTGAGATGTCGGCATCGGATTTACAAACAGAAAATCACAGTTTGAACATTGGACAATCCTGTACGTATCCTTTTCCATCCGCGGAAAACACGCAAACTGGCAAATTGGACAACTGATAACAGGATGCTCTGAAACAGTGCGCATCACTGGAGCCCGGCCCCTTCTCGCTTTTCATCTTGTTTCGCGCATCAGGCAATCAGGACATATGCCTGTTGCCTGCCTGCAAGAAAGAATAGTCCCAAAGGGAATCTCTTCTTTTATTCTTCAATGGATTTGAGAAATTTGTATTGATGATGGGCGGCATCCCATATCCAGATAGGCTGACTCATCCCCGGAACACCAAATGAAAGATCACGCACTCCGTCATGACGGCTGGACAATACAAGGATTGCGCCGACACTTTCACTGTACACAACCCTGTTTGCTCCATCGAGAATGGTCAATTGACCACCCGCTGCGCCCCAACAGCCTGAATCCGGGTCGTACACCACTTTTGCATCATGCAGCGTACCTCCCAGATCAAGCATGCGAAGACGTGGATCCGTCCGCGTCCCGCAACTATTCTGATAACCACGAGCCGTTTTCTTCAGATCCGGTATATGCTTGAGAATAGCCTCGTCACCTGCAGACGCAGGAGGTAGATCCTCTCCCATATAACTCTCACTATGTGTCACTTCCTGAGCATAATTCTGTGCCTGCACAGGCGTAACTGTCGCGCTGATGGCGCAAAACCCCGTCATGAGGCCAAAGACCACATGTTTCATGTTTTCCATTCCCTAAATCAGTCAGATATTACTCTGCGGATCACACTCCGCTGGCAGACTGAGCGCTATCTCTATTCAATCCCGTAAAGTCTGCGCCGGGCTGCATCCGCATCACATTTTTTACGCTCTTCCCGAACGGCACCCCAAAACCCGAGCCCCAGTAGAAATGCTACGAAAGGATGCCACCACAATCCGATGGCGACACCACATCCAACCTGCCCAACAATGCTGGCATACTGGGTATTTCTGTAATCATCCTTATGTTTCTTTTCGATCCCGCCAAACTCGGCGGCATAAGCTGCATATCGCTCTGCCTGCCTGTCGTGAGGCGGTTCATTGGTGCGCCATTCCTCAGCCATGAAACACCTCATGAACAAGTGCAGCTACAACAAGCATCAGGGTCACCGGAAGCATGATGTCGGTTGCACAAGTCAGAGCCACAAATCCCAGAACCAGAACAGCGGCCACAACACCGAAAAAGGTCAGAATGAATGTCATGCTTTCATCCTCTCCAACCTGACTTACAAATGACCAATATCGCGGCAAAGTACCAACAGATGCGACAGGCGCTGGTGCAATACCCCACCCAAAACGATCAGGCCCTCCAAAAGACGTGCACCATCGCTTCCACTGCGCAGATCATCCAACCGGCTGCGCAGCAAGTCGTGCTCCAGTTCCACAAGCCGAAATACATCGTGCAGACCCGCATGCAGTTCCTCCAGACGATGATCCGGCAATGAGTCATCTGACGCAGACATGATAATCCCTTCGACAAAACATAGCTTTCATGCGAAGATCACCGATCAAACAACGACGGCCCGCACATCACTGATGATTTGTACGATAAACGCACTATACGAACAAGTGGCTTTCTGCATATTTTTGGAGCTCCCTTCCTATTGGAGTTCCAATGCCCCGACATCGACACCGAAAGCGTCCTCTGATGGATAACCAGATTCAACTCATGCGCGAGCGCGGTGAACGGCTGCGTCAGGCTGCTCGCACTATAGGAATTACCCACGCAGCAAAGGCCGCCGGCGTGCCCTATACAACTTTGCGTGATTACATGAACGGCGGAGAAATGAAGTTCTCGTCCGTTGCAGCTCTTGCGCATGTCTGTGGCGTTTCTCTGGACTGGCTGGCCTACGGCGTTGGAACTCCCCCCGCATCATCCAGCCCCTTTGGCTCCGACGCCCCGGCACGCGGTGGACATCAGGCCGTTATTCCCTGGCTGGATAACCGTGATGAAGGGCTGCGGATCAGCAGAACATGGCTGGAAAAGACATTCCAGCAGGATGGCACATCTCTCCGGCTTTTGACTGTTACAGGAGATGCCATGTCCCCAACACTGCGCGAAGATGATTTACTCATTGTCGACACCTCCCACCAACATGTTCAGGGTGGAGGCCTCTATGCTCTGGCAATTGAAGACGCAATCCTGATCCGGCGCCTGGAGCGCCGTTTGGGCGGGGGGCTGCGTGCGCTGGCAGATAATGAACGCTACCCCGCTCAGGAACTGAGTGCGGAAGAGGCTTCGCAGATCAATGTCATTGGCGAAATTGTCTGGAGCGGAGGCAGTCCACGCGGATAGACCCTTACACGAAAGATACGCATATTCAATTTTATGGGCGGTTTTCCGCTTTTTATTAAATTATTTATACCGTATGAATTTTTGAGACACATCACCCGTTCAATCGGGCCGTTGTCTCAGGAGGCATGGATCTACGTACTTTCCGTCTTTCCGCCGCCACTCCCAAGAAGGTTATGGTTTTCGGTTTCACTGATATGCCCATGACCTTTCCATCTGCAGCACCTCGCCGAGCCAGTCCGGCAACCGCCAGCCCCGTTCGGTGCGTATCCCATGACATTGCGTCAGCATCTGGGGCACGTTCTGACATGTAAAGAATGCGGGGTATTGGTCGCCGCTGCGATGCCTGACATATTCTACTCTCAGGATCGCGATCCCCGATTGACACGACACTCTTTGGCTATCGCATACGTCTATACCCACGGGATACCCAACACTCGTGCCATCATGAGAAAATCAGAAACCAAAGTCCAATTTCCGCCGCTAGTCGATCGGAAGGACATCCTCTTCCCTTACGCTGAAACAGATTGTTCAGAACGTGGAATTACGCGCCGTCACCCTTATGAAACTGGATGTCGGCACAAAAGACTACAGGATTCTGGAAGCATTTTTATGCACGAATTCCCCTCACCTCTACCCTCACTGCATTCTCATGGAACGTCCAAAAGAGAA
Source organism: Acetobacter pasteurianus (assembly GCF_009914215.2). NCBI lineage: Bacteria > Pseudomonadati > Pseudomonadota > Alphaproteobacteria > Acetobacterales > Acetobacteraceae > Acetobacter > Acetobacter pasteurianus. Next base: position 2,309,630 of record NZ_CP039846.2, on the reverse strand, counting down.
AAGATACTGACTGGCACTCGAAATACTTCTGATCGCCAGTGATGTGCATGCACTGTAACCGGCCGCTCTGGGCCGCCTTGATTATGCGGCCTGCCTGTGCAGTGTATTCACGGGTTTCCAGTTCCATGGCAACAGTTCGTGGAGCCGGTTGATCTTGTGCTCGTTGATACGGGCCAGGACGTCGGCGAGGTAATCGTGCGGATTAAGCCGGGAGAGTTTTGCGCTTTCGATAAGCGTCATGGCATCAGCGATGTTGTCGCCCCCGGTGTCGGATCCGGCAAAGAGATAATTTTTTCGCCCCACGCATACGGGCCGTATGGCCCGTTCGGCAGGATTGTTGTCGATGGCGACACGACCATCTTCGAGGAACAGGGTAAAGGCCTTCCACCGGTTGAGCGCATAACGGATCGCTTTTGCCAGTTCCCCCTTTCCAGGGATACGGGCAAGCTGTGTTTCGCACCATGCGTGGAATGCTGTGACACGGGGGCGGCTTTGTTCCTGTCGGACAGCCAGACGATACGGGGCCGGGTGTCCGGTGATCTGGCGCTCGATATCGTAGAGCTCTCCGATCTGTTCAAGTGCTTCCCTTGCGATTGTCGAATCACTGCCCTTCCAGACATCATGGAAGGCCCGGCGGAGATGAGCCCAGCAGGCCGCTTCGCGCACATGCACGGTTCCCGTTGCATCGGGTTTATACAGATCCCTGAACCCCGCGTAGGCGTCAGCCTGCAGAATGCCCCGGAACTGTGCCAGATGGGTCTGGGGATTGATCCCCTTGCGATCGGGAGAGAACCAGTAGGCCACGGCGGGCGGATCACTCCCGCCCCAGGGGCGGGGATCGCGCAGATAGGTCCAGATCCGCCCTTCCTTCACACCACGTGGTTTCCCAGCCTGACGCAGGCGAGGATCAAGAACCTGGATGGGTGTATCATCGGCATGCAGCAGGTCTGCCTTTACGACATCCTGACGGATCAGATCTGTGAGAGGACGCAGAACGGCAACGGCCTGACCACACCAGTCGATCAGGGTTGAACGGGGAATGTCCACACCCTGACGGGAAAAGATCTCATTCTGACGATAAAGCGGAATGTGATCATCGAATTTTGAGACCAGGATATGGGCCAGCAGCCCGGGGCCAGCCATGCCCCGTGGGACAGGGCGCGACGGTGCTTCAGGCTGTACCATTGTTTCGCAATGACGGCAGGATTTCTTCAGCCGTGCCGTTTCGACAACTTTCAGTTTTGCCGCAATAAAGTCCAGTATTTCGGTGACATCTTCGCCAACGAGGCGTAGGGGACCGCCACAGGCGGGACAGGCCTCGCCCGGGTCGAGAACAATACGCTCCCGTGGTGTCGTGTCGGAAACCTTTGGTTTGCCGCGCCGTCTGGGGGAAGAGACCACACCATCGCTGTCATCGTGCTCCCTGATGTCAGGAGAAGGATCGGCTGCCGCGATGGCGATTTTCACATCTTCAAGAAGCAGTTCGAGCTGTTCAATCTCACGGTCTATCTTTTCTGAACTGGCCCCGAATTTCTGTTTCTGAAGACGCGCGATCCGGATTTTGAGAGACTGGACAAGAGCTTCATACGCACGGGCTGAAGCGGAAAGCCGAGCCACTTCGGTCTGCAGGGAAACAATCATTTCCCTCAGGATATCCGGATCATCAGGCAGGACCGCGGGCGCATGCGTCATTATGAAAAAATAGCAGAAAACCCAATAAAAGACAAAAGGTTCTGCACGATCACGCCATAAAAATCAGGCCACGCGAGACGGTGGCGCAGACCAGGAAGGTCGTCTCCACTCCATGCCTTCCCACAGCATGGCCATCTGTGCGGCTGTCAGGCGTGCAACGCCCTCTGCCGGCGAGGGCCATGGAAAACGTCCCTTCTCAAGAACCTTGTAATAAAGACAGAACCCCTGACCGTCCCACATCAGAAGCTTGATCCTGTCCCCACGGCGACCACGAAAGGCAAAGAGCGCCCCTGATGTCGGGTTCTGACGCAGCACGTCCTGTGCCAGTGCAGCCAGACCCGATATCCCCTTGCGCATATCCGTAACCCCGCAGGCCAGATAGACGCGCACACCGTTGCCCACGCCAATCATGCTGTCTCGGCAATCCGGATGATCTTCGCCAGAAACTCTTCTGCAGGATGTCCACTCACCCTGATACTGCGGCCATTACGCAGCATAATGGCCAGCCCTTCATTATCATCGCCAGAGACCAGAGCAGGTGTCTTCACTGCAGCGACAGGAACAAACGCCACAGACTGATCCGGGGAAGACAGTCTTTGGCGGAAAGACGTCCGCCATTGGTAAAGATGTTGACGGGTCAGGTCATGCCGACGGGCCACATCCGATACACTTGCCCCGTCCACACCAACTTCAGCCAGTATCGCAAGCTTGCGTTCATCCGACCAGCGGCGACGGCGTTCAACGCCAATCAGGATTTCTTGAGCCATAGCTACCTCCCAAACAACGTCAATAACGACGTCGTTAACGACGGTAACTTACCAGGCACAATCCTCACTCATAAGGCGGTCTCAAGCGGCCGCTTACCATGCACTCACGAGGTGCACACGTACCAAACTATCGTTTTCTCGCAAAAGAATACGTCTACCTCTGCAAACTTTTCTAAAAGATTATCATATTTTCTAGTCGGAAAAGCCTTCTGCCTGAAAGCAGGCAAAAGGCCGATATAATGCGTTAATCCTCCAGTGACGCATCCAGCACCTCACTGGAGGCAAACTACTCAAGTCATACCCCTAAGAGAACTCATTGAAAGACAATTACTGGATATTCGTATTCAGAAATTACCAAATCATAACAGTTATCAATGCTAATGGTAATTTAATTGTTTTTTATGCTTCTCTTGTAGTTCTGACTGTTTTTTCAGAAACCCCAACAAAACAGACCATGCCTCTTCAATTTTATTATAATCTATATAAGGCACCACTGATAATGGAGGTCTACAATCATTACCCAAACATTCCTTTAATCTGGACGGCCTGACAATTCTATTTTCAATATAACTGTCACATCTTGTTTTTCCTGCAAGAACAACGAGAGGAAGAATATTCTTTTCTTCCAAACCCGTTACTGATCTTACAGCATCAGCATGCATCTGATTCTGTTGGAGAGGACTATAAAATTTATATCTTTGCTTTGATTCTGGACCATCTGGTTGCCGAACCCAACTATAGACATCTTTTGGATCATGAGAAATATATCCACTATAGTATTTTGTTTCTATAATAAATATTCCCCATGGAACTTTCACGACATGATCAATCTGCGTCACTTTTTTGCCTGTAGGGGAATTATATTCTATATATATATTATTTAATATACCCCTGTTGTTTCTTACCTCTTTTATATATTTATTAACAATACATTCTCCTGCAAACCCTTTCCTTTCAGCATACGATTTCTCAGGAGCAGACAAGTCCTCCTCAAAAGATTGCTCATCCTCAACATCTATTATCTCAGGCGTAGGTGTCCTGCCATGAAAGACAGTGCTCTGGGCTATTGACGGTCTGAATTCATATTTGGAAGCAGGCCTTTGGTATGTTGATGATTCAAATGTATAAGAATTATCTCCTTCAGATGACTTTTCCTTTGAAGAATCCTGTTTCTGATCCGATACTTTTTCGGTATCTCTACTGGCGGCCTCAATTGCAACGGCTACCAAAACAGCCAATGCTAGACAAATTATCCAGTGCGCCAAAATAAAATAGAAAATAATTATTGATACTTTAAATAATATATATATTGCCACTATGGCAAGAAAAAATCTTAACATCGCTTTCTCCATAACTTACGGAAAATAAAAAATATTCTATATTTTTCAATACAATTTCCGCGAATTTCGTCACCTCAATTAAAAATAGAATTAATTATAATATAGCTTGAGGGCCGTGACATTATGCATTTTTCTCAAAATTTCAACGACCATGATCTTGTGGTTCACTTACCTCAAACATATGTGATTTTAGAAACCCTATAAATATTTTACTCTTTCCATGTGTTCTTTACATTATGTGTCTATCCTCATCAAAAATCATTTGTCACCATAAATTTCTGGGCTATTTTCTAGAAAAATATTCTAATTTCGAAACCTTAATTGATAATTGAATTGCACTACATTGCTTCTTAACGATCGTAAAAAATGCTGGTAAATTACATGCAGCCTGAAAATTTTTGGTAATGAAAACAGGATGACAGTTATTCATGAGAACGTCCGCAATGATGGCGTCTCACTCAAAACATACCTTAATGACCTTCAGGCACTCTTACGGACTCAGCCAGATGCTTGGGTTCGCTGCGAACTGCATGGCCTTACGCCCAGTGCAAAATTTGTTCGCATGGAATTCATTGAGCATGACGCTCAGGGTAGACAAATCGCAAAAGCACAAGGGGGTTGCTTTCCTGCGGTTTACGAAAAGATTCAACAAAGCTTTGCTAAAAGTGGGCTCTCCGTTACCACAGGAATTAAGGTTTTAGTCCGTCTGCGCGCTGATCTCCAAGCCGCCTATGGTTTTCAGGTACAAGTTGTCGATATTGATCCGAGCTATACACTCGGCGATTTGAAGACACGTATGGACGCAATTCGCCAGCGCCTCGTGCAAGAGAAACTGTGGGATAAAAACCGCTCAGTCTCACGTCCAACTGATTTTGAACGTGTTGCAGTCATCTCCCCTCCCGGAGCCGCTGGGCAAGGTGATTTTAGAGCTTCCGCCGATATCCTCGCGCGCGTCAATCTTGTCACCTTTGACTATTACGAAACATCTTTTCAGACGGCCAATGCGCCAGATGGCATTATTTCCGTACTCCGGAAGATATTTCCCCTCGCAAAAGCTGGGAAATATTGCGCAGTTGCCCTCATCCGAGGTGGAGGCGCGTCAAGCGATCTGGCATGGCTGGTTGATTACAATCTGACCCGCGCACTTTGTCACATGCCAGTACCCATCATGACGGGTATCGGACATCAACGAGATCGCACCTTACTAGATGAGGTTGCCTGCATCCCCTGCGATACACCATCCAAAGTCGCTGAGTATATTCGTACGACAGTCTGCAACGCAGGGCTAATTGCTGATCGCTCTTACCGGGATATCATCTTCAATACATCTTCTATTGCCGAGAAACATGCGACTAATATTTCAGAGCTTCAAACCCAAGCCTTGATAGATGTCCGTGAAACCGCGCGCGTTGTAGACGAAAAACTTCGTAAAATCTCTGATTATCATGCGCGAGCAGTACGGATGTTAACAGAGATGTCAGGACAGGAAGTGGCTAAGATCAGTCGCCAGATTGCTCTGAATGCCGAAGCAACACAAAACAAGGCCAGTAAAGACATTCTCGCCGCAGTTGCGCGAATTACATCTGACGCAGGAACACAGATCCATCATGCAGACCGTGGTCTTCGCCAATGTATCGAACTCGCTCTAACAGCACCTTTACGGATTATTGGCGAAGCGACCACAAGCCTCGACCGCATGACCCGCTATATTCAGGGTGCGACATACGACCAGATGCGCCTCACGGGCGAAGCTATACTCTCTCTCAAGGGAAACATAACCCGCTTGCCAGCAGGAACTCTCAGCCAAGCAGAGTCCTTACTTGCACAGATTGGAGAAACAGTCCGTGGCACAGCAATGCATGCACTTGTAACCGTCGAAAGAGATATGCAAACCCAGCTAAGCTCTATTTATTCAGCTCCTGCTGCAGAAATCAGCCAAATAGCTGTTGCGCTGGAGAACACCACAAGCAGCATTACAGACTCTGTTCGCACTTCAGCAAAAATGGCCGAATGGCATCTCCATGTGAATCGAAACAACACGCAAGAACACCTCACAACAGCAATCACATGTGTCCCGCCATTAGTGCGAGAAATAAAATATAAAATTCTCGAAAATGCCCTACAATATATTGAGCAACTCAAAGGCAGGATTACTGCGGCACAAACTATTGCCGCGGCTCTAGATCCTCGTACTGTAGTGGCCGCCGGTTACGCGATACTCCGAAACGAAGATGGTTGTCCGATGACGCATGTACAAGACGTTGCCAATGCAAAGATTGTGAGCGCCGATCTTCGAGACGGATCTATCACCCTTCAACCACTCCAAGCAAAGAAGATATAAAAATGAATCAGATGCAACAAAGCCCGATTAGCACTGGAAACGAACCGCCAACAAAATTTGCAGACGCTTATGCAGAATTGCAGCGGATCGCAGCTGCCCTCAAGCCGGAACAGGGTAAAATCCCTGACGTTGATGCGATTGAACCGCTTGTGAAGCGCGCCAATATCCTCGCAAAATACTGTCAGGATCGCATTGATGCTGTCAGAAAATTGGTTGATGAACAACAAGAACATGGCTGAGACTGAAATGGATTGTCCGGGTCTAACTTAAAAACTGTCCTACTTCATAAGAAACTTCGGGCAATTCAAAGAGCTTATTCAGATCAGAGAAAGTCTTCTGCCTGAGAACAGGCAGAAGACCGGGAGTGTGTCAGCTTCGCGATGCCGCATCCAGCGCGTCACAGGCAGCGTCAAGATCTTTTACAAGACGCTCCGTCAGCAGGATGATCCCGTCCACATGGTGGTTTTTTCCATCGCGCATGCCCTGCCGTGCTGGCAAAAGCGCATCGCGGATCTGCAACAGATCTTCATGAGCCGGATGGTGCCCTGTTTCCAGATCGGAAGCTTCTGGGAAGCCTGTGTCATGTTGTTCATGATCGGGCTCCTTCAAGCGCAATTGTATCCACCAGATTGATGCACAGCTTCCGCAGCGTTCCGGGTTGGGCAAACTGATCCAGCCAGATACACACGGGCGCAATCGCATGTGCGCGGTAAAACGCCATGCGCTTATCAAACCGCTGGAGCCATTCCTGTTCCTTCTGGTTGCGCGTAATACGATCAGATCCGCAGCACCCGACAACCTCGATGAAGAGAGAGGCCTGGCCTTTTCTCAGTGTCATGTCGGCACGGTAATCACCAGCCTGCTGGAGGATGGGCTGATGCACATCCAGCTTCATATGACGGCGCAAAAGCTTCTGCAGCATGTCATAGACAATGCGTTCAGGCAGGGAGTCCATGGTCTTCCCGTCTCTGGCGACAAGACCGGGATGAGGCAGACCGGGCCAGCGCTGCGCTGCAAGACGCTGCACGCGAGCCCATTCGCGCGTACCGCTATCTCCCAGAAAGACAAGATGTTGCCCTTCCGCCCCAAGAAAGCGGCAGATACCCTTTGTCCGCGATGCCAAACGGCTCGCTTATATTCAGGCGCGCACGTAATCAGTATCGGGATATTCCGGTGATATCCACAGAAATATTAAGAAAAAAGGCCCGTTAGATAAACGGGCTTTTTTTGCGATTAAACTTTACGCCAATGATCCGGTTTTCTCTTATCATCCAAATGACGTACACGTGCTACGTGAGGCACATAGCCACATGCTTTCGCCCACTGAATTCCCGCAGCTTGAGTGTTAGTAGAATGTAAAACGCTACTTGCTTGATCCTCAACTACATAATAAGAGATTGGCTCACCATCACGTCCGCGAGGACGAGCTTCTACGTAAACAGATTTCGACATAATGATCTCCTTCATAAATTGATATAGTATTTGTACTTGGGCATTTTAATATCTATAGATATAAATACATTGCAATGCAGGGAAATACGTAACGCATGCCATTTAAATTTAATAAAAGAAATATAGATATCCACGGTCGCGATAAAAAGCAGCCACTAAGTTGTCCGCACATTGAGGTCGGGCTAGCTTTCGTCATCTGTACCCATCGCCAAATTGCATGTTGCAGTAAAAAAATGAAGCCACATCGTAGCTAAAGGGACAAGATAACATCTAGAGACGTGTCATCTATCCATTCTCAAGATATACTCTGAACTTCTGTCATTTTTCCTCTAAATTTGAATACTTGGTTGAGTTAGTGAACGATATTTTTTATCAGCATAAAGCTATCATCTCTACATCAAAGAAGGCGCCATCACGATGGCAGAAAAAAGCACGCAAACCGTTGCCTCATCAGATGTACCGGAAAGTCGCCAAACAGACACAACACAGTCTTCTATGATAAGACTCAACGCCTATACGCGCTTGATTGCCCTTCAGACCGGTCTGCATATCCTGTATTGGGATGCGCGGACCAAACACAATTTCAGTTATTCAGCCTACCATGATGATGATCTGATCTATTTTGGAGCTTACACAGGCGGAAATTCTCATATGGAAACCCGGTGTTGGGATGGGCTGACAACTTACGATACTCTCAGCAAACCAGATGATGCCTATGTTGCATATCGTCCTGGATGTCGTATTGATTTCACAAAAACAGCTGGAGCAGGCGCTGGCGTAACAATCACACTCAGCCCCACAACTCTGGCCAGTCTGTCAGCTGAGGATGCAACGTGTCTTGATCAGAAATTGCGCTCTGGTCATTATTTTAATCAGGTTCGTGGTGGACGGCAACTTCTCTCTTTTGCAAATGCATTACGAAGCGTGGGCACAAGCCCTAAACGACCAGGCTGCCAGTTACAGATGCTCGGACAAAGTCTGTCATTTATGGGCTCGCTCATTGAGCAAGTCTGTCATATTGCGCCTCCCAACGTCTCGTTATCGGAGCGCGAAATACGCAGATTAAACGATACCCGTGATATGTTGCTTGCAGATCTTGCATCGCCACCCCGTCTGGATCAGCTTGCCCGTCACGCAGGAATGAGCGTCTCACGTTTGCAACGACATTTTCGAATGCTGTTTGGTAGTACCATTTACGCACTTTTTCAAAAAGAACGCATGCATGAAGCTTACCGCCAGCTTGTTAAAGATGATGAATCCATACTGACCATTGCAACACGCATGGGTTATGCAAATCCTGGACATTTTTCGGCAGCATTTCGCAAGCAATTCGGTATAAACCCATCCGAACTCCGACGAATACCTCGTCTTAGGCGATAACCACGGCGCCACCGGAATTTAAATCGGGTTTTCGCCAAAACATCTGGTGTGCCATGCGCTCCACGATGTGAGGCGGTAAAATCAATCGTTTTCGACTAGCCGCTACACTTTGGCGCAGGTAATGCAATCCAGGAGTGCCAAGTGCAGCATCAAATGCATCGACATCCGGTGTTTCAATGTGCTCAAAATTGTAGGCAAAGGGCTGAATATTCAGAAGTTGAGTAAGGCGTTCCATGACAAATACAGGTTCCCTGACTAGCTTGTCATAGTCTATAATAATAACTTTATCAGCAAATGGACCGAAGAATACTTCAGTCAGTAAGCGCCAAGCATAACCGAAGGCCCCTTCACGCGATGCAAGGTAGTCAATACGATCATGCTGCGTTCCTCGATGCGTAATCGGCACCAGCCGTGATCCCAACAAAGGATCCCGTATGATAAGATGCTCAAACGAGTTAAGTATCCAGACAGGATCACGCACACAGCAGATAATCTTTGCCTTCGGATAAAGATGACCTAGCAATCCGGCATGCGCACACCACTCCCGATTAATGTCTAGCATGACATGTTTCTGGGCATCGGGATTCAGATAAGATTGAAGAATGCCCCGCATCAACCGCTGCCATTGGCCATTCTTGAATTCTGTCCGGTATTCTCCTTCACTCATAAGAGACATTATCCGGATGAGCATCGGCATTACGGGCGTATTGTGAGATGCCGCAATGATCTGAGGATTTTGCCGCAGCAGTGCTGCTAAGAGGGTCGATCCAGATCTAGGAAGACCTGAAATGACGTGAACAGAATATGACAAATCAGACATACCGCTTAAATGGATGAATATGTCTGTGTAAGTCTCCCCGAAAGGAGGATTTTATTACCCCTGAAAATTTAACCTCAATAAAGATTCAAGATTTTTAAAAGACTATTGTCTCATTAACCATGACTTTGACACGTTGAAGTTCATTAAAGTTTGCATTTATGTGATCATGAAAGAATATAATGAATATATAAGCATAGTAGTCAGTGCTGACTGCGAGGCAGTCCGAGCCTTTTCCTTTACCAGATGCCTGCGAAATTTTTGTTTTTTGGCTTATGGAACGTGTTTATTAAACTGAAAGATGGACAATCAAATATCAGTCTTTATTTATTTTCATGATCTGCAAAAGCATTCAAATATAAACTATAGACTCATAAAATAGATAACATTTCCCTATATATAAAAAATATTTTAGTAAATTATGAACAACAATCAATAATAAATGGATTATATATTAAATATTTACGAGAGATAGACTTGTTTTAAGACACACGCCCCTTATAAGAGTTGGACGAAACTATTATATTTTAATTTTAACATGTAGAAATAATGAATATTTGTAGCGTACCTTTTTCAGAAACCGTGAAAAAATTCTCGTATAGAAAAGACATTGATGGGATACGGGCTATCGCCATCCTCATGGTCATCATCAATCATCTGAACAGCAAATGGCTTCCAGGTGGATATCTGGGTGTAGATATATTCTTCGTCATATCAGGATTTGTGATTACCGGAAGCTTATTTAATTATGGGCACGGGAAAGGTTTACCCTCTCTCCTATATGATTTTTACGCCAAACGACTACGTCGCATCACACCAGCACTGCTAACGAATATTGTCATTTGCAGTGCTGCAGTCTGGATAATTGATCCCCAGCCACAGATTTCACTTCAAACCGGTTTTCTCGCGCTATTCGGTTTCTCCAATTTTTACTTATGGAAAATATCTCAGGATTATTTTTCTCCCTCTACAAAACTGAATGCCTTTACCCATACCTGGTCGTTAGGCGTAGAAGAGCAGATATACCTGCTCTACCCATGTCTCTTGAAAATAACCGGATTTTTTAACGAAAAGACTTCCAGACTTTTCCCATTGACCGCTATATGCGCACTTTCAATAGTCTCGGCCATCGTTTTGATGATCCTGCCAGGACATACAACGGGAGGCGCTGCCTACCTGCTTCCTTTTGGTCGTTTTTGGGAGTTTGGCATCGGATGTATTGCATGCCTCTTGTCCCTTCATTTCGAAAATCGTGATCAGAAAAATATTAAAAGCGTTATTTGTTACCTGTCTTTTCTATGCGTTATTCTTTCTGCCGTTCTACCGCAATATCAGAATGTGCTGTGGAGCTTTCTGGCAGCCCCGGCAACAGCTGTACTGATCCTGTTTCTACCTCATACAAACAAGGCACGTCTTTTCCTGAGTGGCAACATATTACAGTTTTTAGGGAAAATATCGTATTCGTTATACTTATGGCATTGGCCCATTCTCTCTTTACTCAATCTGTATATGAAATCTAACACGTCGTATCTTTATAACTTCCTTTTATTGACATTTTTTACGTCCATATCGTCATATTTCATTCTGGAAAAGCGCCTGAAGACATTTTTACAAAATAAAGGAAATGTATTTTCATATTTATTATCATTGCCTCTCATTTTATTCTCGTCTTTGTATGTATTTACATTACACAAATCTCATAATCCCCATCCTCTTGCTATAAATGGGTTTCGTTATCTTCCTGATTCATATGAGAATTTTCCTGTAAAACATACCAACTTTTTTTACTGTACTGTAGAACTCCCCAAACGCCCTCTACATAGTAACACGATGGAGAAATGTACAATTCCACCGGCGAATAAAAACCTTCCCACTCTTTGAGTCATGGGAGATAGTCACGCAGGTCATTTGATGGGACTACTTTCCCAACTGCAACAGAAGTCTGGTTACGGCATTCATCTTGTTGAAACGGTTGGTGAGCCCTTCCCAGCCTCAGGTGGTATTTCTTCTCCAGAGCGTCAAAAGCTTTGGAATGCAGCTCTTGCACGCATGAAAAGTGGCGATTTCGTTGTTCTGGGACGAATTTTTCTAACCCGAGACGGCGAGATCAAACCTTTGCCGGATATCGAGAACTGGCTGCAGCAAGTCGGAAAGATCGCATCATATCTGGAGGCCAAAAATGTCTCCGTTATCATTATGTCTCCCATCCCGATGTTCAGATTTGATTCATTATATAACTGCGCTCCATCCCAATCGAATAATACGACGTGCGACATCAAACGAAAGGACGAAGCAAAACCCCTGAATGACATCATGCACGCTATGATAGATGTTCAGGAAAACCACAAAAATCTTTATGTGTTTGATGCATTCTCAGAAATATGTCCGGAAGAATTAACCTCTTGTTCCCCCGTCAGAAATGGAATTCCCTTGTATCGCGACAAGGATCATCTGAATGTTTACGGTTCTGAAATTCTTTATAAAAACTTTTCCGGTTTCCTGAAAAACATCTCGAAACCCTGACAGTCACAATTTCATAATGTCCAACAGTTTGATCTGATTGCGAAAGACAAGGAGTTTGAAACAACTCTCAAGATTCCTCGGAAACCTCACGCAATCAAAGTTGCCTGTAGCTTGGGAAATTTTGGTTTGGCAGAGATCAAGGAAACAGTGGCTCAGTAGATTTTCCTGGCCCTTCACACTTGGCAAAGGCTTTCAATACTGCCTCTCCAATGTCCTTGTCAGGAGCATCGATCGGAACAGAAAAAACACGACCCTCATTTCGGTTTGTAGGCCACGCCGAGTGTCCGCCACCACGGGAACTTTTTGAACTTTTCAAAGTGATATCGTTTGTCAAATCAAAACACCACGATCCAAATACGAGATCAAATTTTTTCCAAGCCACGTCACGGCTTTTGTAACCATACGATGCTGTAATTTCATCCCAGAAAGCTAGCCGACGTTCGTTGGATGCTGCTTTCATGGCGATCAGTGCGTCCCCATTAACAGAACCTCCATCGATGGGAGTGAAACTCTCACTGGTTTGAAGAGCGAGACGAACATTCTGTCCGATCCATTCAGGCGTGACGTCTCTTGGCGCATGAATGACATGACCTCTCCGCGAAAAATAAATCCCATACCATACCTCTTCGGACTCTATGGAAATCCATTTATCCGTTCGACGGATGCTACAACTTTTATCTCTTATCACTGTCATGATCAGCTCACCGTATCAATCTGGATTGAAATTGGCTTTCCTGTTTGTTTAGGAATGATGTCGTTAGCTCTGTGATAGGCACGGCAGAGGGCCTTCCATTCGTTTTGCAGCTCTGGAGTCATTTCTGCTGGGTCAGTAATATAGGGCACACCAATTTTGAGCGTATACATTTGAATTTGATTTTGGCGAAAAGAAACGAAAGAATTGGAGCCAATTTTCGATTGGTCTGTATCATATCCTGCCATTTTATAAGCGCTCGCCATGACACGGGCAGCAACTGCTGTGGGGTTTTTTTGATACCATGGCAATTGCAGGTCGATTGTTTTATCACTAATTGCATTACCGTCTTTTTCGTCCCAATGATCAAAGGTGCGCCAGTTCGATTTTTCGTCTTGAAGCCAAACAACGCCATTCGGATCATGTGACGGGTTAAGCTGATTCTGCACCCAAGCTTCGTATGGAAGCCCCTGATCGTCATTTCGGCCACCGGCAGATTTCCACTGAATTCCGTTATCTTTATAAGATTGACTCCAGTTTTTACCATTTACAATATCAAAGGTTTGATTGGCAGGCTTGATATCGTTCGCGTTGCTGATATTGGTGACAATTGATTTGGCGCTCCGAAACTGAACAGGGTCGCACACTTTTGAGTTATCTTGTTGTAAATCTTTGATCTCAACAATAACGGACTCTTCATCAATTGACGCAGCAAAGGAATTCACTCCGCCAACAATCATCAGGGTGCGGGTTTCATCAATAGTAGCACCTGATTCGAGATACGGATTAGTCAACAGATTTGCTTCAAGTCCGATGGCCTGATTTGGTGAGGCTGCAAGGTTGTTAACGATATCCTGAAATGACACAGACGTGGATGGAGTATAGGCAGCGGCTTCTGTAGCGAGTTGTGCTGCTGTCTGGTTCTGGACGGTCGTGGTCCATGCATAGGAGAGGTTATAAAGCGCTGTGCGCGCGGTTTGGAGTGCCGAGCTGTCTGGTGGGAGTTGTCCCCAATCAGCGTAGACATCCTCAATCACAGACTGAGCTGATGCAGAATTTACGATTTGTTTGAAAACATCATCTCGGCTTTCACCGTTCCCCATGGCATTCTGAAAACCAGCAAGAGTCGCATTATCTATAGCCTGCCCATTCACAAATGCATAAGCAGATTGCAGCTCTGTTGTGGATTCTTGATTGTGTGCTTCTATCTGATGCAAATCCTGCATGGATTTTCCATCGCGCATCTCTGCACGTGCCCAGTCCTTTGTGGCCTGATCCGCATCATGACCAAAAAGTGTCTGCTCGCTGTAATTAATTGCCCAGTCTTCGTTTGGAAGAGAAATCAATCCATTACGAATATCAGACAGAGTCGTCTGCCCGTTCCCAAGCGCATTCATATTAGTAGTCAAAAAATTCGCATCGGTGCTTTCACTAGCTGCACGATACTGAATATCCCGTAGTGTCTGGAGCAGGGTTTCTTTCTCGCGGTCAGAATGTGCTTCTATCTGATGCAAATCCTGCATGGATTTTCCATTGCGCATCTCTGCACGTGCCCAGTCCTTTGTAGCCTGATCCGCATCATGACCAAAAAGTGTCTGCTCACTGTAATTAATTGCCCAGTCTTCGTTTGGAAGAGAAATCAATCCATTACGAATATCAGACAGAGTCGTCTGCCCGCTCCCCAGCGCATTCATATTGGTAGTCAAAAAGCCCGCATCTGTGCTTTCGCTAGCTGCACGATACTGAATATCCCGTAGTGTCTGGAGCAGGGTTTCTTGCTCACGGCCAGAATGTGCATCGATATTGCGTACATCTTGTATCGATTTTCCTGAGTAAAGCTGGCCACGGACCCAGTTGATCGTATTCTGATCTGCATCAACATTATAAAGACCATGCTCATATGTGTTGATAACGCCCACTTCCCCTTGAGAGCCAATCAACCCATTTCGCACATCTGTGACAACTTCCTGCTTCTGTCCTAAACGATCCATATTTTGCTGTAGATAAGTCGCGTCTCCACTAACACTTCCTGTCCGATCTTGAATGTCATGAACAATCTGTAATAAATTCGCTTGCTCACGGCTAGAATGTGCATCGATATTGCGTACGTCTTGTATCGATTTTCCTGAGTAAAGCTGACCGCGGACCCAGTTGATTGTATTCTGATCCGCATCAACATTATAAAGACCATGCTCATACGTGTTGATAACGCCTACTTCCCCTTGAGAGCCAATCAACCCATTTCGTACATTCGTAATGGTATTCGTGCCATTTCCTAAGTCATTCATGGTCGAGGTCAGAAAACCAGAATCTGTGTTAACTGTAGCTTGCCTATCTTGAACACCGCTTACAACGCTCAGGATATAATTTTGAGCTACTTGAGAATGGGCTACCTCATTACGTATATCTGCTAATGATGTCTGCTCACCAGAAAGAGCGTTAATATCATTCTGCAACGCAGTATTATTGATGGGTTGATTTAAAGTATTTTCATAAATTGTATTTAATTGTTTCGTCGTTTCCTGAGAATGTGCCAAATCGAACGTAATCTGTCGCATGGCATCATCCCAACCCTGCTTGGGGCCATTGTAGGGGCCCATATGCTGGGTATCATGCTTCACACAACCATAAACAATATCACCATATTGATTGCTTTCTTGCGCAGTCAGCGGGCGTCCTAATATTTGTTCGCCAACATAATCTGATTTATCATGAAATTGTTCACGTGCTTTGTGCGCAATACTTCCCGGTGTGTTGGAACCCCCAAAAAACAAACCAGCAATTCCCATTGCCCCACCAACAACTCCCCATGCAGGATTGGAATATGCTGGCTGATACACATCGTAACCGCTTCCCCCCACGCTTCTTACCATTGCATTCAGAGGCATGATGGCTTCTTGATTGATAGTTGGAGTGGGTTCGACAAATTGAGCTTTATCTGGCGAAAGGAATTGCAAATCATGCGTTTTATCTAAATTTAAAGAAGTGTCATGAATATGCAAATTACTGTATTTATTCACATCATCCTGAATACGACCGTTAATATGCTCAAACGACTTCTCAATTGTTGAAGCTATTTTGTTCCATCCATTGTCAAGTATCTTCTGTGTGACAACGAATGCATTTTTTTCAGTATCACTGACCTGATCCAAATTCCCAAGAAAATGAGGATGATTTTCTTGAGTATTTCCAATCCCACCTAAAAAATCAAAACTCTCTTGATTATCATTATGCTTCAAGATATCCGGAGAAATATAATCGTTATTCATCTTTTAAACGCAAACCCACAATTTCAATTTAAAGTACTGTGGTTTATATCACTCTCATTTAAAATGACCACACCCGGCAGGAAACGCGGACGGCCGAGAAAAATCGAAAGTCAGGAAACCAATCCTCCAGAAGAGGACGTAGACATCCGGCCCATGGAGCCAGTGCCCACGTTTGCCCCCATAAATTATAAGGATCTGGAGCGTGCGATAGATAACGCAAAATGCATCATACGCCGTTATCGCACTGATTAGGCAAAGTGTGTTCTATCCAATCTGTGGGCCTCGCGATTTTGGCCCATTTGACTGGGGTGCCGTTGCTTCATGCGTCGAAAGCTTCTGACTGGCCCGATTGAACCACGAGGAAGGTGATTTTATTACCTGAGCGGCTGTCACCTTCTGCTCTCCGCACTGATCGTCACGTAAATCCAGACTACGAACGACTGCCCTTCCGATGGCATAGATGGCGTCACGTGCCGATCCGGCCCGTCCAAGTAGAACGGTCAGCTTTTCAATGCCGGCCTTTTGCGGCAGATCAATATGACGCAGAACCACAACCACTACTTTCCCGAACTTTTCCGAAATAACAACCTTTTCTCCAATCGGAAAAGTCTTCTGCCTGAGAACAGGCAGAAGACCGGGAGTGTGTCAGCTTCGCGATGCGGCCTCCAGCGCGTCACAGGCAGCATCAAGATCTTTTACAAGACGCTCCGTCAGCAGGATGATCCCGTCCACATGGTGGTTTTTCCCATCGCGCACGCCCTGCAGCGCTGGCAGCAGCGCATCGCGGATCTGCAGCAGAGCTTCATGAGCAAGGAGATGCGGGTCCTGTTTCACGAGAAATTGATTTGACATGGAGAAAATACTCTTCGAAAAGAAGTTATCCTCACAAAAGACACGAAAACACGCCTCGCGCGCAGTGACACGGGAGCCCCGATGACACAAACGCGTTCAACGCTTTTCCTTTTATGGGGAGAGAGGCAATGCTCCTCGAAAGCTTCTTCAAGACATGAAGTAATATAGTACCTCACGGTACAAAACCCGATACTCCGGGTATTCTTTGGTATTCACGCCTCCTGCATGTAAAGTCTCAAAAATAAAAGGGGACTGCATGTCTTTGCAGTCCCCTCACCGCTCAGACGTGATGCTCGCCTGAGCGTTTATTCGAAGTCCCGAAAGACCCCGCCTTCCATCTGCTGCCACCCACGGATCTTGCCAAACGGTTCTGACGTCGGTGGAGGCGGCACTTTGGCGCCAGAAAGCGCCACCATCATGTTCAGCCGGCACATCGAAAGAAGTTTGCGCAGCACAACGCGCCCGAGTTCCACGCGTGTCAGCGCTTCATTCTCATACCACGGAACATGCACTTCAGGATCCGTATACTCGGCGATTTCAGCCAGCGTATAATCCCCCGTTTTGCCCAAATCGAACATGCGGGACATTTTATACAGACACAACAGATACGGCGGCTCATCCCACGGCGCCCCGAGCAGGGTGTGCAGGAACGCCATGTTATAGCCTGCAAGACACAGAGGCAGTGTCTGTCCGTGTGGGAACAGCGCATTGAACAGCCGGTCATCGATGACATGGCTGCATCCCCCCGTCTCTCCCGGCACCTCCTCGAGGTGACCGTGACAGACCTGACCATTGATTTCCACGCGGATATGTCCTTCACGAAAGAGGATGTCATACCATGCCAGAGAGACAGGCAGCCCCTGACGGAGACGAAAACGCCCACTCACGCCCGGTGCGATGTCGATGAGCCGGATGGTGCCCTGTTTCCAGATCGGAAGCTTCTGGGAAGCCTGTGTCATGTTGTTCATGATCGGGCTCCCTCAAGCGCAATTGCATCCACCAGATTGATGCACAGCTTCCGCAGCGTTCCGGGTTGGGCAAACTGATCCAGCCAGATACACACGGGCGCAATCGCATGTGCGCGGTAAAACGCCATGCGCTTATCAAACCGCTGGAGCCATTCCTGTTCCTTCTGGTTGCGCGTGATACGATCAGATCCGCAGCACCCGACAACCTCGATGAAGAGAGAGGCCTTGCCTTTTCTCAGTGTCATGTCGGCACGGTAATCACCAGCCTGCTGGAGGATGGGCTGATGCACATCCAGCTTCATATGACGGCGCAAAAGCCCCCGCAGCATGTCATAGACAATGCGTTCAGGCAGGGAGTCCATGGTCTTCCCGTCTCTGGCGACAAGGCCGGGATGAGGCAGACCGGGCCAGCGCTGCGCTGCAAGACGCTGCACGCGAGCCCATTCGCGCGTACCGCTATCTCCCAGAAAGACAAGATGTTGCCCTTCCGCCCCAAGAAAGCGGCAGATATGGGCATTGGGTGGGGCCCCCAGTTCTTCGGTCAGACGTTTATACACCTGAAGATCATGCTCCGTTGGGTAAAACGGGGAAAAAGTTGACCCGAGAGCACGGAATTTTGTCAAAAGCGTCGCCATGTCTATAATCCTGAATTGGAGTTCACGAAGGAAACCGGCCCCTGAGGGGCCTTCCTTTTCTGGGGAGGCAGGCAGAGCAGCCTCGTAAACTTCCAAATCCCGATGCATTTATGAAAACATGCGGCTTCAGACAGAACAGTTCCGTGGGAACGCTCTCTCCTGAGCAGGCGTCACAGGCTTCTGAGAGTCCACGTACCGTGCGTAATGAGCGATGCAACCAGCAAGCCACCAGAAAATCTGGATATCTGACACCATGATGCGCACGTTTACGCTGCCATCTGCTCGCCGCAACACGCGCAAAAACACAGTTGAGACAGACGCGCAAGTTTTCCCGCCCACAAGTATAGACGAAGTGCTTTGCAGTAATTCTCAAAGTGCACCTTATCGGCTGTTTCCGGCCCGGAAAGGGATATTCAGACGACCGCAACCGTTTGGAAAAACCTGTCCTGCGATCTTTTTCTAAAAATCAAGTCCTGAAAAACCAGATTTACCGGATATGTTGTGCAGAATATACATGTTTCTCAGCGACACATTTGAACGCGTTGTTGCGTCATCTGGCATATTTCGAAAATGAAGCCTCTCTCAAATCCGTGGAAATGTTAATTTTACACGCACATCCCGCCTCTGCCATCGACAAGACCCTCTATCACCGGACATGCAAAATTTTTCGTTTCGATTTCGGCCCTATTCCGATTTCGATAATTATTTTTTGAGAGTTTTTGCAACGCGTGCAGTGGAAGGGCATTTTTTATGACAGATCATTCTCGGTGTTTCGGCAGTTTTTTTTGTTGTTTGGGATGAGTGCTTGCCCGACATATTTTGCGATAAGGTATTCATTTGTAATGCTTTTCGCGCTGCGAGCGGGGTGTCTCGCGATCCGATTGGGTGCCGTCAGGCGCGCAATCGGTAGAAGTGTTTTTCGGTGCTTGCACCAAAAACACGGTATCGTGCCACTTTTTTTAATCATTGAAATTTTATTACATATCATCATTCTATTTTGTAATTTTATTTTTTTCTGCATTTTTTTCCACTTTTCATGATGATATGCGTCTCTTTTGCAAGGCTCTTGTACAGAAAATCATCAGGATTGCCTCCTGAGTGGGTTTTGGCGTTTTTCTGGTTCCTCTTAGCTTAAATGGCGCTTCCACGTCTCTACGGCGATCCTGATGGGTTTTATGGTATGTTTGTTTTGTGGTGCTTCTCTCTCTTTCTACCAGTGTCGTGTTGGAGGGGGTGTTCTGGAGGTCGATTTTGGGGTGTTTTGGGGGCAAAAATGGCCTCACTGACATACCCCCTTTGAACTCTTGCATTTTGGTCGTGTTTTCGGCGCTTTTCTGCATGTATGACGCTATCTGCCCGATTTCCATGTCAAAAAGTGTCGAAATCGGAGTTTTTTGTGCAATAAGTGTCGAAATCGAGCATCGACACTTTTGGTCATGTTTTCGGGACTTTGTCTCCATGTATGACGCTATCTGCCCGATTTCCATGTCAAAAAGTGTCGAAATCGGGGATTTTTGTGCAATAAGTGTCGAAATCGAGCATCGACACTTTTGGTCGTGTTTTCGGCGCTTTTCTGCATGTATGACGCTATCTGCCCGATTTCTATGTCAAAAAGTGTCGAAATCGGGGATTTTTGTGCAATAAGTGTCGAAATCGAGGAAATGTGTCAATTTTGTGGCAAGTGTCCGATTTCTATAGCCAAAAGTGTCGAAATCGGGGGTTTTTGTGCAAAAACTCCCGTTACCGCACTCAATGACCGAAAATGCGACCAAAATGTCGTGTATGCAGTTTTGTCGCGTTTTTTGTCTCAAAACCCCGATTTCGACACCTAAATCGCTAAAAACGGTACTTTTTGCGATTTATCGTGTTTTTGTCCTGTTTTCGTCCACTTCGTGCATATATCGTTCGGATTTGGCGATTTTGGCGTTTTATCGTAAACGTCATGTATAGAAGATTTTTTCTGATAAAATCAGAAATATATTTCTTCAGGTGTATTCCGTGTCTGGATATTTTTACACAAGGTACTTCTTATATTTACTTGTAAAATGATGGATAAACCTCTTGAATACCTTGGAATTTGAACAAAACGATCCGGCTCTTAACCTCAAGCTGCAATGCCACCTGATCAATGTGATCCGGAAAAAAGTCATGGCGCGCGCTCTGAAATCACTCCGACAGACTTGCAGATCATGTTTTTGGAGCACAGGTTACGCTTGCGTATCCAGAATCCACCCCGCGGACACCAGACTGCGACCTTCGCCGCTTTTATCGACGCCCTTTCCAACGCCTTGAGCCCAGAACTGCAAAACCTCATTCTGGCCTCAGGCTCCCGAAATCCCTCTCTTCAGACAGATCGCATGCCCAAACCTGTTTCTGGCGACATGACGCAGGCTCTGGCTGTCTTTTTTCATGAAGAACAGATTTGGAACTTGCAGCGTCAAATTCGCGAAGCTTACGAACGTTCTGGTTCGACCACACCGCGCTATGAATTTTGCAATTACGTGCAAGATCGCACCCTGATAACCGGTACGCCGCGTGGCATTCTGGGCCGGGCGCTCCACATCGCGGCACGACAATACATATATCATCCCGAGCTTCCCCTCTCGCTGCAACGTTGTCTGCACGCGTTGAACGAGACGCACGGCGCCGAAGATCTGCTTGTGCCACCCTGTGAGTTTCGGGAAGGATCAACACAGAAAAACACTGGTAAAAAATCCCGAAAACACACGCTCAGCCTGGCGACATTCAAAACGCTCAAAGCATCCTATGCTTCCGTTCTTCCTCTTCTCGCAGCCATGGACGTGATCTGGTGTGGACGTTATCTTCCCTCTCATCCTCTTTCTGCATGGACCGGTTCACATGAGCAGAGCGGTCGGGACTACCGTCCCGGACATAGCTTCATGGACACTCCGGAAGATCTCGATATTGCCAGGCGAACCCTGTCTTACACCCGCTGGTTTCGGAACTGGGGACTGCAGCACGGCTCTCGCAAAGCGCAGAACAGATTGCTTGATCCGGCGACAACACCCGAGATCGAAAGTGATGTCCCTGAGGCGTACGCCGTGACAGCAATGCCCACCACAATGGATCAGACGCAGGAAAGTGCCGCGTCTCGCTCCTGCGCCTCAGGGGCATTCGCCCTGCCTCTTGCACCTCTGCCCGATCCCCTTCTCAAGGCGCTTCAAAGCTATCGGGATTCCAATACCAAAAAACCAGAAACCGGAACGGGTGAAGGCTAAATCATTTAAGCCTCCACCCTCTTCCCGGAATCTGAAAGTTTCTGCTCATTGGCACACAAGGGGATATGTCATGAGCAGCAGACTATCGTTTCAGGACCTGGAGGAGACACAGGGATGTCAGACACCGCCCGCACAAAAAATGGCACGGGCATTACAGGAACTTGTCACACGTCTGGCGCGGCAGGCTGCACGCGCCCATGTCCTCTCGAGCCTCCCTTCGAATGCACTCCAGAACGCAACCGCATCAGAACGGAAAGTCTGAAATTTATCTTGCCCACAACGCTGTGGATCGGGCACAGTCAACCGGTGTAATGCAGTGCTCACACAAAGAGCATCAGGGACCCTCACGCATACGCGGCCCTTATAGTGATCGATCTGTTGGCCGCCTCACCATTTTCCCTGACATGACATGCCGCTATCTGACTGGTGCCTGCGCAACCACACGCCTCTTTTCGGGGAGTCCATCTGCGGCCAGTCTCTCACAGGAACCCGAGAGACCGTCCATGATGAAAGTTGCCCTGTACGCCCGTTATTCCTCAGACAATCAGCGGGATGCCTCAATTGAGGATCAACTCCGGATATGCCGCGCCTACGCGGAAAAACAGGGCTGGCCGATCGTCCGGGGTTATACGGATCATGCCGTCTCTGGCGCCTCTCTGTTCCGCTCCGGTATTCAGGCCCTGATCGCTGATGCGCAGCAGGGGCACTTTACAGTCATTCTGACCGAGGCTCTGGACCGTCTCTCACGCGATCAGGCCGATGTCGCCACCCTGTTTAAAAACCTTCAGTTCATGGGTGTGCGGGTCTTTACCCTTTCCGAGGGAGAAATCACCCCTCTTCATATCGGTCTCAAAGGCACCATGAACGCGCTGTTCCTGAAGGATTTGGCGGAGAAGACCCATCGTGGTGTGCGTGGACGCGTGGAACAGGGCAAGTCCGGTGGCGGCAATGCCTATGGTTATGATGTGGTCGCAGAAACAGACGGACATGGCAATGTCATGCGCGGCGCACGTGTCATCAATGACGCTCAGGCCGTGATTGTCCGCCGCATTTTTCAGGACTATGCCGCCGGAAAATCCGCGAAAAAGATTGCCGTGTCCCTTAATGAGGATCATGTCCCCTGCCCGACCGGTGGCGCATGGGGATTTTCCACGATCAACGGCAATCGAACGCGCGGCACCGGTATTCTGAATAACGAGATATATATCGGTAGGTTGGTGTGGAACCGGTTGCATTACCTCAAGGATCCGAAGACCGGCAAACGCGTCTCCCGCCTCAACCCCGAAGCCGCCTGGGTCATACGGGACGTGCCGGACCTGCGGATTATTGATCAGGATCTGTGGGATGCAGTCAAGGCCCGCCAGAAAACCCTTGAAGCCAGCCCGGATATCAGAGCCGGTCACAGTCACGACCATTTCCGCGCAAGACGCCGTCCAAAATATCTGTTCTCGGGCTTGCTGAGGTGTGGCTGCTGTCAGGGGGGTTACAGCATGATCTCGAAACACCTGCTTGGCTGTTCGAACGCCCGCAACAAGGGTATCTGCGCCAATCTTCAGAACATCCGGCGCGATGTTCTGGAAGATCGGGTACTGGATGCCCTGCGACATCGTCTACTGAACCCGGAACTTTTCAGACTGTTCTGCGACGAATTCACCAAAGAGGTGAACCGCCAGCGTCTGCAAGGTGCTGTCGACATCACGGCAGTTCAGGCAGAACTCTCGAAGGTAAAGGACAAACAGGAGAAGCTTCTCGATCTGTATCTGGAAGATCAGGTGAGCAAGGAGAGCCTTGCTCAGCAGAGCCTGAAGCTTGAAACCCGCAGGACAGAACTCGAGGCTCTTCTGGCCGGTTCCAAAGCCCCGCCTCCCCTGCTTCACCCGGAGATGGCCGGCGTTTATCGTGAGCAGATCTTCCGCCTGCATGAAGCTCTCAATTCTGAACTGGAGACCCAGCGTCAGGAGGCTGCGGAGATTGTGCGCTCGCTGATTGAAGCCATTATCCTCACCCCGTCTGATGATGGCATGCGAATTGACGTGCGTGGCGATCTCGCCAGCATTCTAACGATTGCGTCTGGAACGCAAAAAAGCGCGAACGCTGGTATGCATTCACGCTTTGATCCAAGATCGCAAGTTCAGATGGTTGCGGGGGCAGGATTTGAACCTGCGGCCTTCAGGTTATGAGCCTGACGAGCTACCGGGCTGCTCCACCCCGCGGTTGTAAGTGTGTTGAAATTTGTATGGGTAAGATTTGGGTAGGGTGGATTGGAAGACCTGGCGGCGACCGACTTTCCCGTGGCTTAAGCCACAGTATCATAGGCGCTGGGGGTTTTCACGGCCGAGTTCGGGATGGGATCGGGTGGATCTCTCCCCGCCATGGCCACCAGGTCATCCAGTCCACCCTGTAAGGGGTGTGTGGAGGACGGTTGGTTATGAAGAAGTAGGCGATATATGGATGATTTCTGTGCACGGGCTGTCCTTTTAAGGGGACAGTAAGAGAGTGAGCCTATTGGGTGATTAGGACCAGTTAGCTGCACGCGTTACCGCGCTTTCACACCTGGCCTATTAACGTGGTGGTCTACCACGACCCTCAGGGAGACCTAGTTTTGAGGTGGGTTTCCCGCTTAGATGCTTTCAGCGGTTATCCCTTCCATACTTAGCTACCCGGCGGTGCCGCTGGCGCGACAACCGGTGCACCAGAGGTATGTTCATCCCGGTCCTCTCGTACTAGGGACAAATCCTCTCAAGTCTCCAACATCCACGGCAGATAGGGACCGAACTGTCTCACGACGTTCTAAACCCAGCTCACGTACCACTTTAATCGGCGAACAGCCGAACCCTTGGGACCTGCTCCAGCCCCAGGATGTGATGAGCCGACATCGAGGTGCCAAACCTCCCCGTCGATGTGGACTCTTGGGGGAGATCAGCCTGTTATCCCTAGAGTACCTTTTATCCGTTGAGCGATGGCCCTTCCACGCGGGACCACCGGATCACTATGGCCGACTTTCGTCTCTGCTCGAGCTGTCACTCTCGCAGTCAGGCGGGCTTATGCCATTGCACTCAACAGCCGGTTTCCGACCGGCCTGAGCCCACCATCGCGCGCCTCCGTTACACTTTGGGAGGCGACCGCCCCAGTCAAACTGCCCACCATACAGGGTCCCGGATCAGGCTAACTGACCACGGTTAGACATCAGAAAAATTCAGGGTGGTATTTCAAGGATGGCTCCACAGGAACTGGCGCCCCTGCTTCAAAGCCTCCCACCTATCCTACACAGAATGTCTCTGATGCCACTGTAAAGCTGCAGTAAAGGTTCATAGGGTCTTTCCGTCTGACCGCGGATACCCCGCATCTTCACGGGGAATTCAATTTCGCTGAGCCGATGCTGGAGACAGCGGGGAAGTCGTTACGCCATTCGTGCAGGTCGGAACTTACCCGACAAGGAATTTCGCTACCTTAGGACCGTTATAGTTACGGCCGCCGTTTACCGGGGCTTCAATTCAGTGCTCTCACACCTCCTCTTAACCTTCCGGCACCGGGCAGGCGTCAGACCCTATACGTCGTCTTTCGACTTCGCAGAGTCCTGTGTTTTTAATAAACAGTCGCTACCCCCTGGTCTGTGCCACCCGCCAATGGTTGCCCACCAACGGGTCTCGCTTATCCCGAAGTTACACGAGCAATTTGCCTAGTTCCTTCAGCATCGTTCTCTCAAGCGCCTTGGTATTCTCTACCAGTCCACCTGTGTCGGTTTCGGGTACGGTCTATACGCCAGAGCTATTTCCTGGAATGCTCCAAAAGCCAGATCAATCCGTTAAGACCTGACAACATATCGCATTCGTCACTTCTGGCAGGTACAGGAATATTCACCTGTTTCCCATCGACTACGGCTCTCGCCCTCGCCTTAGGGGCCGACTAACCCTGCGTGGATTAACCTTGCGCAGGAACCCTTGGACTTTCGGCGACAGTGTTTCTCGCACTGTTTGTCGCTACTCATGTCAGCATTCGCACTTCCGATATCTCCAGAGAGGGTCACCCCGTCTCCTTCACTGACTTACGGAACGCTCCGCTACCGCGCATATCATAGATATGCACCCACAGCTTCGGCACGTGGCTTGAGCCCCGTTACATTTTCGGCGCAGGGTTTCTATTAGACCAGTGAGCTATTACGCTTTCTTTAAAGGATGGCTGCTTCTAAGCCAACCTCCTGGTTGTTATGGAATCCCCACATCCTTTCCCACTTAGCCACGATTTGGGGGCCTTAGCTGGTGGTCTGGGCTGTTTCCCTCTCGACAATGGACCTTAGCACCCACTGTCTGTCTGCCAGGCTATACTTCCGGGTATTCGGAGTTTGGTTGGGTTTGGTAAGGCTTTGGGCCCCCCTAGCCCATCCAGTGCTCTACCCCCCGGGGTAACCACCTGACGGTCTACCTCAATAGATTTCGCGGAGAACCAGCTATCTCCGAGTTTGATTGGCCTTTCACCCCTAGCCACAGCTCATCCCCGACTTTTTCAACAGGCGTGGGTTCGGCCCTCCAGTGCGTGTTACCGCACCTTCAGCCTGGCCATGGCTAGATCACTCGGTTTCGGGTCTTCTGCCAGCAACTATGCGCCCTATTCAGACTCGCTTTCGCTACGCCTACACCTAACGGCTTAAGCTCGCTGCAAACAGAAACTCGCTGACCCATTATACAAAAGGTACGCCGTCACCCCATAAGAGGCTCCGACTGCTTGTAGGCATCCGGTTTCAGGTCTCTTTCACTCCCCTCGTCGGGGTGCTTTTCACCTTTCCCTCACGGTACTTGTTCGCTATCGGTCACTAGGGAGTATTTAGGCTTGGAGGGTGGTCCCCCCATGTTCAGACAGGGTTTCACGTGCCCCGCCCTACTCAAGCATTTCCAAAGACACTACACATACGGGACTGTCACCCACTATGGTCAGCCTTTCCAGACTGTTCTGCTTCTTCTTCAAAAATGACTGGCCTGTTCCGCGTTCGCTCGCCACTACTAGCAGAATCTCAATTGATGTCTTTTCCTCCAGGTACTGAGATGTTTCAGTTCCCCGGGTTCGCCTCGTAACCCTATGTATTCAGATCACGATACCCATCGCTGGGTGGGTTGCCCCATTCGGAAATCTGCGGATCAATGCCTGCTCGCGGCTCCCCACAGCTTAT